>CAVPRV010000010.1:0-455013 GCA_963707885.1 uncultured Alphaproteobacteria bacterium
ACTCGCCGGCAACCACAGTCAGACTGCTGCCCTTGCGATCTGCCCACATCGCAACCGCTCCGTTCGATGCCGGATCGTATCCGGCAACCCAGCGTTTTAGCACGGTTGTCAATGCCTCGTCGGTGTCCGAATCCACAGCGTCCCGCAGGTCGCGGAGCGCGGCGGCGAGTTCCAATTCCGACAGATGCGCTTCGCGGACCGATATGATCTTGGGATGCGCCGTCATGGTTGCGCCCGTTCCGATCATCAGTTCCTCGTGCAGCTTCTCGCCCGGCCGCAGGCCGGTCGTCACGATCTCGATATCGCCGTCGGGATTGGTCTTGTCGCGCACCGTGTAGCCGGCGGATTCGATGACCTTGCGTGCAAGGTCGCGGATTGCCACCGGATCGCCCATGTCGAGCACGAAGACCTCGCCCCCGGAGGCAAGGCTGCCGGCGATCAGGACAAGGCGGGCGGCCTCCTGGACCGTCATGAAGTAGCGCGTCACCGCCTCGTCGGTCAGCGTCACCGGGCCACCAGCCGCGATCTGTTCCTGAAAGAGCGGGATGACCGAGCCGGAGGAGCCGAGGACATTGCCGAAGCGCACGATCGAGAAGATCGTGTTGCCGGGCTGCGCCGCCTGCCCCTGAACGATCAGTTCGGCGAGCCGCTTCGAGGCGCCCATGACGCTCGCCGGCCGAACCGCCTTGTCGGTGGAGACCAGCACGAAGCGCGCGACCCCGCAGGCCCGCACCTTCTGCGCCAGAACCGCGGTCGCCAGCGCATTGTTGGCGACGCCCGCTCGGGCATTCGACTCGACCAGCGGCACATGCTTGTAGGCGGCGGCGTGCAGAACGTCAGTGATCTCGTGGTCGCGCAGCACCCGTTCCACCAGCGCGCCGTCTGCGACCGAGCCAAGAACAGGCACGACCTCGATCGGCAGGTCCTCGGTCAGGACCCGCAACTCCATCTCGGCGTTGTAGAGCGCGACTTCGCTCAGCTCGAACAGGACGACCTTTGCCGGTCTGCCGGCGATGACCTGGCGGCACAGTTCGAGTCCGATCGAACCACCGGCTCCGGTGATCATCACATTTGCGCCGCGATAGGCTTTGCAGCCGCCCGAGATCTCGTCATGCAGCCCCTTGCGGCTCAGAAGCGCGCCCAGCGGCGCCGGCATCAACTTGTCCACCAGTTCCTCCTCGCCGATAAGCTGGGCGAAGGCCGGCAGGGTCTGCACGTCGAGGCCGAGCCTGACCATCCGGCTCGACAGGAGGCTCTGTTTGTGGACCGACAGCGACGGCATGGCGAGGATCACCCGGTCGATGCGGTATTGGCTGAGCACCCGGCTGATATGGGCGCCTGAGAAGACCGGCAGGCCAGCCACGACCAGCCCGCGCAGCGTCGCGTTGTCGTCGACGAAGGCGACCGGAATGATGTCGGCCCGGTTGCGAAGGGCGGCGGCAAGCGCCATTCCGGTGCGTCCCGCACCGTAGATCAGGACGCGGGAGATCTCCGCGCTCTGCCGGTAGATCGTCAGGAGGATATGCAGGAGACCGATCCGTGCGCCGGCTGCCAGCGCGAAGAAGACGAGGCCGAAGACGACGTGAAAGCCGGCAGGAAGGTTGGTCTGACCGAGCTTTGAAAGCGCCGCGCAGGCCACAGCGAGGATCGTGGCGAAGAGCGCCGTGCGCTGCGCCGCCCCGACATCGTAGTTCTTGAGGCGGATATCGGCGGTTCCGAGGATGATCGACAGGCCGAGCGACACCGCCATGAGGAGCGGCATAAGCGGCCAGTTTGACAGAAGAACTCCGGCGGGCAGAAAGGCCGAGAACTGGATGACCGAGGCAATCGCAAAGGCGAGGGGAACGAACCCGATATCCAGGAGCAGAAGCACCATCCGCTTTTGGGCCCGGGTCATCGACAGGACGAGTTTGACCATTTCTTCTTCGCCTCGTTCTTCGCGCTCAACAGCGCACCGGGCTTTTCGCCCGCTCGTCCCACCTGCCCGATGACGTTATCCCCTACCGCCGCAGTAATAGGACTATTGCAGGCGCCTTCAAGACTATACCTGCGATTGCAGGTATTCCGCAGCGATTTCGGCGGAATCCCACCTGTTTGCAGGCCACTAGGGACGTTCGGCAACACGATGAAGGGTCCGGGCGAGAATCCAGAGATCGAGACAAAGCGTCCGCCGACGCTGGTAGATGAGGTCGAGGCGGGCCTTCGCCGGGATGCAGCGGCGCGAATAGATCCCGTCGGTCTCCTCCGCACTGGTGCATCGCGCCAAAAGCCTTTCCTCGTGCCGATGATAGATGAGCGAGGCGAGGCCGGTCACCCCCGGCCGAGATTTCAGGACGGCGGCGTAGAGGTCGGGGAAGGCCTCGACATACTGGCGCAGCGGTGGGCGCGGGCCGACGAAGCTCATATCGCCCTTCAGGATGTTGAAGAGTTGCGGCAGTTCGTCGAGTCGGCTGGCGCGCAATGCCGCGCCAAGCGGCGTGACGCGCCCCACCTTGTCGCCGCCGGAGACCCCGCTGTCCGTGGCGGCGGGCCGCATCGTGCGGAACTTCCACAGGGTGAATGCCCGTGCAGGATCGCGCATCCGTTCCGATCCGTAAAGAACCGGCCGACCCTGAGCGATCAGCAGGAGGGCGGCGATGACGATCATCGCGACGCCGAGCGGCCCGAGGAGGACGAGCCCCAGGGCGATGTCGAAGAGTTGCTTGCCAAAGGTCATACGTCGGCCCTCGTCACCTTGCGGAGATCCGCCACGATCGCCGCCGCATCGGCCGGCGCGAGAGGGCCGCAGACCGCGCCGAGCCGCCTCACGTCGAGCCGCACCTCTCGGAGCACGTGCTCCGGCGCCGTCCGGCCGCGCCAGGCGCGGCCATCGGCATCGAGAAACGCCTCCATCCGCACCGCGCCGTCGAGTGCGACGTTGAGAACGTCAGGCACGGCCTGCCCGGCCCGATGCACCACGAAAAGCTTCGAGAGGATCTCGGCAAGTGCTCCCGGGCCGATATAGCTCCGCGCCGGGCCGGTGCCGTCTGGGAAAAGATCGAGCTGTTGCGGTTCCTCCCCCTCCGGCGCGCCGAGAAGCTGGTCGGCGCCGGCGACATTGCCGATCCGGAGGCAGGTGACCGCCGGCCCGCCGGGATGGGCGGATACCCAGGCGAGGGCCGCCGCTTCCATCTCGGCCTTGGCGCGGCCGTATTCCGAGACCGGCGTGACGGGATCGGTTTCGCGGGCCGGTACCCGGGCCCGCCCATAGACTGCCGCGCTCGACGCGAGGAACACCCGCGCGACACCCGCCGCCTGCCCGGCCTTAAGCGCGGCGAGCGCGAGGTCGCGGTGGGCGGAGAGAGACGCGCCCCCGCCGCCGACGCGGCCGGCGAGGTTGAGGATGGCGTCCGCCCCCACCGCTGCGCGGGCATAGGCGGCCGGATCGGTCAGCGCGTCGAAGCTTGGCCCCGAGCCTGCGCCGCGATGCTGCCAGATGAGACCGCCCTGATCCTCGAGGGCCCAGGCCCGGCGCAGCAGGGCGCCGAGCCGGCCGCTGCCACCGACAACGAGAACCCGTCCGATATCGTTGTCCAGCACCGCCAGAAGTGACCTCATCGCTCCGATTGCCCCCGCCGTGCCGGGCGGGCGCGGTTGCCATAGCATAGTCGCTCCGTCAGGAAACGGGGAATATGCAGCGCACCGCTCCCCCGAGGGGTCGCATCCCGGAATGCGGCCGGCCACGATCGTCCGGTGCGGCACACCGTCCGGGCGGGTTGTCTTCACCGGAAAAGTTCCCGATCATGCCGCGCGATACGGGTCTGGTACCCGAATCTGCGCCTGCCCGGCGCCTCGACCCGGGCCGGACGACACCGAGACGAGGACGCGCCGCCCCGGCTTCCCGGGCGGCTCCACGAAGGGGGACGACATGGCAATCGGCAAGAATATCCGCACCTGGTTCGACGGGCGCTGGCACGACGGCGACGTCGCGGTGATGCGGGCCGCCGATCATGGCGCCTGGCTCGGGACCACTGTCTTCGACGGGGCGCGGTTCTTCGAGGGCATCACGCCCGATCTCGACAGCCACTGCGCCCGGGTGAACCGCTCGGCCGAGGCGCTGATGATCACCCCGACCGTCGGAACCGAGGAAATGGTGGCGATCGCCCGCGAGGGGCTGGCGAAATTCCCTAAGGAGGCGGCGGTCTACATCCGGCCGATGTACTGGGCGCTCGACGGAGGCGACCTCGGCGTGGTGCCGAAGCCGGGCTCGACCGGCTTCGCGCTCTGCCTCGAGGAAATCCCGATGGCGCCCGAGACGGCCGCCACGACGCTCACGACGACGCGGTTCCGCCGGCCGGTCCTGGAAGACGCGGTGACGAACGCCAAGGCCGGCTGCCTTTATCCCAACAATGCCCGGATGCTGATCGAGGCGCGGGCCAAGGGCTTCGGCAACGCGCTCGTCGCCGACGCGCTCGGCAACGTGGCCGAGACGGCGACCGCGAACGTTTTCATGGTCCGGGACGGCGAGGTCTTCACCCCGGTCGGCAACGGAACGTTCCTCGCCGGCATCACTCGCGCCCGGCATATATCGAACCTCGCCGCCGACGGGGTCCGGGTGCACGAGACGGTGCTGAGCTTCGACGATTTCCGCACGGCCGACGAGGTCTTCCTGTCGGGCAACATGTCGAAAGTGACCCCGGTCATCGAGTTCGACGGCACCCACTACCAGCACGGCCCGGTGACGAAGCGGGTGCGCGAGCTTTACTGGGACTGGGCGCATTCGGCGGCCTGACTGGCGCGGTGCTATCCCCGGTGCCGCGGCGACGGTCCGGGATTGCCAGTCGCGCGACAAGCGGCCATGATCGCGCCGCCTGACGGGGGATGATCATGCGCAAGTTTCTGGTCGTGCTCGACGACAGCCGCGAATGCCTGAACGCGATGCGGTTCGCCGCCCTTCGCGCGGCCCATACCGGCGCCGGGGTGACGATTCTCTCGGTCATTCCGCCGGACGAGTTCCAGCACTGGATCGGCGTCGCCGATATCATGCGCCAGGAGGCGCGCGAGCGGATCGAGGCGCATTTCGAGGTTTTCGCCAAGTGGATGCGCGACCGCCAGGGGATCGACCCCGAACTGGTGATCCGCGAGGGCGAGCCGGTGACGGAGATCCTCGACCTCATCCGCGAGGATACCCATATCGGTGTCCTCGTCCTCGGGGCGGGGATCGACAAGTCGGGCCCGGGCCCGCTGGTCACGCAGATGTCGAAAACCTCCGGCAGCCTGCCGATCCCGATCACCATCGTGCCGGGCGAAATGTCGAAAGAACGGCTCGAAGCGATCACCTGAAGCCGGCCGTCCTTCCTCACCCCAGAGGGTCTTTCCGCGACGAATACGTCTAAATCAGGAGCGAGGCCGCGCCTTCGTGCTTGAGGAGCGCGACCTTCGTCTCCACCCCGCCCGGCGCGGAGAAGCCACCGAGGCCGGATGCGCCGAGGATGCGGTGGCAGGGCACGATAATGGGGACCGGATTGCCGCCGCAGGCCTGGCCGATCGCCTGCGCCGGGGCACCGAGTGACTTCGCAAGGTCGCCATAGGTGCGGGTCTCGCCGAAGGGGATCGCGCACATCGCCCGCATGACCTCGCCCTGAAGGCCGGGACGGAAGGCGATGGGCAGGTCGAATTCAATCCGGCTACCGGCGAAATACTCGCCGAGCTGGCGCGAGGCTTCGACAAGAAGCGGCGCTTCGTCGGCACCACCCGTCCCCCAGGACAAAGCGACGATCTGCCCGCCCTCTTCGCGGAGGGTGAGCGGTCCGAACGGGCTTTGGAGAGTCATCTCGGGCATGGCGGGATGCTGCGCCGTCGGGGGAAAGCGCGCAACCCGTTTCATGTGAATTGGCCATACCCCGGGCGCAGGTTATTCCTTGAAGGCGCATGAACTGACCTTGACGAGGACATGCCCCGTCGGTCTGTAGCGCGCGGCAAGTTCGCGCGTGGCGAGCGCGATCAGGCAATCGAGTTCGCCGACCCGATCCTCGTCGGGCGTGATGAGCATGACCGTGACGGAAAAGGCCGGCTTGAGTTCGCCCCCCGGGCTTTACGTCTATATCGGGCGGCGAAAGGCCGACCGTCACGAACCGATTGTAGAGCCAGCGCGCGTCGTCAGCTGCCCCGTACCAGCGCCCGACATCGGAGCCTGTTTCGACCGTCGCGGCATAGTCCGCCCCGGCTCCGCCGTCGTAGCGCATTCCGGTCTTGCGGAAGGCGCGGCGCAAAGGCGGCACCAGGTATTCGCCAAGCCCGCTCGCATATTGCGAGCTTGTCAGCTGGATGATGTAACTCGACTTTCGCGGGAACTCCGACGCCTGCTGGGCATCGGATGGCGGCGCAACTGCGATCAGGAGAACCGCAATAATTCGGCGCATGACTCTGCTCCCCGTTTCCAGGGAGAGTGGCGCGGCCGTTGCCTTGCGCAGAGAGTTTATTCGCCCGCCCGCCCCTCAGCCAAGCACCTCGTCGCAGCGCTGGCAGGTGCCTTCATGCGCGTGGCTGCCGACATCGGGCAGGATCTTCCAGCAGCGCTGGCATTTCTCGCCCTCGGCCTTCTCGAAGACCACGCCGACGCCCGGCACCTCGGGCACGCGGAACGCCTCTTCCGGCACTGGATCGGCGGTCAGTTGCAGGTCCGAGGTGATGCAGATATCGGCGAAATCGACCGATCTCAGCGCCGCCAGCGCGTCCGCGCTCTCGACATGCACCACCGGCGCCGCCTCCAGCGAGGCGCCGATGACCTTGGCCGTGCGCTGCACTTCGAGGGCGGCGGTGACGACGCGGCGGACCTTGCGGATCGCCTCCCATTTCTGCGCCAGCGGCTCGTCGAGCCAGTCCGCCGGCGTCTCGGGCATGTCCAGAAGATGCACCGAGCTCTCCTCGCCGGGGAAGCGGGCGAGCCAGACATCCTCCATCGTGAAGACGAGTATCGGCGCGAGCCAGGTCGTCAGCCGATGGAAGAGGACGTCGAGCACCGTGCGCGCGGACCGCCGCCGCAAGCTCTCCGGCGCGTCGCAGTAGAGCGCGTCCTTGCGGATATCGAAATAGACCGCCGAGAGGTCCACCGTGCAGAAGGTGAAGAGGGTCTGGAACACGCCCTGGAAATCGTATTTCGCATAGCCCTTGCGCACAATGTGGTCGAGTTCGGCCAACCGGTGCAGCACCCAGCGTTCGAGTTCCGGCAGCTCCTCCGGCGCGACGCGCTCGGCCTCGGTGAATCCCGCGAGGTTGCCGAGGAGGAAGCGCATCGTGTTGCGGAGCCGCCGATAGCTGTCGGCCGTCCCTTTCAGGATCTCCGGCCCGATCCGCTGGTCGGCGGTATAGTCGGTCTGCGCCACCCAAAGGCGGAGAATATCGGCGCCGTATTGCTGGACGACTTCCTCGGGCACGATCGTGTTGCCGATCGATTTCGACATCTTCATGCCCTTCTCGTCGAGCGTGAAGCCGTGCGTCAGGACGCCGCGATAGGGCGCCCGGCCCTTGGTGCCGCAGGCTTGAAGCATCGAGGAATGGAACCATCCCCGGTGCTGGTCGGTGCCTTCGAGGTAGAGATCGGCAATGCCGTCCGCCGTGCCGTCCGCCCGGTCGCGGAGCACGAAGGCATGGGTGGAGCCGCTGTCGAACCAGACGTCGAGCACGTCGAAGATCTGCTCGTAGTCGTCCGGGTTGACGATGTTGCCCAGCACCTCGTCCTTGAACCCCGCGCGATACCAGACATCGGCGCCATCGGCCTCGAAGGCGGCGACGATGCGGGCATTGACCTCGGCGTTCCGGAGGAGGAAGTCGGGATCGGTCGGCTTTGCCCCCGTCTTCACGAAGCAGGTGAGCGGCACGCCCCAGGCGCGCTGGCGCGACAGCACCCAGTCGGGGCGCGTCTCGATCATCGAATGAAGGCGATTGCGGCCCGAGGCCGGGGTCCAGGTCACCAGTTCGTCGATGCTTTTCAGCGCGCGGGCGCGGATCGTGTCACCGTACTCGCCCATGCCGTCGTCGAGCTTTTCGTCGATGGCGACGAACCATTGCGGCGTGTTGCGGTAGATCAAGGGCGCCTTCGAGCGCCAGCTGTGCGGGTAGCTGTGCTTGAGCTTGCCCTTGGCGAAGAGCGCGCCGGCATAGGCGAGCTGCTTGATGACCGAGACGTTGGCGGGGCCGTCCTTGCCGTCCGGCTCGATGATCGCCTGCCCGCCGAAGAGCGGCAGGTCGGCGCGGTAGGTGCCGTCCGGCTCGACGTTGTAGGTCATCGGCAGGCCGAACTTCAGGCCAAGCTGATAGTCGTCGTCGCCATGGCTGGGCGCGGTATGAACGAAGCCCGTGCCCGCGTCGTCGGTGACGTGATCGCCGGGGAGCATCGGGACGTCGTAGTCCCATTCGCCGTTCGCACCTTCGACGCCCCGGAAGGGGTGGGCGAGGGTGAGTGCGCCGAGTTCCTCGGCGCTTACATCACGCAGGCGCTTGTGGTCTTCAACCCGCGCCGCGGCAAATATTCCCTCGGCCAGCGCATCGGCGACGATGATCTTCTCGCCCGTCTTCGCGGCGGAATTCTCTGCGACCGCACCGACCTCATAGAGGCCGTAGGCGATCTCGGGATTGAAGGCGACAGCGCGGTTCTGCGGGATCGTCCAGGGGGTCGTCGTCCAGATGACCACATGCGCATTCACAAGATCGTCTGGCCAAACGGGGAGCTCTGACCTTTCACCGACGATCGCTGTCCCCACCCTAAACCGCACCCAGATCGTGTGGCTCGTATGATCGTGATACTCGACCTCGGCCTCGGCGAGGGCGGTCTTCTCGACCGGCGACCACATCACGGGCTTCGATCCCTGATAGAGCGTGCCGTTCATCAGGAACTTCAGGAACTCCTCGGCGATCACCGCCTCGGCGTGGTAATCCATCGTGAGGTAGGGGTCGGCCCAGTTGCCGGTGACGCCCAACCGCTTGAACTCCTCGCGCTGGATGTCGATCCAGCCCTCGGCGAACCTGCGGCATTCCTGGCGGAAGGCGACGATGTCCACGTCGTCCTTGTTCAGGCCCTTCTGGCGGTATTGCTCCTCGATCTTCCATTCGATCGGCAGGCCGTGGCAGTCCCAGCCCGGCACGTAGCGGGCATCCTTGCCCATCATCTGCTGCGAGCGGACGACCATGTCCTTGAGGATCTTGTTCAGCCCGTGGCCGATGTGGAGGTGGCCGTTGGCGTAAGGCGGGCCGTCATGCAGCGTGAAGGGCGCGCGCTCGGTCCGGGCGGCCTTGTCGCGCAGACGGTCGTAGACGCCGATCCGTTCCCACCGGGCGAGCCAGTCCGGCTCGCGGCTTGGCAGGCCGGCGCGCATCGGGAACTCGGTCTCGGGCAGGAAGACGGTGGATCGGTAATCGGGGGCAGGCTTGTCGGAGGTCTCGGGCTTGTCGGCGCACATCTCGGGCGGTCCTCATGAAATCGGGGAAGTCGGTTCGGCGTGGAACGGGTCGGACGCCTTTATCCCGGCGTCTGAAGGCTCAGATCGCCGGGCCGCTAATTCGAATGATGATCGCGGATATGCGGGTCATGGGGCGCGTTATAAGGAGGGGCCGGCGGATGGTAAAGTGGGCGCGACATCGCGTGCCCTTGCCCCTTTGCGCGAAGCGGGCGAAGCATCGGCGCGACGAAGGAGAGACCGCATGACCGCCCTGCCCCCGCGCTTCGCCGTGACGCCCGAGGAGATCGACCGCGTCGTCACGGAGTTCTACGCCGCGATCCGCACCCATCCCGGCCTCGGCCCGGTTTTCGCCGCCCATGTCAGCGACTGGCCGGCGCATGAGGAAAAGATTGCCCGGTTCTGGCGGAACGCGATCCTTTACGAGCGGAGCTACGACGGCAATCCGATGGCGGTGCACCAGGCGGCGGGCAATGTCCGGCCGGGCATGTTCGATATCTGGCTCGGGCTTTTCGACTCGGTTTTGCGGCGCAACCTTGCGCCCGAGACGGCGGCCCAGTGGTCCGCCCTCGCCCACCGCATCGGGCGCGGGCTGCGCTACGGGCTGGTCGAAACGGCGGCCCTGCCCGGCGGTGTGCCGAAGCTGCAGGTAGTGTGTCGTCTCGCCTTCGACGGGCCGACACGCCGGGGAGGCGCTGCCTCCCCGGACCCCTCCGAGGTATTTGGGCCACAATGAAAGGGAGGACAGACCCGTCACGGCCGGCCCTCAGTCCTCGGACGCATCCGGCCCGCCGGTCGTCTGCCGCTCGGCGGCCCAGCGATTGAGCCAGGCGAGGCCGGCGAGCGAGAGGCCGAGGGCGAGGAAGGAAAAGACCCGGGTGAGGCCGGTCAGCCCCGAGATGTCGATCAGGAAGACCTTGGCGATGGTCAGCCCGATCACCGCCATCGCGGCCCGGCGCAGGGGACGCGACCGCCGCGCGATGGCCTGGTAGAGGAGCGCCGCGCCGACCGCCATCAGGGCCAAGGTGTAACTGTAAAGTTCCGGCTGTGTCACGCCGGGCACCGAGAGGTCGGCTCCGCGCCAGAGCCGGCGGATCTCCAGCCCCGCGTAAAGCGCCGTCAGTGCCACCCCGACGCCCATGAGACCGCGCCGGAGCCATCGGTTCAGATGCCGCATTCGCGCGGCGCCCGCCAACAGGAGGAGCCCCGGCAGCGCGTAGGCGACCAGAAGCGTGTCGAGGACCGGCGGCCCCCAGACCAGCGCCTCGTCGCCGTATATCAGCCCGAGAAGCGGGTTGGCCGGCCCGACCGCCAGCGCGATGCCGCCGAAACCGACCGCCGCGGCCACGGCGGCGATGCCCCAGCGCAGCCAGCGCATCACCCCGCCGAGCTGGAGCCGGTAGAGCTGCACCAGCATCAGGATCAGCCAGGGCAGCGCATTCAGCGTCAGCGCCCAGTGCGCGACGATCCAGTCGCCCTCGGTTCCCCTGGTCAGCCAGCGGCTGATCAGCACGTTGGCGAACAGCGCCGCATAGGCCGCGAAGGCGCTTTCGAGGAAGACTCGCGCCGCGCGCCGATCGAGCCCGCGTAGGAGCCAAAGACTCGCCGCCATCGCCGCCGCCGCGCCGCCGTAGGAGGCCACAGCCTCCCACAGGGCCGCGCGTTCGACCGCCCAGAGAAGGCCGGGATCGACGACAAGCCGCCAGGAGAGCGCGATCACGCCGGCCTGGATGAACCAGCCCATCTCGGGCAGCCTGAAGCGCCGGTCGAGCGCCGCCGCGATAGTGACGAGCGCCGCGAGCGCCAGCGTCAGCGCGCCCTTGGTGGTGATCAGGAACAGCGCGAGCGCGATCAGCGACAGGGCCGAGAGGGTGGCATAGGCCGCGCGGCGCATGTCTTCGCCGTCGGTGCGCGCGAAGACCACCGCAAGCGCCACCATGAGGCCGGCCAGCGCGATGACGTGGAGCGCCCAGCCGTAGGCCCCGAGCACCGCCGAGGGCGCCCAGAAGAGCTCCAGCACCAATGCGGCAAGGGGCGCGACGAGTGCCGCGCCCGCCGCCCAGAACGGCTTCAGCCGTCCCGCCCCGCCGCTCGCCCAGGCCGCGCCGAGCGACATCGCGACGGCGATGCCGAGGAGAAGCGTCACGGTTGCCGGCGCCGCTGTCTCGGGCGCGCGGAGCGCGATGGCCCCGGCGGAGAACTCCCGCGCGAGGGGGCCCGTGTCCAGGCCCTCGATCCCGAGCCGGACGAGGAAGGCCGCCGCCGGTAGCGCCGTGAGATCGCTGAGCGCCCGCGCGCCGCCCGACCAGATCGTCAGCGCCAGTGTCAGCGCGGCAAGGCAGAGGTAGACGAGCAGGCTTTCCGCACCGGTCCCGGTCCTGAGAACGAGAAGGAGCAGGCTGGCCGCCGCCACCGTTCCGGCCGCGAGTCCGGTCGGGAAGGCCGGCCGCGCCCGCTTCTTCCTGCGCAACATTTCAACCGTCATCGCCCCCGCATGATCGGGCAGTAACCCGCGCGCCGGCACGCAGACGGCGAGGAACACGATCGCCGCCAGCATCAGCGCGAACCACCCCGCGTCGCCGGTGCCGACGAAGACGAGCCGCCCGCCTGCGATGCCGAGCGTGACCGCGAGGACCGAGACCCAGGCCCAGCGCCGGATCGTGTCGACGAAAAGTCCGATCCCCGCCAGTACGGCGAAATAGGCGTAGAGCCAGTAGGGGGCCTCGCTCTCGCCGCCGACGATGAAGGGGGCGACCGAGGCGCCGATCAGACCGACGGCGGCGAGGAAAGGCCCGTAGAACCAGCCGAGCGTGATGGCGAGCAGCGCGGTCGCGATCAGCCCCGCGAAGGCCGCCCCGGAGCCGATCAGCCCGTAAAGCTGGCGCGCCGCGATGATTCCGCCGAAGATCGAGACGAGACCCGCGCCCGAGAAGGTGGAGGGCAGGTAAGCGGTCGGATCGCCCTCCCGGTCGCCCCATCGGCGGCGGAGCCATTCGCCCGCGCCGATCAGGACGAGGCCGAAGAGGATCGCCGCAGCGACCCGCGCCGCTGGCGGCAGGAGGCCGTTCTCGATCCCGTACTGGACGAAGAATATCCCGGCGAGCGCGAGCGACAGCGCCGACACCGCGTAGACCCAGTTGATCTTCAGCCAATCGCCCAGAGCCGAGACGCGCGCCGCGCTTCGGGCCGGGGATCCGGCCGGGCGGATCGGCGCGGGCTCCGGTGACGGTGCCGACCACGGGCCGGTGATCTTCACGTCCTCCGCGTCGCCCGGTTCCGGCATGCTCGGCGGTGCCGGCAGAGCTTCTTCCGCTTCGGCAGCGCGCGCGGGCTTTTCCGCGGGGCCGTCAGGTGCCGCGGCGGTCTCTGGCGCCGGCGCGCGCGGACTTACCTGCAGCGACCGGATGGCGGCCGCCTGCGCCTTCGCCGCCCGTTCGAGTTCCGCCACACGCCGCTTCAGGCCCGAGACGGCGACGAGCGCCACGACCAGAAGCACCGGGATCGCCAGAACCGCGAGGGCCGCGATCACTCCGAGCAGTTCCCAACCATCCATCGCATCCACCCCCTGCCCGCCCGACGCGTCTTGGCGGGCCTTGGGTGCTATTCATAGCGCAGTGTCGCCGGACTGGAAGTCAGGATTTCCCGTCGGCCTCATTCGTCTTGCCTGCGCCGAAGAGCCCCGCGAGCGCCCGGCTGACGAGGTTCGTGACCTTGGGGCGCGGCAGGGAAGCGAACGGCAGCGGCCGGCAGACCTCGATCGCGGCGACGCCGACGCGCGCGGTAAGGGCCCCGTTCACCACGCCCTCGCCGAACCGGCGCGAAAGCTTCGACAGAAGCCCGCCGCCGGCGATCGAGTGGATCAGGTCGTCCCCGACCGCGACCGCCCCGGTCGCGACGAGATGGGTGAGGACGGTGCGCAGAAGCCGCCAGCTTCCGAATGCGCCGGCCCGCCCGCCATAGATCTCCGCGATCCGGCGGATCATGCGCAGGTTGGACACCAGCGCGGCGGCGACATCGGCCAGTGCAAGGGGCACGATGGCCGTGACCGTCGCCACCTGCCGCGCCGCCGCCTCGATCTCGGTCCGCGCCGCGCGGTCGAGGGGGCCGAGCAGTTCCGCCTCGGCCAGATGCAGCAGTGCATCCGCGTCGAACACGTCGCCCCGTCGCTCGGCCAGCCGCGAGCGGCCCCAGGCGGTATCCTCCCGCGCGCCGTAAAGCGCGACCAGCCGGTCCACCACCTGCCCCGCCGCGCCCATGTCACCGGAGCCGACCGCCTCCAAAGCCGCCTTGTGCACCCGGTCGAGCCGGGCGAGCCGGGCATAGGCAGCCCATTCGCGCAACGCGACAAGGAGGGCCGCGAGGACGAAAAGACCGACGAAAAATGCCGCCGTCCAGCCGAGGACCGGGTTCGCAACCAGCAGGCCCTCGACGAAGCGCCAGGCCGCGACCGAGACCACGAAGCCCACGAGCGCCGAGGCCGAGGCCCAGAAGAACCGTCCGAGCCGCGAGCGGGGCCGGCTGGCAAGCACCGCGACGGTCTGCATCGCGCGGCCCTCCGGCATGGGGGTCAGGTCCGGCACCGGCGGCGCGCGGTCCGGGCCTTCCGGCAGAGGGGCCTCCCTCTCGATCAGAACGGGTCCCTTGGGGTTCGCCATCACATCCTCACAACCTGTCGCCGATCAGGAATTCCGCCGCCCGGTCGAGCCGGATATGCGGCGGCCCCTCGCCGGGCTTCAGCTTCAGCCGCGCCGGGGCAAAGGTCATCACTTCGTAATCGGCGTCGAGCCAGGCCGAAGCTCCTTTCCGCGCCGGCGCCAGCAGCGCGGCCGGGATTCTCCGGCAGATCGCCGGGATAGAACGTGGCCTCCCGACCCGTCGCCAGCAGCCGCCCGCGCACGCAGTCGAGGTCGCGCCCCTCATGGCTCACCGATCTCCTCTACCGTCGCGCGCAAGGCGGCAATTGACATCGCGGCGGTATCGGCCCCGGCGAAATCCGCCCGGTCCTTCGCCTCGCGCATCAGGGCCGCCATGATCGCGGTCAGCCTCGTGTGCTGCGCGTGATGCAGGTGGTCGGCCTTCGTCGCCGCGAAAAGGATGCGCTCCACCCGGCGCAGGCCCAGCAAACCGGCGATCCAGCCGACCCGGCCCGGCCGGAACGCTTCCGAGAATCCCCGCCATGGCGACCCGCATGTCCTCGACCGCCTTCGGCCCGGAATGGATGGCCCCCAACGCATCGACCAGCACGACCTGCCGGTCGATGCGGGAGAAATGATCGCGGAAGAAGGGTTTCACCACCTTCTCCTTGTAGGCCTCGAAGCGCCGCTCCATCTCGCGCCAGAGCGATCCGCGCGGGGCCTTTTCCGGCCGTGACAACGGCGCGAAAGTCAGGACCGGCGATCCGGCAAGGTCGCCCGGCAAGAGGAACCGGCCCGGCGTGCAGTCGGAAAAGCCGGCCGCGCGGGCGGCCTGAAGGTAATGCGCGAAGGCGCCGGCGAGCGCCTTCGCGCGCGGCTCGTCATGGGCCTGGGCCGCGTCGACGCCGGCCGCCTCGGCCAGAAACCCCGCCGCCTCGGCCCGCCCGGCAATCCGGTCCAGCACCTCCCCGGCCCAGTCGCCATAGCTCAGGTCCATCAGCGCAAGGTCGAGAAGCCATTCGCCGGGATAGTCGACGATGTCGAGATGCAGCGTGCGCGGCCCGCGGAAACCGCCGAGAATGCCGGCCTCCTTCAGCCGGAACGACAGGCGCAGTTCGCTCACCGCGCGGGTGCTTTCCGGCCAGTGCGGCTCCGGCCCGGTCAGCGCGGCCAGATGCGCCTCGTAGTCGAAGCGCGGCACGGTGTCGTCGGGCTGCGGCTGCAGGAAGGCCGACAGGATCCGCCCCTCGGCGGCGGCGCGCAGGCCCGGCATCCGCGCCCGGTCCATCAGGTTCGCCACCAGCGAGGTGATGAAGACGGTCTTGCCGGCGCGGCTGAGCCCGGTCACGCCGAGCCGGACCACCGGATCGGAGAACGGCGCCGCGACGCCCTCGATCGCACGGCCGAGCGTATCTGTGATATCGGAAATGACCACCGCTGCCCCTCGACTTTCGATCCAAGATAGGCGGCGCGGCCGGCAATGGGTAGGGGCGATTGCCAAGCCCCCTCGGCCAGGGGTAAGGCAGGACATGCCCCGTTACGCGCTCAAGATCGAATACCACGGCGGCCCGTTTTCGGGCTGGCAGCGGCAATCCGGCCAGCCTTCGGTGCAGGAGGCGGTGGAAACCGCGCTCCGCCGGCTGGAACCGGAGGCGCCCGGCATCGCGGCGGCGGGGCGGACCGACGCGGGGGTCCATGCGACGGGGCAGGTCGCGCATTGCGACCTCGCGAAGGACTGGGACCCGTTCCGGCTCTCCGAGGCGCTGAACTTCCATCTCAAGCCCGCGCCCGTCGCGGTGCTGGCAGCGGCACGGGTGACGGACGGCTTCCACGCCCGTTTCTCGGCGCTGGAACGGCGCTACCTCTTCCGGCTTGTCGCCCGCCGCGCGCCGCTGACCCACGACGCCGGCCTCGCCTGGCGGATCCTGAACCCGCTCGACACCGGGGCGATGCGGCAGGGTGCCGCCCACCTCGTCGGGCATCACGACTTCACCACCTTCCGCTCGACGCTCTGCCAGTCGAAAAGCCCGGAAAAGACCCTCGACGAGATCACGATCGAGGAGCGCGCGATCCCCCACGGCCGCGAATATCGCTTCCACGTCCGCGCCCGAAGCTTCCTGCACAACCAGGTCCGCTCCATCGTCGGCACGCTCGAACGGGTCGGCGCCGGGTCCTGGGCGCCGGACGACGTGAAACGTGCGCTCGACGCCCGCGACCGCGCCGCCTGCGGCCCGGTCTGCCCGCCCGACGGGCTCTACCTCGCCGAGGTCGGCTACCACGACGACCCCTTCGCCTGACTCTTTCATTGTGGCCGAAATACCTCGGGGAAGTCCATTGGTTCACCGAACCGATGGACGGCGGGGGCAGCGCCCCCGGGCTTCAGGCGTTCAGGTCCTTCAGCAAGCCGCCCGTGCTTGCGCACCTCCGCCAGCACGTCGCCGAACGTCACGCAGCCCCTTGCCCTTCAGCATCGGCAAGAGCTTGAGGAACGCCTCCGCCGTCGCGATCGTGTCGCCGATCGCGGTGTGGCGCGCCTCCTCGGGAATGGTGATGCCAAGCCGGTGGCTCAGCGCGTCGAGGCTGTGCCCCTCGGTCTGGCCATAGACCACCGCCGACAGCAGCACGGTGTCGAGGATCGGATTGTCGAAAGCCTTGCCGATCTCGGCCTCGCGGCGCTTGAGGAACGTCATGTCGAAGGGCGCGTTGTGGGCGATCAGCACCGCGCCCTCGGCGAACTTGTGGAACCGCCTGACCGCCTCGACGACGCCGGGCGCCTCGGCGACCATCGCATCCGAGATCCCGTGCACCGCCGTCGCCTTCGGCGGGATGGCGCGGCCGGGATGGACCAGCATGTCGAAGACCTCGCCCGCGACCCGGCGGCCGTTGACGAGCCGCAGCCCGGCGATCTGGCAGATCTCGTCGCCCTCGTCGGGCAGAAGGCCCGTCGTCTCGCTGTCGAAGACGACGTAGGTGAGGTCCTCGAGCGGCGTTTCCGACAGGGCGGCGGCGCGCGGCTTGAAAAGAAGGTCGAAGTCGTAGACCACATGGCGGGCGATGGGCGCAACACGGCGGGAGGCGCGGCGCGCCTCGCGGATCGGCAGGCGGATCGCGGCGCGGCCCCCCGCCGCCTCGGGCCAGCATTCGGTCGCATGGCTGCCAAGGACTGCCCGGCCGGTCACCTCGGCCGCCGCGTCGACAGGCTCGGCGAGCCAGGCTTCGAGCGTGCCGATGGCCAGGGGCGCGCCCTCCCAGCCGAGGCTGATCATCGCCCCCGCCCCGTCCTCGGTGATCTCGACCCGAAAATCGCGCGCATGGCCGGCAGCGGAAAGCCGCTGCGCGAACCCCGCGAGGAGGGCGACGATCTCGAACCCGTCGCAGCGCAGGATGAGGTCTGCGGCCTCCGCCGAAAGCCCGAGCTCCGCTGCCTCGATCCGCGCCCTGAGCCCGTCGACAAGGTCGGCCGCCCGCGTCGCAGGCAGGGTACTCCAACCGCCCCGCGCCGCGTCGTAGCGGTCGCCCAGCTCGTTCACCGTCCGCGCCAGCGATCCAACCTCTTCGAGCAGCGCCGCGTTCAGCGCCTCGCCCCCGCCAGCCTCGGCGATGACACCGATCACGGTCTGCAGATTGGCGGCGGGTCGGCGGATACGGTCGAAGATCTCCTCCAGAAGCCGGTCGCGGCCGGCATGGGCGGCGAGGTCCGCGGTCACGTCGCGCAAGGTCAGCACGTAGCCCGGCCGCTCCACCTCGGCATCGAGAAGCCGCATCCGCCCCGAAAGCACCCGCGCCCCGTCCTGCGTCGCAACCATGAGGTCCGAGACCGCGTCCGCGTCGCCCGACGCGACGAGCCGCTCATAGGCATGGGTCAGCGGCGCCTCGCGCAGATAGTCGAAGACCTTGCGGTCGAGCCCCGGCGCCGCGCCCGCGCCAAGCAGATCGGTGGCGGGGCCGTTGTAGAACACCAGCTGATGCGCGCCCGAACAGAGCAGCACCCCCGCCGGCACGTCCGACAGCAGCGCCTCGAGCCGGCCCTTCTCGCTCTTCAGCTGCCCGGTCTCGCGCTCCACCGCCGCCGCCAGCGCCGTCCGCGTCTCGGCGAGCGAGGCCGAGACCGCCGCCGCCGCCGGCCCGAGATCGCCGAGATAGCGCGCGGGGCCGGGATCGAAGCCGCCCGCGCCATCGGCATGGGCCTGGGCGCGCAAACCCGCCGCCAGCCGGTCGAGCGCGCGACCGACATTCTCGTCGAAGAGGAACCAGACCCAGGTGACGACGCCGAGGAGCGCGAAGCCCACCACTGCGCCGACAAGGACGAAATCCGACAGCGCCTCCGCCAGACCCAGCCGGTGATAGCCGACCCAGAGCCCGGCCGCGAGCGCCGCGATCCCGCCCGCCGCGATGGCGACGAAGAACAGGAGCAGCCTTTGGCGCAGGCTCAGCCGTTCAAGCATCCCCTCCCGCCCCCGGTTCGAGGAGCCGGCGCACCTCGTCGCGCAGTTCCTTCAACTCGAAGGGCTTGGCGATGAACCCGTCGGCACCGAGCGCCATGCCCTTGCGGCGCTCCATCGCCGAACCGCGCGCCGTCATCATCAGGATCTTCACGTCCTTGAGGCCGGGATCCATCCGCACGTTCTGGCAGATCTCGTAGCCCGACACCTCGGGCAGCATCACGTCGAGAAGCACGAGATCGGGCGAGGTGTCGCGGATCTTCGACAAGGCCTCCGCACCGTTCGCCACCCTCTCGTGATCATACCCCTCGCGCGTCAGCACATAGTCGAGCGCGAGCGCGATATTGTCCTCGTCCTCGACGATCAGGACACGGTGCCTGAGCTTCGCCTCCTCCATCTCACCCTCCGTTACATGCCGCGCGTACCAATACATCCTCTGGGTCGTGGGGGCGCCATTCGGCCCCCTTCAATGTTCCGTTGTCGGCCAGCTCCGCCCCCTCGAAAAGGTCGGCGCGAAGGCCCTTCGCACAGTCGAAGGCGACGGGGACGGGCCGAGATTGACCCCAGCGTTCCACGACATAGGCGTTCGTCGCGAAAACCGCCGGCGCATCCGCACCCTGGGGCCGGTCGACCGCGATGAACCGCGACACCAATGGAACGACGTAGGTCCAGGGCCGGTAAACCACGCGTTCGACGGGGGCGGACGCAATGACCACGTTATCGGGCAATTGCGCAAGCGCGCGCGGATACCAGCTGTATTCGTTCCAGATCGCTAAACTCAGCATCGCAAGGCCTATTCCCGCCGGCAGCGCCCATTTCGGCAGGCGCCGGCCACTCAGATGGTTGACGATCAGGACCACGCCCGCCGCGCAGAAGCCGGCGGCGATGGTGGAGATGAAGTCGATCAGCATGGCGCGACCTTCATGAAAGCGCCCCTTTGCCGTGGCCAAGCGCGGATTGCATCGTGCGTACGACGACGAAGGCGTCGCGCAGATGGCTGCGTTCGAAATCCGAGAGATCGGGCGGCGCGAGGTAGTTGTCCGGCGCGCGCCCCGCCCGGACCAGTCCCGCCTGATGTTCGAGCCGGGTTTCGGCGATGAGGTCGTAGGCCTCCAGCAGATCGCGCCCGCCGGACGGCGACACCACCCTCGCCTCGGCCGCCGCCAGAAGCCGGGCCCGGGTGTTGACCGCAGTCAGCCGACCCTGCAGCGCGTAGATGCGGGCGAGGTCGGTGACCGGCACGACGCCCGAATGCTTCATGTCGATCTGGTGGCGATGTTCGCCCGACCGGATCGTGGCGAAGCCGCGGATCAGGCCGAGGGGCGGCGTGTGCTTCAGGGAATTGGCGATCATGTGGGCGACGAAGATCGAGTTCTTCGAAGCCGCATCCAGCGTCTCGGTCTGCGATCTCGGAGAAGAGCCCGGCATTGCCGCCGATGGGGCGCAGGTCGAACATCACCGAGGCGAGCATCTGCGCCTCGGGGCTCGGCGTGGCGATCCAGCCGCGGAAATAGTCGCGCCAGACCCGCAACGGCTGACACCAGCGCGGATTGGTCGCCATCATGTCGCCGGGGCAATAGACGTAGCCGCATTCGTTCAGCCCGTCCGAGACGATCTTCGCCAGCCGGGCGAAATAGTCCATGTCCCCGGCCGTCGCGGCATCGTCGAGCATCAGGCAATTGTCCTGATCGCTGACGCCGGTCTGTTCCTGCCGGCCCTGGCTGACCGCAGGCGAGCCAGAGATAGGGCACCGGCGGCGCGCCGATCTCGGCCTCGGCCAATCGCCAGCAGACGGCGGGTGACGGCGTCGGCGATGTCGGTGATCAGCCGCGTCGTCGACCTCATGGGCGTGATGGCCGCCGACGAGTTGCACCAGAAGCTGCGGGATGCGGCGGGTGACCGCCGCCAACTCGGCCACCGTCCCGGCGCCGGCGATATCGCGGATCAGGACCGCCGACGAGAGCGGCCTGAAAGCGCGTCAGGTCGGTCTGGGTGATCATGCCGACCAGTACGCCCGTTCTCGACGATCGGCAGGTGGCCGATCTTCCGCTCCAGCATCAGGTGCAGGATGTCCGAGCCAAGCGCCGTCGGCGGCAGGGACATCGGATCGCGGGTCATCACCTCCGAGACGGCGTGCGACGGATCACGCCCCTCGGCCAGCACCCGGTTGGACAGGTCGCGCGTCGTGAGGATGCCCAGAAGCCGGCCCGCCCCGTCCGTGACCCCAGAGACTGGACACATGGGCGTCGCGCATCGCCGCGCCACCTCGGCCACCGGGGTAGCGGGCGCGCAGGACACGGGCTTGCGCGCCATCAGTTCCGAGACCTTGCGCGTGGTCAGATCGACGGCCCGCGCCTCGGCGCCGCGGCCGCGGTTGAAGAAGCGCTCGAAGGCGGGGAAGTCGCGACAAGATGGCGGAACTCGGCCACCGGCAGCATCAGAAGGACTGGCTGTCCTCGGTCGTCCGCGCCGCGGTCACGGCCAGGCCCGTCGCGCATCAGCCCGCGTTCGCCGAAGGAGTTGCGCGGCCCGAGAAGCGAGACGAGCGCGCCGTTGCGGTCGAGTATCTCGACCCTGCCGCTCTCGATCAGGAAGAGCCCGTCGAGCGGTTCGCCGAAGGCGTAGATCTCGGCGCCGGCCGCAAGATGCTCTGCGGCCGAAGGAACCGGCGACCCGCGCCAGCTCGTCCTGCGGCAGACTGTCGTAGGGATGGACCGATTGCAGAAAGGTGCCTGAACGCTGACGTCCGGATCATCGTCGTTCACCTGATCGCCCTGGCGACCGAGCAAGCGGCGCGCCCCGGTCGCAGGGGGCGCGCCATTGTCATGCGCACGGCTCAGTGACCGGCTGGTGGCGGCACCGCGCCGCCTTTCGGGATGCGGATCGACTTCCACCAGTTCCTGAATTTCGACCGGCGGCTCTTCGGTCGCATTGGACACGACATAGGCGACGACGAAGTTGATCAGGGCACCGACCGCACCGAACGAGGTCGACTTGATCGACAGGAACAGCGGATCGGTAGTCCGCTGAACGAGTTGGTGTCCGGGATGAAGAACCAGCCCTTGTGCAGGAAGATGTAGACCAGCGTCACGATCAGACCCGCACAGCATGCCCGCCACGGCGCCCTTGTTGTTGATGCGCTTCGAGAAGATGCCCATCATCAGCGCCGGGAAGATCGAACGATGCCGCCAGACCGAAGGCCAGTGCCACCGTCTGCGCCGCAAAGCCCGGAGGGTTCAGACCCAGATAGGTCGCCACCGCGATCGCGACACCCATCGAGATCCGGGCTGCCAGAAGCTCGCCCTTTTCCGAGATGTCCGGGGTTCAGCTGACCCTTGATCAGGTCGTGCGACTGATCGCCGACGAGATCGCCAGCAGACAGACCCGCCGCCGTCGACAAGCGCGGCGGCAAGACCACCGGCAGCGACCAGCGCGATCACCCAGCCCGGAAGCTGTGCAATCTCGGGGTTGGCCAGAACCATGATGTCGTTGTTCACGGTCAGCTCGTTGGCGTCCTTGTCGCCGACATACTGGATCAGGCCATCGCCGTTCTTGTCTTCGAACGTCAGAAGACCGGTCGTTTCCCAGTTGTCGACCCAGTTCGGACACATCTCGCACGGGCGACCGGCTCGGACTGCGATGCCGTTCGGGTAGATCGTGTTGATCAGGTTCATGCGCGCCATCGCCGCCACCGCAGGAGCCGTCAGATAGAGCAGCGCGATGAAGACCAGCGCCCAACCGGCCGACGACCGGGCATCCGCCACTTTCGGCACGGTGAAGAAGCGGATGATCACGTGCGGCAGACCCGCGGTACCGATCATCAGCGACACGGTGAACAGGAACATGTTCAGCGTGGTGTCGGACTGCGTCGAGATAGGATTTGAAGCCCAGATCGGTCACCAGACCTTCAAGCGTCGTCAGGATCGGCTTGCCCGTCGCGGTGGCGTCGAGAACAGGCCCAGCGCCGGGATCGGGTTGCCCGTCAGTTGCAGCGAGATGAAGATCGCCGGGATCGTGTAGGCGATGATCAGCACGACATACTGGGCAACCTGCGTGTAGGTGATGCCCTTCATGCCGCCGAGAACCGCGTAGATGAACACGATCGCCGCACCGATAAAGAGGCCGGTCGACGTTGTCACTTCGAGGAAGCGCGAGAAGGCCACGCCGACGCCGGTCATCTGGCCGATAACATAGGTCACCGACGCGACGATCAGGCAGACAACGGCCACCATGCCGCGCGGTCGGCGAATAGAAACGGTCGCCGATGAATTCCGGCACGGTGAACTTGCCGAACTTGCGCAGGTAGGGCGCAAGCAGCATCGCCAGCAGCACGTAGCCGCCGGTCCAGCCCATGAGGTAGGCCGAGGTGTCGTAGCCGCCGAAGGCGATGAGACCTGCCATCGAGATGAACGAAGCGGCCGACATCCAGTCAGCGCCAGTGGCCATGCCGTTCATGACCGGGTGAATACCCCGACCGGCGGCATAGAACTCGGCGGTCGAGCCCGCGCGGGCCCAGATCGCGATGCCGATGTAGAGCGCGAAGGTCGCGCCCACCACCAGCAGGTTGAGTGTAAACTGATCCATTGTCCCCGCGCTCCCTTATTCTTCCACGCCGTGTTCACGGTCGAGCTTGTTCATGCGCGCATGCATAAACGAAGATCAGCACCAGGAACACGAGGATGGAGCCCTGCTGGGCAAACCAGAAACCGAGGTCGGTGCCCCCGATCTTGATGCCTGCGAGCATCGGCCTCAGAAGAATGCCGAACCCGAAGGACACGATGAACCAGATGACCAGGCTGATCTTGATCAGGCTGATATTCGCGGCCCAATAGGCATTGGACGAAGATTTGTCGGCCATATTGCGTTACTCCCGTGAGTTTCCTCCCACCCGCGCCCCGTTCGTCGGGACGCCGGCCGTCCTTCAACCCGCCTTGCGCGCGAACGATTCCGCCGAGCGCCGTGGCGATCTCGGCGATGTCACCCATCGCATCGACCGTCTCGAGCACGCCCAACTTGCGGTAGTGCGCGATCAGCGGCGCCGTCTGGTCGTGATAGGCCTTCAGCCTCTCGCGCACCGTTTCGGCGTTGTCGTCGGCCCGGCGCTTGAACTCCGTGCCGTCGCATTTGTCACAAACGCCCGCCGTGGCGGGTTGCTTGAACTCGTCATGATAGCCTTCGCCGCATCCGGCGCAGGTGTAGCGGCCGGCCACCCGGCCGACCATCGCCTCGTCGTCGACCTCGAGGCTGATCGCCGCGCTGACCGCGCGGTCCTGATCGCCGAGAAGCCGGTCGAGCGCCGCGGCCTGCCCGGCCGTGCGCGGAAAGCCGTCAAGGATGACGCCAGCCGCCACGTCCGGTGTCGGCCATGCGGTCCTTCAGGATGTCGAGGACGATTTCGTCCGAGACGAGCCCGCCCCCCGCCATCACCGCCTTCGCCGCAAGGCCTGCAGGCGTGCCGGCCGCGACCGCGGCGCGCAGAAGATCGCCGGTGGAAAGCTGGACGAGGCCGAAGCGCTCCTCCAGCATCCGCGCCTGAGTGCCCTTGCCGGCCCCCGGGGGGCCGAGCAGGATCAGGACAGCCGGGTCGGTGGTGACGGTATCGCTCATGCCGCTCACCCCCGGTTCATGCGGTTGTCGATCAGTTCCTCGACGACCGACGGATCGGCCAGCGTCGACGTGTCGCCGAGCGCGCCGTAGTCGTTCTCGGCGATCTTGCGCAGGATGCGGCGCATGATCTTGCCCGAGCGGGTCTTCGGCAGCCCCGGCGCCCACTGGATGAGGTCGGGCGAGGCGATCGGGCCGATCTCGGTCCGCACCCACTTCACCAGTTCCTTGCGCAGGTCATCGGACGGCGCCACCCCGTTCATCAGGGTGACATAGGCGTAGATGCCCTGGCCCTTCACCTCGTGCGGATAGCCGACCACGGCGGCCTCGGCGACCTTCGAGTGTGCCACGAGCGCGCTTTCGACCTCGGCGGTGCCCATCCGGTGGCCGGAGACGTTGATCACGTCATCGACCCGGCCGGTGATCCAGTAATAGCCGTCCTTGTCGCGGCGACAGCCGTCGCCGGTGAAGTAGTAGCCGCGATACTGGCTGAAATAGGCTTCCTGGAAGCGCTCGTGATCGCCCCAGAGCGTGCGCATCTGCCCCGGCCAGCTGTCAGAGATGCAAAGGACGCCCTCGCATTCCGTCTCGCCCTGCCGCACGGCGGTGGCGGGGTCGAGTACCACGGGCTTCACGCCGAAGAACGGATCGGTGGCCGAGCCGGGCTTCGTCGGCGTGGCGCCGGGAAGCGGGGTGATCATGTGGCCGCCGGTTTCCGTCTGCCACCAGGTGTCCACGATCGGGCATTTGCCCTTGCCGACATACTTGTCGTACCAGACCCAGGCCTCGGGGTTGATCGGCTCGCCGACCGAACCGAGGACGCGCAAGCTCGACAGGTCGTGCTTCTCGACCCATTCCGGCCCCTGTCCCATCAGCGCCCGGATCGCCGTGGGCGCGGTGTAGAACTGGTTGACCTTGTGCTTGGCGCAGACCTCCCAGAAGCGGCCCGCGTCGGGATAGGTCGGAACGCCCTCGAACATGATCGTCGTGCCGCCATTGGCGAGCGGGCCGTAGACGATATAGCTGTGGCCGGTGACCCAGCCGACATCCGCCGTGCACCAGAAGACGTCTCCGTCATGGTAGTCGAACGTGTATTGGTGGGTCATCGCGGCATAGACGAGGTAGCCGCCCGTCGTGTGCACCACGCCCTTCGGCTTGCCGGTAGAGCCCGAGGTATAGAGGATGAAGAGCGGATCTTCCGCGTTCATCGGACGCGGCGGGCATTCGGGGCTCACCATGTCCATCATCGCCAGCACATCCACGTCGCGGCCCTGGATCCACGAAGTCTGGTCGCCGGTATGCTTGACCACAAGGCAGCGGACCTTGTCCGAACAGTGCAGAAGCGCCGCGTCGGTATTCGCCTTCAGGGGCGTCCGGCGGCCGCCGCGCGGGGCGGCGTCGGCGGTGATGACCAACTTGGCGCCGGAATCGTTGATTCGGTTGGCGAGCGCATCCGGCGAAAAGCCGGCGAAAACGATGGAATGGATCGCGCCAATCCGCGCGCAGGCCAGCATCGCATAGGCGGCCTCGGGGATCATCGGCAGGTAGATAACCACGCGGTCGCCACGCATCACGCCCTGGGAGAGGAGGACGTTGGCCATCTGGTTCACCTTGCGCGACAGTTCGCGGTAGGTGATGTTCTTCGCCGGTGTCTTCGGATCATCCGGCTCCCAGATGATCGCGGTCTGAAGGGCGCGGTCCTTCAGGTGCCGGTCGATGCAGTTGACCGAGGCGTTCAGCATCCCGTCCTCGAACCACTTGATGGAGACCTTGCCGAAGGTGAAGTCGGTGTCCTTGACCTTCGTATAGGGCCTGATCCAGTCGAGACGCTTGCCCTCGCGGCCCCAGAACGCGTCCGGGTCGCTCATCGATTCGGCATACATCTCGCGATACTTCGCAGCATCCGCATGGGCATTCTTGAACCCCGCCGGAACCTCGCGCATGCCCGGCGCCTGAGCCGTCTGATCCTTGGAAGCGGTCATCTTGGGTCCTCCGTGCAAATCCGGCGCGCCAGAAGTGATGCGCCGCCGTCCGGCACCGGCCCGGACGTTCTCACCTTCGCGGCAGTGTAAACCAATTGTTCATTTATTCGTAACCCCTTTCTTTACATGTCTTTTTCTGTAAATTTGTTGACTTATTTGAAGAAAAGTTTGTGAATTTCTCGATTGTGGCGAAAATTAGACTTTCAAAAACAAGACCTTGTCTGTTCACGATTCCGGCACCGTCGCGCCGTTCTCCGCTCGGCCACGACGGCGGGTGTCTTTCGCTCCCGCATAGGATGAATTCCTGTGCGTCGACCCGCCGACACCGTTAGCGCCGAAACTCGCCGGAACGATTCGCATCGGGAGCGCGGAGCGAATCATCGGTGCTTTCCGACGCTCCAGCCGGTCGGGCCGAGATAAGTCTCCGCAACCGAGACCGGCAGGTCCTCGAGCGCCGAACCCATCGAGTCATTCCAGCGGTTGAGATAGCCGAACAGCGCGATCACCCCCATGATCTCGACGATGTCGCCGTCGTCCCAATGCGCCTTGAGCCGCGCCTCGATCTCGGGCGTCACCCCGTTCGGAACCTCGGCTGCGGCATGGGCGAAGGCCAGGGCGGCCTTCTCGGCCTCGGTGAAATGCGGGCTTTCCTCGAAGTCCCAGACCGAGTTCAACCGCTCTTCGCTCGCCCCGAATCGCTGCGAGCCGAGGATCGTATGCGCCTGGCAGTAGCGGCAGCCGGAGACGTAGGAGGTGACATAGCCGACAAGCCGCTTGAATTCCGGCGTCACCGCGCCGTCGCACTGCATCACCGCGATATTGAGCGCGGTGAAGGCGCGGGCGATCTGGGGCCGGTGGGCCATCGTGCGCACCGAATTCGGGATGACGCCAAGCGGTCCCTTGAAGAACTGCACCTCGGCGCGCAGCGTTGGCTCGATCTCGTCTTCCTCAAGCGGGCGCACGACGGCCATATGATCCTCCTTCTGTCCGGGGCGGAGGCTGGCAGTTTCGCGGTCTCAGGACAAGTGCCGTCGCGCCTCTTCTACCGCCCAGTCGATACGGTGGGCATTGCTCGCCTTCGGCCCGCGCAGCTCGGCCGGGCCGAAGCCTTCGCCGAGGAGAGTGGCGCCTTTCGGCAGGAACTGCTCGGAAAAACTGGGGCTTGCACCTTCGGCCCCACGATACATGATGCGCAACGTCCGTGTACTGGCGCGAGATTGGGGTCGCGCGCCCGGACGGTCAATGTATGTGCCGGACCCGTCCCGGCTGGAAGGAACCGGCTACAAGGAAAACGCCGCGATGCCCGACAAGATCAACCCGATCCGAGAGACCGACGACGACGCGCGAGCGCTCGCCCGCGACCTCATCGGTGGCGCCCGCATCGCCGCGCTTGCGGTGATCGAGCCCGAAACCGGCGCGCCCTTCGTCAGCCGCATCGCCTTCGGCCTCGGCCCGGAGGGGGAGCCGATGACGCTCGTCTCCGACCTTTCGCTGCACGCAAAGGCGCTGCGGGCCGATCCGCGCGCCTCGCTCCTGATCGGCGAGCCGGGAGGCAAGGGCGATCCCCTCACCCATCCGCGCCTCACGCTCCGGACGACCGCGCATTTTCTCGATCCGACACCGGCCGAGCGCGTGCGGCTCCGCGACGCCTGGCTCCGACACCATCCGAAAGCCGCTCTCTATGTCGATTTCGCCGATTTTCGCTTCGTCCACTTCGAGGTCGAAAGCGGCCATCTGAACGGCGGCTTTGCTAAAGCCTATGCACTTGAGCAGAATGACCTTAAAGTGACCTGACGTCGCTTGACGCGGTCATTTTGCTGCAGACTGAGGGACGACAAGGGCTTACGGCGAATGACGATGATTGATCGGGCGACGTGGCAGGACGAGATCTCGCGCCAGAGGCGGCGACTTGAAGCCGATCTTGTCTCACGCCAGATCGGCGTCGCACTAACTTGCATCGTCTTCGGGTTCTTCCTGCCGTTCTGGGCGGTGTTTCTGACTTACCTCGCCTCGGTCGGGGGCGAGGTCGCCCAGTTCCGGTTGATGCGCGCCTATGACGCGAACCCGACGCCGGGACGGCGCACCGCCTTTCTCACGGCCTCGGTCTTCGGGCTTGCCGCCTACAGCGCTCCGGCACTCTTTATCTGGCTCAATCCCGACCCGGTGGTGAAGTTCACCGGGGTCCTGTCGCTCATCGGCGCGCTCCTGAACGTGTCGGTGGTGCGCTCGACTCATCTCCCGATGGGCGTCCTCAGCGGCCTGCCGCCGGCGCTGGCGCTCTTGTGGCTGCCGCTGCAATATCTCTTCGACCCGATCATCAACATGAACGCGGCACTTGCCGTGACCGGGGTCATCGTGCTCTTGGGATATTTCGCCTCGGCGCTGGTGCAGAACCACCGAACTCAGTCGGAACTGGTCGCCGCCATCGCCCATGCCAGCGAGACGAGCCGCGCGAAGTCGCGCTTCCTTTCGGCGATGAGCCACGAGGTCCGCACCCCGCTCAACGCCATCCTCGGCCACAGCCAGCTGATGCGCGACGAGACCGATCCCGACGCCGCACGCGAACACGCCGCGGCGGTGGAATTGGCCGCCCGCGGCATGCAGATGCTGGTCGAGGACGTCATCGACCTCGCCTCGGTCACCGAGGGCGAGGTGCGGTTCCAGCCGGTCACGGCGGTGATCCGACCCGAACTTGAAGCCGTCGCCTCGATGAAGCTGCCGCTCAACGGCCACACCGACCCCGAGGTCACGATCGAGATCGCGCCGGAAGTGCCGGAATTCGGTCGTTTCGACCCAATCCTCCTGCGCAAGTGCCTCAGCCATCTGAGCGCGATCGTCCTGAATGAACAGCCCACCGACCGGCCGACGGCCATTGACATGCGCTGCGCTCTGGCACCGGGGAGGCAGGACCGGCTCCGCCTGACCATCGCCGGCCGCGAACCGGCCCGGCCCGCTTCCGAGCGCGACCAGACCCCGGCCGAGGAGTCGCTGGCGTTGACGCTGGTGCACAGGATCGCCGAAGTGATCGGCGCCAAGGCCGCGGTCTTGCGCGCACCCGACGGCAGCCTCGTCGCGCGGATCGAGCTGCCGTTTGTCACCGTCCCCGACCCCCCGGCCACCGGGGCCGAGATGGTCTATGGCCGGCTTCGCGCGCTCGTCGTCGACGATATCGCGACGAACCGCTTCGTCGTGGTGCAACTGCTGCGCTCGCTCCGGATCGAGGCGGACGAAGCCTCCGGCGGCAGCGACGCGCTCGAGAGGCTCGCGGAGGCGGAGTTCGATATCGTCCTCCTGGACATGAACATGCCCGACATGGACGGTGAGGCGACGTTCCGCGAGATCCGCAAATCCGGCGCCGATTGGGCCAACATTCCGGTCGTGGCGCTCACCGCCGACGCGGTGGCCCGGCAGCGGGACCACTACCTGTCGCTCGGGCTCAACGGCTTCGTGTCGAAGCCGGTGGACAAGCGCCTCCTCTGGGCCGAGATCCTCTCTGCCGTCCCGCCGCCTCCGCCGCTCTGACCTCCCCGCACGAACGCGGACGGGCGGGGAACACCCCGCCGTCCGGCATTGCGCCCGCACGTCTCGCTCAGTCCGGATTGTCCATCCGGACGCGGATCTGGATGCGGCCCTTCGAGGCGGAGGCCCAGTTCACCGTGACATCCTGCTTCGATGCCCCCTGCTCGACCTCGACATAGGGCATGTCGGTCCGGTACTCGTTCGCAGGGCCGGTGATCTTGCCTTCCGCCACTATGGACTCGACATTCCGCGCCCAGCCGCCGAACGGCAGGTAGGGGCCGGGATTGACCGTCCAGACCGTCGCGGCGGTCGCCTGGTCGTGCTGCAGGTAGACCGGGATTGGCGATCGGCTGGGTCACGGCGGTGAACGAATTGGCCTCGACCGTGACGTTGCGCATCCGGTTGTATTGCAGCGTCGCGAAGGTGGTATCGACCTTGTCGATCCGGTCGATCGAGCCGCTGATCGGCTTGAAGACGTTGCCGGACAGGTTGAAGCCCTGCAGGAAATGGCCCGCGCCATAGGGCTTTGACCACGATGAAGGCGAACCACGGCGCCACGTCCGACGCGGTGAAGGTGTTGCCGGTGATCGTGAGGCCGCCGAACGAATACTGGTTGCCGAAGCTCGGATCGGATTCGTACTCGTTCGTCCACTCGATCGACGAGTTGTCGATGTAGTTGCCGGTGATCGTCGTCTTCACATCGGTCCCGGCGATGATCAGGCCGGCCAGCACGCAGCCCGTCCACCTCGTCATCGCCCTGGAACCAGTGATTGCCGACGATGAGGTTGCCGTTGCCGGCGAGAAGGCCGAAATGGCGGAAGTGGATCGCCCGGTTGTCGCGCACCTTCACGTCGTTCGCATTGGCGTTGAACGCGATGGAGATCCGGTCTTGCGACCGCAGCGCGCTCTCGTCCGACTGGAAGTTGCAGCGGTCGATCAGCATGCCCTGGCAGCCGGTACCGATCGAGGTGATGCCGCGGTTCTTCGGCCGGGTGATATGAGCTGTCGCGCAGGTGGAAGATCAGCCCGCTCGGCGCCAGCATGATGCCGCTCGCATAGCCGTTGCACTGCAGTTCGACGTCGTCGAGCGTCATCTTCGAAAGCGATGCGAAGCCCGAGAAATCGAGCACGTACTTGAACCGCGTGAACGTGTAGTTCTGCGTGCCGGCCGCGCCGTAGAGCGGCTGGCTCAGCGTCAGCGTCCCGGCACCGACATTGACCGCGTTGACATAGACCTCGCGGCCGACGCCGGTGCCCGTGACGAGCGAGCCGACCGGGATGTTGGCGATGTTGACGACGTTGGTCAGCACCAGCTCGTTGGCCGGATTGTAGCTCGCCTGAGAGGTGACGACCGTGCGGCGTCCAGGCCGGGCCCGTCGATGACGTTGAACTGGCCGTTGCGGATCACCCGGCGGGTGGCGAAGGTGGTCTTGTTGTTGACCGCCGCCTGCATGTCGATCGGCGCCGTCACCTCGATCCGCCGCCCGCCAAGGTCGAGCGAATCGTGGTCGGCCCAGTTCAGAAGCGCCTGGAACGCCTTCTTGAAGCCCAGCTCCTCGTCGCCGAAGGCGGCGGCATAGGTCGGCAGGTCGAAGCTCCGGGTCATCGACAGGCGCCGGTTGACCGGCATCGTCACCGTGCCCTCGAACCGCGCCTTGGCCTCGAGCGTCACGTCGGCATCGAGGTAGATAGGTCCCGCACGAGACGAGCAGAGTCCGCCCGGCTGCGGCGGCGGCGGCGTCGGCGGCCTCGAAGGCGGTCGCGTCATCGGTGACGCCGTCGCCCATCGCGCCGTAGTCGCGCACATCGACCCAATCCATCATGTCGCGCAGGAAGACCGAGGTGACATCCTCGATCTCGATATCGTCGATGCGGACGACGCCGCCGTTCGGCGCCGGTCAGGTCGAGGCCGAAATGGCCGAAGATCGCCGCCGTGCCCCAGGACATGTCGACGCCGGTGCGGCTGCCGGTGCCGACGATCGCCTCGACGGTCTCGACCTTGCCATAGGCGACAAGCTGGACGCTCGGCCCGGTTTCGACCACGCCCGCGACATGGGCGCCGCCGGCGTGCCCCGGCCCAGGCCGCGATGCGGACCGCCGGGAAGGTTGCCGCTCATCGCCTTCACCCGGGCGCGGATACGCAGGTAGCAGCCGGGCAGGATCGTGCGTGTCGCCGGTATAGCGCAGCTTCACCGTATTGGTGGTCTTGAGAAGCTCGAGACAGCCGCCGAAATCCTGGTCGGCCGGCACCAGCGCCGCGTTCGGCGACACCGTCATACGTGGGCGATCCCGGCGTGCCGTCGCCGGCTCGACCAGACATCCAGTCCGTTCTCGAAAGCGGGCGGCATGAAGACCAGCCCGTCGGTGATCGCCTTGTTCATTGCGAAAAACCCCTTGTCCTGTTCCAAGCCCCGTAAGTGACGGACGTCCCGGGACCCGCGAACGGGGGCGCCGGCCGGCGCCAGCATCGGCGCCGTCAGGAAATCCGCTCATTCTGGGAAGTTGCCGGGCCACCAGGGCCCATGACGCAAAGGTCTACAGCGAATGCCTGACCACCCGGTTACCCGAGCGTTCGCTGCTCAGGCCCCGGCGCCTGTATCGGGCACCGGAACCAAGCCCGCGATGCGTCAGCCGTCCGGACCCGCGACCATCAGATCGTCGAAAAGACGGAAGGCGCCGGCCGCATCGCGGAACCCAATGCGCTGCACCGGGGCGCCAATCGCCCCCCCTCGCGCGGGGCCGATACGGCACACCGCGTCAGGCCGCAAGCTCGCCGGCGAGCGCCCGTTCGATCAGCGCCACCGTCTCGTCGACGCCGTAGAGCGCGATGAACCCGCCGAACCGCGGACCCTGGCTCGCGCCCAGAAGCACCTCGTATAGCGCCGTGAACCAGTCGCGCAGCGGCTCGAACCCCTGCTCCCTGCCGACCGCGAAGACCATCGACTGCAGCGCCTCGGCATCGAGGCCACCGTCCCAGACCTTCAGCCGGCCGCGAGGTCCTCCATCGCCGCCCGCTCCTTGTCGGACGGCGCGCGGAACACTCGTGTCGGCGCGACGTGATCGTTGAAGTAGCGCACCGCGAACGCCGCCGCCTGATCCAGCTGCGGGTTCGTCTCGGGCGATGCTTCGGGCGCATAGCGCGGATGAAGCCCCAAAGCCCGTCCTTGTCCGTCGCCCCCGACGCGCTGGCCAGGTTCAGGAGCATCGCGAAGGGCACCACCATGTCCGAGGCCGGCGGCTTGCCGCCGTGGATATGCCAGACCGGATTGGCCAGCCGCGCCGCCTCGTCCTGATCCGGGAAGGCGCGAAGCTGCTGGTGATACTCGTCCACCGCCTTCGGGATCACGTCGAAATACAGCCGCTTCGCGGTCTTCGGCTTGAGATACATGAAATAGCCCAGGGACTCGGTCGAGGCATAGGTCAGCCATTCGTCGATGGTCAGCCCGTTGCCCTTCGACTTCGAAATCTTCTGCCCCTGCTCGTCGAGGAAAAGCTCGTAGGTGAAATGCTCCGGCGCCTTGGCGCCCAGCGCCTCGCAGATCCCGTCATAGATCGGCGTGTTGGTGGAGTGGTCCTTGCCGTACATCTCGAAATCGACGCCGAGCGCCGCCCAGCGCGCGCCGAAATCCGGCTTCCACTGCAGCTTCACTTGCCGCCGGTGACCGGCAGCGTCCATTCCCGCGCCGTCCTCGTCGTCGAAGGTGATCGTGCCGTCCTTGGCGTTCGACCTCCTTCATCGGCACGTAAAGCACGCGGCCCGTCTCGGGATGGATCGGCAGGAAGCAGGAATAGGTCTGCTGCCGCTCCTCGCGCAAGACTCGCCAGCATGATCTCCATGATCTCGTCGTAGCGCTCGCAGCAGCGCAGCAGGATCTCGTCGAACCTGCCCGAGCTTGTAGAAATCGGTCGCACTGATGAACTCGTATTCGAATCCGAACGTGTCGAGGAACCGGCGCAGCATCGCGTTGTTGTGGTGGCCGAAGCTCTCGATACTCGCCGAAGGGATCGGGCACGCTCGTCAGCGGTCGTTGCAGGTTTTCCTTCAGCATCTCCTGCTGCGGCACGTTGTCCGGAACCTTCCGCATCCCGTCGAGATCGTCGGAAAAGCAGATGAGCCTGGTCGGGATGTCCGAGATGATCTCGAACGCCCGGCGGATCATCGTCGTGCGCGGCACCTCGCCGAACGTGCCGATATGCGGCAAGCCGCTCGGGCCGTAGCCGGTCTCGAACAGCACATGGCCCTTTTCCGGCGGCGCCTTCTCGTAGCGTTTCAGCACGCGGCGCGCTTCCTCGAAAGGCCAGGCTTTGGAGCTCATCGCGGCGTCGCGCAGTGAAGACATGACAGTTTTTCCCGAAAGGACGGCGCTCTATGCGCCGCAAGCTCCGGTTCCTATTGAACGGGGCGCGGATCGTCAATAATTTGCCGGCGAAACAAAAAGGACGATGACCGTGCCCCATACCCTACCTGCCTTCTCTGCCCAGGACGCCCTTGTCGCGATCATGGTCACCGTCTCGATCTCGGACGATTCCATCCGCACATCCGAACTCGTCGCGATCGAGCGGCAGGTGAACCACCTGCCGATCTTCGCCGACTACGACATGGATGCGGTCCGCGAGGTGGCTGAAACCGTCTACAAGCTGATGGAGGAGGAGGACGGCCTCGACACGCTCTTCGCGATGGTCCGCGACGCGCTTCCCGAACGACTCTGGGAAACCGCCTACGCGCTCGCCTGCGATGTGGCGGCCGCCGACGGCTCGCTGCGGCAGGAAGAGTTGCGCCTTCTCGAAGAGGTGCGGCACGAGCTCGACATCGACCGCCTGCACGCCGCCGCCATCGAATGGGGCGCAAGGGCACGGCACCTGACGCTTTAGATCAGCCTGACCAGCCGCTCTGAGCCCAAGATCGACATAAGTGCAAAGGAAACAAGTCGCCTTCTTTGCGTCTTGCTTTTGATCCCCTTGCGCATGTCTTCTTCAAACAGATGAACCGTATCCGGCGTCTTGCGAGACTCGTTAGGGAGAAAGGGCTCGACACATGATTGTGCCGTTTTTCTTACTTCTTGTTTCGATCATTGGCGTAGCCGCTGCACTGACCATCGAGGGGATGTTCAACCTCATTCTGTTAGCAGGGCCCTGCGTTCTAGCTAGCATGTTCCTCTTGTTACGCGCCGTCGTTCAAAAGAAAAGGAGCACACCGGAGGGATCGAAAAAATTCGTTGTGATCGACGGTTCGAACGCAATGCACTGGAAGGATGGCACGCCACAAATCGCAACACTGCGCGAAATTGTGCAACGCCTCTCGGTACTCGGCTTCACTCCTGGCGTCGTGTTTGACGCGAATGCGGGATACATTCTCACCGGTAGGTACCAGCATAACGCAGCCATGGGAAAATTGCTCGATTTGCCGGAGGATCGCGTATTGGTTGTACCGAAGGGCACGCCTGCGGACCCGACCATTTTGGCTGCCGCCCGATTTCTTGACGCCCGTGTTGTCACGAACGATCGCTACAATGACTGGGCCGAAATGCATCCCGAGTTACGCGAACCGGGATATCTCATCCGAGGCGGGTACCGAGCCGGAAGATTGTGGATGGATGTAGATGATGGCGCGAATTGACGGGCAGGGTGCCGTCGCCTGGTACAAATGTGGTCTTCGTCCCGCATAGCGGTCCTTCCATGTCCCGCCTTGCCACCGTGGCGCACCACCTCCATTCTCGATGATGGAAACAGCGCGAAGGAAACATCCCAATGAAAGTCGTCGTCATGGGCGCCGGGGTGATCGGCGTCACCACCGCCTATTACCTCGCCCGGCAGGGCGCGGAAGTGACCGTGCTCGACCGTCAGCCCGGCCCGGGGATGGAGACGAGCTACGCCAATGCCGGCGAGCTCAGCTACGGCATGACCTCGCCCTGGGCCGCGCCGGGCATCCCGATGAAGGCGCTGAAATGGCTCTTCATGAAGCGCCGCCCGCTTTTCATCTGGCCGCTCATCAGCCCCCGGATGTGGAAATGGAGCGCCCAGATGCTCTCCAACTGCACCGAGGAGGCCTATGCCCTCAACAAGTCGCGCATGGTCCGCGTCTCGAACTATTCGCGCGACGTCCTGCCCGAGCTGATCGCCGAGACCGGCATCGACTATGACGGGCGCGAACAGGGCACGCTCCAGCTCTTCCGCACCGAGAAGCAGTTGAAGGCGTCGAAGGCCGACCAGGCGATCCTCGCCGAATTCGACAGTCCCTATGAGGTTCTCGACCGCGACGGCTGCATCGCGGTCGAACCGGCGCTGGCCGAGGTGCGCGACCGGTTCGTAGGCGGTCTCCGGCTCACCGCCGACCGCACCGGCGACTGCCGGATGTTCACGATGGCGCTCGCCGAAAAGACGGCCGCGCTCGGTGCGAGCTTCCACTATGGCCAGAAGATCCGCCTCATCCAGGTCAAGGACGACCGCGTCATGGGCGTGATGACCGAAAGCCTCGGCCGGGTGGAGGGCGACGCCTATGTCTGCGCGCTGGGCTCTTTCGGCCCGAAGCTCCTCGGGCCGATCGACATCCGGCTGCCGGTCTACCCGGTCAAGGGCTACTCGGTGACACTGCCCGTCACCGACGACCGCTTCGCTCCGCAATCGACGATCATGGACGAGACGCACAAGGTCGCGATCACTCGCCTCGGCGACCGCATCCGCGTCGCCGGCACGGCCGAGATCGCGGGCTATTCCGACCGCCTCGGGCCGCACGCGACCGACACGGTCAGGCACGTCATCGGCGATCTCTTCCCGAAAGGCGGCGATCTCGCCAAGGCCGAGGGCTGGACCGGTCTGCGGCCGATGACACCCGACGGGACGCCGGTCCTCGGCCCGACGCGCTACCGCAACCTCTATCTCAACACCGGCCACGGCACGCTCGGCTGGACGATGGCCGCCGGCTCGGGCCGCGCGGTCGCCGACCTCGTGATGGGCAAGACGCCCGAGATCGACTTCGACGGGCTGACCGCCGCCCGCTACGGGACCTGATCCTCACGCCCCGTAGACCGCCACCCAGCGCTCGATCAGCTGCTGCTGCAGCCGCTTGGACCGCTTCACCCAGGCGGCCCCGCCCTCAGGCCGCTCGCGCTGCGCCGCCGGCACCGCAGTCGCGCCGGGCGACATCGCCGGTGAAGATCGCGAAGGCAAGGTCGGTTCCCCCGGCGCCCGGACATAGCCCGCGAGGGTCGAGACGAAGTTGAGCGTCCCGGTCTTCGCCTCCACCGTGACCGGATGGCCGCTGATCTTGCGGCCGCCCTCGTCGCGGAACGGCACCTCCTTCATCAGCCCCCTCAGCCCGGCCCCGGGGCCCAGTGTCACCAGCGCCTTCACCATGTCGTCGGCCGAGATGCGCGAGGCGCCGGCAAGGCCCGAATGGTCGGCGCAGCGCACACTCACCGCGCCGGCCCGCGCCTTCAGCCAGTCGGCCATCGCGCGCCCCGAGGCGACATGGCTCGTCACCCCGCGCCGGGCCGAGGCCGCCATGCCGACCGCCTCGGCGGTCATGTTGGTCGAATATTTCATCATGTCGCGCAGGATCGACGGACAGATCGTCGCTCGCCCGCTCGACGAGCACAGTGCCCCCCGGCATCCGTTCCACGACATCCGGCGCCGGCAGCGGCACCCCCTGCGCCCTCGCGAGCGTCTGGAAGACATCGCCCGCGTAAAGCTCCGGCCGCCGCACCGGCAGCCAGCGGCTGCCGCCCTTGCCGAGCGCCCGGCGCGCGACGGTCCATTCCTCGACCCGCCCGCCTTTGCGGTAGGTGTAGACCGGCAGATCCCTGTCGGCGACGTTCACCCGCGCCGAATAGACCGGCGGCGCGAACCGCTCGGCGCGGGCATCCATGCCCACCTCGTAGCCGTTCCCCGCCCGCTTCCAGACGAAATTTACCCGGTTGAAGTTGAGGTTCAGCCCGGAAACGGCGGGGTTGTAGCCGAGCCAGTCCGGCTGGCTCCGGTCGATCGCCTCCAGATAGGGCAGCGCGCCGCCCCAGACGAGGAACCGCCCCGTCACCCCCGTCACGCCAGCCTTGCGCAGGGCGGCGGCCATGTCGCCGAGATCATCGGTCGTCAGCTCCGGATCGCCGCCCCCAGCCAGCACCAGATCGCCCCGGATCTTGCCGCCCTCGACCGGCTCGGTCGCGATCAGCCGTGTCGGAAACCGGTAGCCCGCGCCGAGATGCTCCAGCGCGTAAAGCGAGGTGATGACCTTCATTGTCGAGGCCGGCGGCATCGGCGCGCCACCCTGCCGCGTCTCGAGGATCAGCCCTGTCTTTGCGTCGGCAACCACGTATGACACCGCGCCGCCAAGTGCGGCAGCGCCGATCAGGTCATCCGCCCGCACCGCGCTGACGGCGCCCGAGGTCGCGACCCGCATCCCGGTCCGCGCGGGACGGCCGCGGCGAACTCGCCGGCGCATTGCGCGAGCGCGGTACTCGCCACCCCGCCCAGCAAGACCGCCCAGAACCAACCGCCGCGTGATCCGCGCCATCCGCTCCTCCTCGCTGCCCGAACCATCGCCCAGCGCCCGCGGCACTGCAAGTCCCGGTCCATCACTTCTTCTGTTCGAAAATACCTTCAGGGGGTGAATTGCCGCATCGCGGCAAGAGGGGGCGGACCGCCCCCTCAGCCCCGCCGCCACTCGCCCCGCGCCCGGATCGCGCTCGACGACAGGTCGACCATCGGCACGTCGAGGAAACACCAGGCCGGCGGCGCCATCCGCGGCAGCAGCCAGCGCCGCCTCCGCCGGCAGCCGGAAGCGCGCGTATTCGTCCGCCGCCCGCGCCCCCCGCGCCGCAAGGCGCGACCCCGGCCGGGCGAAGATGCCGATCGGCACGTTGCGCATGATCCACTCCCAGTCCTGCCAGCGGTCGAACTGGGCAAGGTTGTCCGCCCCCATCAGCCAGACGAAGCGCACCCCCGGATACCGCGCCATCAGCCGTTGCAGCGTTTCGGCGGTGTAGCGGGTGCCGAGCCGCGCCTCGATATCGGATCACGACCCGCGGATGACCCATCACCGCCCGCGCCCGCGCCGATCCGCTCCGCCATCGGCGCCGGCCCCCGCGGCTTCAGCGGATTGCCGGGGCTGACCAGCCACCAGACCCGGTCCAGCCCAAACCGCTTCAGCGCCTCGCGGCGTGATATGCGCATGGCCCGCATGGGCAGGATCGAACGACCCGCCGAGAAGGCCGATGGTCATGCCTGAAAAAGCTGTCGGAAACCCCTGCAAACTTCGCTCCGTGCCACGCCTCTACCATGTCGCCGCCGCGCTGCCGGCTGTCAACGCGCCCTCCGCAGGCTCTGGCCACCCCGGCTCCAGGGCCCGGCGCAGCGCAGGCGTGGGATCAGTTCCGCTCGCCCGGCTGCTGCCAGACCGTCTGCGCCCGCGGCGGGCGTTCGATCCGCCAGAAGTTCGCCTCTTCATGCACAAGCCCGCGGATCGGGCTGCTTGGCAGTTCCGAAGTGTTCAGCACGGTGACGATATCCGCCATAACCGGAGGGTTCGTGCGGAAGTAGTCGTGCGAGGTACGGCGGGCGACGCTGCTCACGTCGATGAAATAGACATTGCCGATCTGCCGGAATATCTCACGCTCGGTTTCGGGCAACTCGGCATAGGACAGCCGGCCGAAGCGCGTGCCCGACATCAGCGTCTGCGCGAAACCCAAGGCGCCGCCATAGGGGTTCATGTAGACGGTGATGCACTCAAAAGCGGGGCCGAACTGCTCGGCGATGAGGCGCTGACTCACCACGCCGAAATCGAGATCGGGCGCGGCGAGGATCAGGTTGTCGATCTTGAGCACATCGCGCGGATCGCGCCCCGATGCCCGCGCGGCGATCACCATCTCGCGCAGTGCGCTCGTGGCGACATCGGTGCCGCGACTGTGGGCGACCAACTGGATATGGTCGAGCCCTTCGACCGCGGCCAGCAATCGCAGCGTCTGCTTTAGATGGAAAATCGAGAAGTCGCCGCTTTCGCGGTCCGTGAAATAGCCGAAGGGACCGGGATTGCCGGCCGGCCAGCTATAGGCGATCGGCAGGCCGGTGCGGCCCGCCGACTCCCAGATGCCGGACATCGTGGCCACCGAATCCTCGAATGTGTTGCGGTAGCCGTGCACGAAAAGGATCACGTCATGCTGATCGCGTGCTTTCAGCGCGGCGGCCACTGCGGCTTTGAACGCCTCGCCCGCCACCCGGTAGGCCCTGGCGGCTTCGGGTTCGGGCACTGCAAAACCGCCGCGGCGGGAAAACGGCACCGGCGTCATCGGGAACCGGACGGCTTCCTCCGGCCGGCCCACACGCACCGTCCCGCCCCCGCCGCCGGGCGCCACCCCGACCGCGCCAAAGGCCATCGAGGTGCTGCGTCCGTGGCCATAGCCGCCCGTCGCGGGGCTGCGGTCGGTGACATAGAAGATCGCCCCGGCCTCTGCCCCGACGGGCGGGACAGTCCGGGCGGCCAAGGGCGCCAACGCAGGCCCCTCACCCCCGGCAAGCCGCTCCCCCGGCGCACAGGCGCCAAGCAGAGCGGCGACCCCCGCCGCAACGGCAAGCCAGCGCAGCCCCCGCATCAGCCCCGGTCCGCTTGCCGCTTCGTCCAATCGGCCCGTCCCGTTCATTCGGCCAGCCCCGTTCCGCATCGCGCCGATCTTCGCCCGGCGCGCCGCTGCGGGCAAGCCCATCCGGACCGGGGCGCAACCTGCCCACACGCCCCGCCAGTTTCAAAATTGCCAAACCCGGGGCTTTTGCCTAGAACGCAGGGAAATCCTTCCGTCGAGCAAAGGCTTCCCGCATGGCATCCTATCAGTACGTCTACCACATGGATGGCGTCTCCAAGACCTATCCCGGCGGCAAGAAATGCTTCGAGAACATCCGCCTGAACTTCCTGCCCGGCGTCAAGATCGGCGTCGTCGGCGTCAACGGCGCGGGCAAGTCCACGCTGCTGCGCATCATGGCCGGCATCGACAAGGATTTCTCGGGCGAGGCCTGGGCCGCCAAGGGCGCGACGGTCGGCTACCTGCCGCAGGAGCCGCAGCTCGACCCAGCGCTCGACGTGCGCGGCAACGTCATGCTCGGCGTCGCCGCCAAGAAGGCCAAGCTCGACCGCTACAACGAACTGGCGATGAACTATTCCGACGAGACCGCCGACGAGATGGCGAAGCTGCAGGACGAGATCGACGCCGAGAACCTCTGGGATCTCGACAGCCAGATCGACGTCGCGATGGAGGCGCTGCGCTGCCCGCCCGACGACGCCGATGTCGACACCCTCTCGGGCGGCGAAAAGCCGCCGCGTGGCGCTCTGCAAGCTGCTGCTCGAAGCGCCCGACATGCTGCTGCTCGACGAACCGACCAACCACCTCGACGCCGAAACCATCGCCTGGCTGCAAAAGCACCTGATCGAATACAAGGGCACGATCCTGATCGTCACCCACGACCGCTACTTCCTCGACGACATCACCTCCTGGATCCTCGAACTCGACCGCGGCCGCGGCATCCCCTACGAGGGCAACTATTCCGCCTGGCTCGAACAGAAGGCCAAGCGCCTCGCGCAGGAAGCGCGCGAGGACAAGTCGCGCCAGAAGGCGCTGGAGCGCGAACTTGAATGGATCCGCGCCGGCGCCAAGGCGCGGCAGGCCAAGCAGAAGGCCCGGATCAACGCGCTACAAGGAACTGGCCGACCAGTCCGAGCGCGACAAGCTCTCCCGCGCCCAGATCATCATCCCCAACGGCCCCCGCCTCGGCGGCAAGGTGATCGAGGTCGACGGCCTGAAGAAGCACATGGGCGACAAGCTCCTGATCGAGGATCTGTCGTTCGCCCTGCCGCCCGGCGGCATCGTCGGCGTCATCGGCCCGAACGGCGCCGGCAAGACCACGCTCTTCCGCATGCTCACCGGGCAGGAAGCAGCCCGACGCCGGCACCGTCAGCTACGGCGACACGGTGAAGCTGGCCTATGTCGACCAGTCGCGCGACGCGCTCGACGCCGACAAGACCGTGTGGGAGGAGATCTCGGGCGGCGCCGAAGATGATCGAGCTCGGCGACGCCGCAGATGAACTCCCGCGCCTATTGCTGCGCCTTCAACTTCAAGGGCGGCGACCAGCAGAAGAAGGTCGGCCTCCTGTCGGGCGGCGAGCGCAACCGCGTCCACATGGCCAAGCTGCTGCACTCCGGCGGCAACGTGCTGCTGCTCGACGAACCGACCAACGACCTCGACGTCGAAACCCTGCACGCGCTCGAGGCCGCCCTCGACGACTTCGCCGGCTGCGCCGTCATCATCTCCCACGACCGCTTCTTCCTCGACCGCCTCTGCACCCACATCCTGGCCTTCGAGGGCGAGGCCCATGTCGAATGGTTCGAGGGCAACTTCGAGGCCTACGAGGAAGACAAGATCCGGCGCCTGGGGCCGGATTCGGTGGAGCCGAAGCGGGTGAAGTACAAGAAGTTTACGCGGTAGCAAATGGTGAAGTTTGTAATGTTTCTTGTCTCCAGAAGGCCTCGCTCTCTCATGCGGGGCTGGAATTCTCTTCAATGCCATGGCTCATCGGGACGCTGGCACTGGACTACGTCTCGGCGATTTTCAATGAGAGCGACAAAGCCCCGAATGGAGATTTTAGGAAGCTGTCAGGAGACGCATTCGGCGCAAGCGAGATGAACATTAAGATGGCAACGATGATGAAGCTCATAGGCTCAGCCATCTTCTTCGGGATTGGATATCTCGGCACAGTACTCTGGTTGGGTGTAAAGCAGCACACCGTAGCAAGCCGTAGGGTGCGTGCTCGGCGCACCATCGTCCGCAAAATCCCCCCAAAGGTGCGTTAAATCACGCACCCGCCATCGCCCCGACGCGCTCGCGGGCGAAACGGTCCACTGGACCGTTTCTTGTTCCTGCTCACCCGTCGATCGCACGAATACGGCCATCCTCGGGCCGCTCGACGAACCCCTGCCTTACCGGATCGATCCAACAGAACCGGGAATGGCTTCTGTATCCTCCCGCACCCAAGACCTGACGCTCCGAAATCCGGCGATGCGATATCCCCCGCTCTCACGCGCGCCGCATCTCCCTCCCTCAGCCATTCCCATAGCCGCAGGAGGTTCAGCGGCAGAAGCACCGCATGCAGCACCAGCACCGGCCAGAGCCCGACCAGCACCGCATAGAGGATGAAGAGGAGGTTCGACGCGATCGCGAAGAGGCGCAACTGCATCGGCCTTCTCGTCGAGAAGGCGAGGACGACAAACGCGCCCGCCGCAATGCCGATCCAATCCACCCCGTTCAAAATGACGTCTCCGAAATATGGCGCGGAGCATACGCATGTCGGGGTGTCTCTCAAACTTTCCCGTCCGCGAACTCGACCCAAAGTCGGGAATACCCGACCTTTCCCGTCCTACGAGACGCCGGCCGCGTGACGGACCGCGCCCGGACGCGGGCGCCGGGCCTCGGGTCATCGCCCGGTCGATAAAGCGCGAAGCCACGGCCGGGCGCGGAACAGGAAAACGATACCGGACACCTTCGCCCCCCTGCCTGCCTTGATCCCCGTCAACACGCCCCTTCCAGACTCGCCCATCCTGCACCCGTCCCAGAAACGGAGGGAAATGCCATGCCGGATACCGACACGAAATCCGAAACCCCGAAGAAGCGCGCCTGGACCGAAGAGATCGAGGTCGCCGGCGATCAGCTCGTCAAGCGGGTGAAGGAACTGGCCGCCGACGCACAGGTCAAGCGCATCCGCATCACCGAGCCGGACGGCGATCTCGTCCTCGAAGTGCCGCTGACCATCGGCGCGCTGGCCGGCGGGGCCGTCGTCCTCGCCGCGCCGCTCGTCGCGGTGATCGGCGCGCTGGCGGCCTTCGTGACCAAGGTGAAGGTCGAGGTGATCCGCGACGAGGACGAGGGCAAGGCCGGGTCCTGACCCGGCCCCGGCGGTCCGGTTTTCCCGACCTGCGCCGGCGGTCGCGTCGTGCTAGTCTGGCTGCATTGTTGAAAGACATTTTAAGCAGGATCGAAGGGTGGGTGGTAACCGGGGCCTCCGGCGTTATCCGGGGGTTCCGGCCCTTCACGAGATTTCACGACCGTGCCGGAGCGGTGAAACAATTCTGGCACCCTCGCCTGCGGCCTCCATGTCTTTCCCAATAGAAGGAGAAAGCCATGAACCGCCAGATCCCGATCCCGCCCGCCCCGAAGCCGCGCCCCGGAGACCGAAGGCCGCGCCCGCCGCGCGTGACTTACCGCTTCACCGACTGGGCGGCGATCTGATCCCTTGCATCCGGGGGCCGGGGCCTCACGCCTCGCGCACGACCCTCGGGCGGCCGTTTTCGTCGATGGCGACGAAGGTGAAGACCGCCTCGGTCACCTTCTCCCGCGCGCCGAGACGGTCGCGCAGGACCCAGGCCTCGATCTCCAGCGCCAGCGAGGTGCGGCCGATCCGGCCGAGCTTGACGTAGATGCAGAGGACGTCGCCGACCTTCACCGGCCGGATGAACTTCATCGCATCGACCGCGACCGTGGCCACCCGCCCCTTTGCCCGCGCCCCGGCAACCATGCCGCCGGCGATGTCCATCTGGCTCAGCACCCAACCGCCGAAGATGTCGCCGTTGACGTTCACGTCGCGCGGCATGGCGAGTGTGCGGAGCGTCAGTTCGCCCTCCGGTCCGGTGTCCGTCATCGCATCCTCCGCGCGCCCCTTATGGTCGAGCCTAACTCCGGCGGAATTGGCCGTCAAAGCCCGCGTGGCAAAGGCTGAGGCCGGGAAAGCGAGTGCCTTCGTTGCGTTTGGTATCAGTCGGTTAGCGGCGATTTCATGCGCGAACCGCGTGAAAAATCATTCCTCACGCCCCGCGGAGCGCGGCTCCGGTAGCGGACGAGCCTCCAGGCTGACGCCAGGGCGAGCGGCCCGCAATAAAGGACCACATCCATGAGGTGATCGGTTGTCATCACCCAATGGACTAGGGTGAGGATCGCCATCGGATAGATCCAGCGCTGGATCGTCTTCCACCGCGGCCCGAGCTTCTTCACCGCCCCGTCGAACGAAGTGGCGGCAAGAACGGCCATGATCGCCATCGCGAGCCATCCGGTCAGGATCTCGACCCGGGCAAAGGACCGGACGAGCGCGCCCATATTGGCGTTGAGGAGCCAGAAGAAGAGGTGGAGGAAGGCGTAACCGAAGCTCGCCACCCCGAAATACCGCCGCCGCTTCTTCAGCCACGGCAATGGCCCGAGAAGTAGCTGAAGCGGCGTAACCGCCATCGTCAGGATCAGGAACCAGCAAGAAAGGATCCCTGTCCAGGGTACGAAGGCGACCTTGCCGTGCAGGACGAGGCGTTCCGCAAGGAACCACACCGCCGGCAACGCCAGCAAGATCCAGAGTCCGTAGATGCTATCCGTCAGCCGACGCACGACCGCCCCTTATTTGCCTTTGCGCCACCCTATTCGGCGGCGAGTGCCGCCTTGACGGATCCACTCGGCTTCTTGACCTCGAATTCCTCATGATAGGACCGCTCGACGTTCACGGTCCAGACATCATGATGTTCGCCAAGGATATTGCGTGCTGCCAGCATCGCCGAGAGCATCGAGTGATCCTGGTTGTTGTAGCGGTGCAGGCCGTTGCGGCCGACGGTCTGGAAGTTCTCGAGGCTCAGCAGCCACTCCTCCAGCAAGTCGAGCGCGGCACGGTATTCGCCGTCATAGACCGGATAGGCCTTCGGCTGGCGGATGATCGCGGCGTCGATGACGTGCGACGCCTTGGCAAGGCCGAGCTGTTCGATTTCCTCGGAGGCGAGTTGCCGCAACTCCTCGTCCGACATGTTCCACAGCCCGTCGCCCTGCTGGCAGAAGTATTCCATACCGATGGACGCGGTGTTCTGATCGGGCAGCATCTCCTTCGACCAGGCGCGGAAGTTCTGGATGCGGCCGACCTTCACTTTGGGCGAATGGATATAGATCCAGTTGTCCTTGAACGGATCGGCATGGTCGAGAACCAGCGTCACGATCAGGAAGTCACGATACTTGAGCTTGTTCGCGGCCTCCACGACCTCCGGCGGCGGCGGCGGATCGAAAGCGTGAATCAGGTCTCGCAGCGCCATCGAGTTGACAAAATGCTCGCCCTCGACGCGTTCCATGACCGGCTCGCGCCCGTCCTCGTGCCAGTGCTTGACGTCGATCGAGGTCACGCGGTTGCCCTTGCGATTCACCTTCACGACCTCGGAGCGCATGTGCACCTCGCCGCCCTGCTCCTCGATGATCTGCTGGGTCTTTTCCCACATCATACCGGGACCTAGGCGGGGATACTGGAATTCCTCGATGAGGCTCGTCGTGTCGTTGGCACCCGAGATCGCGTTCCAGACCGCCTTGAAGAGCGACAGGTTCTTGATCCGCTGCGCTGCCCAGTCGGCGCGGATGTCCTTCGGATTGATGCCCCAGACCTTCTGCGTGTAGCTGCGGAAGAAGTGCATGTAGAGCCGGCCGCCGAAACGGTTGATGACCCATTCCTCGAAGTTCTCTTCCTTGCGGAAGGGGCGGACCTGCCACTTGAAGTAGGAAAGCAGAATGCGCATCGACTTCGTAGGGGCCGATATTGGTCAGCGCGTTGAAGAGCTTCAGCGGGTAGTCGAAGAACTTCTCGCGATAGTAGATCCGGCTGAGGCGCGGGACGGTGATGAAATCGTCCTTCAGCACCTCGTGCCACATCTCCTCGACCTCCTTCACCTTGGTGAAGAAGCGATGGCCGCCGATGTCAAAGCGGTAGCCGTTGTTGGATTCGGTCCGCGAGATGCCTCCGACCATGTTCGAGGCTTCATAGACCTTGGGCTTGTGTCCGCGGCTGCGCTTCTGCAGCTCGTAAGCCGCGGTCAGGCCGGCCGGGCCGCCGCCGATGACAACGACGGGACAAGGTTTTTCCTGCTGCATTCTGGCCACCACCGTTCCCAATAACATCAGTTAAAAAAATCCACCCTTCACGCCCAATATACATTGGGACAACCAGGGCACAAAACGATCTTCACGAAAACACCGGACAAGGGTGCCACATCCGGAACCAATCATGCAAGTTACCACCTCTTCGTTGACGCGCGTCCGGGTTTGCCGGCGAGCGCCTCAGATTCTTTCAACCCAAGGTTGAAATTTCGGTGGCCAATCAAAATCAAAAACCACAACATCCGAATCGCTCCCTGTTCCCGCCAGGCGCGCAAGTACGACGCCCGATCAAGATCCGTTCCCGCATGCAACCCGCGCGCCGGACTCGCTACCGTCATATCTTCACCAGCCGAGCAGGTCGCTCTGTCGTATCGAATGCGGCGAACACGTTGCGCGTGTCGAGGACGAGCCGCGCCGCCCGCGCCACAAGCGCATATTCGACATCCGAGTGATCCGTCGCCACCAACACCGCATCATACCCCGCAACCACGTCCTCGGTCAGCGCGACGGATCGACGACCGGCCAGCGCCGGGTGATCGCGGGTCACCGGCATGACCGGGAAGTACGGGTCGTGATAATCGCAGTCCGCGCCCATCGCCTCCAACCGCTTCAGAATCGCGAGCGCCGGGCTTTCGCGGGTATCCTCGACGTTCTTCTTGTAGGCGACGCCAAGGATCAGCACCCGCGCGCCCTTCACCGCCACACCGCCATGCTTCGACAACTCGACAGCCACCCGGCCGGCGATCATGTCCGGGGCACCGTCATTGTTTGCCCGCGCGAGATCGAGGATCGGCAGGGCGGAGCCGACATCCTTTGCCCGCCAGGAAAGATAGACCGGCGAAACTGGGATGCAGTCGCCGCCGATTCCCGGCCCCGGATAAAAAGGCATGTATCCGAAGGGCTTGGTGGAGGCGGCCTTCACAACCTCCCACACATCCACGCCCATCGCCTCCAGTGCCACCTTCATCTCATTCACCAGCGCGATATTGACGGTGCGGAAGCTGTTTTCGGCCAGCTTCACCGCCTCGGCCGTGGCCAGCGAGCTGACCGGCACCGTCTTCGTCACGATGTGCGAATAGAACTGATCGATCAGCTCGCGCGAGCGGGTATCGTCAGCCCCGACGACCTTCGGGATCGAGCGGGTGTCGAACTTGTCGTTTCCCGGATCCTCTCGCTCTGGCGAGAAGGCAAGAAAGAAGTCTTCGCCCGCGCGCAAGCCGCGACGTTCGAGAATTGGTTTGACCACCGACGCGGTGGCGCCCGGCCAGACCGTGCTTTCCAGCACCACGAGTTGGCCCGGGCGCAGCCATTCGGCGATGCCTTCAGCTGCGCGGATCACGTAGCTCAGATCCGGCTCTCGCGCGGGCGAAAGCGGCGTCGGAACGCAGATGAGGATCACGTCGACCTCGGCCAGGGCGGCGAAATCGTCGGTCGCTGCGAACTTGCCGCCGGCCACGGCGCTGCGAATCCGGCCCTCGGGGAAGTAGGAGATCACCTGCTCGCCCGCATTGATCGCTGCCACCCGGGCGCCGTTCAGATCGAGACCGGTCGTCGGAAAACCCGCCTCGCTGATGGTCAGCGCCAGCGGCAACCCGACATAGCCAAGGCCCACTGTCGCGATCCGCGCCTCCCGCCGGGCAATGCGATCCTTAAGGGAAGAGTAGAGTGAAAAAGCATTGGTCATAATCAAGCCTGTCGCAGGGCGCCCGAAGACGCTGAGAATTAGCACAGCCCCGAGGAAAGTTGCACATATACAAATAGCCAAGCAATCTTCCCGCGAACAGTCAGGAATGTTGTACCCTGAGCGGGAACAATCGCACGAATGCCCCGGGTTTGGCGCAGATTGCCTGCTCCGTCGGCACTTCGCGAAAGCCGGACCGACGCCGCCCGGCGACGGGATTCGCCATCATTTCGTTCGCGTTTGGGACGCGCCGGCCACCGGAGCCCGAAACTGTTTCCGAACCCCGCAACAGTGGCGACATCCTCATGGCCGGCACCGATGCCGCGTGTTACGATCCCGAGCAGCATTAAGCGTCTGAATTCGCGTGAGGTGATATGAAGATTCTGATTACGGGCGGCGCCGGTTTCATCGGCTCGCATCTTTCCGAACGCCTGATCGCCGAAGGTCATTCCGTCACCGCACTTGACGATTTCTCCACCGGCCGGCGCGAGAACCTCGCCGCTCTGGCCGGCCGCAACAGTTTCCGTCTGGTCGAGGGCACGATCCTCGACCCCGCCCTCGTCCAGTCCCTGACGGACGAGGCCGAGGTAATCTTCCACCTTGCCGCCGCCGTCGGGGTGAAGCTGATCATGGACGAGCCATCGCGCTCGATCCTGACGAATATCAACGGCACCGAGAATGTCCTGAAAGCTGCGCTGAAGGACAAGAAACGGACCTTCATCGCCTCGACCTCCGAGGTTTACGGAAAGGCGACGAAGTTCCCCTTCTCCGAGGATGACGACCTCACCATCGGCGCGACGAAGAACCTGCGCTGGTCTTATGCCTCGGCCAAGCAGCTCGACGAGTTCCTGACGCTGGCCTATGTGCGCGAAGTCGGGCTGCCCGCGGTCGTGCTGCGCTTTTTCAATACCACCGGCCCGCGCCAGACTGGGCGCTACGGCATGGTGCTGCCGAATTTCGTCCAGTCGGCGCTCGAAGGCCGGCCGCTCATGGTGCACGGCACCGGCGAGCAGTCGCGCTGCTTCGGGCATGTGGCCGATGTGGTCGAGGCGCTGGTGCGTCTGATGGCGACGCCAGCCGCGCAGGGACAGGTCTTCAATGTCGCAAACGATCAGGAGGTGACGATCCGTCAACTCGCCGAACAAGTCATCTCCGCCACCGGCTCGCGGTCGGAGATCAAGCTCATCCCCTACAGCGACGTCTATCCCGAAGGGTTCGAGGACATGGCCCGGCGCCTGCCTGACGTCTCGAAGCTCGAACGCACGATCGGCTTTCGCCCACGCCGGCCACTTTCCGAGATCATCGCCGACATCGTCGCCGAAAAACGCGCCGCGATGGCGGCCTGAGGCCGGCGATGCAGGGTTTCGGACAGCGCGACTATCTCTGGCTCGGCGCGATCCTCGCGCTTGCAGCGGCGCTCCGCATCTGGGGGCTGAACGCGCCCATGTGGCACGACGAGATCCAAACCCTCGTCACCCATGTCAATCTCGGCTGGGGCGAGATGGTTCAGTCCTATTCGATGAACCATCATTACCTTCACAATATCGCCGCTAAGGCCTCGATGAGCATCTTCGGTGACGCGCCCTGGGCAATCCGGCTGCCGGCGATGCTGTTTGGGCTCGGTACGATCTGGGCGACATGGGTGCTGGCTCGAGAGATCGCGGGGTCGAAAATCGCCCATCTGACCGCGCTGCTGATGGCCCTTTCCTACCACGAGATCTGGTTTTCCCAGAACGCGCGCGGCTACACGGGGCTCGCGTTCTTCTCGACGCTCGGGATGCTCTACTTCCTGCGCGGGATGAAGACGCCGACACGCTGCACCTGGACGCTTTACGGACTTTGCCTCGCGGCAGCCGTCTTCACCCACCTCACGGGGGCATTCTTCTTCATGGCGCAGGGGTTGATCTGGCTTGCCGTGGTCGTTTCCCTCGCCGTGCGCGGCCAGCTTGACGGCGCGGTGCTAAGGCTGCCCTTCATGGGGTTTTTTATCGGCGGTCTCATCGCCGCGCTCCTTTACTTGCCGATCCTGCCGAGCCTTTTGCACACTGTCTCGACCGTGTCGGAAAGCTCCGCCACCGACGTGATGCAAGAATACCAGAACCCGCTCTGGACCGCGTTCGAGGCGATCCGCACCGGCATCGGCTCGGGCGGTCCGCTGGTTGCGCTTGTCGGCGCGGCGGTGGTGGCGCTTTCGGCTCTCGGCGCCATCGCCCTTCACCGTGACGCGCCGCTGTTCGCGGTGACGACCTTCCTCCATATCGGACTGACTGCCGGCCTCCTGATGGCGGTCGGCATGCGCATCTGGCCGCGCTTCTTCTTCGGCGATATCGGCTTTCTGATGCTCCTGATCGTCGCCGGGGTGCAGCTTGTCTGCGCAATAATCGCCCATTTCGTCGGCGGCGAGCGGGTGTCGCGGGGGCTTTTCACCCTCTCGGCCGTAGCGATGGTCGCGATCTCGGCCTTCCTCGCCAAGCGAAACTACGACTTTCCGAAACAGGACCTCGCCGGCGCCTATGCCTTCACCGAGAGCCTCCGCCAGCCCGGCGACAGGGTCTATGCGGTCGGCTATTCCGAACAGGATTTTCGTGGATTTTACGGCGCCGACTGGGGCGCGATCTACACCGACGACGACTACAGGACCGCCTTGGCCGATCCCGGCCCGGTGCTCCTCGTCGTCGGGTTTCCGGGCCGCAACTTCCGCGACGTGCCGCAGATGGCGCTAGATGCGGGCGTCGGCGGGTCCGATATCTGCGCATCCGACCGGCCCGAAAAGACCGTGCTGAAGGCGGTCCGCTGCTTCGGCGGCACGCTCGGCGACGGCAACGTGATCGTTTTCCGCCGTGACTGAGCACCCAGACATCGTCATCGGCTCGGGTCCCGCCGGGGTTTCGGCCGCGAAAGCGCTTCTGGCGCGCGGGCGGACAGTCCTCATGCTCGACGGCGGCAAGGTGCTGGAGGCGGAGGCCGAGGCCCGCCTCGCCGCGCTCGCAGCGACAGACCCGGCAGGCTGGGGAGACAAGGAGCGCGACGCCTGGATGGCGCCGCAATACGCGACGCCTCTCGGACAGGTGCGCCGGTTCGGCTCCGACTTCGCGATGGAGCCGGGTGCCGCGACTTTCGCTGACCTGCCCGGCTGGATGACGCTTCGCGCTTCGCGCGCGGCGGGCGGATTGTCGAACCTCTGGGGCTCGGCGGTCTTGCCCTACCGGCAGGAGGACATGGCGGGCTGGCCGATTACCGCGGCCGAACTTGCGCCGCACTATCGCGCGGTGGCGGAGTTCCTGCCGGTCGCGGGCCGGGCGGACGACCTCGACGGCCTTCTGCCGGTCTTCCCGGCGACGGGACGCGCCGGCATCCCGCCGACGGTGCAGGCCGAGGCATTGCTCGGACGGCTTTCGCGATCCCGCGACGCCCTCGCTGCCGAAGGCATCCGCTTCGGCGCAGCGCGGCAGGCCGTGGACGCCGCCTGCCGCCGTTGCGGGCTCTGCCTGCACGGCTGCCCCTTCGGCCTGATCTGGTCGGCAAAGGACACACTCGTTGAGCTTCGCGCCGATCCGAACTTCCACTACCGCCCCGGCATCGCCGTGACCCACTTCGAGGAAACTGGCACCGGTATCACTCTTCACCTCGAAGACGGCACCACCACGACCGGCGCCCGCGCCTTCCTCGGCGCCGGCGTGCTGGAGACGGCGCGGATCCTCCTCGCCTCGATGCCCGGCGCGGACGAGCTGGTGTTGCAAGACAGCCAGCACGCCTTCCTGCCGATGATCCAGCTCTGGCGCAACAAGACCCGTCCGGATCGCGGCGCCTTCCACACCCTGCCGCAGATCTTCGTCGAACTCGACGCGCCCGAGGTTTCGCCGCACCTCGTGCATTCCCAGCTCTACAGCTGGAACGAACATTATGCCCGCGACCTGATCGCCAACTACGGTTCAAAACTGCCCCTCTCGGCACCGGCCTTCACAGCCCTCGCCCGCCGCCTCATCGTGGCGCAGATCTTCCTCCATTCCGACCATTCCCACCGTATCGGCCTCAGCCTGGGACGGAATGGCAAGCTGCTGCCCCGGCTCGACGAGAACCCCGCGATGGGAGGGGTCCTCAAGTCCGCATCGGCGCGGATCGGCAAGGCGATGGGCAAGGCCGGGCTCTTCGCCCTGACCTTCGCGAGCCGCCCCGGCGCGCCGGGGTCGAGCTTCCATGTCGGCGGATCGCTGCCGATGTCTGACAAGCCGGTGCCAGGCACCTCAGACGCTCTCGGCCGTCCTCACGGCCTCACCCGGCTCCACGTGATCGACGCGTCGAGCCTGCCGGCGATCCCGGCGACGACGATCACCTTCTCGGTGATGGCCAACGCCCACCGAATCGCCTCGCTTGCGCCCTAAGGGGTTTTCAGGTTCGTGTTGAGATTGCAGGCACCGGAATTCGATGTGAACCAGAAATGCCCTAGCTGCCTGCCTCGAAGGCCCCGGCTTCCAACGCCCGCGCAAGCTGGGAATCGCCCTTCCGGTGTGCTGCCCGCGCCAGCGCCGCGCCATAAGCGGCGAGGACCCGGTCCTCGCGCCAGATCGCGCCGAAGGCGTCCCGCGCCGCCTGCGACTGCGCCTCGCGCCGGGCGGGGTCTTCCTGAAGCCCGCGCATCGCGGCCACGAGGTCATCCTCGGTCTCGAAGAGCGCGCCCCCGCCCGAGGCTTCGACGATCTCCGGGAACGGCCCGAGCCGCCGCGCAATCACGGGTGTGCCTAGCCGGAAGCTCTCGATCAGGATAATGCCGAAGGTTTCGTAGCAGACCGAAGGCACGACGAGCCCGAGCGCTCCGCGGTAATAGGCGTTCAACTCCTCGGGCGTTTTGCGACCCAGAAACTGGATGCGCGGATTGCCGGCGGCCAGCCGCTTCAGCTCGCCCGCATAATCGCCGTCGCCGAGGATCAGGAGGTCGGCATCGTTATAGCGGTCCATCGCCGGAAAGACGTCCTGCAATCCCTTGATCTTTTCCAGCCGCCCGACGAAGAGGAAATAGGGGCGCGGATGGCCGGAATAAGGCTCGGCCAGGGCCGGAATATCGGGCAGGAAGTAGGGCAGCACCTCCATCTCCTGCCTCAGGCCGAATTCGCGGTGCTTGGTGCGGCTGAATTCGCTTTTCGCGATGATTAGGTCCATGTGGTCCAGCGCCCGGTCGAGCATCCCGGTATGGCGCCAGAGCTGCGGCGGCCGCTTGTAGCTCAGCTGGCAGCGCAGGCAGTCGCGCCTGTCGCAAAGCTCCCGCCCGTAGCGCCAGAGCACATGTGTCGGACAGACCAGCCAGTGTTCGTGCGCCTCGTAGATCTTCAGCCCCTCGCCCATCGGCAGAAGCCCCGGCCCTCCGATCAGCGAAGTGTTGTTGTGCCAGATGATATCCGGCTTGCGCTCCGCCAGGATCTCGCGGATCCGCGCGGCATGTACGACCGGGCGACCGAGCTGCTGGATCAGCAGGTTCGAAACCATGCCGTGACGGCTTCTGAGCCCGATCCGCCGCACCCCGTCCGGCGCCCCCTCAGCCTGCACCTTGCCGCCTAGGATGAGGTAGCTGTCCTCGTCATGGACGACGCTGACATCGTGCCCCCGTGCCGCAAGGGCGCGGGCCATTCGCTGCACACCGATCGCATCGCCGCCGAAGGAATAGGGCGGGTAGAAGGTGGTGAACATGACGATGCTGAGCGATCTCATGTCGCCTCTCCGCCCTGCCGCGCGGGCCGCGCATAGGACAGCAAAAGTCCGATCCGGTCGCGCATCAGCAGGACCGCGAGCGCGGCGAAGACCAGGACCCCGGTCAGGATGCCGACTACCACGTTCACGACGAGCGGCGAGTCGGCGAGCATGTGCTGAACAAAGAGCACCGAGACCGCCATTGCCGCCGCCGCAAGCGCCGGCAGGATGTTGCAGGTGATCAGCGGCAGGACCTCCATCTGGCCGATCCGCGCCACCAGCCGGTAGCGGAAGATCCAGAGGATGTAATGCGCCGCGACGAAACCGGAGGTGATCGCAACGAGCCCCCAGCGCGACGCGACGAGGATCAGGACCGCGCCCAGCGCCACGTTTGCCCAGGTCAGCACCGTGATCTCGCCGGCCTTGCCGGCGGCAAGGCAAAAGCTCTGCTGCACCATTGCGATGGAGAAATAAAGGCCGAGGAAGGCGAGGACCGACAGGACCGGCGCCGCCCCCAGCCATTCGGTGCCGAAGACCAGCCGCAGCACCGGCTCGGCCACGACCGCGAGGCCGACGAAGAACGGAAACGCCGCGACGCCGGTCAGCCGCGCGATGTCGAGGAGGAGGTCGCCCGCGCGCCCGCCTTCCCGCGTCACCGCCGCGAAGGCGGGTTGCGAGACCATGCGCAAGGGCGTCGAGATCAGGAAGGTCAGCGTCTCGACCAGACGCCAGGACACCGAATAGAGACCCGTCGCCAAGGGCCCCAGCGTCGCGCCGATGATCAGCGTCGGCAATTGCGCCGCCGCCAGTTCCGCCGCGCGAAGGCCGAGCACCTGCGCCCCGAACGCCCCCGCCCGCACCAGATGCGCGCGGGTGGTCGAAAGCCCCGGCCGCCAGGCGACCGAGGTCCAGGCCATGACCACATTCGTTGCGATCATCGCGATCCACTGGCCGACGAAGCTCCAGACCCCGTAGCCCGCCAGCGCCATGCCGACCCCGACCGTGCCGCCGACGATCACCCCGGCAATGGCGCGCAGGGAAAGGACGCGGAAGTTGAACTCGCGCCTCAGGATCGCGACCGGCACGGCGGTGAAGGCGATCATCAGGACCGTGACCGACAGACCCCGGATCAGCCCGGCCACCTCGCCGTGGCCGTAAAGTGCCGCGATCGGCCCAGCAAGGAACCAGAGCAGGACCGCCAGCGCCAGCCCGAGCCCCGCCGTCAGCCAGAAGGTGGCGTTGTAGTCCTCCGCCACCGGATCCGGCGCGGCGATAAGGTATTCCGACACGCTTTCGCGCACCAGGGCCTCGGCCAGCACGATGAAGACCGCCGCCATCGAGAGAAGCCCGTAAAGCTCCGGCCCGAGGATCTTGGCCATCGTCACGAAGACAACGAAGTTGATCGCCTGTTCGGTCCAGCCTCCGGCCAGCATCCAGGCGACGCCCTTGATGAACTTGTGTCCGACGCTCATCAAAGCCCCCGCCAAGGCTTCATCGCGATCGACTTCACCGCCCGCAATCCCCGGCGTGCCGCCAGATAAGCTCCGCCGTGCCCGGCCAGATGCGCGCGCCAGCGGGCGCGGTCGGTGAAGTAGAACATCTCGAGTCGCGGCAGATCGAACGGGTCGACACCCGGCCCCGCTTGCCCGAGCCGCGTGCCGACCGAGGAATGATAGCTCTCCGCGATCCGCGCCCGAACCTCCGGCCCCGCGATCCCGTAAGGCGGCGCGAAATGGCGGACCTGCCCCTCGAGCCGGTCCTCGATCTCGCTCCGCGAACGGACGAGTTCAGCCTCGAGCGCGTCTGCGGGCAGGCTGTCGAGATCGGGATGGTTGACGGTATGGCTGCCGAAGGCGACGCCCTCTTTCGCCAGCGCCCGGATCGTGCCCCAGCCCATCAGCGCGCGCGGCGGATCGGCGATGCCGCGCCAGCCCTCGGCGCGGCCGATATAGGCGGTGGGCAGGTAGACGATGGGGCGGAACCCGTGTTTGGCCATCACCGGCCAGGCGGCATCGGCGAAATCCTGAAAGCCGTCGTCGAAGGTCAGGATCATCGAATGCGGGGCAAGCCGCGCCTTGCCTTCGTGCGCGGCAAGAAGGTCGTCGAGCGTGATGACCGGCAGCCCGGCCTCGGCGATCGCCGTCATCTGCTCGGCGAAGACGCCGGGCGCGATCGAGGTCGCGCCGCCGCGCTTCGAGATCGAGTGATACATCAGGATATCGACGATGGGTCCGGGCAAGTTCAGTCCTCGACCCGGTGGCTTTCGAATTCGTCCCGGTGGGCGGCCCAGGCAGTCCGGTCCACGCTGCCCTCGGCCGTCAGGCTGTCGGCGGCCGCATAGGCCATCGCGAAGGCATGGTGCGTGTTGTCATGCGCGAATAGCCCCTGCCGGCCGAAGCTCAGGAACCCATCGAGGCCCAGAAGCCAGTCGTCCACCGTCTCGAAATGGCGCTGATAGTCGAGGTCGTAGACCGGATAGGCATGGGCGATGCCGCCGAGTCTCGCAGCGGAGCACCGGCATCGTCACCGGCAGGCCGAGATTGCCGAGCCAGTCGCAATAGTGCTTACCCAGTTCCTCGTCCGACATGTCCCACCATTTTTCGCCTGGATCGCAGGGAAGCTCGGCGCACAGGATCGTGCGGCCCTTCGGCCCGGTCGCCGAATTGTAGTTCTTCGGCTCCGACATCCGGCTGATCGGGATCGAGAGCTCCGGGAAGTAGTGGGCATCGTATTCGGTGAACTGGTCGGCCTCGAGGATGAGGTAGACGAGGATCATGCCGCGAAACCGGATCGACTGCGCCGCCATCATCACTTCGGGCGGCGGGGGCGGGTCCATCAGCTTCACGACGGTGGTGAGCGGGATGGTCGAATAGACCTGATCGGCCTCGTGCCGCTCTTCCTTGCCGCCCTCGCGGGTGACGACGGCGGTGACCCGGGTTCCGTCCCGCTCGATCCGCACGATGTCGGCGTCGAACTTGAAATCGGCGCCCTGCCCTTCGGCGGCCGCGACCATCGCCTGTGATATCTGGCCAAAGCCCTGCTTCGGATAGTAAAACCGCCCCGTCGTCGCGCCCCGCATCCCCGGCAGCATCTTCATCATCTTGCCAAGGATCTTGCCGATGGAACTGCCCGAAACGCGCCGCTCGGCCAGCATCACCGCCAGCTTGTCGGGATCGAGCCCCCAGAGCTTCTTCACGTAGGGAAAGTAGAAATTCTCGGAAATCGTGGGCCCAAGCCCGTCGTAGAGGACGGAAGAAAAGCTCTTCGGCCCCTGCGATTTGCGTCGGAACTTCTTCAGCACCATATCGCCGATCAGCGAGGCCGCGAAGGCCGGCGGCAGGCGCAGGATCGCGTCCTGCAGCTTCAGGGGAAAATGGATCCAGCGCCCGCCAAGGCGGATGCGGCCGTGGCGCGGCTGCAAAAGAAGATCGTCGCCCAAGAGCGCCTTCACATCGGCCAGCACATTCTCGTCCGCGACCGGGTGGAAGCGGTGCGAACCATAGTCGCACCAGATGCCGTCGATCTGGAACGAAGTCGAATTGCCGCCAGCGACCTTCGCGCGCTCCAGCACCTCGACCTTTGCCTTGCCCTTGGTCAGCGCGTATGCCGCCGCGATCCCGGCAGGCCCCGCGCCAAGGACGGTCACGCGCGGCATGTCGCCGGCCTTCGAACTGGTCTTTTCGGTCACTCGGAAATCTCCGGTATTTGCGCGGATGCGGCACCGAACCCGCCGCCCGAGGCGACAAGGATCAAGGCGCCCAGCGCACCCGCGAGGTAAAGGATGCCCTGCCATGCGAGGCCCGAGGCCACGACCGCCGGGGCAGCCGCCCCGAACGGCACCAGAAGTGCCGCGAGCGAACTTTCGCGTACGCCGAGTCCACCAAGTGACAGGGGCAGCGTGGCGATGATCTTGGCGAGCGGCCAGGCGAAGAACCAGGCGGCGACGGCGATGTGGACGCCCACCGCCTCCGCCAGCCGTATCGAAAGAAGGATCAGCACGGCCTGAACCGCCGCCGAAAGCGCCAGCGTGAACAGCAGGAGCCCGGGTCTCCGGCCAAGAGCGGCGAAGGCGTCTGCAACGCGAAAGGCAAGCTCTCGCGCCGGAAGCCCCGGCCAGCGCGCCCAGACAAGCCGCGCGATGCGCGGAAAGACGAAGAGCCCCGCGACGGCGATGGCGAAGACAACGCCCGCGATGGTCACGGCCAGCGCGGTGCTTGCCCCGCCACCCTGCAACAGCAAAAGCCCAGTCAGCGTCAGGCAGGCCAGCCCCACGAGGTCGATCAGCCGGTCACCGATGGCGGCGGCGGCAACCTTCGGCCCGTCCTTGAGGCTCGCATGCGCCATCGCCGCGCGCACCGCGTCGCCGCCCGCCGCACCGGGCAAGCAGAGATTGGCGGCAAGCCCGGCGAAATGCGCCCTGAGCGCTGTCGGCAACGGGATCGCCCGGTCCATCAGCAGCCACCATTTCGACGCGGTAACGACGTGGCACAGCAGGAATGCGAGAAGGACAGACAGGAACAACGGCCAGCTCAGCCGCGCGAAGCCCTCGAAGATCGCCTCCTTCGGCAGGAACCAGAAGATTAGCGACAGCGCCACCGCCGACCCGCCCGCGCGGATTGCCCATTTGCGCATCGCCTTTCCGGTCAGCGCCATCTCAGGGCCTCAGATGCAGGCGCGAGATCATGTCGGCGATCAGGCCGAGCGACCAGATGATGAGGGCCGACAGGAAGGCGAAGATTGTCGTCTCCGAAAGGTTGTCCATCCAGACGTCGTAGACAAACTTCACGCCGCCGAGCGCCATCAGCCCCAGGCCGAGCGGGATGAAGACCCGGAGCGGGTTGAAGAGCACTGTCATCCTTAGGACGAGGATGATGAAATTGAGGAAATCGACAGGGCGGATCTTCGACTTGCCTACACGCTTGCCGTATTCGATCGGCGTATAGATCATCCGCTTGCCGTTGCACGACATGCAAAGCGTGATCGTCGTGGTGAAGGAGAACTTCTGGGGCAGAAGCGGGATGAACGGCACCAGCTCAGACTTGCGGAAAACCCGCAGCCCCGAATTGAGGTCATTGAGCTTCCGCTCGGCGAGAAAGGAGGCGAAGGTGTTCAGCACCCATTTCGCCGGCCTGCGGATCAGCGGCACGTTCTTCATCGCAGCCCCCCGGTCCCCCACCACCATGTCCTGATCGCGGCAAAGCGCCAGCATTCCCGGCAGGTAGTGCGGCGGATAGGTGCCGTCGGCGTCGATGATCGCCACGTATTCGTGGCTCGCCCGCTTGATGCCGCGCTTCAGGCTCGCGCCATAGCCGGTATTGACTTGGTTGCTGTCGACGATGACCCCGGTCTGGCGGGCAATCTCCAGCGTGTTGTCCTCCGATCCGTCGTCGACGACGATGATCTCATAAGGAATGCCCAGGGGTTCCATCGCGGCGCGGACCTCCTCGATGGTCTCGCGCACCGCGCCTTGCTCGTTATAGGCCGGGATCACGACGCTCAGCGACATTCCATCGACTTCGGACACCAACGACGCCGCCTCGACTGTATCGGCCAACCTGTCTTCCATATCCCTCATTCCCTTTACCCGTACCCTTTCGCGTTCAGCGCCGTCGTCGCCATGCCTTACGGCACATGCAGCCGGTTCTTTACGCCGAGCACATGATATTCGAACAAGCACCAGACGAAGGCACCCGCCGAATAGACGTAGTAGACTTGATGATAGAGAAGCGCCCGCGCCGCGAAGACGAGGCCGCCGTTTTGATAGAGAAAGCGCGCGAACTCCCAGTTCGCCGCGAGCGCAAGTGCGGCAAGGCCAAGCGTTACCGGCCAGCGCCACGGCGCGAAGGGCAGCGCCACGATCGACAGGAGCAGGAGCCCCGCGATGCCCGCCTTCGCCTTCTCGGCATGGCTGGTGTTGAGATCGTTCGCGACGCCCTCGCGAGAGATCATCAGCCGCGACCAGGGCAGTGCCCGGCGGAAGATGTCGGTGTGGATCGCATTCTTCGGGGTCCACACCTTCAGATGCTTGCCGTGAAGGGTCGGATCGAGGACGATCCGACCACCGGCACGGCGGATGCGGTAGCCAAGCTCGATATCCTCGATCGAGGGCACCTTGTAGGTATCCACGTCGAACCCGCCGATTTTCAGGAAGATGTCCTTGCGGACCGCCCCGCACCCGGCCCAGAAGGTCCGGGCGTCGCGCTCGGCGGTCTGGTGATAGAAGCGGTGCATCAGGTTCTTGTAGCGCGAGAACCAGTGCGCCCCGTCCGGAGCCGAATCGTAGGAGCCGAAGACGGCAGCGACGCCAGGATCGACGAAGGCCGCCTGAACCTTCAGCGCGCCGTCCTCCCAGGCGATCACGTCGCTGTCGACGAACCAGAGGACATCGCCCACCGCATGCTCGGCCGCGAGATTGCGCGCGAGCCCCGGCCCGCCGTTCTGCGGCGTCGTCAGCACCTTCGCGCCGAGGCGCTGCGCGACCTCGGCAGTGGCGTCCGGCGACCGGTCGTCGACAACGAGGATCTCGGCCACCTCGCCGCGCGCCTGCATCGCCAGCAAGGGCGCCAGAACGCGTGGCATCAGCGCCTCGGCCCGATAGGCCGGCATCACCACCGAAATCGTCACCGCACCGGCAGTTTTCATCCCCGCACCTCCGTCGCGGCGTCAAACTGTCGCGCGCGGCGGGCGAAGATCACCATCACCGTCGCGATCAGCGGCAAGAGCCAGACCACCCGCGCCCCATAGCGCGTAGAGGGCTGCGAGATGCCGCCACAGACGAGCGCGTTCGCGAGAATCCCGAGGATCACCATCACCGCCAGCGCCTTGACCTCGCCCGGCACCTTGCGCGGCAGAAGGACGAGGGCGACGATGACCAGCAGCGACAGGACATAGTAGACCTCGTGCCACGTCGTCAGCGGGCCGAGCCAGCCGGTATCGCGGGTGATCCGGCCGTGATCGAAGGTCGAGAAGGCAAGGCCGGTGACATCCTTGTTCTGGGCCACGATCTTGTCTGACGGAATCGTCAGGTCAACCGCCACCCAGCCCGACTGGATGAAGGTGTTCTTCAGAAACGCCATGACCGTCGCCATTGGCTGATCGGCCAGCACGTCGAAGAAGAACCTGATCTGGTCGTCGGCGACCGCTTTCTGGTCTTCCGGCGTCATCAGCCGGAACGAGCCGAGCCGGGCAGAGGTCTCGAAGACGATATGGGACGCGGTGATGCGGTAGGGATCGTCCGACCATTGAAGCGCCGCATGCAGCTTGCAGGTCGGGATATTGTCGTCCGGGCAGTACTTGTCGAGATATGTCATCCCCGGCCCGTCCTGGATCATCCGCGCGGTGATGTAAGGCTTGATGACGACCTCCGAATCCGACATCGCCTTTGCAGCCGAGCGCAAGACGCTCTGCTCGGCAAAGCCGATGCCGACGATGACAAGCACGAGCGCGGCCGGTAGCCACCAGCGCCGACGCGACAGGATCACTGAGACGAGCGCCGATGCCGGCACCATCAACACGCCGATGGCAAGGTGTGACAGGTGCGAGACGATGGCAAGCGATCCGAGCGCCACCGCGAGCAGGATTTCCCACGGCCGCATGTGCCGCGCGAAGACCGTCAGCGTCGCAACCACCAGAAGGAGGACCGGCGCGAAGGTGTCGGGCATCAGATAGGCGATGAAGAACGGTAAGGAGCCGAGCGAGGCGACGATGACCGGCATCGCCACCGCCTGCGAGACTGGCACCGGCAGCCCCCATCGCCGCGCCGCCACCCGCATCGGCAGCCAGAGCGCGACCAGAACCGCGGCGACGTTGAGAAAGATCAATCCTTCGAGGAAATGCACCCGCGCCAGGATCCCGGTCGTCAGTGCATAGACGCTCGACCGCGACCCGTCGACGGTGTTAGCGGCGTCAATCTCGGCCATACCCGGGTCCGCGAGGCCTGTGGCGACATTCGCCGCCATCTCGGCCTCCTGCTTCGCGGTCCGGTCGGCCAGGGGCGATTCGCCCTTCACCCCGAGTTGCCGGAGCGCCGAATGCCCTTGCGAGATGTAGCCGACAGTGTCGAAGTAGAAGAGCGGCCGTCCGTTCACCAGGAAGACGCTGAGACAGGCCAGCACCGCCAGCACGATCCAGAGAACCGCACGCCCGAAACTCGGGCGGTCCGCCACCAATCCATTGCGTTCAGCCATCGTTGCGCCCTCCTGTCTCCTGCAACTCCTCGCGGAGCGCCGTGAAATAGGCGATCGTGCGCTTCAGCCCGTTGCGCAGCTTCACCTCCGGTTCCCAGCCAAGGGCGCGGCGCGCGAATCCGATATCGGGCTGGCGCTGCACAGGGTCGTCATGTGGCAGGGGTTCGTAGATCAGCTCCGATGTCGAGCCGGTCAGCTCGATCACCGCCTCGGCGAGTTCGCGGATCGACATCTCGATTGGATTGCCGATGTTCATCGGCCCGGTGATCTCGTCGCCGGTCTCCATCAGCCGGATCAGACCTTCGACCAGATCGTCGACATAGCAGAAGGACCGGGTCTGCGTGCCCTTGCCATAGATCGTGATCGGCTCGCCGGCGAGTGCCTGCATGATGAAGTTCGACACCACGCGGCCATCCTGAGGATGCATGCGCGGCCCGTAGGTATTGAAGATCCGCGCGACCTTGATCCTGAGCGCGTGCTGGCGGTGATAGTCGAAAAAGAGCGTCTCGGCGCAGCGCTTGCCCTCGTCGTAGCACGACCGGAATCCGATCGGGTTGACGTTGCCCCAATAGGCCTCGGTCTGCGGATGCACCGTCGGGTCGCCGTAGACCTCCGAGGTCGAGGCCTGAAGGATCTTCGCGCGGAGCCGCTTCGCCAACCCCAGCATGTTGATCGCGCCGTGGACCGAGGTCTTCGTCGTCTGCACCGGATCGTGCTGGTAGTGCACCGGGCTCGCCGGGCAGGCGAGATTGTAGATCTCGTCGACCTCGACATAGAGCGGAAAGGTCACGTCGTGGCGCATGATCTCGAACCGCGGATTTCCCAGAAGATGGGCGACGTTCGACCGTCGGCCGGTGAAGTAGTTGTCGATGGAGAGCACGTCATGGCCGGCGTCGAGAAGCCGCTCGCAAAGATGCGAGCCGAGAAAGCCCGCACCTCCGGTGACGAGAATACGCTTGGAGATGACGCTCATCGTCCGCCTTCCTTCTTGCATCCGCCGGCGCGGAGCCCTCTCCAACGGCCACCACCCGCAGGGTGGATAGCCAGAACCCGGCCACGGGGTCGCCGGGCGGACCCTGTTCCGTCCCTGCTCCCATGCCGATCTGACAAGATTATGGCATGCCGCACTGCGGCGCGAGGATTTTCCGAGGCGGCATCGAGGCATGCCGCCGCACGGCTGCGGACATGCCACCCGCGCGCTGATCCCGGCGCAGTCGGATCGCTGGCTTTGTCGCAAATCGTCCCGGTCATCAAATCGCTTCCCAGATCGGTTGCCGTCCGGCGCCTCCCCGGCGCCGCGTCAGGGCCACCGTTGGCACCCGCATGTCAGCCGCCTCAAACCACTCAGTGCACAATACCTTATCAAATCCAAATGCCGGAAACCCGTTCCGGCGCAATCCAATGCCCGTTCCGCCGCTGTCGCCCTAAAGGGGGCAACTCTGGCCCGGGTTCTACCAGCAAGTCCGCACCTTCGCACGAAATCCCCGGTTTATCCCTCCGCTGGTTTCCCGACCATCCACCACCACGAGCGTAGGTCGGCACTAGTGACAACAGCGAAACAATCGCACCCGCTTTGACCGGGCGCAATGCAGCAATTCCTGCCCTTGCGGGCATTCGGCGCCGGTGGAGCGGGCTTGCGGGGGCGTTTTGGCGCGGCGCACCCGGCCGCGCCCCTTTCGCAAGCGGCAGCAAGGGGTTAAGATCGCGCGTCGCAATTTCAGATCGGGTTCCCATGTTGATCGAAAAGACCGGACTGCCCGGCGTCCTGATCCTTACGCCGCGCCGGTTCGGCGACGCGCGCGGCTGGTTCTCGGAGGTCTGGAATCGTCAGGGTCTGGCCGAGGCCGGCATTACCATGGAGTTCGTGCAGGACAATCACTCCTATTCCCGCGATCCGGGCACGGTGCGCGGCCTTCACTTCCAGTCGCCGCCGCATGCCCAGGCAAAGCTCGTGCGCTGCGGGAGCGGGTGCATCTTCGACGTCGCGGTCGATATCCGCGAGGGCTCGCCGACATTCGGGAAATGGACGGGGGTGGAGCTTTCCGCCGAAAACGGCAAGCAGCTCCTGATCCCGGCCGGGTTCCTCCACGGCTTCGTCACCCGGGAGCCCGACAGCGAACTTCTCTACAAGTGCTCGGACTTCTACGCGCCCGACTGCGACGGCGCGGTGCGGTTCGACGATCCCGATCTCGGCATCGACTGGGGCCTCGATCCGGACGCGGCGATTCTCTCTGACAAGGACCGCGCGGCGCCGCTCTTCCGCAATTTCGCCACACCCTTCGTCTACGAGGCCTGACCATGAAACTCTTGGTGACAGGCGGCGCCGGCTTCATCGGCTCGGCAGTGGTGCGCCACGCGGTGCGCGCCGGGCATTCTGTGGTGAACCTCGACAATTTGACCTATGCCGGCAGCCTGACGAACGTGGCCGAGGTGGCGGAAAGCCCTCTCTACGCCTTCGAGCGGGCCGACATCTGCGACCGGGCGGCGGTGGACCGCATCCTTGCCCGGCATGAACCCGACGCAATCATGCATCTCGCCGCCGAAAGCCATGTGGACCGTTCCATCGACGGGCCGGCCGCCTTCATCGCGACCAACATCACCGGCACCTACACGATGCTGGAGGCCGCCCGCGCCTATTGGACCGCCGCGGGCAGGCCCGACAGCTTTCGCTTCCACCACATCTCGACCGACGAGGTCTTCGGCTCGCTCGGGCCCTCCGGCAAGTTCACCGAGGACACGCCCTACGATCCGCGTTCACCCTATTCGGCGTCGAAGGCGTCGTCGGATCATCTGGTGCGGGCCTGGCACGAGACTTACGGCCTGCCCGTGGTGCTGAGCAACTGCTCGAACAACTACGGCCCCTATCACTTCCCCGAAAAGCTGATCCCGGTGGCAATCCTCAAAGCGCTCGCCGGCGCGCCGATCCCGATCTACGGGGCGGGCGACAACATCCGCGACTGGCTTTACGTCGAGGATCACGCCGAGGCGCTCTTGCTGGTTGTCCGGAAGGGTAAGGTCGGGCGCAACTACAATATCGGCGGCGAGAACGAGGCGACGAACCTAGACCTCGTCCGCAAGATCTGCGCCATCCTCGATCAAAAGCGCCCCGGCAATGCGCCCTATGCCGAACAGATCGCCTTCGTGACTGACCGACCCGGCCATGATCGGCGCTATGCGATCGACCCTTCGCGCATCCGAGAGGAGCTTGGCTGGCGGCCCTCGGTCACGCTCGACCAGGGACTGGAACGGACGGTGGACTGGTTCCTCGACCACGAGGACTGGTGGCGCGCGCTTGCCGATCGCGATGGCCTCGGCCGGAGGCTCGGGACGGGATGACCGGCTGGATCAGTGTCGGCAGCGTTTCGTCTGGACGGCAGAACAACTTCAACCTTATCCGCATGGTCGCGGCCTCGGGTGTGTTAGTCTCTCATGCCTTTCCGATCACCCTTGGGCCGGCTGCCGTGCAGCCCTTCGAACGCTGGCTCGACGGCATCACCCTAGGCGAGGTCTGCGTCTTCGTCTTCTTCGCACTCTCGGGCTTCTTCATCACCAAGAGCTTCGATCGCGGCGGCGACTGGCGACGCTTCCTGATCGCCCGCGCCTACCGGCTCTATCCGGCTCTGGTCTGCGTGCTATGTTTGACGGTCGTTGTCGCCGGTCTGGTCCTGACTCGGGTCGATGCGGCCAGTTTTTTGCGTGCCGCACCAGTCTATATTGTGCACAATCTTATGTTGGTTAATCCGGTCTATTCGCTGCCAGGCACGTTCATCGACAACCCCTATGGCCCGGCGATCAACGGCTCGCTCTGGACGCTGTTTTACGAGGTACTTTGTTATGCCGGCGTCTTTGCTGTGGGTATCGCCGGACAACTCAGACGCGGGCCGCTGACCATCGCCATCCTCGTGGCACTGACGGCCCTGTCGATTACCGACGAGGTGATAACCTTGCCGGGGCGGATCTCGAACATCGCCGATCTGGCCTGGCCCTTCGCGCTGGGCGGCGGGGTCTATTTGTGGCGCGAGCACATCCCGCTCAGCCCGCTAGTCGTGGTGGGACTGGCTGGACTGGCAGTACTGGCGCGAGGCACGGCGTCCTTCCCGATGGTGTTCACGCTGGCACTGACCTATGGCGCGTTCTGGATCGGCTTTGCGCGATGGCGTCCTTTGCTCAGTTACAACCGGCTCGGTGACTATTCGTACGGCACCTACATCTTCGCCTTTCCGATCCAGCAGATCCTTGCCGGAAGTGGTGTTGTCGATCCCTATATCAACATGGCGCTGGCCCTGCCGGCCACCTATGCTTGCGCCGTCTTGTCCTGGCATCTGATCGAGGCACCGGCGCTGTCCCGGGTGAAACACCACGCATGATACGCCCGACACCCCCGCCGATGAAGGCCTTGATCTTCGGCACTACCGGCCAGGTCGCGCGCGAGCTGGCGCAACGCGCGCCCGATTGGGTCGGCCTGACGGCACTCTGCCGCGACCGGGCGGATCTTACCGATCCGGCGGGTTGCGCGGCGGCGATCCGGGCGGCGGATGCCGATGTGGTAATCAACGCCGCCGCTTATACGGCCGTGGACCAAGCCGAAAGCGACCGCGACGCCGCGCGTCTGGTGAACGCCGAGGCGCCGGGCGCGATGGCGCGGGCGGCGGCCGCCCGCGGCCTGCCTTTCCTTCACGTCTCCACCGACTACGTCTTCGACGGCTCCGGCCGCCGCCCATGGCGCGAGGACGATCCGGTCGCCCCGCTCGGGATCTACGGTCAGACCAAGCTCGACGGCGAAAGCACCATCGCGGCGGCGGGCGGGGCCCATGCGATCCTGCGCACCTCCTGGGTCTTTTCCGCGCATGGCAAGAACTTCGTGAAGACCATGCTCCGGCTCGGGGCAGAGCGCGCCACGCTCTCCGTCGTTGACGACCAGCGCGGTGGACCGACGGCGGCGGCAGACATAGCCGACGCGCTCTGGACCGTTGCTGCGACGTTCCGCGACGGGCGCGGGCAATCCGGCCTCTTCCATTTCTCGGGCGCTCCGACCGTCAGTTGGGCCGGCTTCGCCGAGGCAATATTCGCGGCCTCGTCCCTGGCCGCGAAACCGCAGATCAAGCGCATAGCAACGGCCGACTATCCCACGCCCGCGAAACGCCCAGCGAATTCCGCGCTCGACTGCTCGCGCATCCGCGCCGCCTATGGCATAGAGCAACCCGACTGGCGGAGAAGTCTGTCGGACGTGATCCGCGAACTGGAGGCGGCGGCATGAGCGGCACAGCACGCAAGGGCATCATACTCGCGGGCGGATCGGGCACCCGGCTCTATCCGATCACCCATTCGGTGTCCAAGCAGATGTTGCCGCTCTACGACAAGCCGATGGTCTACTATCCCCTGTCGGCGCTGATGCTCGCCCGCATCCGCGAGGTCTGCATCATCTCCACCCCACGCGACCTGCCGCAGTTCCAGGCGCTTCTGGGCGACGGCGCGACCTGGGGGATGCGGTTCGACTACGTCGTCCAGCCCTCTCCGGACGGGCTCGCGCAGGCCTATGTCCTGGCCGAGGATTTCCTTGCCGGCGCGCCGTCGGCGATGGTCCTTGGCGACAACGTCTTTTTCGGCGAAGGGCTCTCGGCCAAGCTGAAGGCGGCCGACGCGCGGACCACGGGCGGCACCGTCTTCGGTTACCGAGTCTCGGACCCCGAGCGTTACGGCGTGGTCGAATTCGACCGAGAGGGCCGCGTGCTGTCGATCATCGAGAAGCCGGAAGAGCCGAAAAGCGCCTATGCCGTCACCGGCATCTACTTCCTCGACGCCGAGGCGTCGGTGCGGGCGAAAAAGATCAAGCCCTCCCCGCGCGGCGAGTTGGAGATAACCGACCTCCTGAACGCCTATCACGCCGAGGGCATGCTGAACGTCGAAACCCTCGGCCGTGGATTCGCCTGGCTCGACACCGGCACGCATGAAAGCCTGCTGGAGGCGGCGGAATTCATCCGCACCATCGAGGACCGGCAAAACCTCAAGGTTGGTTGCCCAGAGGAGATCGCCTTCCTCAACGGCTGGATCGACGAGGCGCAGTTGCTGGCGCTCGCCCAGCCCTACCTCAAGACGCAATACGGCCGGTATCTGGAACGCATCGCAAAGGATCCGGACCTCGCACGGAAGGGGTGACGCGCCGCGCGAGGCAAGGTGGGTTGAAACCCACCTTTCGCGATCAAAGCGGCGCCACTGTCACGCCCGCCGCTTCCAGCGCCGCCCTGACCGCCCGGGCGATCTCGACGGCCTCGGCCGTGTCGCCATGCAAGCAGATCGTGTCGATCCGCGTGGGGATGCGCCGACCGCTTTCGGCGATGATCGCGCCGGCCGTTACCATCTCGACCATCCGCGCCGCCGCACGCCCCGGGTCGTGGATCACCGCGCCGGGCTTGCGGCGGTCTACCAGCGTCGCGTTGTCCTCGTAGGCACGGTCGGCGAAGATCTCATGCGCCAGCGCTGAGCCGAGCGCCTTCGCCGCGCGCTCCTGCTCTGTGGCGGCCAGCACCATGATCACGAGATCGGGCTGCACGCCCAGCGCCGCCTCGTAGCAGGCCCGCGCCATCGCCTCGTCCTCCGCCGCCATGTTGGCGAGCGCGCCGTGGAGCTTCAGATGTCTCAGCCGACCGCCGACCGACGCCGCCATCGCCGCCGCCGCGCCGACCTGGTAGCGGACCATGTTGGCGAGCGTCCCGTGCGGCACCTCCATCTTGCGCCGGCCGAAGCCCTGAAGGTCCGGAAAGCCCGGATGCGCGCCGATGCCGACGCCGTTCTCGACCGCAAGCCGCATCACCCGCGCCATCACGTCCGGATCGCCTGCATGAAACCCGCAGGCGACATTCGCCGAGGTGACGATCCTGAGAAGCGTCGCGTCGTCGCCCATCGGCCAGGGGCCGAAGCCCTCGCCCATGTCGGAATTGAGGTCCACCTTGGGCATCGTCACTCCTCCTCGTTCAGATCATCGCCCGCTGTCACGCCGCCAACGAGCTGGTAGGACAGAAGATCGGCCATGTCGGCCGGATCGCGCACCAGCGGACGGATTGCCGCGGCATGGCGCGCAGCCTCGCCCTGTCGCCTTTGCCGGTAATCCGCGAGCGCCTCGTCGAGGCCGACGAAGCGGAAGCGCAGCCTCGTGCCGGGCGCCGCCTGGGCGACGACCGGCAGGTCGTCCGGCACCACCGTGCCGATCCGTGGATAACCGCCCATCGTTTGGCACTCGGGCAGGAGAACATAGGGCGTGCCGTCGCCGGTCATCTGGATGTCGCCCGGCACGATGATCTCGGACAGGATGTTGAGTTGCCCTGCCGCCGCAAAAGGCGCGCCGTCATGGACAAGGCGCACACCCTGCCGGTTGCCGCGCGTGTCACGAACGAAATCGGTCGCCGCGAACCGCGCTTGGGCCTCGGGCGAAAAGAGGCCGGTCTGCGCCGATGGCACGATCCGCACCGTGCCGCCGCGAAACCGGTCCGCTGCATCGAGCAGGAGACCCGGCCGCGCCCCGCCCGACGCCGCGCCGACCGGCAGCCGCTCGCCCGCCGCGACCGGGCCCCCGATCCCGGCGGTGAGATGCGCCGCGCGGCTGCCCATGCGCAAGGGCGTCGCGAACCCGCCCGCGACATGGAGATAGCCGTAGACCCCGGCCTCCGCCGCGCCGATGGCCAGGCGCTGGCCCGCCCGCAGCGCATGGCTCGCGTTCCAAACGAGCGGCACCCCGTCGAGCGCGACCCGCATCGGCGCCCCCGTGAAGGCCACGACAAGATCGCCCTCGGCCTCGAACGTGCCGCCGATCCCGGCCATTTCGAGCGCCGCGCGATCGACGGGCTGACGCAGGAGCGCCGCCCCCTCGGTCAGCGCCAGCGGGTCGGCGGCACCGCCGCGCGACAGCCCCTCGGCCAGCCAGCCGGGCCGGCCGCGATCCTGCACGCTCAGTCCTGGGCCCGCGCTTCGGACGACCAACGCCGCGCTCATCGCAACGTCTCCGAGCGGGCGCCGCCGCCTTCGGGATCCTCAGCCAGCAGGCGGTGCAGCTCTTCGGCCGTTACCGCTTGGAACTGCACCTCGTCCCCGGCGCGAAGCGGGAAGGGCGCGGCGGACTCGGGACGGAAGCCGCGAAAACCGGTCTGGCCGACATGGCGCCAACCGGTCGGTGTGGCGGTCGGGAAGATGATCACCTGCCGGACCGCGACCACCACCGCGCCCGCCGGCAGGACCGGCGTCAGCGCGGTCTGACGAGGGATGTCCCAATGCGGCGGCAGGGGCCCCATATAGGGCAGACCGGGCGCGAAGCCGATGGTCAGGACCCGGACCGGCCGCGCGGTCAACTCCGCCACCGCCGCGTCTGGCGTGAGCCCGGCAAGGGTGGCGGCCTCCTCGAATTGCGGCGCCTCCGGCCCACCGAAGAGCGCGGGGATATGCCAAAGCCGGCGGCCGGCGGGAAGGGCTTCGGACGACCAGTCGCGTCGCGCCAGCAATCCCGACACACGCTCCGACAGCGCGCGAGGATCGGTCCTCAGGGGATCGAACCGCAGGAAGACCGACCCGAGCGAGGTGGCGGTTTCCTCGACGCCATCCCACGCCTCGGCCTCGACGCCTGCACGGAAGGCCAGGGCCGCCCGGTTCGCCGCGTCGTCCATCCGGTCCGAGAATCGCACCAGCATCCCCGAGAGACCCATCGGCACGGTCTGCGGGAACCGGTCGGAGCGGACAGGATCGTCGGGATCGGTGGCGGATGTCACGTGCGCGGGCTCCGTCTGCGGCTTTCGGGCAGTTGACCGCATCATCATGCGCGCGACAAGGGGCCGAACGGCCGGGACCGGCGCGCCACTCGCCTTGGAAAACTCGATATGCCATATTGAACTTTCCCGTTCACTTGCCAGATAATGGGGGCGACGGACAGTTCCAGGAACAATGGCTCCGCGCTTTCGGGCGGAGTCCGACGTTCCGAATTCAGGATTTCAACACGATGGCTTGGCGTTTCAAAGGCCACAAGATTACGGCCGTATTCGTTCTCATTGTAGCGGCTGCCTGGGTAGGCACCGGAAAATTCGCCTCCGTCGGCAGCGAGGAGGCACATGCCGCCCAGCCGGCGCCTGACACGAAAGAGCAAGGCGCCGCACCCGCCAGCGCTCTTCGGACCGTCGCCGCCGTCACTCCGGTCTTCAAGGATCACGCGCGTGAAATCCGCATCTCGGGCGTCACCGGCGCCGACAAGCGGGCGGTTCTCGCGGCGCGTTCCAGTGGCATCATCGCCTCGCTGGCCATCGCCCAGGGCGACGCGGTCGAGGCCGACCAGATCGTCATGGCGATCGATGGGGCCGACGTCACCGCAGCGGTGACCACCGCGGAGGCGACACTCGCCCAGCGCGCGCAGGAACTCGAGGTTGCCGAAAAGCTCTTCAAGAGCGGCAATACAGCCGAATTGCAACTGATCAAGGTCCGCGCCGACAAGGCCGCCGCCGAGGCGGCCGTCAGCCAGGCCGAGGCCGCCGCCGACCGCCTGAACCTGCGTGCCCCCTATGCCGGCGTCATCGACAAGGTCGAAGTCGAGCTTGGCGAATGGGTGCAGACCGGCACACCGATTGCGACGCTTCTGGCGCTCGACCCGATCGTGATGCGCGCCGAGGTCAGCGAGCTTGACGTGGGCTTCGTCGCCGTCGGCGACCGGGCCAGCGTCCGTCTGGTGAACGGCACCGTGCTGGAAGGCACCGTCCGCCATGTCGCGCGCGAGGCGACGACCCAGACCCGGACCTTCCCGATCGAAGTAGCGCTGGCCAACCCCGACCGAACCGTCCCGTCCGGCATGACCGCCGAAGTCAGCCTTTACACAAAGCCCGAGCGGTCCGTCACCGTGCCCCGCTCGATCATCACCCTCTCGAATGAGGGGGAGATCGGCCTTCGCGTCGTCGGCCCCGACAACGTCGCCCGCTTCGCCGCCATCGACCTGATCGACGACACCGCCGAAGGCCTCGTCGTCAAGGGCGTGCCGGATGACGTGCGCATCGTTGTCTCCGGCCAGGACCTCGTCCGCGACGGCGAGACGGTCGCAGTAAAGGATGCCGTGACGACGTCGTCCGGGAACTAGAGCATGGGACTTGTCGAAATTGCCATCCGCAATGCGCGGCTGACGATCTCCGTCCTCATCTTCCTGATGCTGGCGGGGGCGCAGGCCTATGTCTCGATCCCGAAAGAGGCCGAGCCCGACATCCAGATTCCGATCATCTATGTGAGCCTCGGCTATCAGGGCATCTCGCCCGAGGACAGCGAGCGTCTGCTTCTCAGGCCGATGGAAACCTCGCTGAAGACCATCGCCGGGATCAAGGAAATGACCTCAACCGCCTATCAGGGCGGCGGCAACGTCCTTCTCGAATTCCAAGCCGGCGCCGACCTGAAGAAAGCGCTCGACGACGTGCGCTCAAAGGTTTCCGAGGCCAAGCGCGACCTGCCGTCCGGTGCGGACGAGCCAACAGTGAACGAGGTCAACATCTCCGAATTCCCGGTCCTCGTGGTCACCCTTTCGGGCGAGGTGCCGGAACGCATCCTGACTCGCGCCGGCCGCGAACTGCGCGATCGTATCGAGGAGATCCCCGGTGTGCTCGACGCCACACTGCAGGGTGTGCGCGAGGATCTCGTCGAGGTCATCATCGACCCCGCGAAGCTTTCCTCCTACGGGCTCCGTCCGGACACGCTCATCGCCGGCGTCTCGGCCAACAACCAGCTGATCGCCGCAGGGGCGATGGAAGGCGCCGAGGGGCGCTATGCGATCAAGGTCCCCTCGCTGATCGAGACGGTGGAGGACGTGGCGAACCTTCCCGTCATTTCCAACGGCACCGCCATCGTCCGCGCCCGCGACCTCGCCGCGATCCGCTCCACCTACAAGGATCCCGAGACCATCACCCGTCTCGACGGCAATCCGGCCATCGCCATCGAGGTGTCGAAACGCACCGGGTCCAACCTGATCGAGACGGTGGACAGGGTGAAGGCGGTCACGGCGGAGTTCCAGAAGCTCCTGCCCGAGGGCACCGTCGTCTCGTTCAGCCAGGACAAGTCGACCGACATCCGCCAGCTTCTCACGGACCTCCAGAACTCGGTCCTGACGGCGGTGATCCTCGTCTTCATCGTCATCCTCTACGCGCTTTCGGGGCGCGCCTCGCTTCTCATCGGGCTGGCCATCCCGGCTTCGTTCCTCATCGGCATCCTCGGGCTGCAACTGGCAGGGCTCACGGTCAATATCGTCGTCCTCTTCAGCCTGATCCTCGCCGTCGGAATGCTCGTCGACGATGCGATCATCGTCACCGAATACGCCGAACGGCGGATGGCGGAGGGAATGGACAAGCGGCAAGCCTTCGCGATGGCCTCGCACAAGATGACCGGCCCGGTTCTGGCCGCCACCGCGACTCGGGTCGCGGCCTTCTCGCCGCTCCTGTTCTGGCCCGGCATCGTCGGCGAATTCATGAAATACATGCCGATCACGCTGATCGCGACGCTCTCGGCCTCGCTCGTCTACGCGCTCTACTTCGCCCCGACGCTCGGCGCGATCATCGCCAAGCCAGTGAAGGAAGAGGACCGCAGCCGCAACAGCCTCTACATGCGCTTCGTCGGCCGGGCAATCCGCCATCCGGTCCTCGTCACCCTCACCGCGCTCGCGACCCTGGTCGCCGTGCCCTATGCCTACGGGACCTACGGCAAGGGGGTGGAGTTCTTCCCGAACGTGGAGCCCGACTACGGCCTGCTCTACGTCCATGCCCGCGGCAACCTCTCGATCGAGGAGAAGGACACCCTGACGCGCGAGGCCGAAAAGCGCATCCTCGGCTGGCCCGGCATAAAGACCGTCTATACCCGGTCGGGCAAGGGCCAGGCCGCCGGAAACGAAGTGGCGGCCGATGTGGTCGGCGTGATTCAGTACGAATTCGTCGACTGGCGCGAACGCAAGAACGCCAACGCGATCCTCGCCGACCTGCGCGTCGCGATGCAGGGTATTCCCGGCGCCGATATCGAGGTCTCGGTACCGCAAGCCGGCCCGCCCACCGGCAAGGCCATCCAGGTCAGGCTTTCGTCCAGCGATCCCGCCGGCCTCAACGAGGCCGCTCGCGCCATCGCCGACGAACTCGCGAAGAACACCGACGTCGTCGACATCGACAACGGCCTGCCGCCGCCCGGCATCGACTGGGAACTCCGCGTCGATCGCGGCGCGGCCGCGCGCTACGGCATCTCGCCGGGCTCTGTAGGGGCTGTCGTGCAGCTTGTGACCGACGGGCTGAAGCTTTCGGACTTCCGCCCCGCCGGCTCCGACGACGCGGTGGACATCGTCCTCCGCCTGCCGCCCGACCTGCGCACGATCTCCTCGCTCGACCAGCTCAGGGTGGAAACCGCCGCCGGTCCGGTGCCGATCTCCAACTTCGTCACGCGCGAGGCGGCGCCCACGACCGGGACGCTGACCCGCATCGACGGGCGGCGGACGGTGACGGTGCAGGCCAATATCCGCGAAGGCGTCCAGGCTGATCCGATTCGCCAGGCGATCACCGAAGAACTCGCGGCCTCGGATCTGGAGGCCAAGGGCATCCGCTGGCAACTCGCTGGCGAGGACGAGGAGCAGGCCGCCGCCGGCGCCTTCCTCGCCAAGGCATTCGCCGCGGCGATGTTCCTGATCTTCGTGGTGCTTCTGGCGCAGTTCAACCGCTTCATCTCGGTCGGACTGATCTTCACTGCCGTCATCATGTCCACGATCGGCGTCTTCCTCGGCCTGATGATCATGGGCCAGCCCTTCGGCATCGTCATGACCGGGATCGGCATCATCGCGCTTGCCGGCGTCGTCGTGAACAACAACATCGTGCTGATCGACACCTACGACACGCTTGCGCCGCGAAGGCATGCCGAAGATCGACGCGATCCTGGAGACCTGCCACGAACGCGCCCGACCCGTCGTTCTGACCGCCGTCACCGCGATCCTCGGCGTCCTGCCCATCGCCTTCGGCTTCAACCTCGAGATCATGAGCCACGAGACGACCTACGGCGCGCCCTCGACTCAGTGGTGGATCTCGCTCTCCTCGGCCATCGTCTTCGGCCTCGCCTTCGCGACGGTGCTCACGCTGGTGGTTACGCCATCGCTCCTGATGCTGACCTCGCGCGGCGACAAGCCCCGGCAGAAACGCCGCTGGTTCGGCCTGAGAAAGGCCGCCGTCAGCCCGGCCGAGTGAGGGTGGGGGCTAGCGCACAAGCAAGAGAAGCAGCCCGGCGAGCCCCAGCATTTCCAGAACCGGAAACAAGGTGAGCGCCCGGCTTATGGCAGTGACGCCGCCTCGCGCCAAATTGGCGAGAACGCGACATATCCACGGCCCGGCGCGAGAATAACGCTTGCCCGGACTGAGAGGCCGTCTGGCATGGACCGAAGGGTCGGCGATCGAGGCCAGACGCGGCAACAAAAGCTCGCCTTTTCTTCGATTTTCCATAAGAAACTCAACACTCTCACATCACCGGGCGCGAAGTGTCTGACTCATGCGGTGCGATTCGAGAAGTTGTCTTTTTCGAACAGGTGTGTTTCCGGGTCAGCCCCGGAAAGCCGGCGATACCGCCGCATTCGTCTGTTTCGAGAAGAGGGGTCCGGTGGAGCAGAGGTCTGCCATCGTAGGTTCCGGCCAATACCAAGACTTCCAAAAGAACCGCCTATTATCATGATGATAATACCTTAACCTCTCCGGAGACATCCGGCATAGCCCTTATTATTCCTGGCCGTGTTGGGGGAAAGACTGGGGGAGTTGGGGGAAAGACTGGGGGAAGGGTTGGCTAGTCACCTGAATCGCAGGCCGGAGAGCCGCATCTTGTTGTGCAATCGATAAACTCCGCGAAGGGCCGTTCTTGGTTCTGCCACACGAAAATGAGCCTGCGCCGACGATGCCGCATATGTTGTTGGTTGCCTCACGGGTAAAGAAACTAATGCCGAAAATTATGTGCTATTCTCACAACTCATCATTGAGCGGATGGTGGCGAACATGTTGGAAACGGACAAGGTTTTCGCTGGCTCGATTCCGGAAAACTACGATCGGCATATGGTACCACTGATTTTTGAGCCGTATGCCGCGGACATTGCACAGCGGGCAGCGTCCTTGTCGCCCGACTCCGTTTTGGAAACCGCCGCCGGTACTGGGGTTGTCACCCGTGCATTGGCGCAGAAACTGCACCCCGGCGCTAGCTATGTCGTAACCGATCTGAACCAGCCGATGCTCGATTTTGCCGCCTCGCGATTACCTTACGACAGTCGCATCAAATGGCGTCAGGCAGATGCCTCGGCGCTACCATTCGCGAATGGGGCCTTTGACCTTGTCTGTTGTCAGTTCGGTGCGATGTTCTTTCCCGATCGTTCATCTGCCTACCGTGAGGCAAAGCGGGTCCTGAAATCCGGCGGACATTTTTTGTTCAACGTGTGGGATCGTATTGAGGAGAATGAGTTTGCGGATGACGTGACCAATGCACTTGCGAGGCTTTTCCCGAAAGATCCACCGCGCTTCATGGCGCGCACACCGCACGGCTACCACGATAAGGCACTGATCCGCAGCGAGTTGGAGAATGCAGGCTTCTCGAACGTTGCGATCGAGACGAGAGCCGAACTAAGCCGCGCGTCGTCTTCACGCGTTCCAGCCGTTGCCTATTGTCAGGGAACCCCTCTTCGCAGCGAAATCGAGGCCAGAGACGCCGGGAAACTTGAGGACGCAACTGACTACGCCACAGCCGCGATAGCAGACAGACATGGCAGCGGTGACGTTACCGCCAAGATCCAGGCGCATATAATCGTGGCTGTCGCCTAAATTTGGGAGGATCTCCTTCCGGCAGTTCGCAAAATACTACTGCAGCGCCTTCGGCCCAATTTGGTCATTGGCGGCGGGTTCAGTTCGTTGCGGTGCGGCCCATCTAAGCGGATCTTGATTGATCGCGCAGAGTTCCGGGGACGGGAGCGACAGAAGTGCGGCGCATCACGGGCTTTGCTCGGATGAGGCCACGAACAGAAACCCCAAGTTAGCGAGATCGGTCAGCGTGCCGCGGGAAGGACAGGTGACAATGCTCGCTCGAGCTCTTCAATGGAGCCATTCTCATAGAGCGAGAAACGCGTGACCCTGCCGATGCGCGAAATTGCAGCAACGCCGTCCAGGGCCGATGGACTTACGGACAATCTGTCGACCAGGGAATCACAGAGCCATGTCCTTGGCGCCACAAATCGCAGCGTTTCGTTGCACCATGATTTTGTCATGAGCTTTCCCTTGAGGTTCCGACGGAACCAGTCGACGCCAGAGAGATCCTCGTAGATCGTTTGCTCGAAGTCGTCGTAGGTATCGAACCCAGGCATCCATGCGGCGCCAATTCGATGTGCCTGAAGGATATCGCTGTCTTCGATCCAGCCTTCAAATCGTTCAAGCCAATTTGCCCGATCTGTCCCAAGCGTCGTCCAGGCCTCGGGATGATCAACCGCCCAGAACGCGACATGCAACGCGGCGTCCCAAGCTGCGCTCAACTCCGATGTAAGAGAAACATCCCTGAGTGCCGCTTGCATGACGAAGCCTGCAAATGGCTGAAAGCTGCCTTCCGGTCGAAGTTCGATCCGAAGGGTCTGAAGGTCAGTCTTGCCGCTGAACCACCTTTTCCAGGCGCGGTCGCCTGTGAGATCACGCAAAGGCAGTTCCATGCGTTTCTTCGTGACGCTGCCAGACGCGGTCATGTGCTTATTCGTTAGCACGGCGGCCGTGCAATCCAAGGACGGAGACAGCGACCCGAGCCAGGACTCCGCTGCTTGCCTTGCGGAGCTGCGCAGCTCTTCGGTGTCACCATCCATGATCGTCAAAAGGCTAAGGACCGACGGCGTGTTGAGTTCGAGCAAAAGACGCTCGGTGTACATCTCGCTGTTGGGGCAGGAAATGCTTCCGCCCGGACGCCAATCAATGTGGCCGCAGACGATGCGGACGGGCGGCAGGTCGAGAGGCTCGGCGTCGGGGACAAGCGGCAGGAATTCGGGCCGCAGTCTCGCTCTTGCACCTTTCTCTGCAATGCATTCCAACCGCAAAATGATGATCAACCGCTTCGCGGCTTCAGGATCGAGGTCCGGCATTTCGAAAGACGGCGCATCGTGCGTCCAGACACCTTCTTCGAGCGTCAACGACAGCGCCGCCTCATACGTTGCGACGGGGGTAGGCGACATGATCTGGCCGTTGAAGAATGGAAAGGCCTGCATTGTCAGTCCCGTGAGTCGGATCGTGCCGCCAGACAGGTCATCGACCCGAACCTGGATTCTTGCGCCGTCGAAACCCGCGCCGCTGCTGACGATCAGCCATTTGAGGCCTGACGCCTTTTCGGCGGCCAACGGCCAGTGCGCCGGGTACACGCGGTGATGGGGGCAGTCGTCGTCATCATGAAACACGGTCAGGATCGGCGGGCTATCTCCGTGCCTTTGCCCACCGGAGACGACCGATCTCGGAACAGGCACGAAACTTAGCAAGAAGGTATCGTGCGACCCACCGATCCTTGCGACCGCTTCGTCGTAAGGGAAAAGTCCAGTCTCCGGATCGAGGCCGATCCACGAAAGGATCAATTCGACCGCTTCCTCGGCGTAAGCCACGCCTGTTATATTCGGTGCCGTGCCAAGCATCCGATCGAAAACCTGCGACCACACCTTTGCACGCATGTCGGCAGACAGCTGCCGCAGCCCGTTTGCCGGCTCGGTGGCGGCGCAACCCAGAGCGTCGATCTGCTGACCTGAGTGAAAGAGGAGCACGTCGAACGCGTCGCTGTCGTTGATTTCGGTCACAACCGCGGGCATTCCGTTGGCCCGGGAAAACGCAACTGCAAGCTCCTTCAGCGTGCCGTCGTCCAGTCGATCCTGTCCGGAAATCACAATGGTGGCGAATGCGCCATCAGCGGTAGAGGAAACTGCAACCTGCCTTAGCAGCGCTTCATCGGCCCCGGCCTCTGCCGGAACCCAGCCGACGTGGCGAAATGCTCCGACCACCTGATCGAGCAGATCGAAGCGCCCGTCACACTTGAGATGCAGAGCCGCGAGAGTGACACCCATGGATGGCCCTTCAGCAGAGTTCGCATTCGTGGCGGAAAAGACCAAAGTTGTGCGGCGATTTTGTGGTGAGCGCTGGCCGCGGTCCGGCTAAGCGCGCTTCGCGTACTTTCATGCAATGTGCAGCATTGCCAAGAATGGACTCGGAGCCGACATCGGATGCGGCGCGGCATCCACCCGACTCGACTGCGTCGAAGGGAAACGTCGGCCCATTCCGGACCTTGACCCTGTCGCCTACCGCTGCCGTGCAGCTTCGTTAGAGCGGACGTTGGTCGATAGCGCAGCATTGAGCAGCAATGATAGCTGTTACGCGGACGAACTTGCCGTTCGTTTTGCTCGCATCAAGAGCAGCCATCTGAAGTTTGCGGCGGTGAAGAATCCCACCTTGGGCGCAGAGCAGCCCCGCACCGTAAATCGTCCGAATGTCAAACCTGAATTCAAGCCGAGCGATCACCGGCAGAAAGCCTTCAGTTTGGGAGGTGGCACTGGGCAATGTGCACTGCAAGATATCGGTAGAACTTGGCGCAATGGGGTCATGCACACCGGACAAGATCGAACTCCTGCTCGCACCAATAATTGGTCAGCACATCATTCCGCGAGGACTAAATCGACTTTTTGTAGTATTTCTTGGCCGCGTTGTCGTTTCCCAGACGTCGGTGACATTCGGCAAGCAAACTCAACAGGACAAGGCTGTGTTTCATCTCACGGCGGGCTTCCAAGGCCTCCAGTTCGCCCAACGCGCTTGCGGGTCCGAAGCGTTCCATCACTGCGACCGCGCGGTTCATCCCGACTACCGGCGAACTTCCTGAGATCTCGAGAAGCGCGTCGTAATAGCCGATGATCCGATCCCAATCGGTGCGATCATAGCTCTCCGCCATAACGTGGCAGGCGGCGATCGCGGCCTCGTAGTGATAGTTGCCGGGCCGATCCGCCATAAGCGACCTGTCGAAATAGGACATCCCGCGAGCGATCAAGCCCTGACACCACCTCGCACGGTCCTGGTCTTGGAGAAGGACGATCCCGCCCGCGGCATCGGTCCTTGCGTCGAACCGCGACGCCTGAAAGGCGATCAGCGCTGAAAGCGCCCAGATGCTCGCCTCGCCGCTCAGCTTGCTGGTTCGCAAAAGGTCCATAAGGCGCTCTGCCTCCTGACACAGGTCGCGGCGGATCAGGCTGTCGCCGTGCGACGCGAAATAGCCCTCGTTGAACAGTAAATATATGGTGCGCAGCACGCGAACCAGCCTCTCAGGCCGCGCAAGGACCATTGGTTCCTCAAAAAGGTCGCCCTGCCGCGCCAGGCCGACCTTGCAGCGGGTCAGGCTTTTGCGCACCGCCTCGTCGGCCATGCACAGCCCGGCAGCTATTTCCCCGTAGCCCAAGCCGCAAACCACGCGCAGCGTCAGAACCAGACTGTCGCGGGGTTTGATCTGCGGGTGACTGCAGACAAAGATCATCCTCAGGACGTCATCGCGCAGCGGATCGCCGGTTTCAACGGATACCTCGTACGACTGATAGAAGTGTATCTTGACCTCTTCGGCGCGACGCGTCCGGACTTCCTTGCGGCGCAACTCGTCATGCAGGGCGTTTTGCGCAGTGCGGTAAATCCAGCCGCCCGGATTGTCCGGCACGCCAGATATGGCCCATTGATTGAGCGCGCGCGTCATTGCGATCTGCACCGCGTTTTCGATCAGGTCCAGATTGCGGATGCCGAAAGCGCCGACGAGGCTGGCAATCGCGTTTCGCCACTGCGTTCGAAAGAAGTTCTCGACGAAGAGGCCGGGTTGGTGTCGATCGTTCACATCCGGGCGCCTTGAAGAAACTCGAGTTGTCGCACCTCGACCGAGGCGCCGAAATCCAGCATCGGAAATCCCTTCGCCATCTCGATCGCGACAGCCTCGTCACTGACGCGCACGCAGTAATACCCGGAAACGGCTTCCTTTGCCTCGCAGAATGGTCCGTCGACCAGAAAATCGCCTTCGGCCTTGCGGACAGTTGCACCAAGGGATTGCGTCAGTTTCCCCGCGCCGAGGAAGGTGCCAGCCTGTTCGATGGACACTCTCCAGGCGTCGAAACGCTCGATCATATGCTGCATATCGGATGGCGAAAATTGCGCCCATTTGCGCTCGTGGTCACGGAAGATCAGCAGATAGTCTTTCATGTCGCGGCCTCCCTGCGGCACATAACACGCATCGCAATTGCAAGACGTTTCCACGAGGCGCTTTGGGACATCGCGCCGGACAATTTTTGACAATCATCACGCTGCCCAGCCGCTACATTTTTTTGATCCGATGTGTCCCAGATGTCGTCGGTCGGACGTCTTTTTTGCGAACATCAAGCAGAAAGGAAAATACCATGAAATACCTTGCTTTGATCTACAGGAATTCCGATGTCGCAATGACTCCGGAAATCTACGAAGGTTATCGATCGCTCACCGAAGAGCTTGGCAAAACCGGCGCCATGTCGGGTGGCAGCCCAGTGGAACCCGCGTCTTCCGGATCCTGCATCCGGCGCGCGAACGGAAAGACCTCAGCCACGCACGGTGCCGCCGGACTGGGCGCGCACGATCTTGTCGGTTTTTACCTGCTCGACTGCAAATGCCAGATGGACGCTCAGGACATCGCAGCGCGCATCCCAGACGCAGCGCACGGGTTCATTGAAGTGCGGCCCTTACTTCAGCACTGACACCGCAACGGTTTCGGGGCGGTCCCGGGCCGCCTCCTTGCCAATCTAGGACATGCATCAATGCACTATGTCAGCCGCCCGAACGTCAAGAAACTCGATCCGGCTGTTCTAACCCGATTAGGGGAAGTGAAATCGGTTTTCCGAGCGACGGGGCACGAGCGTGCGCACCTTGGTTGGGCAGAGGCGGACGAGCGGGTGGTCGCGATCACCAGACGAGCCGTCGCAGCCGCAGAAGCCGCCGGCGCATCGGCGCTTCCAGCCGCCGTGCGCGATCATGTCGAGGCAGCACTTCTGGCGTGGGACGGTCAGGCAGTGCCGCTTGGCAAGGATTCGCTGCACCTGTCTCGCGGCCGCGTCAGCCCGGCCGAGGCCGAATTGGTCGAATTCAGCCTGATCCTGGCGATCGCGCCGGAACGGCTGACCGAAGCGCAGAAGGCAAGTCTCGCCCGCGCGATTGGGTGCGACGAGGACAGGATCAAGGCAGTGATCTGGATCACCTTTCGCGCTGCAATGCATAACGCACGGATGACGGGCGGCGCTGGCCAGATGCACCAGAGCGCCGGATCCCGATCATTCGTCAATTATCACGGCAAGGAGGAAAGCCGATGCACACCAAGCTGACTGCGCTGATGTTGGGCTGGACCATCACCGCCACTGCAACCGCCGCACAATCCGAAATCCAGATTCTGACCCCGGCCTGCGAAGAAGCGCTCGCGCTGTCCGCCGGTCCCGCCCACCTGCGCGATGCCGCCGGCGTCATGGTCCTGACGGACGCGGGCTATGAAACGGTGCGCGGTGGGACGAACGGCTACATGTGCATGGTCGAACGCGACAGCGATCTCAGCATCATTCCGCAGTGCTTTGACAAGGCGGGCCAGGTGTCACATGTCCCGGTTCACACCGACGCCGCCGCCATGGCGCGAAGCGGCAGTTCGTGGGAAGAGATCACGCAGGCAAGAGCCGACGGTTTCGCCTCGGGCAAATACACTCGCGCCGCCGGGCCGGGCGTAGTCTACATGGCCTCAGACTACAATTTGGTGGTCAGCCCGGATGGCCGCGAAAAGGTCAAGATCTGGCCGCACGTGATGTACCACGCCCCCGATGTCACCAATGACGACATCGGCGCGGATTTTATGCAGGCCATGCAAAACCCCGGAATGCCTTTCATCGCAGGGGAGGGACCGCTTGGCTTCATGATAAGCTTCATCGATCAAGCGACGGACAGCAGCGACGTGGTAACGCATTGCGACGGCCAGTTGCCGGACATCGCAGATTTCAAACCTCTCCCGCCGCGCACCTACTGACAAGGGCAGATGATGGGGTGTGAACGCTGGGTAGCACTGGATCAGTTGCTGCTGACCAGATGTAAAGTGGCGATCAGAAGCGACGGAAGAACAATCAATGCACGTACTTGCTCCAACTCAATCATGGAATCAGGAGGACACGATGGTTGAGCTTCGGCATAGACAATGGCACTTCGGGATCTGGATCGTATGGGGTCTGCTGGCACTCATATGCGCGACATACGGGTTGTTTGCGCTGGCTGTTGGATTGCACGTTGTGGCGTCAGAAAAGGTCCGCGCCTTGCCGCTGGCTTTTGAGATTCACGCTCTTGCGGGCGGCACAGCATTGCTGACTGGAAGTACACAATTCAACGCAGCACTTCGCACACGAATGGTCCGGGCGCATCGCTGGGCCGGCAGGTTATACGTGATCGGCGCGCTGCTGGCGAGTGCCACGGCCGTCGCCGATGCGGCGTTTTTCGATGTCGGGTGGGCTGCAAGACTGTCGTTCGTACTTCTTGGTACAACCTGGTTTTTGGTTACCAGTGTCGCCTTCGCAATGATCCGAAAGCGCCGCGTCGCGCGACACAGGGAATGGATGGCCAGAAGTTTTTCCCTGACACTTTTCTTTGTGACATTTAGCTTCTGGGTGCCTGTTCTGGCGGGACAGGGTGCGGAACATGACGCGACCTATTTTGTCGCGGTAACGCTGAGTTGGGTGGTAAACCTTTTGGGAGCGGAGCTATGGATCCAGCGTACGAGCCCACAATGAAGTCTTTCCGGGAAGGATCGATGACCGGCGGAGGTGCGAATTCCAAGCAGCGTGTTTGTTCTGTCAATCTGTTCAAATAATACTTGGTTGGGGCCACGATGGAAGTTCGGCTCGATGCATGAACGGCAGAAAACCGAAGCAATGTGGCGGCGAAAACAGGCTCGGTGACGTCCGATTGGAAGCGACTTTTGATGAGTAACGGCTGCTTCATGGTTTTCACATCAATTTTTTGCACAGGGTAGCATTCGGCAGAACCGGTCTCGGACCTGACGTTCTCTGCGGGCGCACTATAGGGGGATAGGCTGTAGTGCAAACGTCGGGTTGGGGTTGTGGCAGGGAGTGGCGGATCGGAGTTACCGCCATGACAATAGCGAACTTACCTGCCATTCGAGCGTGTCGACCTTCTTGGAACACAGGGCGCGTCGTCGGCCAGAAGCGCCCATTGATGCCGAAACACGTCTGGACCATTCGCGTTCGCCTTCTCTAGTCGGGCGCCTGGGTATCTGTCTGCCAGTGAACAGCCCCGCCTGACTGGTCCAGTTCACTGGCAGTAGGTCATTTCTTGAACCCGGGACATGCTTGTCAGCTGGAATACGGCGCCCATTCCGGGTCGCGTGCCGTTCCTGAGGGCTTCAGGTCGACTTTGCCGCACCCTCGTCGATCCGGGGCAGGAACCAGGCCAGCACCCCCGCAAGTGGCAGGAACGAGCAGATCCGATAAACCGTCTCGACACCGTAGCTGTCGGCCAGTACGCCAAGCAACGCTGCGGCGATACCGCCAAGCCCGAAATTCAGCCCGTAGAACAACCCTCCGATCAACCCGATCCGATTGGGCAGAAGGTCCATCGCATAGATCAGGATCGAGGCGAAGGCGCTGGCCATGATCAGATTGATCATGATCGTCAGCACACCGGTCCAGAACAGATCAGCGTAAGGCAGGACAAGAGTGAAGGGCAGCGGTCCCAACACCGAGATCCAGATGATCCGGTAACGCCCAATGCGGTCGCCCAAGATCCCGCCGATCAGCACGCCCGCCGCGGCCGCCAGCAGGAAGATGAAAAGCATCATCTGCGCAGAGGGGATCGAAAGACCGAACCGATTCGATCAGGTAGAAGGTGTAGAAGGATCGAAAGCTTTCTCCGTAGGCGTTCTTGGTAAACATCAGCAGCGTCAGCACGACAAGGCCCACGCCGATGGTCAGCGGCGCGTGCTCGACCGTCGAGACATCCTTCTTGACGCTCGCCCGCTTCGCCGTGAAATCGGCACTCAGCTGGCGCTGCTTGCTGCCGATCCATGCCAGGAGCATCATGGCCAGAAGTGCGGTGACCGCAAACCAGGCAAGGCTCGGTTGTCCCCAAGGCACGACGATAAGGGCCGCGAACACCGGGCCGAGCGCCCCGCCCGCCTGTCCGCCGACCTGGAAGATACCCTGCGCGAGCCCCTGCCTGCCCCCGGCGGCATAGCGCGCCATCCGCGTCGCCTCGGGGTGAAAGATCGACGAGCCGATGCCGATCAACACTACCGAGACCAGGATCATCGCATAGCTATGGGCGAAGGCGAGGCTGACCAGCCCGGACAGGGTGAACATCATCCCCACGACCGGCGAATAGGGGGCGGGATGCCGGTCGGTCACCATGCCCATTACCGGTTGCAGCAGCGATCCGGCGATCTGGAACGTCATCGTGATCATGCCGATCTGGACGAAATCCAGCGCATAGACTTCCTTCAGGATCGGATAGGACTGCCGGGATCAGCGATTGCATCATGTCGTTCAGCAGATGTGTCGAACCCAGAACCATCAGCACGGACAGATGGGTTCCGGAGCGGGTCGCGGTCGTCATGGCAGTTGTCTTCCACCTTCGGGGGCTCAGCCGATAATTCGACCAATTGGGCATACCGTGCTGGTAGCCGCAAGAGGCACCGGTGCAAACGGCCGGTCAACGCCGGTTCGGAGCCTCGGCCATGTCCCGCTACCGCCGTTTTGCCGAACATCCGCTTTGTCAGAATGCCACGAGTACAGTTCGGATCCAGTACGCGGCGGCTCTCCGCCGCTCGGTGGATTGCTGCGCTCGGATCGAAGGTTCGGGTAGGGCTCGAAGCAGTCGCTCGCCGCGCTAGTGCCCAATGGCCGCCGAGCGGACGGAGCAGACCTCGGATGCGCGGGCTCAGTCAGTGCGCCCGGCGACCGGAAAAAGCGTTCACGTCACGGACCGACATCACTTCCCGGCTGAAGCAGAGAAAGGCTGTCCAGCTTCATTTCCGCCTCTCTCTGCAGGCGGCGGTAAGCCTCGATCACGATTGATCGAAGCCAGATACCGCCGGCATCACTGGCAAGGCGCGAGCTCCAGAAGAAGCGGACGAGAACCGGATCGAGGTCGACAGGTGGCTTCATCGCACGCAGCCCGAAAGCGTCCATGTCCCATGCCAGAAGCATGGCCGGGAAGGTCGCCAGGAAATCAGACTGCGCCAGCAGCGAGGCGACGCCGGCCGAATCCCCGATCATCGCACTGACGCGGCGGGCGCGGGCATCGCCTTTGGGCATGACGGGGAAGGGGCTCTGCATCGACCGCGTTACGTTGACCATCAGGTGCGGATAGGTCCGCCATGCCTCAAGCCCCCAGCCAGCGCAGGCCGGGTGGTCCCTGCGAGCGAAGGTTACCCAGGAGAACGGCTCCATGACCTGCTGCTCGAGCCCTTCGGGCAGCCGCGGTTCGCCGCCAAGATGGGCCAGATCGATCAGACCCTCGCTCAGCGCCGCGTAGACATCGTAGTGCGCGGGCAGCCATTCGATCCTCACGTTGGGCGCTTCCGCTTCCACGCGGGCGGAAACCTCTGCCATCACCCTTGTCAGTGTCGGCATGGCGATCCGGAAGACACGGTCGCTTGCGGCTGGGTCGAACAAGCTCCTCGGCGCGATGATCCGACGGATGCTGCGCAGGATCGGGCGAACATCCTCGACGATCATTTCGGCGAATGGACTGGGTTGCATCGATCCGCCAACCCGGACCAGCAGCGGGTCGCCAAGCTGATCCCTCAACCGCGCGAGCGAATGGCTGACGGCGGATTGCGTGCGCCCGATCCTTTCGGCAGTCGCGGTGACGCTGCGGGTCTCCATGAGAACTTCGAATACCACGAGCAGATTAAGGTCGACGCGGTGTAGATCGATATCATTCATGATCTATGAAATCATTTCGTTCGACAAAAAACACAAAACATTGCCAAATCCTTGCCAAAGCTAGCCAGCCAAGCAATCTCGATTGATCGTATTCATACAGGAGATCAGGCGAAATGGCACTCGAAATCATCGGAGCCGGGTTCGGCAGAACCGGCACCTACTCACTGAAAGCAGCACTCGAGCAATTGGGGTTCGGTCCCTGCCACCACATGTCCGAGGTGATCGACAATGACGAGCAGATCACGCTCTGGACCGAGGCGTCAGCGGGCCACCCGGATTTCGACCGGATTTTCGACGGCTTCCGCTCGGCGGTCGACTTCCCGGTTTCGGCCATCTGGCAGGATGTCGTCGCGGCATCACCCGGTGCGAAGGTCATCCTTTCCGATCGCGACCCCGAAGATTGGTATGGGAGTTTTTCCCAAACTATCTTGCCGCTTATCCTGGATCGTGCCTCCTGGCCCGAGGCGCGCCGCCCCTGGTTCGAGATGATCGACAAGCTGATCATCGGAAAAGCTCTCGGCGGGCGCACTGATCGGGACGGCATCCTCGCCGCCTATCGGGCGAATGCGGCTGCAGCCCGAGCGCTTGCATCTCATGGACAGGTGCTTGTGTTCCGCGCAAGCGATGGGTGGAAGCCGCTTTGCGATTTCCTCGGCGTCGAGGTGCCAGACGAACCCTACCCGAGAACCAATTCGCGGGCCGATTTCTTTGCCGCGGTAACTAACGGCGCCGAAGAGCCCGCCAGCTGAACCACATCCAACCGGTCAACCGATGAGCGGATCCTGGTACGGACCGGGTACGACCCTACTCACCCTCAGGAAAGGAGACATTCCATGTCCAGATCGAACCAACTCCTCGCAGCGTCGGCGAGATTCTACGACGCGTTGAACCGTATGGCCGCCGGCGATGCGACGCCGATGGCCGAAGCCTGGCTCCGAAGCAAAGACGTGTCGGCACAACATCCGATCGGGGGGCGCGATCAGGGATATGACGCAGTGATCGCGAGCTTCACCAAGGTCGCCGGGATCGCGGGCGGCGGCGACATCAAGCTCGAGGATCAGCAGATCGTCGCCGGGTCTGACATGGCGGTAGAGACGGGTACCGAGAGCGGAACAATTGTCATCGCCGGGCACACCGCCGCAATCCATCAACGGGTGACCAACGTGTATCGGATTTCGAACGGCGAGTGGAAACTGGCCCATCACCACACCGATCAATCCCAGGCAATGCAGGACATCCTGAAGCGTCTGGGCGGGGCCACCTGATGGGTGCCCCGGGGTTTGAGAACAGGCGGCTCGAACCACAGAGACCTGGCGCAGTTCAACCTCGCCATCGACAGCAAACTCAGAGGCGGCGACCTCGTGAAACTGAGGGTCGTGGATGTCTAAGCATCAGAGCGAGTCAAGGAGCGCGCCTCGATCATCCAGAGCAAGACGAAGCGGCCTGTCCAGTTCGAGATCACCGAAGGCACAGGAAATTCGCTCGCGCAATGGATGGAGGAGCCGCTGTTGATCGGTTCGGAATACCTCTGGCTTGGCCGGTTTCACGAATGCCTGCACATCTCGACCCGACAATCCGCCCGGCTCGTGGGGGAATGGGTTGGGTCCATCGGACTCGACCCAAGCTCCTTTGGCACGCATTCCCTGCGCCGAACGAAGGTCGCGCAGATCTATCAGAAGACGGGCAACCTGCGAGCTGTTCAGCTCCTGCTCGGGCACACCAAGATGGACAGCACTGTCCGCCTTTTCGGCGTCGAGCTTGATGATGCGCTGGCGATCTCGGAAAGTGTGGAAATCTCAACACTTGGGCCGGCTACAAGGTCGGCCCTTTCAGCCTTGTCGGCTCACGGCCCATACCTGCCATCTGCCACACGCCCCATCGCAGAAGTGCAGCTTCCGCATTGCTGCCATTCGTCGTAAGCGCAGCATTTTTGCGTCATCTAAGACTGCGATGCGGACTGAACTGCAATGGGACGGCCAAGAATGCATGATTGAGACAGGAGCACGACAGCTCAGTGGTGGGCGCGATTGCTGATGCAGTTGCAATTCACCAGGAACTCAGGACTCCCAGCGACGGTCGGATCTGCTGCCTAGTCCGGAATGCTGGCAATAGCCAGCGCATTCCTATTGAAGTCCGGCCGCTTTGAGGGCTTGCCCGATCCTTTCTCGCAGGTAGGGGTCGGAATAGGGTATGGACTTGAAGAAATAGGCACGCGACACATTCGATGGAAATCAAGATGTTGATCCAGAACAGGAAACTGCGTCAGGCGGCGGGATTTTACACGATTTCGCTGACCCTCGCCATCCTCCTTGCGGCTCCGGCGCCGCACCTCGGCAGGGTGGTTCTTCTGCTGACCATGTTCACGCCAGCCATCGCCGTCGTCCTCTGCCGGGTCCTGAGCCCGGAAGGCAAGCGCTTCCGGCTTGCCGAAGTAGGTCTCTCGTGCCTCGGTTTGCGCTACTGGCCCTTCGCGCTGGTCGTGCCGGTCGTTGCGATCCTGCCCGGCTACCTGCTGGTTTGGGGCACCGGGATCGGCAGCGTCGCGGAGTTGCCCGCGGATGCCAACCCGTTTCAGATGGCGGTCAGCTTCACGCTGTCCATCGTCTTCGGTGCCGCGATCGGCGCGCTCGGCGAAGAGGTAGGCTGGCGCGGCTACATGCTTCCGCGGCTGATCGAGGCGCTTGGCACGGGCAAGGCGAGCCTGCTCACCGGCTTTCTGCACGGGCTCTGGCACGTGCCGTTGATCGTCCTGACGCCCTACTACCTGGCGGACGCACCAGCGCTGATCATCGTGCCGCTCTTCCTGACGCTGCTCACGCTCACGGGGCCAGTCTTCACCTACTTGCGCCTTGCCTCGGGCAGCATCTTACCGATCGCGTTGATGCACCACGCCTGGAACGGGTACTGGGAGACGCTTGCCGGGATCACGACCGGAGAAAACGCGGCGCTGATCGCCTATCTCTCCGGTGAGAGCGGCATCGCCTCGATCGCCATGCTGGCGGTCATATGCCTGTGGCTTTGGCGTCGTCAGCCGGAAAGCAGGCTGGCTGGAGTGATCTGACGCCGGCTGCAAGATCCCGGTGCCCGTCAGGCTTTCGGCAATGGGCACCGGTCAGGATCCAGCGCGGAATGATGCGCGGCCTCCCCAGGCGCGACGGCCCCGCGCCCTTCGGTCCATCCGATGGCGATCGGCACTGCAATGAACGGGCGGCGCGGGGCGGCCAGCTGTCGAACGTCTGCATTTTCTGGATTTGCGAAAGTGTTCGCGCATGCCGCAAAGGTCTGCAATCCGCCCTTACTGTGGGCGCGTCGAGTGGCCCGCGCAAAATCAACGCGCCAGTGGGAAAATCGGCGGAACACAACTCATCAATCAACTACATGTTAGATATTTTAATAGGTTAGCTTAATAAATTGGTGGAGCAGAGGGGGATCGAACCCCTGACCTCGTCATTGCGAACGACGCGCTCTCCCAACTGAGCTACTGCCCCGCACCGGCGCGGTATCTGGGACAAATCAGGGGCGGTGTCAAGAAGCCTCTTGCCATTCCGTGCGGAATTCGCGGAACCTGCCCGGACCCTTGGCCGTCAACAGGTTGCGCGCGGATGAAACCCCGCAAGTTCGTTTCAACATCGCTTTTCAGGCTCCGCAAGGTGCTGCGCCGCATGTGGGTGCGCACGACGTCTTTCGCGCTGCTGGCTCTCCTTGCAGCGGCGTTCAGCCGGATCATCGCGCCGATCCTGCCCGACGCCGTCGTGCAATTCGTCCGCGTCGATGCCGTGCTCGACATTCTGACGGTGCTTTCCTCCTCGATGCTCGCTGTCACCACCTTTTCTCTGGGTGTCGTCATGTCGGCGCGACAGGCGATCAGCAGCAACATCACCCCCCGCGCGCATCAGTTCGTGTCTCAGGACCAGACGATCCAGCGGGTGCTTGCCACCTTCATGGGGGCTTTTACCTATGCGCTCACCGCCCAGGTCCTTCTGCGGACCGGGTTTTACGCGCAGGCCTCCTCGGCGGTGATCCTGATCGTCACCGTGATCGTCCTCATCCTCGTGATCATCGCGATGCTGAGCTGGATCGAACACCTGACCCAGATCGGCAGCATTCCCGACACGGTAGCCGAGCTCGAGGCCGCGATGAAGGACGCCATCGAGGACTGGAAAAGCCGCCCGGCCCACGGTGCCTGCCCGGCATCCGCCGACGCGCCGCTGCCGCCCGACGCGGCAAGCGCGATCACCGCGCTCCGCTCGGGCTATATCCAGTATATCGACATCGGCGCACTCGACCGTCTTGGTGGGGAGTCCGGCGGGCAGGTCTTTGTCGATGCCGTCGTAGGAAACCACGTCGTGGCAGGCGCCATCCTCTGCCATCACTCCGGCACGATCGATGTGGACAAGCTTCGCGGTGCCTTCACGATCGATACGGGCCGTACCTACGAACAGGATGTCCGTTTCGGCATCATCGTTCTGTCCGAGATCGCCCAGCGCGCGCTGTCGCCCGCGGTCAACGACCCCGGAACCGCGATCTTCATCATCGACCGGATCACCGCGCTTCTGGCGGATGGCGGCAGACCGGTTGAGCCCGAAGCCCCGTCCTGCCCGCATGTCTTCATGCCCGCCGTCACCAGCGCCGATCTAGTCATGGATGGCTACAACCCCATCGCCCGGGACGGCTCCGGCATGGTCGAGATCCAGACCCGCCTGCAAAAGGCTTTCGCCGCGCTGGCCGGGCTCGGCGATACCGAAATGCAAGTGGCCGCGCTGGCCGCCTCGGCCCGCGCCGCCACTCTGGCCGAAGCCGCCCTGACGCTGGACGAGGATCGCGCGCGAATCCGCGCCCTTGCCGGCCGCGTCGAGCGCGCAGCGCGAAAGCCCTCAGAGGTGTGAGCGGACGAAGCCCTCGATTTCAGCCGCCGGCCGCGCGCCCGGAAGCCGCGCGATCTCGCGTCCGCCCTTCCACAGGACCAGAAGCGGGATGCCGCGAATCCCCATCCGCTGCGACACCGCCGGGAAGTCGTCGGTATTGATCTTGGCAAAGCGCGCCTTGCCCTTCAGGGCCGCGGCCGCCTTGGCGAATTCGGGCGCCATCATCCGGCAGGGGCCGCACCAGGGCGCCCAGTAATCGACGATCAATGGCAACTCGTCGCCCTTCGTCGCCTTGTCATGGATCGCCCCGTCCAGTTCCGCCACCTTGCCGGTGACCAGCGGATCACCACAGCTCCCGCATTTCGGCTCCTCGGACAGCCGCGTCACCGGCACCCGGTTCGCCTGCCCGCAGGTCCCGCAGATCAGTTTGACGGCATCAGCCATCTTTATCGCCTCCAATATATTCGCGTTACTGAATATATCTGCTGCACCCGCACCGCTTTCAAGGCCCCGGCCGCGGGACCCGACGTTGACGGTCAGAGCAGGTCCTCCTCTTCGCCCGAGACGTCGATGTCCAGCGCCTCCAGGCCCGATTCGAGGTTTTCGGCCAGGTGCGGCATCCCCATCAGGTAATCCTCGGTCGGTATCGTCGCCTCGGCGACCGCGGTCGCGACCGCCTCATCGAATTCCTCGGCCTCGAAGGCGCCGCGCCCGATCCAGGCGATCGCAGTCAGCTGCGGCTTCTCCTCGTCGTTCAGCCCGGCGATGAACTCGTGAAGTTGCGCGCGGCTCTGCGGCAGATCGCGCGCCAGCAGGATGACCTGCACGACGCTGGCCGGTGTGATTTCCATCATGATCGCGCTCCCTCGTTCATCTGCCACCAGGACAGCATGAAGGATAGCACTCCGCCTTGTCCTTGATCAAAGCCTCTCGGACCGGTTTCAGCCGGCCGGGAACGGCAACGGCACCCCGAAGGCCAGCGCCAGTAGAACGAAGTTCAACCCCAGCACCACGACCGCCCCGCCCCCCGCCAGCACCCGGACCAGCGGCCCGGCGGCGAAGGCGCCCATGATGTCTTTCCGCGACACGAAGTAGAGCAGCGCCAGCATCGGCACCGGCAGGGCGATGGACAGCACGACCTGGCTCATGACCAGCGCCTCGGTCGCGTTCACCCCCATCGCTACGACCACGAAGGCAGGCAGCATCGTCACCAGCCGGCGCAGCCAGATCGGCACCCGGACCCTGAGAAATCCCTGCATGATCATCTGCCCCGCCATCGTGCCGACGACGGAGCTGGACACGCCCGAGGCGATCAGCGAGGTCAGGAAGATCGCCGCCGCCGCCGCCCCCAGAAGCGGGGTCAGCGTGTAATAAGCGGTCTCGATCTCGGCCACCTCGGAATGGCCGCTGTGAAACGCCGAGGCCGCCATCATCACCATCGCGATATTGACCATCCCCGCGACCGCGAGCGCCGCCACCACCTCGATATTGGAAAACCGCAACACTTTGCGCCGCTCGGTCTCCGTGCTGATCCGCGCGCGAGACTGGGTCAGACCGGAATGCAGGTAGATCGCGTGCGGCATCACGGTCGCCCCGATGATCCCGACCGCGATCATCAGCGCGGTGCCGTCCGGCAGGGCAGGCGTCATCAGCCCGCGCGCCGCTTCGCCCCAGTCGACCGGCGCGATCACCACCTCCGCCAGATAGCTCAGCCCGATGACGAGGACGAGCGCGCCTATAACAAGCTCCATTGGCCGGAATCCCTGCCGCTCGAAGATCAGGATCGCGTAGGTGACGACGGCGGTTATCGCCATGCCCACCATGAGGGGCAGCCCGAAAAGGAGCGACAGCCCGATTGCACCGCCCAGGAATTCCGCCAGGTCGGTCGCCATCGCCGCAACCTCGCTGATCGCCCACATGACCCAGACCAGCGGCCGGGGCAGGTTGTCGCGGCACAGCTCGGCAAGGTTCTTGCCAGTCACGATCCCGAGACGGGCCGAGAGCGCCTGAAACAGCATCGCGATCAGGTTCGCAAGAAGCACCACCCAGAGAAGCGTATAACCATAGCCAGCGCCCGCCTGGATGTTGGTGGCGTAGTTGCCGGGGTCCATATAGGCGACCGAGGCGATGATCGCCGGCCCCGCGAAGGCAAGCCGCCGCTTCCAGTCGCCCTCTCCGGCGAGGACGGCGGACATGCTGGCCCGGGTCCGGTCGGTAAGCGTGGTCATCGCGGGGTCCTTCGGCTGTCTTTCGCCCAGATATAGCCTTAGCTATATCTTTTACAATAGGAGATACAATTGCGAACAGGCTATCTCAACTCGGTTGATTTGTCTGGCCCCCGAATGAAGCCCCGGCTATACATCATTCCCCGGCAGCCCAGATTGAAAGACGGCCCTTCGATGACCGACGCCCAGCCCAGCGACGCCGACCGTTTCGCCCGCGCCCGCCGCAAGCAGTCCGTGGCGCTCCTGGAGGATTACGTCGAGCTGATCGGCGATCTGATCGCGGAAACCGGCGAAGCGCGGGTGGCCGATATCGCCGACCGGATGGGCGTGGCGCAGCCGACCGCGACCAAGACGGTGGCGCGGCTGAAGCGCGAGGGACTCGCCACCTCCCGCCCTTATCGTGGCGTGTTCCTGACCGACGCGGGGGCGGCGCTGGCCGACCGGGTCCGCGCCCGGCACCGCACCGTCGTGGAACTGCTGATCGCGGTCGGCGTCCCCGAAGAGGCCGCAGAACTCGACGCCGAGGGGATCGAGCATCACGTCTCCGGCAAGAGCCTCGCCGCGTTCGAGGCATTCTTGAAGCGCGCGGCAGGCTGAGCGCCTCACCAAGCCATCGCCCCGCCCCCTGTGGCCGGACGGCCGTGCTCCTTCAAGAAAGTAGTTGACTGATAAGCGCCCGAGCCTATCATTCAACATTATGGTTGAATCAGAATCACCCCCCCTCAACGCGATCTTCCACGCCCTCGGCGATCCGACACGGCGCGGCATGATCCGCGATTTGGCCGAAGGTGAGCGCACCGTCTCCGACCTTGCCGCGCCTTATGACATCTCGCTCGCCGCGGCCTCGAAACACGTCAAGGCGCTGGAGGCCGCCGGCCTTCTCCGGCGCGAGATTCGCTGGCGCACCCATGTCTGCCACCTGAATGCCGGGGCGCTCGCCGCCGCGCATGACTGGCTCGACACCTACCGGCGCTTCTGGACCGGCCGCCTCGACATCCTCGAAGACCTCCTGCGGCAGGAAGACGCCGCCAAACCGCCCGAACCGAAAGGAAACGCGAAATGACACCCGCCGATACGCTCGACCGCTACGGCAAGCTGACCGCCCCCAACACGCTTCATATCGAACGGCTGCTGCCCGGCCCCATCGAACGGGTCTGGTCCTGGCTCACCGATAGCGACCTCCGCCGCAAATGGCTCGCCTCCGGCGACATGCCGCTAACCAAGGGCGCGGAGTTCACGCTCACCTGGCGCAACGACGATCTGACGACCCCGTCCGGCAATCGCCCCGAAGGTTTCGGCGCGGAACATTCGATGACTTGCCGCATCATCGCGGCCGACCCGAACCGCCGGCTCGCCTTCACCTGGGGCGAAAAGGCCGAGGTCTCGATCGAGCTTGAAGCGAAAGGCGACAAGGTGCTTCTGACCCTCATCCACAAACGCATCGCCGACCGCGCGATGGTGCTCAAGGTCTCTTCCGGTTGGCACGCCCATCTCGATGTCCTCAAGGCCAAGCTTGAAGGCACGAAGACCGCGCCGTTCTGGGACACCTGGCAGGCCCTTCACAACGAATACGAAACCCGCATCCCCGACTGAACGGACTGCCGTTTCGATAGCCGCGCGGGCGAACAGCCCGGCGGCGCCCATATTCCGATATCGCTTTGTCCCGCTGGGCGGGACGGAGCAGACTTGCAAAATGTCGTCGTCGTGTTGCATTAGTTAGTGTGCTCGGCAAGGGGCTGACCGTGAATACGGACGATCCGAAATCAGCGGCGAACATGGTTATAGAGTTACCTCCCGGCGGCGGGCGGCGCTACGAAATGGGGAAACTAACCGCCCTATTCAAAGCAGACGAGGGCGATACACACGCCACTTACAGTGTATCGGAATGGATTCTTCAGCCGGGACAGGAAGGTGTCGGAACACATAGCCATGAGGCGAACGACGAGGTCTTTTTTGTCCTCGAAGGTTGTCCCGAAATTCTTGTCGGCGATGCATGGAAGTCCTACGAGACAGGCGCGTTCATACGGATACCAGCCGGGGTGGCTCATGATTTCCGCAATGCGACGATGCACTCCGCCCGACTGTTGAACTTCTACATACCTGGTGGGTTCGAGCGTGACATGCCAAAAATTGTCGAATGGTTCGCGCAAAACTAAAGGCCGCAACAGGCTCGAACCCGACCAATACATCTTCGAGCCGAGGCCGAACCCGTGCCCGACGCCCTGTAGCTACAGATACACTACGCCCACACTACGCAAACCCTACGGATGCCGCCGCTATTCGGCGGCCTCGGCATAGCTTTCGACCGGCGGGCAGATGCAGACGAGGTGGCGGTCGCCATAGACGTTGTCCACCCGACCCACAGGCGGCCAGTACTTGTCCACCCGGAACGAGGCCGGAGGGAAGCAGCCCTGTTCGCGGGTATAGGGCCGGTCCCAGTCTCCGACCAGCGCATTGACCGTGTGAGGGGCGTGTTTCAGCGGGTTGTTCTGCGCGTCCATCTCGCCCTTCTCGATCGCCGCGATCTCCTCGCGGATCGACAGCATCGCGGTGATGAAGCGGTCAAGCTCGGCTTTGGTCTCCGATTCCGTCGGCTCCACCATCAGCGTGCCGGCCACCGGCCAGCTCATCGTGGGTGCATGAAAACCGTTGTCGATCAGGCGCTTGGCGATGTCGTCCACGGTGACATGGGCGCTGTCCGCGAAGGGCCGCGTGTCGAGGATGCATTCATGCGCGACCCGGCCACCCCTGCCCTTGAAGAGAACGTCGTAAGCCCCCTCCAGACGCTTGGCGATGTAGTTGGCATTGAGGATCGCCACCTTCGTCGCCTGCGTCAGCCCGGCCCCGCCCATCATCAGGATATAGGCCCAGGAAATTGGCAGGATCGACGCAGAGCCATGCGGCGCCGCACTCACCGGCCCCTCGCTGCCGCCGGTCTCCGGATGGCCCGGCAGATGCGGCGCGAGATGCGCCTTGACCCCGATCGGTCCCATGCCCGGCCCGCCGCCGCCATGCGGGATGCAGAATGTCTTGTGGAGGTTGAGGTGGCTCACGTCGCCGCCCAGATCGCCTGGCCGCACGAGACCGACCAGCGCGTTCATGTTGGCGCCGTCGATATAGACCTGACCGCCGTGATCGTGGGTGATCTTGCAGACCTCTCGCACCGTCTCCTCGAAGACGCCGTGGGTCGAGGGATAGGTGATCATGCAGGCCGCGAGGTTGTCACCCGCCGCCGCGGCCTTGGCGCGGAAATCCTCGACGTCGATGTCGCCATCGGCCTTGGCCTTGACCACCACGACCGTCATCCCCGCCATGGTTGCCGAGGCAGGGTTGGTGCCATGCGCCGAAACCGGAATGAGGCAGATGTCACGCTGACCTTCGCCGCGCGCCGCGTGATAGCTGCGGATCGTCAACATCCCGGCATATTCGCCCTGAGCGCCGGAATTCGGCTGCAGGCTCATCTCGTCGTAACCGGTGATCTCGCAGAGCTTTTCCGAGAGGTCGTGGAAAAGCTCGGCATAGCCCTGCGCCTGTTCGGCGGGCGCGAAGGGATGGAGGTTGGAAAACTCCGGCCAGGTGATCGGCATCATCTCGGCCGCGGCATTCAGCTTCATCGTGCAGGACCCGAGCGGGATCATCGCCCGATCCAGAGCGAGATCGCGGTCGGCCAACCGGCGCATGTAGCGCATCATCTCGGTCTCGGCCCGGTTCATGTGGAACACCGGATGGGTCAGGTAGTCGGTCTCGCGCAGAAGATCGTCCGGAATCCGGTAATGCACGGTGAAATCGTCGTCCTTGCGGTCGATCCCGAAGGCGCGCCAGAGCCGCTGGACCGTATCGCGCCGCGTCGTCTCGTCCAGCGAAATGCCGAGCTTCGTGTCGCCGACCTTGCGCAGGTTTATCCGCTCTCTCCGCGCCGCTTTAAGGATCACCTCCTGCATCGGGCCTACATCGACGCTGATCGTATCGAAGAAATGCTTCGGGCTGACCTTGTAGCCGGCCGCCTCGAGCCCCCGCGCCACGCGCACCGCCTTGCGGTGGATGCGTTGGGCGATGGCCTTCAGACCCTCGGGCCCGTGGAAGACCGCATAGAATGACGCCATGTTGGCCAGAAGCGCCTGCGCCGTGCAGACGTTCGACGTGGCCTTTTCGCGGCGGATATGCTGCTCGCGCGTCTGCAGGCTGAGGCGATAGGCCTTGCCGCCCTGCGCGTCGATCGACACGCCGACGATCCGGCCGGGCATGGAACGCTTGTGCTCGTCCTTGCAGGCCATGTAAGCCGCCGACGGGCCGCCGAATCCCATCGGCACGCCGAAGCGCTGGGTGGAGCCCACCGCGATATCCGCTCCCATCGCGCCTGGTTCCTTGAGGATCGTCAGCGCGAGCGGGTCGGCGATCACGATACCCACGGCATTGGCGGCGTGGAGCCGGGCGATATGGTCGGAGAAATCGGTCAGGTGGCCGTAGGTGCCGGGATACTGGAAGATCGCGGCGAAGACCTTTTCGGCGTCGATCTTGTCGGGATTGCCGACGATCACCTCGATGCCGAGGGGCGCCGCGCGGGTCTGCATCACCGCGATGTTCTGTGGATGGCAGTTCTCATCGACGAAGAAGGCAGTCGCCTTCGACTTCGCCACGCGCTGCGCCATGGTCATCGCCTCGGCCGCCGCCGTCGCTTCGTCCAGAAGCGACGCATTGGCGATTTCCAGACCGGTGAGGTCGCAGACCATCGTCTGGTAGTTCAGCAGCGCCTCGAGCCTGCCCTGACTGATTTCGGGCTGATAGGGCGTGTAGGCCGTGTACCAGGCGGGATTTTCGAGGATGTTTCGCTGAATCGCGGGCGGACAGACAGTGCCGTAGAAGCCCTGCCCGATCATCGTCGTGAAGACCTTGTTCTTCTTGGCCACCTGTCGCATGAACCACAAAAGCTCGCGTTCGGACTTGGGCTTTCCGAAGTCGAGCGGCTTGTCCTGGCGCAGGCTCTTCGGGATCGTCTGGTCGATCAGTTCGTCGAGATCCTTCACCCCCAGCACCTTGAGCATCTCCTCCATCTCGGCCGGGGAGGGGCCGATATGGCGCCGGTTGGCGAAGTCGTAGGGTTTGTAGTCGCTGGGCGTGAAGGGCATCGCGGCGGTCCTTATCCGATCATTTCCTTGTAGGCGGCCTCGTCCATCAACCCGTCGAGGGCGGAGAGGTCGGCCACCTTCATCTTGAAGAACCAGGCCTTTCCGGTCGGGTCCTCGTTCACGAGGCCGGGATTGTCCGCGATCTCCTGATTGATCTCGACGATCTCGCCGTCGAGCGGGGCCGAGATGTCCGACGCGGCCTTCACGCTTTCGATGACGACAATTTCGTCGCCCTTCGACGCGGTGCGGCCAGGTTCAGGCAATTCGACGAAAACGACATCGCCGAGCTGTTCGGAGGCGTGTTCGGTGATTCCGACGACGACCATATCGCCATCTACGCGGAGCCATTCATGATCTTTGGTGTACTTCATCGGTCGCTTCCCTGTTGACTAGCGTTTGTATTTGTTCGGCTGGAACGGCATCGGAGAGATGACGGCGGGCAATCTTTTACCGCGCACCTCGCCGTAGACCACCGTCCCCTCGGCCAGGTTCGCGGGCAGATAGCCCATCGCCATCGGCGCCTCGATAGATGGCCCGTAACCGCCAGAGGTGATGGCGCCGATCGCCGCCCCGCCTTCGGGCCCGGCGTAGATCTCGGTGCCCTCGCGCATCGGCGCCCGGCCCTCGGGCAGAAGGCCCACGCGGCGGCGTACCGGGCCTTCTGCGAATTCCTTGAGGATGCGCCCGGCCCCCGGAAAGCCGCCCTCCCGCGCCCCGCCGGCGCGGCGCGCCTTCTGGATCGCCCAGGTAAGGTTGCCCTCGACCGGCGAGGTCGTCTTGTCGATGTCATGGCCGTAAAGGCACATGCCGGCCTCAAGTCGCAAGGAATCGCGCGCGCCAAGGCCGATGGGGGCCACCTCCTCCATGTCGAGAAGCCGGCGCGCGAAGGCCTCGGCGAATTCGGTCGGGCACAGAAATCTCGAACCCGTCCTCGCCGGTATAGCCGGAGCGCGAAATCCAGAGTTCGGCCGCGTCCCAGGACCTGATCGCCACATCCATGAAGGTCAGGTCCACCACATCCGGCACCAGCTGGGAAAGTGCCGCCTCTGCCTTCGGCCCCTGGAGCGCGACGAGGGCGCGGCCCTCGACCATGCCCACGTCGCAATCCGGCAGTCCGGCCTTGAGGTGGGCGAGGTCGGCCGCCTTGCAGGCGGCGTTGACCACGAGGAAGAGGTGATCGCCGCGATGGGCGACCATCAGGTCGTCAAGGATGCCGCCCGCCTCACTGGTGAACATCGCATAGCGCTGGCGGCCTTCCTTGAGGCCGAGAATATCGACCGGCACCAGCCGTTCGAGCGCGAGCGCGGCGTCCTCGATCCGCCCGGACTTCGCGGTCAGGATGATCTGGCCCATATGGCTCACATCGAAAAGCCCGGCCGACGCGCGGGTGTGAAGATGCTCCTTCAGCACCCCCATCGGGTACTGCACCGGCATCTCGTAGCCTGCGAAAGGCACCATCTTGCCGCCAAGGCTCACATGCAGATCGTAAAGAACCGTCCGTTCCAGGTCGGCCATTGCCGCCCTCCCCTGATTCTTGCCGGTCCCGATGATCCGGCATCGCTTGAGGCGGCCGGAGCCCCCCATTCCGATGCCCCCTCTGTCCTTTCGCCTGAGATCGTTATCCCTTCGGCGCCCCGGACGTGATCCGGGGTCTCTCCAGAGTTCCGTTGTCAGGACGGTCCTTGGGCCTGAGAGTTTACCGGGGCGGTTGCTCCTTCGGCACCGGTGAGGGCGTTCGCCCGCCGGATTCTCCCGATCCTGACAAGTCACTGGATAGCGCGGATCGTCCGGTTCCGGCAAGAGGGTATGCAATGGAATACGACACTTTCCTGTGCGGCGGCCCACCCCCCTTGCACCGCCCGCCGGGCCGGGCGATGAAGGCGGGATGAGTGTTCGTCACCCTGCCTTCTTCGGTTATGGCTCGCTCGTCAACCGGGCGACGCACGACTATGCGCCTGGCGAACTGGCGCGGCTTTCCGGCTGGCGGCGGGTCTGGCGGCACACGACTTTGCGCGATTGGCCCTACCTCTCCGCCGAACCGGCCGAGGCGGAGATCGACGGCCTCGTCGCCGCCGTGCCGCATGACGACTGGACGCTTCTCGACCGGCGCGAGGCCGCCTACCGGCGCCACGCGCTGGCCCATGACAGGCTGACGACGGCCCCCCTCTGGGCGCACCGGATCGAGATCTACGCGGTGGACGAGGACCATGCGCGGCCGGCCAGCGCGCATCCGATCCTGCTCTCCTATCTCGACACCGTGGTCCAGGGCTTCCTGCGGGAATTCGGGCAAGCCGGCGTCGCCCGCTTCTTCGAGACCACAGCCGGATGGGCACCCATCCTCGACGACCGGGCCGCGCCCCACTATCCCCGCCACCAACCAACCAGCGCCGCCGAGCGGCGGTTGGTCGACGACCATACCGACGCAATCGGCCTGACGCGCCACAAGGCCTGACCCCGGAGAGATCCAGATGAGAACCGACTTCGACCGCGAACTGGAAGAGCGCCTAATGCGCTACGCCGCCATCGACACGCAAAGCGACGAGAACACCGGGGCGAAACCCAGCACCGCGATCCAGCTTGACCTCCAGCGGCTCCTCATCGCCGAACTGACCGAGATCGGCGCCTCCGAGGTTCGGCTGACCGATTACGGCGTGGTTCTGGCGACGATCCCGGCGACCGCCGAGGGTGCCCCGACGATCGGCTTACTCGCCCATGTCGATACCGCCCCGCAATTCAACGCGACCGGGGTGAAACCCGTCGTCCACCGCAACTACAATGGCGGCGCGATCAGCTTCGCCGACGCGCCCGCCCTGACGCTCTCGCCCGAAGTGTCGAAACACCTTGGCGAAAAGACCGGCCACGACATCATCACGGCAAGCGGCACCACACTCCTGGGCGCCGACGACAAGGCCGGCGTCGCGGTGATCATGAGTGCCGCGCGGCACCTGCTGGTCAATCCCGCCATCCCGCATGGGAAGATCCGCATCGCCTTCACCCCGGACGAAGAGATTGGCCAAGGCGTCGACGAACGCCTGCCAGCCGATCTCGGCGCCGATTTCGCCTATACGTTCGACGGCGCCGCAGTGGGCGAGGTCGAGTATGAAAGCTTCTCCGCCGACGGCGCCACGGTAACGATCAAGGGCGTCTCGATCCATCCTGGCACCGCGAAGGACAAGCTCGTCAACGCGCTCCATCTCGGTGCCAAGATCATCCAGATCCTGCCGCAGGTGACGATGACGCCCGAGACGACTGAGGACCGCGACGGCTTCCTCCATGTCTACGAGATGACGGGCTCGGCGGCCGAGGTGGTGCTGAAATTCATCCTGCGTGATTTCGAACTCGATGGGCTTGCCGCCAAGGGCGACCTCCTGCGGCAGGTCTGCACGACGGTGCAGGCGACCGAGCCGAGGGCTGAAATCACCTGCGAGATCCGGCCGCAATACCGCAATATGCGCTACTGGCTGGAAAAGGACATGGCGCCGGTGGAGCTTGCCCGTGCCGCCTGCCGCGATCTTGGGATCGAACCGGTCTCGGTGCCGATCCGCGGCGGCACCGACGGCTCTCGCCTGACCGAGATGGGGGTGCCTTGCCCCAACCTCTTCACCGGGATGCAGGAGATCCACGGGCCGCTGGAATGGATCAGCGTGCAGGACATGGCCGTGGCCACAAAACTCTGCCTGAAGCTCGTCGAACGCGCGGCCCGAAGGTAAGGCGGTCTTGAACCCATCTTCCAACTCGTGACCACCGCCCCGAACCACTTAGCCCTTCGCGCGCACCTTCTGCAGAAGCGGCATCAGTTCGGACATTTCCGGTCCGGTCGGCTGTCCGGTCAGGGCGTGACGGAGCGGCATGAAAAGCGCCTTGCCCTTGCGGCCCGTCGCCTCCTTCACCGCCGCCGTCCATTCGCCCCAGGTCGCCTCCGTAAAGGGCGGTTCCGGCAGCATCGCCATCGCCGACTTGACGAAGTCCGCGTCCTCGGCCGCGATCACCGGCTCCGCCCCGTCGCGGCAGAGGGTCCACCAAGCGCCGAGATCGTCGAGCGTGGTGATGTTCTGCGAGGCGACGCGCCAGAACCGCTCCGCCATCTCCGCCGGCACGCCGAGCGCCGCAATCCGATCCTTCACCGCCTCGAAGGGCAGCGCCTGATTGCGGGCGCGGGTCAGCGGCCAGAGATCCTCGGCGTCGAACTTCGTCGGCGCCGCGCCGAACTGGGAAAGCTCGAACCCCTCGGCAATCTCGTCGAGCGACATCTTCAGTTCGACCGGCTGAGACGATCCGAGCCGGGCCATCAGGCTCAGGAGCGCTTCCTTCGCCACACCGTTCGCGCGCAGATCGCGCAAGGACAACGTGCCGAGCCGTTTCGACAGCCCCTCGCCTTGCGGACCGGTCAGAAGCGAATGGTGCGCGAAGGCGGGCGGCGTGCCACCCATCGCCTTCATGATCTGCACCTGCGTCGCGGTGTTGGTCACATGATCGGCCCCGCGCACGATATGGGTAATCCCCATGTCAACGTCGTCGACCGACGAGGCGAAGGTGTAAAGCACCTGACCGTCGGCCCGGATCAGGACCGGGTCGGAAACCGAGGCTGTGTCGATCGACACATCGCCAAGAATGCCGTCGGTCCATTCTGTTCGCTGCTGGTCGAGCTTGAAACGCCAATAGACGGCGCGCTCGGCCCGAAGCTTGTCCTTTTCCGCCGCCGAAAGCGACAGCCCGGCCCGGTCATAGACTGGCGGCTTGCCCATGTTGAGGAGTTTCTTGCGCTTGAGGTCAAGCTCGGTCGGCGTCTCGAATACCTCGTAGAGATCGCCTGAGGCGCGCAGCTCATCGGCCACCGCGGCGTAACGATCGAGCCGCTCCGACTGCTTCTCGATCCGGTCCCAGTGCAGACCGAGCCAGTCGAGGTCCTCCTTGATCCCATCCGCATATTCCTGCTTCGACCGCTCCTGATCGGTGTCGTCGAGGCGCAGGATGAACGTGCCGCCGGTCTTGCGGGCAATCAGGTAGTTCATCAGCGCGGTGCGCAGGTTGCCCACATGGATATAGCCGGTGGGCGACGGGGCGAAACGGGTCACGGTCATGGGAAGTCTCCTCGGGCGCACACCCTCTTTCACAGCACACGCATTTTGTCCATATGATGGGCCGGGCAAGGAGAGCGGAATGAACGATTGGCTGGGGCGCGCTGCGCCCGATCTCGACACGATCGAAACCATGGCGCGGGCAACGGTCGCCGACCTGCCACCGCAATTTGCGGGTCCTGCCGGCACCATCCTGCTGCGCATCGCCGACTTCCCGCCCGACGACATCCTTGGCGACATGAACATCGAGAACGCTTTCGAACTGACCGGACTCTACGACGGCATCCCCATGACCGAGAAGTCCGTGATGGACGTCGTCGACCGGCCCGACACGATCTGGCTCTTTCGCCGCCCGATCCTCGACGAATGGGCGGAGCGGGGCGACGTGACGCTCGGCCAAATCGTCGCCCATGTGATGATCCACGAACTTGCCCACCATTTCGGCTGGTCCGACGAGGAGATCGCCGAAATCGACCGGTGGTGGGACTAACGGCCCGTCAAACCGGCGTGACCGGGCAGGCCTCGATGAGCCGCAGGGCATCCTCGGGATGGCAGAGTTCCGTCGCTTCGGTCATCACCGTGGCGCTGGCCGCCGCCATTCCCTGCTGCAGCGCCTCGGGCATCGCCACGTCGCGGGCAAGCGCCAGCGTGAAGGCTGCGAGAAAACTGTCTCCGGCCCCGACCTTGCTTTTCACCGGCACCTCGGCGGCCCTGGCGAACCAGCGATCTTCGCCTGAGGCGAGGACCGAGCCGTCGGCCCCCCGGGCGATGACGACGATCCGCGCGGCGCCTTGACGCACGAGCTGTTCGGCGAAATCGGCCGTATCGCCACGGGTCCTGAGCCGGTTGCCGGCCAGCGCCTCGGCCTCCGCCTCGTCCATCCGCAAGACGTGGACGGGTTGTTTCGGTCGTGCCGCCCGGGCCAGCGTCGGACCCGACGTATCGAGAAGCAGCAAGGCGGACCGTGCCGCGAGCCGTTGCGAAAGGGCCGCGGGAAGGTCGTCCGGTAATCCCGGCGGCAGGCTTCCCGACAGGACCACGAGCGCGCCCTCCTCGACCGAATCGGCGATGGCGGCGAGGGCGGCTTCCCCCTCCACCGCGGTCCAGTCCGGCCCCGGCAGGACAAAGCGATACTGCTCGCCGTTGGAGCGATCGGTCACGGCAAGGCTCTCGCGCGTCTCGCCAGGGGCCGGGAAGCGTTCGGCCCGGATCCCTTCGGCGGCCAGCGCCTCGGCCAGCCGCACGCCGGTAGCTCCGCCCAGCGCGACAAAGGCCCGCGCTACGCCGCCGAGCCGGGTGATGACCCGGGCCACGTTGATGCCGCCCCCGCCGGGATCGACACGAAGCCCCTCGCATCGGAGCTTGGGTCCGGGACGGACGCTCTCGACCGACGTGGTCAGATCGAGGGCGGGGTTGAGCGTGACGGTCAGGATCGGGCGCATCGGTTTTCGCGGTCAAAGCTGTCGCCCGGACCCTGACAGGAAAACCGCGCCCCGGAAAGGGTGTGTTCGGGATCACGAGATCTGCGGGAACGCCGTCGGCCTGTCGGACCAGGCTGGCCTCGCCGCGAACTCGGGCGACGAACAATCCGGTCGAACCCGAGCACCGGCGCCGGACACGAAGTCGCCCGATCGGACAGCGGATTGCCCCGCAAGCGCGTTTCGACTGTCGAAAACCGGGTCGGACGGACAACTAATCGTTGTCGCTTGCAACCGCGCCGGCGCCCCGGCGCGAGGCTTCCGAGGCGGGAACCGTCGTGCGCATCGCGAGTGCGTTCAGGCTGGACACGGTGGCACCGGACACTTTGAAAAGCGGGCGCGGCGCCAGGACTGCGGGAAGGGCGGCGCTGCGGCCAATCTCCAGCGTCGCGCCAGGCACGGCCCAAAGCCGCCGTGCAACCTCGATGGGCCAAACGGCGGAGACCCGGACGGTCAGTGTGCCGCCGGGCCAGGAGAGGAAGACCGGGCTCCCGGCGCTCTCCGCGAGAAGCGCGAGGAACGGCACGATGAGGATCGGCCGGCTGACCGGACCGGTCTTGAGGTCGCCCTTCGCCAGCGGACCGTCCGGCAGCGCACCATTGTCGCTGAGCGCTGCGCCGAGCGTGACCGGGCAGAGCGCGCGGCCTCCCGGTGCCTCCCAAGTGCCTCCGGAGATCTCCGGACGCAGCGCGGTGCGGCGGCCGTCCGCTCCTTCAAGAAGGCCGAGAAGCGCGCCCGCGCCGTCGATGCCCTGCGCCGCGAGCCAGCCCGCGGCGAAGCCCGCTTCCTCCGCCAGCCCCCAACTCATCCCCGCGCCGCGCGCCGCCTTCATCGACAACGTCTCGATCTCGTTGCGCGAAAAGCGGAACTTGGCGACGGCGGGCGGCGGCGGGCCGGAGCGGGTGGGATCGTGGGGGCCGGTCGTCATCGTGCATCCTCCTCCGCGAGATCCGAGGGATAGGGCTCGCCCTGAAAGAGGCTGATGCGCACCCATTTGTCGGAGCGGGGATCGAAGCGGCTCGCGCCGAAGAACGCAAGTTTGCAGCGCATGAGGTCGATCGGCAGCATGTCGGCGGCGATCAGGTTGTCCTGCACCTCGGCGAAGGGGTGCGTCCAGGCGATCTGCGCACGCCGGACCATGTAGCGATGCTCCGGATGGGCGAGGAGGAACCGCGCGAGCGGCGCTTCCTCCTCCCAGCCATCCAGCGCCGCAGCGAGTTCGCATGCCAGCCGCGCGATGCAGAGTGGCTGCTCGAGTTCCGCCCCCGGCTCGTCGTAGCGTTCGCCGATCCGCGGCTCCAGCTTTTCCTCCGAAACATACCAGAACCGCGCGCTCGCCTCCTTCTCCGCGAAGTCGAGCCCGAGCGCACAGTCGTAGCGGTCCCGCAGGATCTCGCGCAGCGTGCCGACGCGCATCGCCCCGTCGATCCGGAAGGCAGCGCGCTCGTCGGCGCTCATTGTCGTGGCGAGGTCGTCGATCAGCGCACCGTGCGGCTCCAGCATCAGGGCGAGAAGCGCCTCCTGCCCTTCGAGTGACAGCGCGCCCTCGCCCCAGCGCCAGAGCGCGTCCCAGGGATGCGGCTCCGCGCCGGGCCAGTCGGACAGGCGTTCGCCGATCCGGTCGAGATCGCGCCGGAGATCGGCGAGCTTTGCGGTCTGCAGGGGATGTTCGGAGTGCCAGGCCGCGACATTCTCCCGCGCGGCGGCCAGCGCGGTGCGAAACGTGGCGACGGCCTCAGGCGGCGCCGCGCCTTGTGCCCGCACCCGCGCCAGCGCCCCTTCGCGCGCCTCCATCCAGTTGTTGAGCAGCACCGGGTGGCGAACGAGGAAGGGCGCCATGCCAAGCCCCGTCGAATTGCCGACACCGAGGCTGCGCTTGATTCCAGGGTCGAGGCGGACGGCTTTGTCGCCGCCCCGCATCGCGGCGAGGTGTTCGACGATGTCGACGGTGAAGGCGCGGGTCAGCCAGACGGACAGCATCTCGGCTTGGAACGGCGCGGATAGCTCGGGGCGATCCGCGATGGCCGCGCGGTCGGCGGCGCCGAACTTGCCGGCGCCGTAGACCGCCGTCGTGCGCATCAGATAGCCCACCGCCGCGATCTCGGCCGCATCGGGCTGCTGGCCGGCGGCCAGCCGCGCCACCACATGCGCGAAGAGCCGCACCGACCGGTTCGCGCGGCTGAGGCTCAGCTCGCCCGGGCCGATGCGGCCGGCCTCCTGCAGCGGCACGTTCGCCTCCAGCCGGTCGAGGTCGGCGGCGCCCGGCTCGCCGTCGAAAAGCGCGAAGGTCGCGTCCCAGGCGGTGGCGATCACCCGGTCGGAGCGCATCTCGTCGGGCAGGTCATGGGCGAAAGCGACAAGGCTGTAGGTCCGCTCCGGCCCCCGCGCGCGGTAGACCGCGCGGCCGACGCCCTTCGCGTCGATCTCCCAGACAGGGCGGTCGAAGCGCCATTTCTCGGCCTTGAGCCGACGGAGGAGAACCCGCAGGAACGACAGCCGCATCGGATGGGCGCTCCCCATCCGGGCAAGCCGCATGACTTCGGCGGGATCACGGCGATAGCGCGACACCGTCCCCCTGGCATCCTTCGCGATGACGGTCATCTTCTCCTCCCCTGCGGTAGCCGGTCCGGGCGGCGGCCGCCCGGCCCATTGAAGTCATTTCCTCCCGAGCGCCAGCGTTATCCTCAACGCGTCCCAGAGCGAGGGCAAGAGGATCGACGGCACCGGCATCGCCGTCACTCCGGTGACTGCAAACAGCGGGCCGCCGACGCGGCCGAGGCTGCCCAACCCGCCCGCTTCCGTGACACCGCTCATCCCGTTTCCTCCCTGAACACTGCCTTGCTCAGCCGCTCTTCCCGGAGCGGCGGTCGTGTTTCGCGGGTCTAGCCGGCCCGGGCCGGGCCGAAGCTCTCCCCGAAAAATCTTAGCCAATTGCCGCCCAGCACGGCGGCGACCTCGTCCCCGGACATGCCCACGGTCCGCAAACCGTCGGCGATGGTGCCGAAATCGCGGTTGTCGTGGAACCAGCCCGGCATCGGCGGAAAACCCGGCGCTGCGGCACTGCCCTCGCCGTAGTCGATCTTCTTGGTCCAGCGGCCGACGCGCATCCATTCGACGATGCTGTCGGGCTGGTCCTGGCAAAGATCGGTGCCGATGCCGACCCGCTCCACGCCCATGAGGTCTGCGGTCCGCGCGATCATCTCGCAGAAGCTCTCCAACGTGCAGGCGCTGCCCCCCTTCAGATGATGCGGATAGACCGAGAACCCGAGCATCCCGCCCGTTTCGGCAAGCGCCTTCAGGACGGTCTCGGACTTGTTTCTCAGCGCCTCGTGCCAGCTTGCAGGGTTCGCGTGCGTGATGGCGATGGGCCGGGAGGAGACCTCGATGGCCTCAAGCGTGGAACGTTCGCCCGAATGGCTCATGTCGACGACCATGCCCACCCGGTTCATCTCTTCGACGATTTCGCGGCCCATCCGGGTCAGGCCGCTATCCTCGGCCTCGTAACAGCCCGTCGCCAGAAGCGACTGGTTGTTGTAGGTGAGCTGCATGAAGCGCAGGCCGAGCCGGTGCAGGATCTCCACCAGCCCGATATCGTCCTCGATCATCGAGGGGTTCTGCGAGCCGAAGAAGATTGCCGTCCGCCCGGTCTCGCGCGCCCTAGCGACATCCTCGGCGGTGAAGCCCTGGAAGATCAGGTCCGGAAAGCGTTCGAACCAGCGGTTCCACTTCTCGATCTGCAATACCGTCTCGCGGAATGTCTCGTGATAGGTGATCGTCACATGCACCGCGTCGACGCCGCCCTCGCGCATCTGGCGGAAGATCTTTTCCGACCAGTTGGCGTATTGCAGACCGTCGATGACCGGCGTCATTCCGGCGCCCCCGCCCCGACATAGGCGGTTTTCACGGTGGTGTAGAACTCCGCGGCGTAGCGCCCCTGTTCGCGCGGCCCGAAGCTCGACGCGCCGCGGCCGCCAAAGGGAACGTGATAGTCGGTGCCCGCCGTCGGCAGGTTCACCATCACGCAGCCCGCCCGCATGTTGGCGCGGAAATGGCTGGCGCGGGCGAGGCTGCGGGTCATGATTCCGGCGGTGAGGCCGAATTCGCTGTCATTGGCGAGGCCGAGCGCCTCGTCGTAGCTCTCCGCCCGGATCACGCAGGTGATCGGCGCGAACATCTCTTCGCGGTTGACGCGCATGTCATTGCGGGTTCCGGAGAACACGGTGGGCGCCATGAAGTGGCCCTCGGTCGGCCGGTTCAGCCGCTCGCCGCCACACAGGAGCTCTGCCCCCTCGGCCTTGCCGATTCCGATGTAGTCGAGGTTCTGGGAAAGCTGTCCCTCTGACACGACCGGGCCGATCTGGGTGCCGTCCTCCAAAGCATGTCCGACCTTCAGCGCCTGGGCCGCCTTGACGAGCCGCTCGACGAAAGCGTCATGGATCTTCGCATGCACGATCAGCCGGCTCGCGGCGGTGCATTTCTGCCCGGTCCCGCCGAAAGCTGCGTTCGCCGCATGGGCAACGGCGAGGTCGAGCTCGGCATCGTCCATGATGAGCATGGGGTTCTTCGACCCCATCTCCATTTGCACCTTGGTCATGTTCGTGACCGCCGCCGCCGCGATGCCGCGGCCGACTGGAACAGAGCCGGTAAAGCTGATCGCATCGACCTTCGGGCTTTCTACAAGCCGTTGCCCGACCTCACGCCCCGGTCCCGCGACGAGGTTGAAAAGCCCCGCCGGAATGTCCTGCTTCGCGATGATCTCGGTCAGCGCGACCGCGCTTGCCGGCGTCAGGTTCGCGGGCTTCCAGACGACGGCATTGCCGAAGGCCAGCGCCGGGGCGATCTTCCAGGCCGGTGTCGCGACGGGGAAGTTCCAGGGCGAGACCACGGCGACGACGCCCACCGGCTCGCGCCGCACGTCGATCTCGATCCCCGGGCGGACGCTTTCGGCCAGATCGCCCTGGTTGCGCAAGGCCTCGGCCGCGAAATAGGTGAAGAACTGCCCGGCGCGGTAGACCTCGCCCTTGCCCTCGGCGGCAGGCTTGCCCTCCTCGCGGGCGATGATCCGGCCGATCTCCTCGGCCCGCGCCATGAGCTCGGTGCCGATCGCCATCAGCACGTCGTGCCGCTTCTGGATCCCCGCGGCCCACCAGACCGGTTGCGCCCGCCGCGCTGCATCCAGTGCGGCGTCGAGTTGCGCCGCGTTGGCCTGTTCGTAGTGCCCGATCAGGTCGGAGACATCCGACGGATTGCGGTTCTCGATCGTCGCGGCGCCCGTCTGCCACGCTCCGTCGATGTAAATTCCGGCCGGTTTGCTCATGATGGACCCCTTTCTTCCCATCCACATAGACGGCAGCAGCAGTTTCAGGCAATCTTGAATAACTGAAGCTTTCTTCACGGTTTCTGAAATGGCGATCACCCTTGGCATGCTCCGCGTCTTCCGCACCGTGGCCGATCAAGGCTCGCTTGCCGCCGCCGCCGAGATTCTCGGCCGGACACCTTCGGCGCTTTCGATGACGCTCGCCCAGTTCGAGGCGGAGATCGGCGCGCCACTTTTCGAGACCGACCGAAAGAACCGGCTGACGCCGCTAGGCATCATGGTGCTGGAGGAAAGCCACCGCGCCACCGACGCCTTCGACCGCGCCACCGACGCGATCCGTCGCCATGCGGTGTCGGGCGCGGGCCTCGTGCGGATCGCGGCGGTGCCCTCGGCAACGGTGACGCTCCTGCCCGAGGCCGTCGCGCGGTTCCGCCTCGGGCACCCGGAGGTGCGGCTGGAGATCAGCGATGTCGACAGCGCCTCGGTCCTGCGCCGTGTCAAGCTCGACGAAGCCGATATCGGCATCCTCTCGGCCGGCGAGGCGGACAGGCCCGGCGGCGCGGTCATCTTGCGCGACGAACTGGGGATCGTCTGTTCTGATTCCGGGCCTATCGCCGCCCGCCGTCAGGCGCCGTCCTGGGACCTTCTGGCGCTCGAACCGCTGATCGCCAATCCGCTTTGCGACCTTGTCGATCACGGCACGGTCCGCGCCCTCCTTCGGCAAGGCCACCTCGAAGCGCGGAACACGACTGCGCTTCTCTCCTTCGTCCGGAGCGGTCTCGGCGCCACGATCCTGCCGGCAAGCGCGATCGAAGACCGCGCGGAGGGGATTGCGTTCCTCGTTCCCGACGATCCGCCGGCCTTCCGCGAACTGCGCAAGATCCGGCCCGAGACGCGCCGCCTCAGCCCGGCGGGCGAAGCGTTCTGGGACGCGCTCTGACCGCGCCCCCGCCTCAGGCCACCCGGTCGCGCGGCGCCCGGCCCTCGAAGAAGTCGCGAATATTGTCCATCGCCCGGAACCCCATAGCCTCGCGAGTCCCGCGCGTGGCCGAGCCGAGATGGGGCAGCATGACGAGGTTCGGCGCGGCCATCAGAGCCCCGGAAATCCGCGGCTCGTTCTCGTAGACGTCGAGTCCGGCGCCGCCCAGCCGGCCTTCGCCCAAGGCCTCGGCCAGCGCGGCCTCGTCAACGACCTCGCCCCGCGCGGTGTTGATGAGGAAGGCGCCGGATTTCATCAGGCCGAGCCGCCGCGCGTCGATCAGATGCCGGTTTGCCGCCCCGCCGGGGCAGTGGAGTGAGACGAAATCGCAAGCGGGCAGGAGGTCGTCGATGGCGCCCACCTGACGGGCGCCGGTCCGGGCCAGCACCTCTGGCGCCACGGCCGAGCGGTTCTGGACAAGGATCGTCATGCCGAATCCATGATGCGCGCGCTGAGCGACGGCCTGCCCGATCCGGCCAAACCCGACGATGCCGAGGGTAGCGCCGGTGACCTTCGCGCCGATCATGTGCGTCGGTCGCCAGCCGGTCCAGTTGCCGGCGCGCAGTTCCCGTTCGCCCTCGCCCGCGCGCCGCGCCACCATCAGCATCAGCGTCAGCGCGAGATCGGCGGTGCAGTCGCTGAGAACATCCGGCGTGTTGGTGACGACGATCCTCCGCGCCGCGGCCGCCGCGATGTCGATGTGGCTGAAGCCGACGCCGTAATTGGCAAGGATCCGGGTGCGGATATCCGGCCGATCGAAAACCTCGGACCCGAACCGGTCCGTAACCGTGGGCAGGATCGCGTCGAACGCGCCCAGCGCCTCCCGCAAGGTGTCTGGGCCAAGCTGTGTGTCATCCTCGTTCAACGTCACGTCGAACGCGGCGGCGAGCTTCGCCTCCACCGCTTCCGGCCAGCGCCGCGTGATCAAGAGCTTCGGTCGCGCCATTCTATCCTCCCCGGCCAACCGCTCAGTCGCGGCCGATCACCGCCTCCTCGCGGGCGATCGACCAGTCGATGAGCCGGCGCCACAGCGACTCCGCGAGGACAGGATCGAGCCCTTCGGCCATCGCCCGGGCGCGCACCTTCGCCACGACCTCCTCGACCCGTTCGTCGATTCGCGCGGGAAGGCCGAGCGCGGGCTTCAACTCCGCCGCCCGGTCGATATAGCCCAGCCGCTCGACCAGAAGCGCCACGATCTGCCCGTCGATCCGGTCGATCTCGGCCCTCACCTCGGCCATCGTCCTGCATTCCGCCGGCGTCATCGGTCTCTCCATCGCAGTCCGCCCGCCTCATAACGGCTGCAGCGGGCGGCGACAATGCGGCCCGACGTCCGGGGCAGGAGGTCCACCGCCAGCCTCTCGGGGCCATTCCGTCGCCGGCGCGTTCAGACCCATTTCGCCAAAGGCGGCAAGCTCATCAGCACCGCATTGGCGTCATGCCCGGTTTCGAGCCCGAACTTGGTGCCCCGGTCGTAGACGAGGTTGTATTCGGCATAGAGCCCGCGATGGATCAGCTGGGCGTCTCGATCCGCGTCGCTCCAGCCCGTGTCCATCCGCCGTTCGGCCAGCGGCAGGAAGGCCGGCAGGAAGGCGCCGGCCTACCGCCTGGGTAAAGGCAAAATCGCGCCTCCCAGTCGCCGGTGTTGAGATCGTCGAAGAAGATGCCGCCGACGCCCCGCGCGCGGCCCCGGTGGGGCACGAAGAAATACTCGTCCGCCCAGGACTTGAAGCGGGGATAGTAGCCGGGATCGTGCGCGTCGCAGGCTGCCTCCAGCGTGGCGTGGAAATGCAGCCGTATCCTCGGGATATTCGATGCAGGGGTTGAGATCGGCACCGCCGCCGAACCACCAGGCATGCGGCGTCCAGAACATCCGCGTGTTCATGTGGACCGCCGGCGCGTGCGGGTTCTGCATATGGGCGACCAGGCTGATCCCGCTGGCCCAGAAGCGCGGGTCCGTCTCCATCCCCGGCACGCCGCGCGCCGCCATCGCCGACTGCGCCCGCGCCGCCGAGCCGCCGTGGACGGTCGAGACGTTGACGCCGACCTTCTCGAAGACCCGGCCGCCGCGCATCACGCTCATCAGCCCGCCGCCGGCATCGCCGCCGCCGTCATCGGCGCGCCGGGTCTGCGTCACCTCGAACCGGCCGGGCGCGGATCCGCGACCTCGCCGCCGCTGTCCTCCAGCGCCTTCGAAAGCCGTCACGATCTCGTCGCGCAGGCTCCGGAACCAGGCCGAGGCCCGCGCCTTCTCCGCTTCCATCTCTCCGCTCATTCTGCCCATCCCGGCCGCCTCGTTGCCCTTCGCCTATCAGCTTAGTCCGCTGCCCGCCAGAATGACAAATCCGCGCGGCCGGCAAGCGAGTGTTTGGCCCCTCCCCGCCGGATCGCTAGACTGACGCCCGTCACAATTGCCGCGAGTTCGCCCGATGATCCTCCGCCCCGCCCTCAGCCGCCCTTGCTCTTGCCGTGCTTGCGGCCTGCGCCGATCCGTCCGCCCGCTGCGGCGGGCCCGAGACGCGCGGAACTGAGGACCATCGACCGGCTCATCGCCGAGACCCGCGCCAATCTCGACCGCGGCTATACGCTGGTGCGAGAGGATACCGGCACGAATGTCAACTTCTGTCTCGGCAGCCACCGCTCGAATGTCGGGCTCAGCTTCTGCACCGATCCCGGCACGCGGACCCGGCCCGCAGCACTCGACACGGCGGCCGAGACACGCAAGCTCGAAGCGCTGCTCGCGCGGCGCGAGGTGCTCGCCGCCCGTGTCGGCGACCGGTCGCCGCCTGTGCCCGCCCCTGACCGAAGAGACCCACGCCACATGCGCCTTCGCCTCGCCCTTGTCCTCGTCGCCCTCGTCGCCGCCTGCGGAACGCCGCAGGAACAGTGCATCCGCACCGCGACGCGCGAAGTCAGGACTCTCGACCGGCTGATCGCCGAGACCGAGGCCAACCTTGCGCGCGGCTATACCTACGAGGAACACCAGATCGTCCGCCACGAATGGATGCGCTGCGACGACTGGGTGCGCGGCACGCCGGACAGGATGTGCTTCGAACCGGTCTGGGACACGGTCAGGCGCCCCGTCGCCATCGACCCGGCGGCCGAGCAGCGCAAGCTCGACGGTCTGAAGGCGCGGCGCAATGCGCTCGGCCTTCAGTCCCAGGCCGCCATCGCAGCCTGCCGGGCGCAACATCCCGAATGAACGGAGGTACCCTCTCCCGCCTCCTCTTGCTGGCGCCGGTCCTTCTGGGCGCCTGCGCTTCCGTCTCGCGTGACCAGTGCCTGCGCGCCGCGACCGAAGAGATCCGCACCCTCGACCGGCTCATTGCCGAGACAGAGGCAGGGTTAGCGCGGGGCTACGGGATCGACCGGCTGGACGTGCCCATCCCCGAACGCCGGCACTGCACCGGCGTTTCCGGCTCCGCGACCTGCATTGAGAGCGATATCGTCGCCGTCGAACGACCCGTCGCAATCGACCCGGTAGCCGAGAACCGCAAGATTGCCGCGATGCGGGCAAAGCGGCAGGCGCTGATCCCGCGCGCCATGTTGCAGATCGCCGAGTGCAAGCGGCGCTTTCCCGCGCCTCAGTAGGCCGGGACCGAGACCGGGTCGATCAACCCGCGCCCGCCATCCACGGTCAGGATCTGACCGGTAACGAAGCTCGACCCATCCGAGGCGAGGAACTGCGCCGCCTCGGCCACTTCCGACGGCGTCGCAATCCGGCGCAGGGGCGTGCCCGCGGTGATCGCGTCGTGCCAGTCGGGATTGTCCTTCAGCCTCGATTGCAGGCTCGCGCTCATGATACTGGCGATGGCGATGCCGTTTACCCGGATGCGCTCGGGCGCGAGCGCCACGGCCAGCGACCGCGTCGCCTGGTCGAGAGCGGCCCCGGCTATGGAATAGGCCAGAAGCTCCGGCTGTGCCCGCCGCGCGGCGAGGGTGGAGACGTTGATGATCGTGCCCACCGGGCCTTCGGTCTGCTCGTCCTTCTCGGCTTGGGCGATCATCCGCTTCGCCGCCATCTGGCTCAGTTTCAGCGCCGGCAGAAGGTTGTGCTTCAACATCGCGTCGATCGAGGCGTCGTCGGAGTTCAAGGGGTCGGTCGTCAGCACCGCGCGCTGCGCGTTGACGAGGATGTCGATCCGCTCGAATGAATCGACTGTCGCCGACAGGAGGTTGGCGAGTGTCAGCTTCTGGCTGAGATCGCCGCCGAAGCAGCGGATCGGCCCGTCCTCCTCCGTCGCCTGCCCGACCTCATCGGCGAGCTTCGCCTCGTCGCTGTCGGCGAACATGACGCGGGCGCCGCGTTCGACGAAATGCCGGGCGATAGCAAGGCCGATGCCATTGGCGGCCCCGGTGACGATGGCGGTCTTGCCGGCGATGGACAGGGTCATGGACGCTCCGGGGTGATTCTGCGGCGGCAGGTTACGGGATTTCAGCGGCGCGGGCGAGGCGCGGCCACCGGGCGCGCCGCCATCAGCAGTTTGAAGCCGCTGTCGCCGCCGATTTCGGCCACCTCGCGGAAGTGCCTTGCCAGCACAGCCTCGTAAGGCAGATGCCGGTTCGCGACCATCCAGAGCCGGCCCGCCGGCGCCAGCATCGACGCTGCCGCCGCGATGAAGGCGGCGCCAAGCGCCGGATCGGCGGCGCGGCCGACATGGAAGGGCGGGTTCATCACCACCGCATCTACCGGCGCCTCCGGCCGGAAGCGCGTCGCATCCTCCCAGTGGAACCGGGCGCGGGGATCGGTGACGTTGCGCCGCGCGCAATCGAGCGCGGCGCAATCGGCCTCGACGAGATGCAGCACCTCCACCCCCGGCCGGGCCAGGATCTTGGCGGCGAGCCAACCCCAGCCGGCACCAAGATCGGTGATGCTCGCCGGCAGCCTTTCGGGCAACGCCGCGGCCAGCAGGCCCGAACCGTGATCGACCTTCTCGGCCGAGAACACGCCCGGCCGGGTGACGAAGCCCGGCGCCGGGGAAAGGTCCGCCGCGCGCCAGTCGTCGAAGCGCGGGCCCGCGTCGAAACGGAAGATCTTGCCATGCGCCTTGGCGATCGGGCGCCGAAACGGCGGTGCGGGCGCGGATATCCTTCAGCATCGTGTCGACGCCGTCGGTCTTCTGCCCGTCGATCCAGACCGGCCCGCCGGCGCCAACCCGCGCCGCCGCCTCCGCCACCAGCGCCCGGGCAGCGCCGCGCGCGCGCGGCAGGAAGATCACCGCCGCCGCGAAATCGCCCTGCGCCCCGGCAGGCGTCGGCACCACCGTCCAGCCCCGCGCAGCAAGCCCGTCGTGATCGGGGCGGAAGCCCTGCACGATCACCGCCCGCTCCTGCGGCAGGTCGGAGAGATCGGTCGCCGCCCCCGGCCCGAGGACCAGCACGGCGCCCGACTCAGGCAGAAGTTCGGCGCCCTGAAGCGCGAGGGAAAGTCTCGGATGGGTCATGCGAACCGGGGCCCCGCCCCTATTCCTTTTCCATCGTGCATTGCAGGGGATGCTGGTGGCGGCGGGCGAAATCCATCACCTGCGCCACCTTGGTCTCGGCCACCTCGAAGGAAAAGACCCCGACCACGGCCAGCCCCTTCTTGTGCACCGTCAGCATGATCTCAAAGGCCTGCGCATGGCTGAGGCCGAAGAACCGCTCGAGAATATGGACGACGAACTCCATCGGCGTGTAGTCGTCGTTCAGCAGCAGCACCTTGTAGAGGGGCGGCCGCTGCGTCTTCGGACGGGTCTTGGTAATGACCGCGCTGTCGGGGTCATTGCCGTCCTTGCGGTCCGACAAAGTGATGGGGCGCAATGCCAAGGGCTCCCTCCTCGGGATTCGGGCGCAGGTGTTCGGAACGTCAATATAATCCATGGGCGGGATGAGAAAAAGGTTGCGATTGGCCCGGGATTGATCGGCCCGCGGCGAAAACGCCAGATTGAGGCCCCGGGAGGACGCCGATGCCCAAGCTCACCACCATCGCCTTCGACGCCGACGACACGCTCTGGCACAACGAACGCTTCTTCCGCCTGACGCAGGACCGGTTCGCCGCACTTCTGGCCGACTACGCCCCGCGCGACCATCTGCAGGACCAGCCTGCTGGCGGCCGAACGGCGCAATCTCGGGCATTACGGCTTCGGCATCAAGGGCTTCACCCTCTCGATGATCGAAACCGCCCTCGACGTGACCGACGACCGCGTTCCCGCGCGCGTCATCCGCGAGATCGTCGCCGCCGGGCAGGAGATGCTCGCCCACCCGATCGAACTTCTGCCCCATGCCCGCGAGGCCGTCGAACGCCTCGCCGCCGATCACCATATCCTTCTGATCACCAAGGGCGATCTTCTCGATCAGGAGCGCAAGCTGGCGCAGTCCGGGCTTGGCGACCTCTTCGACGCGGTCGAGATCGTCTCGGACAAGACCGCCCCGGTCTATGCCGGGATCTTCGCCCGCCACGGCCATCGGCCCGAGGCGGCGATGATGATCGGCAATTCGCTGAAATCCGACGTGCTGCCCGTCCTCGCGCTGGGCGGCTGGGGCGTCCATGTGCCGCACGACCTCACCTGGGCGCTCGAACACGAGGATCCGCCCGAGGCCCATGACCGCTTCCGCAGCGTCGGCGACCTCGGCGCGCTCGGCGATCTCGTCGCCGCGGTCGAGTCCAGCCCGGCCTGACCCGATCTGGTGGTCGTGCGGCCTCGCGCGACAAGATATGCCAGAGCCCCGTGAAGACTGTCTCAGCATTGGCAACAAACACATTGAAATTAGGGTGTTTTCGCATCGCGACACCTGTGCTATCGTTGCGCAAATCAGTGAAGTCCCGGCGCCAATGACCGGGGCATGAGGCAGGAAAAAGGTGAGACAGGTGTTTGCTTGTCCGGGGCAGTGCGTCCAACGCACCCGCATGTTCGTCGCATTCGTGCTGGCGTTTCTTCTCGTGCCGATGTTGCGCATGGGCGGCGCCTTACGCCGATTTCGTCATCGACGCCCGCACCGGCGAGGTGCTCCACCAGGACAATGCCGACACGCGGCTCCACCCCGCCTCGCTGACCAAGATGATGACGCTCTACATCGCTTTCGAGGCGATTGAGCATGGCGAGATCTCGCTCGACAGCAAGGTCACGATCTCCAAGCACGCGGCCTCGCAGCCACCCTCGAAACTCGGGCTGAAGCCCGGCCAGACCATCGCGCTGCGCTACCTGATCCGGGCGGCGGCGATCAAGTCGGCGAACGATGCCGCGACCGCCATCGGCGAGGCGATCGAAGGGTCGGAGCCCGCCTTCGCCCGTCGCATGAACCGCACCGCGAAGCTGCTCGGCATGACACGCTCGACCTTCGTGAACGCGAACGGCCTGACCGCCTCCGGCCACCTTTCGACGGCGCGCGACATGACGATGCTCGGCCGGCACCTCTTTTACGACTACCCGCAATACTACAACCTCTTCTCGCGCACGACGGCCGATGCCGGCGTCGCCCAGGTCGCCCATACCAACCGCCGCTTCCTCGCCTCCTACAAGGGCGCCGACGGAATCAAGACCGGCTATACCTCGGCGGCGGGCTTCAACCTCACCGCCTCGGCCCAACGCGGCAACAAGCGGATCATCGCCACCGTCTTCGGCGGCAAGTCGACCGCCAGCCGCAATGCGCGCGTGGCCGAGCTGATGGACCTCGGTTTCGGCAAGGCGCCGAACCGGGCGACCGTGCAGAAACCCGCGCGGCCCGATTACCTCGCCAACGCGGAGCCGGCCGAACCCGCAGATGACAGCATGGCCGAAGCCGTGGCGCGGGCCGTCACGACCGCGTCCGGCGCCGTTGCCGCCGGCAAGACCATCCGCCTCAACGTCGCCGTCACCCGCAGCCCGCGCCCGAAATCGCGCCCGCTGCCGGGGGTCGAAGCGCCGCCGGAGGAACTGCTCCTCGCGATGCAGGACGACATCAACGCCGCCCTCGCCGAGGCGCAGGAACTCGCCCTGACCGATGACGCGCCGGCCGCCGAAGCGGACGAGCCTGCGGCGACGGAGCCCGCCAGCCCCACCTTTGTCGCGACGACGGCGCCGCAGCCGGAAACCGCCCTTGCGCTTGCCGACGCAACTGCGTCCGCAATCGCGCCGGAACAGTCGCCGACGCCGCCCTCCGCCCCCCGGCCGGAAGCGACGGAAACCGCCGAGACGCCGGCCGCCGAAATCGTCGTCGCAGCAGCCGAACCGGCCGCCACCGAGCCCGAGGCCCAGACCGTCGTTATCGCCGAGGCCGCCGTCCCCGCTGTCGTCGTCTGCCGCCCCGGACACGCCCGCGCCGAAATCGCGGCCAGAAGAGATCGTCCTCGCCTCCTTCACCCCAGACGAACCCGTTGCCGAGGAACTGGAAGTCGTCACCCGCGTCTCGACATCCGGCGGGCGGCAATGGTCGATCAATGTCGGGCCACTTCGGTTCGCGCTACAACGCCGAGCGGGAGTTGCTTCGGACCGCGCTCGTGGAGATGAACACCCTCGACGAGGCGCTGAGGAAGGTCGTGGCGCGCAAGGGCGGCTATGACGCCAACTTCGTCGGCATGACCGAAGAGATGGCGAACCTCGCCTGCCGACGGCTCCAGGCGCGGCAAACCGAATGCACGGTGGTCGGGCCCTGAGCCGTCATCACCCCGTCAAGGCTTCGGACGGTCGTCCCAGTCGGAACTGAGGATTCGGTTCGCATCGCCTTCGGGATCGTCGTATTGCCTGTGCTTCAGCGACCAGAGAAAGGCGACAAGCCCGATCCCGCCGAGCAGAAGCGAGACGGGGATGCAGGTAGACGAGTATATCCATCCCGCCGCCCTCACTTCAGCCGGAGCGCGTTGAGCGAGACGGTGATCGACGAGGCCGACATCGCCAGCGCCGCGATCAGCGGCGTGGCGAGGCCGGCAAGCGCAACCGGAACCGCGATGACGTTGTAGGCCAGCGACAGCCCGAAATTCTGCTTGATCCGCCGTCGCGCCACTCGCGCGATGCGGAGCGCATCCGGCAAGGGCGACAAGTCCTGGCCCAAAAGCACGATGTCCGAGCGCCGACCGCGCCGCGTCGAGCGCGGTCGCGGGCGAAATCGAGACATGCGCGCCGGCAAGGGCCGCCGTGTCATTGAGGCCATCGCCGACCATCAGCACCCGGTGCCCGTCGCCCGTCAGCGCCGCGATCCGCGCCGCCTTCTCCTCGGGTCGCATGCCCGATTGCCAGACGGGAATTCCCAGCGTCTGCGCCAGCGCGGCGACCGGCGCCTCGCTATCGCCCGAAAGGAGGATCACCCGCCTGCCCGCCGCGATCAGCGCGCGCACTGCCACGTCGGCGCCGGGCCGCGGGCCGGTCGGCAAACGCAAACTCGATCGGCGCCGCATCGCCCTTGGCGAACCAGGTCGCGGTCCGCGCGCCCGGTGCGGCGCCGAGCCATTCGGCCCGACCGAGCCGTACCGGCATGCCGCGCCAGCGCCCTTCGACGCCCGATCCCGGCACTTCGCGCAAGTCGCTGACAGCGGTCGGGTTGAATGCCGGCGGCATTCAGCGCCGCCGGCGAGCGCCCGCGAAAGCGGATGGGCCGAGGCCCCGGCCAGCGCCGCGACGATCTCCAGATCGTCCGCGACCGGGCGGACAGGTCCAGCGGCTCCGGCGCGCCCATCGTCAGCGTCCCGGTCTTGTCGAAGACCACCGTGTCGACCTCGGCCAGCCGCTCCAGCGCGGTGCCGTCCTTGATCAGGAAGCCCTTGCGGAAAAGCTTGCCCGAGGCCGCGGTCACCACCGCCGGCACCGCCAGCGCCGAGCGCGCAGGGGCAGGTGATGATCAGAACCGCCGCCGCGATGTTCACGGCAAGCCTGAGGTCTCCGGTCAGATACATCCAGGCCGTGAAGGCCGCGAGCGAAAGGATATGCACGGACGGCGAATAAAGCCGCGCCATACGGTCGGCGAGCGAGGTGTATTTCGTCCGCGCATTCTCAGCGACGGCGACCAGGTCGGCCATGCGGTGCAGCGACGAATCGCGCCCCGCCGCCGTGACCGCGCACCGTCAGCGGGCCAGTCAGGTTGACCTCGCCGGCGCTGACCGCGCTGCCCTCGCCGGTCCAGACCGGCAGCGTCTCGCCGGTCAGGAGCGAGCGGTCGATCTCCGACGTGCCCTCGGTGACCGTGCCGTCGACCGGCATCCGCGCGCCGGGCCGGACCCGGACGAGGTCGCCGACGACCAGTTCGGCGATCGGCACGATCTGTCTCCGCGCCGCCCACGAGCTTCGTCGCGCGCGGCACTTCGAGCGCGGCGAGTTCCTCGGCCGCCGACCGCGCGGCGGCGCGGCTGCGGTAGTCGAGATAGCGCCCCGCGAGGAGGAAGAAGCACAAGCGAGACGGCGGCGTCGAAATAGGCGTGACGCCCGCCCTCGAAGGTCTCGTAGAGCGAGATCGACGAGGCGAGGATCAGCGCCAGCGAGATCGGCACATCCATGCCGAGCCGGCGCGCCTTGAGCGATGTCCAGGCCGAGACGAAGAAGGGCTGGCCGGCGAAGGCCAGCGTCGGCAGCGCGATGGCGGCCGAGATCCAGTGGAAGAGGTCGCGTGTCGCCGCCTCGGCGCCGGACCAGACCGCGACCGACAGGAGCATGATGTTCATCATCGCGAAACCGGCGACGCCGAGCCGCATCAGAAGATCGCGGCCGCGCTTGTCGGTCTCGGTCACCGACAGGAGGCCGGGGTCGAGCTCGTGCGCCGGATAGCCGATGGTCTTCAGCCGCGCGATCACGTCGTCGGCGGTGACCTCCGGCCGCGGCCGCGACCGAAACGCGCTTCAGCGTCAGGTTCACCCGCGCCGACTGACGCCCCGGCATCGCGGCCAGCGTGCGTTCGACATCGGAGATGCAGACCGCGCAATGGGCGGTCGGCAGCGACAGGACGAGGCCCGCCTCCTTCTCCGCCCGCCGCGCGGCGATGGCCTCGGCCGCGGGTGCCGCGACGCAGGCCGGGACAGGCCGAGATCGAGGGCGCGACCGAGGACATGGACATCAGCCCTTCACGAAAAGATCGAGCCGCTGGTGGAACCGAGTGCCGTCCTCCGCGAAGGCTTCGAGAAGGATCATCCACTTGCCGGGCGCGAGATCGGCCGGCGCGACGTAATCGCCGTTCTGCCATGCGAATTCGGGCTTGATGTCGTCGGACGCCTCGGTGGTGCGTCCGACGGTGGCCGAAAGCCGCTCCACCCGGACGGGCAGCCCGTCGCGGTCGCGGAAGGCGAGCCTGAGCTCGCCCGCCTCATGGCTCTCGGTCAGGGTCCAGCCCAGCGCCTTCTGGGCGGTGCGCTCGGCATCGAAGGTCTGGCTTGCGACATACGAGTTCTTCACTTCGAGCCCGGGGAAGGTGCCGATGGCCTTCACCGCCATCAGCACGTTGACCCCGACGATCACCGTGAAGGCCGACGCGGCGATCAGGAAGACCTTACGTCCGGTCAGAGGCGCCGCCATGTCACTTTCCCTTCCCGTTGAAGACCGTATCGACGCTGACGCGGTCGTTGCTTTCCAGGTCCTCGACCCAGAGCCGGATCGCGGTCCGGTCTTCGGTCGCCGCCGGGCTCCCGGCGGGGGCGGTGACATAGACCCGCTCGGTCTGGGTCTGGTCGGCCGGCACGGTCACGACCATCTTTTCCGTTCCTTCGAGCGCGATCTGCAGATCCGCCTCAGAGGTCAAGGATATCTGGAACGGCCGGTCTTCGCCATGCTTGTTCCTGAGCCGCACCTCGTAGGTATTGCGGATCGAGCCGTCGGCGAGGGTGACGAAGGTCGGATTGCGCACCGGGGTGACGTTGAGGTCGATCGGAGAGCGGATGAAAAGCGCCACGACCAGGCCGACGCCAACCAGTGACCAGAGCGCGCTGTAAAGCAGGGTGCGCGGCCGGAAGATGTGTTTCCAGATGTTCTTCGGATGTCCGCCGGCGCGTTCCGCCGCCTCGTCCTTCAGCGCCATGTAGCCGATCAGGCCGCGCGGCTTGCCGACCCTGTCCATGATCTCGTCGCAGGCATCGATGCAGAGCGCGCAGGTGATGCATTCGAGCTGCTGGCCGTCGCGGATGTCGATGCCCATCGGGCAGACGTTGACGCAGGCCATGCAGTCGACGCAGTCACCGAGTTGGTCGGCATCCTCGGCCTTGCGGTGCTTGCCGCGCGGCTCGCCCCGCCATTCGCGGTAGGCGACGACCAGCGTGTCCTCGTCCATCATCGCGGCCTGGATGCGCGGCCACGGGCAGGCGTAGATGCAGATCTGTTCGCGGGCGAAGCCACCGAAGAAGAACGTGGTGGCCGTCAGGATCGCCATCGTCAGGTAGGCGATCGGATGGGCCTGTCCGGTGACGAGATCGACGAGCAGCGTCGGCGCGTCGGTGAAGTAGAAGACCCAGGCGCCCCCGGTAGCGAGCCCGATGAGCAGCCACAACACCCATTTCGTCATGCGAAGCCGGGACTTTGCGGAAATTCCATTTCGCGTTCCAGAGCCGGACGCGCGCGTTGCGGTCGCCCTCGACCCAGCGCTCGACGAGGATGAAGAGGTCGGTCCAGACCGTCTGCGGGCAGGCATAGCCGCACCAGACCCGCCCAAGCGCCGAGGTGAAGAGGAACAGCCCCAGCCCTGCCATGATCAAGAGGCCGGCGATGAAGTAGAACTCGTCCGGCCAGATCTCGACCATGAAGAAGAAGAAGCGGCGATTGGCGAGGTCGATCAGGACCGCCTGATCCGGCAGGTTCGGTCCCCGATCCCAGCGAATCCACGGCGTGATGTAGTAGATGCCGAGCGTGACCGCCATGATCACCCATTTCAGCGTCCGGAAACTGCCCTTCACGCGTCGCGGAAAGACGGGTTCCCGTGCGGCGTAAAGCGCCGGAGGGGTTTCGGTGGAACTCATATTCGGATTCCTGGATTCGTCTGTTCGCGCGGCCTTCCTAGGCCACGCCGTTCGTCACTAGCCTTGATATAGGTCAAAGCTCCTGCTGGGAATGCGGCGAATGCGCTGTGAAGGCAGGTTCGCAGCGGTTTCCGGGCTTGGCGCGGCGCCAATCAAGGCATTGAATGGGAGACAGTCGAGGGAGGACGAACCATGGACAAACGAACTGCCACAGCCGCGTCGGAGTTTTCCATCGCCGAAATCGGCGCGATCGCGCATCTCTACCGGGCCGAGGTCTATCGCTCGACGATCTGGCGCACACGGCTCGACACGACCACGAACTGGGCGGTCGTCACGCTTGGCGTCGCGTTGTCGATCGCCTTTGCTTCGCCCGGCGCGTCCCCCATGCCGCTCCTGATCGTCGGCGTGCTGATCCTGCTGTTCGTGGCGCTCGAAGCGCGGCGGTATCGGTATTTCAACGTCTGGCGCGCCCGGTCGCGCTGGATGGAAAAGCACTTCTATGCACCGATGCTGACCGATGGCGATCTGCATACCGAGGAGGACTGGCAGGGGGTTCTCGCGAACGACTACCTGCGCCCGGCCTATCATATCGGCTTCATGACCGCGCTGGCCCGGCGTGTCCGGCGCAACTACCTGTGGATTCTCGCGATCCAGGCCCTCGCCTATGTCGGCAAGCTCGTTATCCATCCGTTTCCCGTCCAAAGCTTCGTGGGCTTCGTCAACCGGGCCGCGATCGGACCGGTGCCGGGCGGCGTGGTGCTGTTTCTTGGGGTGATCTACTGCTCCGCGGGCGCGGGCCTGGCGTTCTGGGTCGCCCACACCGATGCGAAACGCGCGCGCGACAGGGGTGCGAACGCCGAAGCAATGGGATAGAAGAAGAAGAAGAAAAGGGCATCGGCGCCCCCAGGAAACGCGCGAACAGGACGGGGCACCGATGCTCTGGCACGACACGAAATCGCCTCGGGCCACCTCATCGCTAGTCCGGAAACAGGCGACGCGCCTTGACTTGAATCAATTTGGCGTCTGATCGGCAAATGCGGACGCTCGCATTTTGCCGCTCGGATCATGAACCCGGCCGACCCTGCCATCTGGATGCCAAGGGGCTTGATGGAGTGATTCGGCGCCGGTGGAACGCGATCCCGTCCAAAGCAAATGGGGGCCTCGCGGCCCCCATTTTCATCTGAGCTGTCGACGCGTGGCCTATTCACCGCCACCGCGGCTGTGAACCCAGGACGCGACGGCGCGGATATCGGCCTCGCTGAGGCGCCCGGTCCAAGACGGCATGACGCCGAAACGGGCGTTCGTGACGGTTTCGGTCAGCGTCGTCTGATCGCCGCCATAGAGCCAGATCGCATCCGTGAGGTTCGGAGCGCCCTGGGCGCGGTCGCCCGTGCCGTCTTCCATGTGGCAGGCCGCGCAGTTGTCGGCGTAGACCACTGCGCCTTCGGTCGCGAGCGCCGCGTCATGCTCCTGCCCGGAAATTTGCAGGACATATTGCACGACCTGGTCGATCTGCGCCGGTTCCAGCAACTCGTCAGCGCCGAATTTCGGCATTTCCGAATAGCGGGCGTCGTCGTCGGTGGTGTTTCGGATACCGTGCGTGACGGTGGTGTGGATATCCTCGATCGTGCCGCCCCAGAGCCAGTCGTTGTCGATCAGGTTCGGATAGCCGAGCCTCTGCTGACCAGCCGCGCCAGAGCCGTGGCACTGCGCGCACCAGGTGCGGAACACGGCTCCGCCGGCGTTCTGGGTGTAGTTGACCAGTTCCGGATCGGTGGCGATCACGGTCAGATCGACCGAGACCAGCTTCGCCTCGATCGGTGAGTTGGCTTCCTCATAGCGCTGGATCTCCGCAGCCACGTCGGTGCGGGTATTCTGCCCCAAAAGGCCCCGCGTCGCGCCCGAGACCAGCGGCCAGGCCGGGTAGGCGATGGTGTAGAGCACGCCCCAGATGATCGTCAGGTAGAAGGTCCAGAGCCACCAGCGCGGCAGCGGATTGTTGAATTCCTGAATACCGTCCCACTCGTGGCCGGTCGTTTCAGGATCGACCTTGGAGGTCTTTACGGGTCTCTTGCTCATTTGCTCGCCTCCTGCGCCTTGGCGCCGATGCCGCCATCTCGCGCGGGTTTGTCTTCATGCCGGAACGGGATGTTCGCGATATCCTCGTGGACGCGCCGCGATCCCGGCCGGAAGGCCCAGACAACGACGCCGACGAACACGAGAAAGAGCGCCAGAAGCACCCAACTGTCGGCGAATTCCCTCAGAAGCGAATACAGGTCCATCGCTCCCTCCTCAGCGGTTCGGGTCGGGCTGGAAGGTCGTGAAGTCGACCATCGTGCCCAGAACCTGGAGATAGGCGATCAGCGCGTCCATCTCGGTGATGCCCGGCTGGCCGTCGAAATTCGACACGACCGCGCCCGGATAACGCTCCTCAAGCCCGGCGGTATCGGCGTCCGGGTCGGCCTGGGCGGCGAAATCGGCCTTGGCAAGCTCGATCATGTCCGACGAATAGGGCACGCCCACCATTGCGTCGGTGCTCAGCCGCTCGTCGATAAAGGTCGGCTCGATCAGCCGGTTGGCGAGGAAGCCGTATTTCGGCATCACCGATTCCGGCACCACCGATTGCGGATCGGTCAGGTGGTCGACATGCCACTCGTCCGAATAGCGGCCACCCACCCGGGCCAGATCCGGCCCGGTGCGCTTCGATCCCCACTGGAACGGATGGTCGTACATCGATTCCGCCGCCAGGCTGTAGTGGCCGTAGCGCTCCACCTCGTCGCGCATCGGCCGGATCATCTGGCTGTGGCAGACATAGCAGCCCTCGCGGACATAGATGTCGCGCCCGGTCAGCTCCAGCGGCGTGTAGGGGCGCATCCCTTCCACCTTCTCGATGGTGTTCTCGAGGTAGAAGAGCGGCGCGATCTCCACGATGCCGCCGACCGTGACCACCGCGAAGGCGCCGATCAGCAGGGCCGTCGCGTTGGTCTCGAGGAACTTGTGCTTGTCGAGAATACCCATGATCCGGGCCCCCTTATTCGGCCGGGACAGCGTTGGACGCACCAGCCATGGCCGGCTGCTTCGCAACGGTTGCCCAGAGGTTGTAGACCATGATGCAGCGCGCCGGTGAGGTAGAGAACCCCGCCGAGACCCCGCACCACGTACATCGGGAACTTCGCGGCCACGGTGTCGGCGAATGCGTTCACGAGGAAGCCCTGGCTGTCGACTTCGCGCCACATCAGGCCTTCCATGATGCCCGAGACCCACATGGAGGCGGCGTAGAGCACGATCCCGATCGTGGCGAGCCAGAAGTGCCAGCTGACGAGGCTGAGCTGTAGAGCCGCTCGCGGTTCCACAGCCGCGGCATGAGGAAGTAGAGCGCGCCGAAGGTGATCATGCCGTTCCAGCCAAGCGCACCGGAATGGACGTGACCGATGGTCCAGTCGGTGTAGTGGCTGAGGCAGTTGACGGCCTTGATCGACATCATCGGGCCTTCGAAGGTCGACATGCCGTAGAAGCCCGACCGAGACCACCATCATGCGGATGATCGGGTCGGTGCGAAGCTTGTCCCAGGCGCCCGAGAGCGTCATCAGGCCGTTGATCATGCCACCCCAGGACGGCATCCAGAGGATGATCGAGAAGACCATGCCCAGCGTCCCGGCCCAGTCAGGCAGCGCGGTGTAGTGAAGGTGGTGCGGACCGGCCCAGATATAAAGGAAGATCAGCGCCCAGAAGTGGATGATCGAGAGCTTGTAGCTGTAGACCGGCCGCTCGGCCTGCTTCGGGACGAAGTAGTACATCATGCCGAGGAAGCCCGCGGTCAGGAAGAAGCCCACGGCGTTATGGCCGTACCACCACTGCGTCATCGCATCCTGAACGCCCGGCGAACAGCGAGCACCGATTTGGAGCCGAAGATCGAAACCGGGAAGGGACAGGTTGTTGACCACATGCAGCATCGCGATGGTCACGATGAACGAGAGATAGAACCAGTTGGCCACGTAGATATGCGGCTCTTTCCGCTTGATGATCGTGCCCGAGGAAGACTGCAAGATAGGCAACCCAGACGATGGTCAGCCACCAGTCGACATACCATTCGGGTTCGGCATATTCCCTCGACTGCGTCGCGCCGAGGATGTAGCCGGTCGCCGCGAGCACGATGAAGAGCTGGTAGCCCCAGAACACGAACCAGGCGAGGTTGCCGCCCCAGAGCCGCGCGGCGCTGGTGCGCTGCACGACGTAGAACGACGACATGATGAGCGCATTGCCACCGAAGGCGAAGATCACCGCCGAGGTATGCAGCGGGCGCAGCTTGCCGAAATTCATGTAACCATGCATCGCTTCCGAGAAGTTCAGCATCGGAAAGGCAAGCTGGAAGGCAATCGTGACGCCGACCAGAAAGCCGACCACGCCCCAGAACGAGGTTGCGATGACCCCCGCCCGGACCACGCCGTCATTATATTCGGTCTCCGGATGCGGATCGAGCGCGGGTTGCTCGTTGCCCGTCCCCCTCAATACCACGATGAACGTGATTGCGGCGGCGAGCATCACCATCAGTGCGTTCGCCATATAGGCCAGGTCATGCGCGTAGTTGGCGGCGATCGCGGCGAAAACCGCGATGGCACCAAGCAGCGCAATTTTTATGTAGTCCCACATGTCTGCGTTCCCTCGTCTTACCTTGCCGCCCAATTCGTTCGCGTCGGGGCGGTCTTCATTTGGCCGGGTTCTGGACGCGGGAGCAGGAGAACGCCTTGATCTGCGTCAATTCTCGCCCCCTTCCGCGTTTGATCCTTGTCAAAGCCCGAACCTCGGCGATCCCGCTATTGTCGCAGTAACACCATCAGGTGCATAAAAAGGAGAAGTCCGATGGCCTTCAAGTCCATTCTCACGATCGTCACTGACCCGAAGGGCGCGGCCTCCCAGATTGACGCCGCTGTCGCGCTGGCAAGGCGCGAGGACGCGCATCTCGACGTGCTCTGCATCGGCGTCGACCGTACGCAGACCGGATATTACTACGCCGGCGCCACCGCGATCCTCACACAGGAAGCCTATAACCAGGCCAAGGAAGAGGCCGCCGCCGCCGAAGCCGCCGTGCGCGAGCGGCTGGACGCGGAGGACATTCGCTGGGGCGTAGACACCGCCGTCGCCCAGATCGGCGCGCTCGGCGGGCCGGTGGCAATGCTGGCGCGGTTCTCCGACCTCGTCGTTCTCGCCAAGCCCTACGGCAAGACTGGCAACCAGGCCGCCGAGGCGGTTCTCGAAGCCGCGCTCTTCGAAGGCCACGCCCCGGTCCTCGTCCTGCCGGACGGCTACGAAAGCGCCGATTTCGGCAAGCGCGTCGTACTCGCCTGGAACCAGAGCGACGAGGCGCTGATCGCGGCCCGCGCGGCGCTTCCGCTTCTGAAGGTGGCGACCGCGGTCGACATCACCATCATCGACCCGCCGACCCACGGGCCGGAACGCTCGGATCCGGGCGGGATGCTGTCGCAGCTTCTCTCGCGCCACGGGGTCCATACCGAGGTCTCGGTGCTGGCCAAGACCCTGCCCAAGACCTCCGAAGTCCTGTCTCGGCACGCCCGCGACATCAATGCCGACCTCATCGTCATGGGCGCCTACGGCCATTCCCGATTCCGCGAGGCAATCCTCGGCGGTGCCACACGCAACATGCTCGAAATGACCGAGATTCCGGTCTTCATGGCGCACTGAGCCGGAGCCCCGGAAGGTGGGGTGAAACCCACCTTACAACCGGTCGCTTCACGCGGATCGAATCGAGGCAAGGTGGGCTCGAACCCACCTTGCCCCCTCGTCAGATCACCTCGACCGCCCCGGCATAGGCCGCGACGATATGCTCGTCGGCATGGGCCGCAAGCACCGCGATCTCGCGGAGCTGGTCCTCCCCCAGAACCCCCTCCTCCGGTGCTGCCGCGATTGCCGCCAACGCGGCATCGCGCGCCTCGTCGAAAGCCGTTCGGCGGCCCGACTTCTCGTAGTCGTCGCGGCCCCGCCGCAGAAAGACCGACGGCGACAGCTGGTCGCGGCAGGTCTGGATCGTATGCGGGCTGTCTAGGAAATGCCCGCCGGTGCGGATCCGCATCATCTCGTCCCAGTTCAGGTCCTCGTCCGCCAGCAACGGTTTCTTTATGAACCGCCGCATCATCGTGCCGATCTCGTTGTCGAGAACCGCCTGCACCGGGCTGAACACCGTCGCGCATTCGAGCTGCCCGACGCCGCCGAGGATATCCGCCCCGGCCAGCGCCACCGTCTCGCCGATCAGCGCGCGCTCGGCCATCGACTGGAAGTCCACGTCCGGCGTGTCCGACCCCGACCCATAGGTATGGGTCAGCATCCCGAAGCCGTCCTTCATCAGCTGGATCGACATGTTCGCCGCCTGCAGGCTCTCCACGCAGGACTGGAGCGCCGAGCCCGTGCGCATGTCGAGCGTGAACATCAGGGGCGTCGCGATCACCGGGATGCCGGGGGCCAGCACATGCGCCATAACCGTCATCCCGACGATCTCGGCCGCCGCCATCACCGCCATCGACGGCACCGACAGCGGCGCCGTCCCGCCCGAGGAGGGCAGCGAACAGGCGTGGAGCGGGACACCGTACTGCCCCGCCGCGATGATCACCTGCGTGTCCATGAACTTGAACTCAAGCGGCGTGAAGGAACAGGTGATGGCGCTGGTAATCGGATTGGCACGCAGCTCCGCCTCGCCCCCCGCCGCGATGGCGGCGATCTTCATAAGATAGTCGACGTTCTGCCACTGGTAGGGCTGCATCCAGACATGCTTGTCGGTCCGCGCGATGAGCCGGCCGAAGCTGTGGATATCGGCCGTCTTCTCGGGGACCCCGTGCACGAAGGGATGGGCGATGAACCCGACCTGGTCGAGCGTGTTGGCCACGGCCGCGATCTCGCTCACCGCGGTCAGGTCCATGTTGCGGTATTTCGAATCGCGCGGGTTCACGTAGCCATGCCCGCCGGTGCCGGTGCGCATCACGAAACCGCCATCGGGGCGCGGCAGGGCGAGATCGAGAGCGCGCCGCTTGCCGGCGAGCCGGGTTGCCTTCGGCGTCGCCGCCATCGCCTCTGTGATCATCTCGCGCGGCAGGCGCAGCCGGTCGGCATCCCTGCCCTCGGTCGCGCCGGCGGCGAGAAAGGCCTTGCGCGCCTCGGGATGCAGGACGACGACGCCGTAATCGGCCAGAAGTGCGATCGCCCGCGCCTTCAGCGCGGCAAGATCGCCTTCGTCGAGAAAGCCGAACCGCGCACGCGGGCCGATCGGGCTTTCCTGTCGGAACGCATTGGCGGTGAGGGATTTGCGAACGACGCGCTCGCGCCGCGCCGGACGGTCGGTGGGTTGCTGTTCCATACTTACCTCCCTGGAGACAGAGATAGATACGGCACACACCGATTAGGCTGACTGCCTGCCGACTTCAGCTGTGCAGACATTATCAGGCGCCCTGAGGGTCGCAAAGGGGATTGCACTGTCGGCGCGCGCCGACAGCGCATTTCCCCCCGCCGCGCCACGGTCGAGCAAGGCGACGTTGGCGACCTGCGCCGCGAACACGTCGACCATCCGTGCGCCAATCCCCGAGGCCCCGCCGCTCACCAGCACGGCCCTGTCCTTCAGTTTCGGAAAAGGGCGAAATCGGTCGTTGGCGCTCTCCGGCGATCGGGCTTCTGGCCGGGCACGGCGTAGATCAGGCACGGCGTAGATCTTGTCGACGCGCCGCTCGGCGGCACGCCGGCCCAGGCGGAGGAGGGCCGGAGGACTACGTGCCGCAACTGGTGGATATCGTGTCGCGCCGGAACGGGATCGCGCGGTAGCCCGGCACGTCAGCCGATGAAACCGCCATCCGCGTCGTCGCCCGCCTCTTCCAGAAGCCGGTCGAAGCTCGGAACCGTGATATTACGCTTGCCTTCCAGAACGATGACTCCGTCGCGCTTCAGTGCCGACATCTGCCGGCTCACCGTCTCCAGCGTCAGGCCGAGATAGTCCGCCATCGCCTCCCGCGTCAGCGGCAGGTCGAAGACCATCCGGCCCTTCGGGGTTTTCAGATGCAGCGCCGCGTCGCGGCGGGCAACAATCGCGAGCAGACTCGCGATCTTCTCCCGCGCGGTCTTGCGGCCAAGGAGGAGCATCCATTCGCGCGCCGCGTCAAGCTCGTCGAGCGTCATCTCCAGCAACCGCTGGCCGATATGCGGGGTGCGGCCCATCATTTCTTCGAACGGCTTCTTGCGGAAGCAGCACATCAGGAGGTCGGTCGTCGCGATGACGTTGTAGGGCGCCCGGTCGCGGCCGGGGCGGCCGACGAAATCGGACGGGAAGAGGAGCCCAACGGTCTGGGTCCGGCCGTCCTCCATCACCTGGGTCAGCGTCGCGACGCCCGAGACGACGGAGGCGACGAAATCCATCCGGTCGCCCGACCAGATCAGCGTCTGCCCCGCCTCGAAGCTGCGGTAGAACTTTATCGAATCGAGCGCCGCCAGTTCGTCCGTTTCACAGCGCGCGCAGACCGCCCGGTAACGGATCTGGCAGCTGCCGCAATTCGGCGCTGAGAGTGGGGCTTCGTGGACGGACATCTGCATTCTTTGATCTGGGTCAAGGTGGCACAATACGCGGCTGCCTAACGGTAGGCACATGGCAACTGAATCGCAACTTACGCGGCTCGGACTATTTGACGCGCGTGTCCCGCGCTATACAAGTTATCCGACCGCCCCGCATTTCAATTCGACCGTCGGCGCCGAAGATTTTCGCGCTTGGGTGGAAAACATTGCAGCCGGCGCGCGGATTTCGCTTTACCTCCATGTCCCGTTCTGCCGCCGGCTCTGCTGGTTCTGCGCCTGCCGGACCCAGGGCACCAATTCCGACGACCCGGTCCGCGCCTATGCCGAGGTGCTGAAGGCGGAACTGGCGCTCCTGAAGGCGCATCTTCCGAAGGGCGTCACATTGTCGCGGCTTCACTGGGGCGGCGGCACACCGACGATGATGCCACCCGAGGTGATGGAAGACGTGGCCAAGACGGTCTTCGACATCGTGCCGCTCGGCGACGGCGCGGAGTTCTCGGTCGAGATCGACCCGAACGAGATCGACGACGCCCGGCTCGACGCGTTGGCCGCGGCGGGGATGAACCGCGCGTCGATCGGGGTGCAGGATTTCGACCCGGAGATCCAGAAGGCGATCGGCCGCGACCAGAGCTTCGAGGTCACGAAGCTCGCCATCGACAAGCTGCGCGACAGGGGCATTGCCTCGCTCAACGCCGATATCCTGTTCGGCCTTCCGCATCAGAACCGGCAGCGCATCGCCGCCTCGGTGCAGAAGCTCCTCTCGCTCGGTCCCGACCGGGTGGCGCTTTATGGCTATGCCCATGTGCCCTGGATGGCGCGGCGGCAGGTGATGATCCCCTCCGACGCCCTGCCGCGACCCGAGGAGCGGCTCCGGCTTTTCGAGACCGCCCGCGACCTCTTCGTCGCGGACGGCTATGACGAGATCGGCATCGATCATTTCGCCCTGCCCGGCGACGGGCTCGCCATCGCGGCGCGGGAAGGCCGGCTTCGCCGGAATTTCCAGGGCTATACCGACGACCTCGCCGATGTTCTCATCGGCCTTGGCGCCTCGTCGATCTCGCGCTTTCCGCAAGGCTACGCGCAGAACGTGCCCGGAACTTCGGCCTATACCCGAACCATCCGCGACGGCCAGTTCGCCACCGCGAAGGGCCATGAATTCCGTGGCGAGGATATCCTGCGCGCCCGGCTGATCGAGGCGCTGATGTGCGATTTCCGCATCGACGCAGCCGAGATCCGCGGTCGCTTCGGGCTGAGCGACGCGCAGCTCGCGGCGCTCTTCGCCCCCGCGTCGCGGGACTTCGGCGACATGGTCGAGATCACCGCCTCGGGCCTCGTCATCCCAGCACACGCCCGGCCACTGACCCGGATGATCGCCCGCACCTTCGACGCCTATGACCTGTCGAAGGCCGGTCACAGCCCGGCGGTCTGACCCTGGCCGGCCCGGCCTTCACCCGCCCGCGCCGCGACCCTCGACGAATTCGATGAGACGCGGCAGGCAGTGCCGTTTCAGGTCGTACCCCTCCACGATCGACTTCCGGGCCTCTGTCCGAAGCGGCATCGCGACCTCCGGATCGGCCAGCGCCCCGGTCAGCGCCCGCGACCAGCCCGCGATGTCGAAGAAATCGACGAGCCGCCCGTTCTCGCCGTCGCGGATCAACTCCTCCACCGGCGGCGTGCGCGAGCCGATGACCAAAGCCCCGGCGCTCATCGCCTCGAGCATCGACCACGACAGGACGAAGGGATAGGTCAGGTAGGCATGGACCCGCGTGACCCGCAGCAGCGACAGGAAGTCGCCGTAGGGCACCTGGCCAAGGAAATGCACCCGCTCGCGGTCGAGCCGGCCGCCCACCTCGTCGAGGAAAATCTGCTTCCAGCTACGGCCCTGCCCCGGCGAGGGGCCATAGCTCTGCCCGTCGCCTCCGACAATCACCACCTGCGCCTCCGGCCGCGCGGCGAGCACGTCCGGCAGAGGCGCGCAGGAAGACATGGTAGCCGCGATAGGGCTCCAGATTGCGGTTCACGAAGCTGATCACCTCGTCGCCGGCGCGAAGCATCCGACCGCCCGGCAGCGTCAGGCTGGCGGCGGGATCGGGACAGACCCGGTCCGTGTCGATGCCGTCATGGATCACGCTGATCCGGTCACGAAGCGCGGCGGGAAAGGTCGAGGCCTGCCACCCGGTCGGCGACAGTGCCGCGTCGGCCTCGGCGAGGGCCATCAGGAGATGGGTCTTGCGGGCCGAGGTGCGCAGGCGCGGCGCCAGCCCGTCGCGATTGAATTCCGGGTCGAAATTGGTGTCGCAGCCGGTCGTGTTGTAGAAGAACTCCGCGTAGGTCAGGTGCCTCGCTCGGGGCCATACCTCGCGCAGGAAGAGCGTCTCGCCCCAGCCACCGTGGCCGAATACCACATCGGGGACGAAGCCCTTGTCGCGGGTGATCTGCGCTGCGGCGCGCGCGACCGAGGCGCCGTGCTCGGCCGCCTCCGCATAGGTCTTGCCGAGCCCCTCGGCCTTGGTCTCCTGCGGCGTCCGGTAGCGCAGCACCGGCACCGGCGCGGGCCGCTTGTTCGTCTCGATCGTCAGGCCCACGACCTGATGGCCCCGCGCCGCCAGCGCGGGCGCGAGGTGCAGGAACTGTCCGGGAAAGTTCTGATGGACGAAAAGGATCTTCATGCCGCGCCTGCGTCGCCCGTCCCGAACGCCGCCGCCATCAGTTCGCGCGTATAGGCGCTCTCCGGCGCGTCGAAGATCGCGGCACTCGTCCCCACCTCGACCACGTCGCCGGCCTTCATCACGATGATCTTGTGGGCCAGCGCCCGGATGACCCGCAGATCATGGCTGATGAAGAGGTAGGCCAGTCCGTAGCGCCGCTGGAGCGAGCGCAGAAGCTCGACGATCTGCACCTGCACCGTCATGTCGAGCGCCGAGGTCGGCTCATCCAGCACCACGACCTTCGGGCGCAGGATCATCGCCCGGGCAATGGCGATCCGCTGGCGCTGACCGCCAGAGAATTCGTGCGGATAGCGCCCCATCGTGGCGGGGTCGAGCCCGACCTCGGCCATGATCTCGGCCACCATCTCGTGCCGGTCGCGACCCGGCTCGACCCCGTGCACCGTCAGTCCCTCGGCAATGATCTGTTCGCAGGTCATGCGCGGGGAGAGGCTGCCGTAAGGGTCCTGAAAGACGATCTGCATGTCGCGCCGCAGCTTGCGCAACTCTCGCGGGCGCCATTTGGAAATGTCCTGGCCGAGGTAGAGGATCGGCCCCTCGGACGCGATCAGCCGCATGATGGCGAGCGCGAGCGTCGTCTTGCCCGAGCCGCTTTCGCCGACGATGCCCAGCGTCTCTCCCGCCCGAACCGAGATCGAGGCGGCATTGACCGCCTTCACATGGCCGATGGTCTTGCGCAGCAAGCCCGCGCTGGATCGGGAACCAGATCCGCAGATCCTCCGTCCGCACGATCTCTTCCGCGCCCTCGGCCACCGGATCGGGCCGGCCATGCGGCTCCGCGGCCAGAAGCTTCTGCGTATAGGGATGCTGCGGGTTGGCGAAGATCTCCTCGACCGGTCCCTGCTCGACGATCTCGCCGCCCTGCATCACGCAGACCCGGTCGGCGATACGCCGCACGATGCCGAGGTCGTGGCGAGATGAAGAGAAGGCTCAGATTCTCGCGCTCCTTCAGCTCCGCCAGAAGGTCGAGGATCTGCGCCTGGATGGTGACGTCGAGCGCGGTCGTCGGCTCGTCCGCGATCAAGAGTTCGGGCCCGTTCGCGAGCGCCATCGCGATCATCACCCGCTGACGCTGCCCGCCCGACAACTGGTGCGGATAGTCCGCCAGCCGCCGTTCGGGATTGTCGATGCCGACCTTGTCCATGAGTTCGATGATCCGCGCCCGCGCCGCCTCGCCCGACAAGCCCTGATGCAGCGACAGGCTCTCGGCCAGCTGCTTTTCCAGCGTGTGGAGCGGGTTGAGCGAGGTCATCGGCTCCTGGAAGATGAAGCTGATATCGTTGCCGCGCACGTCGCGCAGCACCGGTTCCGGCGCCCCGATCATCTCGCGCCCGAGGTATTTGACCGATCCCGCGACCTCGGCGTTGCCGCCGAGGAGCGCCACCGTCGCGAGTGCGGTGACCGACTTCCCCGACCCGCTCTCGCCCACGAGCGCCACCGTCTCGCCCTTGTCCACGGTGAAGCTCACGCCCTTCACCGCGTGGATGACACGCCCGTCCTGGCGGAAATTGACCTTCAGGTCGCGGATATCGAGGACCATGCTCACTTGAAGGTCTTCCTCGGGTCGAAAGCATCGCGCACGCCCTCGAAGATGAAGACCAGGAGCGAAAGCATGATCGCGAAGGTGAAGAAGGCCGAGAAGCCGAGCCACGGCGCCTGCAGGTTCGACTTGCCCTGAAGCGCAAGTTCGCCGAGCGAGGGCAGGTTCGACGGCAAGCCGTAGCCGAGATAGTCGAGTGCCGCGAGCCCGCCGATGGCGCCGGTGACGATGAACGGCAGGAAGGTCAGCGTCGCCACCATCGCGTTGGGCAGGATGTGGCGGAACATGATCACCCGGTCGGTGACGCCGAGCGCGCGGGCGGCACGGACATATTCGAAGTTCCGCGCCCGCAGGAACTCGGCCCGGACCACGCCGACCAGTGCGGGCCAGCCGAAGATGATCGTGACGAAGACGAGAAGCGAGAAGCTGCGCCCGAGGATCGCGAAGAGGATGATGATGACGTAAAGCCCAGGCGTGGATCCCCAGATTTCCAGCATCCGCTGGAAGGTGAGGTCCACCCAGCCGCCGAAATAGCCCTGCACCGCGCCCGCCGCGATGCCGATGAGGCTGGAGACCGTGGTGACGATCAGCGTGAAGAGGATCGACAGCCGGAACCCGTAGATGATCCGGGCCAGCACGTCGCGGGCGGTGTCGTCGGTGCCGAGCCAGTGGTCCTTGTCCGGCGCCGAGGGCGCCGTGCCCACGTTGTTGATCGTGTTGTAGCTGTAGGGGATCGGCGGCCAGAGCATCCAGCCAGCCGCGACCTTTTCGCCCGCGACCTCGCCGTCGGCCGCATCGGCAATAACCCCCTCGGGATCGTCCCAGCAATCGATCAGCCCGCCGGTCCTGATCAGGCATTGCACTGCCGGATCTCGGTAGATCGCCTCGGTCTTGAAGTCGCCGCCGAACGTGGTCTCGGGGTAGAACTTGTAGATCGGGAAATGAAGCTGCCCCCGGTAGCTCACCAGAATCGGCTTGTCGTTCGCGATGAGCTCGGCAAAGAGCGACAGCACGAAGATCACGAGGAAGACCCACAGCGACCAGACCGCCCGCCGGTTGGCGGTGAAGTTGCGCCAGCGGCGCTGGTTGAGGGGCGACAACCGCATCAGCCCGCCCGCTTCTCGAAGTCGATCCGGGGATCGACGAACACATACATGAGGTCGCTGAGAAGCCCGATGAAAAGGCCGAGCAGGCCGAAGACATAGAGCGTGCCGAAGACCACCGGATAGTCGCGTGCCACCGCCGCCTCGTAGCCCAGCCGGCCAAGCCCATCGAGCGAGAAGATCGTCTCGATCAGGAGGCCCCCGCCGAAAAGGACGGCAAGGAAGAGGCCCGGAAAGCCTGCGATCACGATCAGCATCGCGTTGCGGAAGACATGACCGTAGAGCACCCGGCTTTCGGTCAGCCCCTTGGCCTTCGCGGTCAGCACATATTGCTTGTTGATCTCGTCGAGGAAGCTGTTCTTGGTCAGGAGCGTCAGCGTCGCGAAGCTGGAGATAGTCGAGGCGACGACCGGCAGAGTGATGTGCCAGAAGTAGTCCGCCACCTTGCCCAGCATCGACAACTGCTCCCAGTTGTCGGAGGTGAGCCCGCGCAACGGGAAGATCCGCCAGTAGCTGCCGCCGGCGAAAAGGACGATGAGCAGAACGGCGAACAGGAACCCCGGGATCGCGTAGGCGACGATGATCGCGCCGGAGGTCCAGGTGTCGAATTTCGACCCGTCCCTGACCGCCTTGCGGATACCGAGCGGGATCGAGATCAGATAGGCCAGAAGCGTCGACCAGAGCCCGAGCGTGATCGACACCGGCATCTTCTCGATCACCAGATCGATGACCGAGATGGAGCGGAAATAACTCTCGCCGAAGTCGAAGCGCAGGTAGTTGCCCATCATTTCGAGGAAGCGCTGCGGTGCCGGCTTGTCGAAACCGAACTGCTTTTCCAGCTCGGCGATGAATTCGGGCGGCAATCCGCGCGCGCCGAGATAGCGCTCGTCGCCGCCGACCTGCTGTTGCTGTCCCGCATCGCCTCCGCCGGCGATATTGCGGAACACGTCGCCTTCGCCTTCGAGCCTGGCGAGGATCTGTTCGATCGGCCCGCCGGGGACGAACTGCGTCAGGGTGAAGTTGATCAGCATGATCCCGACCAAGGTCGGGATCATCAGCAGCAGTCTTCGCAGGATATAGGCGCCCATCGGCCGGTCTGCTCTTTTCCCAGGCGGCGCGTCAGTTCAGCGCGCCAGCCGCCTTGAGTGCGGCGGCCTTGTCGGCGTTGTACCACCAGAAGTCGAGCTCGCCCAGCGCATAGGGTGGCAGGGCCTCGGGGTGCTCGTACATGTCGTAATAGGCGACCGTGTGCTTGTTCTTGTACCATTGCGGCACCCAGACCCTGTAGGCGCGCAGAACCCGGTCGAGGGCGCGGACTGCCGTCGTCAGCTCCTCGCGCGATTTCGCGGCTTCGACCACCGGGATCAGCTTGTCCACCGCCTCGCTCTGCAGGCCCATGATGTTGAACACGTCGTCGACCGATTTCGATCCGAAGGTCTGCTGCAGCTCCGATCCCGGCGTCAGGCTGCCGCCGAGATGGCCGGTGAGGATGTCGAAATCGTGCCCGCGGGTGCGGTTGGTCATCTGCGCGTCGTCAACCCGGTTCAGGCTCGCATCGACGCCGAGGGCGCGCAGGTTCTCGACGTAGGGATTGAAGACCCGGTCGAAGGTCTGGCTGTCGTTGAGGAATTCGACCCTCAGCGTCTCGCCCTTTTCGTTGCGGCGCATGCCGTCGTTGCCGACCGGCCAGCCCGCCTCATCGAGAAGTGCCGCGGCCTTGCGCAGGTTCTTGCGGTCGAGCTGGCGGTCGCCCGAGACTGGCGCTATGACCGGCTCCTGGTCAAGGACCCCGGAGGGCAGCAGGTCCTTCAACGGCTCCAACAACGCCCGCTCAGCGTCGGATGGCAGGCCCGTTGCCGCCATCTCGCTGTTTTCCCAGAAGGAATTGATGCGGGCATAGAGCCCGTAGAAAAGCGAGGCGTTCGACCACTCGAAGTTGAACATAAGCCCGATCGCTTCCCGCACGCGGGGATCCTGGAACTTCTCGCGCCGCAGGTTGAAGACGAAGGCCTGGCCGCTTGCGATGTCGCCGTCATGCAGCTCGGCCTTCTTCACATAGCCGTTCTGAATCGCCGGGAAATCGTAGCGGGTCGCCCAGATCAGCGACGATGCCTCGTTGCGGAAGGTGTAGGCGCCCCCCTTGAACCCTTCGAAGGCCGCGTCGTAGTCGCCGAAATACTCGATACGGATCCGGTCGAAATTGTGCCGGCCGCGATTGAGCGGCAGGTCCTTGCCCCAATAGTCGGGATTGCGCCGGTAGACGATATGCCGGTTCACGTCCTTGCTGTCGAACACGTATGGCCCGGAGCCGAGGAACGCATCCTGCGACGTTTCCTCTAGATCACGGGCCTTGGCCTCGAAATCGGTCTTCGAGAAGATCGGAAGGCCACCGACCGCCTGGATCAGATCGCGCTTGGGGAAGCCCGCCTTGAAGGTGAACTTGATCCGCCTTGGCCCCAGCACCTCGGCCGTCTCGACCTGTTGGGCGATCACCGCGCGGAAGCTCGACAGGCCCTTGTCGCGCAACGTCTCGTAGGAAAAGAGCACGTCGTCCGCGGTCAGCTCGCTGCCATCGGAAAAGACCGCCTCGGGCCGCAGGTTGAAGATCACCCAGGACCGGTCTTCGGGGTATTCGATCGTCTCGCACAGCAGGCAATAGGCGGCATCGACCTCGTCCGCGGTGCCTTCCATCAGGCTTTCGAGCATGATCGTCGACAGGGCGGCGGCACGGCCCTTGACCGTGTAGGGGTTCATCGAGTCGAACCCGCCGGAGGTCCATTCGGAAATCTCGCCGCCCTTCGGCGCGTCCGGGTTTACGTAGTCGAGATGGGCGAAATCGGCGGCGTATTTCAGATCCCCGAAGGTGGAAATCCCGTGTGCCGTGATCACGGCGTCTGCGGCCCGGAGCGCGCCGGAAAAGCCGACCGCCAGCCCGACCGACAGGGCGGCGACTGCCATCCCCCGCCACAGGCCGCGTCTGGTTTCGGCCGTGATCGCGCTGACGATCATTCGTTCCATGCCCATTAAACCCTCCATGACCCGCCTCGAGGCGGGTCCGTATCTGCCGCGCCGAGGCTAGAACGCCGCGGGGCCGGGCATCAAGTTGCGAATTTGTGAGATTTCGCGTGTGCGACGAAAAAGGGCCGCCCGGAACAGACAGCCCCCGTTGATGTGATGTCCGGTCGGCTCAGCCGCCGAGCGTCTGGAGATACGCGATCAGGTTGGCGCGGTCCTCGGGCTTCTTCAGGCCGGCGAAGGACATCTTGGTGCCCGCGACAACGCCCTTGGGGTTCTCGAGGAACGCGTTCAGGGCGTCTCCGGCGTCCAGTCGCCGCCATGCGCCTTCATGCCGTCGGAATAGCTGAAGTCCGCGATCGACGCGACCGCGCGGCCGACCACACCGTCGAGATGCGGACCGGTGGAGTTGGTGCCGTCGATCTTGTGGCAGGCCTTGCACTTTGCCGAAGACCTTCTCGCCCGCGCCGGCATCGGCCGAGGCCAAGAGCGTGGCGAAGTCGGGGCCGGCTTCCGCCGCCGGCGCCGCCTCGCCCCCGGCGCCGGTGTCAATCGTATAGGCCTGCGCGACCTCTTCGCCGCCATGCGCCACCGGACCGGTATGATAAAGCGACTCGGCCGCCCACTTGCCCAGAAGGAAGATCAGGAAAGCCCCGCAGAGCGCGCCGCCGGCCTTCGTTATCGTCATCGTGTCGAACATGTCGCGCCTCTACCCTGACAATTCCTCGGGCGGTATCTACCCGCTTCCCCTGCCCGGTTTCAAGGTATAGTTAGCGCGACGAAACGCCCGGCCACCGGGCCGACGCCAAGGAGCCACCCGAATGACCGGTCGGATCGCCTTCCAGGGAGAACCCGGAGCCTATTCGCACGAAGGCCTGCCGGCAGGCCTATCCCGGCATGGATGCCGTCGCCCTGCCGCACCTTCGAGGACGCGATCGAGACGGTGCGCCGCGGCGATGCCGATCTGGCCATGCTGCCGGTCGAGAACTCGACCTATGGCCGGGTCGCCGACATTCACCGCCTGCTGCCCGAAAGCGGGCTGCACATCGTCGACGAGGCCTTCGTGCGGGTGCATATCAACCTGCTCGGCGTGCCCGGGGCACGACTCGCCGACATCCGCGAGGCCTACAGCCATCTCGTGCTTCTGCCGCAATGCGCCCGCTTCCTGCGCGAGCACGGGATCAAGGGCCGCGTCAGCTCCGACAATGCCCGCGCCGCGCGCGACGTCGCCGCGGCCGGCGACACGATCGATGGCGGCGCTCGCCTCGGAACTGGCGGGCGAGATCTACGGGCTCGACATTCTCGCCCGCCACATCGAGGACAGCGCGCACAACACCACCCGCTTCCTGGTGATGGCGCGCGAGCCCGACGTCAGCCGGCGCGGCGAGGCAGGGATGATGACGACCTTCGTCTTCCGGGTGCGCAACATCCCGGCCGCGCTCTACAAGGCGATGGGCGGCTTCGCCACGAACGGCGTCAACATGACCAAGCTCGAAAGCTACATGGTCGACGGATCGTTCACGGCGACCCAGTTCTATGCCGATATCGAGGGCCATCCCGACGACGCCAACGTCCGCCGCGCGCTGGAAGAGCTCGACTACTTCACCTCGTCGATGACGCTTCTCGGCGTCTACCCGGCCGATCCGAGCCGGCATTGAGGCGGGCGGTCAGCGCGGAAAGGGCGGCTATTCCCTTTCCGCGATGGCCAGTTTGAGCGAGACAGAGAACAGGCCGCAATGCGCGGGCTTTTTGTCCGGCACACAATCCTTTCGCCGCACCAATCTCAGGCGGCGGCCAACGCAGCCAAGCAGGATTTCGCTGCACATATACTTATGACCGCCCTTAGGTAGCGCGCCATGAACGGTCTTCGTGACCGCCGTCAGCCGATCAACCAGAAAACGAGCGACATTCGGCGCTGGCGCCGCTCACGGCCTTCCTGATTTCTTAAGCTGTTCACAGCAAAACCGGTCAAGAACTGCTCCTCGCAGGGCGTCAATATTGTTATGCTTTGTGAGGGGGCGTCATGGATCTGATTGGAAAAGCAGTCTGGTACATAGAAACCCATTTCGGCGGTGAGCTTTCACTCGACGACGTGGCGCGTGCAGCCGGATTATCGAAATTCCATCTCGTCCGCGCGTTTGGCACGCATTCGGGACTATCCGTGATGCGCTACGTCCGGGCGCGACGGCTAAGTGAAGCGGCCAAGAGTTTGGCTATCGGAAGCACCGGTATCCTCAATGTCGCGATCGAGGCTGGCTATGGTTCTCACGAGGCATTCACGCGGGCTTTCAAGGATCAATTCGGCGTCACACCCGACGCGATCCGAAAAGCTCGATCTCTTCGACAAATCGAACTGGTGGAGCCATTGAAAATGAACGAGAAATTTACGACAATTCCAAAGCCGCGTATCGTTGACGGCGATGCCATGATCATCGTCGGCCTCGAGAAGCGCTACACTGATGCAACGAGCGCACAAATGCCCGCGCAGTGGCAGGCCTTCGTGCCTCACATCGGTCACATCGACGCCCAGAAGGGTAACGTCGCTTTTGGCGTGTTGTGCAACAGCGACGATGAAGGCAACGTCGACTATGTGACCGGCGTCGAAGTCACCGAGTATTCAAACGTCGCAAAAGAACTGGATGGTCTGCGGATACCGCCGCAAACCTATGCCGTGTTCCGGCATGACGGCCATGTCTCGGAGATTAGGCGCACTTGGAAAACAATCTTCGGCGAGTGGCTATCGCAAACCGGGCGAAAGCTGGCCGATGCTCCGCAGTTTGAGAGATACGGAGAGGGTTTTGATCCCCAAACCGGTCTCGGTGACATTGAGATCTGGATACCGGTCGCCGACTGATCGCCAGCGATGGCATCTATCCTCTCGCACTGGTAACGCGGACAGGCAGACGCACAGCTGGATCGTGCGCGGTTCTTGGGCGGCGGCCATAAACGATCGTTTATGGTATCGAGCGCTTTTTTCTTGATCAAGGTAACCACGGTTGAAGGTTTTTGGTCCTGAACAAAGATCCGGGCACAGACGAATGAGCTACGAGCCCAGTCACGTCGTCCGCAACTTGAGGTGCCGCAACTCCAGATCGGCAGCGAATTTCTGCACCCGGCCCTCGAACCGGCGAGTGTAGCTCGACCGGTTCAGCCGCACCGACTGGATCAGAAGCCGCGCCGCCAGCGTCCGCGGTTTTACCTCGAGCTGAACAGCGAGCCGTGTTCGTGTCCGCGACAAGGCAAAAAGGCCGAGCGTCAGCACCCCGTCGAAGCCGCTGCTCTCGATCCGGCACCGGATCCCAACAGGAGGGTCGTACTGCTCCAGTTCGCAGACCGCCCGCCGCATCTTGCCGCGCACCGGAAACCGCAGGCTCCAGGTCATCCCGACGCCTACCTCGCCGACCGGATCGACTCGCGCCACCTCGGCGCCGCGCCGCATCGCGCTCCGCTCGAACGCGACGAAATCCGACATCGCGGCGAAGATCAGCTCTGCCGGCGCCTCGACATCCTCTTTCGTGGAGAACTTCACTTCGCCAATCTCCGCTCGTCCGGTCTCCGACTTTCTGGCGTCATTCCAACCGGTCTGCAACCCAGTTGGTCAGCAGGAACCCCGCGATGGCGCCGGCGCGCGGACGCCGGATCGACGGGTGACGACCGGCGAGAACCTCGGCCATCTCTTCCCGGCTGATCCAGAGCGCGGCCTCGAGCTCGGCGGGATCGAGCGTGATCTCCTCACTCTCGGCCTCGCCCGCGCAGCCGAACATCAGCGACGAGGGATAGGGCCAAGGCTGGCTCGCGAGGTATCGCACCGCGCCGACGCGGATGCCGGTCTCCTCGGCAACTTCGCGGCGCACCGCCGCTTCCATCGTCTCTCCCGGCTCCATGAAGCCCGCAAGGCAGGAATACATGCCCTCCGGCCAGCCCGGAGAGCGGCCGATGAGCGTGCTGTTGCCCCGCGTTATCAGCATGATCACCACGGGATCGGTGCGGGGAAAGTGCGACGCGCCGCAGGCTGGGCAACGGCGCTGCCAGCCCGCTTCGGCAACCTCGCTCGGGGCGCCGCAGGCCGAGCAGAAACGGTGGCTCCGGTGCCAGGCGAGAACCGCCTTCGCAGTCGCCACCAGTTCGGCGTCTCGCGGAGTGAGCGCCGCCATCATCCCGCGAAGTTCGGCGAAGCGGTGATCCTCGGGCAGCGCCGGGTGGCGTTGCTCGGTCGGGTCGAAGAACACGCCGGTCGGCGGCGTCTCGCCCTCCTCGGGCGTCCAGGCGGAGATGTCCGCGGCAAAGCGCGGCCCGCCACCTTCATCGTCGCCGTCGAGGCCGAGGAAGATCGGCTCCGCCACGGCGTCGGCCAGCACCGGATGCCCCGGCACGACCCAGCCCGCCGCCGTCCCGGCGAACAGGGGCTTGCCGCGCCAGACCGGCAGGACCCGCGCCGCGTCATGGCGCAGAAGCGCCGAGATCCGCTCCGGCTGCCCGCGCAGTTCCGCCGCCCGGTTGAGCCCGGACCCCCCGAATGTCACCGTTTCCGCAAGCCGCATTCCGTCCTCCCGCTGCGTCAGATGTGGCACGGGCGGAGATGGGTTGCAAATATGTCAACAACACCCGGTTCCGTGGAGATTTAACAACCTTAAGGCGATTAATTCACCGACAACTCACCGAGAATGTGGCGCTGACCTGAATCACCGGGTAACTTCAGGCACGTGTCATGCTAGCCTCCGAAAGTCTCGACGACTCAACCAAGGGGGCGACCATGACCATTCGACCGCAACACACTCTCACCCGCCGGGGATTCCTCGCCGGGAGCGCTGCCGGAGCTTCTTTGATCGCGCTGCACCCCTACTCCGCCTTCGCCGCCGCCAACCAGGCTCATCTCAGGATCATGGAAACGACGGACATTCACGTCCACGTCTTCCCGTACGACTACTATTCCGACAAGGAGGTCGACACCGTCGGCCTCGCCCGGACCGCCGCGATCATCGAGGCGGTGCGCGCCGAGGCGACGAACGCGATGCTCGTGGACAACGGCGACTTCCTTCAGGGCAACCCGATGGGCGATTACATCGCCTATGAACGGGGCATGAAGGACGGCGACATGCACCCGATCATCCAGGCGATGAACACGCTTAATTTCGATGCCTCGACGCTCGGCAACCATGAATTCAATTATGGGCTCGACTTCCTGATGAAGTCGGTCGCGGGGGCGGCCTTCCCCGTCGTCTCGGCCAATGTGGTGAAGTCGATGGGTGCGACGGCCCGCGAGGACGAGACGCTCCTGAAGCCCTATGTCATCCTCGACCGCGAGGTGACGGACGGGTCGGGCGGCACGCATCCGATCCGCGTCGGCCTCATCGGCTTCGTGCCGCCTCAGATCATGAACTGGGACCGGAGGCACCTGGAGGGCAAGGTCCAGACCCGCGACATCGTGCAGACGGCCGAGGCCTGGGTGCCGCAGATGCTCGAAGAGGGCTGCGACATCATCGTGGCGCTTTCGCATTCCGGCATCGGTTCGGCCGAACATACCGAGGGGATGGAGAACGCCTCCGTGCCGCTCGCCCGGGTCGATGGCATCGACGCCGTCATGACCGGGCACAGCCACCTCGTCTTCCCGTCGCTCGACCTTCGACGACTTCGCCGAGGTCGACGTGGCCACCGGTACGATTTCGGGCAAACCCGCGGTGATGGGGGGCTTCTGGGGCTCGCATATGGGACTCATCGACCTCCTCCTCGAACGCGACGGCAACCGCTGGAAGGTGGTCGCCTCCACGTCCGAGGCGCGGCCGATCTCGCAGCGCAACGAGGACCGTTCCGTCACCGCGCTCGTTGAAAGCGTGCCGGCCGTGCTCGCCTCGGTGCAGAAAGAGCATGACGAGACGCTCGGCTACATCCGCCGCGCGGTCGGCAAGACTTCTGCGCCCTTGCACAGCTACTTCGCGCTCGTCGCCGACGACCCATCGGTGCAGATCGTTTCGATCGCCCAGAAATGGTACATCGCCGAGATGATGAAGGGCACCGAATACGAAGGACTGCCGATCCTCTCGGCGGCCGCGCCCTTCAAGGCCGGCGGCCGGGGTGGGCCTGACTATTACACCGACGTGCCGGCCGGCGACGTGGCGATCAAGAACGTGGCCGACCTCTATCTTTACCCGAACACGATCCGGGCCGTGAAGGTGACGGGCGCCCAGCTCAAGGACTGGCTCGAACGCTCGGCCGGCATGTTCAACCAGGTGACGCCGGGCGAGGCCGACCAGTTGCTCCTGAACCCCGACTTCCCGTCCTACAATTTCGACGTGATCGACGGCGTGACCTACGAAATCGACCTCTCGCAGCCCTCGAAATACGGGCCGAAGGGCGAGGATCTGAACCCCGAGGCGAGCCGCATCGTCAACCTCTCCTACGAAGGCCAGCCAGTCGATCCGGCGGCCGAGTTCGTCATCGCGACGAACAATTACCGCGCCAGCGGCGGCGGCGATTTCCCCGGCGCCAAGGGCGATACGATCATCTTCGAGGGACCGGACACCAACCGCGATATCATCGTGCGCTACATCGTCGAGGAAGGCACGATCAACCCGACCGCCGACGCCAACTGGCATTTCATGGCGCTGCCGGGGACGAGCGTCCTCTTCGATACCGGCCCGAAGGCCGCCGACCATATCGGCGACGTGAAGGCGGTGACGATCGAGCCCGCCGGCGACGGGCCGGACGGTTTCGCCCGCTTCCGTATCACGCTCTGATCTCATGGGCGGGGCTCGACAGGCCCCGCCCCTTCGCGGCATAAGCCGGGTGTAACCGGTGCGGGGGCGACGATGCGGCTGATCATGTGGGCGATCCTTCTGGCGATCCTGCTGGCCGTGGTCGCCTGGTTCACCCGCCCCGGCCTCGGCGAGTTCGACGCGCTCCTGCGCGAGACGATCCAGACCCGCATCGCCACGGCCGATATCGACGCCGTCGGCGGCGCGGTCGAGACCGTGGCACTCGTCGGCTGCAAGCTGAAGCCTTCGGCCTGCTTCGACTTGATCCGGCAGGGCGTTGAGATCGTCGAGGACGACCGGACGTTCTTCACCCGCTTCTCGGTCAAGGGGCTCGAGCGTGAGACGACCTGCACCGGCGCCTTCACGAAGATCTGGTGCTCCGAGCCGCTGCTGGCCGACTAGAGGCGCCGCACACCCTGGCCTGCCCAATCCAGCTGCGCCCCGGTCTCGACGGCACAGGGCCGGACCGCCCTGAGCCGGGACAGTGCCGCTTCGGGCGCCTCGCCCACCTCGACCATCAGCCGCATCACCGCCATGCCCGACCGCCCGCAGCCGCCGACGCAATGCGCGAGAACCCCGCGGCCTCCGGCCAGATGCGTCCGCGCCTCTGCCGAGGCCTCCACCCAGCCCTCGCGCAGCGCCGCACTGTCAGCGCCGAAATCGGCGACGGGCAGGTGATGCCAGCCAATCCCCGCGGCAGCGAGATCTCCCGACAAGCCCAGCGCCCCATGCGCCGCCAGTTCGGGCCCCGTCGCCATCGTCATCACCAGCGCCGGCGCCCAGCGCAGGACCGCGGCAAGATCGCCGGCATAGTCGGCGTCGCGCCCCGGCATCGGGCAGAGCGCCAGCCGTCCGCCGCCCGCCGTCAGTTCCGCTATGACGAACCCGTTCAATCCCGCCTCCCCGCCGCGTTCCGGCAAGATGATCGCCCCTTGCGGCGGCGGGATCAACTCCCGCCCGCCGCAAGGGGCTCAGGCGATCAGGAGCGGCCAGAGCGCGGCGTTCTCGCGCCGGAACACGCCGGAATGGCCGATCGACGTCAGCCCGAGCTCTTCGGGCTTCAGGACAAGCTGGCGCTTCACCGCATCCGGGAAATAGCGCATCAGCCGCCAGGCCGCCGCCGGCGGCACCATCACATCGTCGGCAATGGCGACGAACTTCATCGGCGCGGTCAGCGCCCGCCAGTCGGGCACCGGCAGGCGTCCTCCCGCATCGCCGAGGTGATAGCCCCGCGTCAGACACCAGCGCCGCCACTGCCAGTAGACCCCGCGCGGCAAATCCGCGCCGAAGCCGACGAAGCGGCCCGGCAGATAGCCGATCGCCCGGGTCAGGAGCGGCACATGCCCTTGCCAGAAGAGCCGTGCGAGGAACTGGTAGGGCCAGGGATGGTCCGAGACATGAACGATGCCCGAGCCCACCACGATCACCCGTTCCACGCGTTCGAACCCGGTCTGGAAGGGCAGCATCGCGCCGCCGATTGAATGGCCGAGGATCCAGATCGGAGTGTCGGGCAGCAGCGATTCGAGTGCCGCCCGCGCGGCGGATTGGTCGGCCACGCCCCAGTCGCTCATCGTCGCCTCGGATCTGCGCAGCCCCGCCCCGCCCAACTCGCCGAAATCGCGGTAATCGTAGGTCAGGCACGCGATGTTGCGCTCAGCCGCGAGCCAGGCGGCGAAATGCCGGTAGAAACTTTGCGGTACGCCGACCGCGCCGTTGAGGACAACAGCTGCTATGGGCGCTTTCGGCTGAAAGAGCAGCCCCGCAAGCTGGCGGGTGCCGGAGCGGATGCCGACGGCCCGTGGCAGCGGGGTCTCGGGAAAAAAATCTTGCGACTGAATTGTCATGAACTCTGGCCTCTGAAAGAACGGTCCCCAAATACAACGAACTGCGCGGCGACGTAGCATGAATAGACCGATCGGTCTATATTGGCGATCGCCAGGGCGGAGGGGATAGGCAGGAAATGACCGATCGCGTCCGGCAAGGCACGAGCCGCGACCGTCTCGTCTCCACGGCGGCACGGCTCTTTCGTCAACGCGGCTATCACGGCGCCGGCGTCGCCGAGATTCTTGCTGAGACCGGGTTGCCGAAGGGCTCGCTCTATCACCACTTTCCGCAGGGAAAGGCCGATCTCGCCCGGGCGGCGGCCGACCTCGAATCCGCGCGCATCCTGCGCCATATCGACGACGCCTTCGGCGCGGCCGAGGATTATGCGTCCGGCATCGTCCGGCTATGCGACGGGCTCGCCGACCGCTTCGACCGGTCCGGCCACAGCGAAGGCTGCCCGGTCACCGCGATCCTGCTCTACGGTCCCGACGAGCCGGACTATCGCCACCACGCCCGCGATCACTTCATCAGCTGGGGCAATGCCTTCACCAGCCACGCGATGCGCTTCGGCCTTGACCGGGCCGCGGCCGAGGATGCGGGCTGCCGGCTGCAATACGCGATCCAGGGTGCCTGGGCGATGGCGCTGGCCGAGGCGTCCTCGCAGCCGCTGCGCGACATCCCCGCCCGGCTAGGCGCCACCGGGCTTGCGCCGGCGTCGCGTCCCGCCTAAATAGAATCTCGAGAGGTTGGCGCGGGCGAGCGCCTCGCCAACCCGGTCAGGTCCGGAAGGAAGCAGCCGTAACGAGCCCCGCTTGGGTCGTTGTCCAGCCTCTCACCCGCAACCTCGCCCGCGAAGGAGTTGAACATGGCAGAGCTTGTTTCCCTCCGGGCCGGGGTGCGCTGAGACTTCAAGCTGCCCCGCCCCTCCCGACATCCCACGCCCGCGGCCAAGTCCGCCGGGCATCGGTATCGGCTTATCCAGAGGGCAGACCATTGACCCAGAATTCCTCCACCCTCGCTGACCTCGGATGGTCGGCGGATTTCCTGCGCCAACTCGACGAAGACGAGCTGGCCAGCTTTATCCCCGCCCGCGTCTCGGGCGTCCACCGCGACCGGCTCTCGGTGCTGACCGAAGACGGGGCCGCGAACTCCTGACCCTGCCGCCCGAGATCGGCGCCGGCGATATCGCCGTCGGCGACTGGGTCCTGGCCGATCCCGAGACCGGCCGCGTCGCCCGGCTTCTCGACCGGCACGTCCCGCATCTTCCGCCGCGCGGCGGGCGACGCGTCGCGCGAACAGCTTATCGTGGCCAATGTCGATACGGTCTTTCATCACCACCTCCTGCACCGACGAATTCAACGAGGCGCGGCTTGAACGCTACCTCGCCCTCGCCCATGCCGGCGGGGTGCCGCCGGTCTTCGTGCTGACCAAGATCGACCGCACCGACGACCCCGAAAGCTATCTCGACCGGCTCCGCGCCATCGGCCCGAAGGTTCCCGCCGTGGCGCTGAACGCCAAGACCTCCGGTGCGGTCGAGGCGCTGAAGCCCTGGTGCGGGCCGGGCCGGACCGTCGCCTTCCTCGGCATGTCCGGGGTGGGCAAGTCCACGCTCGCCTCGGCGCTGACCGGTCTCGACCTCGACACCGGGGAGGTGCGCGAGGACGACATGAAGGGCCGCCACACCACGACCGCACGCGAGATGCACGAGATCCCCGGCGGCGGCTGGCTGATCGACACGCCGGGCATGCGGGAGTTGCGGCTGACCGACATGGCCGAAGCGGGATCGACGAGGCCTTCGCCGATATCTCCGAGCTGGCGGAACACTGCCGCTTCCGCGACTGCACCCACGGGCCGGAGCCCGGTTGCGCCGTGCAGGCGGCGGTCAAGGCCGGCGACGATCGACGCGGCGCGCGTCGACCGCTGGAAGAAGCTCCACGCCGAAGACGCCGAACACAGCGCCTCTGCCCTCGATCGCAAGCGCAAGGGCAAGTCGTTGTCGAAACTCGTGCAGCCAGGCGAAAAAGGCAAGCGGGACAGAGTGACGCGGGCGGGCCCGCGGCCGCGATCCCGCGCGGCCCCGCCGACGCGGGCGGGTGGACGCCGCCCGCGCCGCATGCCTAGCCTGTACGACTGATCCGAATCCGGCCGAAGGCCACATGTCCGACACCCACCGGGACCCGCTACCAGGTTCTCGCCCGCAAATACCGCCCCGAGACCTTTGCCGACCTCGTCGGGCAGGATGCGATGGTGCGCACGCTGAAGAACGCCTTTGCCGCCGACCGGATCGCGCAGGCCTTCATCATGACCGGCATCCGCGGCACCGGCAAGACCACGACCGCGCGGATCATCGCCAAGGGCCTGAACTGCATCGGGCCGGACGGCACGGGCGGCCCGACCACCGACCCCTGCGGCAAGTGCGAGCATTGCGTGGCGATCATGGAGGGTCGCCATGTCGACGTGATGGAGATGGACGCGGCCTCGCCGCACCGGCGTCGGCGACATCCGCGAGATCATCGAGAGCGTGCACTACCGGGCCGCCTCGGCGCGCTACAAGATCTACATCATCGACGAAGTCCACATGCTGTCGACGAACGCCTTCAACGCGCTTCTGAAGACGCTGGAGGAACCGCCCGCCCATGTGAAGTTCATCTTCGCCACGACCGAGATCCGCAAGGTGCCGGTCACGGTTCTGTCGCGCTGCCAGCGCTTCGACCTGCGCCGGATCGAGCCCGAGGTGATGATCGCGCTCCTGCGCAAGATCGCCAATGCCGAAAAGCGCCGCGATCACCGACGACGCGCTCGCGCTCATCACCCGCGCCGCCGAAGGCTCGGCGCGCGACGCGACCTCGCTGCTCGATCAGGCGATCTCCCACGGCGCGGGCGAGACCACGGCCGAGCAGGTCCGCGCGATGCTGGGCCTGGCCGACCGGGGCCGCGTCCTCGACCTCTTCGACCTGATCCTGAAGGGCGACGCGGCGGGCGCGCTGAACGAGACTCGGCGCCCAGTATGCCGACGGCGCCGACCCGATGGCGGTGCTGCGCGATCTGGCCGAGATCACCCACTGGGTCTCGCGTCATCAAGATCACGCCCGAGGCGGCCGAGGACCCGACGATCGGCCCGGACGAACGCGCCCGCGGCCAGGCGATGGCGACGGCACTGCCGATGCGGGTGCTGACGCGGATGTGGCAGATGCTCCTGAAGGCGCTGGAAGAGGTGGCCGCGCGCCCCGAACGCGATGATGGCGGCCGAGATGGCGGTGATCCGCCTCACCCATGTCGCCGACCTGCCCGACCCCGAGCAGCTGCTGCGCCGGCTCTCCGACGGCCCCGGCCCCGCCGCGCCGGCACGCGGCGCGGGCCCGCACCCCGGGCGGCCAGCCCCGGCCGCGCCGACCCACGCCACCGCCCGCGCGCAGGTGACGCTCGGCGCCGCACCGGCAATGGCACCGCCACGGCGCCTCGCCCGCGGCGCCGGAGACCGCGCTCGCCCGCTATGCGAGCTTCCCGGCCGTGGTCGAGCTGATCCGCCACAACCGCGACGTGAAGCTGCTGCTCGAGGTGGAGAACCACGTCCGCCTCGTCCACTACGCCCCCGGCCGGATCGAATTCGAACCGGCGGCGGACGCGCCCCGCGACCTCGCCGCGACGCTGGCGCAGCGGCTGCAAAGCTGGACCGGCGTGCGCTGGGGCGTCTCCGTCGTCTCCGATGGCGGCGCCGCGACCATCGCCGAGGAACGCAGCGCGCGGGAAGATGCCGCGAAGGCCAAGGCCAGGGACACATCCGCTGGTGCAGGCGGTTTTCGCGGCCTTCCCGAATGCCCATATCACCGCTATCAGAACGCCCGACGAGGTTCAGGCCGAGGCGCAGGCGGAGGCCCTGCCCGAGGTCGAGGACGAATGGGACCCGTTCGAGGACAATTGAGGAGAAGACGATGCTGAAAGGTTTGGGCGGGCTTGGCGACATGACCAAGATGATGAAGGCCGCGCAGGACATGCAGAGCAAGATGGCCGCGCTGACCGAGGAGATGGACCGCATCACCGTGACCGGCGAAAGCGGCGCCGGCCTCGTGAAGGCGGTCTGCACCGCCAAGGGCGAGCTGAAATCGCTCGACATCGACCCGTCGATCTTCCAGCCGTCCGAGAAGGAAGTGGTCGAGGACCTGATCCTCGCCGCGATCAAGGACGCGCAGAAGCGGGCGCAGGACCGGACGCGCCAGGAAGAGCAGAAGATGATGCAGGAAATGGGCCTGCCCGCCGACATGAAGCTGCCGTTCTGACCGCCTGTCCGACAGCACCCGCGACATCGAGACGCTGATCGAGCTGATGGCCCGGCTGCCGGGCCTCGGCCCGCGTTCGGCGCGGCGCGCGGTGCTGCACCTGATCAAGAAGCGCGGGCAGGTGATGGCGCCCCTGGCGCAGGCCATGGCCGAGGTCGCGGCGACCGCGCGGGAATGCGCGACCTGCGGCAATATCGGCACCGCCGACATCTGCGACATCTGCCGAGACGACCGCGCGCGCGACGGGCGAGATCTGCGTGGTCGAGGATGTGGCCGACCTCTGGGCGATGGAACGCGGGCAATCGTTCAAGGGCCGCTACCACGTGCTCGGCGGCACGCTCTCCGCCCTCGACGCCGTCGGCCCGGACGAACTGCGCATCCCCCGGCTTCTCGACCGCATCGGCGACGAGGGGATCACCGAGGTGATCCTCGCCCTCAACGCCACCGTCGACGGCCAGACCACCGCCCACTACATCGCCGAGGCGCTGGAGGGGGCGGGCGTCGCCGTCACCTCGCTGGCCCAGGGCGTGCCGATCGGTGGCGAGCTCGACTATCTCGACGACGGCACGATCCAGGCAGCCTTGCGGGCGCGCAAGACGCTTTGACTGTCTGACCGTTCGCGACGCAGGACAATTCGGCGAGTCGGGAAACGATAGTCTTCAGGGTTGTCTGATTGGCCAAACTGCCGTTACAGTTCGCAGATTGTACGAGGCTGAACCTCATCGTCCCCTGGGAGAGAACAATGAAATATCAAATAGCTGCGACTATTGCCGCGACGACGATCGGCATGGCCGCACCCGCTTTCGCCGCAACCGAAATCCAGTTCTGGCATGCCTTTACCGGGCGGCTCGGCGAGCTGGTCGCCGAGCAGGTCCAGCATTCAACGCCAGCCAGAGCGACTATACCGTCGTCGCCAGCCACAAGGGCAACTACTCCGAGACGCTGAACGCCGGCATCGCCGCGTTCCGCGCCGGCGAACAGCCCGACATCCTGATGGTGTTCGAGGTCGGCACCGCGACGATGATGGCCGCCAAGGGCGCGATCAAGCCGGTCTACGAGGTGATGGCCGATGCCGGCGCCGACTTCGATCCCGACGCCTATATCGGCTCGGTCAAGGGCTACTACACCACGACCGACGGCCAGATGCTGTCGCTGCCGTTCAACTCCTCGACCCCGGTGCTCTGGGTGAACCGCGACGCGCTGACCGCGGCCGGGATCGACCCCGACATGCCGATCTGTCGACCTGGCAGAAGGTCGGCGCGGTGCTCGACGCGCTGAAGGCCGGCGGGCACGAATGCCCGCTGACCACCGCGTGGCAGAGCTGGATCCACCTCGAGAACCTGTCGGCCTATCACGACGTGCCGTTCGCGACGAAGGACAACGGCTTTGACGGGCTCGACACCGAGCTGGCCTTCAACGGCCCGGTGCAGGTCCAGCACATCCAGACCGATGGGCGAGTGGGCCAAGGACGGCAAGTTCATCTATGCCGGGCGCCGCAACGAGGGCGGGGCCAACTTCCGCGCCGGCGAATGCGCGCTCTTCACCGAAAGCTCGGCCGGCTATGCCGGGATCAAGGCCGAAGCCCAGTTCGACTTCGACGTGCGCCCGCTGCCCTATTGGGACGGCGTCGAGGGCGCGCCGCAGAACACCATCATCGGCGGCGCGTCGCTTTGGGTGATGGCCGGGCAAGTCGGACGAGGAATACAAGGGCGTCGCCGCATTCCTGAACTTCCTGTCCTCGCCCGAGATCCAGGCCAAGTGGCACCAGGACACCGGCTATCTGCCGATCACCACGGCGGCCGCCGAGCTGACCCGCGAGCAGGGCTTCTATGACGCCAATCCCGGGCACCGACATCGCGGTGATCCAGATGACCGCCAAGGCGCCGACGGCCAATTCCAAGGGCCTGCGGCTTGGCTCCTTCGACCAGATCCGCACGATCATCGACGAAGAGCTGGAAGCGGTCTGGGCCGGCGACAAGGACGCGCAGGCCGCGCTCGACAGCGCCGTGGAGCGCGGCAACGAGCTGCTGCGCCGCTTCGAGCAAGCCAACCGCTAACGCATAGCGCGCGCGCCGGGGATCGTCCCGCGGCGCGCGCGCCTGAGCCCGCTCGATGGAAAAACGCGTCACCTTCAAGGGCATGCTGGTTGCCGCTTCTGCTGGTCCTGCCGCAGGTCGTGATCATCGGCTGTGTTCTTCTTCTACCCGGCCGGCCAGGCGATCTGGCAGTCGCTGTTCATCCCCGACCCGTTCGGCCTGTCGATCGCAGTTCGTCGGGCTGGGCAATTTCGAATACCTGCTCGGCAACCCCTATTACCGCGCCTCCTTCGTCGACGACGGCGGTCTTCTCGACTCGCTGGTCACCGTCGTCTCGATGGGTGTCGGCGCTCTATCTCGCGGTGCTGGCCGACCGGCTGATCAAGGGCTCGGGCGTCTACCGCACGCTGCTGATCTGGCCCTATGCCGTCGCCCCCGCCGTGGCCGGCGTGCTGTGGCTGTTCATGTTCAACACCCGCGTCGGCGTGGTGACCTGGTATCTCGGCCTGCTCGGCTATGACTGGAACCACGTGCTGAACGAGAGCGAGGCGATGGGCCTTGTCGTCGTCGCCTCGGCCTGGGGGCGGATCAGCTACAACTTCCTGTTCTTCCTCGCCGGACTTCAGGCGATCCCGAAAAGCGTGATCGAGGCCGCGGCGATCGACGGCGCGCAGTTCTGGACGCGGTTCCGCACCATCGTCTTCCCGCTGCTGTCGCCCACCACCTTCTTCCTGCTGGTGGTCAACATCGTCTACGCCTTCTTCGAAACCTTCGGCGTGATCCACACGATCACCACCGGCGGGCCGCAGCAGGCGACGACGATCCTGGTCTACAAGGTCTATTCCGACGGCTTCGTCGGCCAGGATCTCGGCTCCTCCGCGGCGCAATCGGTGATCCTGCTGGTCGATCGTCGGCGTGCTGACCGTCGTGCAGTTCAAGTTCATCGAGCGGCGGGTGCATTACTGATGGCCGAGCGAGCCACACGGCATGGTCGAAAAACGCGGCTCGGGCTACTGGCTGACCCATGCTCGGCCTGATCATCGGCGTGCTGTTCATCTTCTTCCCGATCTGGCTGGCCTTCGTCGCCTCGACCGTGACCCAGCCCGAGATCGTCCAGCCCGCCGATGCCGCTGCTGGCCCGGCGACCAGTTCTTCGAGAACTACTCGCAAGGCGCTGGTCTCGGGCGTCAACGCGCCGGTGGCGACGATGCTGCTTCAACTCGCTGGTCATGGCGATGGGGATCGCGGTCGGCAAGATCATCATCTCGCTGCTCTCGGCCTTCGCCATCGTCTATTTCCGCTTTCCGGGCCGCAAGGTCGTTCTTCTGGCTGATCTTCCTGACGCTGATGCTGCCGGTCGAGGTGCGGATCGTGCCGACCTACGAGGTGGTCGCGAGCTTCGGCATGCTGAACAGCTATTCCGGCCTGATCTTCCCGCTGATCGCCTCGGCCACCGCGACCTTCCTGTTCCGGCAGTTCTTCATGACCGTGCCGGACGAGCTGGCCGAGGCCGCCCGCGTCGACGGCGCGCGGCCGATGCGGTTCTTCTGGGACATCCTCCTGCCGATGAGCCGCACCAACATCGCGGCGCTGTTCGTCATCCTCTTCATCTACGGCTGGAACCAGTATCTCTGGCCGCTGCTGATCACCACCGATCCGTCGATGAACACCATCGTGATGGGCATCAAGCAGATGTTCCCGTCGGGCGACGACATCGCCGACTGGCCGGTGATCATGGCGACCTCGATCCTCGCGATGATCCCGCCGGTCTTCGTGGTGGTGTCGGATGCAGACGCTTGTTCATCCGCGGCCTTGTAGACAGCGAGAAATAGATATGGCGACCGTCACCCTCGACAACCTGCAAGAAGACGCTTCGGCAAGACCGAGGTGATCCACGGCGTCGACATCGACATCGCGGACGGCGAGTTCATCGTCATCGTCGGCCCGTCGGGCTGCGGCAAGTCCACGCTGCTGCGCATGGTCGCGGGGCTCGAGACGGTCACCGCGGGCGAGGTGCGGATCGACGGCGAGCGCGTCAACGAGAAGGAACCGATGGACCGCGACATCGCCATGGTGTTCCAGAACTACGCGCTCTATCCGCATATGTCGGTCTTCGACAACATGGCCTACGGGCTGAAGATCGCCGGCAAGCCCAAGGACGAGATCGCCGAGCGGGTGGCCGAGGCGGCGCAAGCTTCTGCAGCTGGAACCCTATCTCAAGCGCAAGCCGCGCGAGCTGTCGGGCGGCCAGCGCCAGCGGGTGGCGATGGGGCGCGCGATCGTGCGCAAACCGGCGGTGTTCCTGTTCGACGAGCCGCTGTCGAACCTCGACGCCAAGCTGCGGGTGCAGATGCGGCTGGAGATCAAGCAGCTTGCAGCGCGAGCTCGGCGTCACCGCGCTTTACGTGACCCACGACCAGGTCGAGGCGATGACGCTGGCCGACCGGATGATCGTGATGAACGCCGGCGTGGCCGACCAGATCGGCGCGCCGCTGGAGGTCTATGCGAATCCCGCCACCGACGTTCGTCGCCGGGTTCATCGGCTCGCCGCCGACGAATTTCCTTTCCGAGGGGGCGCTGCCAGCGCTGCCGCCGACGACGCAACTCGGGATCAGGCCGGAACATGTCGCGCTGACGGCGCCCGGGGCGGGCAAGTTGGATGCGACGGTGCTCTACGCCGAGGCGCTGGGCGCCGAGACGCTCGTTCACCTCGACGTCCCGGACGGCGCGCAGGTGACGATCCGGATCGGCGGTAAGACAACCCAGCCGTCGGAAGGGTCCACGGTCGGGCTTGACTGGAACGACGATCACGCAATGCTCTTCGGCCCGGATGGCAAGCGCATCCCGGCGCGGTAGGCGCGCGGTCGAAAAGGACTTTCGAACCGACGCGTGAAGGGGCACGTGTCGCCACGCGCCCCTCCGGGGATTTCTCCGCTACGCCGTGATCAGGCCTCGACGGTTTCCACCGCTTTCGCCTCAACCGTGTCGCCCTTGGCGATCTCGATCCGGCGCGGCTTCAATGCCTCGGGCACTTCGCGCACGAGGTCGATATGCAGCATGCCGTCGGCATGGGTCGCGCCCGAGACCTTCACATGATCGGCCAGCGCAAACCGGCGCTCGAACGCGCGGGTCGCGATACCGCGGTGCAGATAGGTCTTCTCGGACTCCTCGGCCTTCTTGCGAGCCGAAACGATCAGCGCGCCTTCCTTGACCTCGACAGTCAGTTCGTCGCCCGAGAAACCGGCGACGGCGATCGAGATGCGGTAGGCATTCTCATCGGTCTTTTCGATGTTGTAGGGCGGATAGGTCGGCTGGGCCACATCGGCCGACAGCACCCGGTCCATCATGTCGGCGATCCGGTCGAAACCGACGGTCGCGCGATAAAGCGGCGAAAAATCATACGTGCGCATGGGTCATCCTCCATTGAGCGATGTAGGTCCGCGCCCCGCGCAGGGCCGGACAAGGGGTTATCCCGGGGCCCACGTTCGGCACCCCGGCAGGGTTCAGATGTGAACGGAAACACGGACTGTCAAGAGGTCGGGCAGCACCGCGTCACGGCCTGAGAAACTTCGCCCCGCCGCTTGTCCCCGCGCCGAACCCCGGAGAGGGACGGACGGTGCGCGCACCGTCCGAAGCCCGCGCGCCGCTGCCCACGCCCTCGCCCCGTCGCAGCGCCGCCTTCAGATCGGCAACCGCCTCCGGCAGCTCCATCCCAAAGGCCAGCCGTTTCCCGCCATCCGGAACGCCGGCGGACACAAGCGACACCAGAGCCGCCCGACCGCCCGTGCGGTGAAAGACCGGCGCGCCCGACGATCCGAAGGTCACGTCGCAGTCGAAGGCGATCAGTCCGCCTCGACGCCCGACCACGCTGCAATCCTCGTCCCAGGACAAGGCCTCGTCGCCGCCCGTGGCCGTATGAGACGACCGATAGACCCCGCGCCCCATCGCCGAGCGCCGCGGTCCGAAATGGCGCCGCTGTGGTCACCGAGACCGGATTCGACAGTTGGATCAGACCGACATCCCAGCGGATCTGCCGCGCCCGATCGGCGCCTTGCGGGTCGTAAGACGGATGGACCAGCATCCTCTGCACACCCGACTCGGCCAGTGCGACGCCATCGCGCAGCCCGGCCCGGAACCGCAGTTGCGAAGCCTCGACATAGCCATCCCGGCCGCCAAGGAGACAATGCGCCGCAGTCAGAACCAGATCAGGCGCGATCAGAACACCGGTGCAATAGCCTGTCCGACCGATCTCGACCCGCCCGACCGCTTCCCATCCGAGAAGATCTTGCCGTAGGGTCAGCCGTTTCATCGGTGCTTCGGCACGAAGCGGCGCTGCGAGAAGGAGGAGAACCAACGCTCCGAGAAGGGGCCGGATCACCATGTCACGGCCTCACGAACTTCGCCCCGCCGGCCTTCGTGGTCTGCGACAGCTGCGCGCCGAATCCCGGCGCCACCTTCTTGAAGGTTCGTTTCCTCGGCCGCATAGGCCGCGCGCAATTCCGCCAGCGGCTGCGTCATCGCGGTGCCGAGGGCCACAGGCTTGCTGTCCATTTCCGCCTTGGCCGAGACCACGGAGACGATGCGCGGCACGCCGTTGCGGATCGAGAAGATCGGTGCGCCGGAAGAGCCGAAATCAACCGAACAGGTCATCACGAGAATCCCCGGCTGGCGGCCGAGAACATCGCAGGCCTTTTGCAGCGACGGCGCTTCCGATCGGTCGAGCGCGTAGGAGACGATGCCGACCGTGTCGCCCTGCACCGGATCGCTGCCGATCTCGAAGGGCTGGACAGAGGGCAGCCGGATCGGCTGGTCGAGCTCCAGGAGCGCGAGGTCGAAAGCCACCCGGTCCATCCGATTGCGGCCTTCGTAGGTGTAGTCGGGATGACTGACCACCCGGGAGACGCCGCGATAGGCCACCGCGCGGCCATTGCGCCAGCCGGCGAGGAACTTGAAATCGGCCGGATCGTGGCGGACCCCACTCGTCTGGTCGTAAAGGCAATGCGCCGCTGTGAGGACGAGCGAAGGCGTGATGAGCGCGCCCGTGCAGAAGGCCGAAGGGCCAATATCTATGCGCCCAACAGCTTCCCAGCCGCGCGTCGCGTCGGCCGTCGTCAGCTCGGTCAGAGCCGTATCCTGCGCCATCGTACCGAAGGGTACGAACGCTAGAATCATCGCCGCCAGAAATGCCCGCATCTCGCCCTCCGGAATTTCGCCGGTTCTAGCTGCCGGTTTGGGCAAGATTATGGCCACCCGCCGCCCCCGGCAAGCTGACGCGACCGGGACGGTCGGACCAGGGTGAGTTGAACCCACCTTCCGCAAACTCGGTCACGACTTGCCCGACAGCGCCCTCGGCCGCGGCCCGCCTGTCGCCCAGTCGAGCAGCTCGACCGTGTGGACGACCGGGATGCCGGTGCCCGAGCCGATCTGGGTGATGCAGCCGATATTGCCGGTGGCGATCACCTGCGGCGCCTTCGCTCGAGCGTCGCGACCTTGCGGCGCTTCAGCTCGGCCGAGATCTCCGGCTGCAGGATGTTGTAGGTGCCCGCCGAGCCGCAGCAGAGATGCGCATCGGCCGGCTCCTTCACCTCGAAGCCGGCCTCCCGCAGCAGCGCCTTCGGCGGCGTCTTCATCTTCTGACCGTGCTGCATCGAGCAGGCCGAGTGGTAGGCCACGCGAGAGCGGCCGGGCGCCGTCGCCGGCTCAGGCCGAGCCTCGCCAGCAACTCGGTGACATCCTGGCCATCGCCGCGACCTCGGCCGCCTTCTCGGCATAGGCCGCGTCGTCGCGCAGCATGAAGCCGTAGTCCTTGACGGTCGTGCCGCAGCCCGAGCGTTGATGACGATCGCATCGAGCCCGCGCCCTCGCTTCTCGCGCGATCCAGGCGTCGATGTTGGCCTGCGCCGCGATGCGCCTCGCGCCTCCTTGCCCATGTGATGGGTGAGCGCGCCGCAGCAGCCCGCGCCCTTGGCCACCACCACCTCGACGCCAAGCCGGCGTCAGGAGCCGGATCGTCGCGTCGTTGATCTCGGTGCGAGCACCTGCTGCGCGCAGCCGGTCAGCAGCGCCACCCGCCCGGCGCGCGCCCTCGGCGGCGAAAGACCTGCGGCTCGTCGTTGCGGCTGACCGGCGGCAGCCCGCTTCGGCGCCAGCTCGAGCATCGCCCGCAGCCGGGCCTCGCGGCAGCGAGCCGCCAGGCCGGCCGAGCGTGGCACCGAGCAGCGCCAGGCGAAACCGCGCCGGATCGCGGCAGGACCTGCGCCAGCACCCCGCGCAGCGGCCGCTCGACCAGCGGCCGCCGATAGGTCTGCTCGATATGCGCGCGCGCATGGTCGACGAGGTGCATGTAGTGCACGCCGGACGGACAGGTGGTCATGCAGGCGAGGCAGGACAGGCAGCGGTCGATATGCTTGACGGTCTTCGCATCGGCCGGCCGGCCGTTCTCGAGCATGTTCTTGATCAGGTAGATGCGGCCGCGCGGGCTGTCGAGCTCGTCGCCGAGCAGCACGTAGGTCGGGCAGGTGGCGGTGCAGAAGCCGCAATGCACGCAGGATCGCAGGATCTCGTTGGCGCGCTGGATGCCGGGATCGCGAAGCTGCTCTTCGGTGAAATTCGTCTGCATCAGCCCATCAGCCCCGCATTGAGAATGCCCTTCGGATCGAACCGGGCGCGCAGCCCCGCCGAGATCGCCGCCAGCGCCGCGGACTCCGGCTGGAACGGCGCAACCTGTCGGCGCACCTCGTCCGAGGCCCGCATCAGCGTCGCATGTCCGGCAAAGGAACCGAGCCGCGCGCGCAAGTCCTCGCCTTCCGCCATCAGGAGCCAGACGAGACCGCCGCCCCAGTCGTAAAGCGCCTGCCGCGCCCCGGCCCGCACCACGAGACCCGGCGCCTCGGACGACCGGACCGAGAGCCGCCAGACATCGCCCGCCGCGGCGTGGAACGCCTCGACCTCCCGAACCCCGCGCCAGAGCGTCCGGCAGGGCTCCGCCACGGACTCGACCCGGATCGTGCCGAACTGCCCCAGCAACGTGGCCAGCCGCTCCGCCCGATAGGCGACCGACTGCGGCGAAGCCCTCGATGCGGATCAACGTCCCCATCGCCCCGTGCGCCGCCCCGGTCACGTCATAGGGCGACCCGAGCGCGGCGGTCATCGCGCGCAAGCGCGGCCCTGTCGTCCAGCCCCTCCAGCACCAGCACCGCGACCGATTCCGGCGCGGGCAGGACCTTCAGACTGACCTCGGTCAGCACCCCGAGCGTCCCCCAGGCCCCCGCCATCAGCTTCACGAGGTCGTAGCCGGTGACGTTCTTCATCACCCGCCCGCCGTTCTTCACCACGGCCCCGGTCCCGTCGACGAACCGCACACCCAAAAGCGCGTCCCGGCAGGCGCCCGCCTGGACCCGGCGCGGGCCCGAGACATTGGCCGCGACCATGCCGCCCAGGGTCGGCTCCCCCGTCGTGCCCAGAAGGCCACGCCAGTCCGCCGGCTCGAACGCGAGCCTCTGGCCCTCTACCGCCAGCGCCGCCTCGACCTCGGCCAGGGGCGTCCCCGCCCGCGCGACGATCGTCAGCGCGCCCGGTTCGTAGAGGCTTATGCCGGCGATGCCCGACGTCTCGAGGATGTTGCCCGCGACAGGCCGCCCGACCGGCCGCGTCCCGCCCCCGACGATCCGCAGCGGGGCCTTCGCCCCGGCAATGATCGCGCTCAGCTCCTCTTCCGTTCCTGGCCGCATGATCTTCTTCTGTTCGAAAATACCTCGGGGGTCCGGGGGCGGCGCCCCCGGGGCGACGTCACGCGGCGCGCCGGCGGGCGCTCGCCGCCAACGGAAACACCTTCGCGGGGTTGAGAAGCCAGCCCGGATCGAAAACGTCCTTCACTCGCATCTGCGCCTCGATATCCGCATCCGAATACTGCACCGCCATCAGATCGCGCTTCTCGATCCCTACGCCGTGCTCGCCGGTCAGGCAGCCGCCGACCTCGACGCAGAGCTTCAGGATCTCCGCGCCGAGCGCCTCGCAAAGCTCCAGGTCGCCGGGCTTGTTGGCGTCGTAGAGGATCAGCGGATGCATGTTGCCGTCGCCGGCATGAAAGACATTGGCGACCCCGAGCCCGAATTCCGCGCTCATCTCGCCGATCCGGCGCAGGACCAGCGGCAGGGCCGAGACCGGGATCGTCCCGTCGAGGCACATGTAATCGTTGATCTGGCCCATCGCCCCGAAGGCCGACTTGCGGCCAAGCCAGATCTTCTGCGCCTCTTCCTCGGACCCGCTCTCGCGGAACTCTACCGGATCGTGGCGCATCGCGATCTGCCGGATGAGGCCGAGCTGTTCGTCGATCTCCGCCTCCGACCCTTCGACCTCGACGATCAGCAGCGCCTCGCAGTCGGGATAGCCGGCATGGGCGAAATCCTCGCAGGCGCGGATGCAGGGCCGGTCCATGAATTCGATCGCGACCGGCAGGACGCCGGCCTTGATGATGTCGGCGACGCAGGCCCCCGCCACCTCGTTCGAGTCGAAGCCGATCAGCACCGGCCGCGCGCCTTCGGGCTTCGGCAGGATGCGCAAGGTCGCCTCGGTGACGACGCCGAGCTGGCCCTCCGACCCGCAGACCACGCCGAGAAGGTCGAGCCCGCCGGCATCCATATGCGCGCCGCCGATCTCGAGCACCTCGCCGTCCATCGTCACCAGTGTGACACCGAGGAGGTTGTTTGTCGTCACGCCGTATTTGAGGCAATGCGCGCCGCCCGAATTCATCGCGATATTGCCGGCGATGGCGCAGGCGAGCTGGCTCGACGGATCGGGCGCATAGAAAAAGCCGTCCGCCTCTACCGCCCCGGTCACCGACAGGTTGGTCCGCCCCGCCTCGACCCGGATGAAGCGGTCGTCATAGTCGACCTCAAGCACCCGGTTCATCCGCGCGATGCCGAGGATGACGCTGTCCGCTGTCGGCAGCGCCCCGCCCGAAAGCGAGGTGCCCGATCCGCGCGGCACGACCGGGACGCCCTCCTCGTGGCAGACCTTCAGCGCCGCCGCGACCTCCGCTGTCGAGCGAGGCAGGATCACGGCCAGCGGCGCGCAGCGATAGGCCGACAAGGCATCGCATTCATAGGCCCGCGTCTCGGTCGGATCGTCGATCACCGCATCGGCCGGCAGCACCGCGCCTAACCGCGCGACGATGGCCGAGCGCCGGGCAAGGATCGTCTCGTCGGGGCGGGGCATGTCCATGACATTTCTCCAAATTGGTAATAATTTATAACCAGTTTTCACCATAAACAAACGAAAACCGCCCGCAGGGGCGAAAAAGCCGCCAATCCCGAGTCAAATCGCGGCCATGCTGGCGGAAATTTGCCGATCTTCCGCAGCGTTAGCGGAAATCCGGCGCGAAATCAGCCTGTTTGCGCTAGCTTCGTCTCACGGGGGGGTGGCAACAGCGGGACAGAACGCATGATTGCTGACCTTTGGCGGAAATCGATCGCGGATAGCGATGGCCTCGCCGAAAAACTCCCCCGGATCGGACTGTTCGTCGGCCTTTTGGGGCTCGCCTTCGCATGGGGTGTGGCGACAGTGAAATGGAAGGTTTTTCCGCACTATCAACTCGTCTACCTCGAATCCGGCCTGGTGGCCCTGTCCAAGATGGAAGTCACCGAACTTCCCCATGCGGTGATCGAGCTTGCGCCCGACGAAACCGGGATCGATCCGGTTACGCTTCTCGGGCCCGAACCGGCGGGTGACGTGATCCTGATGACCGGCGGCTTCAGCTACCGGCAGGACATCTGCCCCCAATTCGGCTGCATCGCCTGGGTGATGGAACGCGACGGCACGGTGTTGCATTCCTGGCAATACGATCCCTCCGCGCTTTTCGACCAAGACAAGCTCGCCGGCTTTACCGGCAAGCGCGAGGCCGGCAACATCTATGTCCAAGGCGTCGATCTCGACCCCGAAGGCCACCTCGTCGTGACCTTCCAGGCGCGCAACATGTTTCCCTACCAGGTCGCCGTCGCCCGCTTCGACTGGGACGGACGGCTCGACTGGATCCGTATCGACGGCAGCCATCACTGGCCCACGGTCGGCCCCGACGGGCGCGTCTACGTGCCGATGGCCCGGATCGACAAGGACGACGCCACGGTCGCCGGCACCAAGCAGAAGCTGCAATGCAAGTATGGCGCTGTCTTCCAGGAAGGCGTGCGGGTGCTCTCGCCCGAAGGCGCGGTGCTGCACGAGTTCTGGATGGACGACGTCGTGCGCGACAGTGACGCGCAGGGACTCGCCTATGCGGTGCGCGACGACTGCGATCCCTATCACGTCAACGGCATCGCGCTCCTGAATGCGGCGGCGGCGGCGCGGCTGCCGGGCGCGCGGAAGGGCGACCTCCTGGTGTCGCTCCGCTCCTCCTCCTCGCTCGTCGTGCTCGATCAGGAGAGCGGCCTGATCAAGCACCAAATCGCCGGACCGATGGTCGCCCAGCACAGCCCGCGCGTCCTGCCTGACGGCGATGTCGCGGTCTTCGACAATCTCGGCGGCATCGACACGGCGAAGGGCACGAGGGTGCTGAAACTCGACATCGTGACCGGGGCGCCGACGACGCTCTTCCCGCGCGACCCGGACGCGCCGGGCGGCGACCTCTTCTCCGAGGCCCAGGGCGACGTGACCTTCTCCGCCGACGGCAAAAGGGCGCTGGTCGCCGAGACCCTCGGCGGCCGGATCTTCGAGTTCGACACCGCGACAGGGGTGCCGATATGGTCCTACCGTTCGGTCTCCGACCTTGCGCCCTTCTATGCGGCCGAGGGCAAGCACGAGGACGGCCCGACCTATGCCCGGATGCACACCCAGGGAGCGCATTTCCTTAGCCGCACCGATTTCCGCCGCCTGAACGGCCGTTGACCCGCCCCGGTCGCGCGACGCACCCCAAACGCCGCCCTCACCACCCGTCCCGCCCCGGGCGACCAGCCTCGTCCGCGCCGGATCATTCCCGATCCACAATCCGCTCCTGCGACATGAGCTGGCTGATGACCGCGTTGGGCACCGCGTCTCCCGCATAGCCGAAGGTGCCACTCTCGCGAACCTCCGCCGCGGCGCGCATCAACGCCCCGAACGCCGCCCGCGCGAAGGAGCCGCCGACGCTGACGCGCCGCACCCCGGCCTCGGAAAGCTCGGCGACCGAATAGCTCTTCCCGCTCAGCCCCATCACGACGTTCACCGGCCTGTCGACCTCACGACAGACCGTCCGGATTGCCTCGATATCCGGCAGCCCCGGCGCATAGAGCACATCGGCCCCCGCCTCGGAATAGGCCTGCAACCGGCGGACCGTGTCGGCCAGGTCGTCGCGGCCCCACAGGTGGTTCTCGGCCCTCGCGGTCAACAGAAAGGGCCGGCCCCGCGCCGCGTCCGCCGCCGCCCGGATACGCTCCACCGCGAGCGAAATCTCGTGGATCGGCGCTGCCGGATCACCCGTCGCATCCTCGATCGACCCGCCGACAAGGCCGGTATCGCAGGCCATCGCCACCGTGGCCGCGCAGGCCTCCGGCGCCGCGCCGAAGCCGTCCTCGAGATCGGCTGAGACCGGCAACGAGGTTGCCTTGACGATCTCGGCCGCGTTGTCGAGGATCTCGCGCCGCCCAAGCCCCGCGAAGGAATCGCGCCGACCCTTCGAGAACGCATAGCCCGCGCTCGTCGTCGCCAGGGCCTCGAACCCCAGATGGGACAGAAGACGCGCCGATCCTGCGTCCCAGGGGTTCGGCATGACAAAGGTCGTCCCGACCGAATGGAGCGCCTTGAACCGCGCGAATTTCTCTTGCTGCTGCATCGGACATGTCCTTCCCAAGCCTGCGCCCGCAGCATATCATTCGTGAACAAAATGTGAACAAAGTTTCGCGACCGCTTGCCACCCGCGCGTCCGGGCGCACCCTTACCGGGTCGATCCGGCCGCTATTCTGGAGAGGAGAGTTGGTGGCGAGGGGGGGACTCGAACCCCCGACCCCGTGATTATGAGTCACGTGCTCTAACCAGCTGAGCTACCTAGCCACTCGCGCCGCTAGGTATGCCAGCCCCCGCCGCCCGTCAAGGATGAATCGCCCCGGGCGTCAGAGCCGGAAATAGTCGCGATACCACGTGACGAAGGCCGCCATGCCGGCCCGGATATCGGTCTCGGGCCGGTATCCGGTCAGCCGGCGCAGCAGGCTGTTGTCGGCCCAGGTCGCCCGCACGTCGCCCTTCTGCATGTCCATCAGGTTGCGGATCGCCTCCCGCCCCGTCGCCGCCTCGATCGCCGCGATGAAGTCGCCGAGCGCCACCTTCTCGCCGTTGCCGATATTGACCACCCGCCACGGCGCCACCGGCGACAGGCTGTCGCCGTCGGCGATCGCCTCGGGGCTTTCCGGCCGCTCCGGCACCGCGTCGATCAGCAGGCGGATGGCGCGGACAAGGTCGGTCACATAGGTGAAGTCGCGGAACATGTTGCCTTGGCCGTAGACGTCGATCGGATCGCCGGCAAGAATCGCCTTGGTGAACTTGAACGGCGCCATATCGGGCCGGCCCCAGGGCCCGTAGACGGTGAAGAACCGGAAGCATGTCGTGGGCAGCCCCCACAGATGCGCCCAGGAATGGGAAAGCGCCTCGGTCGCCTTCTTGGTCGCGGCGTAAAGCGAGACCTGCGTGTCCACCTTGTCGGTCTCGCAGTAGGGCATCTCGGTATTGGCGCCGTAAACCGACGAGGTCGAGGCGAGAAGGAGGTGCTTCACCCCGAGATCGCGCGCCGCTTCCATAACGTTGAACGTGCCGTCGATGTTCGACGAAAGATAGCTCCGCGGCGCCTCCAGCGAATAACGCACCCCGGCCTGCGCGGCGAGGTGGACGACGACATCGGGCCTGAACGCGGCCATATCGGCGGCCAGGCGCGCGTGATCCTCCAGCATCGCCTCTGTGAATCCGAAGCCGGGATGCTGTTGCAACCCGGCAAGCCGCCGGCGCTTGAGGCTCACGTCGTAGTAGTCGGTCATACCGTCGAAGCCGTGGACACGGAGCCCCTCGGCGAGAAGCAGCTCGCAAAGGTGGTAGCCGATGAACCCGGCCGCCCCGGTGACATAGATGCGCTGCATGAACCCTCTCCGCGACGTCTCGCCGATCCTTAGCCTCTCGCGGCCCCATGTCCAAGCCCGGGCGGCGTCTTTGCCGTGGCGAAAGCGGCGCGCGCGCGGTAGGGAAGGGAAAAGGGGGCAGGCAATGCAGGTTCAGATCCCGCTCACACGCGATCTGGTGATGATCGGCGGCGGCCATACGCATGCGCTGGTGCTGCGCATGTGGGCGATGAAACCCATCCCCGGCGTGCGGCTTACGCTGATCAGCCCGGACCCGACGGCGGCCTATTCCGGCATGCTGCCAGGCCATGTCGCGGGCCTCTACCCGCGCGCGGCGTTGCAGATCGACCTCGTGCAGCTCGCCCGACATGCCGGCGCCCGGCTGATCCTCGGCCGCGCGGCGGGGATCGACCGCGAGTCGCGGCGGATCCGCGTGCCGGGCCGGCCTGATGTGGCCTACGACATCGCCTCAATCGACATCGGCATCACCTCCGACATGCCGGCCCTGCCGGGATTTGCCGGCCATGCGGTGCCGGCCAAGCCGCTCGACGCCTTCGCCGATGCCTGGGAGGGCTTCGCGTCCCGCGCCACGCGCGGACGCGCGGAGCCCACGGTCGCGGTGATCGGCGGCGGCGTCGCGGGGGTGGAGCTGGCGCTCGCCGCCCGCCACCGGCTCGGCTCCGGAGCCGAGGTGACGGTGATCGAACGCGGCGCGGCGCTGGCGCTCGTCGGCGGCGGCGCGCGCCGCGCGCTTCTCGGCCATCTCGCCCGCGCCGGGATCGCGCTTCTCGAACACGCCCCAGTTGTCGCGGTGGAGGCCGACGCGGTGCGCCTTGCCGATGGCCGCCGGGTCGCCTCCGCCTTCACCCTCGGAGCCGCTGCGACACAGCCCGCAGGCCTGGCTGGCCGGGACCGGGCTGCGCCTCACCGACGGCTTCGTCAACGTGACGCCGACGCTCCAGACTGAAAGCGACCCGACGATCTTCGCGGTCGGCGACATCGCCCACATGGTCCATGCGCCCACGCCCCAAGGCCGGGGTCTACGCGGTGCGCCAGGCGCCGGTGCTTCTTCACAATCTCGGCGTCGCGCTGACCGGAAGCGGAGGCTGCGGCGCTACCGTCCGCAGAGGGACTATCTCAAGCTGATCTCGACCGGCGGCAAGGGTGCGGTCGCCGACAAGTGGGGCCTGCCGCTGGACGGCGCCTGGCTCTGGCGCTGGAAGGACCGGATCGACCGCAAGTTCATGGCGCAGTTCCACGACCTGCCGGCGATGGTCGCCGCAGCCGCTGCCGGCGGTGCTCGCGGCCGGCGTGGCCGACGAGATCGGCAAGGGCAAGCCCCTCTGCGGCGGCTGCGGCGCCAAGGTCGGGCAGGCGGACCTCAAGGCGGCACTTGTCAGGCCTGCCGCGCCCCGCGCGCCCCGACGTGCTGTCGGGGCCGGGCGACGACGCGGCGGTGCTCGCCCACGGCAAGGGCCATCAGGTGATCACCACCGACCATGTTCGCGCCTTCACCGAGGACCCCTACCTGCTGGCGAAGATCACGGCGATCCATGCGATGGGGGACGTCTGGTCGATGGGCGCGCGGCCGCAGGCGGCGCTGGCGCAGGTGATCCTGCCGCGCATGTCACCCCGGCTCCAGACCGAGACCCTGCGCGAGATCATGGCGGCGGCGGCCGAGACCTTCGGCGCCGAGGGCGCCGACGTCGTCGGCGGTCATACCAGCCTAGGCGCGGAGCTGACCGTGGGCTTCACGGTTACCGGCCTTTCCGCCCATGCGCCGGTCGCGCAGGCCGGCGCGAAACCCGGCGACTGGCTGATCCTGACGAAGCCCGTCGGCACTGGCGTCATCCTCGCCGCCGAGATGGCCTGCGCCGCGCCGGGCGCGGCGGTTGAAGGCGCCCTCGCCTCGATGAGCCGGCCGCAGGGCGCCGCCGCGCGGCTGATCGCACCGCATGCCCATGCGATGACCGACATCACCGGCTTCGGCCTCGCCGGACATCTTCTCGCGATGCTCGATGCCTCCGGCGCGGCGGCGCGGATCTCGCTCTCGCATGTGCCTTTCCTGCCCGGCGCCGAGGCGCTCGCCGCCGCCGGCCACGGCTCCACGCTCCTGCCCGCGAACCGCGCCGCGATGGGACGGATGTTCCTGACCGAATGCCCCCGAGCCGATCTACTCTTCGACCCGCAAACGGCGGGCGGTCTTCTCGCCGCGGTTCCGGCCGCGACGGCGCTCGACCTCGCCCACCGACTCCGCGCGATCGGCGAGAGCCCTGCAATCATCGGCGAAGTTACCGAAGGCGCGCCCTTCCTGACGGTCGAGGACTGAGGCGCTGGCAATCCGAAGGCGCGCCCGTTCCGGGCGCAAGTCCTTCCTCTCGCGCCCGCCGCTTGCGCGCCGGGCACTCGGAGCCGCTCCGCTAGGGGGATATTTCGCCCAAGTGGAAGCAGGCGCGCCCTCTTCGTTTCCACTTGGGTCAAATATCCCCGCCGGAGGCTTCCGCCGCTCTCAACACCGACCGGCCGGGACCATGGCGGCAACCGCCTCGGCGACCCTGTCGGCGAGCGGGCCGAGCGCGTCGGGCGACAGGCTTCCGGTCTCCACCACCGCCTCCGCTCCGGGCGCGACGCGGGCGCGGTGCTTGTCGTAGCGCGGGTCGTAGTGTTGCTCCATCAGGTCGCGCGCGAGTTCGGCGAAGGCGCCCGCCCTCGCGAGTTCGATCCAGCCCTCGATCACCTCGGCCGCATGGGCGGGCCGCAACCGCCCGACGACCTCTTCCAGCCGGGCGCCGTCTTCGGTCACGTCGGCATAGGCCCGAGCGAGATACTCCGCCCGCGCCGCCGCCGGCGCCGCGATGCGAACCCTCGGCGCCGCACGCATCGCCGCCCAGAGCTGCTTTGGCACGCCGAGATCCCCGACCTTGGAGCTTTCCGCCTCGACCACCACCGGCCGCGCCGGGTCGAGAGCGGCGAGCGCCGTCGCCAGCCTCCCCTCGAACGCCTTCTGCGACGGCTGCCCGCCCGGCCGCTCGCCGAAGAGCGAGCCGCGATGGTTGGCGAGTCCCTCGAGGTCGATCACTTGCATCCCTCGCGCCGTCAGCAATTCCAGAACCTCGGTCTTGGCCGAGCCGGTATTGCCGTCGAGCACCACGACCGGCGCCGCGACGGGCCGGTCCTGGACCTCCGCGACCACGAGCTTGCGCCAGGCCTTGTAGCCGCCCTCGATCAACTCCACCCGCCAGCCGACCTGGGCGAGGATCGTCGCAAAGGACCCCGACCTCTGCCCGCCGCGCCAGCAATAGACCAAGGGTCGCCAGCCGCCCGGCTTGTCGGCGAGCGGCCCTTCGAGATGACGCGCGGCGTTGCGCGCCACCAGCGCGGCGCCGAGCTTGCGCGCCAGAAAGGGCGACTGCTGCTTGAAGATCGTGCCCACCCGTGCCCGCTCCTCGTCGTCGAGGACCGGCAGGTTGATCGCGCCCGGCAGGTGATCCTCGGCGAATTCGGCCGGCGAACGCACGTCGATCACCGCGTCGAAATCGAACGCGGCAATCTGGGAAAGCGAGGTGAGCGTCAGCGCCATGGCGCCCTTCTAGCGCCGGAACGTATTGGCCGAAAGGGTCAGTAGACCATCACCGGCGCGCCGATCGCGACCCGCTCGTAAAGATCCATGACATGCTCGTTGACCATGCGCAGGCAGCCGTTCGAGACCGACCGTCCGATGGAGTTCGGCTCGGTCGTGCCGTGGATGCGGATCGCGGTATCGCGACCGTTCTGATAGAGGTATATCGCCCGCGCCCCGAGCGGGTTCTTCGGCCCGCCTGGCATGCCGTCGGCATATTTCGCGTAGGCCGCGGGATTGCGTTCGATCATCTCGGGCGTCGGCTTCCAGCTCGGCCATTCGACCTTCTTGCCGACCTCGCAGGCACCGCGGAACACCAGCTCCGCCTTGCCGACCGCCACACCGTAGCGGATCGCCGTATTTCGCTTCACGATGTAGTAGAGGAAATGCTGGGACGAGATCACGTGGATCGACCCCGGTTCGAGATCGCCGCGGACACGAACCACGGTCGGGTAGAGTTCCGGTGCGATGGTCAGCCCGGGGATCGGCTCCGCCGGGACCGCGAGGGGCGCGTTCGCGGCCCCTGCCGGTCCGGTCGCGATACCTAGCGGCGAGGGCGCCGAGCCCTTGAACCACAAACGAACGACGATCGTACATGACATCCTCCTGACCTGCCCGTCTCTGCGGGGCCGACGTTGGATCCATACTCAATACCAATGAACTGGTCCTCATTACCGGCATTTTCGTCAACAATTAAGACTATCCGTTGACACAAATGCGCCAATCCTTCGGCACCGCCGCCGCCATCGTTGCCGCGCTGCACCTGCCCCCTGACTGGCGCCAGCTGCCGCGCCCATAGCGTCCCGTCCTGTCCGGGCGGCACTGGTCCGGATAGGATTGAGCAGGATCAAGGACAAGCACCTCCCGGTCGGGCGACATTGCGTCGAAGGACGCGCCGATGACAGCACCAGTCTTCAGAACCACCGGACTGACGAAGGTCTATGACACCGGCAAGGTGAAGGTCCACGCCTTGGCCGGCGTCGATCTGGAACTCTACGAGGGCGAGTTGACCGTGCTTCTCGGTCCCTCCGGTTCCGGCAAGTCGACGCTTCTGAACATCCTCGGCGGGCTCGACACCGCCAGCGCCGGCCATGTCTGGTTCCGCGATCAGGAATTGACCGGCCTCGGCGACCGCGCGCTCACCGCCTACCGGCGCGATCATGTGGGCTTCGTCTTCCAGTTCTACAATCTCGTGGCCTCGCTCACGGCACGCGAGAACGTCCAGCTCGTCACCGACATCTCGAAGGATCCGATGAGCCCGGCCGAGGCCCTGGAAATGGTGGGACTCGACCCCCCGGCTCGATCATTTCCCGGCCGAGCTGTCGGGCGGCGAGCAGCAGCGGGTGGCGATCGCCCGCGCCATCGCCAAGCGGCCCGACGTGCTTCTATGCGATGAACCGACCGGCGCGCTCGATTCGCAGACCGGCGTTCAGGTGCTGGAGGCGCTGAAGCGGGTGAACGACGACCTCGGCACCGCCACGGTCGTCATCACCCACAATGTCGCGATCCGGAAGATGGCGCACCGCGTGATCCGCTTCCAGGACGGACGGCTCCTCAGCACCGAGGTGAACGAGACCCGCATCGACCCGTCGGAGATCGAATGGTGATGCACGCACTCGACCGGAAACTCCTGCGCGACTTTGTCCGGCTCTGGGCACAGGCCCTCGCCATCGCGATGGTGCTGGCCTGCGGTGTGGCAGCCCTTCTGACCTCCTTCGGAATGTATCAGGCGCTCGGCGACAGCCGCGACGCCTATTACGAGCGTAACCGCTTCGCCGACCTCTGGGCGCCCGCCCGCCGCGCGCCGCTCTCGCTCCTGCCCGACCTTGCCGCGATCCCCGGCATCCGCACCGTCGAGGCGCGGATCGAGGGGCTGGTGACGCTCGACATCTCCGGGGCGGGTGGAGACGGCGGTGGGCCAGGTGATCTCGATGCCGGCCACGGGCGAACCCTTGCTGAACGTCCCGGTGATGCGCTCCGGCCGCCTGCCCGATCCCGACGCGCCCTCCGAAGTGGCGGTGAACGAACCCTTCGCCAAGGCCAATCGCTTCGTCCTCGGCGACACGTTCTTCGCCAATCTCAACGGCACGCGGCGGGAACTGACGATCACCGGCACCGTCCTCAGCCCCGAATTCGTCTACACGCTCGGCCCCGGCGCGATGCTGCCCGACAACGAGGGCTTCGGCGTGATCTTCATGCCCGAACGCGCGGCGGCGGCTGCCTTCGACATGTCGGGCGCCTTCAACAGCCTTACCGCAGCACTCTACAAGGGCGCGAACGAGGCCGAGATCATCGACCGGATCGACGCGCTTCTCGACCGCTACGGCGGCACCGGGGCGCATGGCCGCGACCGGCAGATCTCCGACAGCTTCGTCTCGTCGGAACTCGGCCAGCTCTGGACCATGACGGTCGTGCTGCCGCCGATCTTCTTCGGCGTGGCGGCGTTTCTGGTCAACATGGTGCTCGGCCGGATCGTGGCGCTGGAACGGGCCGAGATCGGGCTTCTGAAGGCGCTCGGCTATTCGAACCGGGCGATCGCCCAGCATTACCTGATGCTCGCGGGATTGACGGCCATCGTCGGCATCCTGATCGGCTGGGGCTTCGGCGCCTGGCTCGCGCACGGGCTCGCGCGGCTCTATGCGCAGTTCTACGACTTTCCCTATCTCATCTTCCGCGGCTCGTGGTCGGTCTACGCCGTTTCGGCCGTGTTGGGCATCGCCTCGGCGGCTTTTGGCGCGCTCCGCGTGGCACTTCGCGCCGCCCGCCTGCCGCCCGCCGTCGCGATGCAACCGCCTGCGCCCCCGCGCTTCCGACAGGGCGTCATCGACCGGCTGGTGACGCGCCTCCATCTGTCGCAACCCGCGATGATGATCCTGCGCTCGATCACGCGTTGGCCGCTCCGCGCGGCGGCGAGCGCGCTCGGCCTCTCCATGTCGGTCGCGGTCCTTGCCGCCGCGAGCTTCTTCAACGACGCGATGGACAAGATGATGGAGACCACCTTCGGCCTCGCCAACCGGCAGGACGTCATGCTGATCTTCACCGACAACCGGCCCGAGATCGCGGTGGACGAGGTCGCGAGGCTACCGGGCGTGCTCCGGGTCGAAGGCCAGTTGATGGAATCGGTCATGCTCCGCCACGGTCATCTGACCAAGTATGTCGGGCTCGAGGCGCGGCGGCCCGACGCGGACCTCTCGCGCATCGTCGGCGGCTCGGGCCGCGTCCACGCCGTTCCGCCCGGCGGCATCCTCCTGGCCGCCCGCCTCTCCCGCCAGCTCGGTCTCGAGGTCGGCGACGAGGTCGAGGTCGAATTCCTCCAAGGCCGGCGCGAGACGGTTGTGCTGCCCGTTACCGCGACGATAGAGCAATATGTGGGCCTCGCCGCCTACATGGATTTCGAAACCTTGAACGCGATCCGCCGTCAGGCGCCGCAGGTCACGGTGGCGAACATCACGCTCGACCCCGCCCGCAAGGTCGAGTTTCACCGCGCCCTCGCCGGGATGCCGCGCCTCGCCGGGACGGCGATGCTCACCGATATGCACCGGTCGTTCGAAGCCACAATCGAGCAGAACATCTCGATCACAGCGACGGTCTACACCGTCATCGCCATACTGATCGCCGTCGGCGTCACCTATAACGGTGCCCGCATCCAGATGTCCGAACGCGCCCGCGAGCTCGCGAGCCTGCGCATCCTCGGCTTCTCGCGCGGCGAGGTCTCGTTCATCCTCGTCGGCGAGGCGATGGTGCTCGCGCTTCTGGCGCAGCCCCTCGGCTGGCTCGCGGGCCTCGGCATCGCCTGGGCCTTCACGCAGGGAATCGAGAGTGACCTTTACGAGATCCCCTTTGTCATCGTGCCGGCCACCTTCGCCCGCGCGAGCCTCATCGTCCTTCTCACCGCGCTGGGCTCCGCCCTCATCGTGCGCCGGCGCATCGACCGGCTCGACCTCGTCGCCGTCATGAAATCACGGGAGTGACCCATGTCCCTGCAACCCCGCCACTTCATTATCGGAATTCTCGGCGCGGGCGTCCTCGGCGGCCTCGCATGGCTGGCCTTCCGGACCGATCCCGAGCCGGTCGACCTCGCCACGATCGACCGCGGCCCGATGCTCGTGACCGTGAACGCCGACGGCAAGACAAGGGTGAAGCACGTCTTCGACGTTGCCGCACCGATTTCCGGCACCGCGCGGCGCGCGCCGGTGGAAGTGGGCGATGCCGTGGTTGCCGGCGAGACCGTCGTCGCCGTGGTCGAGCCCGCTGCCCCCGCCCTTCTCGACTCCCGCTCGCGCGAACAGGCCGAGGCCGCCGTGCGCGAGGCCCGCGCCGCGCTGACGCTGGCCGAAGCTCAGATGCGCCAGACCGAGGAGGAGTTGCACTATGCCCAGACCCAGTACGACCGCGCCCGAACCCTCACTGAACGCGGCGTCTCATCCCAGACCGCGCTCGAAGACGCGAACCAGACTCCTCGCCATCCGCCTCGCCGCGCGCGAGGCGGCGCGCTCGAACGTCGAGATGGCGACGAGCGCTCTCGTGCGGGTCAAGGCGGCTCTGATCCCGCCCGGTGCCGCGGGTGCCGGGCGCGACAGCTGCTGCGTCACCCTGAAAGCGCCGATCACCGGCACGGTCCTCTCGGTGGAGATCGTCAGCGAAACCCCCGTCACCGCCGGCACCCGGCTCCTCACCCTCGGCCGCACCGACGATCTGGAGATCGTCGCCGACCTCCTTTCGGCCGATGCCGTCGGCCTCGCCCCCGGCGCCCGCGCCATCGTCGACCGCTGGGGCGGGCCGAAGCCCCTGGAGGCTGCGCTCCGCAGCATCGAGCCATCGGCCCATACCAAGGTCTCCGCCCTCGGGATCGAGGAGCAGCGCGTCGATGCCGTCTTCGACCTCACCAGCCCGCCCGAAGACCGTGCCGGGATCGGCGACCGCTTCGCCGTCTACCTGCGCATCGTCACCTGGGAAGGCGACGGCGTGATGCAGGTGCCGCTTTCGGCCCTCTTCCGCCGCGACCGCGGCTGGGCGGTCTTCCGCGCGGTGGAGGGCGTGGCGCGGCTGACCCCGGTGACCATCGGGCATCGGAACGACACCGCCGCCGAGGTCACCGACGGGCTTTCCGCCGGCGACAGGGTGATCCTCCACCCCTCCGACGCGATTTCCGAAGGCACACCCGTCACCGAACGCACAACCAGGTGATCGTCACGCGTCGCGATTTGACAATTCCCCCGACAGGCACCAATTCAGCCGGGAAGGAGCCGCAATGACCCGCCACACCACCTTCACCGTCGAAGGCATGTCCTGCGCGTCCTGCGTGGGCAGGGTGGAGCGTGCACTGAAAGCCATCGAGGGGGTCGAGGGCGCCCAGGTCAACTTCATCTCGGGCACGGCCAGCGTCGACTATTCCGACGCGACCGATACTCAGAGGTTGGCGGAGGCGCTCAGATCCGCGGGCTACCCGGCGGCCGAGGCGACCGCCCGGCTCGATGTCCAGGACATGACCTGCGCCTCCTGCGTCGGTCGCGTTGAACGCGCGCTGAAGGCGGTGCCCGGCGTCACCGCCGCCGAGGTCAACCTCGCCACCCAGTCCGCCAGCATCCACTTCACCTCCGGCACCACCACGCCCGAGGCGCTCGCCGCCGCCGCGACCGCCGCCGGCTACCCCGCTGCCCCGGCGGCCGCGAGCGAACCCAAGACCGACCGTCAGGCCGACGAGGCCGCGAAACTCCGCCGCTCCTTCGCCCTCTCCGCCGCGCTCGCGATCCCGGTCGTGATCCTCGCGATGGGTGCCCACATGGTTCCCGCGTTCCACGACTGGGTGATGGGCACGCTGGGAGAGGCCAATTCCTGGCGCATCCAGTTCGTCCTGACCGCCGCCGTCCTCCTCGGCCCCGGCGCGCTCTTCTTCCGCCACGGCATCCCCGCGCTCCTGCGCGGCGCGCCCGAGATGAACTCGCTCGTGGCGCTCGGCAGCCTCGCCGCCTTCGCCTATTCCACCGTCGCCACCTTCGCCCCTTCACTCCTGCCCGAAGCCGCGCGCGGCGTCTATTTCGAGGCGGCGGCGACCATCGTCACCCTCATCCTCCTCGGCCGGATGCTGGAGGCGCGCGCCAAGGGCCAGGCGGGCGAGGCGATCCGCCGCCTCATCGGCCTCCGGCCCGAGACCGCGCGGGTGGAACGCGACGGACAGGTGGCCGAGGTCCCGGTCGAAAGCCTCATGGCGGGTGACATCGTCCGCCTCGCCCCCGGCGAACGGGTCGCGGTGGACGGGGTGATCACCGAGGGCCACGGCTGGATCGACGAAAGCATGCTGACGGGCGAACCCGCCCCGGTCGAGAAGTCCGCAGGCGCCTCGATCACCGGCGGCACGGTGAACGGCGCCTCGGCGCTCTCGTTCCGGGTCACGGCGACAGGCGCCGACACGATCCTCGCCCGGATCATCGCGATGGTCTCCGACGCGCAAGGCGCGAAGCTGCCGGTACAGGCGCTGGTGGACCGGATCACCCTCTGGTTCGTGCCCGCCGTAATGACTTTGGCAGCACTCGCCTTCGCGGCCTGGCTCACCCTCGGCCCGGAACCGGTGCTGACCCATGCCCTCGTCGCCGGGATCTCGGTCCTCATCATCGCCTGCCCCTGCGCGATGGGTCTCGCCACCCCCGTCTCGATCCTCGTCGGCACCGGGCGGGGGGCCGAGTTCGGACTCCTCTTCCGCCGGGGCGACGCGCTGCAACGGCTGGCCGAGGTGCAGGTCGTCGCCTTCGACAAGACCGGCACCCTGACCGAGGGCCACCCCGCGCTCACCGACCTCATCCCCGCCGAGGGCTTCGACGAGGCGACCGTGCTCCGCCTCGCCGCCGGCGCGGAGGCTCGCTCCGAACACCCCCTTGCCCGCGCGATCCTCGACGCGGCCACGGCGCGCGGGCTGACACCGCCCGAGGCGACCGAGGTCAAGGCGCTCCCCGGACGCGGCCTTGCAGCCCGGGTGGAGGGCCGCGACATCCTCATCGGCAACACCCGCGCGCTCGCCGAGGCCGGCATCAACGCCGGCTCCCTCGCCGAGGCCGCGAACCGCCTCGCCGCCGACGCCAAGACCCCGGTGCTGGTCGCCATCGACGGCCGGGCCGCCGCGCTCCTCGCTGTTGCCGACCCGGTCAAGCCCTCCGCCCGCGCCGCCATCGCCGCCCTGCACGACATGGGGGTGAAGACCGCGATGATCTCCGGCGACACGAAAGCCACGGCCGAGGCCATCGCGAAAACCCTCGGCATCGATCATGTCGCGGCCGAGGTTCTGCCCGACGGCAAGGTCGCCGCCCTCGCGGCACTGAAATCCCGAGGCACCACCGCCTTCACCGGCGACGGCATCAACGACGCCCCCGCCCTCGCGGCCGCCGATATCGGCATCGCCATGGGCACAGGGACCGATGTCGCCATCGAGGCGGCAGAGGTCGTGCTGATGACCGGCGATCCCGCCGCCGTCGCCGACGCGGTTCGTCTGTCCCGCGCGACGATGCGCAATATCCGCCAGAACCTCTTCTGGGCCTTCGGCTACAACGTGATCCTCATCCCCGTCGCCGCCGGCGCGCTCTATCCGCTGAACGGCATGCTCCTCTCGCCGATGCTCGCCGCCGGCGCGATGGCGCTCTCCTCGGTCTTCGTCGTGACGAACGCGCTGCGCCTTCGCCGTGCCGGTCCCTGGACCCGCTGAACCCTTCCACTTGGGTAAAAAATCCTCCGGGGGTCCGGGGGTGGAAAACCCCCGGCCTCCCCGTCAGTCCCGCGCCCGAAGCACTTGCGCCGGCCGCGCCGCGAGCGGTCTCAGTGCGAAGATCAGCCCCGCGAACAGCGTCGCGAGCGCGCCCCCGACGACGATCACGAAGGCCGAGACCGGCTCGAACCGGAACGTGCCGTCCATCACGAAGGTCATTACCGCCCAGCCCGCGCCCGCGCCGAACGCGACCGCGACGATCCCCGCCGCCGCCCCCATCAGCGCCGAGCGGAGCGCGAAGCTCCGCAGGACGAGGCCCCGCGTCGCGCCGAGCGTCTTCAGCACCGCCGCCTCGTAGACCCGCGCCCGCTCGCCCGCCGCCGCCGCGCCGATCAGCACCACGACCCCGGTCAGGAGCGTCACCCCGGCGGCAATGGCGGTGGCCCGCGCGATCGCGCCGAGGGCCTCGCTCACCCGGTCGATCGCGTCCTTCACCCGGATCGCGGTGATGTTGGGATAGGCCGTTGCCAGATCGCGCAGGATCGCCGCCTCTGCCCCGGCCTCGGCATAGACCGTCGCGATCCAGCTGTGAGGCGCGCCGGCCAGCGCCGAGGGGTTCATCGACATGACGAAGCCGATCCCGGCGGTGCCAAAATCCACCTCGCGGAACGAGGTGATCTCGGCCTCGATATCGCGGCCAAGGACGTTGATTGTCACCTTGTCATGCAACTTCAGCCCGATCTCCTCGGCCTCCTCGCGGGCGAAGGACATCTGCGGCGGGCCGTCGTAGTCCTCGGGCCACCACTTGCCCGCGACGATCTTCGTCCGCTCGGGCGGCACCGCGGAATAGGTCAGGCCCCGGTCGCCCCGCACGACCCAGTGGTCCCCGGCCACCTCGCGCGCGCTTCGCCCGTTGATCTCGGTCAGTACCCCCCTCAGCATCGGCGCCGTATCCACGCGGCTCACCGCAGGATCGCCCTTCACCCGATCAAGGAATCCCTCGATCTGATCAGGCTGGATATCGACGAAGAAGAACGACGGCGCCACTTCCGGCAGGTCGCGGTCGATGGAGGCGCGCAGATTGCTGTCGATCTGCCCCACCGCCGCCAGCACCGAGAGGCCAAGGCCGAGCGACAGGATCACCGCCGTCGCCTCCTCGCGCGGCGAACCGATGGCCGAAAGCGCAAGGCGCAAGGCCGGCCGGCCCCGCGCCCGGTGGCCCATGCGGCGCGCGAAGCGGCGCAGGCCGAAGGCCGCGAGCGTCAGCACGGCAAGCGCCGCAACGATGCCGCCGAGCGTCCCGAAAGCCAGCTTCGGCACGCCTGAGAACCCGACCGCGACCGCCACCAGAAGCCCGGCGAGGCCGGCCAGAACCAGCGACAGTCCCCAGCCCGGCCAGACCCGCCGCCCCGGCCCGAGATCTCTGAACAAGGCGGCCGCCCGCACCTCCCGCGTCCGCGCCAGCGGCCAGAGCGCGAAAAGCGCGGCCGTCAGCACGCCGTAGGTCGCGGCCTCGACAAGCGGCTTCCAGCTCACCCCGATCTCCACCGGGATCGGCAGGCTCCGCGCGATGAGTGGCCCTGCCAGAACCGGTGCTCCGGCGCCAAGCACAAGCCCCATGAGGACGCCAAGCGCCGCCAGCGCCGCCACCTGCATCAGATAGACCGCGAAGATCGTGCCGCGATTCCGCGCCGAGTGCCTTCAGCGCCGCCATCGTCTCGGTCTTGCCGTCGAGATAGGAGCGCACCGCCGCGCCGATGCCGACGCCGCCCACCGCCAGTCCGGCAAGCCCGACCAGCACCAGGAACGATCCCATCCGGTCGACGAAGCGCCGCATCCCCGGCGCGCCGTAGCGGGCATCCTGCCACTGCATCCCGGTATCTCGGAACGCCGCCACCGCCTCGCGGCCGAGGGGGCCGATCTCGGCGCCCTCGGGCAGCAGAAGCCGGTAGCGCGTGTCGAAAAGGCTCCCCGGTTCCAGAAGACCCGATCCCTCCAGATCCGCCGTCCGCACGATGGTGCGCGGGCCGAGCGTGAAGCCGCCCGTCGCGCCGTCCGGCTCGCGCAGGATCCGCGCCGCGACCCGGAACTCCTTCGTGCCAAGCCGGAACCGATCCCCGACCGCAAGGCCGAGCCGGTCGGCCAGAACCGGATCCATAGCCGCCCCCGGCACCCCGTCCACTTGTGCGAAAGCCTCCGCCGGCGTCATCGCCGGGTCGAGGATCAGCGCCCCGGTCAGCGGATAGAGCCCGTCGACCGCTTTCACTTGCGTCAGCGCACGCTCGGCCTCTGCCCCCTCGCCCTTCACCGCCATGGAGCGGAAATCGACGATCTCGGCCACCTTCGCCGCACTCTTCGCCATGAAGGCCCGCTCTTCGGGGCTGGCGAAGCGGTAGGTGAAGGACATCTCGGCATCGCCGCCCAGAAGCACCGCGCCCTGATCGCGGATCGCCGCGTCGATGGCGGATCGCACCGTGCCGACGGCCGCAATCGCCGCGACGCCGAGCATCAGGCAGAGGAGGAAGACCGCAAACCCGCCGATACCGCCGCGCATCTCGCGCCGGCGCGATCTTCAGCGCGATGGCAGAGGTTCATTCGGCCACCTTCGCGCGCGCCGCTCGCTCCTCGCCCGCGACGTGGCCATCGGCAAGCCGCACCATCCGGTCGCAGCGCGCCGCCAGTTCCGGCGCATGGGTGACAAGGATCAGCGTCGCCCCGTGCCGGTCGCGCAGGCCGAAGAGAAGCTCCATGATCGCCTCGCCGGTCACGCCGTCGAGATTGCCGGTCGGCTCGTCGGCCAGAAAGATCGTCGGGCCGCGGTGCTGCGGCGCGTGCCAGTGCCACCCGCTGCTGCTCGCCGCCGGAAAGCTGCGCCGGATAGTGATCCATCCGGGCCCCGAGCCCCATCGCCTCCAGCTCCGCCGCCGCGCGGCCGAATGCGTCGGCAGCGCCCGCCAGTTCCAGCGGGATCGCAACGTTCTCGAGCGCGGTCATCGTCGGAATAAGGTGGAAGGACTGGAAAACGATCCCCATATTGCCCCGGCGGAACCGCGCGAGCGCATCCTCGTCCATCGCCGTCAGATCCTGGCCCAGCGCCATGACCCGGCCCGACGTGGCGCGTTCGAGCCCGCCCATGAGCATGAGGAGCGACGACTTGCCAGACCCCGACGGACCGACCAGCCCAAGGCTTTCGCCGCGCGCGACCGAGAGCGTTATGCCCCGCAGGATCTCCAGCGGCCCGGCATTGCCCTCGAGCACCAGCCGCGCGTCCTCAAGGCTCAGTATCGTATCGCTCATTGCCGCTTTCCGCCCGTTCCGCCTCAGAAACGCATATGGGGTGCGGGACGGGTTGCGCAACCTCGCAAAGGTGGCGGGGATCGCGATCCTGCTCGCGGCACCTGCGTCGCTCGCGGCCGAACCGGCCCGGATTGTCGCCTTCGGCGACAGTCTCACGGCCGGCTACGGCCTGCCGCCCGAGGACGGGTTCGTGCCCCAGCTCCAGCGCTGGCTCGGCGATCACGGCGCCGAGGTGGAGGTGCAGAATGCCGGGGTCTCGGGCGACACCACCGCCGGCGCTCTCGCCAGGATCGACTGGACGCTCTCGGCGCCGGCCGACGCGATGATCGTCACCCTCGGCGGCAACGACCTCCTGCGCGGCCTGCCACCCGAGGAGGCGCGCGCCAATCTCGACGCGATCCTGGCCAGGATCGAGGCCAAGGGTCTTCCCGTCCTCCTCGTGCCGATGCTGGCGCCCGGTAATTACGGGCCCGAATACAAGGCCAGTTTCGACGCGATCTACGCCGACCTCGCGGCACGCCACGGCGCGCTCCTCGCCGACCCCTTCCTCGCGCCCATCCTCGCCCTGCCCGACCGCCAGCAGGCGCTCGCGGACTACATCCAGCCCGACGGTCTCCACCCGACCGCGAAGGGCGTGGCGCTGGTGGTCGAGATGCTCGGTCCAAAGGTGCTTGAACTCCTGCAACGGGTGGAGTGAGCGCCCGCAGGGTCCGCACGGCGACCCCGGTCTGGGCGTCGGTTCGCGGTCCCCATGCCATACGGCGGCGCTCTCTACATCAGCGGTCGCTGTTGCGGGCGTTCAAGGTCGATCATGGCAAGATCGGCCAGCGCCGCGGTCTCCTTCAGTTCAAGGCGGCCATCGCTCCAATGCGCGAGACCCTTCGCGCGGAGTGCCTTCAGCGTCTTGTTGGTATGGACGAGCGAAAGGCCGAGCGCATCGGCGAGGTCCTGTTGCCTGAAGGGCATCGGCACCCGGTTGTGCTTGTGCTGCCTCGCGGCTTTCAGCCGCTTGTGGATGCGGACGAGCGCCCAGGACATCCTCTGGGTCGCGTCGCAAGGCCCAGCCCACACGGCGCGGGAGTTCGACCCCGGCGCCGCGATCGTCACCGCACGAAGCTGTCGCGAGGCGCTCACCGCTTTCGAGGCCCGCGACGGGCTGGCGCTCGCCTTCGTGCAGGCCGGGCCGGGCCGGGTCGCACGGGCACCGCTCGCCTCCTCCGCCACGATGCCGCGGAAGAGGCGGAGAATAACGGCATGGCGAGCCGCGTCTGGCCCGTCCTGATGCGCCCGTTCTCGAGCCAGGTCGTGACCACGCCCCTGATTGCCTGCCGCCGCGGCTAGGGAACCGGTGCCCCCGCGCGGCGTTCTTCCTTCGGCGGCGCGGCGGGACGTTCCCGCCCGCCCGGAGATGATTTCGCCCCCGTCGCGGGGACGCTGACAAGGAAGGACTGATCATGAATGACGCGATGAAAACCGTTCCCGGCGCCGAGACCGTCAAGACCGGGGTGCAGAAGGTCAAGCCGGTCGCCAAGGGCCTGGCCGAAGCCTTGGCCGACACCTACCGCATGGTCTTCAAGACCCATGCCTATCACTGGAACGTCGAAGGCGCGCTCTTCTACCCGATCCACAAGCTGACCGAGGCGCAATATGCCGAGATGTTCCAGGCGGCCGACGAGATCGCGGAGCGCATCCGGGCGCTCGGACAGCTGGCACCCGCGCGTCTTGCCGACGTGATCGAGGCCTCGGTGGTGAAGGACGCCGCCAAGCTGCCCTCGGCACAGGCGATGGTTGAGGACCTCGCCGCCGATCACGAGAAAGTCGCCAAGCGCATGCATGGGCTGATCACTCTGGCCGACGAGCATGACGACCCGGTCACCGCCGACCTGATCACCGCACGCTCGGCCTTCCACGAAAAAGCCGCCTGGATGCTGCGCGCTACCGCGAAGTGACCGATTTTCCTCAGCAAAAAAAGCCGGGCAGTCCCCTGCCCGGCTTTTTCCTGCGTGAAGACCGTCCCTCAGGCGGCGAGCGTCTCGGTCGAGGAGAAGAACATCGCCTGGCTGACGGCGGAACGCACCTGATCCTCGGTGAAGGGCTTGGTGATCAGGAAGGCCGGCTCCGGCCGGGCCCCGGTCAGCAGCCGCTCGGGGAAGGCAGTGATGAAGATCACCGGGATATCGTCGAACTGCGCGAGGATATCGTTGACCGCGTCGATGCCCGAGGAATTGTCGGCAAGCTGGATGTCGGCGAGGATCAGGTCCGGCCGGTTCGAGGACGCAAGCTTCACGGCCTCGGTCCGGGTCCGGGCGATGCCGGTCACCGCATGGCCCACATCCTGGACGATCGAGACGATGTCCATCGCGATGATCGCCTCGTCCTCGATCACCATGACCTTGCCGGTGACCGAGTTTTCCATCTCGCGCCGGGCGATCTGGATAAATTCGGCGGCCTCGGTCGCGGTCACGTCCATGATCACGGCGATATCGTCGGCGGTGAACCCCTCGATCGCATGAAGCAACAGCGCCTCGCGCGTGTTCGGCGTCAGCGTGGCCATATGCCCCTGAGCACGGGCAGAAAGCCGGCTGTCGGCCTCCCCGACCGGGGCGCCGGCGCTGGACCAGACCATATGGAAGGCCCGGAAGAGGCCGAGCTTGGCGTCCGAACCGGTCTTCGCCGCACTGTCGTCGAGCAGGATCGCCTCCAGCGTCGCGGCGGCGTAGCGGTCTCCGCTTTCCTGGCTCCCGGTCAGGGCTCGCGCGTAGCGGCGCAGGAACGGAACGTTCGCCGCGACCGATGCGGCGAAGTCTCGTGGGTCCTTCGACGTCATTTCTGTCTCCCATCGCAATTTTCTTTGGAACCAACTCCCGACTGGTGCGTTAGGTTCCATACGATCGTAAAAAAACTGGCCCAGGCATGTGCACGCGATGAAACAGAGCAACGAAACGGCAAACCTGCAAGCGCAGATCGATGAGAACCTGAGGAAGGTCTACCAGGAGGCGCTTGAGGAAAAGATTCCGGACAAGTTCAAGGTCCTGCTGGAGCAGCTTCGCCAAAAGGAAGCCAAGCAATGAAGTCATCCGCCGATCCGCGGGACGACCTGCCGGAGCACCTGCCGGCGATGCGGGCGTTTGCGATCAGCCTCTGCGGCAATCCGGCCGCGGCCGACGACCTCGTGCAGGACACGATCGTCAAGGCCTGGACCAATATCGAGAAGTTCCAGCCAGGGACGAACATGCGGGCCTGGCTCTTCACGATCCTGCGCAACACGTTCTTTTCCGACAAGCGCAAGCGCAAGCGCGAAGTGCCCGACAGCGACGGGGTCCATGCCAGCAAGCTTTACGAGAAACCGGCGCATGACGGCCGCCTCGCCTTCAACGACTTCCGCAAGGCGTTCGGCCAGCTCTCGCCGGAGCACCGCGAGGTTCTGATCCTCGCCGGCGCGTCGGGATTTTCCTACGAGGAGGTAGCGGCGATGACCGGCGTCGCCGTCGGCACGGTCAAGAGCCGCGTCAACCGCGCCCGGGCGCGCCTGTGCGAGCTTTTGGGGCTCAGTGCCGGTGAGGATCCGATCTCAGGGGCAGACGGCGCGACGATCGCCGTGCTCGGCAAGTCGGGGGTGCAGGCGGCATGACGGAGGCGCCGGTTCGGCGCGGCGTGAAAGACAGGCTCGGCTACCGGTTGGCTTTCCTGCTTGCGGCCGTGCTGCTGCCGCTCACCCTGATCTCCGTGCTGAAATCCCTGGAGGTGAGGGACGAGGCACTGGCGCGGTCGCAAGCGGCGCTGATGGGCGAGACGATGCGCGCCGCAAGCGGCGAATTGCGCCTGATTCAGCAGGCGCGCGGGGTCGCTACGGTCCTTTCGAACGCCGTTTGGCAGGTTATTCCCGACAACGCAGAATGCACGGCGCTCATGCAGCGCCTGCTGCTTGAAGGACCCCAGTATTCGCTGATCGCCTATGTGCCCGAAAACGGCATCAGCAATTGCAACTCCGCCGGAAAGACCTTCGACTTTGACGAGGACCCACTGTTCAACCGGGCATCGCGCGAGCCGGGAACCTCGTTCACGGTGAAGCCGGTGGGCCTGGTTTCGGGGTCATCTGTCCTGGTGATCTCGCACCCGGTCTTCGACGAGGCGGGCAGCTATCGCGGCCTTGTCAGCGTGTCGCTGTCCCATGCCGGTCTCAGGGTCGCCGAGGACAGCGGCCTGGACTACAAGAAACCGCTGACGATGCTTACTTACGACCCGTCCGGCACAGTCCTGACCGCGTCGCGACCGCTTGACGATCTCAGCCATGCTCTTCCCCGCGAACGGGCGCTGGCCGCGCTGGTCGGAAGCCGGGCGATATCATTCTCCGCGGAATCCGTCGCTGGCGACCAGCGGGTCTTCTCGGTGGTTCCGCTGGTGCCCAACGAGCTCTACGTGCTCGGCTCGTGGCCGCCCCAAGGGGCCAGCGCGACGAGCGGCCTTCTCGGCTCCGCGCCGGTCCTCTTTCCGGTGCTGATGTGGGTGGCAAGCCTCGTCGTCGCCTGGCTCGCGGTGGAGCGGCTGGTGATCCGCCACATCCGCAAGCTCAGTCGGTCGCTCCACTCCTTCGCGCGCGGCAACCGCATGGTCGGCGATATCGACGTACGCTCCGCCCCGGCCGAGATCCGCGACTTGGCCGAAGCCTATGAGCGCATGACCGACACGATCCTGCACGACGAGGCCGAGCTGGAGGACATGATCCACCAGAAGGAAGTGCTGCTGCGCGAGGTGCATCATCGGGTGAAGAACAACCTCCAGCTCATCGCCTCAATCATGAACATGCAGATGCGCCGAACCCATTCGCCCGAGGCCAAAAGCATCATGAAGGGCCTGCAGGACCGGGTGATGAGCCTCGCCACCATCCACAGGGAACTCTACCAGACCGCCGGCTTGTCGGACATCCACTCGGACGAGCTTCTCGCGACCATCGTGCGGCAGATCACCAATCTCGCCGACCGGCCGGATCGGAGGTTCACCGTCCGGACCGATTTCGCCGATATCCGCATGACGCCCGATCAGGCCGTGCCGCTCGCGCTTCTGATGGCTGAGGCGGTGACGAACGCGCTGAAATACGCGCATGGCGTGGGATCCGCGCCGGCGGAGCTCTGGGTAAGCCTGACGCGGCCGAGCGAGACGCGGGCCGAACTCAAGGTCGGCAACAGCGTCTTGACCCGGCGCGTCGCCGAAGCCGAAGCCGAAGCGGACGCTAACAGCGCGGTCGCCGGCACGCGGCCGGGCGGTCTCGGCACCCAGCTCGTCGCGGCCTTCGCGATGCAGCTCGGCGGCACGGTGGAGCGCCGGGAGTCCGACGATGTCTACGAACTCGTCGTCGGCTTCGAACTGCGCCCGCTCTCGGAAGGGGAAGAACGCGAGATGAAGGAGAGAACCGCCCAGGCGGAACCCGATGACACCATCCCGCGTTGATCCGACATGCCCGCCCTGAAATCCCAGTTCATCCGCCATGCTCAAGAAGTTTGAGTACAGGTCAGTGCAGTCGACGTTCGAGACATTGCTCACGGCCGAACAGGCCTACCCTGCTCTGGAGCGGGAATTCCTCGGCGCGCGTTCGGAGATCTGGGCGAGCTTCCGGATCTTCGACCTGACGACGCGGCTGCGCTCGGACGAGGCGCGCAAGGTGGGCGAGGCCTGGTTAGACCTCGTCATCGACACGCTCGCGCGGGGTGTGGCCCTGAATATCGTCATCACCGATTTCGATCCCGTCGCACGACCGGCCATGCACCGCATGACCTGGCGCTCGGTGCGCCGGCTCGTCTCCGCGGCCGAAATGGCGGGCCCGAAAGCGCGGTTGCGGGTCGTGCCCGCGATGCATCCCGCCAGGACCGGCGTGCTGCCACGGCTCGCCTTCTGGCCAGTGATCCTGACAAAGCAGTACCGTGCCGCCGCCTGGCTCAACCGACAGCCCGATCCGGTCCGCGCCACCGCGATCCGCGAGATGCCTGGCCTCGCCGAACGGCTCGTCCGGCGCGGCGACGGCCGTTACCGCCCGCGGCTCTGGCCCCTGCCCTGCCTCTATCCCGCGACGCATCACCAGAAGCTCGCCGTCTTCGACCGCCGGCGACTCTACATCGGCGGCCTCGACCTTGACGAGCGCCGCTACGACACGCCGGACCACGACCAGCGCGCCGACGAGACGTGGCACGACGTCCAGCTTCTGGTCGACGGACCCGCCGCGACCGAGGCGCAGGAACATCTGGAAAGCTTCCTCGACGTGGCCGCCGGCCGCGCCGAGCCGCTCCGGCACCGCAACATGCTGCGCACACTCTCGCGCCGCCGGACGAGCAACGCCCTCCATTTCGGCCCCGAACCCGTCGTGCAGGAACTCGCGACGGCGCACGAACACTTCGCCCGCCGCACCCGGCGGCTGATCTACCTCGAGACGCAGTATTTCCGCGACCTGAAGCTCGCCCGCTACCTCGCCGACCTCGCCGCCGGGAACCCCGCGCTTGGCATGATCCTGATCCTTCCAGGCGCGCCGGAGGAGATCGCCTTCAAGCGCCGCGCCGGCCTCGACGCCCGGTTCGGAGAGTTCCTTCAGGCGCGGGTGCTGAAGATCCTCATGCGCGCCTTCGGGCGGCGGCTCTTCATCGGAGGGGCCGCGCAACCCCGCGCCTTCGGGGCGGCCGACGAAAGCGTCAACGGCCGCGACCGGCTGCACGGCGCGCCACTCGTCTACATCCACGCCAAGGTCTCTATCTTCGACGACCTCGCCGCAATCGTGTCCTCGGCCAACCTGAACGGACGGAGCCTGCGCTGGGACACCGAAGCTGGGCTACTCGTGACGCGGCGCCGCGATGTTCAGGCGCTCCGCCGCCAGGTCTTCTCGCACTGGCTGCCGGAAGACGCTGGGGACGGTTTTTACGACAGCGCCCGCGCGGTGGCGGAATGGCGCCGCCTCGCGCTTGAAAACGCGCGGACTGTGCCGGAAGACCGCGCCGGCTTCATCCTGCCCTACGACGTCAAGGCGGCCGAGGCCGACGCAAGCATCGTGCCGCTCGTCCCCGACGAAATGGTCTGAGGTCAGGTGGCCACGGTCTCCGCGGCGGCTTTGCGAGGATGAACAACCGCATCGTTCAGCACGAGCACCCAGAGCAGCATCGGAATCGCGACGATCCCACCGATCGGCCCCCAGAGCCAGACCCCGAAGATCAGCGCGAGGAAGACGAGAAGCGGATTTACCGCCATGTGCCGCCCGACGAGTGCGGGCGTCACGAACTGCCCCTCGATCGCGTTGAGGATAAGGAACGAGAGCGCCGGCGCCAGCGACAGGACGCCGTCGAATTCCGCGACGCCGACGAAGAGCAAAACCAAGATGAACATCGCCGGGCCAAGATAGACGACGAAATTGACGGCGAAGGCGACCGCGCCCCAGATCATCGCATCCGGCAAGCCGATGAACTGCAGCACCGCCGCAGTGATCGCGCCGAGCCCTGCGTTGATTAGCGTGATCGTGGAAAAGTAGCGCGACACGTTGCGCTCCGCGAGGCGCAGGCGGTGGGCAAGCTCGGCCCGTCCGCCGGTGTTCGACAGGCGCAACGACACCCAGGAATAGATCTCGCTCCGCGTCATCAGGAAGAAGAAGAGCGATCCGGCGAAAATCAGCATCTGCGACAGGATCGCCGGCGCCGCCATCAGCGCGTCTGCTGCCGACGGGATCGCTACGCCCTCCTCCGCCGCTCCGGCGCCCGCCGCCGCCGCGTTCGCCTCGGGTGCGATCGCGTCGGCCACGCCCTCGGTCACTTCGGAGAGCCCGCGCATCAACCCCCGCAGCCCGCGCACGACCTCCTGCATGTCGGACCACACCTTCGGCGCCTGCTCGACCAGCCGCGCGATTATCGGATGGAACGCGAGGATCAGCCCACCGACGACCACAAGCGTCGCCGTCGAGTCCGATAAGGGCGCCCCAGGCAGGCGAGTATCCCCGGCTTTCCCAGAAATCCGAAAGCGGCGAGAGGACGACGCCCGCGACCAGAGCGAGCGTGAGCGGCGCGAGGATCGCCTCGCCGAAATGCATGGCCGCGATCACGGCGACGGCGGCGAGCGCGATCACCGAGAACTGCGCGAGGCGTTCGGTCTTGTCCAAGATGATCTCCCCCATGGTCGCGGAATCAACGCAGGGCGGTGCGCCGAGGTTCCACAGCGAAGGAAATCGGGGCGAGAGGCCGATTGGGCGGCTTGCCGCCGAAATCGGGGGCTGGCGCTCCGACGGGGAACATCTCCGGTCGCCACGCGTTGGGACGGTACTGACACCGATCAATCCAACCTGAAGGAGAACGTCATGAACTGGGATCAGATCGCCGGCAACTGGAAGCAGCTGAAAGGCAAGGCTCAGGCCAAATGGGGCGACATCACCGATGACGAATGGCACAGCGCCGAGGGCCGCCGCGAACAGCTCGTCGGCCTCGTGCAGGAGAAATACGGCCACGCCAAGGATGCGGCCGAGCGCGAAGTCGACGACTGGGTGCAGCACCTCTGAGGCTGCCCCGATGAACCGTCGCTCGACCCTCGCGGACGATCCGAAAGCCGCGCTCTTCGCGGCGATGGACGAGGTGCGGGTGGGCATGCTCGGGGTTCTGGCGTCGGGCCGGCACATGCAGCCGATGACCCATTTCCCCGACCCCACCACCGACGCGGTCTGGTTCATCACCTCGACCGATACGGACCTTGTCCGGTCGGTCGGGGTGGGAGCCAGGGCGCACTACTGCGTGACCGGACTCGACCACGACTTCCACGCCTGCCTTGCCGGCACGATCGAGCAGTCCGAGGACCGGACGAAGCTCGAGGAGTTGTGGTCGCCCGTCGTGGGCGCCTGGTTCGACGGCGGGATCGAGGATCCGAAGGCCTGCCTCCTGCGGCTGATGCCGCAGGAAGCAGCGCTCTGGGCCTCGACCGACAGCGGGGTCCGGTTCGGGCTCGAAGTGCTGCGGGCGAATCTCTCGGCGGATCACAAGCCCGATCTCGGCGACCACGCGGTGATCCGGTTCGACGCCGCCTGACAACCCGAACCCGATGAACGACAAACGCGCCGTCCCTGCCGGGCGGCGCGTTTCGCTATGGGTCGGATGGCAGCGCGCTGCTATCCCTCCGCGATGCGCCTTGCGCCGTCGATGGCGGGCCAGGTGGAGACGGCAGCCGACAGGCGACGGATCGCGTCCTCACTTTCGGCGCGCTGCCAGCCGAGCAGATGCGCCTCGGGCGAACTGTCACCGGTCAGCGACCGCACCGCGTCATAAAGCGCGAGGAGCCGCCGCTCGGACTGGATCAGGGCGAAGAGCGTCGGCGCGCCCGCCTCGATGGTCGGCGGGACGGCCAGCGGCCGCTTGGGGCCTGCAGATACCCGGCCGTTGCCGCGAAGAAATGCGCGCAAGGCCGCGTGGGCGCGGCGACGTCGAACAAGGATCGGCCGTATGGAAAAGACCCGTGACCGGCCTTCCGCATCTGCATGACGCTCGAGCTCGGCAAGGCTCCGTTCGATTGCGGCAAGAAGCGCCGCGAGGGTTGTCTGTTTCTGCATGGCCGCCTCGGAGTTCTGTTGTTTTCCGGACAACGTACAGGGCCGCCGGAAGGTTCCCGCGCGACCTGGATCCGGACCGGCGGGCGTTGTGCGGACGCAACAGCGGCCGGACCTGCGGAACGGATTTGCCAGAACGACACTCGAAAAACGAAACCGGCAGCCGCACGGGGCGCGGCTGCCGGTCCGTTTCCCGAACCGGATGCATGAAGGACAATCCATCCGGGCAGGAACCTCACTTCGGGTCGTGTCAGGCCAGCTTCTTCGCCGTCTTGCCGCGCCGCGCTTCCGCCTCGGCGCGCTCGCGCAGGTTCTCGCCGATCTCGGCGGCCTTTTCGGCAGCCGTGTCCGCCGCGTCGCGCACCGAGGATTTCAACTCGTCCGCGACGCCGCTCGCGACCCGGCTCATGCGGTCGCGCTCTTCTCGCAGGAGTTTGGCGGCCGCATCCATCAGCCGGTCGCTCTCGGTACCGAAGCTTCTGTCCTCGACCCGCGTGCGCGGTAGTGCCGCCGCGAAGGCCGCGCCGAGCGCCATGGCGAGGACCCCGGCAATCATCGGATGCTCATTGATCAGCCGCTCGGCCTCTCGCGCGCCGCCACGGGACGACTGGCCCACGCGCAGACGCGCGAGATACGCCGCTTCACGCGCCTTCACGATGCGGTCGCGCGCGGCTTCCGACAGCCCGTCGAGCCCGTCGAGAAGGCTCGCCCGCATGTCGTCGGTGAAACTCGCGAGCACCTTGGCCCGCTCCGCCGCGTAGTCCCTGAGGTCGCCGGCCTGGCTCCGCGCCTTGCGCTCAATCCCGCGTAGGGCCTGCGACGCCTTTTCGCGCAGCGCGTCGATCCGGTCCGACCATCCCCGCGTCTCGGACATGCCGCAGGGCGTAGTGCCGTAGCCCTGCGACGGACGCGAAGTCCCGCCCTCGTCCTCCCAGCGCGAGATCGCGGCCGGCCCCGGCTCGGGCGTCGCCCGGCGATTACCGAAGATCAGCCAGGCAATCCCGGCGCCAGTCAGCGCGACGGCGATCGGGTTGGCGCGGACCGCGCTGTCGATGGAGCGGGTATAGTCAGCGGCATTGCTGCGGATCATGCCCAGCGCTTCTTGCGCCAGGTTTTCGACCGACGTGCGGTCCTGCAATTCGTCCACGGCAGAATTGAGCCGGGCACGGCTGCGTTCCAGTTCGGCCTCGATGCTGCCGGTGTCAGGATGCTGTGTCATGGGTCAGGATCTCCTTGAGTGTCTGGGCGTCGCGACGGACATTGCAGGCCGTGCGGCGCAAGGTGAGTTTCGACGGGGCAAGCGCGCGGAGGCCGAGCGCCGCCAGGATCGCAGCGACGAGAAGCATCCCCGCCGCAACGGCAAGCGCCGCCCAGCCCGCCGACAATCCTTCGGCCACCAGGGCCGCGACCGCGGCACCGGCGAGGACGTTCAGCGCGGCGAAGCTCACCGCCGCGCCGAGGAGAACGAGGACGAGCCCGGCGGCCGCCTTGCGAAGCGTCTCCTCGATCTCGGCGCGGGCCAGCGCGGCCTCGCCCCGGACAAGGTCGAGTAGCGCCTGCATGGCGTCCGAGACCACGGCCCCGATACCTCTGGCTTGCGGTTCGCTGGTCACGATTGCGGTTCCGTCAGCGCAGGCCCCGCCGGTTGCGACTGCGGCGCGGGGCGTCCGGCCGGGGCGGCGGGCCACTGGCCGGGCACCGACGCCGATGCGGCCGTGACCGGCGCGTGGCCGGATAGCGGCGCGCCGCTGGCCCGCGCGAACCGCGCGAGGGCGAAGCCCGCCAGCGCGGCGCCGGCGACAAAGGCGCTAGGATGGCTGCGGGCGAAGCGCTCCGTCTCGTCGACGAGCGACGGCAGGCTCCGCCCCCGCAAATCCTCGGACATTTCCGCGACGCTGCCGGCCACGACGTTCAGGATGCGGCTCTGCAGATCGTCGGCATCGGCGCCGGCACGAAGACGCTCGGCGAGTTTCAGGCCCTGGTCCGAGACCATGTCCTTGCCCGCCTCGGCCCCGGCCTCGGCCTGCGACCGCAAGGTCTCCGATGCGCGCCCGGCGGCCACGGCGGCTTCCTTCTTCGCGAAATCGAGAGCTTCGGCCGCCGAGTCCGACGCGACACGCGCGGCCTCTTCGACGGTCTTCTTTACGGTTTCTCGTGTCACGTGAACCTCCTTTGCGGCTGCGTCTGGCGGACCGCGCCGGCCCGGCTTCGGGGCGGGATCGCGGTATCCGCTGTCTTTGCCCTCAACGTGCAAACGCGGGTCCGGGTTCCGCGTACCGTTCCGCTGTGGCGGAACCGGGCGCGAAATTCGTCGGCCACCCTCAGCGTCCCCGCGCGGAGGATCGCGGGCCGGCGATCAGCCAGATCACGAAACCGACGAGCGGCAGGAGAAAGACAAGAAGCACCCAGAGCGCCTTGCGCCCGTTGGTCGCGCCCGATCCCAGGATCGACACGAGCGCCCAGATATCGAGGACGAGGAGAACGACGCCCCCCAGCCCGGAAAGCTCGAACATGTTCATTTCCATCACGCGGTCCTTTCCCTTTCGGCAAAGGGGAACGCGCGCGGAAGACACCGGGTTCCAGCGGCCGGGCGGGCGCCCCGGACACGCGATTGCAGAAACGTCAGGGAACCTTTCGTCACCGTCGGGCGTTTTCCCGGCATCTGCATCACCACAGCAATGCAACAGCAAGAGGAGCGACTACCATGCTCGGTTGGGCCATTACCTTTCTCGTCATCGCGCTGATCGCCGCAGCTCTGGGCTTCGGCGGAATCGCCGGCGCCTCGGCCGGGATCGCGCAGATCCTGTTCGTGATCTTCCTGATCCTGTTCGTCGTCGCGATGGTCGCGCGCGCGATGCGGGGCAAGCCGCCGGTCTGATCCGGCGCAGAATCGTCAATCCGCCGCCTCGTGATCCCGATCCATGTGGTTCGGATCAGCGGCGGCCAGACCGGGCCGGGGATATGTCCACCCCGGTCCGGCCGACGTCGTCTTCGCAGCCTGTCGCCGGAACCGCGCTCAGGCCCTCACTGCCCCATCGCACGCGACAGCGCGAGATCGAGCGCGCCGTAGTCGACCGGCTTCGTCACCAGTTCGATCTCGCGTAGCTCCTCGGGCAGCGCGTCGCCGCCGTCGCCGCTGAGAAACACGACCGGAATCCCGTCGCCGAGACAGCGCCGGGCAATGTCGAAGGACGTATCCTCCCCGAGGTTGATGTCGAGCACCGCGATACCGACGTGGCCGGCGCTGAGCGCGTCCATCGCATCGGCGATGGTGCCCGCCGGACCGGCCACGTCGTAGCCGCGCGATTCCAGCTCCGCCTGCAGGTCCAAGGCGATGACCACCTCGTCCTCCACGACCAACACCCGCGTCCTGTCAGTCATTGCGCGCCTATATCCCTGAGAACGACGAACTCTGCGGTCAGCCCGGCCGGCGGAAAGTCGATCCGGGCGGATCCCTGCAAGCTGTGGTGAAGCGTCGATTCGATCAAGCGGGTTCCGAAACCCTTGCGGTCCGGCGGGCGCACCGTCGGCCCACCGCTCTCCACCCAGCTAATACGGATGCGGGACGGGTCCTCCGCGAGGGGCTCCCAGGCAATGCGGATGACGCCGCCTTCGGCCGACAGCGCTCCGTACTTGGCCGCGTTTGTCGCAAGCTCGTGCAGGATCAGGCCAAGGGCATGAGCAGTTGTCGTATCGACAAGGACCAGCGGACCGGACAGACGCAGACGGTCGCCGTCGTCGGCGGCGTAGGGGGCGAGCTGTCTGCGGATCACCGTGAGCCAGGTCGGCCTGCAACTGCCGGTTGTCGAAAATGCTGTCATGCGATGCCGCGATGGCGCGCAGGCGCCCCGAGAAACGCTCCATGAAGGCGCCGGCATCGGCGGCCGTGCGCATCGTGTGCGAGGCCATCGACTGGACCATCGCCAGGATGTTCTTGACCCGGTGGTTGAGTTCCGCGTTGAGCAGTTTCTGCTGCCGCTCGGCGGCCTTCTTGTCCGAGATATCCTCGATCACCGAGATGCAATAATCCACCGCGCCGTCGCCGTCGCGCACGCAACTCACGGTCAGGTCCGCCCAGATCACGTTGCCGGCACGGTCCCGATAGCGCTTTTCCATGTCGTAAGAGGCGATCTCGCCGTTGAGCAGGCGGGCGAACAGGGTCAGGTCGGGTTCGATGTCGTCGGGATGGGTGAGATCCTGAAACGTCCGCTGGCGCAGTTCCGCCTCGGAATATTTCAGGATCTCGGTCAGCTTGCGATTGACCCGCAACCAGGTGCCATCGGGTGCGACATGGGCGATGCCGATGGCGGCACTGTCGAAGGTGGCACGAAAGCGCGCCTCGCTGTCGCGCAGGGCGGCCTCGTAGCGGGCGCGTTCGGACAGGTCGTAGAAATGGCACACGACACCGTGGCGCCCGTCGGGCAGCGTCACGCGCCGGATCTTCCAGTCGTAGGCCTCGACGTCGGCGGTATCCCTGCGGGTCTGCGGGTTGCTGGGCGCCTGATAGGATTCGCCGGTTTCGAGCGTCTGGCGAAACATCGCGATGACGTCGCTGGCATAGGGTTCGGGCCACAGGATGCGCTGCACCTCGGCGAAATCGCGCCCGATCAGCGGGTCGATGGTGCGGAACGTCTGCGCCGCACCGGCGCTGACCATGGCCATGCGGAAATCGGCATCGACGGCGAAGATGCCGAAGGGCGCGTTGGTCACGACGTCCCGGAAACTGTCATGGGCGGCGCGCAACGCCTCCTTCTTGCGGACCCGGCGGGTGATGTCGACGCCGGAAGGGATCAGGAAATCGACCTCGCCGTCCGGCCCGCGGTGCGGAATAAGCTGAAAGTCGATGATGATCCGGGCATCGCCGGCGACACGCACCTCGGCGTCGTAGCGGATGTGTTCGCCCCTGGCGGCGCGGGCGATGGCATCGCGCAGCCGGTCCTGCACGGCGGCGTCGAAAGCCCACCACCAGCAGTCCCAGAACGGCTTGCCGATCAGTTCGTCGCGGTGCAGGCCCGACACGCGCACCGCAGCCTCGTTGGCCTCGGTCAGGATGCCTTCGGGCGTCAGGATCCCGACAAACGCGATGATCCCGTCGAGCACCTCGCGCAATCGTCGACACCGGCGATCGTCCGGAGGCCGCGTAGACGGGTTCGGGTCGTCGTTCATCGTGTAGCCGCCTCAGATCAGATTGTGTTGCTCGTCGGGCGCGCGGGTCGAAGACACTCGATACGGAAGACCGCGGCCGTCTGCAAACGACAGGCCGCGGTCCACGCATTCGCACGGATGGGGACCATGCGCACTCGTTACGTTACGCGCTTACTTGTCGTAGGTCGGCATCGCCTCGAGTTCCTCGCGGGTCATCGAAACATAGACCCGGACGTCGTCCGCCGGCGTCGTGCAGGATGTCGATGTCGCCGATCGCAAGCTCGACGGGCTTTTCACCGAGGCCGAGGAAACCGCCGACGTCGATGATCCCGTGGGTGATCTTGCCCTGGTCGTCGAGGATCAGCCGACACCTCGCCGACCATCGTCGTTGGCGTCGTAGACCGAGGCGCCGGTCAGGATCTCGGTCGTCAGGTTTCCTCGGCGGTGGCTTCGTAGCCGTCGCGCATCAGCCGGCTCGCGATTCATGGCGTCCGCGGTATCCTGCGCCGCGTCGCCGACTGCGGTCGCGGCCATGGTGCCCCGTCGGTGACGGTCACCGCCGCCTCGCCCGCGCTCGCCGGCGGATCCCATCGCTGGCCGCGCGTATTCCGGCGCTCCTTCGAGATTGGCCCGCGTCGCATTCATCACGAGGAAATAGTCCCCCTCGTCGTCGGGCGTCGCGTCGTCGCCCACGAACCGCAGCGCGCTCATGTCGACAGCCACCTGGCGTTCGCCGATGCCGAGGAATCCGCCGATATCGACGAGGACGGCCTCGACGGTGCCGTCGCGCGACAGGATCACGTCGTTGACCTCGCCGATATCCTCCCAGCCGTCCTGGAGGCCGTCGAAAGCATCGCCATCGAGGGCGGTCTCGGAGCTGTAGACGCGCTGGCCGATGAACTCGGACGCATGCACCTCCATCGGGTCCGCAGCGGTGCGGAACATGCCGTCCTGCGCGACCGACGCGGTGCCGGCGAACGCGAGGAAAGCGGTGGAAATCATGAGCTTTTTCATGAGGGTCAACTCCTTTTAACCGTTACTGCAAGAGCGCCGTGGCGCTTGCATGGTCAACGTCCGAACGACGTCAGGGTTCCAAAGAAATTTCGATTCCACCGTGCGGCCCGCGGGCCCGGACACGAGATCGCGCACTGTGGCGGGCGCGACTGACGCGGCGCGGGGGGAACGGCGGAACCGCCCGCCGTCTGGCACGTTGTCAGTCCGACGGCCCTATCCCGGCCGAACAGCAAAGATCGAGGAGTAAGATCATGTTCACCACCACTGCACGCGGCCTGCTGGCCGGTCTTGCCATCGCCACCGCAGCACCCGTCTTCGCCGAAACCATAGTCCGCGAGGTCGAGGTCACGGCCGATCTCGACGCGATCCAGAACACCGGGGCGGCCGCGCATTGGACGACCCTGCCGGACGATCTCGAAAACGCCATCGTCGGCGCTCTGGTCGGCAAGACCGGCGAGGAAGGCGCCAAGATTCTCGTCGATATCGACGAGGTCGAACTCGCCAACAGCTTCCAGTCCGCCGTCGGCACTGCCGAATCACGGCTCGTTGGCGACGTCGCGGTGACCCATGACAGCGACAACACCAAGTTCGACGCCTACGAACTGACCGTGACGTTCGAGCAGGCCGGGCCGTTCTTCCTGCCCGGCACCGATCTCTCGGCGATCACGACCGACAGTCAGGAATACTACGACGCGATGGTCGCCGCCTTCGCCGATCACGTGGTGAAGAACCTGAAGTAACTGCGCCGCCGACACACCAGCGGAGAGACGAGCCCTGGGCCGAACCGCCCGGGGTTTTCTTGTGCGCCCGCCGCGCGCGCCCAGGTTGCAGGGCCGACTGCACCGCCAGGTAAAGCCTCAAGAAAAGACCGCCGGGGTCGAGACGTCGACACACCGGCGGTGATGGGAAGGCGATGGGGACAGAGCCTTCCGTTGGATCGGCTGCACGCGGGGAACGTGGACAGGAACGCCGACCGCCACCTGAACGCCCGGTGCGCGGTTTGGTTCCCGACAGTCCTGCCGCACCGCGTCGGGGCCTGCGGCGGCGCGACAGGGGCACCGCAAGGGCGGGTTTCGCGGGGCCGGGTGGTCTAGTTCCGTCCGCCCTTCCCGCCCGATCGCGTCGAAATGGTCAGACCGCCCCGGTTCGCAACAAGTTGCCCATCGTGTCCATTTGCCCAGATCTCATTTCACTCGTGAATATCCGCTCGTTTCATAGGTTTCGAAACACGCGCGGCAGACGATTCCCTCTGGCCAATCCCGCCGGTCCGCCGGAAAGTGGCGCCGATCCAGGGAGTTTCCGACGATGACCCTCATCGCCCGCCTGACCGACCTTCTCGGCCCCGGCCAGGTCCTGACCGGCGCCGACACCGCCGCCTATTGCCGCGACTGGACCGGGAAATACCGATGGACACCCACCGCCGTTCTCCGCCCCGGCACGGCCGGCGAGGTCGCGGCGATCCTCCGCCTGGCCCATGCGGACCGCATCCCCGTCGTGCCGGCCGGCGGTCTCACCGGCCTCACCGGCGCAATCGCGGCCGAGGGGGCGCTCATGCTCTCGCTCGAGCGGATGAACCGCATCCGCGCGCTCCGCCCCGAGGCGCGTGTCGCGGTGGTGGAGGCCGGGGTCATCCTGTCGACGCTCCACGAGGCTGCCGAGGCCGAGGGCCTCTATTTCCCGCTCTGGTTCGGCGCCCGCGGCTCGGCCCAGATCGGCGGGGTCTCTCGACCAATGCCGGCGGCTCGAACGTGCTCCGCTACGGCTCGGCCCGCGCCCTTTGCCTCGGGATCGAGGTCGTGCTGGCGGACGGCCGGGTGATGAATCTGATGTCGGAGCTTCACAAGGACAATTCCGGCTACGACCTCAAGGACCTCTTCATCGGCGCCGAAGGCACGCTCGGCGTCATCACCGCCGCCGCGATGAAGCTCGTGCCTGCCCCGAAGGCCCACGCGACCGCGATGCTCGCAGCCCCTTCGCTGCCGGCCGCGCTGACGCTTCTCAACCGGTTGCAGGAGGCGACCGGCGGCCTCGTCGAGGCGTTCGAGTTCATGCCGCGCACCTATCTCGAACAGCTCCGCGCCCGCCGCCCCGACCTCGGCCTGCCCTTCGCCGAAATCCACGACGTGACCATCCTCGTCGAGCTTGGCGCCACCGCCCCGCGCGACACGACGCCCCTGACCGACGGCTCGGTCCCACTGACGACACTCCTCGAAGAGACGCTCGCCGCGATGATGGAGGACGGCCTCGTCCTCGATGCCACGCTTGCCCGGACCGAAGCCCAGCGTCGCGCGATCTGGGCCCGGCGCGAGGCGGCGGCGGAGATTACCGTCGGCCACGGCCACACCGTCGACACCGACGTGGCGCTGCCGCTCGACAAGGTCGATGCCTTCCTCTCCCGCGCCCTCGCCGTCACCGAGCGGATCGACCCCGGCGCCGGGACCAACACCGTCGCCCATCTCGGCGACGGCAACCTTCACTACACGATCTTCCCGACCCGCAAGGACGCCGCCCTCGACGAGGCGCTGACCGAAGCGGTCGAGGGGATCGTCGCCGACCTCGGTGGCTCGTTCTCGGCCGAACACGGGATCGGGCTGTCGAAACTCCCCTCGATGCGGCGGCGCAAGGATCAGGTTGCTCTCGACATGATGCGGGCGGTGAAGTCAGCCTTCGACCCGAATGGCATCCTCAACCCGGGCAAAACCCTTCCCGACGCAACGTTGTGACCTCGAAGTGCGGCGTCGGCTTTGCTCGCTCACCGCCAGTCGAAGAACCCATTCGGCGCCTGCGCGAGCAGTTCGCGGGCCAGATCGGCGCCCGGCCTCGGCCGCGTCCGAGGCCGCGAACCGCCGCTCGCCCCGGATCACTTCGGACCCGTCGGGGCGCAGGATCTCGCCGCGGAGCCAAAGCCCGCCGCCATCATGGACGGCCAGCCCGGCAATCGGCGTCTCGCACGACCCGTCGAGCGTCGCGAGGAAGGCCCGCTCGGCCGCCAGCCGCTCGCCGGTCGGCCGCGTCGTGGATCGCCGCCAGCAACGCCTCGGCCCGCGCGTCGTCGGCGCGCCGTTCGATCCCGATGGCGCCCTGCGCCGACGGCGGGCAGCATCTCCTCGACCTCGACCGCGCCCTTCGCCAGCGCCGCCATGCCGAGCCGGTTCAGCCCGGCCATCGCGAGGAAGGTCGCCGCCGCCACCCCGTCGTTCAGCTTCTTCAGCCGGGTCTGCACATTGCCGCGAAACTCCACGAGCTTCAGGTCGGGCCGCCGGTTGGCAAGCTGCGCGCGCCGGCGCAGCGAGGACGAGCCGACGACCGCCCCTTCGGGCAGGTCGGCGAGCCGCGCGACCGAGGACGACATGAAGGCGTCCCGCACATCCTCGCGCGGGAGGTAGCAGTCGAGCACCAGCCCCGCGGGTTGCTCGACCGGCATGTCCTTGGTCGAATGCACGGCGATGTCGATGGCGCCGGCCAGCATCGCCTCCTCGATCTCCTTGGTGAACAGGCCCTTGTTGCCGATTTCCTTCAACGGCCGGTCGGCCACGATCAGCGCCCGGTCGTCGCCGGTGGTCTTGATGATGACGATCTCGCAGGCGTCTTCAGCCAGGTGATGCGTCGACATCAGCCGTCGCCGTGTCTCGATCGCCTGGGCGAGCGCCAGGGGCGAGCCTCGGGTGCCGATCTTCAGCGGATTTTGCGCGTTTGGCATGTTCATGGCCCCGGCATAGCCGCGACAGAATGCCCGCGCAATGGCCCGGAGCCCGCCCCGCGCTTGACATCGGGTCGCAGGCCGGGATGAAAGGGGCGAGGAGAGCCCGATGACCAAGACGATCCTGCGCGCCCTAGCCGGCGAAACCCAAGCCGTTCCGCCGATCTGGATGATGCGCCAGGCCGGGCGCTATCTGCCGGAATACCGTGAAACAAGGGCAAAAGCCGGGGATTTCCTGTCGCTGTGCTACAATCCGGAGCTGGCGACCGAGGTCACGCTGCAACCCATTCGCCGCTACGGTTTCGACGCGGCGATCCTTTTTGCGGATATTCTTTTGCTGCCGCAGGCCCTTGGTTGCGATCTCTGGTTCGAAACCGGCGAAGGGCCGCGATTGTCCACGATCACGACTGCGGACGGACTAGCTGGGCTGAAGCCGAAGGAGGCGATTCACGACACTCTGTCCCCGGTCTACGAGACCGTGCGCATCCTGTCCCGCGCCCTGCCGCGCGAGGTCACGCTGATCGGCTTCGCCGGCGCGCCCTGGACCGTGGCGACCTACATGATCGCCGGACGCGGCACGCCCGACCAGGGCCCGGCGCACGCGGCTCAAGGCCGAGGACCGGGCGACCTTCGCCGGTCTCATCGACCTTTTGACCGACGCGACGATCGACTATCTCTCGGCGCAAGTCGCGGCCGGGGCCGAGGTCGTCAAGCTCTTCGACAGTTGGGCCGGCTCGCTCAAGGGACAGGACTTCGACGATTTCGCACTGAAGCCCGCCGCCAGGATCATCGCAGAGCTCAAGGCCCGCCATCCCGGCCTGCCGGTCATCGCCTTCCCGCGGGAAGCGCGTGAACGCTATGTCGGTTTCGCCAGGGCGACCGGCGCGGACTGCGTGGCGCTCGACAATTCGGTCTCGGCCGAGTGGGCGGCCGAACAGGTCCAGAAGGACGGCTGCGTGCAGGGCAATCTCGACCCCTCGCTCCTGGTCACGGGCGGCGAGGCGCTGGTCTCCGAGACGCGCCGCATCGTGCGCGCCTTTTCCAACGGCCCCCACATCTTCAACCTCGGCCACGGCATCACGCCCGACGCCGATCCCGAGAACGTCCACCGAATGATCGAGGCCGCGCGCGGCTGACACGAGGTCGGGAACGTCCCCGCCCAATGTCGGTTTTCGGCCTGCCCCGCCGCCGCCATGGCGCGTAAGCTCGACCCCGATGATCCGACCTCAGGAAGATGCCATGACTTCGAACGACCCGCTTTTGCAGCCTTACCGCCTGAAGCATCTGACCCTCAGGAACCGGATCATGACGACCAGTCATGAACCCGCCTACCCCGAAGACGGTATGCCGAAGGACCGCTACCGCGCCTATCACGTCGAACGTGCCAAGGCCGGCGTTGCGATGACGATGACGGCGGGCTCCGCGTCGGTCAGTCGCGACAGCCCGCCGGTCTTCAACAACGTGCTCGTCTGGAAGGACGAAGTCGTCGGCTGGATGAAGAAGCTTGCCGACGAATGCCACGATCAGGGCTGCGCGGTGATGATCCAGCTGACCCATCTTGGCCGGCGGACCGGCTGGGACAAGGGCGCGTGGCTGCCCTCGGTCAGTTCCACCCGCGACCGTGAACCGGCGCATCGGAGGTTCCCCAAGCTCGCCGAGGACTGGGATATCGCTCGCATCATCGAAGACTTCGCCGATGCGGCCGAACGGATGAAGCTGGCTGGTCTGGACGGTGTCGAGATCATGACCCACGGCCACCTGCTCGATCAGTTCATTTCCCCCCTTACCAACGATCTTGACGGCCCCTACGGCAAGGAAAGCCTGGCCACACGGATGCGGCTGACGCTCGACATCATCGCCGCCGTGCGCCACCGGGTGGGCGACGACTTCATCGTTGGCACCCGTTTCGCGCCGGACGAGGCCGAAGACGGCGGCATCACCGAGGAGATGGGCCTTGAGATCGCGCACATGTTCAAGGCATGCGGACAGGTCGACTACCTCAACATCAACCGCGGTCGCATCCATACCGATCCTGCAATGACCGACATGATCCCGATTCAGGGAATGCGGTCGGCGCCGCACCTCGACCTGGCGGGCCGGGTCCGGGCCGAGGTCGGTCTGCCGACCTTTCATGCGGCCCGGATTCCGGATGTTGCGACGGCGCGCCACGCGATCGTGACGGGCCAACTCGACATGGTGGGCATGACACGCGCGCACATGGCCGATCCCTACATCGTCCAGAAGATCCGCGAAGGGCGCGAGCATGACATCCGCCCCTGTGTCGGCGCGACCTACTGCCTTGATCGGATCTATGGCGCCGGCGAGGCGCTTTGCATCCACAACGCGGCGACGGGGCGCGAACTGACCATGCCGCACAACATCGCGCGCGCCGAGAAGGCCAAGCGGATCGTGATCGTGGGCGCAGGACCCGGCGGGCTGGAGGCGGCGCGGGTCGCCGCTGAACGCGGCCACGACGTGACCGTGTTCGAGGCCGCCGACCAGCCCGGCGGGCAGGTTCGGTTGACGGCGCAATCCAAGCGCCGGGCAGAGATGATCGGGATCATCGACTGGCGCATGGCACAATGTGCCGCCCGCGATGTGGAGTTCCGCTTCAACACCTGGGCCGAGGCCGACGATGTCATGGCATTGGACCCCGATGTCGTGATCGTGGCGACGGGGGGCCTGCCGCACAAGGACATCCTGTGCCAGTGGCAACGACCTGACCGTGTCGTCCTGGGATATCCTGTCGGGCGATGTGAAGCCGGGTCGTGACATCCTGATCTATGACGAGGCCGGCGATCACGCGGCGCTTCAGGCAGCCGAGTCGCTGGCCGCGAGCGGCGCGAAGGTCGAGATCATGACCCGTGACCGCAGCTTCTCTCCGGATGTGATGGCGATGAACCTCGTGCCCTATATGCGGTCGCTGCAGGACAAGGACGTGACCTTCACCGTCACCTGGCGTCTGAAGGGGTCCAACGCGACGGCAACCGGCTGATGGCGACGATCGGCACGGATTATTCCAAGTTCACCAAGGACAAGGACTACGACCAGATCGTCGTGAACTACGGCACCTTGCCCAACTGGACGAGCTTTATTTCGACCTCAAGCGAGCATTCGGTCAATCGGGGCGAAGTGGATCATGACGCACTGATCGACGGGCGGCCGCAGAGCTTCGCAGGCGGACCGGATGGGCGATTCCAGCTGTTCCGTATCGGCGACGCCGTGAGCGCCCGCAACACCCATGCGGCGATCTACGATGCCCTGCGGCTGATGAAGGACATTTGACGCGGCGCGGCGCTCTTCCCCTTTCTCGCGGGATGGGTATTGTGATGGCTCGGAACCGACCCGCGCCCGTGCACGGCAACGGAAAGTACCGCGCAAGCGGCCCGGAGGATTAGGCAAGAGATGCGATACGTAGCTGCGAAGACCGCGAAGGAGGCCGCCGGACTGCTCGCGACCGAACCGGGCGTGACCCGGGTTCTGGCCGGGGGCACCGATGTGCTCGTCCAGTTGAAATCCGGCATGGTCGAGCCCGATCTGATCGTCGATATCAAGAAGATTCCCGGCGTCGGCGACATCACCGCCGAAAACGGCGGCTTTCGCATCGGCGCGGCGGTTTCGAACGCGGTGCTGGGCGAACATTCGGGCGTCGTGGCACTCTGGCCCGGCGTGGTCGAGGGCGCGAACCTGATCGGCTCCACCCAGGTCCAGGGACGCTGCACCATGGCCGGCAATCTCTGCAACGGTTCGCCCGCTGGCGACGCGGTTCCCGGCCTCGTTGTCGCGAACGCCGTCGCCCGGATCGCGGGCCCGAATGGGGAGCGTGATTGCCCGGTCGCGGACATCCCGACCGGCCCGGGCAAGACCAGTCTGAAGAAGGGCGAGATCATCACCTCGATCTTCCTGCCCGCCCGGCCCGGGCGTGCCTCGGACGCCTATCTGCGCTTCATCCCGCGGACCGAGATGGACATCGCCGTGGCCTCCGCCGCCGTCTCGCTGGAACTGGACGCCGACGGCACCGTGAAGGCCGCCCGCGTGGCCCTCGGCGCCGTCGCGCCGACGGTCGTTGTGTCAGAAGAGGCGGGCAAGCTCCTCGTCGGCACGAAGCTCGACGACGCCACGCTCGCCAAGATGGCCAAGGCATGCGAAGCCGTCTGCAAGCCCATCGACGACAAGCGCGGCACGATCGAGTTCCGCACCAAGACGGCTGGCATGCTCGCCAAGCGCGCCGCCCTGATCGCCTATGCCCGCGCCGGAGGTTCGAAATGAAGTCCATTCACGTATCGACCACGATCAACGGCGATCCCTACGAATTCCTCTGCACGCCGGACGAGACGCTGCTCGACGCGCTCCGCAACCGGCTGGGCCTGACCGGCGCCAAGGAAGGCTGCGGCACCGGCGATTGCGGTGCCTGTTCGGTCACGCTGAACGGACGGCTGGTCTGTTCCTGCCTCGTCCTCGGCGCCGAGGCCGAGGGGGCCGAGATCACGACCATCGAGGGCATGGCGGAGGGCGATGACCTGCATCCGCTGCAGCGCCATTTCATCGACCATGCGGCCCTTCAGTGCGGCATCTGCACGCCGGGCATCCTGGTCGCCGCGAAGTCGCTTCTGGAGAAGAACCCCGATCCGAGCGACGAGGAGGTGCGCTACTGGCTCGCCGGCAACCTTTGCCGCTGCACGGGCTACGACAAGATCATCCGCGCCGTTCAGGCGGCGGCGGCCGAGATGAGGAGCGCCTAGATGTCACTCGACGAATACCAGAAGCGCGAGTTCAAGCAGGTCGGCACACGGGTCCGCCGCCCCGACGGCGTGGACAAGGTCACGGGCCGGGCGATGTACGGCGCCGACATCGACCGCGCCCGGTATGCTGGTCGGCCGCATCCTGCGCGCCCGCACGCCCATGCCCGGATCAAGTCGATCGACACCTCGGCCGCGGAGGCGCTGACGGGCGTCAAGGCGGTCCTGACCGCGGCCGATCTGCCGGCGCACGAGGACGATTTCATCCGCGACGTGCAGGACAACTGCATGGCCCGCGACAAGGCGCTTTATGACGGCCACGCCGTCGCCGCCGTCGCCGCGATCGACGCCGCGACCGCGAAGGCGGCGCTGAAGCTGATCAAGGTCGACTATGAGGTCCTGCCCCATGTCACCGACGTCGATGCGGCGATGAAGCCGGGCGCACCGGTCGTGCAAGACGGCCGCACGCTCGAAAACGTGCCCGCCGGGCATGTCGGAGAACGTGACCAGCCACTGCGAGTTCGGCCACGGCGATCTCGCCAGCGGCTTCGCCAAGGCCGACAAGATCATCGAGCGCAGCTTCCAGACCGCCGCCACCCATCAGGGCTATATCGAGCCGCATGCCTGCCTCGCCTCGGTCAGCTCGCGACGGCAAGGCGGACCTCTGGTGCTGCACGCAAGGGCAGTTCTTCGTCCGCACGCTTTGCGCCGCGATCATGGGGATGGAGGCGAGCCAGCTGCGCGTCACCGCCTCGGAAATCGGCGGCGGCTTCGGCGGCAAGACCACCGTCTTCATCGAGCCGGTGGCGCTGGCGCTGTCGCGCAAGGCGGGGCGCCCGGTCAAGATCGTGATGACCCGCGACGAGGTGTTCCGCGCCACCGGGCCGACCGTCCCCACCTCGATGGACATCAAGATCGGCATGACGAAGGACGGCCGCATCACCGCCGCCGAGGCGCATCTGCGCTATTCGGGCGGCGCCTTTCCCTGCGGCACGATCGACATGGGCGGCACAGGCGGCCTTCGCCGCCTATGACCTCGACGACGTCCGCACCTATGGCTGGAACATCCTGACCAACCGCCCGAAAGAGGCCGCCTATCGCGCGCCGGGTGCGCCGCAGGCGATCTATGCGGTCGAAAGCGTCGTGGACGAGCTCTGCCAGGAACTCGGCCTCGACCCGATCGACGTGCGGCTGAAGAATGCCGCGAAGAAGGGCACGAAGTCGTCCTACGGGCCGACCTTCGCCGATATCGGCCTGATCGCCACGCTGGAGGCGGCCAAGAAGTCATCCGCACTATACCGCCCCGCTCAGGCCACAATCAGGGCCGCGGCATCTCCTGCGGGTTCTGGTTCAACTTCGGCGGCAACACCTGCGTCTCGCTGAACGTCAACACCGACGGCACCGTCGGCGTGACCGAAGGCAACCCGGATATCGGCGGCAGCCGCGCCTCGATCAGCCTGATGGCGGCAGAGGAGCTGGGCATTCCATACGACCAGGTGCGCACCATCGTCGCCGACACCTCGTCGCTCGGCTACAACGACGTGACCGACGGCAGCCGCGTGACCTTCGCGGTCGGCCTCGCCACGATCAAGGCCGCGCGCGAAGCCGATCCGCGACATGTGCGAGCGCGCCGCGAAGATCTGGGGCATCGACGCCGATGCGGTCGAATGGAAGGACGGGGCCGCCGTGCCCGGCCGGTCCCAATGCCGGGAAGTTCCCGCCGATGACGCCTGGCCGAGATCGCGGCCGTGTCGGCCGAGACCGGCGGCCCCGATCGCCGGACACCACGAGGTCAACGCGGACGGCGCGGGCGTCAGCTTCGGCGTCCATATCGTCGATGTCGAAGTGGACACGGAAACCGGGGCGACCAAGGTGCTGCGCTACACGGTCTTCCAGGACGCCGGCAAGGCCGTGCATCCCGTCTACGTCGAGGGCCAGATGCAGGGCGGCGCGGTGCAGGGCATTGGCTGGGCGCTGAACGAGGAATACATCTACGGCGACGACGGACGGCTGCAGAACCCGGGTTTCCTCGACTACCGCGTGCCGGTCGCCTCTGACCTGCCGATGATCGACACGGTGATCCTGGAAATCCCCAATCCCGGCCATCCCTACGGTGTGCGCGGCGTCGGCGAGACCGCGATCGTGCCGCCGCTCGCCGCGATCTCGAACGCGGTGTCACGCTGCCGTCGGCGTCCGGCTGACCGAACTGCCGATGTCGCCGCCGCGCGTCCTGAAGGCGCTTGTCCGAGGCGGGCTGAGATGGTCAAGGTCCGGCTCTGGGGGTCGCTACGGCAGGCCGCCGACGGCCAGACCGAGGTCGAGGTCGAGGCGCGGAACTTCAAGGAACTTCTCGACCGTCTCGCCGAGACCTATCCCGGCCTCGAACCCCAGATCCGGCGCGGGGTGTCGCTGTCGCTCGACGGCGTGATCTACCGCGAGGCCTGGTTCACCGAGATCCGCCCGGATTCCGAGGTCGTGCTGATGCCCTACATGACCGGCGGCTGACCGCAGCATCCGCCGAACGGCCCGTTTCACGCAAGAAATTGTCGCAATGGTGCGCGATTGTGTCGCGAGGAGACCAATTATCCCGCCTTCCCCGACGGAATTTCCCGTTCAGTCACCGATCGGAAACAACATGTTGCAATCGTAGGTTCGGTTCCGTTTTAGTTCCGCAATGGGTAAATAAGACTCACAATAAAAACGACGGGGAGCCCAAATTTGACCGATGCCAGAGCCGGCGGCGACGCCGCATTCGTCGAGTTTGATCACGTTCAGAAGAGTTATGATGGGGAGATTCTGGTCGTCAAGGACCTGAACCTTTCCGTTGCCAGGGGTGAGTTCCTGACCATGCTCGGACCATCTGGCTCGGGCAAGACCACCTGCCTGATGATGCTTGCAGGTTTCGAGACCGCGACGCATGGCGACATCCGGCTCGGCGGGCGTCCGATCAACAACATCCCGCCGCACAAGCGCGGCATCGGGATGGTATTCCAGAACTACGCGCTGTTTCCGCACATGACCGTGGCCGAGAACCTCGCCTTCCCGCTCGAAGTGCGCAAGATCGGCAAGTCGGATCGCGAGGCCAAGGTCAAGCGCGCGCTCGACATGGTGCAGATGGGCGCATTCGGCGGCCGCCGGCCGGCGCAGCTTTCGGGCGGCCAGCAGCAGCGGATCGCCCTGGCCCGCGCGCTCGTCTTCGAACCGGAGCTGGTGCTGATGGACGAACCCCTGGGCGCGCTCGACAAGCAGCTGCGCGAGCACATGCAGTTCGAGATCACGCGGCTTGCCCACAACCTCGGCATCACCACGGTCTACGTCACCCACGACCAGACCGAGGCGCTGACGATGTCCGACAACATCGCCGTCTTCGACGACGGCCGCATCCAGCAGCTGGCCCCGCCGGCCAAGCTCTATGAAGAACCCGAAAACAGCTTCGTCGCCCAGTTCATCGGCGAGAACAACACGCTTCTCGGCACGGTGAAGGAGATCAAGGGCGGCATCGCGGTGGTCGAGCTCGACGATGGCGAGCTGATCGACTGCAATCCCGTCAACGTGTCGAAACCCGGCGAACGCACCCGGGTGTCGATCCGGCCGGAGCGGGTGGAGTTCAACAAGTCGCGGCTTCAGGCCGGCGCCCATACGCTGAAGGCCGAAGTGCTCGAATTCATCTACATGGGCGACATCTTCCGCACCCGGCTGCGTGTCGCAGGCAACGACGATTTCGTCGTCAAGACCCGCAATGCGCCGGATCAGGTGCGGCTCAAGCCCGGCCAGCAGATCGAGATCGGCTGGCTACCGCAGGATTGCCGCGCACTCGACGCCTGAACGCAATCCTTGAATTTGGCCCAGGCGCCTGTCCCGGGGCGTGGACCAACAAAATCAAGACGGGAACTTTCAGGGAGTAACCAATGAAACTGATGAATACTCTACTTGCGACATCCGCGCTGGCGTTGTCGGCCGGGGCCGCCTCGGCCATCGACCTGACCTTCGTGTCCTGGGGCGGCTCCTACCAGCAGTCGCAGCTCAAGGCCTATGCCGAACCGTACATGGCCGAACATCCGGACGTGAACATCATCTGGGACGAAAGCTCGGCCGAAGCAGTGGCCAAACTTCGCGCCATGAACGAAGCAGGCAACATCAGCTGGGACCTCGTCGACGTGACGGCCTCCGATTCGATCCGCCTTTGTGACGAAGGTCTGGCGAAAGAGATCGACTTCGACGAGGCGCTCGCCCCGGCACCGGACGGCACGCCTGCCTCCGAGGACTTCGGGAATACGCTGGTGAACGACTGCTTCATCCCGCAGATCGTCTATTCGACGACCTTCGGCTATCGCACCGACCTCGTGGGCGACACACCGCCGACCACGGTCTGCGACATCTTCGATCTCGAGAAGTACCCCGGCAAGCGGGCGCTTCAGAAGCGCCCGATCGACAACGTCGAATGGGCACTTTACTGCGACGGAGTCGCCAAGGACGACATCTATGATGTCCTCAGCACCGAAGAGGGCCAGACGCGCGCCTTCGCCAAACTCGCCACGATCAAGGATCAGGTCGTCTGGTGGTCCGCTGGCGCTGAAACGCCGCAGCTTCTCGCCGATGGCGAGGTCGTGATGGGCTCCACCTACAACGGACGTCTGTTCTCGGCCATTGCCGAGCAGAACCAGCCGATCGGGATGCTCTGGGACATGCAGTCCTACGACATCGACGGCTGGATCGTTCCGGCCGGCCTCTCGGAAGAGAAGGAAGCGGCCGTGATGGACTTCCTGAAGTTCGCGACCGACACCCAGCGGCTCGCCGATCAGGCCAAGTACATCTCGTACGGCCCGGCCCGCGCCTCGTCCGCTCCGCTCGTCGGCAAGCACGAGGAACTCGGCATCGACATGGCGCCGCACATGCCGACCGATCCGGCCAACTCCACGAACACCCACATCTACGACTATAGCTGGTGGGCCGACAACCGTGACGATCTGGACGCCAAGTTCCAGGCGTGGCTTGCGCAATAATCGCAGCTTTCGGAAGGGGCCTGTTGGCCCCTTCCACCCCATTCTTTTGTGACTTTATCCACGCCGCCGCACCTTTTTTCCGTGCGCCAATGACGACCAAAGATCTGACGGGGGAGCGATGAGCGACATAACCGCAGCCGGCCCGATGCGGGCAGCCGATGGCACGCCGCTGAAGAAAAGCCTTGCCCGGGCGCTCAGGCGGCAAAAGCTCCGGGCGCTGGCGCTGATCGCGCCGCTTCTGATCTTCATTCTCGTCACGTTCATCGCGCCCATCGCGGACATGCTGTTCCGCTCGGTCGAAAACGAGATCGTCTCGGACACCCTTCCTCGTACTGTTGTCGCACTCAAGGATTGGGACGCGGCTTCGGGCGAGGTGCCAGGCGAACCGGTCTTCGCCGCCCTCGCAGTGGATTTCCAGACTGCGGCGGAACTGAAGAACCACACCAAGCTCGGCTCGCGCCTGAACTACGAGAATCCCGGCATTTCGTCGCTGTTCCGCAAGACCGGACGCGGCGCCGAGGGTATTGGCAAGACGTTCATGGAACGCTTCACCGACGTCGACAACGCGTGGAAGGATGGTGCGACCTGGGCGGCGCTCATGGGCTCGGACAAGTGGCTCGCGGCTATGGCCCAGTGGTCGAAGGGCGACGGGCAGCCGCCGCGTTTCAATCTGCGCGACGAAGCGGCCAACGCGCTGCCGCTGACCGCAGAGACGTACCAGACCTTTGCGCGCGACGTTCAGGCGACCGGCAAGAAGAGCGTCGCCGATACAAAGCCGTGGCCTGTTTTCTTCAATGCGCTGGCGCAGGATATCGCCAACGCCACGCCCGAGGCCATGTCGGCCGTTGGCGGCCCCTCCGCGCCCCTGCTACAGGCCGCGGCAGAGGCGGAGCGCGGGTTCGAGCCCTTCGCCTATCGCGACGCCTTCCTCGAAATCGACAAGGACTGGGGCGATCTCGACAAATGGGAAACGATCAAGACTTACAGCCCGAACTACACGTCCGGCTACTTCCTGAACGCCGTCGATCTCGAAAAGGGGCAGGACGGCATACAGGCGCGCCCCGAACAGCAGCAGATCTACATCAAGCTCTTCATCCGCACGATGTGGATGTCGATGCTGATCACCTTTTCTTGCCTTCTCCTCGGCTATCCGGTCGCCTGGCTTCTGGCCAACCTCCGCTCGTCCACGGCAAACCTCCTGATGATCCTCGTCCTCCTGCCGTTCTGGACATCGCTACTGGTGCGAACCTCGGCCTGGAAGGTGTTGCTGCAACAGCAGGGCGTGATCAACGACGTGCTGGTCTGGCTCGGCCTCGTCGATGACGGCAGCCGGCTGGTCATGATCAACAACCAGTTCGGCACGATCACGGCGATGACGCATATCCTCTTGCCGTTCATGATCCTGCCGCTCTACTCGGTGATGAAGACCGTCCCGCCCACCTACCTGCGCGCGGCCAAGTCCCTCGGCGCGACCAACTGGACGGCATTCTGGCGGGTCTACTTCCCGCAATCGGTGCCGGGGATCGGCGCGGGTTCCATCCTCGTCTTCATCCTCTCCATCGGCTACTACATCACGCCCGAGATCGTCGGCGGCACCAAGGGCGTGTTCATCTCGAACCGGATCGCCTACCACATCTCGACGTCGCTGAACTGGGGACTGGCGGCCGCGCTCGGTGCGATCCTGCTCGGCGTCGTGCTGCTCCTTTACTACGTCTACGACAAGATCGTCGGCATCGATAACGTGAAGCTGGGGTAAGGGACATGAGCATCGCACACCCGCAATTCCCGACCCCGAGCCTGATGGGTTTCACCCTGCCGATCATGGCGATTGCCGGCGCGTTCACCGGCTATGTCGTCGGCACCGCGCATGGAACCCCGGTGCCCGGCGTCCTCCTCGGCATCGTCGTCACGGTGGCTCTCGGCTTCGTGCTGGCGCAATTCGTGTCCGATCGTCGGATCGGGCGCCTCGGCACTGCGGCCCTCGCGGGGATCGCCGGTCTGGCGTTCGTCGGCACCTCCGGGCTCATCGCCGGCGTCCTGATCGGTCTGGTGCTGAGTTGGTTCGCCTACTGGCTGTCCTCCGGCGAGTACCGCGCCTCCGTCCCGGTCTATGCCACGGCCGGTGACGTTCTCTGGCACAACAGCTTCAAGTTCATCTGCGGGATGATCTTCTTCTTCCTCATCGCGCCGATCGTTATCGTGCTGCCGCTGTCCTTCAACGCCCAGGACTTCTTCACCTTCACGCCCGAAATGCTGTCGCTCGATCCCGACGGCTTTTCGCTGAAGCACTACCGCGACTTCTTCACTAGTTCGGACTGGCAGGGCGCACTCTGGAACTCGGTCCGCATCGCGCCGGTCGCGACGCTTCTGTCCGTCAGCTTCGGCACTCTTGCCGCGATCGGCCTGAGCCAGAGCCACGTGCCCTTCCGCCGGGCGATCATGGCGATCCTGATCTCGCCGATGATCGTGCCGCTGATCATCTCGGCGGCGGGGATGTATTTCTTCTATTCTCGGATCGGGCTGCAGGGGACCTATTGGGGCGTCGTCCTTGCTCATGCCGCGCTCGGAATTCCCTTCGTGATCATCACCGTGACCGCGACGCTCGTCGGCTTCGACCGGTCGCTGACGCGGGCTGCGGCCAACATGGGGGCGGGTCCGGTCCGGACCTTCTTCAAGGTGCAGATGCCGCTCATCCTGCCCGGCGTCATCTCCGGCGCTCTCTTCGCCTTCATCACGTCGTTTGACGAGGTGGTCGTGGTGCTCTTCGTCGGTTCGGCCGGGCAGAAGACGCTCCCGTGGCAGATGTTCACCGGGCTGCGCGAACAGATCTCTCCGACGATCCTCGCGGTCGCGGCGATCCTCGTCGCGTTTTCGATCGTGCTTTTGACCACCGTCGAGATCCTCCGCCGCCGCTCCGAGCGGCTGCGCGGCATGAGCCCGAGCTGAGATCCGGCAAGGTGGGTCCAAACCCACGCTGCTCATCCGGTTGGCCGCCCCTCAGCCGAGCAGGCTGAGCCAGACCGACACGGTCAGGACCGACAGCGCCGTCGCGGTGAGGACCGCCGTCGCCGCCACCCGCTTCGCGACCCCATACATGTTGGCGAAGATGTAGGTGTTCACCCCCGGCGCCATTGCCGCCGTCAGAACGGCGGACCGGAATGGCGCCTGGCCAAGCCCGAGCGTCTGGCCCATCCCCCAGGTTATCGCCGGATGCAGGACCAGCGACACCGCGCAGACGAAAAGCACGGTGACCATGTTGCCCTCGGGGCGGTAGCGCACCAGCACTCCGCCAAGACCGAAAAGCGCCGCCGGAAGTGCTGCCCGGACCATGAGATCCACCGCGTCGGTGAAGACCTGCGGCGGGGTCGTGCCGCTGAGATTCACCGTGAAGCCCAACGCGATGCCGATCACCAGCGCGTTGCGGAACATTGCCGTCAGCACCGCCCGGCCGGTGGTCAGCAGCCCGCGCCCCGAATGCCGCACGACCTCCATCACCGTGATGCCGAGCGCATAGCAGAATGGCGAATGCACCGCGATGATCGCATAGTTCGGCGCGAGCGCCCCGGCGCCATATGCGCGCTCGGTGATCGGCAGGCCGAGGAGGACCGAGTTCGAGAAGAGGCAGCAAAAGCCGATTGCCACCGCGTCCGGCCAGGGCCGGCCGAAGAGGAACCGTGCGCCGAAAAGCCCCGCAATGAAACCGCAGGTCGCACCGGTGTAGAAGGAGAGGAGCAACGGCCACTGGAATGTCTGGCCGAGATCGAGGTCGGAGATCGCCCGGAACAATAGGCACGGGATCGCGAAGTTCTGGGTGAACTTCATCAGCCCGTCGACCCCTGCATCAGAAAAGAGGTTCAGACGGACGGCGGCATAACCGAAGCCGATGACCAGAAAGACCGGGAGCGTGACGTCGAGCAGGGCCTCGATCGGCAGGTCCACCCGCTCAGACCTCGAATTCCAGTACCATCCCGTCATAGGCGGCGCTGACATTGTCGGGGGTCTCGGCCTCGACCGTCGCATGGTCGATGTCGATGTGCATGTTGGTGAGAACGCCGCGCTTCGGCCGCGCCCGCGCGATCCATTCGAGCGTCAGCGCCAGATGGGCATGGGTCGGATGCGGTGTCCGGCGCAGCGCATCGACGATCCAGCAATCGAGACCGCTGAGGTGGCTCTCCCAGACCGGCTCGGCGATCTTCAGAACATCGGGAAGGTAGGCGACCCTGCCGATGCGGAAGCCGAGCGCATCGATATCGCCATGGTCGACTTCGAATGGATCGAACTCGATCGGCCCGCCCTCGCCCGTCGACCGTTACCGGCCCCCGGATCGTGTGCAGATCGCAGATCGGCGGATAGGAGGACCCCTCGGGCTGAACGAAGGCATAGGCGAAGCGCGACATGATCTCGTGCTGCGCGGCACCATCGGCCCAAACCTGCACCCGCTTGCGGGTCAGAAAAACGATCTGGCGCAGGTCGTCGAGGCCGTTCACATGGTCGGAATGCGAATGCGTGTAGACCACGGCATCGAGCGACGAGACCTCGTGGCGGAGGAGTTGTTCGCGCATGTCCGGCGAAGTGTCGATGAGGACACGGGTCGTGCCGCCGTCCTCGATCCGCTCGACCAGGATCGAGCAGCGGGTGCGGCGATTCTTCGGGTTCTCCGGATCGCATTCGCCCCAGAGCCCGCCGATACGCGGCACGCCGCCGGACGAGCCGCAGCCGAGGATGGTGAATCGCATCCGCGCCATGTCACGCCGCCTTCGCGGCAAGGACCGCCTTGGTGAAAAGCCGCTCGAAATTCATCTCGGTCTGCCGCGCGAAATCCTCGTAGGAAAGCCCGTAGACCTCTGCCCCGACCTTCGCGGTATGCACCGTATAGGCCGGTTCATTGCGTCGCCCGCGATGCGGCGGGGGCGCGAGATAGGGGGCGTCGGTCTCCACCAGGATGCGGTCCAGGGGAGCGGCGGCGAAGATCTCGCGCAGTTCCCGGCTTTTCGGGAAGGCGGCGATGCCGGACATCGAAAGATAGAAACCGAGATCGAGAGCAGCGCGGGCCAGGTCCGGCCCAGAGGAATAACAGTGCATGACGCAAGAATAGGCGCCGGTGCGGGCCTCCTCGGTCAGGATGCGAGCCATGTCCTCGTCCGCCGCGCGGGCATGGATGATCAGCGGCAAGCCGGTTTCGCGGGCCGCGGCGATGTGGATGCGGAGCGAGTGCTTTCTGCACCTCGGCGCTGTCGGCGGTGTAGTGGTAGTCGAGCCCGGTCTCGCCGATGCCGACGAATTTCGGGTGTTTCGCCAGGGCGATCAACTCGTCCACTGTCGCCATCGGCTCCTCGGCCGCGCTCATCGGATGGGTGCCGGCGGCGTAGAAGACGCCGTCATGGTCCTCGGCGATGGCGCGCACGGCCGGCTCATTCCTCAGCCGCGTGCAGATCGTCACCATGCGGTGAACGCCGGCGGCGCGGGCACGGGTGACGACCTCATCAAGTTCCTCCGCGAAATCGGGGAAATCGAGGTGGCAATGGCTGTCGGTAATGCGAGGCAGAGACGTCATGAGCCAGCCTTTAGCGCGTTTTCCCGGCAATGGGAATGCGTCCGCGGCGCACATGCACACCGCTCAGGCCACGACCTCGCGCGCGGCCTCGTCGATCTTCAGCACCATGTCGAGGATCAGCGCGGCCGGGTCGAGATTGACCGCGCGGCCATGCCGTGCCCGGGCGCCGAGGCTTTGATGCAGCGCCGCCCAGCGCCGCCCGGCCGTCGCGCCGGGCGCAAGTCGGGAAAGAAGCGCGCCTTCGCCCGGCGCGGCCTCCGCGCCGGCGGTGCCGAGCGTGCCAGTGCGGGCAAGCCGGGCAAGAAAGAGGTCCATCAGCGACAGGAGCAGGTCGAGCTTCTCCTCCGCCCCCCGCTGCGCCGCCTTCTCGGCGAGCTTCAGCGCCTGCATCCGGTCAAGCCGCGGCAGCGTCGAGAAGAGCGACACGATGGCGGCATAGGTCTCCAGCCCGTCGAGATTGGCGAGGCGGATCGCCTCGCCCACCGACCCGCCGGCAAGGACGGCGAGAGCCGTGCCGTCATCCGCATCTGCGCCGGCCTCGGCGATCGCCTCGGCCAGGTCGTCCGGGCCGAGCGTCGCGAGCCGAAGTTCGCGGCAGCGCGACCGGATCGTCGGCAGAAGCCTCGACGGCTGGTGCGCAGACCAGAAGGAAGGTGACGCCGTGGGGCGGCTCCTCCAGCATCTTCAGAAGCGCGTTCGCGGCCGCGGTGTTCATCTCGTCTGCCGGATCGACGATCACCGCACGGCGGCCGCCATCGGTCGCGGACATGTGCAGGAAGTTCTTCATCCGCCGCACCTCGTCGACGGTGATGACGGTCTTCAGCCGCTTCTTGTCGTCGTCCCAGGCGCGGCGAAGGACGAAGAGCCGCCCCTCCGATCCGGCATGGATGCGGCGCGCGACCGGATGATCGGGTGCGATGTCGAGCGTATCGGGTGGCGCCGGAGCGTCACCGAAAAGACTGCCGCCCTGCTCCTCCGGCGTGGCGAGCAGGAACCGCGCGATCCGCCAGGCCAGCGTCGCCTTGCCGACCCCGAGCGGGCCGGTAAGAAGCCAGGCGTGGTGGAGCCGCCCGGCCCCGTAGGCATCGAGAAACGCAGCCTCGGCCCCGCCTTGCCCGATCAGCCGCCCGGTGTCGCGCGGATGCGGCGCGCCCTCGACCCGGTCGGGTTCCGGATGCGTCTCCTCGCTCATGCGAGGGTCCTGTCGGCAAGGGTCCTGTCGGCGATTGCCGCAATATCGGCCGCCACCGCGTCCGGCGCGCGGTCGCCGTCGATCACCCGGCAGCGGTCGGGAAATTCGGCCGCGAGGGCGAGGAAACCCTGCGCGCATCCGGTGCTGCAGATCAGCGCCGAAATCCTCGAACCGCTCCTCGGTGCCGTTGCGGCCACGGGCGCGAGCGAGGCCAGTCTCGGGGTCCATGTCGATGATGAAGGTCAGGTCGGGTTCGCGGCCGATCATCAGCGCGTGCAGCTTGTCCACGACCGCCCGCAGATCGCCGCGCGACAGCCCCTGATACATCCGGGTCGAATCCGCGAAACGGTCGGAGATGACCACCTTTCCGGCGGCGAGCGCCGGTTCGATCACGCGCTCCAGATGGTCGCGGCGGGCGGCGGTGAAGAGCAGGATCTCGGTCTCGGCCGACCAACGGTCGGGATCGCCTTCGAGGACCAGGCGCCGGATCTCCTCGGCCCCCGGACTGCCGCCCGGTTCGCGGGTCAGGACGACGTCATGCCCCGCCTCGCGCAGATGCTCGGCCAGGAGCCGCGCCTGGGTGGACTTGCCCGACCCGTCGATCCCCTCGAAGGTGATGAACATCGCCCCGCAATGCCCTGACACCGTCAGCTTCCGACCTCGGCCATCACCCGCTTGCTCAGAACCCGGAACGCGGTCCGCAGATGGGTGATGAAACCGCCCCGCGCCACCGCGTTCTCGGCAACGAGCGGCACGGTGATCGGTTCGACCCCCGGCACTTCGACGATCATCTCGCCAAGTTTCTGGCCGGCCTCGATCGGGGCGAGGACCGGGCCGGTATAGGTGACCGTGGCCTTCACCTTCTCCTGCACGATGCGACGGCAGGAGAAGTGTCAGATCCTCGGCCACGACCATGCCGACGAGCGCGTTCTGGCCGAGCCAGACCTCGGCATCGGCGATGCGGGTGCCCTTAGTCGCCACGGTCTTCTGCACGAATTCGCGGAACGCCCAGTTCGCGATCCGCTCCGACTTCCTGCGCGCGTTCCTGTGCCGAAGCCAGGCCGGTCAGTACGAAGACGATCCGCCGACCACTCTGGACAGCCGAACCGACGAGGCCGAAGCCCGCCTCCTCGGTGTGGCCGGTCTTCAGCCCGTCCGCGCCGATACCCATGCCCAGAAGCGGGTTGCGGTTGAAGCGGTTGTCCGGGCGCGCGGCCGTCGTGCTCGAACTCGGTCAGGGCGAAATAGCCGTAGTATTCCGGGAATTCGGTGATCAGCCGGACCGCGAGGATACCGAGGTCATGCGTGCTCATCCTCTGGTTCGGATGTGGCCAGCCACTCGAATTCGCGAAAGTCGAATGCTCCATGCCCGAGCGCCTTCGCCCGGTCGTTCATCTTCCGGGCGAACTCCTCCTCCGTGCCGGCGAGACCCTCGGCGACAACGACACAGGCATCGTTGCCGGAATTGACGATGATGCCCTTGATCAGCTCTTCCACCGTGGGCCGCTCGCCGACCGTGAGGAACATTGTCGAGCCGCCCATCGCGTGGGCGCGGTCCGACACGGTAAACGTGTCGTCGAGGCGTGACCCGGCCATCCCGCAGCGCCTCGAACAGCATGTTGAGCGTCATCAGCTTCGACATCGATGCCGGCGGCAGCATCGTGTCGGCATTCTTCTCCAGAAGCACCGTGTGGGTGGTCACGTCATAGACCCAGGCCGCGCCGGCCCGTGTCTCGAAGGCGCGGGCCGGCAGGGCGGCGAGAAGGCCGATCAGAAGAATGGCGGCGAGACGGATCATGGGGGCGCCGAGGCTCCTTGACTAGTTGGATACCGGATAGGCGTCGGGATAGCCGATGCCCTTGACACGGGAGGCGAGCGCATTGCGTTCGGCGACACTTGCCGCCGGGCCGACGATCACCCGCCAATAGGTCTTGCCCTGGCTCTGATCGGTCTTGACTGTCGCGGTCATGCCGGCGGATTTCATCTGATCTGCCGCACGTTTCGCATTCGCCTCGACGCTGAAGATACCGATCTGAACATAGGCCCGCTTCAGGGCCGAAGCCGGGGCCGGAGCGGCGGCAGGGGCCGCTGCGGCGCTGGCGCCGTCAGCCCGGTCAAGCGCGGCGGCGGCCGAAGCGGCGACGGGATCGAGCACGGTCTGTTCGATCTCACCTGTCGCCGCGCCGGTCGCGACCGGCGCGGTCGTCGCCGGATCGGCCTTGGGCTTCTTGCGGAGGAAGCCGAAGAGGCCGCCCGACTTCTTCGCCGGGGCGGCTTCCGCCACCGCGGCTTCGGCCGGCATCTCATCGGTGGCCGTGGCGGCATCGGCGCCCGCGTCGGCAACTGTCGCGCCGGTGGCCGCCGCTTTCGCGGGGTCCGCGTCCGTCGCCGGCGCTTCTGCCACAGCGTCGAGCTCGGCGATATCGGTCTCCGCCGGGACCGGCTTTTCCTCGCGTCGGAGGGCCACGACACTCAAATCCGTCGGCTGCCCGGCGAGCATGCCAAGCGCCTCGGCGGCATCAGACGAAACCTGAAGGCTCGGACCCGGATTGTCCCGCTCGCGCCGGAAGAGCGCACCGACCACGGACTTCCCGTTCTTCGAGTTGCGGATCATGACCCGCTCGGGGTCCACCACGCTCGGATGCGCAACCCAGACACCGCCCAGAGACGGGCGCCCGTCCCAGAGCCCCTCGCCGTTGGCGCTGAATACGTTCGGAGCCTCGACGTCACGCTCGACCGAAACCGGAGAAGCGCCGGACGCCTGCGCGCCGTCGGCATTCGTCGTTGCGAAGGGCGCATTGCCCTCTTCGCATCCCGCCAGCGTCAGAACGGCTGCAAACGCCACCCAAAGCCGCGCTTTCCCCTGCCTCATCATCCTCGCCCCCGATTTTCGCGCAGACGCTCCGCCGCGCTTGACCTGCCCAGAAAGAAAGGACCGGAGGAACCCCAACGGGGACCGAGCCGACCCTTGTGCCCAATGTTACGCGCCTTTGCGACGCTTGGCAGCAGTGTAGCCGTTCGTCGGCGCCAAGAAAAGGCCGGCCGCTACGCCGCGCGGATTTCGGCCCGGCGTGGCCTTTCAGAATCGCGTGAGCCGCGCTATGGCCGGTCCGGTCGGAGGAGTGGCAGAGTGGTTGAATGCACCGGCCTTGAAAATTTGTATAGGAAGCGTGGCCGAGTGGTTTAAGGCACTGGTCTTGAAAACCAGCGAACCGAAAGGTTCCGTGGGTTCGAATCCCACCGCTTCCGCCAATAAAAACAGCCGCTTAGGGACAAATTGCATCGATCGCCGTTGCCCCGCTACAAGCTCGCTGCATGCTGGCTGTTCGAGGCGGTGGGGTTCGGCCTGAACGGATAGCAACTGTGGACAGGAACTTGTTCTTGTTTCATAGCTAGAATCATCCGTGACGGAATGGAGCCGTGTGTTCATGCCGCCCTTCGAGCGCCCGATCAGGCGTCCGCACCCCCCTTCTTCGACCGCAGGCTGGTCGCCGTACGGTGGGCTTTCAAGTAGGTCGCGTCCAACATGATCGTGACCGGTTCGGCGCTCTTGGCAGCAAGGCCTTCTGTCATCCGGGCAGACACACCCATGTCGCCCCATCGCTTCCAGCGATTGTTGAGGGTCTTCGGTTGACCCTATTCCCGGTGCGCATCCATCCAACGCAAGCCATTGCGATTGATGAAGACTATGCCGCTCAGGACACGCCGATCATCGACCCGCGGCTTTCCATGGCGCTTAGGAAAGAAGGGCCGAAGGTGCGCCATCTGCTCGTCCGTCAGCCAGAAAAGGGTGCTTATCTGTCAATCTCCTTGCGGAGCCTGAATCATGCCGCCAGCGCGAAATCAATAGGTCCTGACCCTAGTGCCCAGAGCCAGTTCCCTTAAGTTCGTACAATTTATTTCACCCAAAGAATTTCCGCGCCCAGAATGATTGTTTGTTCTGTGCGGGCGCCCCGCGCGAGACCCGAAAACAGAATTGTTTGCATCACGCCCTGAACCGGTTGCTGTGTTTCGTGAACAAAGAAAGAGACGCGGCGCTGATGCAGATCAGCACTGCCGCATTGCGGATCGTACACAATGATGGCTTGTCCAACGACATCGTTGGGCAATGGAAGCGGAAGTTTGGCGCCGCGACACACGGTTGTGATCGGGCAACTCGTTTCAACGGGCATAGGAATTTATCTGTAAGCACGCTGGCTGGAAAGACAGGCGAGATATCGAAAGTTCTGTTGTTTCCTCTGTTGGTTAAGTGGTTTGGGTAGAGAAAACGGCATTCGGCTAAGTCTCGAAGTCGCTCGTCGTACAGGTCTGACCTAAATCAAAATTGGAGGATTTCACTTGATTAACATTTCTATCCCCAGGCGCGGTTTTCTGTCCACGGTAGCTATTGTGGGGACTGGTGGTGGACTGGGATCGGCCAGAGCAGCCGACAACGGTGATGCTTATGAGTTCGAAGTGGTTCGAAGCGAGGCCGAATGGCGCAACCAACTTAGCGAACTGGAGTTCGCCATCCTGCGCGGCGGCGGAACGGAATTGTCAAAATCCAGCCCTCTGTGGGAAGAGACGCGAGATGGAATCTATTGCTGCAACGGCTGCGAGCTGGCGCTTTTCGACGCCTATTGGAAAACCGTTTTAGATATGGGTTGGGTATTTTTTCGGCAATGTGAACCCTATAGCATCCTGACGGCAATCGACAGGATACCTTACCAAGATTTGTTGGCTGGCGCCGAAACAACGATGGCGCCGGAGTTGACGGCGCAGGAGCTCAAAGACCTCGATACGCTCGCGGGCGTTGAGGCTAAGTGCCGTAGATGCGGTTCGCACCTTGGGCACATAATTTCTTACAAAATCGGAGTTTTGTACTGCATCAACGGGGCCGCCCTTGATTTTCTTCCAGCCAAGGCATGAGGCACCAAAAAATGTCTTTTAGTTAGGTCAGACAAAAATCGCTCAACAGGAGTACAGGGTCGTTAATTCTTCTTTTGTGGAGCCATTTGGACACGTCAAACACTGATACCGCGACCCAGTGACAAATGGTCTTTCACGCTCACAATAGACGGAGCCAAATCTTATGAAACTTAAAATCTCAATCCTCACTTCCGCACTGCTCATGCTTATGCCTGTAGGTGCCGCCTTTGCTCAGGATGCGGATGACGCGGCCTGCAACACCATGCTGGAAACGTCTGTAGGTCTCAGCCTGCGCGAGGAAGGCTTCACTATGGCAGATGCTTGCAGCTTAACACTTAAGCAACTCACCGAGATCACAAATCTTGTGGGGCAGGATAATGGAATGGGCAAGCATGCCCAGATCCAGAAAGTCCTGGATGACGCGAAGAAGTAACTCATACGGCGCGCGCCGCAACGCGACGCGCGCCATACTGTGGGCTACCCCCCCGTTTTTTCGGCTCTGATGATGTGACCGCCCCCCGACGGCATCGATATGCAAAGGTGGGTCTGCGACGATCCACAAAGGTGGACGGTCCGGTCGGAGATTGTCACAGTCGGGTTCGATCTGGCGAAACACGTGTTTCAGGTCCATCGGGCTGACGGGGCGGGTGCGGCCCCGGTTGCGCCGACACGGGCGCCCGGGCCGGACCGCCCAGCATCGCACGGAGCCGCGACGAGGTCGCCCGGCCGCCGGTCGGTGAAGATCTCGAACGCGTCGATCCCCTGATGGAAGAACAAGCTCCCACCCTGACAGGAACCGCGCACCCGCGGCAAGGGCCTGGCGCGGAACGGGGTTTCGACCGGGGTATAGACCGCGTCGAAGGCCCAGGCACCCGTCGGAAAGCACCCCTCGGGCACCGGAGAGCCGGGATAGCCATGCATCCCGAGCGGCGTGCAGTTGATCACGCCGTCCGCCGCCGCCAGAGCGGCAGACATCGCCGGCCACGCCGCTCGCGTCGCGCCCTGCCCCGCCTCGGCCACCGCGCGGGCCAGTGCCTCGGCCTTGGCCCCGTCCGCGTCGATCACGGTGATCTCGCGTCGCGCCGAGCGCGACCAGGCCGAAGGCCACCGCCTTGCCGACGCCGCCCGCGCCGATCATCACCACGTGACCCGGCGCCGCATCGCGCCGAAGGCGGCGCGGTAGGCGGCGATGAAGCCGGAATAGTCGGTGTTGAACCCGCGCGGTCCCTCCGGCCCGAAGCAGCACGGTGTTGACCGCGCCGATCCGGGCCGACCGCCGGATCGGCATGCCTGACCTTCGGGCACCACCCGCTCCTTGTAGGGCAGCGTCACGTTGATGCCGTCGCAGCTCCGTCGTCCCGCATCGGCGAAGACCGCGTCGAAGTCCTCGCCCAGGTGCGGGCGGGATCAGCAGGTCATAGCGCACCTCGAGCCCCGCGATCAGTCGCCCGCAGACGCGGTGCAGGTCGGGCGCGCGCGAGGCGCGGATGTTGTCGCCGATCGAGGCGCGAGGCGGATGCCATCACCCCTCATACCCCAGCAGGCGCGGCAGGAAGAGGACGATGTCGGGAACGAGGATCATCAGCAGCAAGCGCGCGCGACCAGGACACCGAGGAACGGCCAGATCTCGGCGATGATCTCGCGCAGCGGGATGCCGGTCACCGCGTTGATGACGAACAGCAGGATGCCGTAGGGCGGCGTGATCAGCCCGATCATGCAGTTGACCACCGCGACCACGCCGAAATGCACGAGGTCGATCCCGAGCTCGCGGCAGGTCGGCATGAACAGCGGAACGATCACCAGGATGATCGTGGTGGCGTCGAGGACGCAGCCGAGCACCAGAAGCAGAAGGTTCACCGCGAGCAGGAAGACGATCGGCGACACGTCGAGGCCGACGAGGTGGCCGGCCAGCAGCGACGGGATGTTCTCGGACGCGACGATGTAGTTGAGGATCAGCGCCCCGCCGATGACGAGGCCGACGGCGGCGGAGGATCGGGCGCTTTCGACGAAGATGCGGTAGAGCGCCGCAGGCTCAGCGCGCGGTAGAACAGCCCGGCGAGCAGCAGCGCATAGAAGGCGGCGACGGCGGCGGCCTCGGTCGGCGTGGTGACGCCGCCATAGATGCCGTAGAGCAGGATCGCCGGCATCAGCAGCGCCGGAAAGGCATTCGCGGTCTGGCGCGGCAGTTCGCGCAGCGGCACCGGCTCTTCCATCGCGAAGCCGCGCCGGTGCGACATCCAGGCATTCATCCCCATCAGCACCGCCCCCATCAGCAGGCCCGGCAGGATGCCGCCAAGAAACAGGTAGCCGATCGAGGCGTTCGAGACGAGCGCGTAGAGCACCATCGGGATCGAGGGCGGGATGATCGGACCGATGGTGGCCGAGGCCGCGGTGATCGCGGCGGCATAGCCCGCGGGATAGCGGCCGTCCTTGCTCATCATGTCGATGATGATCTTGCCGATGCCGGCCGCATCGGCCACGGCCGAGCCGGACATGCCGGAAAAGATCAGCGAGGCCATGACGTTGACATGGCCGAGCCCGCCCTGGAACCGGCCCGACCGTCGCGACGCAGAAATTCAGCAGCCGGTCGGTGATCGTGCCGGCATTCATGATGTTGGCGGCGACGATGAACAGCGGCACGGCCAGCAGGAGGAAGCTTTGATAGATGCCGTCCAGGAGCGTTCTTGCCGACGATGCCGATGCTCGGTCCCGCCGCAGCCGAGATAGACCATCGAGGCGACGATGATCGCATAGGCGATCGGCATGCCGATGCCCGGCCAGGAAGAACAGCGACGCCGACGCAGAGCAGAAGTTCCACGCTCATTCGTCGGTCATCCGTCCAGATGGTGGTGCGGTTCGCCTCGGGCAGTCCGTTCCGCAATGGCATCGACCAGCGCGCCAGAGCGTAGCGCAGCCCGACGACGGCGAGGAACAGGAAATAGATCGAGTAGATCGGCAGCATCTTCACCGGCAGCGTCGCCGAGGACTTGAGCCGCAGGATGCGCATCTTCTCGTAGGTCGGCCCAATCGACGACGAGCAGCGCCGACGGCGATCGCCAGCGCGCCGAGAATCAGCGAACCACTTGCGCGGGCCGGGCCGGACCCAGAAATAGAGGATGTCGAAGGTGACGTGGTCGCGTTCGCGGACGATGAAGGCATTGCCCCAGAAGACGATCCAGACCCACAGCACGAGGCAGAATTCCAGCGTCCAGCCGAAGGGCGAGGCGTCGATGACGTGACCGAGTCGGGCGGCGAACCACTCCGATCCGACGACGTAGCGGACCGCGATCTGCAGGATGAAGGTGACGAACATGGCGGCCATCATCAGGGCCGCCACGCATTCGGTGAGGCGGGAGAGAGCATTTCAGGATGCGCTCCATCAGCCGTCTGCCCGTCCCTGCCGCCGGATCAGTTGCCGAGCGCGTTGATCTTTTCGAGCACGCCTTCGGGCCAGTCCTTGGCGCAAATCCGAGCCGAGATAGGCGGCCTGCACTGCCGTGCGGAAGGCGGCGACGTCGGGCTCGTAGATCTTCCAGCCCCTGCTCCTCGAGGAAGGACACCAGCTCCTCTTCCTTCTGGAGCTGGTTCTGGCGGCCGAATTCGGCGGCCGCGTCGGCGGCGGCCTGAACGGTTGCCTGCTGCTCGGGCGTCATCGCGTCCCAGGCGGCCTTGGAGAGCGCGATGTAGTTGAGGTCGACGAGATGCGAGGTCAGGACGATCTGCTTGGTCACCTCGTAGAACTTCGCGTCGACAACGGTCGGCAGCGGGTTGTCCTGGCCGTCGACGGCACCGGTCTGCAGCGCGGTGTAGACCTCGGTGAAGGCCATCGGCGTCGGGTTGGCGCCGAGCGCCTTGCCGAGGAACTGCCAGGCATCGGTGCCGGGCATGCGCAGGTTGACGCCGGCCAGGTCGGCCGGCGTCATCACCGTGCGCTCGGATTTCGGCATCGCGCAGGTTCACCTGCCGGCGGCCGAGATACATGACCGACAGGAGCTTGACGCCCAGCTCGTCCTCGACCTTCTGCTTGAACGGCTCCATCAGCGGATCGTTGAACACCGCGACCTGATGGGCGGCGTCCTGATGGACATAGCCGGCGGTGAAGATCGAGAATTCGGGGAAGAAGGTCGCCAGTTCCTGCGCCGAGGTGATCGACATTTCCAGGTCGCCCGAGGCGATGGCCTCAAGCTCGGTGCCCTGCGCGAACAGCGTGCCGTTCCAGTGCGGCTCGAACTCGGCGAAGTCTGCGACCATCGGCGCGAACTTTTCCAGCATGGCGACAGAGCGCTGGTCGGTTTCGGACTGCACCGCCGAGAGCCGGAGCTTGATCTTGTCCTGCGCGGCAGCCGGGCCGGCGCCGACGGCGATCACCGTCGCGGCCGCCATCGTCAGCGCCATCCGGCGCGTAAGAGATGCGATCATGTTTTCCTCCCATAAGCTCCGCCCGACGTTCGCGGGCGGTTGATCGGGGCCCAGAATACGGGGATTCGGATTCATCTCAACCAATGAATCCACTTTTGTGGTTGATTGGGACTTTCATCATACAATTCATTTTTATCGATTATTTGTGGAGGCATGGCCCGGAGACGGATCGGCCCCACGCGGAAACGCTACTCCGTCGGCCGGCGCAGGCTGTCGGCGACACCGCCCTCGATATGGGTGCGCAGGATCGCCTGCGCGCGGCCGATGTCGCGGTCGAGGGCAGCGGCCAGAAGGCCGCGATGCTCAGCCGCCGCCGTCGCACCGCGATAGGTCAGCCGCCGCATCTGATAGCGCAGATACTTGTCGAAGACCGTGCCGTGCACCTCCAGAAGCGCCTTCGACCCGCAGGCGAGGATCAGCGCCTGATGGAACTCCCAGTCGTACTGCTTCCAGGTCTCGCGCACCGAGGTGTCGCCCGTCTCCATCCGCTCTTCCATCCGGTGGAGCTTGTGGTGGGCCGAGACGATGGCGCCTTCCCATTCGGTGTCGCCAGTCCCGATCGAAAGGCCGAGCGCGTGGCATTCGACGAGGATCCTCAGATCGGCGATCTCGCGCAGGTTCTCGTCCGACATCGGCGCCACGGAAAACCCGCGCTGGCCTTCGGCCTCAACCAGGCCCTCGCTGGTCAGCCTGTTGAGCGCCTCGCGGATGGTCGAGACGCTGGCGCCATAGTCGGCCTTCATCCGCTCCAACCGGAGCCGCGCCCCCGCTTCGAGGCGGCCGAAAATGATGTGGCGGCGGATCGCCTCGTAGACGTCGTGGCCGACGAGCCCGGTATCGCTCTGCCGATGCATGGTCTTCTCCGTTGTGGCGCCGATACTGCATGCTCCGCATGATCAAGTCCATCATATCATAGCATCTTGCATAAAATCGATTAATGACACTACCGTGCGACAAACGGAGACCACGAATGCCGCTTGCGGGATCAGAGACGAGGTTGACGAAGGCGACGCGCGCAAGCCGCGTCGCCGAAGACCTGCGCCAATCGATCCTGCACGGCGAACTGGCGCCCGGCGAGAAGGTCAATCTCGACCGGTTGCGTGGGCAACTCGGCGTCTCGCTCAGCCCGCTGCGCGAGGCGATCTCGCGGCTGGCGACTGTCGGGTTGGTCGAATCCGAGGATCAGCGCGGCTTCCGGATCGCGCCGGTATCAGCCGCGAACCTTGCCGAGGTGACCCGGCTCAGGGCGGATCTGGAAAGCCTCGCGCTCGGCTACGCAGTGGAGCGGGCCGAGATTGACTGGGAAAGCGCCGTCCTTGGCGCGCTGCACCGGCTGAACCGCGTAGTCCGCGATCCCGCAGACCACGAGCGATGCCTGGGAGGCTGGCACATGCGGCCTTCCACCTCGCCCTGATCGAAGGCTGCGGGATGCCGGTTTTGATCGGCTTCTGCCGCACCCTGCACGACCTCAACCTTCGCTACCTCCGGCTTCTTGGCACCTCGCCCGGCAAGGACCGCGACATGGCGGCCGAACATGCGGCGATCGCCGAGGCCGCCGCCGTGCGCCGCGACGCCGAGACCGCCCGGGCGCTTCTGCGCGACCATGCCGAACGCACCGGGCGCGACCTTTCCGCAAGGATCGGACAGCCGCCGGGCATTCCGGCATGACTGCCCACCCCAACCCGCTTTTCCGCCACTCCGAGGACTCGACATGACCAAGCTCATCTACATCCTGAACGGCCCCAACCTGAACCTGCTCGGCAAGCGCCAGCCGGAGATCTACGGCCACGACACGCTCGCCGATGTCGAGGCGCGCTGCGCCTCCGTCGCGGCCGACCACGGCCTGGCGTCGAAGCTGATGCAATCCAACCACGAGGGCCAGATCGTCGACTGGATTCACGAGGCGCGCGAGGCGGCGGCGGGGATCATCATCAACCCGGCGGCGTTGTCGCACACCTCCATCGCCGTCCTCGATGCGCTGAACACCTTCGACGGCCCGGTGATCGAGGTCCATATCTCGAACATCCACAAGCGCGAGGCGTTCCGCCACCACTCCTATGTCTCGCCGCGCGCCGACGGCGTGATCGCCGGTTGCGGGGTCGAGGGCTATGCGCTGGCGATGCGGCGGATGGCGACGCTCCTGGCATGACGGTGCGCATCGCGCTCGTCGGAGCGGGGCTTATCGGCCGGCGCCATGCCGAGGCGATCGCCGCCGTGCCGGGCGTCCTGCTCTCCGCCGTCGCCGATCCGTCCGAGGCGGGGTGCGAGGTCGCGGTGGCGCAGGGCGCACGGCATTTCGACACCCTCGGAGACATGATCGCCACGGACCGGCCGGACGGCGTGATCCTCGCCACGCCGAACCATCTGCATGTCGAAGGCGCGCTCGACTGTATCTCCGCCGGGCTGCCGGTTCTGGTCGAAAAGCCGCTCGCGACCGATCTGGCGGGCGCCGAGCGCATCGTCGCGGCGGCCGAAACCGCCGGTGTGCCGGTCGCCGTCGGTCATCACCGCCGGCACAACCCGTTGATCGCCCGGGCGAAGGCCGAGATCGCGGAAGGGCGGCTCGGCCGCATCACTGCCGTTCAGGGCACGACCTGGTTTATGAAGCCGGACGCTTACTTCGAGGTGGAGTGGCGACGGCGCACGGGCGCGGGACCGGTCTACCTCAACCTCATCCACGATATCGACCTGCTGCGCCATCTCTGCGGCGAGGTCGCGTCGGTCCACGCGATGGAATCGAACGCCGTGCGCGGGCACGCGGTCGAAGACACCGCCGTCATCCTCTTGCGCTTCGACGCCGGCGCGCTCGGCACCCTCAATGTCTCTGACACCGTCGTCGCCCCCTGGTCGTGGGAGCTGACGGCGCGCGAGAACCCGGCCTACCCGGCAACGGGGGAGTGCTGCTACTGGATCGGCGGCACGAATGGCGCGCTCGCCTTGCCGAACCTCGGGCTTTGGGCCAATCCGGGCAAGCGGAGCTGGTGGGAGCCGATCAGCGAAACGAAGCTTCTCTTCGACCTTGACGATCCGCTGGTCCGGCAGGTTCGTCAGTTCGCCGCCGTGATCCGGGGCGATGAGGCACCGCTGGTCCCCGCCCGCGAAGGGCTGCGGAACCAGCGGGTGATAGAGGCGGTGAAACGCTCGGCCGCGACGGGCGAGACGGTGGCGCTGGGCTGACGGCAGCAGGCGGCGCTTGCGCTTTCCTCCGGCGCCGGACAGGTTGAAGCATCGCGGTCCGCCATCGGGCCGGCAGCGGGAGGTTAACGGCAATGAAGAACCCCGAGAACCGGTTCAAGGCGGCATTGCGCGCGGGCCGCCATCAGCTTGGCATCTGGAATTCCATCGGCGGCAATACCGTGCCGGAGATGCTCGCCGGCTGCGGCTTCGACTGGGTGTTGGTCGATACCGAGCACAGCCCCGTCGACGTGAACGACGTGCTGCCGGCCCTGCAGGCCATCGCCGCCTATCCGGAGACCAGCGCCATCGTGCGGCCAGCCTTCAACGATCCGGTGCTGATCAAGCGCATCCTCGATCACGGCGCCCAGACTCTGCTTCTGCCCTATATCCAGTCGGTCGAAGAGGCCGAAGCAGCGGTCCGCGCGGTGCGCTATCCGCCCGCCGGCATCCGCGGCGTCGCCGGCCTGACACGCGCCAGCCGCTACGGATCGGTGGACCGATACATCAAGACGGCGAGCGACCAAATCTGCCTGCTTCTGCAGGTGGAGACCGCCCACGCCATGACGTCTCTGGAGGCCATCGCCTCGGTCGACGGGGTGGACGGCATCTTCATCGGCCCCTCCGACCTCGCCGCCAGCATGGGCCATCCCGGCAATCCCTCCCACCCGGAAGTGGTCGCCGTCATCGAGGCCGCGATCACCAGGCTGACGGCGATGGGCAAGCCCGCCGGCATCCTGACGCTCGACGAGACCTTTGCCCGGCGCTGCATGACGCTTGGCACGCTTTTCACCGCGGTCGCGGTAGATCTTGGCATCCTCGTCCACGGCGTCCGCGATCTCCGGGCGCGGTTCTAGGGGCACCTCGATCCGTGACGAACGCCCCGCGGGCAAACGAATGCCCACCCGCGCGGTGGGTCTAGCGGGTTCCCGCTGACGGCGGGCGCAGGCCGAGAATCGCGCGCGCCTCGGCCGGGGTAGCAACCGGGCGCTCGTATTTCTCGCAAAGCTCCACCGCCCGCGTCACCAGCGCCGCGTTCGACGGCGCGAGCGTGTCGCGGTCGAGCCGCACGTTGTCCTCGAGTCCTGTCCGGGCATGCCCCCCGGCCGAGATCGACCAGTCGTTCAGCATGATCTGGCTCGCCGCGATCCCCGCTGCGCACCAGGGCGCGTCCGGCCCGAAGAGCCGACGGACGGTCCGGACATAGTAGTCGAAGACGTCGCGGTCGGCGGGCATGGCGTTCTTCACGCCCATGACGAACTGCACATAGGGCCGCTCGACGATCCGACCCTGCTCCCACATCTCCTTCGCCTTGAAGAGATGCGAGAGGTCGAAGATCTCGACCTCCGGCTTCACGCCGTATTTCGCCATCTCGTCCGCGAGCCAGTCGACGAGGTCGGGCGGGTTCTCGTAGACCCTGGTCGGGAAATTGTTCGACCCGACCGAGAGCGAGGCCATGTCGGGGCAAAGCGGCAGCATCCCGCCCCGAGCAGTGCCGGCACCCGATCGGCCGCCGGTCGAGAACTGGACGATCATGCCGGGACAGTGCCGCTCGACCCCCTCTTTCAGCCGCGCGAAGCGCTCGGGGTCGGAGGTCGGCCGGTCGTCGTCATCGCGGACATGGCAATGGACGATGGTGGCACCGGCATCGAAAGCCTCATGGGTGGATTCCACCTGTTCCGCGACGGTGATCGGCACCGCGAGGTTGTTCGCCTTCGTCGGCAGCGATCCGGTGATCGCGACGCAGATGATGCAGGGCCCCATCGCTCAGACGCCCGGAATTACCGCGCCGCGGCGCCTGGCCAGCCCCATGGCCATACTTCCGGCAGGATAGTCATCCGCGAAAACCATGCCGGTATTGAGCCCGATATTCATCCGCCGCGCAACGGCCCGAGGCCTGAATATCGCGCGTGGTCGCCGCCGGCCGAGCAAAAGCGGGCGCCGAGGCGCCCGCCTTTCGTCTTTCAATTGTCGCGCCCTCAGGCCGGCTGTTCCGGCCGCGTACCGAGCGTGACCACGGTATCGACCGGCTTGCCGGCGCGCAGCAACCCGAGCTTCACTTCCGCGCCTGGCGCGTCGGTCGCGATCATCCGCGTCAGGTCGCGCGGTTCGTTGACCGCCGCTCCATTCACGCTGAGCACGATGTCGCCCCGCGCGAGCCCGGCCTTGGCCGCCGGCGTGTCGGCGGTGACATCCGAGATCAGCACACCCTTGGCCTTGTCGAAGCCGAGCGCCGCGGCGATATCCTCGGTCACCGGCTGGATCTGCACGCCGAGCCAGCCGCGCTCCACCGTCCCGTCGGCGCCGAGATCGGCGACGATCTTCGCCGCGGTCTCGGACGGCACGGCAAAGCCGATGCCCACCGACCCGCCGGAGGGCGAGAAGATCGCTGTGTTGATGCCGACGACCTCACCGTCCGAGTTGAAGAGCGGCCCGCCCGAATTGCCCTTGTTGATCGCCGCATCGGTCTGGATGTAGTTGTCGAAGGGGCCGGAATTGATGTCGCGACCGAGTGCCGAGACGATCCCCGCCGTCACCGAATTGCCAAGTCCGAACGGGTTGCCGATCGCCACCACGTCCTGACCGACCTTGAGCTGGGTGGAATCGCCGAACGCCACGGTCGGCAGGTCCTTGCCTGCATCGATCTTGATCAGCGCGATATCCGTCGCAGCGTCGGAGCCAAGCACCTTGCCGTCAACCTTGCGCCCGTCGGCCAGCGTCACCGTGACACTGTTGGCGCCGTCAACAACATGAGCATTGGTAACGATCTGCCCGTCGGCCGAGATGATGAAGCCGGTGCCGACCCCATGCATCTCGGGCGCGGCACCGTAAGGGTTGCCCTGCATGTCCGGCTGGCCGGGCATCGGTATGCCGAAACGCTGCATGAACTGATCGAAGGGGAAGCCCTGCGGCATGTTGCCGGGGCTGAACTCCGCCGGCGCGGCCGACTTGGTCACTTCGATGTAGACGACGGCGGGCGCCACCTTGGCGACGAGATCGACATAGCCGCCCTGCGGCGCCGCATAGGCGAAGGCGGGTTGCGGCATGAGAACGGGTGCGGCGGCGGTCAAAGCCGTGGCGCCCATCAGCGCGCCGACAACGAGGGCGGGCACCCGGCCGCGAAGGGATCCGCGAGAGATCTGCATGATTCAGCTCCTTGGTTGCGATCCGGAAATTTTCCCGGATGATGATCCAACTTCGGGCGCCGAGTTTGCAGCCGTCCATCGGAAAGATTGCAAATCCGACAGGAAGCTCACGAAACCGTCAGCGGCGGCAGCGCTTCCTCACACGATTGTAATCCTGTCCGCAGGATCGTGCCATCACCGCCAGCGAAAACGATTGGGGTCGTCGCCACCGCCACACTTCCGCACGGCCTGCCGCGTGACTAGATTGCAGTTGGACACTTCCCGATGGACGACATGAAGCTCCTGTTGATCGAAGACGACCCGACGACCGCCGCCTACATCCTCAAGGGGCTGCGCGAGGAAGGTCATGTCGTCGATCACCTCGCCGACGGCCGTGACGGGCTTATGCAGGCGATGGCAGGCGGCTACGACGTGGCCATCGTCGACCGGATGCTTCCCGGCCTCGACGGGATGTCGCTGGTCAAGGCGCTCAGGTCGGCCAAGGTCGCGGTGCCGGTGATCTTCCTCACTGCCATCGGCGGGGTCGACGACCGGATCGAGGGGCTGCAGGCGGGCGCCGACGACTACCTCGTCAAGCCCTTCGCCTTCGGCGAGCTTTCGGCGCGGATCGCGGTTCTGGCCCGGCGCGCGGCGCTGCCGGTGACCGAGACCGTGCTGACCGCCGGCGACCTCAGGATGGACCTGATCGCGCGCACCGTCACCCGGGCCGGTCAGCCCATCGACCTCCTGCCGCGCGAATTCGCGCTCTTGGAGCACCTTATGCGCCGAAAGGGCAGGGTCCAGACCCGCACCATGCTCCTCGAATCAGTCTGGGATCTCAGCTTCGATCCGCAGACCAATGTGGTCGAGACCCATATCAGCCGCCTCCGCGCCAAGGTCGACAAACCCTTCGATCGCGAGTTGATCCGCACGGTGCGCGGCGCCGGCTACAAGATCGAGGGCTGACGGGTGCCCGCCGGCCTGAGCCGCGCCCTCGCCCGCAGCGCCGGCTCCACGCCGATGCGCCAGGCGATCGGGCTCGTCGCCGTGGTCGCGGTGGTGAACCTCGTGACGCTGGGCATCGCCTATCTCAACCTGCGCGGCGAGGTCGAGGACGGGCTTCGCGCCAACCTTGCCCAGCACATGGCTGGGTTCCAGGTCGCGGCCTCTCCGACCGCGCTCGAAATCCTCGTCGCGGCCGAGGCAGATGCCGCCGATCCGGCGCAACGCGTCTTCGTCTACATCGCGCCGGACGGGCGCGTCACCGGCAATGCCGATGCGCGCCTGACCGGCGACGGGGTCGAGATCCGCCGCAAACCCGACGGACGGCCGCTCGGCGACTATGGCTACTTTCCCCGGGTCGAGCGGATGGCCGGCGGCGTCCTCGTCATCGGCGAAAGCCGCGCGCCGCTCGGCGAGTTGCGCGAAACCTTCCTCGTCCTGCTCGCGCTCAGCCTCGCGCCCACCGTCCTCATTTCGCTCGGCGCGGGCGCGATGATCGCGGCCCGGGCCCGCCGGCGCGTCGATCAGATCGAGGCGACCCTTGCCCGGCTTTCCGAAGGCGCGCTCGACGCCCGCATCCCGGCCGAACCGGGGCGCGAGGACGATCTCGCGCGCATCGGCGCGCAGATCAACCGGATGGCCGCGGCGCAGGAAGCCTCGACCGAGGCGCTGCGGCAAGTCTCGGCCGACATCGCCCATGACCTCAAGACACCCCTGCAGCGGATGGCCGTGATCCTCCACGACCTGCGCGACACCCTGCCCGACGACAGCGTCGAGGCAGCCCTCGCCGACCGTGCCATCGCCGAAGCCGAAGGCGCGGTCGGCGTCTTCCACGCGCTGCTCCAGATCGCGCAGATCGAAGGCGGCGGCGCTCGCGCGCAATTCGCCCCTGTCGACCTCACCCAGGTCGCCGCCGAGATGACAGAGCTCTACGCCCCCACGGCCGAGGAAGGCCGCCGCCGGATCGGGCTGCACCTGCCTGGCGGCGCGGTCACCGTTTCCGGCAATCGCGGGCTCATCGGCCAGGCCCTCGCGAACCTCATCGAGAACGCGCTCCGCCACACACCGGAGGGCAGCGATATCGACATCTCGGTCCGCCGGGCCGGCGGCACGGCCGAACTCGAAGTCGCCGATCGCGGCCCCGGCATCCCGGCGGAGGACCGCGACAAGGTGCTGCGCCGCCTCTACCGGCTGGAGCAAAGCCGCACGACGCCGGGCCACGGCCTCGGTCTGGCGCTCGTCGCGGCGACGGCGGCGGCACATGGGGCCGAACTCATCCTCGGCGACAACGCCCCCGGCCTCTGTGTCCGCATGCGGTTTCCTCTCGCCGCGGCATCCGCATGAGCACCCTTGACCGCGCCCGAAGCTCCGACCAGCATGGCGCGATGCGAAGCGAGCCCGCCATGACCCATCTTCCCGAAGACATCGACGCGGTCGGCCGGATGCTCGCAGGCCAGGACTACGTTGCCGACCGGGCGCTCGCCACGGTGGTCTTCCTCGCGCTGAAACTCGGCCGGCCGCTCTTTCTCGAAGGCGAGGCCGGCACCGGCAAGACCGAGATCGCCAAGGCCATCGCCGCCGCGCTCGGCCGCCGGCTGATCCGGCTCCAGTGCTACGAGGGGCTCGACGCGGCCTCTGCCGTCTGCGACTGGAACTTCGCCGCCCAGATGATCGCGATCCGGACCGCCGAAGCCGGCGGCAATGCCGACCGCGACGCGCTTAGGACTGAGCTTTTCACCGAAGATTACCTCATCGAACGCCCGCTCCTGGCGGCGATGCGGCCCCAGCCCGGCGGTGCGCCGGTCCTCCTCATCGACGAGCTTGACCGCACGGACGAACCCTTCGAGGCCTTCCTCCTCGAAGCCCTGTCCGACTTTCAGGTGACGATCCCGGAACTTGGCACCATCCGCGCGCCCGAACCGCCCATCGTCATCCTCACCTCGAACCGCACGCGCGAGGTCCACGACGCGCTGAAGCGCCGCTGCCTCTATCACTGGGTGGACTACCCGAATTTCGAACGCGAGATGGAGATCCTCCACGCCCGCGCGCCGGAAGCCACCGAAACCCTCAGCCGCGAGATCGTCGCTTTCGTCCAGAAACTCCGCACCGAGGATCTCTTCAAGAAACCCGGCGTCGCCGAGACCATCGACTGGGCCAAGTGCCTCCTCGCCCTCGACGTCATCGCGCTCTCGCCCGAAGTCATCGCCGACACTCTGGGCGCGATCCTGAAATACCAGGACGATATCGCCAGGATCACCGGATCGCCGGCGAAAAAGCTCCTCGATGAGGTGCGCGCCGACCTCGCCCTTGCATGACATGATGCGCTTCCCCCTTCATCTTGCCTCAAATATCCCGGGGGCGCGGGGGCGGCGCCCCCGCTTGACTAACGATGGCTGAACTCGCCCCCCTCGACATTCCCGAAGACGGCAAGCTCGCCGCCAACATCGCCCATTTCGCCCGCGCGCTGAGGAAGGCCGGGCTGAAGCTCGGCCCCGGCCGGGTCCTCGACGCGATCCGTGCGGTCGAGGCGGCGGGCTTCTCCGAAAAGCGCGACTTCTACTGGATCCTCCACGCCGTCTTCGTCTCCCGCCCCGAGGAACGCGCTGTCTTCGCCCAGATCTTTCGGCTCTACTGGCGCGATCCGCGCTACCTCGAACACATGATGAGCCTGATGCTGCCCGCCGTGCGCGGCGTGCAAGAGGACCGCCGCGCAGCGGCGGCGGAAAAGCGCGCGGCCGAGGCGCTCCTCGACGGCGTCGCCCGTGATGCACCCGAGACCGGCGAGGGCGAGAGCGACGAAGTGGAGATCGAGGCTGACGCGACCGCGACGATCTCGGCCGACGAACGGCTCCGCACACTCGATTTCGAACAGATGTCGGTGGCCGAGATCGTCGAGGCGAAGCGGATGATCGCGGGGCTGGAGCTTCCCGTCCGCCCGCTCGCCTCGCGCCGGTCCATGACCGATCCCGCCGGCCGCGTTGCCGACTGGCGGGCGACGATGCGTCAGGCGATGCGGCGCGGCGGCGAGATGCAGGCGCTCGTGACCCGCAAGCACCGAGAACGCTGGCCGAACCTCGTCGTGCTGTGCGACATCTCGGGTTCGATGTCGCAGTATAGCCGCATGGTGCTGCACTTCGTCCATGCGGTCGCGAACCGCAAGGGCGCTGGATGGGCAAAGATCCATGCCTTCACCTTCGGCACAAGGCTCACCAACATCACCCGTCACCTCGCCCAGCGCGACGTCGACGCCGCGCTCGCCGCCGCCGGGGCCGAGGCGCAGGACTGGCAGGGCGGCACGCGGATCGGCACCTGCTTGCACGCCTTCAACCGCGACTGGTCACGGCGGGTGATGGGACAGGGCGCCGTGGTTCTTCTCATCTCGGACGGGCTCGACCGCGACCCCGCCGCCGATCTTTCACGCGAGATGGAGCGGCTTCAACTCTCAGCCCGCCGGCTTCTCTGGATCAACCCCCTCCTGCGCTGGGACGGCTTCGTCCCGAAGGCCCGCGGCATCGCGGCGATGCTGCCGCATGTCGACAGCTTCCGCGCCGGCCATTCCATCGCTACGCTCGAAGATCTCGGCCACGCCATCGGCGCCGCGCGGGACACTGGTGAAAAGGACCGGCTGCTGCGACTGATCGGCACCTGAGAGCGGCAACAACGTGTGAGATGCCGGCCGCGCCCCAGCCCTTACTTTTCAGAATCTCCGGCACAAACACCGAAACGCACAGATGACAACACCGACCAAGGTCAGATAGCCTCCTCTCAGCCGAGTCCTTAGCCTTTACCCGGTCAGTGCAACAGCGCGAAGGATAGTCATGCAACTTACCGACAGCCGCGACATCAATGCCAGTCCCGACGCCGTCTGGGCGGCGATTCTCGATCCGGCCGTTCTGATGGCCTCGATCCCCGGCTGCGAGAGCCTCACGGGCTCGCCCGAGGAGGGATACGAGGCGGTGGTGGTGCAGAAGGTCGGTCCGGTCAAGGCGCGCTTCAAAGGCGTCGTCACACTCTCCGATATCGACCCCGGCCGCGCAGTGACCATCACCGGCGAAGGCAAGGGCGGTCCCGCCGGCTTCGCCAAGGGCGGCGCCAAGATGACGCTCGCGCCCGAAGGCGACGGCACCCGGCTTTCCTACGATGTCGAGGCGATGGTGGGCGGAAAGCTCGCCCAGCTCGGCAGCCGGATCATCGACGGTTTCGCCAAGAAGCTCGCCGATCAGTTTTTCGAACGGTTCCAGGAGACGATCGAGGGACCGCCGGACCCGCAAGCGCCCGAACCCGAGGGAGAGGGCGAAAAGAAAGGTTGGCTCAAGCGCGCTTTCGGCAGCTGAGCCAGAGGAATACAGGGAGGAGAAGATAATGAAAGTTTCGATGACCGTGAACGGCAAGGCCGTTTCCGGCGAGGCGGAGGGGCGGACGCTTCTGTCGTCGTTCCTGCGCGAGGGGCTCGGCCTGACCGGAACCCATGTCGGCTGCGACACCTCGCAATGCGGCGCCTGTGTCGTCCATCTCGACGGCAAGGCGGTGAAAAGCTGCACCATCTTCGCCGCCGACGCGAACGGCGCGAAGGTCACCACGATCGAGGGCATGGCCAATTCCGACGGCACGCTCGGGCCGCTTCAGCAAGCGTTTCAGGACCATCACGGGCTTCAGTGCGGTTTCTGCACTCCCGGTATGGTGATGTCGGCGGCGGCACTCCTGGCCGAGACGCCGAAACCGACCGAAGCCGATGTGCGGCACTACCTTGAAGGCAACATCTGCCGCTGCACCGGCTACCACAACATCGTAAAGGCGGTCCTCGCCGCGTCCGGGCAGGACGTGTCGAAGATCGCGGCCGAGTGAGGGAGGGGATCATGCCGAAAGATCACGGTATCGGCGCCAGCAGCAAGCGGCGCGAGGATGTGCGGTTCCTGACCGGAAAGGGCCGCTACACCGATGACATCAACCTGCGCGGACAGGCGCACGCGGTCTTCGTCCGCTCCCAGGTCGCGCATGGCAAGATCCGCAAGATCGACACCAGCGACGCCGAGGCGATGCCGGGCGTGCTCAAGGTCTTCACCTCCGCCGATTTTGACGGCAAGGGCGGCGTGCCCTGCGGCTGGCAGATCCATGACCGCGCCGGAAATCCGATGCTGGAGCCGAAGCACCCGATCCTCGCCGAGGGCAAGGTGCGCTATGTCGGCGACGCGATCGCCTGTGTGGTGGCCGAGACACTCGACCAGGCGCGCGATGCGGCCGAAGCAGTCGTCGTCGATATCGACGAGCTTCCCGCCGTCATCGACATGAAGGCCGCCGTGAAGGGTGGCGCGCTCGTCCATGATGAACTCGGCTCCAACCTCTGCTACGACTGGGGCTTCATCGAGGACAACAAGGCCGCGACCGACGAGGCGTTCAAGAAGGCCTACCACGTCACCACGCTGGAACTGGTGAACAACCGGCTGATCCCGAACGCGATAGAGCCGCGCGTGGCGATCGGCGACTATTCCCAGGCCGGCGACGACTACACGCTCTACACCACCAGCCAGAACCCGCATGTGATCCGGCTTCTGATGGGGGCTTTCGTGCTCTCGATCCCGGAACACAAATTGCGCGTCGTGGCACCGGATGTTGGCGGCGGCTTCGGCTCGAAGATCTTCCACTATGTCGAGGAAGCCTTCGTGACCCACGCCTCCAAGATCGTGAACCGGCCGGTCAAGTGGACCTGTTCGCGTTCGGAGAGCTTCCTCACAGATGCGCATGGCCGCGACCACGTGACCAAGATCGAGCTCGCCCTCGACAAGGACGGCCACTTCCAGGCGATCCGGACCGAGACCTATGCGAACATGGGGGCGTATCTCTCGACCTTCGCGCCGTCGGTGCCGACCTACCTGCACGGGACGCTGATGGCGGGGAACTACAAGACCCCGCATATCTACGTGAACGTGAAGGCGGTCTTCACCAACACCGTGCCCGTCGACGCCTATCGCGGCGCCGGCCGGCCCGAGGCGACCTACCAGCTTGAGCGTGTCATCGACAAGGCGGCGCGCGAGATGGGGATCGACCCGATCGATATCCGGCGCCGGAACTTCGTCGGCAAGGACGAATTCCCCTACCAGACTCCGGTCGCGGTCCAGTACGACACCGGCAACTACGAGGCGACGATGGACAAGCTCGTCGAGATCGCCGACCTCGCCGGGTTCGAGAAGCGTCGGGCGGAAAGCGCCAAGAAGGGCCTGCTGCGCGGGCTTGGCATCAACTGCTACATCGAGGCCTGCGGCATCGCGCCCAGCAACCTCGTCGGCCAGCTCGGCGCCCGTGCGGGCCTTTACGAGAGCGCCACGGTTCGAGTGAATGCCACCGGCGGACTTGTGGTGATGACCGGATCGCACAGCCACGGGCAAGGGCACGAGACGGCCTTCCCGCAGGTGATCTCGGAAATGATCGGCATCCCCGAGAACATGATCGAGATCGTGCATGGCGACACTGCCAACTCGCCGATGGGGATGGGCACCTACGGCTCGCGCTCTCTCGCCGTCGGCGGGTCGGCGATGGTCAAGGCGACGAACAAGATCATCGCCAAGGCCAAGAAGATCGCTGCCCACCTCATGGAGGCATCCGAAGGCGATATCGAGCTCAAGGACGGCAAGTTTTCCGTCGCCGGCACCGACAAGTCGGTGGATTGGGGCGCGGTCTGCCTGGCCGCCTACGTGCCGCACAACTACCCGCTCGAAAGCCTCGAACCGGGGCTGGAGGAGACGGCCTTCTACGATCCGTCGAACTTCACCTTTCCCGCGGGCGCCTATGCCTGCGAGGTGGAGGTCGATCCGGAGACCGGCAAGGTGACGGTCTGCTCCTTTGCCGCAGCCGACGACTTCGGCAACATCGTCAACCCGATGATCGTCTCGGGCCAGGTCCATGGCGGACTGGCGCAGGGGATCGGACAGGCCATGCTGGAAGCGGCGGCTTATGACGAGAACGGCCAGCTTCTCTCGGGCAGCTACATGGATTACGCCATGCCGCGCGCAGACGACGTGCCGTTCTACAAGGTCGACCATTCCTGCCAGACGCCCTGCACTCACAATCCCCTGGGCGTGAAAGGCTGCGGCGAGGCGGGGGCGATCGGATCGCCGCCTGCGGTCGTCAATGCTGTGATCGACGCGCTCCAGCGCGGCGGCCACAGCCATGTCACCCATATCGACATGCCGGTCTCGCCCTCGCGGGTCTGGTCGGCGATCAACGGCTAAGGGGAACCACCATGTACAACTTCGATTTTGTGAAACCGACCTCCCTCGCCGATGCCGTGAAGGCGATGGCGCAGGAGGATGCGCAGGCGCTCGGCGGTGGGCAAACGCTGATCCCGACGCTGAGGCAGCGGCTGGCCTCGCCCGCCGTGCTGGTCAGCCTCTCGGGCATCGCCGAGATGAAGGGGGTTTGCGTGGGCGACGACGGTGCCTTGTGCATCGGCGGGGCGACGACCCATGCGACCGTAGCGAAAGAGGCAAAGGCCAAGTTCCCGGCTCTTGCCGCCCTCGCCGCCGGGATCGGCGATCCGGCGGTGCGGAACCGGGGGACGATCGGCGGCTCGCTCGCCAATAACGACCCCTCGGCCTGCTACCCGGCGGCGGTGCTCGCCACCGGAGCGACCATCGTGACCAATACGCGGAAAATCGCGGCGGACGACTTCTTCGAGGGCCTCTTCACCACCACGCTCGAGCCCGGTGAAATTATCACCGAGGTCCGCTTCCCGGTCCCCGAACGGGCCGCCTACGCGAAGTTCCAGCAGCCGGCCTCGCGCTTCGCGCTGACCGGGGTGTTCGTGGCGAAATACGCCTCGGGCGTGCGGGTGGCGATCACTGGCGCGTCGGAAAACGGCGTCTTCCGCTGGACGGAGGCGGAAAAGGCGCTGTCGGCGTCCTTCTCCGCCGCCGCGCTCGGCAGCCTCAAGGTTCCAGACGGCGGAATGATCGGCGACCTGCACGGGACGCCGGCCTACCGGGCGAACCTCGTGAAGGTGATGACCAAGCGCGCGGTCGCCTCGGCCTGATGGCTGAGCCCTCGTCACGACAATACCCCCGCTTTGGCGGGGGTATTTTCTGACCCTGTCCGGAAATCTCGGCGGTCGGATCTGACCCCTTCGCCACGCTTCAATACATCGGGCAGGGCCGCAGACTTCAGTGGTCCCGCAATGCGCGGATCCCGTCCACGATCGTCTAATGAGAAATCGGGAAAATTGGTCGGAGCGAGAGGATTCGAACCTCCGACCCCCTGCTCCCGAAGCAGGTGCGCTACCAGGCTGCGCTACGCTCCGACCTTTGCCGGGCGGGGTTACCGATTCCCGTGGACTTTGGCAAGGGGGATCGGTCCGGCGATCTCACGAACCCGCGCCTCCCCGGCCCCGGAGCACCCGTTGCAACACGCTCGACCGCGGCGTGGTCACGGTTTCGGTCCGACCCCGAGTCTCGGTCACCGGCTTGTGCTCGGACGCCCCCACCCGGCTTTCGCGGAAGACGATGTAGAGGCCGGAGGCGATGATCACCCCCGCGCCGATCCCCGTCGCCATGTCGGGCCGCTCCTGGAACAGGAAATAGCCATAGGCCGTCGCCCAGAGGATCTGCGAATACTGCATCGGCGCGACGATCACCGCCTCGCCCGAGCGGTAGGCAAGGATGACGAGCCAGGCCCCGAACAGCCCGAGGACCGAGATCACGCCGAGAAGCCCCAGATGGCTTCCCGGCATCGGCAGGTAGACGAAGGGCAAAGCCAGCCCCATCGCGACGACGTTGCCGAGTAGTGGATACATCAGGAGGACGATAGACCGTTCCTCGTTGCCGATCTTGCGCACGATGACCGAGATCATCGACCCGCAAAGCGCCGATGCCAGCGCGGCGACGTGGCCGGCCGACAGGTCCGCCTGGCCGGGCCGGAGCACGATGAGAACGCCGGCCAGCCCGACCACAACCGCCGCCCAGCGCCGCGCCCGGACCCGCTCTCCCAGCATCGGGATCGCCAGCACCGTGATGATCAGCGGCGACGCGAAGAGGATTGCATAGACCTGTGTAAGGGGCAGCGTCGAAAAGGCGTAGAAGGCCGCTGCACCGTTGATCACCGACAGGCCGGTACGCGCCGCGACCCACCAGGGATGGCGCGGGCGAAGGCTGTCATCCTCGGAACTGGTCAGAAGCAGGACCGTGAGAACCGGAAAGCTCAAGAGCGCCGCGAAAAAGACGATCTGGAAGGGCGAGTAATGCGCGCCGAGGAACTTCACCACCACGTCATGGGTGGCAAAGACGCCCATCGCCAGAAGCGCCGTCAGCGCACCGCGAAGATTGTGGCCTGCCGTCATGGCCGAGCATCCCGATCCGTTACCGCTCACACCATTGGCGAGTGCCGGCGACGCGCACAAGCCCCGCCGTCAGAGGCTCGCGCTCAGCGCCTTGACGATCGCATCGCCCATCCCGCCGGTCGTGACCGGGGTGCCGCCTTCCGGGCCCATGAGGTCCGCCGTGCGGACGCCTTGGGCAAGCACCGCCTCGACCGCCTTCTCCAGCCGGTCCGCCTCGGCGCCGTGATCGAAGGAATAGCGCAAGGCCATTGCAAACGACAGAATGCAGGCGATCGGGTTGGCCTTGCCCTGCCCGGCGATGTCGGGGGCGGAGCCGTGCACCGGCTCGTAAAGCGCCTTCGGCCGGCCGTTCGCCATTGGCGCGCCGAGGCTCGCAGATGGCAGCATCCCCAGCGAGCCGGTGAGCATCGCTGCGCAATCGGACAAGAGATCGCCGAAGAGGTTGTCTGTGACGATCACGTCGAACTGCTTCGGCCAGCGGACAAGCTGCATCGCGCCCGCGTCGGCATACATGTGGGAAAGCTCGACATCCGGGTATTCGTTGTCATGCACCCACTGCACCTCCTCGCGCCAGAGGATGCCCGATTCCATCACGTTGGCCTTCTCCATCGAGCAGACCTTGTTCGACCGGCGCTTCGCCAGTTCGAAAGCCGAGCGCGCGACGCGGCGGATCTCGTCGGTCGTGTAGCGCTGGGTGTTGATGCCGACGCGGCCGCCCTCGTTGTCTGGGAAGATGCCGCGCGGTTCGCCGAAATAGACGCCCGATGTCAGTTCGCGCACGATCATGATGTCGAGGCCGGCCACGATGTCCTTCTTCAGCGACGAGAAATCGGCGAGCGCGTCGAAGCATTGTGCCGGGCGGAGGTTGGAAAAGAGGTCCATCTCCTTCCGGAGACGCAGGAGTCCGCGCTCCGGCTTCACGCTGAAATCGAGCTTGTCGTATTTCGGCCCGCCAACGGCGCCGAGCAGTACCGCGTCCACGGCCTGCGCCTTGGCCATCGTCTCGTCGGTCAAGGGCACGCCATGCGCGTCATAGGCCGCGCCGCCGACAAGATCTTCGCTTACATTGAACTTCAGGCCGCGCTCGTCGCCGAACCAGGCGATGACCTTGCGGACCTCGGCCATGACTTCGGGGCCGATCCCGTCGCCGGGCAGGATGAGAATGGACGGATTTGCCACGGGTTCAGCTCCTCGGACTTGGGTAATATTGTCCCTGCCCGCCTAGCCAAAGCCCGACGCGGGGTCAAGCGCCGGCCGCTTCGGGGCGATTGATTGCGGACAGGACACGTCCCCCCGTATTAGGGCAGAATGGCGTCGGACCGCGAATTCGGAACAGAGCCGGCCATGCCCACGAATGCCCTCATCCTCGGCGCCCCGAGCCATTTCGGCGGCCAGGCCGACCGCGCCTTTGCCGGGACTGGCTGGCGGATCGAAAGCTACCGGCAACTCCTGCCGAGCTTCGCGATGACGCCGCTTGAAGGAGTGCTCGCCCGCTTCCCGGCCATACCATGGTCTTGAGCCCGGTTGCCTTCCCCGCCCGAATCCGCAGGATGCTTGGCATAGGGAGGCCCCATGAACATACTCGATCTCGGCGACACGCATATTCACTGGCGCGAGGATGGCGACCCCGCCGGGCGGCCGGTGGTCTTCGCCAATTCGCTCGGCACCGATTTCCGGATGTGGGACAAGCTAATCCCGCTCCTGCCTCAGGGCCTCCGGCTGATCCGCTACGACAAGCGCGGGCACGGCTTGTCGGCCTGCCCGCCGGGGCCCTATGCGATGGGTGCGCTGATCCGCGATGTCGAGCGGCTGCTCGATGCGCTGGAGGTCCGCGACTGCGTCTTCGTCGGCCTCTCCATTGGCGGGCTGATCGCGCAAGGCCTCGCTGTGAAGCGGCTCGACCTTGTTCGGGCGATGGTCCTGTCGAACACGGCGGCCAAGATCGGCACGGCGCAGATGTGGTCCGACCGGATCGCGGCGATCCGCGCCGGAGGGATCGAGGCCATCGGCGACGCGACGATGGAGCGCTGGTTCTCCAGGCCGTTCCGCGCAACGGCCGAGATGCAGGGCTTTCGCAACATGCTGACCCGCCAGCCGGTCGAGGGCTATGCCGGCTGTGCCGCCGCGATCTCCGGCACCGATTTCATCACGCCGACCTCTGGCCTGACCCTGCCCACGCTCGCCATCGCCGGGTCGGAGGACGGCGCGACGCCGCCGGACCTCGTTCGGGAGACTTGCGACCTGATCCGGGGCGCGCGCTTCCACCTGATCAGGGGCGCCGGGCACCTTCCGCCCGTCGAGAAGCCCGCCGACTACGCGGCGGTCCTGACCGAGTTCCTGACCGCAATCGGCCATGTCTGAGAAGACCCGCTTCCTTCTCGTCCACGGCTCCTGCCACGGCGCCTGGTGCTGGCGCGACGTGATCCCGGCGCTCGAAGCGCTGGGGCACGAAGCCAGGGCCATCGACCTGCCCGCGCACGGAGAGGACCGGACCCCGGCGACCGAGGCGACGCTCGACCTCTATGCCGAAGCGATCCTTTCGGCGATCGACGCCCCGGTGACCCTCGTCGGCCATTCCGCCGCCGGCTACCCGATCACGCTGGCCGCCGAACGGGCGCCGGAAAAGGTGACACGGCTTGTCTATCTCTGCGCCTATGTGCCGGAGCCGGGGATGTCGATGATCGACATGCGCAAGGCCGGGCCCCGGCAGCTTCTGCACGGCGCGGTTCGGGCAGACCCCGAGGGCGTGACCTATACGGTCGACCTCGCGATGGCGCCCGGCAGCTTCTACCACGACTGCCCGGCCGAGGCCGTGGCCTGGGCCCTGCCACGGCTCTGCCCCGAACCGATCCTGCCGCAATCGACGGCGTTGCCGCCGCTCCGCAACTGGCCCGCCATCGAGAAGCACTACATCCTCTGCGAGGACGACCACACGATTCCACCGGAATACCAGCAGACGATGTCCGCCGCATTTCCGCCCAGTCACGTGACGTCGCTAGACACAGGCCATTCACCCTTCTTCTCCGCGCCCGAAAGGCTGGCCCGGCGCCTCTCCGACATCGCCGGCGCGACCGAAAGGTAAGGTGGGTTTCGACCCACAGTCTCCCGGCGCGCCCCCCTCTTCCCTTCGCCGGGCTTCCCGGCTAGCCTCCCGCCGCCCGGCGGCATTACCGCGCCGGCCGGGAAGACCATGCAGAACCGCCTCGCGCTCCTCTTCATCCTGACCACGGTGATGATCAATTCCATAGGAATCGGAATCATCTTCCCGGTCATGCCCGAACTGATGCGCGAGGTGACGGGAGCGGACCTCTCGACCGCATCGCTCTGGGGCGGGGCGCTCGCAACCTCGTTCGCCGTGATGCAGTTCCTCTGCGGCCCCATCGTCGGCAACCTCTCCGATCGCTTCGGCCGGCGGCCGGTCATGCTGATCGCCCTCGTGGTGATGGCGACCGATTACCTGATCATGGCGGTGGCGGGCTCGGTCTGGCTCCTCCTTGTCGGGCGCATCGTCGCGGGCGCGGCCGCCGCCACCTATTCTACCGCCAACGCTTATGTCGCGGACCTCTCCGCGCCCGATCAGCGCGCGCGGAATTTCGGCTACATCGGCGCGGCCTTCGGGCTCGGCTTCATCGCGGGGCCGCTCCTCGGCGGGATCGCCGCCGAATGGGGAACCCGTGCGCCCTTCTGGGCCGCCGCCGCCATCGCCGCGCTGAATGCCATCTTCGGCCTCGTCGCCCTGCCCGAGAGCCTCAGGGCCGAGAAACGCCGGCCTTTCCGCCTTGCCCGCGCCAATCCCTTCGGCTCGTTCCGCGCCATCGGGCAATTGCCGGGGCTGAGGCGGCTTCTCGCGATCATGCTCCTCTACACGGTGGCCTTCCAGTCCTACCCGTCAATCTGGGCCTTCTTCGGCACCGAGCGCTTCGGCTGGGACGCCTGGTGGAACGGCCTGTCGCTCGCACTCTTCGGCGGTTTCATGGTGGTGGTTCAGGGCTTCCTCGTCGCCCCCGCGATCCGCATCTGGGGCGAGCGCAACACCGCCGCCTACGGCATGACCCTCGAAGTCGTGACATTCGGCTTTTACGGTTTCGTCTCGTCGGGCTTCTGGGCGCTGGTCTTCACCCCCGTGGCGTCCATCGCCGGCATCGCCGGACCTGCGCTGTCGGGCATCATGGCCAATGCCACGCCCGACGATCAGCAGGGCGAGTTGCAGGGCGTCATCGCCTCGGTCTCGGCCATAGCGATGGGACTGGCGCCGATGCTGATGACCTCGGTCTTCTGGGCCTTTACCCATGAGGGCGCAGCACATTACCTCCCCGGCGCGCCCTTCCTCCTCTCTGGTGTATTGATGGTCGCTTCCGTCATAGTCCTTGTCGTGCCCGCGCGCGAAAGGGCCCCCGCCTGACCGCAGGCTTGACCCGAGAGGAGACGCCATGACCGAGATCCGCGCCGCGATCTGCCACGAATTCGGCCAGCCGCTCCGCATCGAGACCGTGCACCTCCGCGCCCCCGGCCCGGGCGAAGTCGAGGTGTCGCTCGATGCCTGCGCGATCTGCTTTTCCGACATCTCCTATCTCGACGGCGGCTGGGGCGGCGACGCTGCCGGCGGTCTATGGCCACGAGGCGTCGGGGCGTATCTCCGCCACTGGCCCTGGCGTGACGTGGATATGCGACGGGCGACCCGGTCCTCGTCACTCTGATCCGCTCCTGCGGTCACTGCCCGACCTGCGCCTCGGGCCGGCCGGCGCTCTGCGCCACGCCACCAAACCCCGGCAGCCCGCTGACCACTGCCGAGGGCGCGCCCGCTCGAACAGGGGCTCGACTGCGGCGCCTTCGCCGAACGCGTCGTCGTGCAGACCGAGCCAGATCGCGCCCCTGCCCGCCGGCATCCCGATGGAGGCGGCCGCACTCATCTCCTGCGGCGTCATCACCGGACTCGGCGCGGCGGTCAACACCGCCCGGATCCGTCCGGGCGAGGTCGTGGTGGTGATCGGGGCCGGCGGCGTCGGGCTCAACGCCATCCAGGGCGCGCGGCTCGCCGGAGCCGCGACGGATCATCGCGGTCGACATGCGCGCCGACAAGCTCGAGGTCGCGAAGGAATTCGGCGCCACCGACGGCATCCTCGCCACCACGCCGAAGCCCTGGACCGAGGCCAAGCGCATCGCCGGACGCGGCGCGGACGTGGTCCTCGTCGCGGTCGGCGCCATCGCCGCCTACGACACCGCGACCCGCTACCTTGCCAATGGCGGCCGCATGGTTGCGGTCGGCATGCCGCATTCCGGCGCCAAGTCGGAGTGGGAGCCGGTGATCTTCGCCTATACCGGCACCGCGATGATCGGCTCCAACATGGGCGACACGGTGCTGCCACGCGACATCCCCTGGATCACCGACCTCTACCTCCAGGGCCGTCTCAAGCTCGACGAACTCATCTCCGGCCGCTGGACGCTCGACCAGATCAACGAGGCCATCGCCGACACCCGAACCGGAGCCGGCCCGCCGCAACGTCATCGTCTTCTGACCTTCTTCTGTTCGAAAATACCTCGCGGGGGGAGGGCCGGACTGAAGCCCGGACCGGGGGCAGAAGCCCCCCTCCACCGCCAGCCAGGGAGAGCCGCCATGCGCCTCAAGGACCTCGAGATCTTCACCGTCGCCCCACCGCCCCCGGCTGGGGCGGGCGCTACTGGCTCTTCGTCAGGCTCACCACCGACGACGGCATCACCGGCTACGGCGAATGCTACGCCTCCTCGGTCGGGCCGAAGGCGATGGAGGCGGTGATCACCGATGTCTTCAGCCGCCACATGGCCGGCGAGAGCCCGGAAAACATCGAGCTGATGTTCCGCCGCGCCTATTCCTCGGGCTTCACCCAGCGCCCCGACCTGACCGTCATGGGCGCCTTCTCGGGGCTGGAGATCGCCTGCTGGGACATTCTCGGCAAGGCGCGCAGACCGTCCTGTCTGGGCGCTGCTCGGCGGCAAGATGAACGACCGGCTGCGCAGCTACACCTATCTCTATCCCGAGCCCGGCAAGGACAGTCGCGGAATTCTGGGTCAGCCCCGAGATGGCGGCCGAGGCCGCGGCGCGCTTCGTCGCCAAGGGCTTCACGGCGGTGAAGTTCGACCCCGCCGGCCCCTACACGATCCGCGGCGGCCACGATCCCGCGCCATGCCGACATCACCCGCTCCGTCGCCTTCTGCCGCGCGATCCGCGAGGCGGTGGGCGACCGCGCCGACCTGCTCTTCGGCACCCACGGCCAGTTCAACGTCGCCGGCGCCATCCGCCTCGCCCAGGCGATCGAACCCTACGGGCCGCTCTGGTACGAGGAGCCGATCCCGCCCGACAACCTCCTCGACTTCGCCGAGGTCGCCCGCGCCACCCGCATCCCCGTCGCCACCGGCGAACGCTTCACCACAAAGGCGGAATTCGCCACCGTCCTGCGGACCGGCGGCGCGCGCATCCTGCAACCCGCGCTCGGCCGGGTTGGCGGGATCTGGGAGGCGAAGAAGATCGCCGCCATCGCCGAGGTCTTCACCGCCCAGATCGCGCCGCATCTCTATGCCGGCCCCGTCGAATGGGCGGCCAACATCCATCTCGGCGCCTCGATCCCGAACCTCCTGATGGTCGAGACGATCGAGACCGGCGGCGCCTTCCACCTCGCTCTCATCAAGAACTCGATCAAGTGGGAGGACGGCTATGTCATCCCCCCGGACGCCCCCGGCCTCGGCATCGACTTCGACGAAGACCTCGCCCGCGCCCATCCCTATGACGGAGCGCGGCTGCATCTCGAGATGCAGGAGGCGCCCTGCGACTACGCGCGGCCCAACTGGTTCGAAGGCGGCGCGCCCTCGACGGGCTCTGGGTCGCGGCCAGACTCCTCTCGACCGCCACCGCGCTCGGCATCGTGATTGGGGGTCGCGGGCGCAGTCACCGTCGCCGGCGCGCGGATTCTCGGCTTCTGATCAGATGTTCGTCCAGCCGCCGTCGATGTTGATCGCCTGCCCGGTGACGAACGCCGCCTCGTCGCTCGGCGAGGTAGACCGCGAGCGCCGCGATCTCCTCGGGCCGGCCGAGCCTGCCCATCGGCTGGCGCGCGATGAAGGCCGCACGCGGCGGAGCCTGGTAGTCGCCCTGCGCCCGCATCCGCGCCTCGAGCGAGGGGCTTTCCACCGTCGCCGGGCAGATCGCGTTGGCGCGGATGCCCCGGCCGATGAAGTCGGCTGCGACGGACTTGGTCATGCCGATCACCGCCGCCTTCGTCGCACCATAGACGAAACGGTTCGGCGCCGCGATCACCGAGGAGGCGACCGAGGCGACCGAGACGATGGAGCCGCCGCCGTCGTCGATCATCGCCGGGAGGAAGGCGCGGGTCATCGGATACATCGACCGAACGTTGACGTTCATCGAGAAGTCGAACGCCTCTTCGTCGCAGTCAAGGATGGTGCCGTGATGGACGAAGCCGACGCAGTTGAAGAGGATGTCGACCGCGCCCAGCTTCACGCGCCGCTTCCGCCACCGCCGCGCCGTCGGTCACGTCGAGCCAGCGGGTGCGGATACCGTCGCCCGCAAGCCCGTCGAGCGCGCCCATGTCGATGATCGGTCGCGATGACCTCGGCGCCCTCGGCGGCAAAGGCCTGCGCCGTCGCCCGGCCAATCCCTGCGCCCGCCGCCGTCACGAAAGCGCGTCTTTCCGGTCAATCGCATCGTCATCCCCTCACATCACCGCGCCGATCTGCCACGGCACGAATTCCGCACCGCCAAAACCAAGCTCCTCGCTTTTCGTCCGTTCGCCCGAGGCGACGCGGATCAGGTCCTCGAAGATCTCGCGCCCCTTCTCCTCGACGCTGACGCCCTCGGCTGACGATGTCGCCGCAGTTGATGTCCATGTCCTCGGCCATCCGCGCATACATCTCCGAATTGGTGGCGAGCTTGATAGCACGGCACCGGCTTGTAGCCGGAGACCGAGCCGCGCCCGGTGGTGAAGGCGACCAGGTTCGCGCCCGAGGCGATCTGGCCCGTTACCGAGCAGGGATCGTAGCCGGGGCTGTCCATGTAGACGAAGCCCCTGGTGTCGATCGGTTCGGCGAACTTGTAGACGCCGGCGAGCGGCGCGGTGCCGCCCTTGGCGACGGCGCCGAGCGACTTTTCGAGGATCGTGGTCAGCCCGCCGCGCTTGTTGCCGGGCGAGGGGTTGTTGTCCATCTCGCCGCTCGTTGCGGGCGGTGTAGTCCTCCCACCAGCGGATGCGCTCGACGAGCTTTTCGCCGACCTCGCGGCTGACGGCGCGACGGGTCAGAAGATGCTCGGCCCCGTAGATCTCCGGCGTCTCCGACAGGATCGTCGTGCCGCCGTGTCTGCACGAGAAGATCGGACGCCGCGCCGAGCGCGGGGTTCGCGGTGATCCCGGAATAGCCGTCCGATCCGCCGCATTGCAGACCGATGGTCAGTTCGGAGAGCGGGCGCCGGTTCACGCCGCGCCGCATCCGCCTCTGCACCCATCTCGCGCAGCATCGCAAGCCCCGCCTCGATCGTGGCCGCGTGTCCCGCCGGTCTGCTGGATCGTCATGTAGCGGAAATTGCCGCCCGCGCGGAGCCGCCCCTGCCCGACGAGATCAGCGATCTGCATCACCTCGCAGCCGAGTCCGACCAGAAGGATGCCGCCGAAATTGGGATTGCGGGCATAGCCCTGAAGCGTGCGGAACAGCGTCCGGTAGCCCTCGTTCACCCCCGACATGCCGCAGCCGGTGCCGTGGACGATGGGCACGACGCCATCGACATGCGCAAGGTCGGCAAGCCAGGGCGCCTTTTCCGCCGCCTCGGCGATGAAGCGCGCGACGCTGCCCGAGCAGTTGACCGAGGTGAGGATGCCAAGGTAGTTGCGCGTGCCCGACCCTGCCGTCCGCGCGGCGAAAGCCGCGAAAGGTCCGCTCCTCCTCCGCCGCCGGCAGCGGCGTATCTGGCCGAGGCATGGGCATAATCCTCGCTGTGCCCGCTCATGCCGAGGTTGTGGCTGTGGACATGTGCACCCGCCGGGATTTCCTCGGTCGCCGCGCCGATGATCTGGCCGTAGCGCAGTACATTCTCGCCCTTGGAAAGCGCCCGGGTCGCGATCTTGTGACCGCGCGACACCGGATCGGACAGCGGCACTGGGACCCCCGGCACCTCCGCGCCCGCGGCAAGGTCGGCAAGGGCGATGACGACATTGTCGCCGGCATGCAGGCGGATGGTCCTTGCGGCAGGCTCGGGCATGTTGCATCTCCGCGGAGCGACCGGGGGCCGGGGGCGCTTGACAGCCTCCGGACCCACACTAACATGCTAACATGTTACAGAGACCCGACGTGGAACCGCAAGAGAGATCTCCCGCCGCCGCCCGCCTGAGGAAACTCGAGAGTTTCCCGGGTTCCCTCTCCGCGCGCACCTATCAGTCGCTGCGCGAGGCGATCCTGCTTCTGGCCTACCGGCCGGGGGAGCTGCTGCGCAAGGGCGATATCTGCGCCGAGCTCGGCGTCTCCCGCTCGCCGGTCTCGGAAGCCATCGCTCGGCTCGCGGCCGAGGGGCTGGTCGACGTGGTGCCGCAGGCAGGCACCTTCGTCGCGCGGTTCTCGATGGCCGAGATCCGCGAAGGCGCCTTCCTGCGCGAGGCGATCGAACTCGCCGCGATCGAACAGATCGCACCGGCGATGACCGAGGATCAGCTCATCCAGCTTCGCCGCAACATCCGGGTGCAGGAGGCGCTGGTCGAGGATGCAGACTTCGCCGGCTTCTACACGCTCGACGCCGAGATGCACGCGATGCTCCTGTCGTTCACCGGTTACCGCAAGCTCGGCCAGGTCGCCGAATCCGCCTGGCTCCATGTCAATCGCGCGCGCCAGCAGGTGCTGCCTTTGCCCGGCCGCGTCGCCGCGACGCTGAAGGAGCACCAGGCGATCCTTGCCGCGCTCGAAGCCCGCGATTCCGACCGCGCGCGCGAGGAGTTGCGCTGGCACCTCCGCCAGTTGATGACATTCCTCGTGCCGCTCGAACGAGAACGGCCCGACCTCTTCGACCCCGACTGAAGCCCCACGGCGGAAGGAAACGCGATGCAGACGACGCCCGACCGCCCGCGCTACGCCGCGAGGCTGAATGCCTTCCGCCTCGCCCCCGACGCACCGGCAAAAGCGACGGTCGCCGACATGATCCGCGCCGCCGGTCGGGTCGGCGGGCTCGATGCGGCCGACCTCAACTATCCCGACCATTTCGCAGCGCATTCGCCAGCCGAACTCTCCGCGCTTCTCACCGATCACGGCATGGCGCTGAACGGCCTCGCGATGCGCTACTACACCGATCCCGGCTTCCGCCTCGGCGCCTTCACCCATCCCGACCCCGCCACCCGCCGCGCCGCCATCGACGAGACGAAACGCGGGCTCGATGCGCTGGCCGAAATGGGCGGGTCTCTGATGACGCTCTGGATGGGGCAGGACGGGTTCGACTACGCGTTCCAGGGCGACTACCGGCGGATGTGGGACGACACCGTCGCCGCACTCGTGGAGGTGGCCGACCACACCCCCGCGCTCGACATCGCCGTCGAATACAAGCCGAACGAACCCCGCGCCTTCGCTCTGATGCCGGATGTCGCCACGACGCTCCTCGGGCTTGGCGAGGCGAACCGCGCCAATCTCGGCGTCACGCTCGACTTCGCCCATGTGCTCTATGCCGACGAGATGCCGGCCCATGCGGCGCATCTCGTCGCCCGCCATTCGCGGCTGCTCGGCGTCCATCTCAACGACGGCTACGGCAAACGCGACGACGGGCTGATGGTTGGCACGGTGCACGCCGTCCAGACGGTGGAGCTGTTCGTCGAGCTTGCCCGCATCGGTTATGACGGCGCGATCTATTTCGACACCTTCCCCGATCACGGCGGGCTCGATCCGGTCGAGGAGGCGCGGACCAATCTCCTCATGGCCGAACGGCTTCGCGCGGTGGCCATGAGGCTCAAGGACGAGCCCTCGCTGGCCTCCGCGATCGCCCGTCAGGACGCCGCCCTCAGCCAGCGCATCGTCGCCGATGCGCTCTTCTCTGGGGGCTAGGATGGCCGAGATCCTCGTCGCCGGCGCCCTCCATCTCGACGTCATCGTCCGTGCGGAGCGCCTGCCGGGGCGGGATGAGACGCTGATGGGCGAGGCGGTCCGCTACGCCTTCGGCGGCAAGGGCGGCAACCAGGCCGTTGCAGCCGCGCGACTGGGCGCCAAGGTCGCCATGGCCGGCCGTGTCGGCGACGACGGCTTCGCCGCGACGATCCTCGCCGCGCTCGACGCGGCCGGGATCAACCGCCGCCAGGTGCGGGAGAGGCCAGGCGCCAGCGGCATGTCGGTCGCGATCCTCGACGCCGGCGGCGACTACGGCGCCATCGTCGTCTCCGGCGTGAATCGCGAGATCGTCGCGGACGAGATCGAGATCGCGCCCGATACGAAGGTCCTCGTTCTCCAGAACGAGATCCCGACCGCCGCCAACCTCGCCCTCGCCGCACGCCTTCCGGCCGCTGCCCGGCTGATCCTCAACGCCGCCCCCACGCGCATGATGCCGGGGGCGCTCCTGACCCGCACAGAATGCCTGATCGTCAACCGGGTCGAGGCAGCGAAGATGACGGGAACGGCGCCAGATGCGCTCGACCCGGACATGGCGGCGGCGGAGTTGCTCGCCTTCGGGCCCGGTGCGGTGATCATCACGCTCGGCGGCGAGGGGCTTGCCGGCAAAGATGCCGACGGCCCGTTCCGCGCCCCGGCCTTCGGCGTCCCCGCAGCCTCGACCCACGGCGCCGGCGACACCTTCACCGGCGCAATCGCCACCCGACTCGTAGCCGGCGACGGCCTGCGCGCGGCCGCGCGCTTCGCTCAAGGGGCGGCGGCCTTGCATGTGGCCGGGCGGGACGTCGCGGAAGCGGCCGTGCGCCGGCTTATCTCCGGGACCTGAGACGCAAGGTAGGTTCAAACCCGCTTTATCCGACCGGCGCCCGCTCGATCCGATAGAACTCGGCCGCGGTGCCGCCGAAGATCCGCGCCCGGTCCGCGGCGGACAAGTCTGACGTGAGCGCTTCCGCCGCCCGCCGCCAGTCCGAATACTCGCCGCGCAGCCGGCAGACCGGCCAGTCCGATCCCCACATGATCCGCTTCGGCCCGAAGGCGGAAAGAACATGCTCGGCGTAGGGGCGCAGATCCTCTGCCGTCCAGTCCTCCCGCGCCTCGGTCACCAGACCCGAAAACTTGAGACAGGCGCCAGTCTCGCCCGCCAGCCGCGCCATGTCATCGGCCCAGGGACCGAACGTCCCCGGCGAATGCCCGCGGATCCGCGGTTTCATGCAGTGGTCGAGCACGACCCGCATCTCGGGATAACGCTTCAGGATTTTCAGAAAGTTCCCGATATGCGCCGGAAACCCGAGCGCATCGAAGCTCAGATCCAGCTCGGCGACAGCCCGGAACCCCCATTGCACGTCCTCACGCAGCATCCAGTCCACGTCGGGAATGTCCTGGATCATCGGCCGGACCCCGAGGAACTTCGGATGCCCCGCCAGCCGTCTCAGAACCGAGAGGTCCCCCGGCCGCTCGAAATCCACCCAACCGACGACGCCGGCGACCGAAGGCGTCGCATCGGCGATCCCGAGCAGGTATTCGGTCTCCGCCACCGTTGCCGCCGCCTGAACCAGCACGGTCCGTCCGATCCCGTGCGCGGCAAGCTCGGGCGCGAGGTCCGCCGGCCCGTAGGTCCGAGCCAGCACCGGATCGTCCTTCGGCATCCAGACGTAGTCGCCCCGGGCGGGGTTCCAGTAATGCTGATGCGCGTCGATCTGTTCCATCGGCCTCACCCCACCGGCGCGTCAGGCCGCATCAGCCCCTCGGCCTTGAGGTCGGACCAGAGGGCTGCCGGAACCCTGGCGGTCGCGGCCTTGAGATTGGCCTCCACCTCGGCCACGCCCTGCCCGCCGGGAATGACCGAGACCACGGCGGGATGGCAGAGCGGGAACTGGAAGGCCGCATCGACCATCCGAACTCCGTGCCGCGCGCAGACCGCCTCGATCCGCGCCACGCGGTCGAGGATCGCTTGCGGCGCTGGATCGTAGTTGTAGAAGGCGCCGGGCTTCGGCCCCGTCGCGAGGATGCCGGAATTGTAGGGCCCGCCGATGACGATCCCGATGCCGCGCGACTGGCAGAGCGGCAGGAACGTCTCCAGCGCTTCCTGCTCCAGCAGCGTGTAGCGCCCGGCAAGCAGGAAGAGGTCGAAATCGCCGCGCTCGGCCATCCACTGGCAGGGCTGCCATTCGTTGATCCCCGCCCCGAAGGCCCGGATCACGCCCTGATCGCGCAGCGCCACCAGCGCCCGGTAGCCGCCCGCCATGAACTCCGCGAGCCGTGCGTCGAGGGCCGCCTGCGAACCGTGGTTGAAGACGTCGAGGTCATGGGCATAGAGGATATCGACCCGGTCCACGCCCGAGCCGCTCCAGCGAGAACTCCAGCGAGCGGAAGACCGCGTCATAGCCGTAGTCGTAGACCTCGGCGCGCGAGGGCACTTCGAACCATTTGCCGATGCCGTCACGCCTTCCCGTCCGGAACCGCGCGCAGCAGCCGGCCGACCTTGGTCGACAGCACGTAGTCGTCGCGCGCGCTTGCCGCGCAGGAAGCGGTTCAGCCGCGTCTCCGACAGGCCGAGCCCATAAAGCGGCGCGGTGTCGTAATAGCGCACGCCCGCCGCCCAGGCCGTCTCGAGGATCGCCTCGGCCGTCGGCGTCGGTGATCGCCCGGTAGAGATTGCCGAGCGGCGCCGCCCCGAAGCCGAGCTCGGTGAAGTCGAGCCCGCCATTGCCGAGCCTGTCCCAGTGCCTTCTCACAAGCGCCATGAATGCCTCCGGATTTCCGCTAACATGCTAGCATGAATCGCTTGGGGGCCAATCCTTTCCGCGCTAGTCTCGGCCAGAACGCGACATTGCGGGAGAGAATATGACACGGTTCCGCCAAGTCTTCGGCGACGGCAAGCCCGTGATCGCCATGGTGCATCTCGGCGCCCTGCCCGGCACGCCGCTCCATGACGCGAAGGCGGGGCTCGAGGGGCTCGTCACGGCCGCGCGCGCGGACCTCGTGGCGCTGCAGGCGGCCGGATTCGACGCGGTGATGTTCGGCAACGAGAACGACCGGCCCTACGAATTCGACGTCGACCGCGCCTCGACCGCGACGATGGCCTATGTGATCGGGCGGCTGCGCGACGAGATCACCGTGCCCTTCGGCGTCAACGTCCTTTGGGACCCGATGATCGACCGTGGCGCTCGCCGCCGCCACCGGCGCCGCCTTCGTGCGCGAGATCTTCACCGGCACCTACGCCTCCGACATGGGGCCCTGGACGCCCGATGCCGGCAAGGCGATGCGCTACCGCGACCGGCTCGGGGCGCGCGAGGTGGCGATGCTCTACAACGTCTCGGCCGAATTCGCCGACAGCCTTGACCGGCGGCCGCTTGCCGACCGGGCGCGCTCGGCGGTGTTCTCCTCGATCCCCGACGCGGTCCTCGTCTCGGGCCAGATCACCGGCGAGGCGGCGCGGATGGACGATCTGGAGGCGGTGAAGTCGGCGCTGCCCGATACGCCGGTCCTCGCCAATACCGGGGTGAAGCACGACACCGTGGCCGAGGTGCTGCGCGTCGCCGATGGCTGCATCGTCGGTTCGGCGCTGAAGTCGGATGGCGACACCTGGAAGCCGGTCGATCCCGACCGCGCGACGGATTTCATGGCCCGCGCCCGAGCGGCGCGCGGGGGGACGATGATGGACCGACTGCGCGCCGATCTCACCGACCTCATGCTGATCCCCGGCCTATCGGGGCACGAGGATCGGGTGCGCCGCCATCTCGCGGCGGCCCTCGGCGCCGAGGGGATCGAAAGCCGGTCGGACCGCCTGGGCAACCTGATCGCGACCTTCGCGGGCGATCCCGGCGCGCCTTCGGTCATGGTCTTCACCCATATGGACCAGCTCGGCTTCGTCGTCCGCAAGATCGAGGCAGACGGCCTGATCCGGGTCGAACGCCTGGGCGGCGTGCCGGAGCGGGCGCTGGCTTCGCAGGCGGTGCTGCTCTGCGTCGGCGAGGGGCGGGACGTGCCGGGCGTGATCGCCAACAAGAGCCATCACGCGACCGCGCCGGAGGAGAAGTACCAGGTCCTGAAGACCGCCGAGCTCGTCATCGACACCGGCCACGGCTCAAAGGCAGCGGTCGAGGCCGCCGGGATCCGGATCGGCACGCCGGTGGTCTACCGGCCGAATGTCCTGCCGCTCGCCGGCGATCGCATCGCCGGGACCAGCGTCGACGACCGCGCCGGCTGCGCGGTGCTTCTCGAGGTCGCCCGTCGCCTCGTGCGACGAGAGGCCGGACCGACCGTCCATCGTCGTCTTCTCGGTGCAGGAGGAGTTCAACCTGCGCGGCGCTGTCGTCGCGGCGCAGGCGCTGACGCCCGACATCGCGATCCAGATCGACCTGATGCTCGCCACCGACACGCCGGACATGGCCGACCGGGGCGAGATGACGCTCGGCGGCGGCCCGGGCATCAGCCTCTATTCTTTCCACGGCCGCGGCACGCTGAACGGGGTGATCCCGCACCCGCCGCGGTCCGCCTGTTCGAGGAGACGGCGGCGGCAAGCGGCATCCCGCTGCAGCGCTCGCGCCCAGGTCGGGGTGCTGACCGACCTCTCCTATGTCCAGCTCGTCGGCGCGGGCGTGGCCTCGATCGACATCGGCTTCCCGATGCGCGTACTCCCATTCGAGCCTCGAGGTCTGCGATCTCGGCGACCTCGCGGCGCTCGCCGACCTGCTCGACGCCGCCATCGCGCGGATCGGCCCGGATTTCCCACTGACCCGCGACGGGGGCGGCGGGCGGGGCAGGCCATGACCTCACGCTCGGCATCGATATCGGCACCTTCGAATCGAAGGGCGTGCTGGTGGACGAAGCGGGCCGGATCGTCGCCCCGCGGCCCGGTCCGCACAGGATGCTGGTGCCGCAGCCGGGCTGGGCCGAGCACCGGCCGAGGAGGACTGGTGGGGCGACTTCGTCCACATCGCGCAAGACCTGCTCCGCACCTCCGGCATCGCGCCAGCCGACATCGCCGCCGTCGCCACCAGCGCCATCGGCCCCTGCATGCTGCCGGTCGATGCGGGCGGCGCGCCGCTGATGAACGGCGTGCTCTACGGCGTCGATACCCGCGCCGCGCGCGAGATCGAGGAACTGACGAGCGGGATCGGCGCCGAGACCATCCTCAGCCGCTGCGGCAATGCGCTGACCTCGCAGTCGGTCGGCCCGAAGATCCTCTGGCTGAAACGCAACCGGCCCGGAGATCTTCGCGAAGACCGCGAAGATCCTGACCTCGACCAGCTACCTCGTTCACGGCTGACCGGCGACTACGTCATCGACCATTACACGGCGGCGAACATTTCGCCGCTCTACGACGTCGACCGCCTCGACTGGATCTACGACCTGGCGCCCGACATCGTCGGGCCGGACCAGCTGCCGCGCCTCATGTGGTCGACCGAGATCGCCGGGCCGCGTGACGGCGGCGGCCGCGGCCGAGACCGGCCTCGCCGAAGGCACGCCGGTGACCGGCGGCACGATCGACGCGGCGGCCGAGGCGCTCAGCGTCGGCGTCCGCGATCCCGGCGACATGATGATGATGTACGGCTCGACCATCTTCATCATCATGCGCACCGATGCCCGGGTGCAGCGATGCCGCGCCTCTGGTACGCGCCCTGGCTCTTTCCCGGCGAGCACGCCTCGATGGCGGGGCTCGCGACCTCGCGGCACGCTCACCCACTGGTTCCGCGACCAGTTCGCCCGCGACCTGTCCGGCCGAGAGCGCCTTCGCCGCGCTCGCCGCGGAGGCGGAGGCTCGCCGCACGGGCGCGAAGGGGCTGCTGGTGCTGCCCTATTTCTCCGGCGAGCGCACGCCGATCCACGACCCGAATGCCAAGGGCGCGATCTTCGGCCTCAACCTCACGCATGAGCGCGGCGATCTCTACCGCGCCGTCCTCGAGGGCATCGCCTACGGCACCGCCCATGTCATCGAGACCTTCCGCGAGATCGGCCAGCGCCCCCGCCCGCGTCCTCGCCGTCGGCGGCGGCACGAAGAACGCGGTCTGGATGCAGGCGACATCGGATATCGGGCGCGTCGGCCAGATCGTGAGCGGGATCACCCTCGGCGCGAGCTACGGCGACGCCTTCCTCGCCGCAGTCGCGGCGGGCAGGGCAGAGCGGTCCGACATCGCCCGCTGGAACCAACCCGTGCGGCAGGTCGGGCAAGACGACTGGAGCGTCTACGAAAAGCCGCATGCCCTCTTCCAGCAGCTCTATCTCGACACCCGGAATATTGCCCACGCGGTATCAGCTGGCTGATCCGACTTCGCCGCGCTTGCGCGCGTCGATCCGCCGGGGGGCGCTGCCCCCCGGACCCCCCCGGGATATTTCGACCAAGTGGAAGACAACGGCACCGCTCATTCACCGTGGTCGAAATACCTCCGCCGGAGGCATCAGACGGCGAAGCCCGCGCGCTCGTCACTTCACCGCGCCGGCCGCCATGCCCTTGATGATGTAGCGTTCGAGCACGATGCCGATCACGATGAGCGGCAGGATCGCGGCGAAGGAGAGCGCCGCCATCGACCACCAGTTGATGCCCTGGCTGCCGGTCTGGCTGGCCACCATCACCGGCAGTGTCTTGGCATTGGTCGAGGTCAGGAGCGCCGCGAAGAAATACTCGTTCCAGGTGAGGACCAGGCTGAGGATGAAGGCCGCGACCATGCCGGGAAGCGCGATCGGCAGGACGATCGTGAGGAACGCGCCCCAGATCGACAGCCCGTCGACGAGGGCCGCCTCTTCCAGCTCGGTCGGGATGCCGGCGAACTGGTCGCGCATGATCCAGATCACGATGGGCAGCACGGTGAGCGTGTAGAGCAGGATCAGCCCGATCCGCGTGTCGAGCAGCGCCAGCTCCTTGTAGAGGACGAGGAAGGGCAGCGCGAGCACCACCGGCGGCAGGATCAGCTGGGAGAGGAAGAAGAACGAGATGTCGGAATTCCGCATGAAGCCGAAGCGGTAGGAGAAGCGCGACAGCCCGTAGGCCGCGCAGCTGCCCAGCATCACCGCCAGCGCCGAGGCCGACGAGCGCGATGACGGTCGAGTTGCAGAAGCGCTTGCAGGAACTCCTCGCGCACGGTCGATTCTCGTCCAGATCGTGTCCGGCGAGAGGCCGAGCGAGCTCCAGCCGAGCCAGTTCGGCGTGAAGTCGACCAAGGGGATCATGTTGCCCCTGCATCACGTCCGGCGCCATCTTGAACGAGGTCGTGAGCGTCCAGTAGATCGGGAAGAGGCAGATCGACCGCCCAGAGGATCAGGACGGCATAGATCGCCACCCGGCCGGTCCACCACTTCGCCCGGAAGGTCCGGTCCGCCTCGCCGTCGTGGAAGATCTGCGCGCTCATCTCAATACCTCGGCCGCATCCAGCGGTCGGCGAGCTTCATCAGCACCGTCATCGCGATCACGATGAGGACGAGGTAGACCATCGCCAGCAGCGTGCCGTAGCCGACGTTCGACCGGTCGCGGTATTCGCGGAAGATGAAGCTCGTGACGCTGTCGGTCGCCCCGCCCGGCCCGCCGGAGGTGACGTTGATGATGATGTCGGCGAGCTTCAGCTTGAAGATGATCCGGATCAGGATCGCGGTGATCGAGACCGGCAGCATCAGCGGGAACGTGACCTCCCAGAACGCATCGCCAGCCGCTCGCGCCATCGACCCGCGCGGCCTCCTGCAACTCCTTCGGGATCGCCTGCAGGCCGGCGAGGATCATGATCATCATGAAGGGGATGAAGGTCCAGGCATCCATCAGCATGATCGTGGCCCGCGCGATCTCGGGCGAGCCGAAGAAGGACGGGTTGTCCCAGCCGAGCGCCGCGCGCCAGCCGCGCGAGCGGGCCGAAGCGGATCTCCATCATCGACTTGCCGACCATCCAGCTCACCGCCACGGGCGACAGCATCAGCGGCAGGAGGAAGGCCACGCGGAAGAACTTTCGCGCGCGGATCTGGGCGTTGAGCAGCAGCGCCAGGCCGAAGGCGATGGCGTATTCCGGCAGGATCGCCAGCATGTACCAGACCATGTTCTTCAGCGCGTTCCAGTAGAACGGGTCGGCCCACATCTGGCGGACGTTGTCGAGCCCGTTGAACTGCCGCCCGTCGGGCGAGGAGAGGTTCCAGTCTGGAAAAGGCGATGCCGAGGCCGAAGATCAGCGGAAAGACCACCATCGACAGCGACGAAGAGCGCCGCCGGCAGCACGAAAAGCGCCCGCTTGCCCTGCTCGCCCCGCGTGATCACCTGCGCCGGCACAGAGGCAGACCGACCAGAGCACATAGGCATAGAGCGTCGGCCGCCAGGTCTCGAAGCCGAAATCGTGCGAGCCCGTCGTCTGCAGCACCTGGAGGACCGCGACCAGCGCCATGATCCCGGCCGATCCCCAGATCAGACCGCTGCCGAACGTGCGCCGGGCGTCGGAGATGTTGTCGGCGGTCACGACGTGGAGACGGTCGCCTTCTGGCTCCATCTGCCTTCTCAATCCTGTCTCAGCCGAAGTCCGGCCCACCCGTGAGGGCGGGCCGGTCGTTTCAGGGCAGATCTGCCCGGGGTCGGACGCGCAGCGGGGCCGCGCGCCCGTTCGTCCCGATCGGCTCACATGCCGAGACAGGCCTTGTAGAGCGCGATCTGGCTGTCGCGGCCGATCTGGTCGGTGATCTTCTCCCAGGCCGCCGCGATGGCATCCGCGGTCTCCTGAGCGCCGAGCCGTACTGGCCGGCGAAGCCCTTCGCCAGTTCGTCCTCGGCCACCGAGTAGTACTGGAAGATGCCGGGAATGCGGGGTTCGATCGCCGCGTTCGGGTGGTTGTAGCTGTCGACGTTCGAGCCGAGGTAGTCCTCGATGAAGGCCCGGTCGTAGCCCGCCGCTTCCCACTCGTCGTACTGGAACTGCGAGTTGCGGTAGGGCTGGAAGCCCGACGGATAGGCCGACATCCAGAGCGCGATGTCCTTGCCGCCAAGATGCGCCGCCGCCGACCAGGCGGCCTTGTGCTTCTTCTCGTCGCCGTCGACACGGGCCATGACGTAGACGCCCCAGCCGATGTAGGCCATGTTCGGCGCCTCGTTCGGGGTCTCGTCCCAGGCGCCGCTGGCGGCATTCTAGACCTTGTCGGAAGCCGGGCAGATGTCGAAGCCGACGACATCGCCGACCACCGAGGTGTCGGAGGTGCGCGCCGAGGAACCGACATCGCCCCACCACGTCAGCATGCGAGCCGGTGCCGGCCAGGAACTGCTGGAAGGCGGTGGTGCCGGGGTCGGCGTTGATCTGGTCGGCCGGATAGGCACCCGGCGTCGCGATCAGGTCCATCACGTCCTGGATCGCCTGCACCCAGGCGGGGTTGTTGACCCGCGGCTTCATCGTGTCGGGATCGAACAGCCAGGCCGGATCGTTCGGGTGCTTGGCATAGGCCGTCGGCGCGGTCCTCGAGGAAGTAGAAGCCGAAGCCGCCCCAGCCCTTCAGCGGATCGAGATAGCCATGGGCGTCGAGCCCGGTGAGCGGATCGGTCTGGCCGACCAGGAACTTCGACTGCGCCTGGACTTCGTGCCAGGTCTTCGGCGGCGCCCATTCGGTCGGTTGCCGGCGACCGCCCAGGCCTCGGCGAATTCGGCGTTGTCGTAATAGTCGGTGCGGTAGGCGAAGGTGTGGCAGTCGCCGTCGATCGAGATGCGGTAGGTCTTGCCGTCCCAGGTGCCGACCGGCGCCTTGAGGTAGCCGACGTAGTCGTCCATGTCGATCAGTGTCTGCACCCAGTCCGGCATCTCGGAGGCGAGGCCCTTGCCGAGCACGTCGCCCTCGAACGGCGCACCCATCTCGATGATGTCGAAGTCGACCGTGCCGGTGGCGATCGACTGCTGCAGGCGCGCGTTGTAGTCGGCCTGGGCGAGGTCGATCCAGTTGATCTTGGCGCCGGTATAGGCCTCCCAGGGCTTGAGGAAACCGCGGAACAGGAAGTTGTGCAGGTTCTGGTTGTTGAGCCCCATGAAGGTCAGCTCGACACCCGCGAACTCGCCCTCGGCCACGACCTCCTTTGTCGGCCCGAGGCACATCTCGCCGACCTTCTGCCAGTCGGCATCCGTGGGCGAGCCCATGCCGACGCCGGGGATTTTGAGGATTTCGGCGCGGAGATCGTCCTGCGCCAGGGCGCGGCCGGCCGACAGGCCGGTCGCCACGCCGCCTAGCGCCGCGAGGGCACCGACGCTCGGCTGCGCCTTTGAGGATGCCCGCGGCGGGCTCAGGCCGTTCCGCGATCATGTGGTTGTAGACTTCGACTTTCACGCGGTGTCCTCCCGTGATGGGCGCCGGTCCGCGACGGCACGCGGCGCGGCTGATCAAGGTCGAACATCCTTGCCGTCTGGCGGCGGTCTTCCGGAAACTCCCTCCTCCGAAAGCGAAGGCCCGGGGCAAACCATCTCAGCGAAGGCGGGACCTGTCAAGGGACTAACATGTTAGTATGATCAGAGCGTGGACAGGCCCTCCCCGCTCGGTTAATCGTGGGATGCAGGGACCGGAGGAACGAGGCGTGATGGCTGAGGTCAGGGTACAGGAGCTTCGCAAATCCTATGGCGCGGTCGAGGTGATCCACGGCCTCGACGTCGACATCGAGGACGGCGAATTCGTCGTGCTCGTCGGTCCCTCGGGCTGCGGGAAATCGACGCTCCTGCAGGATGATCGCCGGTCTCGAAAGCATTTCCTCCGGCACGATCCATATCGGCGATCGTCTGGTCAACAACCTGCCGCCGGCGGAGCGCGACATCGCGATGGTGTTCCAGAACTACGCGCTTTATCCGCACAAGACGGTGGCGGCGAACATGGCCTTCTCGCTCCGCATGCGCCGCATGGACAAGGCCGAGATCGCGCAGCCGAGTCGCCCGCGCGGCCGAGATCCTCGGCCTCACCCCCTATCTCGACCGTTATCCCCGCGCGCTCTCGGGCGGCCAGCGCCAGCGGGTGGCGATGGGCCGCGCCATCGTCCGCGACCCGCAGGTCTTCCTGTTCGACGAGCCGTTGTCGAACCTCGACGCCAAGCTCCGCGTGCAGATGCGGACCGAGATCCGCGAACTGCACCAGCGGCTGAAGACCACGACGGTCTACGTCACCCACGACCAGATCGAGGCGATGACCATGGCCGACCGGATCGTCGTGATGCAGGGCGGAAATATCGAGCAGGTCGGCTCGCCGCTCGACGCTCTACGACCGGCCCGTCAACATCTTCGTCGCGGGCTTCATCGGCTCCCCGGCGATGAACCTCCTCGACGGCACTGCCGCTCGAAAGGGTGGCGCGCCCGTGGTCAGCCTCGGCGGCGCCGACCTGGCTCTGCCTACCGACACACCGCTGGCCGAGGGCCGGCAGGTGACCGTCGGCATCCGCCCCGAACATCTGAGGCTGGCGGAGGCCGGCCTCGCCGGCACCGTATCGGTCGTGGAACCGACCGGGTCCGAGACCCATGTCGTCATCCGCTCCGACGGGCGGGAAATCGTCTCGGTCTTCCGCGACCGCCACCCGTTCAAACCCGGCCAGCCGCTGCACCTCGCGGCGGAGCCGCAGCATCTCCACCTCTTCGACCGCGCAAGCGGCGTCCGGATCGGCTGAACCGATGCGCACTGTCCTTGCCTATGGCGATAGCAACACACACGGCACGATGCCGATGGCCGGCGCCGACGATAAGGCCCGCTTCGGACCGGGTGTCCGCTGGACCGGCCATGCCCGCGGCCTACTGCCCGCCGACGCAGTCCTCATCGAGGAAGGCCATCCCGGCCGCACCACCGTCCACGACGACCCGATCGAGGGCGCCCACCGCAATGGGCTGACAATCCTGCCGGCGATTCTCGAATCCCACCGCCCGATCGACCTCGTGATCCTCATGCTCGGCACTAACGACATGAAGGCGCGTTTCTCGGTGACGGCCGCGGATGTCGCGGCCTCTCTCGACCGGCTGATCCGGACGATCCGAGGTGCCGAAGCCGGACCGGATCGTGCCGCCCCGAAGGTGCTTCTGGTCTGCCCGCCGCCGGCCCTCGAAACCGGCTGCCTCCAGGGCATGTTCCAGGGCGGCGCGGCCAAGTCCGCCGCCCTCGCGCCGCTCGCCGAACGGGTCGCGAAGGCGCACGACGCCCAATTCCTCGATGCCGGCGCCCATATCGCCGTGTCCCCCGTCGACGGGGTGCATTTCGACGCCGAGGCCCATGCCACGCTCGGCCGCGCCATCGGCGCACTCGCCGCCGGGATACTCGGCTGAACGCCTGATTGCCGGCCCGGGCCGGCGTGGATAGGCTCTGACCAAGGGAGGACGAGAATGCTGAAAGGGATCGACAACCGGCTCAATGCCGACGTGCTCTATGTGCTGCGCTCTATGGGCCACGGCGACGCGCTCGTCATAGCCGACACCAACTTCCCCTCCGATTCCGTCGCCCGCCACACCGTTTACGGCGAGCTTCTGCGGATGGAGAACCTGACTGCGGCCGAGGCGGTGAACGCGATCCTCTCTGTCATGCCGCTCGACACGTTCGTCGACGACTTCGCGGGACGGATGGAGATCGTCGGCAACCCCTCTGAAGTGACGCCGGTCCAGGCCGAGGTCCAGGCCGAGATCGACCGCACCGAAGGCAAGCCACGCCCGATGGTCGGCATCGAGCGCTTCGATTTCTACGACCGCGCCCGCGAAAGCTACGCGGTGATCCAGACCGGCGAGCGCCGCTTCTACGGCTGTTTCATCTTCCGCAAGGGCGTGATTCCGCCAGAAGCCTGAGGAAAAGCCATGCCGAACAAGATCGTCATCCTCGGCGTCTTCGTCGCCGACACCGCCTACCGCGCCGAGCGTCAGCCGAAGATGGGCGAAACCATCCTCGGGCGAAGCTTCGTCCTAGGACCCGGTGGCAAGGGCTCGAACCAGTCGGTCGCCGCCGCGATGGCAGGGGGCGATGTCCATTTCATCACCCGCCTCGGCCGCGACCCCTTCGCCGACATGGCCCGCGCGACCTGGGCCAAGGCCGGCGTCACGCCCGAGGTGACGGAAGATGCCGAGAGCTATACCGGCGCCGCCTACATCTTCATCGAGGACGCGACCGGCAATAACGCGATCATCATCTCGCCCGGCGCGGCGGGGCAGATCTCGGTCGCGGATGTAGAGGCGCGGTCCGGTCTCATCTCCGGCGCCTCCGTGTTCGTCACCCAGCTCGAACAGCCGATGCCGGCCGCCCACCGCGCGCTGGAGATCGCCCGGGCCGGCGGGGCGAAGACGATCCTCAACCCAGCGCCGGCCGCCGCCATAGCACCCGCGATGCTGGCGCTCTGCGACTACATCACCCCGAACGAATCCGAGGCCGAGGGGATCACCGGACTGCCCGTGACCTCGGTCGCCGAAGCCAGGGCCGCGGCCGAGTGTCTCCTGTCGCAGGGTGTCGGCGCGGCGATCATAACGCTCGGCGAGAACGGCGCGTTTTATCATGACGGCCGTGAGACCGTCCACATCCCCGCCTTCAGCGCCGGCCCGGTGGTGGAGACGACGGGTGCCGGGGACGCCTTCAACGGCGGCTTCGCGGCCGCAATCGCGCGCGGCGCCAGCCCGATCGAGGCAGTGCGCTTCGGCTGCGCCACCGCCGGCATTTCCGTCACCCGCCCCGGCACCGCCCCGTCGATGCCAACGCTGGACGAGGTCGAGGCGCTTCTGGCGAGCGCAACATCGTCGTAGGGCACGGCTCGGGAAAGGATTGGCGATCCCGGGAGGACTCGAACCCCCAACATCCTGATTAGAAGTCAGGTGCTCTATCCAGTTGAGCTACGGGACCGCTCCGCCCCCTTTAGCTTCTGGCCCGCCCCTCAGGCAAGACCAAGCGTCATGAAGACCGAGTTCGGATCGGGTCGATACCCTTCGAACGGCCCGCATTCGGCAAAGCCCGCCCGCACGTAAAGTCCGCGCGCGGCGGCGAAGCCGGGTTGCACCCCGGTCTCGAGGCTGACGCGCCGATAGCCCGCCGCCCGCGCCTCGGCGACGAGGTGGTCGAGCATCCGGCGGGCGAGGCCCCGGCCCCGTTCCTCGATAAGGACGTGCATCGACTTGATCTCGGCATGGCCCGCGTCGATCCTCTTCAGGGCGCCCATGCCGATCGGCCGTCCGTCCTCCCGCATCACGAGGAATTCGATCCCCGGCGCGGCCAGCGCGCCCGCCGGCAACATGTGGATGCTCTCGGGCGGGGTCTCGGAATGCATGTCTGCGGTGTGCCGCTCGTGAAGCAGCGCCTGATCGGGGCCCAGCGGGCTTTCGCGGGCGATGACGATCATTGCTGCGCCGCCAGCGCCGACATGTCGAGCCCGTTGACCAACACCTTGCCCTCCGGCGTCATCTCGACGACCCAGACGAAGCGGCCGACGCCGGCGGGCTTGGCGATCCCGCGCAGCATCATCAACCCCGGCACCGCTCCCGCCTTCACGGCCTCGGGTGCCGCGTTCAGCGCGTCGAGCACCGCCTCGATCCCGTCCGCGCCGACCGTGACGCTGCCCTCCGGCATTCGCCCCGGCCCGGCATCGAATGCCCCTTCGAGATCAAGCGTATAGATTGCCGAGGCCGCGCCTTGCGGGCCGAGCGCGATCGTCACCTTACCCTCAGGCAGGAAGGCCGAAAGGAGGCGCGCCTCCATCTCCGGATTCGGCTCCAGGTCAAGCTCAATCTCATCAAGCAGGATCCGCGCCGGCGCGGCGAGGTCGAAGCCCGACACCGCGAAATCGACCGTCACCTCCTCGGGCAGGAGCGCCGGCACCCAGCCCGGCATCAATTCCTCCGGCAGGTCGAGCCCCTTCAGCATCACCTTCTCGCGCAGGCGCCCGTCGGCGACGATCCCGTTGGCGTCGATGGCGAAGCTCGCGCTCGTGGCACCACCCGCGCCGAATGGCGTGGTGATGGCGATGTCCTGTATCTCGCCGGTGCCGGAGAGACTGTCCCAGATCGGCAGCGCGGCGCGGACCGCGTTTTTGAACCCGGCGAAATCGGCACGCGCCGCCTCTTCCGAAGGATGCGCGACGAGCCAGGCGACGAGCCCGTAGATCCCCTCCGTGCGCAGACCCTTCGCCACCGTGTCGACATCGTAGCGCGCCGCCGTGACCTCGAACTGCATCGGCGGCACGCCGCTCGGCCCCGGCTTGACCGAGAGCGTTTCGCCGAACCCCGTCACCGTGTAGCGCATTGTTCCGTCCACGCCGCCCCCCGGCGCCGGCGCCCCAGTCGTGGACATGTCCAGCCGTTCGAACCTGTAGACGACCTCGCTCTCCGGCCCGCCAGGGTCCGAGAACCGCTCGCTCACCCTCGTCTCCTCGACGCTTCCGTCGGACGAGGTGAACGCCATCAGCGCCTCGTCATAGACCCCGTCCCAGCGCATCGCGGCGGTGCTGAGATCGAGCGCCAGAACGCCCGGGATGTCGAGCGTCAGCGCGAAGGGTTCGTCCTGCACGACGCCCCATTTTCCGCCGCCCTCGTCGGTCAGCGTCAGATGGACTGGCGAGACCGCGCCCGCCACCCCTGCCTCCTTCCCGAGCGCAACAAGTGGCGTCGCGTCAAGCGTCACCGCATAGGTTTCGCCTTCCGGCACCACCGCGACAACGCCCTCGAGCGGGCCGAGATAGGTCTGCAAACCCGCCGCGATCCGCGCCGCGCCCTCCGGCGTCGCGGGCTCCGCCCAAAGGGGCGACGCGCCGAGGCAGAGAAGGACGAGGGTGGGCAAGCGAAGCGACATGGGAAACCTGTTCGGTCAAAGAAAAGGGGCGCCACGATGCGCCCCCGTCGGGCCGCGCCAAAGCGCGGCCGGTGAAACCGGCGCTCAGTGCGTCCAGGGGCTGCGGCGGTCGGTGGCGAAATTCTCGCCATAGCCGCGTGGCCGGACATTGGGCATGCGCTTGTGCGGTTCGGCAACGGAAAACGCGATGCCGTGGGCGCGAGCGTAATCCTCGGCCGCTTCGCGGCTGTCAAAACGCAGGCGGACCTGAGCCTGCGTATCGCCCGACCCCGTCCACCCCATCAGAGGATCGACCTCGCGCGCCTCGGCCGGTGCGAATTCGAGAATCCAGACCTTCGTCTTCGCCGTCCCCGACTGCATCGCGTTGCGGGAAGGCTGATAGATGCGCGCACGCATGGGCAAACTCCATTTCATCCCGTTCCTTATCGTGAAAGAAGACCGCCCGCGCAAGGGGGCGGGCGGCCTCTTCAAGAAGGATGGGCAAGGCTGACTGCCGGTCGTGCTCTGGGGGAGCGTGGGTGGGTGGTGGCTGGGTGAGTGCCATGACCGGCAGTCAGTGCTGCTTGCTCTTGAACTCTAGAACCGGAAATTCCGTCACACAACTTAAAGTTGTTATCGCCGAGGTAATTTCTCGTCAACTTCGCCGCATTGGCGACAGATCGTCGAAACCAATGGCCATCGTCGCGTCAGGATAGACAATACGCGGTCCGTATTCGCCTTGAACCGGAACAAAAACAGATCAAATCTGGGGGACTGGAAGGAATCGTCATGCCGCACAACAATACCAACGCCCCCAGCCCGCGCCCCGAGGTGCTGACCCGCCCGAAACTCGAAGGCGGACGGCGATTCGTGATGAGAACCGATTTTGAGCCGGCCGGCGACCAGCCCACCGCCATCGCCGAGCTTTCGGCCGGTGTTCGGGCCGGCGACCGCGACCAGGTTCTCCTCGGCGCGACCGGCACTGGCAAGACCTTCACCATGGCCAAGGTGATCGAGGACACCCAGCGCCCGGCGATCATCCTCGCCCCCAACAAGACCCTGGCCGCCCAGCTCTACGGCGAGTTCAAGGGCTTCTTCCCGGAGAACTCCGTCGAATACTTCGTCAGCTACTACGACTACTACCAGCCCGAGGCCTATGTTGCGCGCTCCGACACCTATATCGAGAAGGAATCCCAGATCAACGAGCAGATCGACCGGATGCGCCACTCGGCCACAAGGGCGCTTCTGGAACGCGACGACGTGATCATCGTCGCCTCGGTCTCCTGCATCTACGGCATCGGCTCGGTCGAGACCTATTCGGCGATGACCCAGGACATGGAAGTGGGCAAGCTCTACGAGCAGCGCAAGTTCCTGTCCGAGCTTGTCGCCCAGCAATACCGGCGCGCCGACGCCGCCTTCCAGCGCGGGGCATTCAGGGTCAAGGGCGATACCGTAGATGTCTGGCCTGCCCACCTCGAGGACCGTGCCTGGAAGTTCAGTTTCTTCGGCGAGGAGCTTGAAAACATCTCCGAGTTCGACCCGCTAACCGGCCAGAAAACCGACACTTTCACAAAAATCAGAATTTACGCAAATTCCCACTACGTCACGCCCCGCCCGACCCTGCAACAGGCGATCACCGGGATCCGCAAGGAACTGATCCTGCGTCTCAAGCAGCTTCAGGACGAGGGCAAACTCTTGGAGGCCCAGCGCCTCGAACAGCGCTGCAACTTCGATCTCGAGATGCTGGAGGCCACCGGCTCCTGCGCCGGGATCGAGAACTATTCCCGCTACCTCACCGGCCGCGCCCCCGGCGAACCGCCCCCCACGCTTTTCGAGTTCATCCCCGATCACGCCATCGTCTTCGCGGATGAATCCCACGTCTCGGTCCCGCAGATCGGCGGCATGTACAAGGGCGACTACCGCCGCAAGTTCACGCTGGCCGAGCACGGCTTCCGCCTGCCCTCCTGCATGGACAACCGGCCCTTGAAGTTCGAGGAATGGGACGCGATGCGGCCCCAGTCGGTCTTCGTCTCCGCCACGCCCGCAGCGTGGGAGCTGGAACAGGCCGGCGGCGTCTTCACCGAACAGGTCATCCGCCCCACCGGCCTCGTCGACCCCGAGATCGAGATCCGGCCCGTGGAGATGCAGGTCGACGACCTCCTCGACGAGGTCCGCAAAGTCGCCGCCAAGGGCTTCCGCACACTGGTGACGACCCTGACCAAGCGCATGGCCGAGGACTTGACCGAATACATGCACGAACAGGGCATCCGGGTGCGTTACATGCATTCCGATATCGACACGATCGAACGGATCGAGATCCTGCGCGACCTCCGCCTCGGCGCCTTCGACGTGCTGATCGGCATCAACCTCCTGCGCGAAGGGCTCGACATTCCCGAATGCGGCCTCGTCGCGATCCTTGATGCCGACAAGGAAGGCTTTCTGCGTTCGGAAACCTCGCTGATCCAGACCATCGGCCGCGCCGCGCGGAACGCCGAAGGCCGCGTCATCATGTATGCCGACCGGATCACCGGCTCGATGGAACGCGCTTTGGCCGAGACCAACCGCCGGCGCGAAAAGCAGGTCGCCTACAACGAGGAACACGGCATCACCCCGCAGACCATCCGCAAGAACGTCGAGGACATCCTCTCCGGCCTCTACAAGGGCGACGTGGACATGAACCGCGTCACCGCCAAGGTCGACCGCCCGATGCACGGCGCGAACCTCGAGGCGCATCTCGACGCGCTCCGCACGGCAATGCGCAAGGCCGCCGAGAACCTCGAATTCGAGGAGGCCGCCCGCATCCGCGACGAGGTCAAGCGGCTGGAGGCCGTCGATCTGGTGCTGTCGGACGATCCGTTGGCGCGGCAGTCGGTGATCGAGGAGGCGGTGGAGAAGGCAGGCGCGGCACGCGGGAGGTCAACTGGGGGGCGCGGCGGGATGCGGGGCGGGAAGAGGCGGAGGGGGTGAAGTCTCTTTGTAAAGTTTCAGCGCGAAAGAGAGTTCGTTGCCAGTTAGCCCCATCGCAAAGGGACCACGAATATATTTGACTCCGAAGTTGGCGATCTTACCCTTGTCGTTCTTCCAAAAGCGATTCTTCAGCTCCCTAAAATATCTCTGCTCGGGAATAGAGAAGTTTTCTGTGGTTTTGTTAACTGTTGCGTGAGCACTAAATGCGACCAAATCTGCAAGCGCCAGTAACGGCTCTCGAGACTTAGTTTCCGCCGAAATTGAGAGCGAATCAATCTTCTTGAGATGGATCGCTCGATCGTCGATCGGCTTTTCCTGAATTGCCTTCAGATAGCGCCTCAGCCGCTCATAGTTGTGATTCTTTTTCTCAAAAACTATAGAAAGATCAGAGGCGCCGATACCTTTGCAGCTCATAAAATGACCAACAAGTTCTAGTAGGTATTGCGAGCACTTATTGTAGTAACTATTCGCCTGCCCATCTCCGCGTATAGCCTCACGATATTCACCAAGAGTGTCTTTCTTTGATATGACAGCGAACAACAGAACTCTCTGCTCAGATACGGCACGCGCGAAGCACGAACGCTGAATATGCGTCAAACTATTACAGTGGAGATCCTTCCCGCCGAATAGTATTGAAATATTCTCAAGAAACTCTTTCAAACGACCGCGATGATGTAGAGGCAATGAAGCAGCCCCCAAAGTCATAAAGGGTGAAGCACCTCGCGGGTCTCTATCAGTTCTGACCTTTTCAAGTCCCTGGTCTCCACTCTCATCAACGAGAAGTATGTATTTCATCAAACCTCCAGGAACCAATAGACGAGAGCTCAATCTTCTCGCGATGCGATTCGTTTGCGCAATCCCGAACTTCGGTTCAAAGATTATGACAGAGCATTACAGAGTCAACTTACGGCGACGATGCTCGAAGATTTTAGCGATCACGCAACCATCCCGCGGAGTTTGCTGACCCACCCCGACACCGCCCCGACGCCGCTGTCTTGAAAGAAACCGACCCCGAAATCCGCATCGGATTTCGGCACCCCTCTCCCCGGACTCCCCAAAAAACGCCAACTTCCCCTCTCCTGCCAATCCGCTATCCTGCCCCCATGACCAACACCCCCGAATCCCATGACGACTACCGGCCCGCACGGATCGCGGAGTTGATGGAGGTCGCGGGCATGGCCAAGGCCGCCCTGCCCTTGCGGCAGATGTTCGTTCTGGCCATGCTCGCCGGCGCCTTCATCGGTTTCGGCGCGGCCGCCTACACAGTGACCATGACCGGGGCGGACGCGAGCTACGGTCCCGCCCGGATTCTGGGCGGCCTGGTGTTTTCGCTCGGCCTCATCCTCGTGATCGTCGGCGGGGCCGAGCTGTTCACCGGCAACGCGCTGATGGTCATGGCCGCCGTGGACGGCAAGATCACTCCGCGCGCCCTCTTCCGCAACTGGGCCATCGTCTATCTCGGCAACCTCGTCGGCGCGGTCGGCCTCGCCATCGCCTTCGGCTTCACCGGGCTGCTCGACGGGCCGATGGGCGCGACCGCCCTCAAGATCGCGGAGACCAAGGCCGCCCTGCCGCCCCTTGAGGCCTTCGCGCGTGGCGCGCTCTGCAACGCGCTGGTCTGCCTTGCGGTCTGGCTGACCTTTGCCGCACGGACGGTGACCGGCAAGATCCTTGCCATCCTGTGGCCGATCACCGGCTTTGTGGCGCTTGGCTTGGAACACTCCATAGCCAATATGTTCTTCTTCCCGCAGGGCTGGGCCGCTGGGGCCACGGCGAGCGCGGCGGGCGCGCTCGCCAACCTCTTCTGGGTGACGCTCGGCAATATTCTCGGCGGCGCAGGCGGCGTGGCGCTGGCCTATCGCTTTGCCTTTCACGGCCCGAAACAGGGTTGAACCGGCTCTAACCTTCTTCCACCTGAACCCAAGCCCGGACGTCGGCTGCCGGCGGCCCACCACGACGTCCGAACGCATGGGCTTTTCCCGCACTCCGATTGTGAGACTCACCGCCCGGTGCTAGTGTGGCCGGGGCAACCCTCAAGGAGTGACGCCCATGCGCGCGCTGCTGATCGCCCTTCCCCTTCTCCTCGCCACCCCCGTCCTCGCCGACGAGACCGCCGGCACGAATTCTCGCCTATGACCGGGTAGCGAATGTCATCGTGCTTGACGACAAGACGGTCTGGCCTGTCGGCGAGGCGACCGAGGTCTCGGCCGACCTCGTCGCCGGCGACAAGGTCAAGATCCTCTATGTCGGCGGCGGCGACCTCGGCATCGCAAGCATCACGTCCATCCTGCGCAGCGACGGCTGATCTCTGCCTCCTGCCCGTTGGCACGCCCTATTGCTGCGAGGCGCACAGCTGACGGGGCGGCGTCAGAAGACCTCCGCGACCTCGTACATCACCGGCTCGAAGCGCGAGCAGAGTTCGGCGATCCGCCGGTTGTCGTCTCGCGCATCTCGGGGTGCGCAGCATCGCCTGGAAGTCCTTGCGGTCGCGCCACTGCGAATAGTTGGCGATCCGGGTCTGGGCGTCGTTCATGTGGAGGCCCGCCGCGATGAAGCCCGGCTGGTGGCGGATGAACTGCTCGTAGGCGTCGCGGAGCGCATCCATCAGGTCCTGCGACGTGCCGGGCGTCATCTCGAAGGTGGTGATCACGGTCTGACCGTTGAAGTCGCTGGAAATCTTCGGCATGGGCTCGACTCCGTTCGGGGGGCGCGTTCGGACCGACTATCGCGCCCGGCCCGCCGCCTGTAAACCGCGATCAGAAATCTAATAGGTCCGACAGGAAGTTCTCGCGCCACTTCTTGCGCGGATAGCGGCGGTCATGACGAGCGTGGTGTTGCCGACGGGCATTTCATCTCGCGGGCCGCTCCGTTGCCGGCTGTCCCGTCCGATATGCGCGCGCCGCGCGCCCATACAAGTCACTCGGCAAGCAGCCGCAGCACCTCGTCGGTCAGCGCCGCGACCTCCGCCACCGCTGCTCCGCGCCCGGCCTCGGCCACGCCGAGCCCCTGGCCCAGCGTCTCGGCATAGACGACACGGTTGGCGAGTCGCGCCTCGGTCAGTCCGGCGCTGAGTTCCGCCGCCGCCCGCGCCACGTCCTCGCCGAGCCGCGTCCCCGCCCGCGCCCGGTTCAGCACCATCCAGGCCCGCTTGCGCTCCCGCGCGGCGAGGTCGAGAACCCCCTCCGTCGCCCAGAGATCGACGTGAGAGGAGGCGACCGGCACCAGCACCAGGTCCGCCTCGCGCAAGGCCGGGCGAAGATCGGCATCGACCTTTGGTGGCGTGTCGACGATCACAAGATCGGCGGTCTTCTTCAGCTTTTCGCATTCGTAGGAAACGCCCCAAGCGGACGAGGTCGAAAACTCAATCCCCGTTTCGCCAAGCCTTTCGCGCCGGGTCATGAACCAGCGGCCGAGCGAGCCTTGCGGATCGGTATCAAGGAGCGCAACCGTCATGCCGCGACGTGCGCAGCACACGGCCAGATTGACCGCCAGCGTCGTCTTGCCGGAACCGCCCTTCTGCTGAACAACAGCGATTACCTTTCCCGACATTCTCCACCCCCGCGCTCTGCTATGCTGCGGCGCAGCATAGCGCAAGGAGACCAGGATTGCACGGGCGAAGGCGGCTCAGCCCTCGGGAGGAATTCGATCCTCGAGTGTCGGTATCTTGTGCGTCGCATCGACGCCCGGCTTGTGGGGTTTTTCTTCGGCGTCCGAGCAGATCCAATCCTTTGCCGCAGCGCGTTCCGACAGATGAAAGAGGTGCACGGGGCAGGGGATCAGCGGGGCGAAAATCTTGGTACCGAGCCGAATCCATTCATGATCCGTCACCACTGCCACCTTCGCGAAATCGGACAGGTGCAGGAACCCAAGCTTCGCGTCATCCCAGGCGGCGCCCGCAGAAAAGCCAGCGAAATCAGTGCCGATCTCGTAGAGAAGTTTCACCCGACCCTGGGCGCGGACGCGCTCAAGCACCTTCGGGATCAGGTCGCGCTCGTAATCCTTGCGCGTGATGTGGCCGTGTGCCGTGACGGCGATCACGTCTGGCGGAAAGCCCTCATCAAAGCTGAATGAACCTGAATCGTTTTTGCTCATGGCTGCCTCCTTCCGCATCCGGCGAGGCGGGCTGGCCACGCCGCTTTCCCGAAATGGGCGCTGGCGCGGCGGGAGACCAGCCTTCTGGTCGAAATGCCGCAGGCGGCCTCAGGCGCCGACCTTCAGCACGATCTTGCCGATATGGCCGGAACTTTCGATCCGCCGATGCGCCTCGGCCGCCTCGGCAAGAGAGAATTCCGAAATCGATCACCGGCGCGAGCCGCCCGGCGGCGATCATCGGCCAGACATGGGCCAGAAGCTCGACCGCGATCCGCGCCTTGGCGAGGTCGCTTTGCGGGCGGAGCGTCGATCCGGTGATGGTCTGCCGGCGCATCATCATCGGCGCGAAGTTAACCTCGGCCTTGGGGCCCTGCAGGAAGGCGATCTGCACCAGCCGCCCGTCCTCGGCCAGGGCCCTGAGGTTGCGTGCGATGTAGTCGCCGCCGACCATGTCGAGGATCACGTCCGCACCGCCCTCGGCCGCAAGCACCGCGACGAAATCCTCCTCGCGGTAGTTGATCGCCGCGCTCGGCGCCGAGCCCCTCGCAGGCCGCGCATTTCTCCGCCGATCCGGCGGTGGCAAAGACCCGCGCGCCAAGGGCGTTGGCGATCTGGATCGCCGTCGTGCCGATGCCGGAGGAGCCGCCGTGGACGAGGAACCGCTCGCCCGCACGCAGCCCTCCGCGCATGACGACGTTCGACCAGACGGTGAAGCAGGTTTCGGGCAGGCAGGCCGCCTCGCGCAGCGCCATGCCTTCGGGGATCGGCAGCGCGTGGGCGGCGGGCGTCACGACATAGTCGGCATAGCCGCCGCCCGGCAGAAGTGCCGTCACATGATCGCCAACCGCCCAGTCCGCGACGTCGGACCCGATCGCGGCAACCCGGCCCGCCGCCTCGAGCCCCGGCAGGGGCGAGGCCGAGGGCGGCGGCGCATAGGCGCCCGCGCGCTGCAGCGCGTCCGGGCGGTTGACACCGGCAAAAACCACCTCGATCAGGATCTGGCCCGGTCCCAGCACCGGCACCGGCACCTCGGTCAATTGCAACACCTCGGGACCGCCCGGTTTCGTGATCTCGACCGCGCGCATCGTCTTCGGCAGCGTCATGCCTTCTCCTCATCCTTCATTCGTCCCGGCAGATCCCGCGGCGCCCCCGCCGGCGCCCGGACCCGGCCGAGTGCCCGGAGCGGCCCGGCCAGCACCTTGCTCAGGACCGCGTTGTCCCTGACCTGCGCCTTGAATTTCTCGAACCGCATCACTTCCTCGATCCGCCGGTCGAGGAAGTCCCACGTCGCCGCATGCCCGTCGCTCTCGTCACCGAGCCAGAAAAGCACGGTAGCCGAATAGACGGCCGACAGCGTCGCGCGCTTGGAATACCAGTTGATGTCGTCCGGACGTGTCGCCCAAGCGCCCGCCAGATTGCGTCCGCTGTGCCCCAGATCAGCCCCGCCCCGGCCGCGGCGTTCTGCGGCAGCGCGAAAAGCGCCGCGCCACGCCGCACCACCTCGCGGTCCGCCGCCTCAAGCCTGAGGCGCACCGCCCGCGCGATCCGGTCGCGAAAGCGCAAACGGGAGAGATCGTCGGCCCGCAGGCCCTCCTCCATCACTGCGTCGCCGCGCCGGTGATAGGCGACGGCGAGGTCGAGCGCCCCGCGCGGGCAGATGACGCGGGCAAGATCGTGAGAAAGGCCGATATCGTCCGCAGCCGCGCGGAATGCGGTTTCCGACCAGCCGTCGAAGGTGACATGACCAAGCGCGGCATCGAGAAGCCGCCCCTTCGCTCCCGCCAGATCGCGCCCGTTTTCCATGTCGCTTGCCCCCATTCGCCGCCCGTAGACAATCGCGGCGCGCTTTGCTATAGGGGCGCCTCCTGCAACGGAATGCAACTCTAACTTAGGAAGGTGGTGACAACCACATGCAGGTCAGCGTTCGCGACAACAACGTCGAACAGGCGCTTCGTGCTCTGAAGAAGAAACTTCAGCGCGAAGGGGTTTTCCGTGAAATGAAGCTCAAGCAGCATTTCGAGAAACCCTCCGTCAAGAAAGCGCGCGAGAAGGCCGAGGCCATCCGCCGTGCCCGCAAACTGGCACGCAAGAAGGCCCAGCGCGAAGGCGCTCTCTGAGAAGCGGCTGGAACAGCTGGCGGGAGCGATCCCGCAACGACGATCAACCCCCGAGGCTCCGCCGCGGGGGTTTTTCATTGGCGCCGCCCTCGGCGTCCCGTGCCGGACGGACCCGCCATCGCGCCACCCTCGTAAGGCGCGCCAAAGCTCAGCCGAAGTTTCGGTTGGCTCAGCAAATAGCGGTCGATGATTGGAAGGGCCGCCGCGCCAATCGCGCGGGCGTTGCGCCCGACCGAGGCTTCGATCACCACCGGCTCCTCGATCCCTTGCGTGTCGATGTCGCGGATCGCCTCCCGCGTCTTCTCGACGATGGCGCTGCGCACCGCCGGCGGGCAGTTCGCATCGACGAGAATCCGCTCGAAGTCGATTACCGAGGCGACGGCGACGATGCCGATGGCGAGGTGTCGGGCGGTATGGTCGATCCAGTCGTCCAGCGGCGCGCCGAATTCGGCCCAGTCGAGTTCGGGCTTCCAGATCGAGGCGGGGTCGAGCCCCGCCTCCGCCAGCCGGCGTTCGAGCAGGTAGAGCGAGGCGTGGCTGGATCAGCTGCCGCGTGCCCTGCTCCGACGCGACTGGGATCGAGCCGAAGGCGCCGGCATTGCCGGTCCGGCCGGTATAGACCGTGTCGTTCAGCACTACGCCGCCGCCGATGAAGGAGCCGATGAAGAAATAGGCGTAGTCAGCGAATTCCCGCCCCCGTCCGTAGACATGCTCGGCGGTGCAGGCGGCGATCGCGTCGTTCTGCACGTTCACCCTGAGGCCGGTCTCCGCTTCCACCGCCGCGGCGATGTCGAAATCGCGCCACTGGTTCATCTCGTCCTTCGGCGCGTTCACCGCGTCGAGCCAGTTCCAAAGCTCGAAGGGCGCGGCGACGCCGATCCCGGCGAGCTTGCCCCTCTGGCGCGCTGGAAGGTCGCCGGTGAGCGCCACGAACCCGTCGCGCAGGAAGGCCCTGATCGCGGCGGGCGTCGGATAGGCATAGGTTCGTTTGCACATAGGCCCGCGTGGTCCCGGTCACATCGATCAGCACCAGGTCGGCGCTCTTGCGGCCGATATTGAGCCCAAGCGACAGGATCCCGTCGGGATTGAGCGCCATCGGCGTCGACGGCTTGCCGACCTTGCCGCGGATCGGCTCGCCCCGGACCAGCAGCCCGTCCTTCTCCAGCGCCCGGATGATGATCGACACTGTCTGCGCCGAGAGGTTCGATCGGCGGGCGATATCGGCGCTTGGCAGGCCGCCATGCCGCTGGATCAACGACAGCACGAGCCGTTCGTTGTGGTCGCGAACCCCCGATTGATTCGCCCCCCCCATCGGGTCGCGGATTGAGACGGCATCCATGTTTTCTGCCATATCGCTTGCATTCATGAGATCAAGTGTATTCGTCAATCAAATTAATAAATCAAGTTTATTTATTTATTGACAGAACCCGGCGACTCGGGCCTTATCAGGGCAAGGGCTGGCGAAATGACGTCTGCCCGTCAAACGATCGGGGCGCGACCCGCGCCTCCGAATCGACGTCAGGGAGAACGACATGAAAAGATTGGCTTCCAGCGCCGCGATCGCGGCTTTGGCCATCAGCATCGGTTCGGCGGCATCGCGCCGAAATCGCCTGCCTGATCACCAAGACCGACACCAACCCCTTCTTCGTGAAGATGAAGGAAGGCGCCGCGGCCAAGGCCGACGAACTCGGCATCGAGCTGCAAGTCCTATGCCGGCAAGGTCGACGGCGACAACGAAAGCCAGGTCGCGGCGATCGAGACCTGCATCGCCGACGGCGCCAAGGGCATCCTGATCACCGCCTCCGACACCACGGCGCATCGTGCCGGCCGTGCAGAAGGCGCGCGACGCCGGCCTTCTGGTGATCGCGCTCGACACGCCGCTCGACCCGATCGACGCGGCCGACGCGACCTTCGCCACCGACAACTTCCAGGCCGGCGAGCTGATCGGCCAGTGGGCCGCGGCCACGCTCGGCGACGAGGCCGCGGACGCCAAGATCGCGCATGCTCGACCTCGCCGTCAGCCAGCCGACCGTCGACGTGCTGCGCGACCAGGGCTTCCTGACCGGGCTTCGGCATCGACGTCAAGGACCCGAACAAGATCGGCGACGAGGACGATCCGCGCATCGTCGGCCACGACGTGACCGCACGGCAACGAGGAAGGCGGCCGCACGGCGATGGAGAACCTGCTCGCCAGAGGACCCGATGATCAACGTCGTCTACACGATCAACGAACCCGCCGCCGCCGGCGCCTACGAGGCGCTGAAGGCGATCGGGCGCGAGAAGCGACGTGCTGATCGTCTCGGTCGACGGCGGCTGCCCGGGCGTCGCAGAACGTCAAGGACGGCGTGATCGGCGCGACCTCGCAGCAGTACCCGCTGCTGATGGCCTCGCTCGGGCATCGAGGCGATCGCCGAACTGGGCCGACGACGGCACGAAGCCCGCAGCCGACCCCGGGCAAGGACTTCTTCGACACCGGCGTGGCGCTGGTCACCGACAAGCCGGTCGACGGGCGTCGAGTCGATCGACACCGGCCAAGGGCACCGAGCTCTGCTGGGGCTGATCCCCCGGCTTGATCGACAGCAACGTCCTGAGGGCAGAATGACTGCCGGCGGGCGCGTGGCGACGCCGCCCCCGGTCCGCATCGGGAGGGGATCGCGACATGGCGAGCGAACACCGGCAACGCCGCGACCACAGGACTTCGAAGACGGCTATCGCACGGCAGCCCGAAGGCCGTCGCCGAGTTCGACGACGCGCACGTCCGGCGTGCAGCGGTTCCAGCACCTCCTGCATCAGACCCCGTCGCTGGTGCCGCTGATCGTGCTGCTCGCCGTCGATCGCGATCTTCGGCGTCGCTGCTCGGCGGCAAGTTCTTCTCGCCCTTCACGCTGACGCTGATCCTGCAGCAGGTGGCGATCATCGGCATCGTCGGCGCGGCGCAGACGCTCGTGATCCTGACCGCCGGCATCGACCTCTCGGTCGGCGCGATCATGGTGCTGTCCTCGGTCGTCATGGGCCAGTTCACCTTCCGCTACGGCCTGCCGCCGGCCATCGCCATCGCTCTGCGGCTTCGGCTGCGGCGCGCTCATGCGGCTTCATCAACGGCTCGCTGGTCGCACGGATGAAGCTGCCGCCCTTCATCGTGACGCTCGGCATGTGGCAGATCGTGCTGGCCACCAACTTCCTCTATTCCGCCAACGAGACGATCCGCAGCCAGGACATCGCAGGCCGAGGCGCCGCTCCTGCAGCTCTTCGGCGACAAGCTTCCGGATCGGCGGCGCGGTCTTCACCTACGGCGTCGTCTTGATGATCGCTGCTCGTCGTCGGCCTCTGCCTACGTGCTGCAACCACACCGCCTGGGGCCGCCACGTCTATGCCGTCGGCGACGATCCGGACGCGGCGGAGCTCTCCGGCGTCCAGGTCAAGCGCACGCTGATCTCCGTCTACGCGCTGTCGGGCCTGATCTGCGCGCTCGCCGGCTGGGTGCTGATCGGCCGCATCGGCTCGGTCTCGCCCACCTCCGGCCAGTTCGCCAACATCGAATCGCATCACCGCCGTGGTGATCGGCGGCATCTCGCTGTTCGGCGGGCGCGGCTCGATCCTCGGCACGCTGTTCGGGGCGCTGATCGTCGGCGTCTTCTCGCTCGGCCTGCGCATGCTCGGCACCGACCCGCAATGGACCTACCTGCTCATCGGCGTGCTGATCATCGCCGCCGTCGCGATCGACCAGTGGATCAGAAAGGTGGCTGCGTGATGCGAACCGATCCTCAAGGCACGCGGCCTGGTCAAGCGCTACGGCCGCGTCACCGCGCTCGACAATGCCGATTTCGACCTCTATCCCGGCGAGATCCTCGCGGTGATCGGCGACAACGGCGCCGGCAAGTCGACGCTGATCAAGGCGATCTCGGGCGCGGTGCATCCCCGACGAGGGCGAGATCCGCTCGACGGCACGACGGTGCACTTCACCTCGCCGATCGACGCGCGCGAGGCCGGGATCGAGACGGTCTACCAGAACCTCGCCCTGTCGCCGGCGCTGTCGATCGCCGACAACATGTTCCTCGGCCGCGAGATCCGCAAGCCCGGGATCATGGGCAGCTTCTTCCGCAAGCTCGACCGGGCCGCGATGGAGAGGCTCGCGCGCGACAAGCTGACCGAACTCGGCCTGATGACGATCCAGAACATCAACCAGGCGGTGGAGACGCTGTCGGGCGGCCAGCGCCAGGGCGTGGCCGTGGCGCGCGCGGCCGCGTTCGGGTCGAAGGTCGTCATCATGGACGAACCGACGGCGGCGCTCGGCGTCAAGGAAAGCCGGCAGGTGCTGGAGCTGATCCTCGACGTGAAGGCGCGCGGCATGCCGATCGTGCTGATCAGCCACAACATGCCGCATGTCTTCGAGGTCGCCGACCGCATCCACATCCACCGGCTCGGCAAGCGGCTTTGCGTGATCAATCCCAAGGACTACACGATGTCCGACGCGGTGGCCTTCATGACCGGCGCTATCGAGGCGCCCTCTGAAACGCTGGTCTCCGCCTGACATTCGCCGATCCCGGAAACCGGCTTTCCGCGCGCGCAGCGGCACGCTATGACGGCAAAAACCAGGAGCCTGCCGATGCAAACCCTGTCCCGCCGCGCCGCGCTGACGCTTCTCGGTGCCGGCATCGCCGCCTGCGGCCGGCGCGAGCATGAAGGAGCACGCGCCCGCGCCGCCGGCCCGGCCGCAGTCAACCGGCTGATCGCCAAGTACGCCCGCGTCTACGATGTGCCGGTAGACCTCGTCCACCGCATCGTGCAGCGCGAAAGCGGCTACAATCCAGCCGCCCGGAACGGCCCCTATTACGGTCTGATGCAAATCCTGCCCCAGACCGCCCGGACGATGGGCTACCGGGGGGAGCCGGAGGGGTTGCTCGATGCCGACACCAACCTGCGCTACGGGGTCAAATACCTGCGCGGCGCCTGGATCGTCGCCAACGGCAACCGCGACCGGGCCGAGATGTGGTACGCCAAAGGCTACTACTACGAGGCCAAGCGGCGCGGCCTTCTGGAAAAGACCGGCCTCAGCTCCTGACTGAGCAAGTCGGTTGGATCTGCCCCCCCCTTTTCCGCAGGCCGGCCCTTGGTCATCCCCCGGCCAATTCCGCCTGCTCCTCCGGCGTAAGGAGCCGCCCCCTTGCGCGGGATTGCCTTTCAAGCCGTTGCCGAGGCTGATCATGCCGCCCCGGCCCGGCGCCACGTCGAAAATCAGTCTGGTTTGCTTCCAGGCCTCGAATTGCGGGCCCGGGATGTGGACTGAATCGCCTTCAATCTCGCCGCCAAGATTGGCCGCGGCTCATCGTCGCTTCTCCAAGGCGATGCGCCCGCAGAGCACCCAAGCCGCCAAATTGCCAAATCCCGGTTTACACCGGGATTGCCGTGGTCTGCCGGACCGTGCGCAGCGCGAATGAGGAATGCATCTGCGCCACACCGGGCAGCCGCGCGAGGTATTGCCGGTGGATGCGGGCGAAGTCTTCGGTATCCTCGGCGATCACCTTCAGAAGGTAGTCGGCCGATCCTGCCATCAGGTGGCATTCGAGGATGTCGGGCACCAGCGTCACCGCCTTCTCGAACGCCTCCAATACCTCGTCGGCCTGCCCCGACAGCGTGATCTCGACAAAGACGGTCGTCGGCCGCTTCATCTTGCGGGCGTTGAGGAGGGCGACGAACCCGTCAATGAAGCCCTCCTCCTCCAGCCGCTGCACCCGCCTGTGGCAGGCCGAGGGCGACAGGTTCACCTGTTCGGAAAGATCGGCGTTCGTTACCCGACCGTGCTTCTGTAAGACCCCGAGGATGCGCCGGTCTGTCGCGTCGAGCTCCATATCCGCGCAACTTTCTTCGAAGAAACGGTATTCAAGCCGCAGATTGCACTAAACGTATAGCAAAAGCCCGACCGAATCTCAAAGCAATTTCATGGCAATTGAGGCAGGATTACGCGCACAATTCTTTCGGGAGAGAGCCATGAAGATCGGATGCCCAAAGGAGATCAAGCCGCAGGAATTCCGCGTTGGCATGACTCCAGCTGCCGCACAGGAAGCGGTGAACAACGGCCACGACGTGATCATCGAAACCAACGCCGGGATGGGCGCGGGCTTCGCCGACGCGGATTACACCGCCGTCGGCGCCAAGATCCTCGGCACGGCGAAAGAGATCTTCGCCAGCGCCGACATGATCGTCAAGGTCAAGGAGCCGCAGGCGGTGGAGCGCAAGATGCTGCGCAAGGGCCAGATCCTCTTCACCTACCTCCACCTCGCGCCCGATCCGGAGCAGACCAAGGACCTCCTCGCCTCCGGCGCCACCTGCATCGCCTATGAGACGGTGACCGACCGCAACGGCGGCCTGCCGCTTCTCGCGCCGATGTCCGAGGTCGCGGGTCGTCTCGCGCCGCAGGTCGGCGCCTGGACGCTGCAGAAGGCCAATGGCGGTCGCGGAGTGCTGCTCGGCGGTGTGCCGGGCGTCGGCCCGGCGCGCGTGATCGTGATCGGCGGCGGCGTCGTCGGCACGCACGCAGCCAAGATCGCGGCCGGGATGGGCGCGGATGTCACCGTTCTCGACCGCTCGCTGCCCCGGCTACGCTACCTCGACGACGTATTCGGCGGCGTCTTCAAGACCGGCTATTCCTCGGCCGGCCTGCTGGATGAACTTCTGCCCCTGGCCGACATGGTGATCGGGGCGGTCCTGATCCCCGGCGCGGCGGCACCGAAGCTGATTTCCCGCAAGCAGCTGTCGATGATGAAACCGGGCGCGGCCCTCGTCGATGTCGCGATAGACCAGGGCGGCTGTTTCGAGACTTCGAAGGCCACCACCCATCAGGACCCGATCTACGAGGTCGACGGCATCATGCACTACTGCGTGGCCAACATGCCGGGTGCGGTCGCCCGCACCTCGACCATCGCGCTCGGCAACGCCACGATGCCCTTCATGCTGGCGCTCGCCAACAAGGGCTGGAAGCAGGCCTGCGCCGACGACGCGCACCTTCTCAACGGCCTCAACGTCCATGCCGGCAAGCTGACCTATGCCGCCGTGGGCGAAGCACTCGGCCTGCCGGTGATCTCGGCCCAGGACGCGCTCAAGATCTGATCGCTGCGGCGATCCGGACTCATCGACGGCCGCGCGGGGGAGCCCTCCGCGCGGCCGTTGCCGTTTCCGGCAAGGAGGTCGGCTCAGCCGCCCTGCCATTGACCAACGGGGTGCAATCCGCACGCCCCCCGGCCAAGGGACCGGCGCGATTTCGGACCTTCGTCATGCCCGGGAACGCAAAAGGCCCGCCGGACTGGCGGGCCTTTCCCGTCTCTGATCGTCGCTTGTGCTACTTCTTCAATGCGTCGCGGATCTCCAGCAGAACGTCGAGCTCGCTCGGGCCTGCCGGCGCCGCGGCCGCCTCTTCCTTCTTCTCAGCAGCGTCCTTCACCCGGTTCACCATCTTCACCAGCAAGAAGACGACGAAGGCGATGATCAGGAAGTTGATGACCGCTGTCAGGAACGAGCCATAGGCAAAGACTGGCGCGCCTGCCTCCTGCGCCGCGGCAAGGCTCGCGAACTCGCCATCGCCGAGATTCACGAACAGGTTGGAGAAATCGACGCCCCCGGTGACGAAGCCGATGATCGGATTGATCAGATCACCGACGAGCGACGTCACGATCGCGGTGAAGGCCGCGCCGATGATGATGCCGACGGCCATGTCCATGACATTGCCCTTGGCGATGAAGTCTTTGAATTCTTTTAGCATTTACTTGTCCCTACTTTACTTTTCGATGAGCCGCGCTTCCTGAAGTCGCGCCCATAAGGCTGAACGTTATCACGATTTATCATTACGGATGTTGCTTTTATCCGCGTCATACACGCCTAGGTTCATAGGCGAACTAAGACCGCTCCGAAGGGGGAAAAATGTCCGATAATACCCAGTTTCCGATCATGAACCGCTGGCCTCCGCGCAACCCGGATGCGATCCAACTCTACTCCCTGACCACCCCCAACGGCGTCAAGGTCTCCATCGCGCTGGAGGAGACGGGTCTGGCCTACGACGCGCACCTCGTCGATTTCGGCAAGGACGACCAGTTCAGCCCGGAATTCCTCTCGCTCAACCCCAACAACAAGATCCCCGCGATCATCGACCCCCACGGACCGGAGGGCAAACCTCTTCCACTCTTCGAAAGCGGCGCGATCCTGCTCTACATCGCCGAGAAGTCCGGCCAACTGATGCCCGCCGGCGCCCGCCGGTGGGAGGTGATCCAGTGGCTGATGTTCCAGATGGGCGGGGTGGGCCCGATGTTCGGCCAGGTCGGCTTCTTCCACCATTTTGCCGGGAGGGAGATCGACGATCCCCGCCCGCGCCAGCGCTACTATGACGAAGCGCGCCGCCTCCTCGGCGTCCTCGACAGGCAGCTCGACGGCCGCGACTGGATCGCCGGCGACTATTCCATCGCCGATATCGCGATCTGCCCCTGGCTGCGCACCTTGCACGACTACTACGGCGCCGGCGAGGAGGTGGGCTGGGGTGATCTCAAACACGTCCCCGCCTGGCTCGACCGCTTCATCGCCCGGCCTGCCGTCCAGCGCGGACTGACGATCCCCGCGCGGGGCTGAGAGGACGACCTCCCGTTCACCGTGGCGCAAATACCTCGGGGGGAGAGGCCGTACGGCCTCGGGGGGCGGCGCCCCCCCTCCGCCCTATCCGCGCAAGGTGCCGCCCGTAGCCTTCGCCACCTTCTCGACGATCTTCGCCGAAACCGCCTCGATTTCGTCGTCGGTCAGGGTCTTGTCGCGGGGCTGGAGCCGCACCGTGATGGCGAGCGACTTCTTGCCCGCCCCCATCTGCGCCTCCGCCTTCTCGCCCGAGAACTCGTCGAAGACCCGCACCGCCTCGATCAGCGCCTTGTCGGCACCCTGGGCGGCGTTGACCAGCGTCAGCGCCTCGACCTCGCGGCCGACGACGAAGGCGAAGTCGCGCTCGACCGCCTGAAGATCCGACTGGCCAAGGGCCGCGCGCGTCGCGGTCTTCGCCTTCGGGAACGGCACCGCCTCGACGAAGATGGTGAAGGCGACCGCCGGCCCCTTCACGTCCATCGCGCGCAGCACCTTCGGATGGACCTCGCCGAAAGCACAAAGCGCGTTCGGCCCAAGCCCCATCACCCCCGACCGCCCCGGATGCCACCAGCCTGCGACCTTGCGGGCGATCTGCATCCTCGCCGGCGCGCCGAGCGCGGCCAGCACCGCTTCGGCATCGGCCTTGGCGTCGAATATATCAGCCATCCGGCGCGAGCCGTAGGGGTCGCGCGGTGCCGTGGCCCCGACGAGAAGCCCGGTCGCCTGCAACGCCTGATCGCCCGGCTCGCCACCCGAAAACGCCGGCCCGACCTCGAAGAGCGCCAGATCGGCGAAGCCGCGCGCCTGGTTGCGCGCTGCGGCCTGCAGGAGGCCGGGCAGCAGGTCGGGCCGCATATGCGTCATCTCCGACGAGATCGGATTCTCGATCCGTGTCGCCTCGGCCCCGCCACCGAAGAGCTCGGCCGACCTGGCGTCGATGAAGCTGTAGGTCACGCATTCGTTGTAACCGAGCGCCGCCAGCATCCGCCGCGCCGCCTTCTCGCGCATCTGCATCGGCGTCAGGATCGGCTTCGGCACGCCGGGGCGCACCCGCCGCATCGGCTTGCCCTCGAGCCTGGTCAGCGACGCGATCCGCGCCACCTCCTCGATGAGATCCGCCTCGCCCTGAATATCCGGCCGCCAGGACGGCGGCGTCGCCATGTCGCCCGTCAGCGTGAAGCCCAAAGCCTCCAGCGTGGCGCGCTGCTCGCCTTCCGGGATGTTCATGCCGACCAGCGACACCACCCGCTCGGGGTCGAGCCTGTAGGCGCGGTCCACCACCGGCACCGCCCCGTCCATGACCACCTCGGACGCCTCGCCGCCGCAAAGCTCCAGCACCATCCGCGTCGCCAGTTCCAGCCCCGGCACGGTGAGTTCCGGGTCCACCCCGCGTTCGAACCGGTAGCGTGCGTCGGAGTGGATCTTCAGCGTCCGGCCGGTCGTGGCCACCGTGATCGGGTCCCAGTAGGCGCTTTCGAGAAAGACGTTCACCGTCTGCTCCGAACAGCCCGACGACGCCCCGCCCATCACCCCCGCAATGCTTTCCGGGCCCGCGTCGTCCGAGATTACCATCATCCCCGGCCGGAACGTATAGCTCCGCTCGTCGAGCGCCTCCAGCACCTCGCCGCCCTTGGCCGGATGGATGCGCAGATCGCCCTTGACCTTGTCGGCGTCGAAAACGTGCAAGGGGCGGTTCTGGTCGAAGGTGAAGAAGTTGGTGATATCCACCAGCGCCGAGATGGGCCTGAGGCCAATCGCCTTCAGCCGCTGCTGCAGCCAGAGCGGCGACGGCCCGTTCTTCACCCCCCGGATCACCCGCCCGGCGAACAGCGGGCAGCCCTTTTCCTTCAGGCCCGCGTCGATGCTCACCCCGATCGGGCTCTTGAAGCTGCCCTTCACCGGCTCGACTGCCTGCGGCTTCAACCGGCCGAGGCCCCGCGCGGCCAGGTCGCGGGCGAGGCCGCGCACGCCGAGCGCATCGGGGCGGTTGGGGGTGATCTTGATATATATCATCGGGTCGTTGGCGCCCCGGTAGTCGATGAACCGCATCCCCAAAGGCGCATCCTCGGGCAGCTCGATGATGCCGTCATGGTTGTCCGACAGCTCCAGCTCGCGCTCGGAACAGAGCATCCCGTTGCTCTCGACCCCCCGGATCACGCCGGGCTTGAGGTCGACGCCGGTGCCCGGCACATGGGTGCCCACGGGCGCGAAGACGCCGACAAGTCCCGTCCGCGCATTCGGCGCGCCGCAGACCACCTGCACCTCCTCCATCGCGCCCTCGGGGCCGTTCGGCCAGGTGGCAACCCGGCAGAGCCTGAGCCGGTCCGCATCGGGATGCTGCTTGGCCTCGATTACGCGGCAGATGCGGAACGCGCCGAGCTTGTCGGCCGGATTCTCGACCTCCTCGACCTCGAGGCCGAGATCGGTCAGCGCATAAAGGATCTCGTCGAGGGAAGCCTCGGTCTCGAGATGGTCTTTCAACCAGGAGAGGGTGAATTTCAATGTCTCGTTCCTTCGACTAGAGGCTCCGGATGCCGGCGCGCGGGCTGTCGCCCGCCGGTGCGCGGCCCACAGGATACCTTCGATATGCTCATTTCCGGTCGCCGATTCACCATATTCCCGCGCGATAACGGGGTCGTGGGGGAGAGGAGCGCATCATGGCGCATGACTATCGCAACGACGGACCGGGCGGCCTTGCCCATGTCGTCCTCGCCACCGGAATCCTGATGGCCGTCGCCCTCTTCGGCGACGCGGCCGAGCCGCTGCGCGAGGCGATCTTCGGCAAGCACAAGGCCCCGGTCGCGATCCGCACCGCCGGCGCCGCCGAGGCCCAATGCGACGCCAACACGGTCTCGACGATCATCGGCACGCTCGGCTGCGGCTCCACCCGCAAGGGTGCCGGCCTGTCCGGCGTCACCTTCCTGAGCGCGAAGAAAGACTAGCGCGCGCATCAGTTCGGCTCGTGCCCGTGGTCGGGTAGCGCAGAAAGGATCTCGTCGAGCGGCAGCCTCGGTGTCGAGATGATCCTTGCAGCCAGGAGAGGGTGAATTTCATTGTGCATAGCCATTGAAAGTGCCACGCATGGCGCAAGCCATGTGGCAGCAGTTTCTGGACAGCATGGGGCAACATTTGGCTGGCGCGAGGACCTGACTGAGCAGCTGCCAAATGAACCCGAATACAGCGCCTACGGTCGCCAAGCATCCACCGATTCGAAACTAGCCAGCCCTGTGCGCTTTGGCAATAGGACCATGGTTGCGGTGGCAAGGGTCCGGCCAAATAGCTGACGTGTTTGCAGGTTTGCAAGCCATGCATCGCTAGCGCAGATAGTCTTGTGATCGATCACGAAAGCATCAACCAACGCCTCGCGTTCTAACTCACGTTAACCGACGTTGAGATGTCAGCCTCCACTTAAAGAACGACTTTGATAGCTCCAGATCAACTCTACAGTTGCGCGCCTAAGCTCAGCGAAGAAGCTTCAAGGCCGATTCCGCATCGGCCGACCGGCATCACCGACTCAGCCCCCCGCTGCACCGTCGGCATGTCGAGCGCCGCGAACCCGTAGTGCCTGAGCCACCGCAGGTCGCTCTCGAAGAACGCTCGCAGATCCGGGATGCCGTATTTCAGCATCGCCAGCCGGTCGATCCCCATCCCGAAGGCAAAGCCCTGCCATTCGTCGGGTCCACTCCGGCCGAGCGCAGCACATGCGGATGCACCATGCCGGAGCCGAGGATCTCCATCCAGCTTCTCGCCCTCGCCGATCTTCAACGCCCCGCCGACATTGGAATAGCGGATATCGACCTCGGCCGACGGCTCGGTGAACGGGAAATGCGAGGCGCGGAACCGCAGTTCCACATTGTCGACCTCGAAGAAGGCGCGGCAGAACTCCTCCAGCACCCATTTGAGGTTGGCCATCGAGATGTCGCGGTCGATCGCCAGCCCCTCGATCTGGTGGAACATCGGCGCATGGGTCTGGTCCATGTCCATCCGGTAGACGCGGCCCGGCGCGATGACCCGCAGGGGCGCGCCCTGGGTCTGCATCGCCCGGATCTGCACCGGCGAGGTATGGGTGCGCAGCACATGCGGCGGCCGGTTGTCGCCCGCCTCGCGCGCCATGAAGAAGGTGTCGTGCTCCTGCCTTGCGGGGTGTTCGGGCGGGATGTTGAGGGCGTCGAAATTGTACCAGTCGCTTTCGATCTGCGGCCCCTCGGCGACGGCAAAGCCCATGTCGGCGAAGATCGCGGTGACCTCTTCCGTCACCTGGCTGACCGGATGGATCGTGCCCTGCCGCCGTGGCCGCCCCGGCAGCGTCACGTCGAGCCATTCCGACCGCAGCCGTTCGTCCAGCGCCGCATCCGCGCAGCCCCGCCTTCCGGGCGCGCAAGGCGGTGTCGATCTCGTCCTTCAGCGCGTTGAGCGCGGCGCCCGCCGCCTGACGCTCCTCCGGCGCCATCTGGCCCAGCTCGCGCATCTTGAGGGAAATCTCGCCCTTCTTGCCAAGCGCGGCCAGCCGGATCTCCTCCAGCGCCGCCTCGTCGCCCGCTCCGGCGATCCCGCCCAGATACTTGCCCTTCAGCGCGTCCAATCCGTCCATCTGACCCTCCGGTCCCATTCGGACCTCGTGCTACCCACGGCGCCCCGCCATTGCAAGGCGCCAAAGAAAAACCCCGCGAAGCGCCTTTGCGGCGCTCGCGGGGTTCCAACTGTCCCTCAGCGGAGAGGAGTTACGCGAGCGCGGCCTTCGCCTTTTCGACGATGGCCCCAAACGCCGCCGGCTCATGCACGGCGAGATCGGCGAGAACCTTGCGGTCCACCTCGATCCCGGCGAGGCCGAGCGCGTTGACGAAACGCGAATAGGTCAGGTCGGCGTCGATCGCGCGGACCGCGGCGTTGATCCGCTGGATCCACAGCGCGCGGAAATTGCGCTTGCGGGTCTTGCGGTCGCGGGTGGCGTACTGGTTCGCCTTGTCGACGGCCTGGGTGGCGGTGCGGAAATTGGTCGAACGCGCGGCGTAGTAGCCTTTCGCCTTCTTGATGACCTTGCGGTGACGGGCGTGCGTGACGACGCCGGATTTGACACGGGACATGGGTCTGGCTCCTCAGCGATCGTAGGGCATGTATTTCTTGACGATCTTCGTATCCGCGTCCGACAGGAGCATCGTCCCCGTCGCCTTGCGGATGAAGTCCGTCGAGCGTTTGATCATGCCGTGGCGCTTTCCGGCGACACCAGCCTTGACGCGGCCCGAGGCCGTCATCTTGAACCGCTTCTTCGCGGCCGATTTGGTCTTCATCTTGGGCATTTTCATCTCCTTGGTCGAGAGTGAACGCGCGACTCGGCATGCCACATGGCCGGCCCCGCGGGGTATTCGAGAGGCGCCCTATAGCCGGGGGCGCACGGATTGGCAAGGGGAGAGGCGCCGTCTGGACGGGCTGCCGGGCCGAATCCGGCTTGCACAAGAACTGGTCGCACTCCCCCTACCGCACGATCCGCGCAATGACCGAGAGGATCACGTGCGGGATCTCGTCAGGCCGGTAGCTCTCGGGCTTGCCGATATAGGCCACGACGATCATCGCGCCGCCGATGGCCGCGAGCGCGATGCCGCCGCGGAGCGAACGGTCGGACGAGAAGGCCGAGATCAGCGCCGGGATCGAGAGGAGCGCGAGGAGAAGTCCGAAGACCAGCAGAAGGTCGCTGTCCATGCTCCCCTTCCCCCCTCGTCCGAGCCGACTATTCCGGATCGGTGCGGAAGATCAACCGCTCGTCGCAGGGCGCCACCCGAAGGATGTTGGTGGTGCCCTTGACGTTGAACGGCACGCCGGCAGTCACGACGATCTGGTCCTTCTCGGTGGCGAAGCCGTATTCACGGGCGGCCTTGGCGGCGTTCACTACCGCCATCTTGAAGCGGTCGACCGGATCTTGGGTCTGGACGCAATGGACGCCCCAGGTCAGGCAGAGCCGCCGCACCGTCGTCAGGATCGGGCTCAGCGCGATGATCGGCACGCTCGGCCGTTCCCGCGCGACGAGGCTCGCGGTGTTGCCCGACTGGGTGAAGCAGCAGATCGCGTGGATATCGGTCGCCTCGGCGATCTCGCGCGCGGCGGCGACGATGCCGTCGGCGATGCTCTTGCGCTCCACCTTGCGCGAGGCCTCGATCACCTCGCGGTAGGTCGGGTCGCTCTCGACCGATTTCGCGACATTGTCCATCGTCTCGACCGCCTGGACGGGATACTGGCCGGCGGCGCTCTCGGCCGAGAGCATCACCGCGTCCGCGCCCTCGTAGATCGCGGTGGCGACGTCGGACACCTCGGCCCGGGTCGGCATCGGGCTTTCGATCATGCTTTCCAGCATCTGGGTCGCGACGATGACCGGCTTTGCCGCCGCCCGCGCCCCACGCACCAGCCGCTTCTGGATCGGCGGCACCGAATGGACCGGAAGCTCGACGCCGAGATCACCGCGCGCCACCATGATCCCGTCGGAGGCGGCGAGGATCTCCGGATAGGCCTTCACGGCCGCCGGCTTCTCGATCTTCGACAGGATCGCCGCGCGGCCCTTGGCCAGCGCCCTCGCCTCGGTCACGTCCTCGACGCGCTGCACGAAGGAGAGCGCCAGCCAGTCGACGCCCAGTTCGCAGGCGAATTCCAGGTCGGCACGGTCCTTGTCCGAAAGCGCCGCCAACGGCAGCACCACGTCGGGCACGTTCACGCCCTTGCGGTTGGAGATCGTGCCCCCCGCCGTCACCTTGCATTCGGCGAAATCGGGGCCGCAATCCTCCACCGTCAAGCGGATCTTGCCGTCATTGACCAGTAGCCGCGACCCGGGTTCGAGGGCGGCGAAGATCTCCGGATGCGGCAGGTTCACCCGGCGGCTGTCGCCCTCTGCGGGATCGAGATCGAAGCGGAAAAGGTCGCCTTCGTTCAGCTCATGCGCGCCCGCGACGAAGGTGCCCACACGAAGCTTGGGGCCCTGAAGGTCGGCGAGGATGGCGATGGGGCGGCCGACATCGGCCTCCACCTTGCGGATGATCGCGTGGCGGGCGGCCTGTTCCTCGTGCGTGCCGTGGCTCATGTTCAGCCGGAAGACATCCGCCCCGGCCTCGAAAAGCGCCCGGATCGTATCGTAGCTGTTCGACGACGGGCCGAGGGTTGCCACGATCTTCACATTGCGCAACCGTCTCATCCCATCAGTCTCCCCGTCATGTTTGCGCTACCATTCGCGCCGCGCACTATATGGACGAATTCGCCCGCTACGGCAACTGGCGCTTTCCTGCGCCCTCGTCTAAACGATCTTTCATCGCGGAACGATGAAAATCTCATGATGGATCATCCCTTTCACATTCTCGGCGCCGACCGTCCCTCCCGCTGGCTCCTGACCTGCGACCATGCCACCAGCCGGGTGCCCGACTGCATTGGCGGCGGATCCTTGGGCATCGCGCCCGAGGATATGGAGCGCCACATCGCCTACGATATCGGCGCCGCCGGAGTGACGAAACGACTTGCCGAGAAGCTGGACGCGCCGGCGATCTTCAGCGACTTCTCGCGCCTCGTGATCGACCCCAACCGGGGCGAGGACGACCCGACGCTGATCATGAAGCTCTATGACAGCACTATGATCCCGGTGAACCGCCATGTCGACGCGGCCGAGACCGAGCGCCGCCTCGCCGCCTTCCACCGGCCCTATCATGAGGCGCTGGAAAACCTTGCGGCGCGACGCGACGACACGGTGATTTGCGCCGTCCATAGCTTCACCCCGCGGCTCTTCGGCCGCGCCGACCGGCCGTGGCAGGTAGGGGTCCTCTATTCCCATGTCGACCCGAAGCTGGCGCTTCATCTCCTCGACCGGCTCCGCGCCGAACCCGGCCTGACCGTGGGCGAGAACGAACCTTACGGCGGCCATCTCGACGGCGATTCCATCGACCGGCATGCGTTGCGCCCCGGACGCCCGAACGTGCTGATCGAGATCCGCCACGACCTCATCCGGGCCGAGGACGGCCAGATCGCCTGGGCCGACCGACTCGCGCCGATCCTTGAAGAAGCGCTTGGCCGTTCCAATCTCTGAACCAGGAGGACCGCCATGGACGACCAGACCCGCATCGAGATCGAGGCCGCCGCGTTCCGCACGCTCCGCCATCACCTGATGGAAAAGCGGACCGACGTGCAGAACATCGACCTGATGAACCTCGCCGGCTTCTGCCGCAACTGCCTCGCCCGCTGGGTGCAGGAGGCCGCGAACGAACGCGGCATCGCGATGACCAAGGACGAGGCGCGCGAGCTTTACTACGGCATGCTCTACGAAGACTGGCGCGCGCAGAACCAGACCGAGGCGGACGACGCCAAGAAGGCCGCCTTCGAAGTCGCGTTCCGCGAGAATGTCGGCGACGTCAAGGAGAGCTGAGGGCGGCCGAGCGGAGGTGCACGGTCAGGGCGCGAAGCAATGGCCGCCGACCGATCGCCTTGGGCCAGACCATCGCGTAGTCCCACGACATCGCCAACCCGTGCGGATCGCAGAGGACGAGACGGCCCGCCGAAAGATCTGCGCCGGCGATCCGCTCCGGCACCAGCGCCACGCCCAGCCCGGCGCGCGCGGCGGCGGCGGCAAGTCCGGTCCGGTCAACGCGAACGCCTTCCTGTGCGTCGGGTCGGCGCGTCGATCCCCTTGACGCGAACCAGGCAGCCCAGGACGGTTGCGTGGCAAAGGCGGGACCCCAGTCGGTGTGGATGAACATCCGGTCGGACGCCGCGTCCAGGCCACCCTCTGGCACCACGAAACCCGGTGCGGCCACCACGACGATGCGGTCTCGGAACAGCCGCTCGACCTCGTGATCGGGATAGTAGTGTGCGCCGTAGGTGACGCGCAGATCCACTTCGCCTCGAGCAAACGAGACGGGGTCGTCCTCGACCCGGATCTCGATTCCTCCGGCCTGTCCGAAACCGGACATGACCGGTGCCAGCCACAGTTCCGCGACCGACGGCAGGACCGAGACGACGAGCCGCGCACGATGTCGGCCTTCCCGCAATTCCTCGGTCACGGCGGCCAGATCGCTCAGCGCCAGCTCGATCCGCGGATAGATCGCACGGCCGGCATCGGTCAGCGTGATCCGGTTGCCTTGCCGCTCGAACAGCCGCTTGCCGAGATGTGTCTCCAGCGAACGGACTTGCTGACTTACCGCTGCCGACGTGACACCAAGCTCCGCGCCCGCCTGGACGAAACTACCGGCGCGGGCAGCGGCCTCGAAGGCGCGAAGAGCGTTGAGGGGCGGGGGAGACATCATCGACCTTCCGAAAGTATTTCTTATGCTCGACGAAAATTTATCCCGTTGCAAGCGTGGCCGAACTGCGCATCCTGTCGGCAGGAAACGGAGGCTCCCATGCAGGATATTCTCGATCTCGACCGCTACCCGCTTGACCGGCCCGACAGCGCGGACTGGACGGCCCTTGTCGATCGCGCCCGTGCCGATCTCGCACAGGACGGAATGTTCAACCTCGACGGCTTTCTCCGGCCCGCCGCCATCGCCTCGACGGTCGCGGCGCTGGTGCCTCGGTTCGACGCCGAAAGCTTCACCCATGCCCGCCGCCACAACATCTACTTCCGCGACGACGTGCCGGGGCTCGGCCCCGATCACCCCGCGCTCAGGAAGGTCGAAACGGTCAACCGCACGCTTTGCGGCGATCAGATCGGCGGGGCGGTGGCGCGGCTCTACGACTGGCCCTCCTTCGCCCGTTTCCTCGCCGCCGCAATGGACAAGCCCGCGCTTTTCACCATGGACGACCCCCTCGCCCGGATCAACGCGATGGCCTACGGGCGGGGCGAGGCGCTGAACTGGCATTTCGACCGCTCCGAATTCACCACGACCCTGCTCCTGCAGGCGCCCGAGGCGGGGGGCGAATTCGAATACCGCACCGATCTTCGCAGCGACACCGAGCCCAATTACGACGGCGTCGCCCGTCTTCTTGCCGGCGAGGATCCGGAACTCCGCCGGCTGACCCTTGCCCCCGGCACGCTCAACGTCTTCAAGGGCCGGAACACCGCCCACCGGGTCACGCCGGTGGAGGGCGAAAGGGCGCGCATCATCGCCGTCTTTTCTTTCTACGACCGGTCGGGCGTACAATTCAGCGACGCGGAACGGATCGGATTTTACGGCCGCGCCGCCTGAGGCCGAAGTGACGTGGTCCAATTGTGCGCCCGTTTAGGGCGCACACAGTATATCTTGTGCCCTTCGCCAAGACGAAGAGCGCCCGCGCGGGCAGATGGTCCCGGCGTCAAGGCGCTCCCTTCACGGCATCTTCATGTGACGCCGGCTACGGTTCTGCTAGGATCGACCCATGCCGCTTTTCGCCCCCCGCACCGACTATTCCCGCGCCGAACGCATTTCGGATGCGGTGATCCATGTGTCGGGCCTCGTCGCGGTGCTGATCGCGGTGCCGGCGCTGATCACCGTGACCTTTCTTCTGCGCGGCGACTTCACGGCGCTCCTCGCGATCTCGGTCTACGGGGCGACGCTCGTCGCGATGATCCTCTCTTCGGCGCTCTACAACATGGTGGCGCATCCGGATTGGGAGGGTCTCCTCCAGCGGCTCGACCATTCCGCGATCTATGCCAAGATCGCCGGCACCTACACGCCCTTCACCCTGCTCGGCGGTCACGGGACCTGGCTTCTCGCCGGGCTCTGGGGGGCGGCGCTTGCCGGGATCGGACTCAAGATCGCGGCCCCCGGCCGGTTCCGGCTCGCAGCCGTCGGGCTCTACCTCGCCATGGGATGGGCCGGGCTCTTCGCCGGCGGCGCCTTCCTCGGCACGCTCTCGACCCCGGTCATCGTGCTGATCCTCACCGGCGGCGGTCTCTATACCGCCGGGGTGGTCTTCTATCTTCTCGACCGGCTGCCTTTCCACTACACGATCTGGCATGTCTTCGTCCTGGCCGCGAGCCTCGTCTTCTACGCCGCCGTCACCCTGCACGTCGTGCAAAACGCCACCTGAGCTCCCGCCGAATGAACACCGCGCCTGCGAACGTGCGCCTTGACGCGACGCAAGCGGAAGCCGATCCTTCGACAACGAGGAGGGCGGCACGATGAAACGAACAATAGTCAGACCTTGTTCACCCTGCCGGAAACCTTCGGGCCCGGCCCTCCCCGGCCTGCCGTCGTGATCGCCGGATCGCATGTGGTGATGTGGGTCGCACATCAGCCTCCGGGCAACGATGCGTGCCGCTTCGCGCTCACCACGCGCAGCCTCCTGATCGAGGGGTCAAGCCGCACCGGCGACATGGCCACGCGCTACCGCGTTCGGGCGGACCGCTCGGGGATCACCCGGCGCGCCCGGATCGTCAGCCGCGTCGAAGAGCGCCTGATCGAACGCGACAAGGCCGGCCGCTGGACAATGGACGGGCAGGAGGTGCCGGAAGTCGCGGGCGCGCTGGATATCGACCTCGGCTTCACGCCCGCGACCAACACGCTGCCGATCCGGCGGCTGGGGCTCGCCATCGGCGCGACGGCGGATGTGACCGTGGCCTGGTTCGATCCGGCGGATCGGCGGCTGAAACCGCTTCGTCAACGCTACGCCCGCCTCGACGCGCACCGCTATCGCTACAGTTCGCCCGACCATGGGTTCGATGCCGATCTGACGGTCGACGATTTCGGCGCCGTGACGCACTATCCCGACTATTGGGATGCGGCGGGATAGCAGGTCAGACCGCCGCCTTGCGGCTTTCCTCAAGGTAGATCTCCCGCAGCCGCGTAGCGACCGGCCCCGGTTTGCCGGAGCCGAGCACCGCCCCGTCGATCTCTACCACAGGCATCACGAAGGCCGAGGCCGAGGTGACGAAAGCCTCGTCGGCACCCTTTGCCTCGTCAATGGTGAAGGGCCGCTCCTCGACGTCCATCTGCGCCTCGCGGGCGAAGCGCAGGACCGCCGCCCTCGTGATCCCGTGCAGGATGTCGTTCGAGAGCTGCCGGGTGATGATCCGGCGCCCCTTGACGATATAGGCGTTGTTCGAGGTGCCCTCGGTCACCGCCCCGTCTTCTGTAAACCACGCATCGTCGGCCCCGGCCTTCTTCGCCATCATCTTGCCCATCGAGGGATAGAGAAGCTGCACCGTCTTGATGTCGCGCCTTCCCCAGCGGATGTCGGGGATGGAGATCACCTTAATCCCCGCCTTTGCTGCCGGATTGTCGGCCAGCCCCGGCTTCGACTGCGTGAAGAGCACGATCCCCGACGGCACTTTCGCGGGGTCCGGGAAAACGAAATCCCGGTCGCCCGGATTGCCGCGCGTGACCTGAAGGTAGACGAGCCCGTCCTCGATCCCGTTCCGCGAAACCATCTCGCGGTGGATCGCCAGAAGTTCGTCAGGCGTGACCGGGCTCGCCATGTCGAGCTCGGCCAGCGATCGGGCGAGCCGCGCCGCATGGCCCTCGAAGTCGATGAGCTTGCCGCCAAGGACGCTCGTCACCTCGTAAACCGCGTCCGCCATCAGAAAGCCCCTGTCGAAGACCGAGATCTTCGCCTCTTCCTCGGGCAGATACTCTCCGTTCACATAGACGATGCGGCTCATCGGTGTGTCTCCTCGGCTGTCGCGGCAACCTCTTCCTCCCTCCGCCCGATGAGGTCAAGCGCCCTTCGCGATCTTCTTCTGTTCGAAAATACCTCGGGGGCGTTCAATGGTTCGATGAATCAATGAACGGTGGGGGCAGCGCCCGCCGCCCTGCGCGGACAGGCGCTCTAACCCCAAAGCGCCGGGCACGGAGCCCGCATCTGCGATCCCTCGTAGCGGACCGGATCTTCCCGGTCCCGCGCCAGAAGAAGCGGTCCGTCGAGATCCACGACCTCCGCTCCTTGCGCGACGAGGAAGGCCGGCGCCATCGCCAGCGACGACCCCACCATGCAGCCGACCATGATCCCGAACCCCTCCGCCCGCGCCGCGTCACGCAACGCCAGCGCCTCGGTCAGTCCGCCGGTCTTGTCGAGCTTGATGTTGACCATGTCGTACTTGCCTTTGAGCCCTGCCAGCGACGCCCGGTCATGGCAGCTCTCGTCGGCGCAGACCGGCACAGGATGCGCGATCTCGGCCAGCATACCGTCGGCGCCCGCCGGCAGCGGCTGCTCCACCAAAGCCACGTCGAGCCGGGCGAGATAGGGGGCGAGGTCGGCGTAGATCTCCGCCGTCCAGCCTTCGTTCGCATCGACGATGATCCGGGCCGACGGCGCGCCGGCCCGCACCGCCTGAAGCCGTGACATGTCGTCCGGGGTTCCGAGCTTGATCTTCAGGATCGGCCGATCGGCGTGACGCGCCGCCGCCTCCCTCATCCGCTCGGGCGTATCGAGCGACAGCGTGTAGGCGGTCGTCACCGGCCCCGGCGCGGAGAGGCCTGCGAGCGTCCAGACCGGCCGGCCCGCCCGCTTTGCCTCCCAGTCCCAGAGCGCGCAATCGACCGCGTTGCGCGCGGCCCCCGGCCCGAGCAGCTCCTGCAAGGCGGCCCGGCTGATTCTATCGGGCAGCGCCTCGATCTCGGCCGCGACGCTGTCGAGGCTTTCGCCATAGCGCGCGTAGGGCACGCATTCGCCCCGCCCCGACACCCCGTCCCGCGTGACGGTCGCGGTCAGCACCTCGGCCTCGGTCTTCGACCCGCGCGAGATGGTGAAGACCTCGGCGAGGGGGAAGCGGTCACGGGAAAGGCTCAGCGTCATCGTCGGCTCCGCAGGAGGACTCCGGACCGGCTCCGGGGCCCCAGATGTCTCCCCTGCGCCGGCCGGCGTCAAGCGGCGGCGGGGTCGCGCCTGTGGCTACGGATGCACTACGGAAAAACTACGCCCGCAGGACGGCGGATCGACACGCCACCCAGCCCTGACTTTCTGCACCTGCGAAAGGATGCTTGCGCATACCCGCGCAATATTCTATCCGAACGCAGACACGCAACGAAACTTCCTTGCCGAAAGATCGCGCCATGAGCTTCCGCCTCCAGCCCGCCGCCCCCGCCCGCCCGAACCGCTGCCAGCTCTTCGGCCCTGGCTCGCGCCCCGCGATCTTCGAGAAGATGGCGGGAAGTGCTGCCGACGTCATCAATCTCGATCTGGAGGATTCCGTGGCGCCAGACGACAAGCCGCAGGCGCGCCGGAACATCATCGCGGCGATCAATGACATCGACTGGGGCACGAAGCATCTCTCGGTCCGCATCAACGGGCTCGACACTCCCTTCTGGTACCGCGACGTGGTCGAGGTGCTGGAAGAGGCCGGCGACCGGATCGACCAGATCATGATCCCGAAGGTCGGTTGCGCATCAGATGTTTACGCGGTCGATGCGCTCGTGACCGCCGTCGAACGCGCCAAGGGACGGACCAAGCCGATCGGCCTCGAAGTGATCATCGAAACGGCGGCCGGCATCGCCCATGTCGAGGAGATCGCGGCCGCCTCGCCCCGGCTCCAGGCGATGAGCCTCGGCGCGGCGGATTTCGCCGCCTCGATGGGGATGCAGACCACCGGCATCGGCGGCACGCAGGAAAACTACTACATGGCGCGCGAGGGTCAGAAATACTGGTCCGACCCCTGGCACTGGGCGCAGGCCGCCATCGTCGCCGCCTGCCGCACCCACGGCGTCCTGCCCGTCGACGGCCCCTTCGGCGACTTCTCCGACGACGAGGGTTTCATCGCCCAGGCGAAGCGTTCGGCGACCCTCGGCATGGTCGGCAAATGGGCGATCCACCCCAAGCAGGTGGCGCTCGCGAACGAGGTCTTCACCCCGTCGCCCGAGCAGGTCGCCGAGGCGCGCGAGATCCTCGCCGCGATGGAAAAGGCCAAGAAGGACGGCGCCGGAGCGACGGTCTACAAGGGCCGGCTCGTCGACATCGCGTCGATCCGCCAGGCCGAGGTGATCGTGCGACAATCCGAGATGATCGCCGGCTGAGGCCTGGAATTCGGCGCGCCTCCCGCGCCGCCCTGCGAGGGGGGCTCGATGCCCCCGAGACGGTCCGCCTCACGCCACCGCCGGCAACCGCGGCCGCGACCGGACCAGCACCATCAGCGCGATGCCAAGGTTCAGCACGTTCCAGCCGATGCCGTTCAGGAACGCCATCCGGTAGGATCCGGTCAGATCGTAGATCCAGCCCGACATCCAGCCGCCGAGCGCCATGCCGATGATCGTCGCCATAATCACGAAGCCGACCCGCGCGCCCGCCTCCTTCGCCGGCAGGTATTCCCGCACGATGACCGCGTAGGACGGCACGATCCCGCCCTGTGAGAGTCCGAAGACGAGGCTCACGAGGTAAAGCGAGGTCAGCCCCGCCGACGGCAGGTAGAGCACCAGCGCGAGCCCCTGCAGGGCCGATCCGATCAGGAGCGTCCTGACCCCGCCGAGCACATCCGCGACGAGCCCCGAGACGATGCGCGACACGACACCGCCAAGCAGCATCAGCGACAGCATCTCGGCGCCCACCGCCGGGCCGAAGCCGAGATCGACGCAATAAGCGACGATATGGACCTGCGGCATCGACATCGCGACGCAGCAGGCCACTCCCGCCAGCGCCAGAAGCCACTGGAGCGCGCGCGGGCTCAGCCCCGTCGTCGTCGCCCGGATGGCGGCCAGTTGCGTCGATTTCGGCCGACATCGCTTCGGGCAGCCCTCGCCGGAGCAGGACCGCCAGCGGGACCACCACGACGAGCGTCAGTGCCGCCAGAAGCAGGTAAACCGCGCGCCAGCCATCGGTCGCGAGCACGCCCGAAAGCGCCACCGGCCAGATCGCACCCGACAGGTAGTTGCCGCTCGCCACAACCGCCACCGCGATGCCGCGCCGCTTCAGGAACCATTGCGAGGCGTCGGCGATGAGCGGGCCGAAACTCGCAGAGGTGCCGAAGCCGATCACGAATTGCGCCAGCGACAGCATCGCCACCGACCCGGCCATCGCCGCGAACCCGTAGCCCGCTGCGATCAGCACCGCCGAACCGATGAGCGCCACGCTCATGCCGAACCGGTCCACCGCCCGCCCGATCCAGAAATTGCCGAGCGCGAAGCCAACCATCGTCACCGTATAGGGAAGCGAGGCATCGGCGCGATCAACCGCAAACTCCGCCTGCACCGCCGGCAGGATCAGGATGATCGCCCACATCCCGACATTGCCCACCACCCCGACGATGAGCGATATCCCCAACCGGATCCAGGAAGCACGACTGTCGAGGCTGGCGATGCTGGTCATGATGGCGCGACGCTAGCCGCCGTCTTGACCCCTGTCCATCGCCGCTGCGGAGTTGCAATGCTCAGCGCCTGCCGTCATATAAGCCCGTGACCGTTCCCGGGAGAGCGCCATGAACTACCTCGAATTTGAAAAACCGCTGGCCGAGATCGAAGGCAAGGCAGAGGAACTCCGGGCGCTGGCGCGGAAGAACGAGGGGATGGATGTCTCGAAGGAGGCGGCCGCGCTCGACAAGAAGGCGGGCGATCTTCTGCGCGACCTCTACAAGAGCCTCGATCCCTGGCGCAAATGCCAGGTCGCGCGCCATCCTGATCGGCCGCGCTGCAAGGACTACATCGACCGGCTGTTTTCCGAGTTCACCAACCTCGCCGGCGACCGCAACTTCGCCGACGATCACGCGGTGATGGGCGGCCTCGCCCGGTGCGACGACCAGCCAGTGGTCGTCATCGGGCAGGAGAAGGGCTCCGACACCAAGACCCGGATCGAGCGCAATTTCGGCATGGCCCGGCCTGAGGGCTACCGAAAGGCGATCCGCCTCATGGACCTCGCCGACCGCTTCCGGCTGCCGGTCATCACCCTCGTCGACACGCCCGGCGCCTATCCGGGCAAGGGCGCCGAGGAACGCGGGCAGAGCGAGGCGATCGCCCGCTCGACGGAAAAGTGCCTGCAGATCGGCGTTCCGCTGATCTCGGTCATCATCGGCGAAGGCGGATCTGGCGGGGCCGTCGCGTTCGCCACCGCGAACCGGGTGGCGATGCTGGAACACTCGATCTATTCGGTGATCACCCCCGAAGGTTGCGCCTCGATCCTGTGGAAGGACGCCGAGCGCATGCGCGAGGCCGCGAACGCACTGCGCCTGACGGCGCAGGACCTCCTGAAGCTCGGCGTGATCGACCAGATCATTCCCGAACCGCTCGGTGGCGCCCAGCGCAAGCGTGACGAGGCGATCGACAGCGTCGGCAAGGCGATCGGCGCGATGCTGAAGGACCTCTCCGGCAAGAAACCGGCCGAACTGATCAAGGACCGGCGCGAGAAGTTCCTGGCGATGGGCTCGAAGGGCCTGGCGGCCTGACGCCGCCCTCAGTTCCGCTCTGCGCTCAAGGCAGTCGCCTCTTCCGTCCCGTCAACGGGTCCAGACTCTAATCGACCCGCCTGACATAGAGCTGGTTTCCGACGCGCTTGGTCTCGAATCGCTTCAACTCCGCCACCAGGTCGCTCAGCTTGCGCTTGCCGTAGGTGCGGGTGTCGAAGTCGGGATTGTCGGCGACGATGCGCTGGCCGATCACCCCCAGGAGATACCAGTCGTCCTCCTGGTCGATCTTGTCCATCGCGCGGATGATCAGTTCCACCGCCTCGACCGGCGGCCGCTTGGATTCGGATTTCGCGACCGTGCCCTTGGCCGGCTCCGCCTCGTCGATGATGTTCTCGATGAAGACGAAGCGGTTGCAGACATTGCGCAGCGCCTCCGGCGTCTTCGCCTCCCCGATGCCGATCACGTCGAGCCCATCTTCGCGGATCCGGCTCGCCAGCCGGGTGAAGTCGCTGTCGGAGGAGACGAGGACAAAGCCGTCGAACTTGCCGGCGTGCAGGATGTCCATCGCGTCGATCACGAGGCCGATGTCGCTCGCGTTCTTGCCCTTGGTATTGGCCGATTGCTGATGCGCGACGAGGCCGAGCGTCCGGGCCTTTTCCTTCCAGCCATTGAGCTGGGGGTTCGACCAGTCGCCATAGACCCGGCGTAGCGCGGGCTCTCCGTAGGATGTGACCTCCTTCAGGATCGCCTCGGCATTCCGGGCGAGCACGTTGTCGGCGTCGATCAGAACTGCCAAAAGCGGCACTTCGGCGCGGGCCATCAGACCTGCCTCGCTTGGTGGATCATCTTCAGGACCTCCTCATAGTGGCCGGTACATGACCAATGCATCGACGTAGCCATAGCTCGGCGATCTGAAGGCACCGGGAAGCCGTCCGACGACGTCAAATCCCATATCTCGCCAGATCGCAATGGCCCGCTCGTTCGTCGCGACCACGAAGTTGAACTGCATGGCGAGGTAACCCTCCGCCTTCGCCGTTTCAAGCGCATGGGTAAGCATCGTCCGCGCCACGCCCTTGCCCCGCGCCGATGCGGCGGTGACGAAGCCGCAATTGCAGACATGCGAGCCGCCGCCTTTCTGGTTCGGGGTGAGGAAATAGCTGCCGAGGATGTTCCCCTCGTCCTCAACGACGAAAACCCGGTGCGACCCGCCGGACCAGTAGTCGAGCCCCTCGGCACGCGAGATGTCGCGCGCGAGGCAATAGGCCTCCCCTTCGCGGAAGACCGGCTCCAGGATCGCCCAGAGCTGGTCATCGTCGGCAGGCATGGCAGGGCGGAGAAGCATAGGTCAGGGTCCGTGTCGCAGTGTCGGGCGCACAGTCGAACACGAGGGGGCGGGAATCTAATGGAAGATCGGACCTGATAGGAACCTCTGCGCCCGTGATGAAGGACTCAGTCGTCGCTTTCCGGATCGGCCCCGCCTGCCGGCAAGAGAGTGAAGCCGCGCCCGAGGCGGTGGTCGAGGGTTTCCAGGTCGCGGTAGCCCATCCCCGCCAGAAGGCGTTCGGCACCGGCGCGCCCGCCCGGTCCACACCCGAGCGCCCGGCCAAGGATCAGCAGGGTCTGCGGCCCCTCGACGCCCTCCCCGAGGATCTCCGCAAGGGCCGCTGCGTTCAGGCGCGGGTCGGACACCATCAGCACGTCCGGCGCCCCGGCCCGGATCAGCGCCCTTGCGCCGGCAGCGGCATCGTCGCCGGGGCTGGACGAAAGGCGGTTGTCGAGGACATGAAGGCCCGGGTGATCCGCAAGGCCGTTCCGGGCGAGGATCATGTCCATGGTCGCGCGAAGCGCCGGCGTGTCCTCCTGCGCCGAAAGGACCAGATCAGGCCGTGCCAGGAGAAGTGCCGCGGACAGAAACCCGACGCCGGCGCCAAGATCGAGCACTCTCGCGCCCTTCGGCAGGATCGCCGGCAGCCGGCGGGCCAGCCCGCGCTCGAACTTGCCCTGTGCCAGTGCCCTGAGCGCGGCCGGAGTGAAGATGCGCGGGTCGGCGGGAAGGCGAACCGCGTGGTTCTCGTGCCAGTCCACCTCGATCGCTTCGAGCGTTTCGGGCAGGGACGAGAGATAGGTCGCGTCCGGCGCGGCGGCGGGGCGCTCCTCATTTCCGGCCTTGCGCTGCGCGCGCCGGGTCGCGGACCGGCGCGTTTCCACCTCGGACATCAGCGAGGCGATCTTCTCGCGGTCGCGGGCCTGCGGTGGCTTTGCCACGATCTCGTCGATCGGCACGCGCGGAGGCCGGCGACGAGGTCGTCCTCCAGTGCCAGATAGGCATCCGTGCCTTTCAACTCGGCAAGCCGCGCTTCGGCGGCTTCGACGGCGGCGAAATGCAGCTTGCGGAGCACCGGGTCCTTCAGCAGTTCGGCCATGATCGCGCGCGCGCTTCTCGCTGTAGCGCAGGATGCGTCTCGTCCGCGCACCTCGTTGCGGTCCTGCAGCGACCAGTAGTCGGCGTTGTACTTGTCTTTCTTGTTGTTCACGTTGCCGCGGAACTTGCGCACGGCGTAGCTGTCGACGGATTTGACCGCGTAGTGGTTCATCTGCGCCCAGTCGTAGCCGATCGTGCGCCGGATCGAGCGCCAGCCGCGGAACTTGAAGTAGTCCTCCATCGGCAGGCCCGAGCCGTTCAGCCAGTGGACGCGTGTCGGGAAAGTCCGTCTCGAGCCACTTGTTCTTCATCGTCGGGCGGTGGATGCCGAGCTTCCAGTAGCCGGGATCGAACTTGAACAGCGTCTTGACGCCCCAGCCCTTGTTCCAGATCGGGCGGCGCGGCGCGAAGGATATTGCTCGGTCACCGGCGCGCGCGACCAGTCCACGACACCGCCCGAGCCGAAGATGCGCCAGGTGATGACGATGCCGTTCGCGCCGCGGCGCCTTCGCGGCCGAGATCAGATCCGTCGACGCGTGCCGTCGCCGTAGCGGATCGACAGGAACTCGTCCGCGTCGAAGACCAGCACCCAGTCGCGAGGCCTGCACCACCGGCTCGTCCTGCGCGTGGTTGAGGGCCGAGGGCTGCGGCTGCATGCCCTCGGGGATCATCGTTCGCGCGGTGATGGCCAAGGCCCAAGCTCCTCCAGCCGCATCAGCATGTCGTCGGTGCCGTCGGAGCAGTCGTTGGTGTAGACGAGGATATCGGTGAAGCCGACGGCCAGATGATGGTGCGCAATCCATTCGAGCAGGAAGGGGCCTTCGTCCTTCATCATCGACACGGCGGTGACCTGGCCGTGCGGGCTGCGGTTCGCCTTCAGGTCGAAGGGCACCGTTCCGAAACGGTCGGAGCGGCCGGAAAACCGCTCCGGCTTGGGTTTCGGCTTCGCACCCCCGCCGCGCTTGTCCTCCTCGTTCATGCGCTCGCCTCAAGCGGGGCGAGATGCTCGCCGCGTCGTTCGGCGAAGTCGGCGGCCATCGCGGCGATTCCGGCGGCGTCCGGAAGGTCGGGCTGGAATCCTGCGGGCAGATAGCCCGCAGCGGCGAGGCGGACGAAGAGTTCGGCGAAGTCGAGCTCGCCCACCGAGGAATAGTCGACCCGGTTCCGATCCTCCGAAACCCAGTCGCGCCGGACCACGTCAATGCAGTCGGGCTCAATCCCGGCGAAGCTGCGATATTGCAGGCAATAGTCGCCGACATTGGCCTTCGAGCGCCGGAGCACGATGGCGACGCGCGCGCCTTCCGGCACAAAGGAGGCCGCGAGGTGCAGCGCAGAGCCGTCCAGCGCGACGATCCGGCGCGCCGCCTTGTAGCGTGCGACCTGCACGTCGAGGGGATGTTTCTCCGGCCGGAAGACCTCGTAGCCCGCGCGGCGCAGGTTGTCCTCGATCACGGTCTCGCCAAGGATGCCGCCGCGCTTGGCCATCAGGCCGGCGCGCGAGACATAGAGATCCGGCGCCCCTTCCGGTGCGATCGCGGCACCGAGCCGTTCGCGCATGAAGCGCCGATAGCGGGGGGAGCCGGCATAGCGCTGGAGCCAACCGAATCCGAGATCGGGCACATGCACGGTCTCTACACTGAGGGGCGTGGGGTGGACATTGACCGGAACATCGACGCCCATCAGTTCGAAGAACCGGCGGTTGTCTGACAGGCAGCGGGCCATGCCCTGCATCTTGCCACGATAAGGAAGGTAGATGATGCTGTCGATTGCATCGCCCAATTCGTCGAGGGCCCAGAGCCGGGCCGTGGATTCGACGATGAAATGCCCGAAATGCCCGCGCAGATGCCCGGCGAAGAGGTGGCGGCCGGGCAGGTCCACCACCTTCTCCTCCGGCGAGAGCGTCGGCGGCTGGCTGCAGACACGGGGGCGGATCCAGGCCCGGGAGGCTTCGACATAGCTGCCGTCGGCGCGCAGCACACCTTCGGCATGGCGCGCGTCATGCGGCCGCTCCGGCACGACGAAACCGCCGTCCACGCGTTCGATCCGGTCGGGGAAGAGGTCATTCGGCATCGTCGGCCTCCTCGATCCGCCTTTTCGCGGCGCGGGGCCCGACTTCGGCGATACCGGCCAGCGCCTTGTCGAGGCGGGCCAGAAGCGCGGGCCGGTTCCGCGCCTCGACGGCTTTCCGCACGGCGAGCCTCCAGCGGCGGAGCCCGCGCCGGGCGCGCAGCGCCTGCCAGAACGGCCGGGCGTCGAACGTGTCCTGCCCCGCGCCCGTGATCAGCATGTCGAGCGCGCCGGCAGCGTCAATCATGCGGATCGTGCGGTGGCCGAAATGGCCGCAGCACATATGGCGGACCGAGGACAGGTGCGACAGCCGCGCCGCGTGGGCGCGGTCGGCCGGGTCGAAGGGATCGTAGACGAGCCGGATTTCGGAGGCTGCCCCTGCCCCTTCCACGGCATCGAGGAAGTCCGGGCTGTCCCAGTCCCACTTGCGGAACCCGTAGGGAAAGCGCCGCTCGAACGGCGCGACCCGGCGCGAGAGGGTGGTTTGCGGGCTGAAGGCCAGAACCCGGCAGCCGGGCGCGAAGGGGGCGTAGGTCAGCGCCGCGTAGCCGCCCATCGACGCACCGGCGAAGACCACGCGCCGGAACTGGCCGAAAAGGCCCGCATCGCGGAGCGCGCCGAGCAGTGCCGGCGCGTCGGCGTTGCGGTACCAGTCCTTCCGGTGGGCGATGAGCCCGAGGATCGAATAGCCTGCGCGGCCGGCGCGGACGTGGAGCCAGGGCTGGGGCGGGTCGTATTCCGCGACGGAAGCGAGGTTGTCGAAGGTGACGAGAAGGACATCCGACCGGCGTTCGAACCACGCATCGACGAGACCACCGCGCAGGAGGAAGGCGTCTCGGGCCGCGCCTTCGGCCGCATCGCCTACTTCGGGAGGCGGGGCGAAGGGCCGCGGCTTCGGGGCGGCCGGTTTGGCCCGCGCCACATCGGCACCGGGTATGTCCGGCGTCGCGGCGCCCCCCCCCCGGCGGAAGACCGAGACGCCGCGGACCGACCCCTCCCGGTCAAGCTCGAACCCGGCGCGGGTCAGCATCCGGCGGCATTCGCGCGCGCCGTCGCGTCCGTAGACTTTCGGATGCAGTTCGACGAGGACGACGCGGACCGCCGACAGGTCGGCCCCGGCGAAGAACGGATGCTCGGCGCCCTCGATATCCATGACGATGACATCGTGCGGGAAGTCCCGTGCAAGATCCGCGTAGCGCGTGACTGGCACCTCGATCTTCTCGGCCGGGCGGTCGGCCGCGACCTCCGCAAGCGCGGAGCCGAGGAAATTGCCGCGCAGCATGAAGCTGACCGCGGCGGGCGCATCGGGTTCGGACAGGACGACGCCGTGGCGAAGGTCGATGACGTCGGAAAGGCCGTTGGTCTCGTAAAGGACCCGCGCATGCGGCAGGAGGCGTGGGTTCGCCTCGAACGAGACGATCCGCGACGGCTGGCAATTGTGCGCGATGGCCGCCCCCACCGCGCCCGAGCCGGCGCCGAGCTCCAGCACCCGATCTCCGGGGCGGATATTGGCGAGCGCGGTGCGCACCTCGCCACCTTCGTAGCGGCCTTCCTGCATGGCCCGAACGATCCGCGGCGTCAGATGCGGCGCCTCCGGAACATCGATCCCGAAATAGCTTGCAACGATGGCGGGGGCAGCTGGCTGATTTATGGGTTTACCGACGTCTTCCGCCACACGCTTGATCCGAACTACGCCGATTGCCTCGTGGGCCGTGTTACACCGCGCGCACCGAACCGGACAACCGCTCATGGACAGTGCGGCTGGGCGTATTATAAGGATGCTACGGTAGTTGTCACGCCATCTCGGGCAAGAGTGTTCCTGGTGATCTCCATGAAAGGTTCTGCATGAGCGAGCTTTCCCGCCGGCCTGTCGCGTCCCTCTGGATCGGCGAGCGTCTCCAATATCTCAACCAGTTGTGCCTCGTGTCCCATGTCGCAGCGGGACATCCGACAACGCTCTACTGCACCCACGAGGTCAGGAACGTCCCCGACGGCGTCGCGGTCCGAAAGGCATCGGAAATCATGGAGATCGACATGGATCTGGTCGAGGCGACCTCGGCCTCGTTCCTGTCCAATGTCTTTCGCTACAAGATGATCCAGGCGACGGATGCAATCTGGATCGACTGCGACGCGCTCTGCCACCGGCCGTTTCCCGACGAGATGCAGCACATCTATGCGGGGCACGGGTTTCGCGGCGCACTGAACTGCGGCGTGGTCTACATTCCGCCGAAAGGCGCGCTGATCGACGCGCTCCTTGACTACTACGACAACCTGCCGGACGCACCGCCCTGGTTCAACGACCGCCAGAAGCGCCGGTTGAAGAAGTTTGCCGACCTGCCGAAGCCGGTCAGGATCTACAACGCCGAACGCACCGCGTTCGGTCCGCAGGCATTCACCTATTTCGCCAAGCAGACCGGCGACTACGACCGGGCGCTTTCACCGGACGTGCTCTATCCAGTGCCGTTCCAGCTCAACGACGTGTTCTACGACCCCTATTGCCGGGTCGAGGGGCATTTCACCGATGCGACGCTTTCGGTGCACCTCTATACCAACGGCACGCGCCCCTGGTGGCGCAAGAACCCGCCGCTTCCGGGCTCCTTCGCCGCCCGGATGTGCGAGCGCTTCGGCATCGACCCGGAGGGCGCGCTCGAAGGCGGCGAGGACTGAGCGTGGCCCGACCGATCCTCACCTTCGCCTATATCGTCGAACCGCCCGACTACGAGACGATGGCCTGCACCCTCCTGGCCTCGATCCGCAGCTTCTTTCCCGACACCGTCGCCGCGGTCGGCTACTGCCCGGCGCACCGGATGGACGACCTGAGCCCCGCCACCCGCAAGGCGCACGAGATGATGGGGGCGGAGATCCGCCCGATGGTGACCGAGGGGATGTGGGATGAACCCTATCCGCACGGCAACAAGATCATCGCCGCGATGCAGAAGCGCGACAGCGAATGGTCGGCCTTCGTCGACAGCGACGTCCTTTTTCTGCGCGACAACGACCCCGCGAACCTGCTGCGGGACGGGCATGTCTCCTGCTCGGTCGCGGCGTCGATGCTCTGGGGCGAGCAAGAGGTGTGGGACACGATCTGGGGCGCGTTCGGTCATTCTGTGCCCGACGAGCGGGTCGACCTGATGCGCCGGGGCACGAATGTCGCGCCCTATTTCAGCGCGGGCCTCGTGGTATTCCCCGAGGACGGCGGGCCGGGCGGACGGTTCCCCGACGTCTGGTACGAAACCGCGCGCGCCGTGGACCGCATCGAAAGCCTCGAGAACCGGCGGCCCTATCTCGATCAGATGAGCCTGCCGGTGGCGATCCGCAGGGCCGCGCTCGACTGGAACATCCTGCCCGAGGAGCAGCACTACATCATGGGCGGCCGGCTCCGCGAGGACCCGCTGCCGGAGGATCGGGACATCTACACGGTGCATTACCGCAACATCAACAACCTCCGGCGCTCGGGCCTGCGTTCCGTGGCGAAGGCGACGCTGAAAAAGCAGATCGGCGTGCCTTACGTGAGCCGCCTCGTCCGGGAGGACGGTTGATGGGCGTCAGCCTCATTCCCGCGGCGTTCCTCCTGCGCAACGCCCGCCACGTCGCCGATGCGAAGCGGGGCCTGATCCTCGGCCGGCAGAAGCTCAGTCTCCGGGCGAACCGGATGGAGCGGTTCCTGAAGCTGGCCCCCGGATACGGGCTCGACCTGACCGCAAGCGATCTCCAGCAGGAGGACGGGTTCACCGAAACCTTCTTCGACCGGATCGGCTATCCGCCGATGACGGCGCTGGACTTCACGGCGGAGGAAGGGGCCGAGATCATCCACGACCTCAACCTGCCGGCTCCCGACGACTTGAAGGAGCAGTTCGACCTCGTGATCGACGGTGGGACGACCGAGCACATCTTCTATATCGGCCAGTCGCTCGACACCTGCCACGCGCTTCTGAAACCCGGCGGGGTGATGATGTCGTTCGTCTCCTGCGACGGCTGGTTCGGGCACGGCTTCTTCCAGACCGGCCCCGACGTGCCCTGGCGCTACTGGCACCACGCGCGCGGCTACGAGATGCTGGAAGTCACCATCGTCCCGCGGAAATCGCCGGGCAAAGTGACGCCCATTCCCGACCCGACCGGTCTGCCGCGCGGCGGCGAGATGGCGCTGACCGGCCCGCACATGCTGCTCTATTGCGCCCGCAAGCCGATGGTGGCTCCGCCGTGGAAGCCGCCGGTCCAGGGGCACTACACCGATAGCGGGGAGGACGCGACGTGAGCGACGAGACCGACGCGGCATCCTCAACTGCCGAAGCCGAAGCGGAGGCCGCACGGGCGAAGCGGCGCGCGGAACGCGGTCGGCGGAAAGCCCATGCCGAGGGCTTCCTCAGCGGCGTCTGCGCCATGCTCCGGCCCGGCGACCTCGCCATCGACGGCGGCGCCAATGTCGGTGTCGTCACCGCGCAACTGGCCACCACGGGGGCCGAGGTCTGGGCCTTCGAGCCGGATCCCTGGTGTTTCGCGCAGTTGACGGAGCGATTTACGGACACGCCGAACGTGGTCCTGCACAACGCCGCACTCGGCGCGAGCGCGGGCACGGTACGGCTGATGCGGGCCGACAATTTCGACGCGAACCCGCGCGGCGCGTCAGTGAAGTCGACGATCCTCGACGGCGGGCGGCGGATCGACGAAGGCACTGGGATCGACGTGGATCTCGTGGATTTCCCCGCGCTCGTCGCCGGACGCGCTGCAGCGGGCGGCATTGCTTTCGTCAAGCTGGACATCGAGGGCGCGGAGTTGGAGATCCTCGAGGAACTCGACCGGCGCGACCTGATGGGCGGCATCCGCTGCCTCGTGGCGGAGACGCATGAACGCAAGTTCAAGGACCTGCGGCCGAGATTCCGCGCCCTCAGGCGCCTCGTGGCCGAGAAATACGCGAACGGGCGGGTTCACCTCGACTGGATCTGAGGCGGACGGTCGGGGCCGGACTCGACTCTCGCGGCGAGGCGCCCTATTCTGGAACAAATAGTGAACATGCTTCGCCCACCATGCAACGCCAACGCCGGATCCTGTCGCTCTGGTTTCCCCGCCTCGGCGCGGAGCGCCTCCTGCGCGAGATGCGCGGGCTGCTGCCCGCTGCCTTCGCCGTGGTCGGGGACGAGGCCAACCGCCAGGTTCTGACTTCGCTCAGCGAGGGGGCCGAGGCTGCGGGGCTTTATCGCGGCCAGCCGCTCCGCGACGCGCGCGCGATGTGCCCCGCGCTGGTGACCGCCCTGCGCAATCCCCGCGCCGAGGCGCAGTTCCTCACCGCGCTCCGCCGCTGGGCCGGCAAGTTCAGCCCTTGGGTGGGCGAGGAGCCGCCCGAGGGGCTGGTGATCGACCTGTCCGGCGCCGCGCATCTCTTCGGCGGCGAGGAGGGCGTTCTGAAATCGGTGGCGGAGGATTGCGCCGATCTCGGCCTGACGGTCGAGGCCGGCATCGCCGATACGGTCGGCGCGGCCTGGGGCCTTGCCCGCCATGCCGGGCGCGGGCCGCTGAGCCTGCGCAACGGCGATGCGATCGACCAGGAGGCGCGGGCTACCCGGTCGCGCGCGGCCAAGCGCCATTGGGTCAAGGGCGGGGTGCCCCCACGACCGGCCGCGCCGTCGGCGCCGCGCGCCCGCATCGCGGCGCCGGGGCAATTACGGCAGGCCCTCGCGCCGCTGCCGCTCGCCGCGCTCAGGCTCAACGACGATACGCTCGCCGGCCTCGCGCGGCTCGGGCTCAGGCATGTCGGCGACATCATGGGCATGCCGCGGGCCGCCCTGTCGCGGCGCTTCGGCCTCGGCCTGGTGCGCCGCCTCGACCAGGCGCTGGGGCTGGAGACGGAGCCGGTCTCGCCGGCTCGGCCGCCCCTGCACTTCGCGGTGCGGCTGACGCTACCCGATCCGATCGGGCTGGCCGAAGACATCATGGCCGGGATCGACCGCCTGTTGCCGGCCCTGTCCGAGCGCCTGCGGGCGAAAGGCCGAGGGGCGCGGCGGGTGCGGCTCCAGCTGTTCCGCGCCGACCAGTCGATGCAGGAGATCGAACTCGGCCTCGCCCGACCGTCCGCCGAAGCGGACCAGTTGCGGCCGCTGATCATGCTGAAGATGATCGAGATCGACCCCGGCTTCGGCATCGACGCGATCCGGATCGAGGCGCATGTGACCGAACCCGTCCATGACCGCCAGCATCGCGGGCCGCTCGACCCGGCCGGGGCGGCGGAGCGAACCGAGGGAGGGGCGGCGCTTGACATCCTGATCTCGAAACTCGGCGCGCGGATCGGGCTCGAGGCGATCACGCGGCTGCATCCCGGCGACAGCCATATCCCCGAAAAGACCGCCCGTGTGATGCCCGCCGCCTGGTCGGAGCCGACGGGCGACTGGCCGCCGCCGCCGCGACCGCGCCCGCTGGTGATCTTCCGCCCCGAAGCGGTGCAGGCGCCCGAGGACCCGATGGTGCCCGCCCGCTTCCGCTGGCGCAGGCGCGATCTCGTCACCGCCTCGGCCACCGGGCCGGAGCGGATCGCGCCGGAATGGTGGCTGGACGAGCCGGAATGGCGCTCCGGCACCCGCGATTACTGGCGGGTGGAAACGGAGACCGGCGAGCGGCTCTGGCTCTACTACGCGCATGGCGGCACGATGTCGGGTGGCTGGTTCTGCCAGGGGACGTTCCGCTGAGCGTTGCGGCCTGGAAAAAAGAAAGGTCATGTCGCGAAAGCGCGTTGGTCCGCTATGCGGACGAAGCAGACCCTGTCATCGCGCCGCGGATGTCCGTTCTAGGACATCACCAGTAGGTCCGCTCAGTTCCACTCCAGCACGATCTTGCCGATGTAGCCTTTCTTACCAAAGGCGTCCTGAGCGGCTCCGATTTCACGGAGTGGATAAGTCTCCGCCACCAGTGGCTCGATTTCCTTCCGCTCGATCCGCCCGATCAGATTGCCGAAGACTTCGGGCTCGAGGATTGTGCAACCAAAGAAGCTGAGGTCCTTCAGGTAAAGCGTGCGAACGTCCAGTTCCACAATGGGGCCGCCGATTGCACCGGCAACTGCGTAGCGACCGCCTGATCGGAGGAGGTCCAGCAATGACGGCCACTTCGGGCCAGCGACCAGATCAATGACGACATCGACACTGTTTGCGCCCACCTTGGAGAGGTAATCATCATCCCGGTTCAATGTTCGGTCCGCACCCAGTTCCAGCAGGGTTCCTGCCTTCGACGGGCTTGTCACTGCAATGACATGCGCACCGCGCGCGCGCGCCAACTGAACTGTTGCGGATCCCACACCGCCCGATGCACCCGTGACCAACACAGTTTCACCCGTCTGAACGCGTGAACGAGTCAGCATGTTTTCGGCCGTAGAGTAGGAACACGGAAAGGAAGCCAATTCGACGTCCGTCAATTCGCTTTTGATCGCATGGGCATGACGCGCGGAAACACGCGTGTATTGCGCAAATCCGCCGTCACACTCAGAACCAAAATACCATGGTGTCTCAAGTTTTTTTCCGTCAGCCTCGCGAAGACACGGTTCGATCAAGACCCGTTCACCAATGCGAGTGGCCGCTACTCCCTGACCAACGGCAACGATCTCGCCGCAGACATCGGCGCCTTGGATACGCGGAAAAGCCAGCGGAGTTCCGGACCATGCCGCGTCCTTGGCGTCCGCGTCGCCCTTGGAATACCAGGCGGTGCGTGTGTTGATGTCCGTGTTGTTCACGCCTGCCGCGCCGACCCGGATGACCACATCTCCCTTGCCCGGTAAGGGAACGGCCAGATCGTCGCGCCATTCAAGCATCTCAGGTCCGCCATGACCGGTCAGAACGACGCCTTGCATCCTTTCCGGTAACATCACATCAGTCCCCAAAGTTGAAAGAAACGGACACTGCCCACAATACCACAGGCAGTCAATATGGGCCCCAAGCGGTCCACCACGGTATTGCGACATGGCCAAAAAAAGACCCCGCCAAAGCGGGGCAGATGAGCGACACAGTTCCGGCGGCGCGGGCTGGGTGGGGGCTGTTGACCGCACCGCCGGAACCTAGCGTTGTCGCTATGGCCAAGATGTCGCCGAGGATCAGGGCGGCGATGCGGAAGCGGCAGGCCCGAGCCAAGGTGTTTTTGCGGCCAAAAACGGGCGGCCTTGATTTGCGCCGAAAGGGCGGTAACATTTCCCCATGACGGTCCAGCCACCGACCCCGTTCCAATCCGCCTTCGCCCCGCCCGAGCAGGTCGCCTTCGACCGCGCCGAGCTTGGCGTCATCCTCGGGCTTTACGGGCGCATGGTGGCGGCCGGCGAATGGCGCGACTACGCGATGTCGTTCCTGCGCGACATGGCGGTGTTCTCGGTCTTTCGCCGCGCCGCCGAACACCCGCTCTACCGGATCGAGAAGCATCCCCGCCTGCGGCAGCGGCAGGGCATGTATGCGGTGATCGGGATGGACGGGCAGGTGCTGAAGCGTGGCCACGACCTGGCGGCGGTGCTGCGCATCCTCGACCGAAAGCTGATCCGGCCCGTGGACTGAGACGCGCCGCCCAGGAGGGTCAGAGCCGGCGCACCGAGGTCACCGACCCCTCGCCCTGCCCCTCGATCCGCGCGACCGCCTCGGCGATGCCTTCGTATCCCACCGCCATGTGAAATCCATTCGCATGGATCAGTCGGTCCGGCCCGACCGCCATCGCCACATGCCCCTTCCAGAAGAAGAGATCGCCGCGCCGATACGCCGTGCCGGCCGGCAGGACCGTCCCGAGGCCGCGTTCCTGCATGTGGCTGTCCCCTGGGCAGACGATTCCGCAGGCGGTGAGGGCCGCCTGGACTAGGCCCGAACAGTCGATCCCCGAGCGTGAATTCCCGCCCCAGAGATAGGGCGTCCCGAAAAACCGCTCGGCCACACCGACTGGATCCTCCGCCCAGTCGCCCATCCGCCTGAGATGCGGGCGCGGGACGAATAGCCCGTCTGCGGTCTCCAGAAAGCGCGGATGCTCCGCTACGATGGTCAGCCGCGCGCCCATTGTAAGGAGGTACACCTCCGGGGTCTTGAGGTCGGGCGCGCGGTAGAGATACGTCGCGGGGGCAGCGACCCAATGGGTGGCCACGCGATCGGGGCCGAGTGCCGCCTCCGGCAGGTAGCCGCAATAGCCGTCCTTCTCTGCCTGCACGAAGGCAAAACCCTCGTGCCGGTCGAGGACCAGCATCCGCTCTCCCATCAGCACCTGCCGGTCGCGGCGCCCGCCGGGGGCGGCGAGAAGATCGGCGAGCGGCAGGACGATCCGCGCCACGTCGCCCTCGACATACCGCTCAGCCGCGACCGCGCCTTTCAACGAGACATGCGCGACGCGGCCATTCGCGGGGGTCAGGCGCCGGTCGCTCATAGCCCGAGCAATCCGGGCAAGGCCGCAAGAAGGGCGCGGGCGCCCTGCCCGACGCCGCCCTTCGGCCGCGCCGGTTCCGCCTTCGGCTGCCAGCCGTAGATGTCGAAATGCGCGTAGCGCGGGGTTTCGGTGACGAAGCGGCGGAGGAAGAGCGCGGCGGTGATCGACCCCGCCATCCCGCCCGAGGGCGCGTTGTCGAGATCGGCGATGCCGGGCTCGATCAGCGCCTCGTAGGGGTCCCAGAACGGCATCCGCCAGACCGGATCGGCCGCCGAGACCCCGCCCGCCGCGATCGCAGCCGCGACGCCGTCATCGTCGGAATAGAACGGCGCGAGGTCGGGCCCGACGGCCACTCGGGCCGCGCCGGTGAGGGTGGCCATCGACACGAGAAGATCCGGCTTTTCTTCGTCTGCCAGCGCCAGAGCGTCGGCGAGGACCAGCCGCCCCTCGGCATCGGTGTTGTTGACCTCGACCGTCAGGCCCTTGCGGCTTGCCAGGATGTCCTGCGGGCGCATCGCGTTGCCGGACACAGCGTTCTCCACCGCTGGGACGAGCACCCTGAGCCGCAGTCGGAGGCCCAGCGCCATGATCATCCGGGCCAGCCCCATCACCGTCGCGGCCCCGCCCATATCCTTCTTCATCAGGCCCATCCCGGCTGCCGGCTTGAGGTCGAGCCCGCCGGTATCGAAGCAGACCCCCTTGCCGACGAGCGTCAGCGCCGGGCCGTCCGTGCCCCACCGGAGGTCGAGAATCCGGGGCGGGCGGGCCGAGGCGCGGCCCACGGCATGGATCATCGGAAAGCCTTCGGCCAGAAGCTCGTCGCCCCGGATCACCCGCGTGGTCGCGCCGAAGCTCCCGGCCAACGCCACGAACGCATCCTCGAGTTCCGCCGGCCCCATGTCGGCGGCGGGCGTGTTGATGAGGTCGCGGGTCAGTGCCTCGCCCTCGGCGATGGCCAGCACCCGGGCGGCATCGACGCCTTCGGGCGCCCTGAGCCGCGCCTTCGGCGCCTCGGCGGATCTGTAACGGGTGAAGCGATAGGTCGCGAGAAGCCAGCCGAGCGCAGCCTCCTCCGCCTCCGCCGGCGACAGCGCGCCGTCGAGATGCCAGGCGCCCGCCGGCAGATCGGCCACCGCCCGCGCGACATGAAAGCGCCCGCGCCGGCGACCAGAGGCGGCCCCGAACCCGAGGACCGCACCCACGGGCGCGCCGTCCGCGCCGGGCAGTAGGCAGAGCTGCCCGAGCATTCCAGTAAATCCGGCCGCGGTCAGCCAAGCCCGCTCGGCCCCGGTCCGGTCGGCAAGGAAAGCCTCTGCCCCCTCGGCCTCGACCAGATGCAGGGGGCGCGTCGCCTCGTTGGGGTCGGAAAAGGAAAACGTCATGAAGGACCTCGCATCGGCTTTGTCGTCACACTAGCCGCCCGCGCGCCGCCCGCAAGGCCCGTCAGACCGTCATGTCGCGCAAGTCCCAGACCGCGTTCAGCGACCGGTCGCCGATGCGGACGAGCCGGGCAAGCGTTGCCGCCTGTCCGGCCGCGTCGCCCGCATCCGCCGCCGCCAGCACATCGCCCGCGACCCGCGCGAAGCTCAGCATTCCGATCTGTTCCGCGACCTTGATCAGCAGCCGCGCGCTGCGCACGAGCGCCGGGGTCCGGCCCTCGTCGGCGAAGCGCTGCATCTCGGTCAGCCGCGCCGACAGTTCCTCCATAGCCTTGCAGACGACCTGTTCCGCCCCTGCCTCGCCCAGTTCCGAATAGAGCGCCACGAGACAGTCCGGATCGAGCCGGACACCTTCGTCGTGGTGCAAAACCGCAAGTTTCGCCACCCTTCACCCTCCATCTTCGTGCCCCACGCACGCGGCAACAGTGTCGCCCGGTTCTCAAGAAATCCTTGATGCCCGCGCCAAAAACCTCTCGAATTCGAGACGTATGGCGACTATGTGCGATCAGGGATTTCCCGCGAGGCGAGGATCGATGCAACACGCAAAACCGCTGCCCACCTACCTGGTGCAACGCTATCATGGTTGGAAAGCCACCACCTGGACCGAGAACAGGGCCTGGTACCGGCGACTCGCCGAGGACGGCCAGCGCCCACGCGCGATGGTGATTTCGTGCTGCGACAGCCGGGTTCACGTCACCTCGATCTTCGGCGCCGATCAGGGCGAATTCTTCATTCACCGCAATATCGCCAACCTCGTGCCGCCCTACAATCCGGACGGCGAATATCACGGAACCTCGGCGGCGGTGGAATATGCCGTGACCGCGCTGAAGGTCGCTCATCTGATCATCGTCGGACATTCGCTCTGCGGCGGGGTCCAGGGCTGCCACGACATGTGTTCGGGCCACGCGCCGGAGCTCGAGGAAAAGACGAGCTTCATCGGCCGCTGGATGGACATCCTGCGTCCGGGCTATGATCGGGTGAAGGAACTGGCGCCCGCCGATCAGCTCAGGGCGCTGGAGAAGGAGGCTGTGCTGATCGGCCTCGAGAACCTCCTGACCTTCCCCTTCGTCCGCGCCGCGGTCGAGGCCGAGGAGATGACGCTGCACGGCCTTTGGAACGATATCGGCGAGGGCGGGCTGGAATATTTCGATCCGGCGACAAAGCGCTTCCAGCCAATCTGAACCTCGCATTAACCTGATTCGCCCGATCCTGACGGCATGGATCACACCCATACCGTCACGATCGACCTGCCGAAGGCGCTTCTGATCGCCCTCGGCCAGGCCGCGCAGGCCACCGGGTGCAGCCCGTCGGACTATCTCAGGGCGACCCTGCGCGCCGCGCTCGACCGGACGCCGGCGCGACTCAGGGCCGAGGATGAGGTGATCCGCCACGCCGCCCATCTCGCCCGCGACTGGCTCGACCTGCAGCGGCGGCTCCGGGGGGCGGGCTATGTCCTGCGCCAGGCGCCGGAGGGCGGGCTTGCGGTCCATTCCTGGCCGCTCGACCGGCCGATCATGCGGGTCGAGAAGCTCGGTCTCAGCCTCGCCGGGCTGGTGCTGAAATTCCGCGCGCCCTTCCCCGGCGATCTGCGGCAGGGCCTGCCCGACGCCGAGGCCGGGCGGATGCCCGCCCCTGTCCGGTCCGGCCGCGCCGCCTGACGCCCGGGCGGCGATCTCCGGAACGTGAGCGACGAGCGCGGGCGATCGTGGTATCGTCGCTGCATGGGCTGAAGGAGACACCCCGATGACACTCACCCCGCGCCTGACCGCGCTCGCCGCCGCCTGTTTCGCGGCCGGCCTTGCCTTTTCATCCGCGCCCAGCCTTTCGGCCGGCAGTGACAGCACGACCTCGGCCAGCCAGCCGGGCTACAGCGAGGCGAAGGCGGCTGTGGACGCCGGCCGCTATCCCGAGGCGCTGAAGATCCTCGCGACCGTCGTGAAGACCGAACCGAGGAATGCGGACGCGCTGAACCTGATGGGCTATTCCAACCGCAAGATGAACCGCTACGCCGAGGCGGCGCGGTATTACGCGGCCGCGCTCAAGGCCGATCCGAAACACCTGGGCGCGCTCGAATATCAGGGCGAGCTTTATATCGAGACCGGAGACTTCGTGAAGGCCAAGGCGAACCGTGACCGTCTCGCGGTGCTCTGCGGGACCTGCGAGGAACTGGCCGACCTACAGGCCGCGCTGACGGAGGCAGGCCACAGCTGAGCCTGCGAAACGGGCCGGTTTTCACGGGTGGAACCCAGTTCAGCCGTCTGAAATCGATCGACCTGTTTTCTGCGCGTCAACCGGCACCATCCGTTTGCGCCAGGATGTCGCGCCGGGCAGGATGACTTCCGGAGTGTTGTTCCTGATCTCGGCAGACAGGAATGCGGTCCATTCGCGCAAAGTCATGGCGCGGACCAAAAAAACCTCTGGTGACAAGGTCAGACAGCCGATCATCGCTCCGCCCGGTCACGCCGCGTCCAGCGGGGTCTCAATGCCGTCCGGAGTACCATTTCGCCAAGGCCAGCACCGCGACCGTCGATACGATCGCCCAAAGTGCGGAGCGTGAAAAAACCGACGAGAACCCGAAGGCTACCCACTCGAACGCAACGGACCAGTCTTGCGAAGTCATGCTGCGACGCTGCTGGCAATTCCCCGCAAAGTCAATCTGGAGGTATCAGGCTGTCTTCTGAGGGCAGGAACGGGGTTGGGCGCGCCTGCCGGCCCCGCGCTTGCGCTTCGGGCGTTCGCCCGGGAAAGGCTCCACTGGCGCCTTTCCTGTTCCGGCTCACCCCTTTTTCAAGCAGCGGTTGCCGAGGGTTTCGGCGATCTGGACGGCGTTGAGGGCGGCGCCCTTCCTGAGGTTGTCGCTGACACACCAGAGGTTCAGGCCGTTCTCGACCGTGCCATCCTGGCGGATGCGGCTGACATAGGTCGCGTAGTCGCCGACGCATTCGACCGGGGTGATGTAGCCGCCGTTCTCGCGCTTGTCGACGACCATGACACCGGGACTTTCGCGCAGGATATCGCGGGCCTCGTCCTCGTCGAGGAACTCCTCAAACTCGATATTCACGGCCTCGGAATGGCCGACGAAGACCGGGACGCGGACGCAAGTCGCAGTGATCTTGATCGCCTTGTCGAGGATCTTCTTGGTCTCGGCGACCATCTTCCATTCTTCCTTGGTCTCGCCACTGTCCATGAAGACGTCGATATGCGGGATCACGTTGAAGGCGATCTGTTTGGTAAACTTCGACGGCGCCACTTCCCGACCCGGCACATACATGCCCTTGGTCTGATCCCAGAGCTCGTCGATGCCTTCCTTGCCCGCACCGGAGACGGACTGGTAGGTCGAAACCACCACCCGCTTGATCTTCGCGCGGTCGTGCAGGGGCTTCAGCGCGACGACCATCTGCGCGGTCGAGCAGTTGGGGTTCGCGATGATCATCTTGTTGCGATACTGCTCCACCGCCTCGGGGTTCACCTCGGGCACGACGAGCGGGACCTCCGGGTCGTAGCGGTAGAGCGAGGAGTTGTCGATCACCACGCAACCCGCCTTCGCGGCCTTCGGCGCGTAGATCTTCGTCGCGTCCGAGCCGATGGCGAAGAGCGCGATATCCCAGCCGGTGAAGTCGAACGTATCGAGGTCCTTGGTTTTCAGGGTCTTGTCGCCGAACGAAACCTCGGTGCCGAGCGACTTGCGGCTGGCAAGCGCGACGATCTCGTCGACGGGGAATTCCCGTTCGGCGAGGATGTTCAGCACTTCGCGGCCCACATTCCCGGTGGCGCCGGCGACAACGACTTTGTAGCCCATTCCGGGGTCTCCTTCAGGTCAGGACGAGGCCACTTATCCGATTGCGCGGAACAGTTAAAGGCCCGCCGATGCTGCAGCGCAGAGAATCGGGCGCTGACGCGCGCCTATCACGCTCCGGCCAGGGTCACGCGCGGGTCGCGTGCGATCAGCTCTTCGACGAAGCCGCGTTCGGCGCCGAAGTCGTGCGGCACCTGGTCGGCGCGGCGCGATCCGGTGAGCGACAGCGACGCGAAGAAGTCGAAGCCGTAAAGCCGGATCGCCGCCGCCTCGCTTGCGGCGAGAAGGTCGATCATCATCAGCCCCGTCGTCGGCGGCGCGCCAAGCCGGTCGCGAAGGGCCGCCCAGTCGGTGAGCGGGTGGAGGTAGAAGCCGGGCGTTGTCGCCACCCGCCAGGAAAGCCGCTTGCGCTTGTGGCTCATCCAGAGAAGACGGGAGGGGTGGAGTCGGCGCGAGGTCGTCCACGTCGATGGAGGTGGCGAGCGCCAGCCAGTCGGTGCGTCTACCGTGCGAGTGCGGCGCGGGCATCGGCGCGCGGTTGATGCGGATGACGACGTCGGCAGCGTCGATCTCGGCCCCTTCGTCGCGCTCGGCCAGCGAACGGGCATTGCCGACGAGCGCAACGCGCTTGCCCTTCAGCTCCGCCATCAGCACTTCGCTGCGGGGCCGAGAACGTCGCGAGCGCCGCGTCGCGGCGGAGGATCCGCGCGAGGGTGAACCCCGCCCGCGTCACCAGCTTTCCCCGGAGAGAAGCCGGCGGTAGACGGCGGCCAGCGCGGCCGCCTCGTCCTCGATCCGGAACTCTGACCGGACCCTCGCGAGCGCCGCCGACGCTGGCAGCCCGGCGCCGCCCGGGCTCGTCGAGCCAGGGCGCGATGGCCGCTGTCAGGGCGGGGATGTCGTCCGGCGGGACCAGCGTGCCGGTTGCCTCCGTCACGATCTCCTCGAATGCGCCGACGCGGGTCGCGACCACCGGCACGCCGCAGGCCATCGCCTCGATCGGGGTCAGGCCGAAGCCTTCCCAGCGCTGGGGCGCGACGTAGAGGTCGAGCACGCGGTACCAGTCGGCAATCTCGTGCACCGGAACCTCGGGCAGGAAGCGGACGCGATCGGACAGGCCCGCTGCTCGGACCTTCTCCTTCAGCCCGGCGAGAAAGCCGTCATGCCCCTCGGTCGCGCGACCCATGACGAGCGCGGTCACGTCCGGGCGGCCGGGAAGAAGCGCCAGCGCCGCCTCGACGAAGGCGTCGGTGCCTTTCTGCGCGCGGATGCGGCCGTAGCAGCCGAGGATCGCGTGATTTTCGGGCAGACCGAGCCTGCGGCGGAGCGCGACTCGGTCGGCGGGGGCGAGAATCCTTCAGTGTCGATGCCGTGCAGGATCACCATCGGACCGCGGTCGAGATAGGCCGCGGTCTTGCGCGAGGTAGCGACGAGCCCGTCCATCCGGCCGATCAGCCACCGCGTATAGCCGGTATGGGGGCGCTGCGAGGCCGAAGTGAAGAGAAGCTTCAGCCGGCGCCGGAAGACGGTCCTGAGGATCAGCCCGAGAAGCATCTCGGTATTGCGTCGCGCGTGCCAGACACGGACCCGGTCGCGCGGCAGGAACAGGCAGCGCCAGAGCGACAGGTGCGGCACATGCGCCGGAAGCCCTGGCCCGGTCGCGGCGATGCCGATCATTGCCGCCTGCAAGGGCACCAGCCGCACGATCGTCGCCGTCACGCCCGAGAGCCGCCGTTTCAGGTTGGGGGCGATGACGTCGATCTGGGCTATGTCGGGTGCCATGACCTCTCCTTCGTCCGATGGTTAGCCGAAGGGGCCCGGCAAGGCTAGTCCGCGGCGTCCCGGGCGAAGAGGTAGAGCCCGAGGCCGATCAGAAGCGGGATGAGGAAAAAGAGGAAGAGCGAGGCGAAGGGTGCCTCGGGCGTTGCAGCGCCGTCGGCCATCGCGCGGTGGAAACGGCCAGACGAGAATTGCAGGAGACCGGCGCCACCAATGCCGAACATGTTGAGAAAGGTCACGCCGCGTCCGACGAGGTGGGGCGGAAAGAACGACCGCGCATGCGCCATTATCGCGGGGAAGGACGAGCCGAAGAAGCCGAGGGCCGCGAGGAGCGCGGTCGATCTCCAGAACCCCGAGGCGGGCCAGAGGACGAGCGCACCGAGGCAGGCCGCCCCGAGAGCATTGCCCCAGAAGACCACCCATTTCCGCGTCCCGAAGATCCGGTCGAGGGGGCCGTAGGCAAAGTTCCCCGCCACCATCGCCAGCGCCATGACGAGCGTTGCTCGCCCGATGGCGGGTGCGTCGGCGCCGAAGACAGAGGAGAGGTATGGCCCCGCCCAGAGCCCCCGGATCGAGGCAGCCGGCGCGTAGGCCACCGCCATCAGGGGGAGGATCGCCCAGAGGCCGGGGATCCTCAAAAGATCGAAGGTCGAGCCGCGCCCGGTTTCCGGCGCCGCCACCCGTTCGGGATCGCGGACGAAGATCCAGAGGGCGAAGGCGACAAGGAACGTCACCGCGGCGAGCCCGAAAAGGGTCTGGCGCCAGCCAGCGGCCTCCACCATCCACGCCAGGGGCGCCGCGCCGGCGATGTTGCCGAGCGACCCGACACCGATGATTGCACCGGCAAGCGTGCCGAAGACAGCGGGCGAATAGACCCGCGCGAAGATGTAGTAGGACGCCATGAGGACGGGCGAGCAACCGATCCCGATGAGCGCCATCGCCAGATGTACCGCCCCCGGCCCCTCTGCCAGCGCGAAGACCAGCGCACCGCCCCCGCCGCCGAGGCCGAGGAGCACCGAGGCGGTGATGCGCGGCCCGATCCGGTCGAGCGCGGCGCCGACCGGCATCTGCATCACTGCGAAGATCAGGAACCAGATGCCGGAGGAGAGCGCGAGGTCGCCGGGCATCGCCCCGATCTCGGCCCCGAGAATGGGCGACAGCACCGCGAGGAAGGCGCGGTAGAACTGGCTGAGCACATAGCCCGCCACCAGAAATGCCAGTCCTGCCCGCATGATGCCCTCTGCCCGCTCGCCGCGACCCTGCTGTAGATTGCGGGGGCTTGCAAGGGTGCGGGCCATTGAACTGCCGGCGCGGCTGGGGGAGAGTGTCGGAGAGTTTACCGAACACCCCCCGGAGGCGCGCGATGGCGGAACTGGAACAACGGATCGCCGAGGCCCGAGGCGACGTGCCGGCCGACCTCGTGCTGCGCGGGGGCCGCGTCTTTGACGTCGTGACCGGGGCGACGATCGAGGGCGATGTCGCAATCTGCGCCGATACGGTAGTCGGGATCGGCGCGGACTACGAAGGGCGCGAGGTGATCGACGTCACCGGCCTGACGCTCGTTCCCGGCTTCATCGACACCCATCTGCATATCGAAAGCTCGCTCGTCACGCCGTTCGAGTTCGACCGCTGCGTGGCTCCACGAGGGGTCACGACCGCGATCTGCGACCCGCACGAGATCGCCAATGTGATCGGCCTTGAGGGCATTCGCTATTTCCAGGAGGCGGCGCGGCACACGGTGATGGACATCCGGGTGCAGCTTTCTTCCTGCGTGCCCTCGACCGAGATGGAGACCGCCGGGCGCACGGATCGACGCGGACGATCTGGCGAAGGTGATGGGGCACCGACCGGGATCGGACTGGCCGAGTTCATGAACTATCCCGGCGTGATCCACCGCGATCCCGGCGCGATGGCGAAGCTGCAGGCTGTTCGAGGGCGGCCATATCGACGGCCATTGCCCGCTGCTTTCGGGCCGCGACCTGAACGCCTATATCGCCGCCGGAATCCGGACCGAGCATGAGGCGACGACGCGCCGAGGAGGCGCTGGAGAAGCTGCGGAAGGGAATGCGGGTGCTGATCCGCGAAGGCTCGGTCTCCAAGGACCTCGCACGCCTTGCAGCCGGTGCTGACCGAAGCCACCTCGGCCTATATGTGCCTGTGCACCGACGACCGGAACCCGCTCGACATCGCCGAACACGGCCATCTCGATTACATGATCCGGCGGCTGATCGCGCTCGGCACCTCGCCGCTCGCCGCCTATCGCGCCGCCACGCTGTCGGCGGCAGAGGCGTTCGGGCTGAAGGATCGCGGCCAGATCGCGCCGGGCAAGCGGGCCGACATCGTTGCGGTCGACAGCCTTGAGGGTTGCCATGCGCAACTCGTCCTCTGTGCCGGGCGGCGGGCGGATGACGCGGCCTTTGCGGCGCGCGGACGATCATCCCGCCGGTCGGGCGGAATTCGGTGAAGGCGCCGCATGTCCGCGCGGAGGATTTTCGCGCCCGAGCCAATCGGGATGAGACCGACGTGATCGGCATCCTCGAAGGCAAGATCATCACCGAGCATCTGCGCGAAACGATCGCAATCACGGATGGCGACAAGCGACCCGATCCGGCCCGCGACCTGATGCGCATCGCGGTGGTCGAGCGGCACGGCAAGAACGGCAATATCGCCACGGGCTTCGTCAAGGGCTTCGGCCTCACGGCCGGGGCCATCGCCTCCACCGTCTGCCACGATCACCACAATATCGCCGTCGTGGGCGTCGACTATGCCGACATGGCGCTGGCGGCCAATCGGCTGTCGGAGATCGAGGGCGGCTTCGTCGTGGCGCAGGGGCGCAAGGTGCTGGCGGAACTGGCGCTGCCGGTCGCGGGGCTGATGAGCCTTGACCCGTTCGAAGAGGTGCGCGACCGGCTGGTCGCCTTGCGCGCCGCTGCGCGGACACTTGGCGTGACGCTGGAGGAGCCGTTCCTGCAGCTCGCCTTCCTCGCGCTGCCGGTCATTCCGGCCCTGAAGATCACCGACCGTGGCATGGTCGACGTCGAGAAATTCGAGATCATTCCGGGCTGAAGAGCGCGATCCTCGGCGCGGTGTCGGAGCGCAAGTTCGCGGCCCGCATCATCTGCCAGGCGAGCGCGAGGTTCGAGGAGAGGACCGGCCGGCCGATCCGCCGTTCCGCCTCCTTGGCGATGCCGGCGACCCGGAGGTTGGTGCAGGCGACGAAAACCGCGTCCGAGGGCGCCATCGCGGCGACCTTTTCGATGGCGGCGAGCGTGGCCTCGGGCGCGATCCGGGCCACGACGCGGTCGTCGCCCTCCATGAAGGAGCCGAAGCCCGCGATCTCGAAGCCGTTCGCTTCGAGAAGCGCACGCATCGCGGCCGAGACGCTTTCGACGTAAGGGGTCACGAAGCCGATCCGGCGGGCGCCGAGGTGGCGTGCCGCCGCCATCACCGCGCTGACCGGATCGGCGACTTGCGCCTCGGGCCGGACCGAGCGGACGGCGCGGGCGACGCCCTCGGGCCCGATCACGGTGGCGCCGGAGGTGCAGCCATAGCCGATCACGTCGAATTCGATCTCCGGTAGCATCGACACCGCCGCCGGCAGTGCCCGTTCCATCGCGGCCAGCGTCTCGGGCGTCACTTCTGGCGGCATGGCGATGCGGCTGTGATAGAGCGCCACCCCGTCGCGCGGCAGGATCGCGCGGAGCTCGTTCTCCAGCGTCTCATCCGCAGGCAGGACGATGAGGCCAAGCGTGGCCTTCGCCCCCATGCCGTCGTCGGTGGTGAATGGCAGTTTCATGGGGCCTCCTCAGCCGATGACCGGCAGGTCCGCCGGCGCGCGGGCGGTCAGAAGCCGGGGCGCGCCGGAGGTCACGACGATATTCTCCTCGTGCACCATGATCCGGCCGTCGCCGTAGCTCAAGGACGGCTCAAGCGTCAGGACCATGTTCTCTTCGAGCACGGTGTCGTCAAACCCGGCATGCGAGGGCCATTCGGTGAGCTGCATACCAAGCCCGTGGCCGAGCCGGCCGACATCGCCAGGGCCGGTGTCGAATTCGACGATGATCCGGCGCATAGCGGCGAAGAGGTCGCGGCAGGTGGCGCCAGGGCGCGCGGCGTCCATGCCCGCCTCGGTCGCGCGGTACAGCACGTCATGGGCGCGGCGCGAGGCGTCCGAGGCATGGCCAATCGCCCAGTTGCGGTCGAAGTCGCAGAAATAGCCGTCAAAGACCGAACCGGTATCGAGCATCAGGACGTCCCCCGCCCGCAGGGGCCGCGCGTCGGGGGGCGAAATCACGTCCTGATAGCCGCCCTGATCGGCGCCACCCACGAGGTAGGGCACGTCGTCGGCGCCGTCCTCAAGACAGGCGCGGCGGAAGGCGCGGAAGACCGCGTCGAGCGGTTCGCCTTCGGTCGCGAATTCGGGAACCCGCGCGAAGGTGCGGGACGCAATGCTGCAGATATGGGCGATCTTTTCGATCTCGGCCGCAGACTTCACCATGCGGAGCGCCCGCACGATCCCGGTCGCATCCGCGACGGCGAGACCGGGCAGGGCGGCGGTGAGCCGTTCGTAGTCTCCGAGCGGCATTCGCAGATGCGTCTCGTGCCCCTTCAGAAGGCCGATCCGGGCACCCGCGCGGGCAAGGGGCCCGAGCAGCTCGGTCAGGAGCGAGATGCCGTCGTCCCCGGGCTGAGGGGCGGGCCAGGTGCGGATATCCTCCACCCAGGTCCGGCGCATCAGCGCGGCACCAATCTCGGGGATCACCGCGACGGGCTTGCCATCGGCGGGGACGAAGAGGAACCAGGGCCGCGTCGGGCTTTGCCAGAAAAGGGTCTGGAAGCCCGTGAAATAGCGGACCTCCGCCTCGGTCGTGAACAACATCCCGGCGAGACCGGCCTTGGCCATCAGGGCTTGCGCGCGGGCAAGGCGGCCCTCGTACTCCGCGACCGGAAAGCCGCGCGACGGGGCGGTCATCGCGCCGCCCCGGCCATGATCCGCTCGTAGATCGCGGGGTCGGTGACGCCTTCGGAGCCGATCACCAGCACCACAGAGCGGGCGTCGAGGGCGAGCGTCTCGCGCCAATCCTCGTCGCTCGCCGCCGCGATCAGCGCGGCGAGGCCGGCAACGGCAGATTTCGCCGGCGGCAATGGCCGGGTCGCCGGATTGGGGCCGGGCGAGAAGGCGCATCGCCGGGGCGACAAAGTCGTCGGGGATGGTGACGAAATCACGCGCCTCCTCGGCGAGGATGTCCCAGGCGAGGGAAGAGGGTTCGCCGCAGGAAAGGCCCGCCATCACGGTTTCCTCGTGGATCGCGACCGGGGTCGCGGCGCCGACGCGGGCGCTTTCGAAGAGGCAGGGGGCGAGATCGGGTTCAACGATCACCACGCGGGGGGCGTTCGCGCCCCATTGCTGGCGCATCGCGGCCGCGACAGAGGCGGCGAGGCCGCCGACGCCGCCTTGCAGGAACACGTGGCTCGGCGGGGTGTCGAGCGCTTCGGCGATCTCGTGCGTCATCGCGCCGTAACCCGCCATCACATCGCGCGGCGGGTCTGTATAGCCCTCCCACGAGGTGTCGGAGACGACGAACCAGCCATTCGCCTCGGCATCTTCGCGCGTGCGGCGGACCGAAGTCGTCGTAGTCCCCATCGACGACCGTCACCGTGGCCCCGAAGCCTTCCATCGCCGCGATCCGGCCGGGGCTGACGTCGCGGTGGACGTAGATCCGGCAGGGCGCGCCAAACATCCGCGCGCCCCAAGCGAGCGAGCGGCCGTGATTGCCGTCGGTGGCCGAGGCAAGGGTGATCTTTGCCGCCTCGGCCGCGAGCGCGCCCGTGCGCAGGTCGGCGGGCGTGACCTCGCGCCCGAGCCGCCGGGTCAGTTCGCGGGCCAGAAGCCGCGCCGCCGCATAGGCGCCGCCGAGCGCCTTGAAGCTGCCGAAGCCGAAGCGCGGCCCTTCGTCCTTGTAGAGGACCCCGGCGATCCCGAGCACCCCGGCGAGCGCGTCGAGCCGGTGAAGCGGCGTCGGCGCATAGCCGGGCCATGCGCCGATCTCGGCCACAGCGGCGGAGAAATCCCCGGGCGTGAGAACCGTGCGGAAGGCGTCGCCGCCGGAGGCCGCGCTGGGCTGGTGCCGCATGCGGGAAGAATCGAGCCGGATCATGTCATGCCCCCTGTCTGGCGCGGTTTCCGCGAGACTATCCGGCATTCCGCGCCGTTTCCCGTATATGAACCGCCAAATCAGTCTGAATCTCGTCGCATTGAGGCGAACAGGGGCGATTTTTCCGCCCTGATCCCGCATGCTGTCTCGATTACGCGACCGGAGCTCCGCCATGCCGCACGACCTCGACGCCTTCGACCTCCACCTCCTTGCCCTGATGCAGGACAATTGCCGCCGCACGGCGGAGCAGCTCTCCGATCCGCTCGGCCTTTCGCCGGCGGCAGTGCAGAAGCGGCTGAAGAAGCTGCGCGATAGCGCCGTGATCGAGGCCGAGATCGCCGTCGTCTCGCCCAGCGCCGCGGGGCGGTCGATGACGATCATCGTCGAGGTGACGATGGAGCGGGAAAACCTCGGCGTGCTGGACAGTTTCAAGCGACGGATGCGCGCCTCGCCCCTCGTGCAGCAATGCTACTATACGACCGGCGAGGGGGATTTCACCCTGATCCTCGTGGTGCGTGACATCCAGGAATACCAGGCCTTCACCGAGGAGAACTTCTTCGGCACGCCGGAGGTCAGCAAGTTCAAGACCTCCATCGTGATGGACCGGGTGAAGGTCGGGCTCGGCATCAGCCTTGGGGGCTGACGCCGGCGGCCGCAGGTCGCCTACATCGGCTGGGCGTTGAAGGTGAAGAGCTGCTGGCCGGCGATCGTGTAGCCTTCGATCAGCGCCTTCGCGGTGTCGCTCGGTCAGCCAGTCCTCCAGCGCCTTCGCGCCGTCGGCCTTCACATGGGGATGCTTTTCGGGGTTCACCGGCAGATAGGCATACTGGTTGAACAGCGCCGGATCGCCTTCGAAGAGCAGCGCGAGATCGGCCTTGTTGCCGAAGTTCAGCCAGCTCGCCCGGTCGGCGAGGATATAGGCGTTCATCCCGGCGGCGGTGTTCAGCGCCGCGCCCATGCCCTGGCCCACGGCCTTGTACCAGTCGCCCTCGGGCTCGATCCCGGCGGCGGCCCAGAGCGCCAGCTCCGTCTTGTGGGTGCCGCTGTCGTCGCCGCGGCTGACGAAGGGCGCCTGCGCCTCGGCGATCGACTGCGAAGCGCCTCGGTCGCCTTGGTCGCGGCCTTGGCACCTGCCGGGTCGCCCGACGGGCCGACGACGATGAAATCGTTGTACATGATCTCGCGCCGATGGGTGGCGTTGCCGTCGGCGACGAACTTCTCCTCGGCCGGCGCGGGCATGGACCAGGACGGCATCGACATCGCCGGCCGCGCCCAGCTTCAGCGCCTGGCCGGTGCCGACGACGAGAAGCTGCACCGTGATGCCGGTATCCTTCTGCGATCTGCGGCAGCAAGATTTCGGCGAGGCCGGAATTGGCGAACGAGGTGGTCACCGCCATCTTCAGTTCTTCCGCCCGCGGCGGCCGCGGCGCAGCCAGAGGGCCGAGAACAGTGACAAGTATCGTCTTGAACGTCATGGAAGGAGGTCTCCGTTGATATGGGCCCTGGCCTCCGGCGTTCCGGGCCCGGCAAAGAACGCGTCGCGGCGGGCGGCTTCGATGATCCGGCCGTCGTGGAGGAAGAGAATGTCGTCGGCCAGCCGGCGGGCCTGGCCGATATTGTGGGTGGACATGACGATCCGTGTGCCGGCGTCGCGCGTACGGGTCAGGATCGTCTCGATCTCGGCGCATCGAGGCCATGTCGAGATTGGCGCAGGGCTCGTCGAGGAACAGCACCTCGGGCGCGCGGATCAGGGCGCGGGCGAGCGCCATCTTCTGCCGTTCGCCGCCCGACAGGATCTGGGCCGGCGCATCGAGCGTGGCAGTAAGGCCGACCGACGCGGCAAGCTCGGCCGCGCGGCCGCGGGCGCGGCGCCGGTCGACGCCGTCGAGCCGCAGCGGATAGGCGATGCAGTCGAGGATCGATCGGCGCATCAGGACCGGGGTCTGGAAAACGAAGGCCTGGCGGGCGCGGACATTGTCAGGGTCGCCGGTCCAGGTCGCATGGCCGCGGTTGATCCGCTCCAGCCCGTGCATCGCGCGCAGGAGCGAGGTCTTGCCGCTGCCGTTCGGCCCGAGAACGATGGTGATCCCGTCGCCGTCGAGGGTCAGGGAAACCGGGCCGAGGATGCGTTTGCCGCCGCGCCGCAGTTCCACCGCGTCAAGGGTCAGGGGCAGGATCGGGCTTACCATCGGCTGCCCCTTTCGGTGCCCGACAGGATATGCAGCGCGAGGTTGACCGCGATGGCGAGCGCGATGAGAACGAAGCCGAGCGCCAGCGCCAGCGCGAAGTCGCCCTTGCCGGTCTCGAGCGCAATGGCCGTCGTCAGGACCCGCGTCGCATGGTCGATGTTGCCGCCGACGATCATGATCGCGCCGACCTCGCCGATGGCGCGGCCGAAGCCCGCGAGCGCGGCGGTCATCAGCGCCCGCCGCCCGTCCCAGAGCAAGCGTCGGCGATCCGCTGCGCCCGGCTGGCGTGGAGCGAGATCAGGAGGTCGTGGTAGTCCGCCCACAATTCCCGGATCGCCTGATGCGCGATCGAGGCGATGATCGGGGTGATGATGATCACCTGCGCGATGATCATCGCGGTGGGCGTGAAGAGGAGTCCGAGAACGCCCAACGGTCCCGACCGCGACAGGATGACATAGACCATGAGGCCGACCACGACCGGCGGCAGGCCCATCAGCGCGTTCAGGACCGCGATGACGTAGCGGCGGAGCCAGAAGCGGTTGACCGCGAGCCAGGCGCCGAGCGGCAGGCCGATGGCCGAGGCGACGAGCGTCGCAGTCACCGTCACCTGCAGCGAGCGGAGCGTGATCTCCACAAGGCCGGGATCGAGCGCCAGGACGAGGCGCATCGCCTGGGAAAGGCCTTGAAAGATATCGTTCATTGCTGACTCGGTCGCCTTGGTTGCGCCAATCCTTAGGGGCTGGTCTCAGGCGAGGAAATGGACAAAATGGCCCTGCGGCCGGACAATTAGTCCCGATCTGTGGCCGGAGCGCGTCCTCAGGGGCATCAGTCGGCAGCGCGGCGGCACCAGTCCAGGATCGCCCCGGACTCGAGCGCCACTTCCTCCTCCATCCCCCCGGCGAAGGCGCGGAAGCCGGGCAGGCTTGCCGTATTGACGGCGGTCAGGACCGCGATCCCCTCGGCCAGCGCCCGGCCGATGACCGGGCGGAAGCCGCGGCCGTCGATCTCCTGCTTGCCAAACTTGTTGACGATGAGAAGCCGGGGCCGGATCACTGCATCCAGCGTCGCCTCCACCAGCCCCACAGCCTGTTCGAGCCCGGCAGGATCGAGCCGGCAGCCTTTCGCAAGCGCGCCGAGATTCTGGCTGATCCGGATGATCCGCCCGGGCCCTATCACATGAAGGTCCATGTCGCAGGCCTGCGCCGCGCCGCGGTCGGAATTGACCTGCACGGCGCCGGCGATGGCGACGCCCTCGGCATGGAGCCGGTGCGCGACCTCGCCGAGGCAGCGATCCGCCGCGCCGCGTTCCTCCGCGATGACGTAGCCGAGCATGGCTTCCCCTTGAAACTGCCCCGCCCGGAATACAAGATGCCGGGCGAAACGGAAAGCCGCCCGATGCCCCTTGCCCTGCCGATCCTTCCCGACCCCGCCGATCCGAGGCTGACGCGGCGCGTCACCGGCACCGACCAGACGGGTGCGCCCACCGACATTTCGGTGGTCGAGGAGCGGCCGCTGACGATCTACCTCAACGCGCAGGAGATCGTGACCGCGATGACGATCGGGGATTACCCCGACTATCTCGCCGTGGGCTTCCTGCGCAATCAGGGGATGCTGCGCGCCGACGACGTGGTGACAGGCGTCGATTACGACGAGGAGATCGAGACGGTCGTCGTCCGGACCGAGCGCCAGACCTCCTACGAGGAGAAGGTGAAGAAGAAGACCCGGACCTCGGGCTGCGCCGTCGGCACGGTCTTCGGCGACATGATGGAGGGGCTCGACGGGCTGGTGCTGCCGCGACGCGAAGCTGCGCACCAGTTGGCTTTACACTCTCGCGAAGGAGATCAACACCACGCCGTCGCTCTATCTTGAGGCGGGCGCGATCCACGGCACCGTTCTCTGCCAGCGCGACCGGCCGCTCGTCTACATGGAGGATGTCGGGCGCCACAACGCGGTCGACAAGATCGCCGGCTACATGTTCCGCGAGGGCGTGCCGGCGGCCGACAAGATCCTCTACACGACCGGGCGGCTGACCTCTGAGATGGTGATCAAGACCGCGCTGATGGGCATTCCGATCCTTGCCTCGCGCTCGGGCTTCACCGCCTGGGGGGTGGAGATCGCGCGCCAGGTCGGCCTGACGCTGATCGGCCGGATGCGGGGCCAACGCTTCGTCTGCCTTGCGGGCGAGGAGCGGCTGGTCCGCGACGCGGCGCTGACCGGCGAGGAGGAGGATCGCAGACATCGCCGGAAGGGGGCGGGCGATGACTGAGACCTTCCGCCCGGCCCGCGACGAGGACGTCGCCGCCATCGGCGCACTTTGGGAGCGCTGCGGTATGGCCACGCCACGCGGCAGCTTCTCGTCCGCCACTCGAACGCGTGGGTCCTGTCGTTCTATGACGCGCTCGGCTACGAGGAGAACGCAGTGACGGTCTCGCAGAGATGGCTCAACCCCAAGCGGGAACGCGGGTTCCGGGAGAATTGCAATGCCGCGTGAACTGCCCGGCATCATCCTCGCCGGCGGCCGTGCGACGCGGATGGGCGGCGGCGACAAGGGGTTCCGCGATCGGTGGCCGGGCGGCGGCTGATCGACCATGTGATCGCCCGGCTCGCCGCCCAGTGCGGACCGCTCGCGATCAACGCCAACGGCGATCCGGCGCGGTTCGCCGAGTTCGGGCTGCCGGTGCTGCCCGACAGCCTGCCGGACTATCCCGGCCCGCTCGCCGGGGTCCTTGCCGGGCTCGATTGGGCCGCCGGACTTGGCGCCGAAGCCATCGTCACCGTCGCCGCCGATACGCCGTTCTTTCCGCGCGACCTCGTGGCGCGGCTTCGCGCCGCCGCCAGGCCCTCGGGCCTCGCCCTCGCCGCCAGCCGGGATGCGGAGGGCAAGCTCTGGCAACACCCGACCTTCGGGCTCTGGCCGGTGGCGCTTCGCGACGACCTCAGGGCGGCGCTGGAAGGCGGGCTGCGGAAGATCGTCCTCTGGACCGAGCGCCACGGCGCCGGAATCGCGCGAGTTCCCCTCCGAGCCCTTCGATCCCTTCTTCAACATCAACACGCCCGAGGACATCGCCGAGGCCGAGAGGCTCGCGACCATGAGGATCTATGGCGTCACCGGCTGGAAGAACTCCGGCAAGACCCATCTGATGGAGCGGCTGGTGACCGAGATCACCGCGGCGCGGGTTCACGCGTCTCGACCGTCAAGCACGCCCATCATGCGACCGAGATCGACCATCCCGGCCGCGACAGCTTCCGCCACCGCGAGGCCGGCGCGCGCGAGGTGATCGTCGCCTCGCCGGTCCGCTGGGCGCTGATGCACGAGCTGAGGGGCGGGGCGGAGCCGCCGCTGGCGGAGCTTCTGGCGAAGCTCTCGCCGGTCGATCTGGTCCTGATCGAGGGCTACAAGCGCGAAAGCCATCCGAAGATCGAGGCGCACCGGGCCGCAACCGGCCGGCCGCTGTCTGGCGCCGGACAACCCGACGATCCGGGCGGTCGCGTCCGATCGCGCGCATCCCGGCCTCGCGCTGCCGGTTTTCGATCTCGACGACACCGCGGCCATCGCGGATTTCATCCTCGGCGAGGTAGGGCTGTGAGCGCGTTCGACACCATCGTGGTCGTGGACTGGTCGGGCGGCAACGACCGGGGCGCAACGCCGAAGAAGGATGCAATCTGGTCTGCGGTGGTCCGCGACGGACGGGCGGAGCCGTCGGTCTATCACCGCAACCGATCTGTCGCGGAGGACTGGATTGCCGGGCTTTTCGCCGCCGAACTTGCCACAGGACGCCGTGTCTTCGCCGGCTTCGACTTTCCCTTCGGCTATCCGGAGGGCTTTGCCGCGCGGGTCACCGGGCGCGGCCGATCCGCTGGCGCTTTGGGACTGGTTCGCAGCGCATCTCGAAGACACGCCGAAGCGCAACAACCGCTTCGATCTCGCCGGGCGGATCAACGCGGCTTTTCCCCGGCACCGGCCCGTTCTGGTTCAACGGCCTCCGACGGATATCCCCGGCCTGCCGCGCAAGGGGCGCAACCGGCAAGACCACGGCATGGCGGAGCGCCGGCTGTGCGAGACTGCACGCGAAGGGCGCGTTTTCCTGCTGGCAGATGGGCGGCGCCGGGGCGGTCGGGTCGCAGGTGATGACCGGCATGGCCACGCTGTCGCGGCTTCGCGCGCAGTTTCCCCGGCAAGATCGCCGTCTGGCCCTTCCAGCCGCTCGACGCGCCGATCGCGCTGGTCGAGGTCTGGCCCTCGCTCTTTGCAGGCGACGTGCGTCGGGCGGCGGGGCCGGGGGAGATCAAGGACGAGGTGCAGGTGCGGACGCTGGCGGCGCGCGTCGACGCGATGCAGCGGCAGGGCCGTCTGGCTGCCGCACTCGCGGATATTCCCGCCAGCAGCCCGGCGCGAGGAAGGCTGGATCTTCGGCCTCGGCACCAGCACCGCAGAAAGCGAGGCCGCATGACCGATCCCCTCACCCCTCCCCGCCTGCGCGACGACTGTTTCGCCATGCCGCAGGGCGTGTCCTGGGTGCCGGTCGAGGAGGCGCTGGCGCGGCTCCGCGCGGCGCTGCATCCCATCGCCGGGACCGAGCGGCGCGCCGGGCGCGATGCGCTCGGCCGTGTCCTCGCCGAGGATGCGGTGGCCCGGCGCTCGAACCCGCCGCAGGCCAATTCGGCGGTGGACGGCTACGGCTTCGCCCATGCCGCGACCGGCGACGGGCGTGCAGCGCCTGCCGCTCGTCGCGGGGCGGCGCGGCGGCGGGGCAGCCCTTTGCCGGCGCGGTGCCCGCCCGGTCAGGCGATCCGCATCCTGACCGGCGCGATCCTGCCCGACGGCGTCGATACCGTCGTGCTGGAGGAAGACTGCGCCACCGACGGCGCGACCGTGGCCTTCGACGGGCCGGTGAAGCCCCGCGCCAATACCCGCCGGGCCGGCGAGGACGTGACCGAGGGCGTCGTGGCGCTGCGGGCCGGACACCGGCTTCGCCCGCCCGATCTCGCGCTGCTCGCGGCCCTCGGGATCGCCGAGGTGAACGTGTTTCGGCCGCTGCGCGTCGGCGTGCTGTCCACCGGGGACGAGATCGTTGACGATCCGGGCAGCGGCCGCCGCCCCGCACCAGATCTACGACGCCAACCGGCCGATGCTGCTGGCGCTGGCCGAACGCTGGGGCTGCGTGCCGGTCGATCTTGGCCATGTCCGCGACGATCCGGCCGCGATCGCCGCGACGCTCGACCGGGGCGCGGCGGAGGCGGACGTGATCCTGACCTCCGGCGGCGCCTCGGCGGGGGACGAGGATCATGTCTCGGCGCTTGCTGCGCGCGCGGGGCACGCTGTCGAGCTGGCGCATCGCGATGAAGCCGGGGCGGCCGCTGGCGCTGGCGCTCTGGGACGGGGTTCCGGTCTTCGGCCTGCCGGGCAACCCGGTCGCGGCACTCGTCTGCGCGCTGATCTTCGCGCGGCCGGCGCTGTCGCTGATGGCGGGCGCCGGCTGGACGGAGCCGCAGGGCTTCACCGTCCCGGCCGCCTTCGCCAAGCGCAAGAAGGCCGGGCGGCGGGAATACCTGCGCGCGCGGCTGGACGGCGAGGGCCGCGCGGAGGTCTTCGCCTCCGAAGGCTCCGGCCGGATCAGCGGGCTGAGCTGGGCGACCGGGCTGGTGGAACTGCCCGATGCGGCGGCCGAAATCGCGCCGGGAATGCCGGTCAGGTACCTGCCCTTCGCAAGCTTCGGGTTCTAGGACCGCCGCCGGATCAGGTAGATCTGGGCGGCGCCATCCTCGCCGGTACCGATCAGTTCGTGCCCGGCCTCGGCGCAGAAATGCGGCACGTCGATCACCGCCGCCGGATCGGTCGCGATCAGCCGCAGCACGGCGCCGGGCGCCATCCCGGAGAGCCGCTTGCGCGCCTTCAGCACGGGCAGCGGGCAAAGAAGCCCGGTCGCGTCGAGTTCCTGATCCCAGATCATGGCGCTGGGGATAGAGAAAGCGCCGCATTCTGTCCATCGCCCTGCGCCTAGGGTGTGACAGAAATTATCACTGGACAACGCCGTCTTCTGATAGGCAAAGGCTATCAATCGACGGGACTGCCGAATTGATCGGCGCGTCCGGCTTTGACAGAAGCGGCCTCTGAGGTGACGAACCGGAAGGGACGGCGACGATGGCACTCGACGAAAAGGACGGCATCTGGAAATCGGGCAAGGGCCGGGGTCGCAAGACCCCGAAGGGCCGCCAGCTTGACGATACGGCCTGGGACGAGGTCAAGGCGCTGCTGGGCGACGCGCCGCGCCGCCGCGATCTGCTGATCGAATACCTGCATCTGATCCAGGACCGTTACGGATGCCTTTCGGCGCCGCATCTGCGCGCGCTGGCCGAAGAAATGGGCACCGGCATGGCCGAGATCTGGGAGGTCGCGACCTTCTACGCCCATTTCGACCCCGTGACGGAGGGCGAGACCCCGCCGCCCGACCTGACGATCCGGGTCTGCAAGTCGCTCTCGTGCGAGCTTGCCGGGTCCGAAGCGCTGATCGCCGCGCTCGAAAAGGGCATGGACCCGAAGAAGATCCGCGTCCTGCGCGCGCCCTGCATGGGCCGCTGCGACACCGCGCCGGTTCTGGAGATCGGCCACAGGCATATCGACCACGCGACGCCCGCCAAGGTCGAGGCGGCGCTGAAGGACGGCCATTTCCACGCCGAGATCCCGGCCTATGAGGACCTCGCGGCCTACCGCGCGGCGGGCGGTTACGCGAAACTTGCCGACCTGCGCAAGTCCGGCAACTGGGAGAAGGTGCAGGAGACGTTCTGGCCTCGGGCCTGCGCGGGCTTGGCGGCGCCGGCTTCCCCTCGGGCAAGAAATGGGGCTTCGTGCGCGCCAATCCCGGCCCGCGCTATCTCGCCGTCAACGGCGACGAGGGCGAGCCGGGCACGTTCAAGGACCGCTACTACCTCGAACGCACCCCGCATCTGATGCTGGAAGGCATGCTGATCGCCGCCTGGGCGGTCGAGGCGGAGCGCTGCTTCATCTACATGCGCGACGAATACCCGGCCGTGCTGCACATCCTGCGCACGCGAGATCGCGGCGCTGGAAGACGGCCGGCATCGTCGCGCCGGGCTATATCGACCTGCGCCGCGGCGCCGGCGCCTATATCTGCGGCGAAGAAAGCGCGATGATCGAATCGATCGAGGGCAAGCGCGGCATCCCGCGCCAGCGCCCGCCTTACGTCGCCGCCGTCGGCATCTTCGACCGCCCGACGCTGGTCCACAACGTCGAGACCCTGCACTGGGTCGCCCGGATCCTGCGCGAGGGGCCGGAGATCCTGAACTCGGTCGAGAAGAACGGGCGCAAGGGGCTGCGGTCCTATTCCGTCTCGGGCCGGGTGGCGAAGCCCGGCGTCTATCTGCTGCCCGCCGGATCGACGATCACCGACGTGATCGAGGCCTGCCGGCGGCATGGCCGAGGGCCATACCTTCAAGGCCTATCAGCCGGGCGGGCCGTCCTCGGGCCTGCTGCCCGCGTCGATGGACGACATCCCGCTCGATTTCGACACGCTGCAGCCGCACGGCACCTTCATCGGCTCGGCCGCCGTCGTGGTCCTGTCGGACAAGGACAGCGCCGCGCATGCCGCGCTCAACATGCTGCGCTTCTTCGAGAGCCGAATGCTGCGGCCAGTGCACCCCCTGCCGGGTCGGCTGCGAGAAGGCGGTGAAGCTGATGCAGGCGCCGAAATGGGACCAGGACGCTTCTGGAAGACCTGTGCACGCGTGATGGCCGACGCCTCGATCTGCGGCCTGGGGCAAGCCGCGCCGAACCCGATCCGCCTGACGATGAAACATTTCCCGGATGAGGTCTGACATGACCGACGCGATCACCTTCACCCTCGACGGCCGCGAGGTCACCGCCGCGCCCGGCGAGACGATCTGGGAGGTCGCCAAGCGCGACGGCACTGATGATCCCGCATCTGTGCCACAAGGACCAGCACGGGCTACCGCCCCGACGGCAACTGCCGCGCCTGCGTGGTCGAGGTGGAGGGCGAGCGGGTGCTTGCCGCCTCCTGCTGCCGCAACCCGGCGAAGGGGATGGTGGTGAAGACCGACAGCCCGCGCGCGAGGAAGTCGCGCGAGATGGTGATGGAGCTTCTGCTCGCCGATCAGCCGGAACAGGCGGCGGCGCATGACACGCTCCTCGCACCTGTGGGACATGGCCGCGGCGAACGGGGTCATCCGAAAGCCGCTTCCCGAAGCTGGAGCGCGAACGCATCCCGCTTCTCGACGACAGCCATGTCGCGATGCGCGTCAACCTCGATGCCTGCATCCAGTGCGGACTTTGCGTGCGCGCCTGCCGCGAGGTGCAGGTCAACGACGTGATCGGCATGGCCGGGCGCGGCCATGACGCCTATCCGGTCTTCGATATCGCCGACCCGATGGGCCAATCGCACCTGCGTCGCCTGCGGCGAATGCGTGCAGGCCTGCCCGACCGGCGCGCTGATGCCGGCCACCGTGCTCGATGCGGCGCAGGTCGGCGACAGCACGGATTTCGACAGCGAGGTCAAATCGGTCTGCCCGTTCTGCGGCGTCGGCTGCCAGGTCTCGCTCAAGGTCAAGGACGGCAAGGTCAAGTATGTCGAGGGCATCAACGGCCCCGCGAACGAAGGCCGGCTGTGCGTCAAGGGCCGCTTCGGCTTCGACTATATCCACCACCCGCACCGGCTGACCAAGCCCTTGATCCGGCGCGAGGATGCGCCGGCCAAGGGGCTGAACGTCGACCCGGCGAACTGGCAGAGCCATTTCCGCGAAGCGACCTGGGACGAGGCGCTGGATGTCGCCGCGAACGGGATCAAGACGCTGACCGACGCGCATGGCGGCACGGCCATCGCCGGCTTCGGCTCCGCCAAGTGCACGAACGAAGAGGCCTATCTCTTCCAGAAGCTCATCCGCCAGGGCTTCGGCCACAACAACGTCGATCACTGCACCCGGCTTTGCCATGCCTCCTCGGTCGCGGCGCTGATGGAGAATGTCGGCTCCGGCGCGGTCACGGCGACCTTCAACGAGATCGAGAATGCCGATGTCGCCATCGTCATCGGCTGCAACCCGATCGAGAACCACCCCGTCGCCGCGACCTATTTCAAGCAGTTCACCAAGCGCGGCGGCAAGCTGATCGTGATGGACCCGCGCGGCGTCGGCCTGCGCCGCTTCGCCACCCATATGCTGCAATTCCGCCCCGGCGCCGATGTCGTCGATGCTGAACGCGATCATGCATGTGATCGTCGAGGAAGGTCTCTACGACCGACAATACATCGAGGCCTATACCGAGAACTGGGAGGCCGAGAAGGCGCATCTGGCCAACTTCCCGCCCGAGAAGATGGAGGCGATCTGCGGCATTCCCGCCGAGACGCTGCGCCAGGTCGCGCGCGACTTCGCCACCGCGAAGGCGGGCATGATCTTCTGGGGCATGGGCATCTCCCAGCACATCCACGGCACCGACAATTCGCGCTGCCTGATCTCGCTGGCGCTGATGTGCGGCCAGTCGGCCGGCCCGGCACCGGGCTGCATCCGCTGCGCGGCCAGAACAACGTGCAGGGCGCGTCGGATGCCGGCCTTATCCCGATGTTCCTGCCCGATTACCAGACCGTCACCAACGACGCGATCCGCGGCGCATTTCACCGAGATCTGGGGATCGGACGACTTCTCGAGCGAGAAGGGCCTGACCGTCACCGAAATCCTCGACGCGGTCCATGCCGGCCAGATCAAGGGCATGTATATCCTCGGCGAGAACCCGGCCATGTCGGACCCCGACCTGACCCATGCCCGCGATGCGCTGGCGATGCTCGATCATCTCGTCGTGCAGGACATCTTCCTGACCGAGACGGCGAACTATGCCGACGTGATCCTGCCCGCCGCCGCCTTCTACGAAAAGAACGGCACGGTGACGAACACCAACCGGCAGGTGCAGATGGGCCGCGCCGCCGTCACGCCGCCCGGCGAGGCGCGCGAGGACTGGGCGATCACCATGGCGCTGGCCAACCGGCTCGGCCTCGGCTGGACCTACACGCCACCCGCGCGAGGTCTTCGCCGAGATGAAGCTGGGGATGAAATCGCTCGACAACATCACCTGGGAGCGGCTGGAGCGCGAGGGTGCGGTGACCTATCCGTCGCTGTCGCCCGAGGATCCGGGCCAGGCCATCGTCTTCGGCGACGGCTTCCCGCGCGCCGGGGGCCGGGCGAAGTTCACGCCCGCCTCGGTGATCGCGCCGGACGAAGTGCCGGATGCGGAGTATCCGATGATCCTGACGACCGGGCGGCAGCTGGAACACTGGCACACCGGGTCGATGACGCGGCGCTCGAAGGTGCTCGACGCGGTGGAGCCGGAGGCGAACTGCTCGCTCCACCCCGCGACGTTGCGCAAGCTTGGGGTCGAACCGGGCGGGCGGGTCCGGCTGACCACGCGTCGCGGCACGATCACGATCATGGCGCGGGCCGACCGCGCGGTGGCCGAGGACATGGTCTTTGTTCCCTTCGCCTTCGTCGAGGCGGCGGCGAACGTGCTGACCAACCCCGCGCTCGACCCCTACGGCAAGATCCCTGAGTTCAAGTTCGCCGCCGTGAAGGTGGAGAACGCCGACACCGAAATCGCCGCCGAATAGGGCAACGGAAGCGAAATCGACCAAGGTCGCGCGGTGTCGCCCGTTCGATCGGGCCGACGACAGTCTGCCAGCGGATCATTGTCCCCGCCCGCCGATAGCGTTCCGGTTCCGCGCTCCGGGCCTCGTGCAGGTCCGGAAGGTGACCGGGGCGCCGCCCCGGCCATTCCCGCTCGCAGGGGCACCGGTTACTGATCGGCGGCCTCGCGGGCGATCTCGTCGAGAAGGGACTGGACCTCCTGCATCACGCCCTCGGGCAGGTTCCGGTAGCCGACCGCGACAGTGCCGTTGCGGTCGGTCACGAAGACACTATAGGGGCAGTGCGCGATGTTCATCGGGTCCGCTTCCATCACCTTCCGCGAAAGCTGCGCCGAGCAGAACAGGAACACATCCGCCGCATCGAAGATCTTCACGTCGCTGCCGACATCGGCGCCGGTGCGGTTCAGCATCTCGCCGACATGGCTGCGGTAGTCGATGACGAGGCCCTTGCCGACGATCGCGTTCTCGACCGCGAAGGTCGCGTCGTCGAAACTGCCGTCGAAGGGATAGGTCGTCGCATCCTGCGCCAGCGCGGCGCCCGCGCCGAGGCCGACGGCCAGAAGAGCAGCACTTCCCAGTCTGAACATGATAGACATCTCCTTTGTTGCGTTTGCCTGACCTGCTTGCGGCGCGAAAGGCACCGGGCCGGATCAGACCTCTTCCACGAAACGGTAGCCTGCCTCCGCCTTCTCTGCCCGGCCTATACCGCCGCCGGGAAGATGAAAGCCGGTGATGACGAAGTTCTCGGACGCGAGCCGGTCGAGCAGGGCGACGCGCGTTTCGGCGCCAAGCCCCTTGTCCTGATCGGAGCCCGACGGCCAGTCCGGCCGCTCGAAGGCGACGTGATGATTGGCGATGCAATCGCCGAGGACCATGACCGGGGTCGGCGCCGCGATTTCGAACGCCATGTGCCCGGGCGTGTGGCCGGGCGTCAGCCGGGCCGCAATACCCGCCAGCGGCTCATCGCCGTCGGCCAGAAGCCGGACGCCGTCGGCGATGACGCCAAGCCGGCGCGCAGCGCCCACGGCGAAGGTCGTCCGCGACGCGTCGATGGTCGAAACGGTGTCGGGATTGGTCCAATAGTCGAATTCCGCCTGGCCGATCATATAGTCGGCGTTCGGGAAGACCGGCTCGTCGAAATCGTCGAGCAGGCCCCAGAGGTGATCGGGATGGGCATGGGTGAAGAGGACATGCGTGACCTCGTCCACCGTCAGGCCCATCGCGTCCATCGCCTCGGAGAGCTTGCCGGCCGAGTTCTGGAAATCCGGACCGGCGCCGACGTCGAAGAGCACGGTGTTGGTACCGTCGCGCAGGAGCGTGACGTTGCAGGGCGGGGTGAGCTGATCGGTCGAGATGCCGTATTTGGCGATGATCGGCGCAAGGTCATCGGCCGGGATGTCGCCGAAGATGAAGCTTCCGGGCAGCATCAGGTTGCCATCTGAGAGCGTGTCGATCCTAATTTCGCCGAGCGTCAGCGTGTTGATCGCCCAGACCCGGCGCGGGGCAAGGGGCGCGGCGAGCGTCGCGGTCGCGGCGGTCAGGAAAGTGCGGCGAGTAAGCATCTGGGGCCTTTCGTGGGTGGGTGCGAAGGCCCGTCATCGGGCCATCGCCTTGGTGTCTCGGGGATCAGCCGAAGATGTCGGCGGTGATGCCGACCTTCTGCGCGGGAATGACGTTGCAGACATCGGCCTTCTCGACCTCGCCGTCGATCACGACCTCCATCGCGTCGGGCCGCACCTCGACTTTCGCTGCACCGAAATCGGGGCCGATGCGGGTGATCATGCCGGAATAGTGCTTCTCCTTCGGATCGACGATCAGAATCTTGGCCGTCAGGTTCTTAGCCCTCAGCACATGCGCGACCATAGAGATCCGCTCGCAAGGCCCCGGCGGGCAGCGGTAGGGGTTGGGCGGCGCGACCATGCAGAAGGTGCCGCCCTCGGGCATTACTTCGACTTGGCGCTTCAGGAACTGGGTCTGCGGCCCGGCCTTGTAGGCATGCGGCATGATCTCGGCCATCGAGAGGTCCCAGCCGGGAACGGAACCCTCGACGAAGTCGATCCCCGGCGCAATGACGAGCCGGTCGAAGGACAGGACCTCGCCCCCGGCAAGGGTCACGGTCCGGGCGGCGCGATCCACTCCCGCGGCAATGTCGCGGACATGGGTAATGCCGTATTCGCCCGTCAGCTTGTCGTAACCGTGGGCGAGGCTCTCGAAGTCGCGGATGCCGCCGATATAGAGGTTGGAGAAGAAGCAGGTGTAGTAGACCTCGGCCGGTTCGACGAGCGTCACGTCGAGCGCCCCGTCGCTGTCCTTGGCGAGGTAACTCGCGTTGGTCGCCCCGCCGCCGATGACGACGACGCGCGGCCTGGTCTGGCCGAGCACTTTAGGCGCAGCAAGCGCCGCGCCCGGCCCAACCTGGTGACAGCCGGCGCAGTCGCCCCAGATCACCGCGCCGGACTCGGCGTCGCCGATCTCGGCCGCGGGCAGCGCGGTGGCGCCCAGCGCCAAGACGGGCGCGAGGCGAAAGGCGAGGTTTATGGGACCTCGCCCCGCCACTTATCCGCCGAAGGTGCTCAGATAGGCGATCACGGCGTCAACCTCCTCTTGCTTCTTCAGGCCGGCGAACGACATCTTTGTGCCCTTCACAAAGCCTTTCGGATTGGTGAGGAACTCCGCCATCGTATCGGGCGTCCAGGTCAGGCCGCCTTCGGCCGCCGCGATCATCGGCTTCGAATACTTGAATCCCTCGACAGAGCCCGCCGCGCGGCCGATGATGCCGTTGAGCATCGGGCCGGTTGCATTCTTGGCGTTGTCGCCGACCTTATGGCAGGCCTTGCACTTCTTGAAGACCTTCTCGCCCGCCTCAACCATTGCCGGATCGGTCGCGGCCATTTCCGCCTCCGGCGCTTCGGCGGCCGGTTCCGTGGCAGAGGCCGCTTCAGGCTCCGCTTGGGCGACCTCGGTCGCCGGAGCTGCTTCCGCGTCGCCGGCTTCGGCCGTGGTCAGCGGCGGCAGGGTGCCGGCGGGTTTGCCGTCGGGGTCGGTCGGCGTGACATTCAGCGTCACGGCACGCTTGGTGACCTCGACCTTCGGCAGGCAGTCGGTCATGCAGGGCTCGCCGGAGAAAAGCGTGTATTCCGTCGCGGCGCGGTCGTCAGGGTAGAAACCCTCGGCGTTCGGCAGGGTGATGTCGGTGAAGTTCTCGTTCGAAAGCTCGAAATCGTCCTCCACCAGCCCGTTCGAATAGAGGAGGAAGGCGGTGATCGCATAGGCCTCGTCCGCGCTCACCGTCTGGGCCGCGCCGAAGGGCATGGAGCGGTGGATGTAGTCGAAGACGGTCGAGAGATAGGGCCAGTAGGAGCCGATGGTCTTGACCGGGCGGCGGTCGCGGAGCGATCCCTGCCCGCCGGCGAGGACCGGCCAGTTGTCGATTCCCTCGGCGAAGTCGCCGTGGCAGGAGGCGCATTTCTCGGCGAAGACCTCGTCGCCGGTGAAGACATCGCCCGATCCGAGCGGCAGACCGGTGCCGTCGGGCAGGACGGCGATGTCCCAGGCGGCGACCTCCTCAGGAAGAGCCGGGCGGCCGAGGCCCATCTTCTCGGCCTGCGACGGGCCGGCGAGGAGCGAAAGGGAAAGTGCGGTTCCCGCGAGGAGTTTAGGCGACTTCGACATTCTCGACCTCCCCGTCGGCGCGGATCCACCAGGTCTGGATCCCGTTGTTGTGGTAGACGTTGTTCAGGCCACGGATCTTGCGAAGCGCGTCCTTGGTCGGCTGGACATAGCCGGTCTCGTCCACCGCGCGGGACTGGAGCAGCAATTCCGATCCGTCCCAGTCGATGTCGAGGTGGAACCGGGTCAGCGCCTTCGACTTCACGTCACCGGAGAGCCGCGCCTCTTGCCAGTTCTTGCCGCCATCGAGCGAGACATCGACGCGGGCGATCTTGCCGTGGCCGGACCAGGCAAGGCCGGCGATGACGAGAGGCCCCGGCCCATGATAGATCGGCGCCTGCGGGCTGGGTGACGTGATGACGGATTTCGCATCCATCACCCATGTCCATTTCCGCGCCCGCCCGTCGGGCATCAGGTCGGTGTATTTCGAAGTTTCCTCGCGGCTTTCGACAGCCTGATCGTAGACTTCGATCCGGCGCAGCCACTTCACCCACATGTTGCCTTCGAAGCCCGGAACGACCAGACGGACGGGATAGCCGTGCTCTTTCCTCAGCGCCTCGCCATTCGCGTAGAAGGCGACCATCACGTCGTCCATCGCCTTTTCGAGCGGCATCGAACGACCGTTCGAGGAGGCGTCGGCGCCCTCTGCATAGACCCATTTGCCCTCGGGCTTCACGCCGGCCTCGGCGAGGAGGTCGCGCAGCATCACCCCGGTATATTCCATGTTGTGGATCATGCCCTGGGTGAACTGGCAGCCTTCGAGCTGGGCGCCGCCCCATTCCATGCCGCCATTCGCCGCGCATTCGCAGAACGCCGTGGTGACGGTGCGCGGGAAGCGGGTCAGGTCCTCGTAAGTGAAGACGAGAGGTTGTTCGACGAGGCCGGTGATCATCAGCCGGTAGTCCTGCTTCGACAGCTCGATCGCGCCGGAATGGTGACGTTCAAAGGCGCAGCCCTGTGGCGTGATCGTGCCTTCAAGTGCGTGAATGGGCGTGAAGTTGATCGAGGAGACCGGGCTTTCTGTCAGCCATTCGACATTGCGGCGCACCACATGGCTTTCGAAACGGATCGGCATCCCGTAGGGCGTAGCGTCCACCGGATCGCCAAAGGAGGACGCCCAGTCCTGCACCTCGGTGATCAGCGGGTCGGGCGCCCCTTGCGCACGGGCAAGACCGGCCGTCGCGACAGCGCCACCGGCCACGAGGCCCGCGCCAAGGAAGGCGCGGCGGCTGGCACCGCCTGCCGGCTTTGCGGTGTCTTCGGTCTCTGACATCGAAACCTCCTGTTTCGTCCTTTTCTCTTTCATCTCACGCCCCCGTCACCTGAACGGAGGTGTTCGGGTCGATGGTCACCGCGCCCTGCTTCTTGATCCAGCCTTCGACGAGGTCCCAGATCGCCGGGCCTTCGGTGCCCTCGTTGACGCTGGCCCAGCCGGCGACGACATAGGTCTTGGCCGGGTCGACCGCCTCGCCGGTCTTCAGCAGGGTCATGTCGGTGATGCGCGCGCCTTGCGGCTTCGAGACGTCGATGTGGTAGCCCATGCCGCCGACGCGGACCATGTCGCCACCCTGCTGGTAGTAGGGATCCGGGTTGAAGAGGTTGTCGGCCACGTCCTCGAGGATCGTGTGCAGCGTCTCGCCCGTCATCTCGCTGCGGTAGGCGGCGGGATAGGACATGGCGGTCGCGTTGTGCAGATCCTCGCGGGTGATCGTTGTCGCCGGGAAGCAAGGCACGGTCCCCAGCGGAAGCCAGGCGACAGCGCGATATCGGCCTCGCGTTCGTCGATCAGCGCGTTGCAGATCAGATCGTCCCAGGTGCCGTTGAAGTTGCCGCGCCGGTAGAGGAGGCTGTCGGTTGTGCCGAGCACCTCTTCGAGTTCGGCCTTGAAGGGCGCGCGCTCGTCGTCGATCAGCGCCGCCATCTCCGCATCCGGCTCGATCACGTCGGAGAAGATCGGGATCAGCTTGTGGCGGAAGCCCATCATCTGGCCGTTCTGCACGTCGAGATCGACGCGGCTGACGAACTTGCCGTTGGAGCCGGAGGCGATCAGCAGGGTCTCGCCGACCATCACCGGTTCGGGCAGCGCGTCGTGGGTGTGGCCGGTTAGGATCACGTCGATGCCCGGCACTTGCGCGGCCATCTTGCGGTCGACGTCGAAGCCGTTGTGGCTGAGGACAACGACCAGATCGGCGCCGTCGTCGCGCACCTCCTGCACCACCTCGGCCATGCGCTCCTCGCGCACGCCGAAGGAGAGGTTCGGGAACATCCACCCGGGGTTGGCGATCGGCAGGTAGGGGAAGGCCTGGCCGATCACCGCGACCTTCGCGCCGCCGCGCTCGAACATCTTGTAGGGCTCATAGGCCGGCTCGTCCCATTCGGCGTCGAAGATGTTGGCGCCGAGGAACGGGAAAGGCAGGCCCTGTCGACGATCTCGGTCACGCGGTCGATGCCGAGGGTGAATTCCCAGTGCGAGGTCATCGCGTCGGGCTTCAGCGCGTTCATCACGTCGACCATGTCCTGGCCGGCTGGTCTTCATCGCGGTGTAGCGAGCCCTGCCAGGTGTCGCCGCCGTCGAGCAGCAGCGCGTCGGGACGCGCGGCGCGGATCGACTTGACCACGGTGGCGCACCCGGTCGAGCCCGCCCATCCGGCCATAGGCCGCGGGCGAGCGCGGTGAAATCCTCGTAGGTCAGCGCATAGGCTTCGGGCGTGCCGGCTATCGATGTTGAACAGCTTGAGGAAATCGGCGCCGGTGACATGCGGCGGCTGGCCCTTCACGGCGCCGACGCCGAGGTTGATCTCAGGCTCGCGGAACCAGATCGGCTTCATCTGGGCATGGATGTCGGTGATGTGGATCAGGGTGACATTGCCTAAGTCGTCGAACTCCAGGAGCTTGTCCTGGCTCAGCGCCTGCTGCGCGGCGAGCCGTGACCAGTTGCCGACGCCGGACGCGCCCCAGAGCGCCGAAGCGGCCACGGTGGCCTGGAGGAAATCCCGCCGCGAAATCATGTCTGCCTGTCCTCGTGCTGTGGGCAAAGGCCCGGCCAGCGCGCGAATGCGCGTGCCGCCCTGCCCCGATCAAAATGAACAAACGAATGGGTCCGGGCGGCGACCGCCCGGACCTGTCTTCGCTCAGTTGCGAACCGACGGCCCTTCGACCGAAAGTCCGTTGCCGCGCGAGGCGACATAGAGTCTCCAGCGCGATGAACTCGGGCGAACCGGGATTGAAGGTCTCGGCCCGCGTGTCGCGAATGCAGCCCTTGAAGCGGTTGTGGATCGACGACAGCTTGGCGGTCTTCAGACGGTAGACCGGGAAGCCGTTGATCTGGCCCTGGCTCAGGTGGTCGGCGCGGATGTAGTTGCCGTAGTTCTGCTCGTGGCAGTTCGCGCAGCTGAGCTCGAGCTGGCCGTAGCGGGTGTAATACATCTCCTTGCCCTGCTCCCAGAAGGGAGCGGCGGGGCCGTCGATGGCGACGTTGATCGGCATCCCCGCGACACGGACGAGATCGAGCGCGGTCATGTTGACCATCGGTCCCGTCGTCCCAGCTCCAGGCCTCGGCGCCCATGCGTTCGGTCCGGCACTCGTTGATGTACATCTTCGAGCGTCATCATCGTCGCCCTTCGCCTCGCTGAACTTCGGCATCTGGGCCGCACACCCACCATGCTTTCCGGCGCCTCGTGGCAGGAGGCGCAGGCCTTGCCCTCAGTGCCGTCGACCGGTATTCCACGCCTCCCGCGCGGCCTCGACGCCGAGCATGCCCGGATTGTCGAAGTCATCACGCTCCATGTCGCGGGTGCCGTCCTCGCGGAAATGCCAGCCGGAATACTGCTCGCTCAGCCCGTCGATGTAGTCGGGGGCGGAGGTCGTGTGGGTGACGATCTCGATCTCTTCGTTGATCACTAGCGTGTCGTCCACCGGTTCGGCCCAGGCGGAGAGCCCCGCGAAAGCGAGGGCCGCGGCGGCGCAGGTCCCGGCGAGTGTCTTGATCTTCATGCGTTATCCTCCCTGAGATACCGCGCCGGCATGGCCGGCGGCGGTCCTGTCCTCGGCGCTTGCGTCAGGCCACTTCGATCGGTTTCGATTCCTCGTAGATCGAGCCGTCGTCGTCGTACCAGGTGAACTTGAACTCGCCCGCAGCATCGACCTTGGCGTCGAATTCGAAATACGGGTTGGTCGAGATTGCCGGATCAAGCGTCACGTCGATGACGTTCACGCCGTTGAAGTCGCAGGTGAACCGGTTGATGATCGGGCGCGGAATGACGTTGCCGTCCTTGTCCTTGCGCTGGCCCGATTCCATCGGGTGGCTGATCAGCGTCTTGATCGTGACCACTTCACCGGCCGCAGCCGATTTCGGGACTTTGACGCGGGGTTTGACATCTTTTGCCATTCTCTTTGCTCCCTAAGCTCAGCCGCCGCAGCCGCCGATGGTGACCTTGACCGTGGAGGAGGCCTGCACGACGCTGCCGTCCGCCATCTTCGCCAACGCGATGACGTCCTGCGTCTTCGCGAGGCGGATGCGGGTGGAGGCCATCTGCGAGCCGGCCGCAGGGCCGAAGTTGAACGTGCAGACCGCCGGCGTCGGGTTGCCCGAGGCCAGCAGCATGATCGCGGTGGCGCCGGGCGCGTCCACGGCGATCGGCACTGTGTTGCCGTTCTCGGCGATCTCGGGCGCGGTCAGGGTGATCCCGCCGCTGCCCACCGTGGCGCCGCCGGCGAAGGCGGCCGTCAGTTCCTCGACCGTTTCCGCCGCCATCGCCGGCAGCGGAAGTGGCGGCAGAAGGCGACGCCGCCAAGGCCGAGCGCCAGGGCGTTTCGTCTCGATAGTTGCATCTTTCGCTCCTTTTCCTGTCTGGTTCGGATGCCGCGGCCGCTCATTCCTTGAGCGTCAGAAGATAGGCCACGACATCTTCGATCTGCTGCGCGGTCAGGATCGGCGGCAAGCTCGCCCTCGGCCGCCTTGCCGGTGAAGCGCGTCGCCGGGCCGGATATAGGGTCCGGTCTTGTAGAAGGACGGCATGACCGTGCCGTCGAAGGTCATCTTGGCGTCCGAGACGATGCCGCGAAGCTGGGCTTCTTCCCAACGGTCGGCGGCGCCGTCGAGCGACGGCCCGACATCGCCCTGAAACGCAACGTCCGGCATCGCCGACACCGTGTGGCACGCCACGCAGTTGCCGAGCGCACGATTTGACATCACCTTCGCCCCCTCGGCAGGATCGCCGGTAGCGCCCGTCAGAGACTGCGCGACGGCACCTTCCTCGAAGGTCACGGCGGTCGGTGCGGTTTCGGCCGTGGCCGCCGGAACCGCGACTGCGGACAGCAGCAGGCCCAGCACAATAGGCGTTTCATTGAAGTCCTCCCTGTTCTCTCCCGAATCCAAACGTAGCGGAGGGCGGCGTCTCGATGCAACATAAAATTCAACTGCGTGAATATGTGAATGCATCGGCGGCGACGTCGCCGCTCGGAGGCCGAGTTCAGTTCGACATGCCGCCCGTCACCCGCTCGGCGAGATATTTCTGGAAGTGCTCGCCCGATTCGTAGCCGTGGTCCTTCACCCAGGTCAACATCGCCACCGTGGTCTGCTTGCCGAATGCGCCCGGCATCGACACGACGGCGGCCTGCGCGGCGGTCTTGCCCCTCGGCCACCTCTTCGGGCAGGAAGATCATGGTCGGCGTGAAGACCACGCCCCATTTCACCGCCATGTCCTTCTCCGGCAGCGATTCGCCGTCGAAATCCGTCACCTCGACATCGCCGAAGAGGTTCATCTGCACGACGAAGTAGTTGTCGCGGATCAGCGCGTCGATCTCGGGCTCGGGAAAGATCTTCTCGTGCATCTTGGTGCAGTAGATGCAGCCGCGCTGCTCGACGATGACCAGGAGGCGCTTGCCCTCGGCATTGGCCTCGGCGAGGTCTTCGCGCAGGTCCTTGAAGGTGTCGCGCAGCCAGTCCGGCTTGTGCAGCCCGTCGTCGCCGAGGGGCGGAACCTCGAGCGCGGCCGCCGGAAGGGCGAGCGAAAGCGCGACGGCGGCGGAAGCAAAGAAGCGATGCATGGTGTCCTCCCTCAGGAATATCAGATGAATTCGTCGTCCACGGCATGTGGCGGATCATGAAATCGGCGATGGCGTTGACCGAGCCGGTGGCGATCAGCACCGCGAAGACGATCAGCATCACCCCCATCGACCTTCTCGACATGGCCGAGATATTTGCGGTTGCGGTTCATCCAGGCAAGAAACGGTTTCGCGAATACCGCGGCGAGGACGAAGGGCGCCGTCATCCCCACCCCGTAGACGAAGAGAAGCGCCGCGCCGCGCCAGATCGCGTCGAGGCTGGAGGCGACCATGAGGATCGCCGCCAGCGCCGGGCCGACGCAGGGCGTCCAGCCGAAGCCGAAGGCAAGGCCCATGATATAGGCGCCGACGACCGTGGTCGGTTCCACCTTCGCCTCGATCCGCGCCTCGCGGTAGAGGAAAGGAATGCGGAGGATGCCGAGGAAATGCAGGCCGAATACGAAGAGTATCGCGGCGGCGACCCAGGAGAGCGGTTCAAGCCACTGCCGGAAGACCTGGCCGAGCGCGGTCGCCCCCAGGCCGAGAAGCATGAAGATCGAGGTGACGCCGAGCGCGAAGGCGATGGCGGAGAGAACCAGCCGCCTCTGCGCTCCTGGCGCGATGGTCTGGTCCGCCGCGCAGTTCCTCCATCGAGATGCCCGGCCATGTAGCACAGGTAGAACGGCACCATCGGCAGGATGCAGGGCGACAGAAACGAAAGAAGTCCGGCGATAAGCGCGCCGCCGAATGGTTGGATCGAAAAGCACCGTTTCCCCCGCCTTGCCCGGAACGCAAAAACATATTACGATTTTTATATGTAATTGCGGAAGCGTCAACCATGCTGCGCACTCTCGCCCTTCTCGCCCCCGCCCTGGCGTCGTTCGCGGCGCCGGCCGCCGCGGAGTTGCGGCTCCTGATGGTGGAGCAGCCGGGCTGCGCCTATTGCGCGCGCTGGGACGCCGAGATCGCACCTATCTATCCCAAGACGCCGGAAGGCCAGGCCGCGCCGCTGGAGCGGGTGCAGTTGCGCGGGCCCTATCCCGAGGGGATCGAGCTCGGCCCGCGTCCGGTCTTCACGCCGACCTTCATCCTCGTGCAGGATGACCGGGAAACTGGGCGGATCGAGGGTTACCCGGGAGAGGATTTCTTCTGGGGCCTCTTGAGCCGGATGATGACTGAGACCGGCGAATACCAGGGGGAGGCGACGCGATGAAGACCCAGACGAATGCGGTTGCAACCGCGGCCGGCGGGGTCGGCGCGAAGGCTGCCAGCGATGGCCCGGCCCGAACTGGAACTATGACGGTCGCGGATGACCTGGCCCTTTGAGAAACGCCCACGCTCCGGCGATGCCGGAATGTCCTCCGCCGGAGCCGCAGAGGCGACCGCGGCCGAGGATCTCGTCGGTCAGGCGGACGAGGCGGCCGGCTACCTCAAGGCGCTGGCCCATGAGGGCAGGCTGATGATTCTATGCCATCTGATCGACGGCGAAAAGTCGGTAACCGAGCTTGAAACCCTGCTCGCATCGCGGCAGGCTGCGGTCAGCCAGCAGCTCGCCCGATTGCGGCTGGAAGGGCTGGTGAGGGCCCGGCGGGACGGGAAGGTGATCTACTATTCCTTGAGCGACCCGAGAACCGCGCGCATGATCGGGCTGTTGAACGAGCTCTTCTGCCGGGACGGTTAGGAGCGCTGCGGGGGGCGAAACCTCCGGGGGAGAACAGGGATGGAGACGATACCACCGGGCGTTCTGGCCGCGCTCGCAGGCCTCGCGGGCGGTCTCATTCTGGGCCTTTCGGCGCGGCTGGGGGATTTCTGCACCCTCGGCGCGCTCGAATCGGCCGTCTACGGCGCCGACCAGCGCCGGCTCAGGCTTTGGGGCGTGGTCCTCGGCGTGGCGATCATCGGCACCTTCGTAGCCGAGACGCTTGGCTTCGCCGATCCGACGGCCACCTTCTACCACACCATCGCCTGGAGCCCCACCGCCTCGATCGTCGGCGGGCTGATCTTCGGCTACGGCATGGCGATGGCGGGCAATTGCGGCTTCGGCGCGCTGGTGCGGTTCGGCGGGGGCGACCTCAGGTCGCTCGTCGTCGTCGTGGTGATCGGCATCTTCGCCTTCGTCACCCTCTCCGGCCCGATCGCACCCCTGCGCGCGGCGATCTTTCCCCAGACCGACGCGACCAGCCCGCAGGGCATCGCCCACTGGCTGGCGGACAGGACCGGGCTTCCGCCCCTGGCCTTCGCGCTTGTCATAGGCCTTGCCGTCCTCGGCTGGGGCCTGTCGCACGCGCCTCTGCGCCAGGCGAAGGCAAAGGTCGCCTGGGGAGCGGCGGCCGGGCTTTCGGTCGTCTGGTGCCTTGTCGCGACAAGCTGGCTCAACGATTCGAGCTTCGGCGAGATCGGGGTCGAGGGGCCATCCTTCACCGCGCCCCTCGGCCGCACGATCATATTCTTCATGACCTCGACGGCCGGCGGGTTGACCTTCTCGGTCGGCATCGTCTCAGGGGTCCTTCTCGGCGCCTTCGCCGGATCGACGATCCGCGGGCTCTTCCGCTGGGAGGCGTGCGAGGACCCGCGCGAGCTTGGGCGGCAGGTCTCGGGCGCCGCGCTGATGGGGATCGGCGGCACGCTGGCGCTCGGCTGTTCAGTCGGACAGGGCGTGACAGCGATGGCGACGCTCGCCTTCTCGGCGCCAGTGACACTGGCGGCGATCATCGCGGGCGGGATGTTCGGCCTGCGCCAGCTGATCGGTGGCTACCAGCCCGACTGACCTCGAGCTCGCCAGCCCCGGCGCATAGGCTGCGCCGGATCTTCGGACCTTGGTCTGATGACTCACCCGGACCAACGGCCGATGATGCGCGGCAAGAGGTCCGGAGATGGTCCGCAGAGGTCGCAGGGACCTTCCGCCAGCCCAGTCCCGAATGCGACGAGAGTGTCAGCGCCGGAGAGTTCGGCGGTCAACAGCAAGGAACAAAGACATGGAAGACACCAGCTTCAAACCCGGCCGGCTCGCGATCATGCTCGGCACGGCAGCCTTCATCGTTGCCCTGCCGTTCCACCTGAACCTCGACAAGACCGGCGGCATGTTCACGGTGAAGTCGTCGCAAGCTCTCGCCAGCAGCGGCGATGACGATGGCGGCGACGATAAGGGTGGCTCCGGTGGCGACAACGGCGGCTCGGGCAGTGACAATGATGATGACAGCGGCGACGACAGCGGCAGCGACGACAGCGGCAGCGACGACAGCAGCGGCGAGAGCGGCGGCGACACCAGCGGCGAAGGTTCGCCAGATGCTTCGGGCAGCCCCATCATTGTCGACGGATCCACGGGCACCGGCGGCTAAGGCGGATGATTTCTAGGGGCCAGACGATCGAGCAGCGCCCCGCTGCGTAGGTCGGAAACATCCGACCCGGATTGCCGATCAAAAAAGATGTATTCGTCTGGACAGGACCTCACCCGGGGCGTGCTCGCGCGCGCCCCGGGTTTCGGCCGACGGATGGGTCCGCCGGCGCATTCCCGGACAGGAGCCTCCCGTGCGGCCGTTCGTCGTCTTCTTCCTGCTCGTGGCTCTGATTTGGGGCAGTATGCCGCTTATCCAGCCGCTCTTCGACGGCAAGGGCGGTTCAGCCTATGCCAAGAGCGGATCCTCCGATGACGACAGCAGCGACGACAGCGACGAGAGAGATGACAATAGCGGCAGCACCGACTCGGGCAGTTCGGGCTCCGGTGGGTCGGGTTCTGGCGGTTCCGACAGTTCCGGATCGAGTGGCAGCTCGAACTCGGGCAGCAATTCGCAATTAGGCAGTTCAGGAACCGGATCCGGAACGGGCGCCGCAACGCTCTTTGGCGGCGACGGCATACATCTGCAATTTTCCGACGGCCATACCGAACGCATCCGCGGCAACCGCTTCGAGACGCTCGACGCGCGCGGCCGCGTCGTTGAAAGCCGGACGGCGCAGCGGTCGGACCTGAACCGGCTTCGCGCACTCGGATCGGCGTCGGCCCGACAGGGCGGTCGGAGCGAGGTTCAGAACGTCGCCGAGGTGAACGAGGCCGACGGCGCCATCGACATCACCGACTTCCGCGGCTGGCGCGAGACCGTGTCGCGCGGATCGTACGAGTTGAAAGACCCGCGGGGCCGCACGATCGCCCGCCGCCCGGTCACGGCCGAGGATATCCGCCGCATCCGGGCGATGCTGAACCTGGATTGAGTTCGCCGAGGTGGAGGCGCTGCGCCTATTTCTTCCAATGATCTCTGACCAGCACCGCCGCCTCCACGCGGTTGCGGACATGCAGCTTTTGCAGGATCGCGGTCATGTAGTGCTTGACAGTCTTCTCCTGAAGGTCGAGCGCGCGGCCGACTTCCTTGTTGCTCTTGCCCTCCGCGACAAGCTTGAGGATGTCCTCCTCGCGCTTGGAGAGGTCGTCGATTGGATTGGTGGCACGCCGCGATCCGTTGCCCTCGCGCATCGCGTTGAGAATGCGGGCGGCAAGCGCGGGAGAGACGTAGGATTGCCCGCGCGCCACTTCCTTGACGATCGAGACAAGTTCGCGCGAGCCGACGCCCTTCAGCACGTAGCCGACAGCCCCGGCCTTAAGCGCCTGCATCACGTCGTCGTCCTCCTCGGACACGGTCAGCATCGCGACGCGCGGCGGCGACTCCATCGCCATGATCCGGCGGAGCGCGCCGATGCCGCCGCCAGCCGGCATCGAAAGGTCGAGGAGCACGATGTCGGGGCGCAGCCGCTGGGCGAGTTCGACCGCCGCATCTGCGTCCTGTCCCTGCCCCACGACCGTGATCGCCGCATCGTCTGAAAGGCTGCGCGCCACCCCTTCACGGTAGAGCGGATGATCGTCGGCGATGACCACGCGGATCTCGTCCATCACGTTGACCTCATGTCCAGTTCCATGCGTATCTCTGCGCCCGGCCCGTCCGCCCGGTTGCCCACGGTCAACGTGCCCCCGAGACTTTCGACCCGGTCACGCAACCCCCTGAGGCCGATGCCGGAGAAGTCGCCGCCGCCCTCCGGCAGGTCGTCCAGCCCTGGCACCATGCCCGGCCCCCGGTCGCGGACTGCAAGCCGGAGCGTCCCGTCCGCAACGCCGAGCCGCACCGCCTGGCCCACCCCGCCGGCATAGCGCCAGGCGTTGTTGAGCCCTTCCTGCACGAAGCGGTAGAGGCAGATTTTCTCGGCTTGCGACAGGGCGAGATCCCCCGGAAGATCGCAGGCGACGTCGACCGGCGCCCCTGTCCGCGCCGCATGGGTCTCGGCCACGCCGCGCACGATCTGCTCGGCGCTTCGGCTGTCGATGTCGGGCAGAGACAGACCCTTGGAGATCGAGCGCACCTCGCGGATCGCGTCCTTCACCGCGCGTTCCACGCTGGCGAGCTCGGCGGTATCGCGGACCTGCCCGCGCAAGGTGTCGAGCCTGAGCGCGGCAAATGAGAGAAGCTGCGCGGGCCCGTCGTGAAGGTCGGCACCGATCCGGCGCAGCGCCTGGTCGTTCATCGCCGAGGCGCGGGCGGCAGCCTGCTGAACGCGCTGGCGAAGCGCCGTGTTGTGCACCGAAAGCGCCTCGAGTTCGGACAGCTGCGTGGTCAAGGCGGCGCGTTGGCGGTCGATGATCCGGCTGCCGCGCAGGACGATGAGATAGAGGATCCCGCCGATCGAGAGGAAGGTAAGCGCGACCGCGACCCAACTGTTGCGCTTGGCCCCGGCGAGGTCGCGTTCAAGCTGGGTTGCGACCTCGTAGAACTCGGCGACGCCGATCACCCGGCCCGACCAGACCTCGCGTACCGGCGAGTAGATCTCGAGGAGCGGCAGGCCGAGCGCGTTCTCGTCCTGGTCCTCCTCGTCGCTCAGATCCTCGAAATCGGCGCGGACCTCGCCTGAGATGGCGGCGGCGAGGTTTTCGGTGATCTCGAATTTCTGCCCGACGATGGTGGGATCGGTCGCATGGACGACGATGCCGCCGGGTGTCCAGAGCTTGAACGAGATCACCCGTTCGCCGAGCGGGGTATTGGTGAAGATCTCGTCCAGCGCGCGACGGGCGCCGGGGGGCAGCACGTCGCCTTCGGCCATGTCCTGGCTCAGCGGCGAGATGATGCTGTCCATGTATTGCGAGGTGGCGAGGGCGGTGTTGCGCACCACCCCGTCCTCGATCCGGGCGGCGACGACGCGGCCGATGAGGACCATGGAAAGGATCATGATGACGCCGCCCGCAATGGCGAACTGCGCCGCGAGAGAAAGATCGTTCCAGGACCTGAAGGTTGCCGTCATCGCGTGCCCAACTGTCTGCTTTGACTTACCTTCTAGGGACCATCGGCGCGGCGCAATACGGCCTTTGGTCCGACGAGTTCCGCGGACCTCATCCGAGGGCGGCGACGTCGGCCGCGTCGATGATGAGCGCGAGCGACCAGAAAGCGGTCATCTCCGCCTCCCACGCGACGCGGTCGGCACCCACGCCCGGCACGAAGCGTTCGACGCGGAAGCCGAATCGTTCGAAGCCGCTTTGCCCGAGCGAGGTGAGGATCACCGGCGTCACCCCGCGCTCGAGGGCCGCGGCGGCGAGGCGAAGCGCGGTGTGCGCGGGATCGGCCAGCGGCGCATCGACCCGGACGCCGAGATAGGAGGCTCCCGTCTCCTCCCGGTCCCAAAGCTGCGGGGACGGCGGCGGAGCGTCGGAGAACCAGCCGCCAAGGCCGGTGCCGCGGCGCGCGGGCGGTGCGTCGCCCGCATCAAGATCCACCGGACCGTCGGGCGTGATCCGGGCGAGAACGGCGAGCCAGTGGTCGGGGGTCATCGCGGCTCCTTCCCGAGGACAAGGGCGGCCGCGTCGTCGTTGCCGGGGGCGGGCAGTTCTGCCTCCGCCAGCGCGGCGCGGAGCCGGTCGGCTTTGCCACCGTCAAGGCAGGCCCGCACCTCTCGCTCCAGAAGCAGAACCTCGTGCGCGAGCACCGTCTCGGCCAAGCCCCGGTCCGAGGCGGCGCGGGCGCGGCGTTCCTGGTCGTCCATGAAGGTCGCCATCTGCGGCACGAAGATCGTCGGCACCGCGTGGTAAAGAAGCTCGTGGAACGAGTTGTAGCCGGTCGCGGAGATGACGAGATCGGCGAGTTGACAGAGAGCAAGCGCGTTCTGGGTCTGGACGACCCGGGTGTTCGTCCAGCTCGCAAGGCCCGCCGGGACCACCGCGCCGGGCCAGACCACGATGAGGTGAACGCAACCCGGCCGCCCGTCGAGCATGGCCGCGAGCGCCTGCATCTGCGCTGTCCGGTCGGCCGCGACACCACCTCCGAGCATGGTCACGACCAGTTCGCCGACCCCGCGCCCGAGCTTCTCGCCCAGCGTCTCCCGGCGGGCCGCGCGAGTCGCGGCATCCGGCTGCGGCAGGCGCTGGACGATGGGGCCGACGCTGCGGACATGCGCGCCACTGCTGCGGTCGGTATTCAGCTCGGCGAAGGCTTCCCCCGGCACGATCACCCGGGCGAAGGCGCGTTCCCGGTCGAGCGCGGTCGCGAGCGTCTGCCCCGCCTGCCAGAGCCCACGCCGGATCCAGGTCGCGTCGAGTCCGTATTCCAGGATGGTGCGGTAAATCGAAGTCGAAGACGAACCCGCCGTCGAAGACCAGCCGGTCCCCGGACCGCAGCACGCGCCGGAGCCGGAGGTAGTTCACAAGGTCGTTTGCGTAGTCCTCGGGGTGGTCGGGGCTTTTCTGCACCAGCGGCAGGCAGTCGAAGCCCCGGTCACGGACGAGCGGCACGCAACTCGGGAAGGCGGCGAAGGCGGGATCGGCCCCGTCGCCCATCGCCTCGGCGATGAGGGTGCAGCGCCGTGCGTGGCCAAGGCCGATGCCGTTGGTCGGGACAAATATCACCCGTCCCGGCGGGGGTGAGGGCGCGGGCGCGACCTCGGGCGCCGCACCGAGGCCGAGCGCGGCTTCGAGCGCCTCGATCGCATGGGTCGTCAGCCAGGGGCTTTTCTGCGCCTGCCGCCCGATTTCGCGCCGGTTCACCAGCACCGTATGCTGGACGTAATTCGCCAACGCCGCGATCTCCTCCGGGCCGCGCAGCACTGGCGCTCCTCCGGCCAGGAAACCGCCGCCGGAGGTGCAATCGATGGCCACCCGTCCCGACCGAATCAGATCGAGCGCGAGGGCCGCCATCCGCTCGCCGGGGACACTGTCGCCGAAGAAGGCGGCGATGTCGGCGAGCCGGGCGAAATCCGCGGGCGGAAGCTCCGAATAACCGAAGACCGTCAGCCCGGCATGCCGCGAGGCCTTGACCTGCTCCTTGCCCTTGCCGGGCAGGATCACGTTCAGCCGATAGTCGGGCAGGTTGTCCACCGCCGACAGGATCGGCAGGGTCTGGGGGTCCTCCAGCGCCTCTTGCGGCAGGACGACGAAAAGCTGCGGCAGCCTCTCGGGCGGCGCGGGCATCGGCGCAGCGGCGAGCGGCGAGATGGCGTTGGCGACGAGTGGCGGCCCCTGAAGCGCCGCAAGATCGACGAGGTGAGGCTCTCGCCCGATCGCATAGGCCACTTTCGCCCGCGCCGCGATCGCCGATTGCCGCTCGGCGAAACGACCGACGACCGAGACCGCCACATCGGCGCCAAGCCGCATTCCGCGCAGCGTCATCATCGTGTCCTGCCCGATGCTTTCGGCTCCGATCAGGATCACGCGGGTGAGCGTGACCGTGTCGAGATCGGCGAGGAACGCCGCCGCCTCGTATTTCTGGTAGCGCTCCAGCTTCTCGGGCCGGGTTCGATCGTCGAGGACAACCCGGTGCCCGCGAGCGGCGAGTTGCGTCGCGACGAGGAGCTTGGCGTCAAAGGCCTTGTCGGTCCGTTCACCGGTCTCGATCAGGATCATGCCGCCGCTCCGGTCCGGGGGCCGGCGAGGGCTGTGAACCGCGCCCGGAACGCTTCGGCCGAGAACCCGGCAAGGGCCGCCTGTGCCGACCGGACATGGCCCGTGTAGCGGGCGGGGTTCTCTACGAAGGCGCGGATGATGCCGTCCACCTCCGCGGGTCGGGCGCCGATGACGCAGCCGCCGAAACCCGCCGCCGTCGCCGGGTCCGAGATCACCACCTTGCCGGCGGCGATGCCTTCGGCGAGTACGCGACCGAAGCTTTCCTGCCAGGTGGGCGCGGTGAAATAGACCATGAAGTCGATCATTCCGAAATACGTTGCCAGATCAAGGCCCCGGAACGGGTAGACCTGCCAATGCGCTGGAGCTCCTTCGGCGATCACCAGGTCGGCCCCGAGGATGACGTTGGCCTCGGCATGGGCCGGAAAGCAGAGGTCGAGGTCGGCAGGGGACGGGAATTTCTCGAAACCCGGGCGGGAGTGCCGGCCGCGCCGGTCGCGCGGGGCTTCCGTCGGCGGGGTCGGCGGCAGATCGCAGATGTTGAACCAGTCCTCGGCCAGCACGTCCCAGCCTTGCGGCAGGCCGAAGCGGGCGCCCCATGCCTCGACAGTCGCCCGGTTATGCGCCGAGATCGGGGCCAACGACTTCCGAAGGGCGAGCGTGGCGCGGTCGATCTGGCCGAGGCAGCCGGTGGTGTCGAACGCCTCCGCGCTGCCGGGGCGAAGGAAGTTTTCGTGGGTAACGACGATCAGGTGCCGGCAGAGAATGCGGGCCCCGAAATCCGGCTGGAACTTCAGGAAGGACGGGTTGTGAAGGATCACCGTGTCGGCGCTGATCGTGTCCGCGTCCCAAACCGGATCGATCCCCAACGCCTCGAAGGCAGCGGCAAGCGGCGGGGCGGGATCCTGGCCCGCGAACATCCGTGAACTGACCGCGTGGATGGCGGGCCGGCAGAGCGGGGCGATGGCGTGCAACTCTTCGGCCACGGCCGAGGACGTGCCACCAGGAAAGCGCGGGTCGAGGATGTAGGCGACGCTGCCCGGCCCGGTCATCCCGCTCCTCCGGATTGGGACTGGGCGGTCAATAGATGGCCGAGTTGGTGGCGGCGAAACTCACGACTGCCGCAGGCGGCACCACCGCGGTCGGGGCGGGCCGCGCGGCGAAGCAGTTGAGTTGGCCGCGTTCGGTGGCGGCGACGAAGGTCTGAAGCTCGCGCGCGAGCGCGTCGTTGCCGGACATGATCGACGGGTTGGCGCTGAGATACTGCCAGAGGGCAGCACAATCCTTTTGCAGGATGTACTGCTCGATCTGCTGCAGCTGCGCGATGTCATAGTCGGCCCGCGCGGGCACGCCGGCAATCATCAGAAGCGCGGTGATGACTGCAAGGAGTTCTCGGTTCAGGCATGTCGCCCCCATTGTATCATTTCGACCCCGACCGCATCGGCCGATGGTCCTAAAGGTGGTCCCCGTTCCGGAGTTGCTGAAGAATCCGGTTTCTCAGGTTCAATAGGCGCTGATCAAGCGGTCTGAGGGTCCGGTTCGTCGATTTGCGCGCGGTCGTGGACCCACTTCCGCCCTTCCCGGCAAGCCAGATCTCGATCGTGCCTTCCGGCGGGGCCGGTGCGAAGCTGGTGAAGTCGCGGAGGCGGGCGTCGAGCGTATCGGCGATCGCAGCGGCGGCCTCGGCGTCGGCGGCGTGGAAGTAGCGCACGTTGCTTTCCGAGACGGTGAAGCCGACGCGGCTCGGGTCGCGGACGGGCACCCCCGCCGCGCCAAGGCGGTCCACGGCCTCGGCCAGCTCGGCGTCGGCGACACTCTTGGGGGCGTGGAGGACGACTGGACCGGGGAAGAGCGTCGTGGCGGGCGCATCGGCCACGGGCGCCTCCGGCGCAGGATAGGCTGCGGGCAGCGGCTGCGCGGACAAGGGCGCGTCGCCGGTCAGGCTGCGCGGCGCGGTCAACCAGCCCGGCGCTGGCGCGGACCAGCTGGTCAGGGCGGCGGCGGAGGCGACCAAAGTATCGCCCGGGGCGAGCGGCTCGAGGCTGGCGGCGGCTCCGCCGACGCCCGGACGCGCCGGCGGAGCGAGGGCGGGCGAAGGTGGCGCGTCGGCCGGCGGCGGCGCCGTGACCGGGGCGGCGGCCGGAAGCCGCGCGACGAGGAGTTCGATATGGCTGGGCCTCGCCGGTGGCGGCAAGAGCGCCGCTGCCGGCGCGTCGAGCCCGCGGGGCGCGGCGCTGGCGAGAAGCGGGCCGGTGCGGATCCCCTGCGGCGCCGCATCGGCGGCCTGGGGCGCCGCGGGACGCGCGAGTAGGACCGGCAGCGGGCGCGGACCGGATGGGCCGAGCGCCGGCAGTGCCTCCACCGAGGCGGAGAGCGCCGCAAGACCGGGCGCGGCCGTCGCGACAGCGGGCGAATCCGCTATCGCAATGGACGCGACCGTGGCGGGGGCGGGGGCGATCTGGCTGGCGGGGGCGACAGATGCCGGGCCAGCATCGCGCAGGAGCGGCCCGACGACGGCGGCGGCGGCGCCAATGATCAGGCCGGCGCCGAAACCGGCGGCGACCTGCAACCGCCTGCGCATGGATTTCGGCGGGACCAAGACAAGGCTTTCCGCCGGCGCGAGCGGCTGAAGCCGCTCTGCCACCCGTGCGACCGGGGCCGCCGGCACAACGAGCGCTGGGGTCGGCGCGACCGGCGCAGGCACGGCGGGTGGCGGGGCGACCGGCGGGCGCAACGGCCGTGCCTGCTGATCCTCGACCGCCACGGAATGGCCGAGCGCCTCGGTCAGGCGGTCGCTCTTCGGCGCCACGCCCGGTGCCTTTTCCCACGGCCTGTTACCGGTATTGAGGATGAATTCGTCGTCCGCCGCATCGCCGGACCGGGCCATAGCCTTCTCGCGCTCCGCACGCGCCCGAGCCAGCCGGGCATGGAACGACCCTTTTGCCAAAAGCTCGTCGAAGCTTGGCAAATCACCGCCCGCAATTGGCGGCGAAGCGACATCCGTCGCTGTTCTTTCCATTAGCCCCACCCTCTTGACGGCAGCGAAGAGGGTCCAATTGACCCAAGGCCAGCCACAAAATTACCCACGGACCCGTTTCGGCAGATGAACCGAGCCCGACCACCACAGACTCGTATATTACCGGCGAACCCGGCAACATTCAAACGCCGGAGGCCAGAATTGTTCCCGTTGGCGGGGAATGGCCGGTGATGTGAGGGTTTCGCGCCCGATCTTGCGTCTAGACCGGGGCCGGTTCTTGCGCGATGCGGGCCGCGACGGCGCGAACCTCGGCGATCTCTTCGTCGATCCCGGCCGTCAGGCGACTGCCGGCGACGATTCGCCGGCCCCTAGCGAAAACCTCGCGCACATCCTCGCGCCCGGCGGCATAGACGAGCGTCGAATAGGGATCGTAGACCGGGATAAGGTGCGGGGCGGAGAGGTCGAGCAGCATCAGGTCGGCGTCCATGCCCGGTGCCAGAATGCCTTTTCGTCCCGAAAGCCCCGCCGCCGCCGCGCCGCCGCGCGTCGCCATCGCCACAATCTCGCGGGCGGGCAGGACGCCCGGCTCTCCTGTCGCGAGGATCGCGAGGTAGGCGGCCTGCCGCATCGTCCGGAACATGTCGAGGTCATTGCCGCTGGAGGCGCCGTCGGTGCCAAGGGACAGCGTCACCCCGGCGGCACGCAAAGCCTTCAGCCGCGCCATGCCGGAGGCAAGCTTGGCGTTCGAGAGCGGGCAATGCGCTACGGCGGCGCCGCGTTCGGCCAGAAGCGCGATCTCGCCGTCGTCGAGATGGACCGCGTGGGCAAGAAGCGTTCCCGGCTTGAGGATGCCGGCCCGGTCGAGGACGCGCGCGGGCGTGGTGCCGTGCTGGTCGGCCACCAGCCGCATCTCGGACGGCGCCTCTGCGGCGTGGATGTGGACCGGCAGGCCGAGTCGGTCGGACATCGCCGCGACCTCGCGCAGTTTCCCTTCGTCGAGCGTGTATGTCGAGTGCGGCATCAGCATCAGTTCGACCCCGTCTGCGCCGCGGTGGCGGTCAACGAACTCCACGGCGAAGCGGAGACGCTGGGGCCAGGGCAGGTGGTCGATCCCGTCAAATCCGATGAAGACAGGGCCGGAGCTGAGGCCGACGCCAACCTTGCGCGCCGCATCTATGGTCGCGTCGGGGTGGAAATACATGTCGACCACATGGGTCACCCCGCCGAGCGCCATCTCGGCCAGCCCCAGCGTCGCCCCCGCCCGCACCGTGCCGGGGGTCACATGCGCGGCCTCGGCGGCCCAGACCGCTTTCAGGAACCCGTCCAGCGGCCGGTCGTCGGCGAGGCCGCGAAAGAGCACCATCGCCGCGTGGCAGTGGGTGTTGACGAAACCCGGCAGAAGGAGGCCGCCCCCGGCATCTACCACCTCGGCCGCATCGGTTCCGGCGGCGGCCGATGCCGGGCCGAGCGCTGCGATCTTGCCGCCCACGATGGCCAGCGCGCCGCCGGCGATCTCGGTGAAGCCGTCATCCATCGTCAGGATGCGGGCATTGGTGATGAGCGTGTCGGCGCGGGCGGGGAATGCGGTCATTCTGTCACCTTGGGAAGTGCCGGGATCAGCGCCTGCATCAGGGCGAGGAGCTTCGGCTGCAAGGCTTTCGCGGCCTCCCACACCTCGTCCTCGTTCGTCACATGGGCGTCGGCGACGCTCGCCACCGCGATGTTGGTCACGGCCGAGATCGCGAGAACGCGCAGGCCCATGTGCCGGGCCATGATCACCTCGGGCACGGTGGACATGCCGACGAGGTCGCACCCCGCCGATTGCAGCAGCCGGATGAGCGCGGGGGGCTCGAAGCTCGGGCCCACGACGTGGGCGTAGGTGCCGCGCCTCACCCCGCCGATGCGCTCGGCGAGCGTCAAGAGGTCGGGATCGTAGGCGCGGTTCATCGAGACAAAGCGGGGGCCGAGACTGGGATCGTTCGGCCCGAGAAGCGGGTCGAGGCCGGAGGCGACGGCGAGCGAGAGGTGATCCTCGATAGCCACGAGGTCGCCGACGGAATAGTCGCGGTTCATCCCGCCGGCCGCGTTGGTCAGGACAATGGTCCTCGCGCCGAGGGCCGCCATGACGCAGACCGGGAACACCACCTTCTGCGGCGAATAGCCTTCGTAGAGGTGCACCCGCCCCTGCATCACCACGCAGTCGCGCCCGAAGAGGCGGCCGAGGATCAGCCGGCCCTCGTGTCCGGGCGCGGTCGAGACCGGGAAGTCCGGGATCTCCGAATAGGGGATCGAGATGCCCTCGACCTGACCCGCGAGCGGGCCGAGGCCGGAGCCGAGGACCAGCGCGATTTCGGGGCGGATGTCGATGCGTTCCTGGATGAAGGCCGCCGCCATGTCCATTCTGGATCTGAGCATATCCCCTCCCCCCTCCGATCCCGCAGGTTTTCGCATTCCGGTTGTGCCGGGGCAAGCCCGGCGGCGCCAGAGAATGCGGGCTCAGAGAACGCGGGCAAGGAAGGCGCGGGTGCGCGCCTCGCTCGGGCTGCTGAACATTTCGGCGGGGCTGCCTTCCTCGACGATGCGGCCGGCGTCGAGGAAACAGACCTTGTCGGCGGCTTCGCGGGCGAAGGCCATCTCGTGCGTGGCCAGCATCATCGTCATCCCCTCGGCCTTGAGGACGCGCAGCACGTCGAGCACCTCGCCCACCAATTCGGGGTCGAGCGCCGATGTCACCTCGTCGAAGAGCATCACCTCGGGTTTCATGGCAAGCGCGCGGATGATCGCAACACGCTGCTGCTGGCCGCCGGAAAGCTGGTCGGGATAATGCGACATCCGGTCGGCGAGGCCGAAGCGGTCGAAGAGCGCCTCGACCCCCGGCAGGAGCGTCCCCCGGGCTTTGCGGTGGATGCGGCGCGGGGCGAGCAGCACGTTGTCGATTGCGGTCATGTGCGGGAAGAGGTTGAAACTCTGGAACACCAGGCCGATGCGTTGGCGGATCGGCTGGGGGTCAAGCTCGGGGTCGGTAATGTCCTGTCCATCGAAAAGAATCTGGCCGTCATCGACGGGTTCCAGCAGGTTCATGCAGCGCAGGAGCGTGGACTTGCCGGATCCCGACGTGCCGATCAGGCAGACCATCTGCCCCTTCTCGACCTCAAGGTCGATCCCGCGCAGCACCTCGTTTGCGCCGAAGCTTTTCCAGACGTCGATCATCCGCAGTTTCGCCGCCATCAGCTGCGCGCCCTGTATTGCCGGGCGATCATCCGGTCAACCGCGCGGGTCGCGGGCACCGTCACGGCGAGGAAGATCAGCGCGGCGCCGAGATAGGGCGTGAAATTCGCGTGGACCGACTTGTAGACCCCGGCCTGGCGCAGGATCTCGACCGGGCCGATGAACGAGAGAAGCGCCACGTCCTTCTGGAGCGCGATGAGAAGGTTCATGTTCGCCGGGATCACCCGGCGGATGGCTTGCGGCAGGATCACGTAGCGCATCGTGTCCCAGTGCGAGAGGCCGAGTGAGGTCGCCGCCGCGCGCTGGCTTTCATGGATCGATTCGATGCCGGTCCGGTACACCTCGGCCACATAGGCGGAATAGGTCAGGACCACCGCGACCGTGCCCCAGATATAGGGGCTGTTCCAGGGGCGCGGCAGGCCGAGGCCGGGGATACCGAAGCCGACGAGGTAGATCACCAGGATCACCGGCACGCCGCGGAAGACGTCGTTGTAGATCGTCCCGAAAAGCCGGAGCGGGAAGAGCGCGGGCGAACGGGCGTCGCGGGCGAGCGCGATGACGAGGCCGAGGACCGCGATCATCGGCGCGCACCAGGCGAAGATCATCACGTCGATGAGGAAGGCCTTGAGAAGCCCCGGAAAGGTCTTGGCGAAGATCTCGGCGTTGAAGAAGGATTTCTGCACCCTCTCCCATCCCGGCGCCATCGGCACGAGGAGGACGATGAGCGCCACCACCGCCACCGTGCTGGCGGCGGCGATCACCATGCTGCGGCGGCGGAGCCGCGCCTCGCGCCGCTCGCGCCGTGTCGGTCCGCGCGCAGCCCTGCGGCCGGCGCCCGTCGTCTCCGTCCTCTCCGGGGTCATTGCCGGCCGGTCACTCGATGACCGGAACGCCCGTCGCCTCTTGCAGCCATTCGGCCTCGATCGCGGCGAGCTTGCCGTCCTCGGTCATCGCCGCGATCGCCTCGTTGGCGCAGTCGCGCAAGGGATTGCCCTCTTCGAAGACGAGGCCGAAGGAATCGGGCGCCTCCGCGCCTTTCGGGAACTGGCCGAGCACGACGCCGTCGTCGAGGAGCACGGCGGCGGTGTAGAGCGCGGTCGGCAGGTCCATCATCGTCGCGTCGATCTGGCCGGCCTTCAGCGCCTCGGCAGTGTCGGCCGTCTCGTCGTAGAGGAGCGGATCGCCGTCGGGGCCAACCAGCTCCTGGATCAGCGCCGGCGCGGTCGTGCCGGCGGCGAGGCCCCATTTCAGCATCTTCAGCGAGGCGAGCGTCGGGGTCGCGCCGCCATCGACCGTGGGCTGGCGCACCAGGACGGCCTGCGCCGCCGAGTAGTAGGGGTCGGAGAAGTCGATGGTCTGGTCCCGCTCCGCCGTGATCGAATATTGCTGGAGGTTGAAGTCGAACTCCTTCGGACCCGGCTGAATCGCCTGGTCGAAGGTGGTGGAGATCCATTCCACATGGTCGCGGTCGAAACCCATCCGCGCGGCGATCTCGTAGGCCACGGCGGCCTCGAAGCCCTTGCCGGCGGCCGGGTCGTTGTCGATCACCCAGGGGAAATAGGCCGGATTGCCGGTGGCGATCGTCAGCATGCCGTCCTTCAGCGTCTTGCCCACGGCACAGCTTTCGTCGGCCGAGGCTGTGCCCGCCGCGATGGCCAGCGCGAACACCGCCGAGATCCCGATCTTGCCGAATGTCATCTCATAGTCTCCCTGATCTGTCGCGGCCGGTCGCCGCACCTGCCGCCGGCCGGGCCGGCGGAGCCGTGATTGCTAAAGCCAACAGACGTGCGCCCGGCGGGGCCTGTCAACAGGAGAATGCGTTCTGGCCGGAGGGGGCTTGCCGTCGCGGCCCAATGGCGCGAGAACGGGTTCGGCACCTCGTCCCCGCGCCGAAGGCTGCCTGGCCGTCGCCCGGGTTCCGATTCCCGGCCCGAACCGAGAGTGAGCCGATGTTCCTTGTCCGCGCCTTGGTCCTGACCGGGCTGACCGCCCTTTCGCAGCCCGGCCACGCCGAGGCGCCGCTTGCCGTCGAAATCGTGACCGCCCATGCCGAGGCGCAATCACAGAGATATTCGCTGACCGGTGAGATCCGCGCCCATGACACGCTGAACGCGGCTTTCCCGATGGGCGGGCGGGTGATCGAGGTCCTCGTCGATGCGGGAAGCCATGTCGAGGAGGGCTCGGTGCTGGCGCGGATGGATGCGGTCCAGCAGGAACAGGCGCTGCGCGCCGCCGAGGCGGGGATGCTGACAGCGACCGCCGATTACCGGCAGGCGGCCGAGGATCTCGACCGGCAGGACACGTTGCTGGAGCGGGGAGCCACGACGCGGATTGCCCGCGACAGCGCCGAGGATGCCCTGCGCATCGCCGAGGGCGTCCTGGCACAGGCGCGGGCGGAACTGGACCGGGCAACGAAGGCGGTCGACGACACGGTGCTTCTGGCGCCCGAGAAAGCGACCGTCACCCGACGTATGGCCGAGGCCGGGCAGATCGTCGGCGCCGCCCAGCCGGTGATCGAACTGGCGCTCGGCGCGGGCGTCGACGCGGTCTTTGACGTGCCGGAGGTGATGCTCTCCATCGGCGAGGCGCCGCCGGAGGTGACGCTTAACCTCCTCGATACGCCAGAGCAGACCTTCACCGGCCGGATCGACGAGATTTCGCCGGTGGTCGACGCGACGACCGGGACTGTCGCGGTCAAGGTCGCCGTCGATGCGCCGCCAGAGGGGCTGACCTTCGGCGAGGCGGTGCGCGGCACCGTGGTGCGGACCGGCCCGGCGCAGGTGATCCTGCCCTATTCGGCGATCTCGGCCACGACCGACGGGCCGTCGGTCTGGCGCGTCGATCCCGAGACGATGGCGGTCTCGGCCCAGCCGATCGCGATCGACCGCTACGAGACCGGGCGGATCGTCGTCGCCTCGGGTGTCGAGGACGGGATGCTTATCGTCGGAAAGGGTGCGCAGCTTCTTTTCCCGGGCCGGCTGGTGCGGGCGGTGGAGGGTGCGGAATGAGGTTTCTCGCGCTCATCTTCGTCCTCTCCGGCCCCGCGCTGGCGGCGGACGCACCGGCGCCCGAGGACGCCGCGCCTCGTCCCGTCGTCTCCGTCATCGTCAACCCGCAGACCGGCCTGCCTGTGACCTATGTCGGCACCGTCGCGGCCAGGATCGAAACTGATCTCGGCTTTCCGCTGGCCGGGACGATCGCCGAACGCCCGGTCTCCGCCGGCGACACAGTGGTCAAGGGCGAGGTCCTGGCGCGGCTCGACCCCGAGGATCTCGACGCCGACCTGCGCGCGGCCGAGGCCGGTGCCACGGTCGCCGAGGCGCAGCTCCGCTCGGCCACGGATGCGCGCGACCGGGCGCAGGAGCTTGCGACCCGCGGCGTCGGCAGCGCCACGCGGCTCGAGGATGCGAGCCGGGCGCTTGTCGCCGCCGAAGCGCGGCTGGAACAGGCCCGCGCGGCCCGCGCGCGCGCCGCCGACCTGCGCCGGCTTGCCACGCTGACGGCGCCGCAGGACGGGGTGGTGACCGAGGTCGCGGCCGAGCCGGGTGCCGCGCTTTCTGCGGGACAGCGAGTGCTGCGGCTTGCCGCGACCGGAGAGCGCGAGATCGTCATCGACCTCAGCGAAGCCGATGTCGCGGCGTTCGAGCCCGGGGCGGTCTTCACCGCGCGGCTTGCCGCCAACGCGGCCATCACCGCACCCGCCATACTGACCCGCATCGACCCGGTGGCCGAGCGAACCACCCGCACCCGGCGGTTGCATCTGACGCTGACCGATCCGCCCGACGGCTTCCGCCTCGGCGCGCTGGCGCGTGTAACGCCCGAGGCGCGGTCGGGCGAAGGCGTGGTGATACCGGCCGGCGCCATCCTCGACGCTGAAGGCGCCCCCGCCGTCTGGGTCGTCGCTTCCGGCGCCCGCAGCGTCGTCCGCACGGCGGTCACGCTCGGCCCCGCCGTCGGCGGCTTCGCCATCGTCGCCTCCGGCCTCGCCCCCGGCGACGAGGTCGTGATCAAGGGTATCCATTCGCTTGAGGACGGGCAGATCGTCGGCCCGCGGGTGACGCCATGAACCGGTTCAACCTTTCCGACTGGGCGCTCAAACACCGCTCCTTCGTGTGGTTCCTGATGATCGTGTCGCTGGTCGCGGGCGTCCTGTCATATCTCTCCATCGGGCGCGAGGAAGACCCCAATTTCGCGATCAAGACGATGATCATCTCGGCCGCCCTGCCCGGCGCCGACACAGCCGAGACGCTGACCCAGGTTACCGACCGGATCGAGAAGAAGCTCGAAGACCTCGACGAGCTGGACAACACCCGCTCGGTCACGGCACCGGGGCGGACCGTCGTCTATGTGGAGCTTCTGCCGACCACGAAGCCGGACCAGTTGCCGCTGATCTGGCAGCGTGTGCGCAACATGATGGCCGATATCCGGTCCGAATTTCCGGCCGAGTTCGCGGGCTTCCAGTTCAACGACAATTTCGGCGACGTCTTCGGCAATATCTACGCCTTCACCTCGGACGGCTTCACCCCGCGCGAGGTGCGCGACTATGTCGAAACCGTCCGCCGCGAGGTGCAGGCTCTGCCCGATGCCGGCAAGGTGGAGATCTTCGGCACCCGCGACGAGGTGATCTATCTCGAATTCTCCACCGAACGGCTGGCCGCGCTCGGGTTGAATCAGCAGGCGGTGCAGGCGACGCTCGCGGCGCAGAACGCGATCCTGCCGTCAGGCGTGATCGACGCCGGCCCGGAACAGGTGCTGGTCCGCGTCGGCGGCCAGTTTTCCGGCACCGCAAAGCCTCGAGGCGATCAACCTGCGCGTCGGCGACCGGTTCTTCCGCCTGACCGACGTCGCCGATATCCGGCGCGGATACGAGGACCCGCCCTCCACCCTCTTCCGCTACCGGGGCGAGGACGCGGTCGGCCTCTCCGTCGGCATGAAGAAGGGCGCCAACATCATCGACTTCGGCACCGAGCTTTCCGCCGTCATGGACAAGGCGCAGGCCGCGCTGCCGGTCGGCGTCGATATCCACCAGGTCGCCGACCAGCCGCATGTGGTGGACGAGGCCGTCGGCCATTTCCTGCAGGCGCTGCTGGAGGCGGTGCTGATCGTCCTTGCCGTCAGCTTCATCTCGCTCGGGCTGCGGGCGGGACTGGTCGTGACGCTGACGATCCCGCTCGTCCTCGCCATCACCTTCGTCGTCATGCAATATTCCGGCTTCACTCTGCAACGCATCTCGCTCGGCGCGCTGATCATCGCGCTCGGGCTCCTGGTCGACGATGCGATGATCGCCATCGAGACGATGATCGCGCGGCTGGAGAAGGGCGAGAGCCTGACGCGAGCCGCCTCCTATGCCTGGACCTCGATCGCCTTCCCGATGCTGACCGGCACGCTGGTGACGGTCGCAGGGTTCATTCCTGTCGGCCTCAACAATTCGGCGGCAGGCGAATTCACATTCTCGCTCTTCGTCGTCATCGCGGTGTCGCTTCTCGTCTCGTGGATCGTCGCGGTTCTCTTCGCGCCGCTTCTGGGCGTGACGTTCCTGCCGGCGAAGATGAAGCATCAAGACGCCGGGCCGGGCTGGGCGCGGCGGCTTTTTCACCGGCTCCTGCGTCTCGCGATGCGGTTCCGCTGGGTCACCATCGCGCTGACCGTCGCGGCCTTTGCCTTGTCGATCTTCAGCATGCGTTTCGTCGAGCAGCAGTTCTTCCCGAATTCCGACCGGCCGGAGCTGATCCTCGATTTCGCGCTGCCTCAGAACGCCTCCATCGCCGCGACCTCGGCCGAGATGGCGCGGATGGAGGCGAAGCTCGACGGCCATGACAAGGTGCTCTTCTGGTCGGCCTATGTGGGCCGAGGCGCACCGCGCTTCCTTCTGGCCTACGACGTGCCGACACCGGGGCCGAACATGGGCCAGATCGTCATCCAGACCCCTTCGGTCGAGGCCCGGAACGCGCTGCGCACCGAGCTGCGCGAGATCGCGGCGAACGAGTTCCCGGGCATCGACATCTACGTCAAGCTTCTGGACATCGGCCCGCCGGTCGGTCGCCCAGTCCAGTACCGGCTGAGCGGCCCCGACATCGGCGTGCTGCGCGACCGGGCCCGCGATCTCGCCGCCCTGCTTGCGACGGACGAACGGCTGACCAACATCGTCATGGACTGGAACGAACCGGCGCGTGTCGTGCGGGTCAACATCCAGCAGGACAAGGCCCGCCAGCTCGGCGTCACCCCGCGCGACATCGCCTCGGCGCTGAACGCGATCTATGACGGCACGACCGTGACCGCAGCTTCGCGACGCCGCCTATCTCGTCGACATCGTCGCGCGCGGCGATTCGGCCTCGCGCGAGTCGGTCGAGGCGCTGGCGGGGCTGCAGCTGTCCACCACGGGCGGCGTGACGATTCCGCTCCGCTCGCTCGCGACCTTCGAATACGAGACCGAGCAGCCGGTGATCCACCAGCGCAACCGGATGCCGACGATCACCGTGAAGGCGGCGATCTCGACCAAGGACCAGCCGGCCACCATCGTCGCGGCTTTGTCGGACCGGATCGCAGGGTTCAATGACGCGCTTCCTGCCGGCGCCCATGTCGAAGTCGGCGGCGCGGTTGCGGAAAGCGCCAAGAGCCAGGCGCCGATCGCGGCCGTCGTGCCCCTGATGATCCTGATCATGCTGACGCTGATCATGGCGCAGACACAGGGCTTCCGCCTCGGCTTCGTGGTCCTCTGCGCGGCCCCACTCGGCCTCATCGGCGTCGTCGCGGCCTTGGTGCCGTCGGGCGCGCCCCTGGGCTTCGTCGCGATCCTCGGCGTCCTCGCCCTCATCGGCATCCTGATCCGCAACTCGATCATCCTGGTGGACGAGATCGAGGTCCTGCGCGTAAAGGGCCGCTCGGCCTGGGACGCGGTCTTCGAGGCCTCGGATGCCCGCGCCCGGCCAATCCTTCTGACAGCGGCGGCGGCGAGCCTCGCGCTGATCCCGATCTCGCGGCAGATCTTCTGGGGGCCGATGGCCTATGCGATGATGGGGGGCATCATCGCCGGGACGATCATCACGCTGGTGTTCGTGCCGGCGCTCTACCTCGCGGTCTTCCGAGTAAAGCCCGAGCCTCAGGAATAGTCGGAGACCAGAAGGTGGAGGGGGGCCGCGTCCTCCTCCACCTTCGGGAAGCGGCCGATCTTCTCGCGGAAGACGTTGTCGGTTCGGTCGTCGTTGACGGTGGAGACCTCGCCGATCAGCACGTCGGCGCCCTCGGCCCAGAAGGCGTGCCAGATGCCGGGCATCAGCGTCACTGATTCCCCCGGCGCGAGTTTCAGGTGCCCGCCGGCGGGAAGGCGCCGGATCGCGCCATCGACCGGCACCGCGACTTCGGCACCGGGGTCGATCCCGCCCTCCGCATCGGGTGAGAAGAGTTCCAGCACCAGCGTCCCGCCGCCCCGGTTGATGATATCCTCGGCCTTGATGTTGTGCCGGTGCATCGGGCTCAACTGACCCTCGCGGGAAATCATGATCTTCTCCGCGTAGAGCATTCCGCGCCCGCGCGCGAGGTCGGCGGCGTCGCCGTTGCGCACGGTGAAGAGGAAGAGGCCGAGCGCGTCGAACCGTCCCTGCCCGTAATCGGTGATGTCCCATCCGAGCCCGCGCGCCGCGTGGTCGCTGCCACCCGCGATCGCCGCGCGCATCCGCTCGGGTGACCAGTAGGCGAAGGGCGGAAGCACATAGCCGAAGGAGCGGATGAAGGCGTCGGCGTCACTCAGGATGGCATTGATCTCGGATCGCTTCATCGGGTTTTGCTCCGCTTCGGTGTGACTGGCGGCAAAGATTGATCGCGCCGGCACGCATCCGCAAGTCCGGTTCACATGGCGCGTCCGACCGCGAAACCGGCGCATTCCCGTCGAAAATACAACCGATCCGCGAAAGCTTCATCGTTTCAGACGATGCGGCACCACATTTCCGCCGCAATTCTGAAGGGGAGCCGAACGCTTGATCTTCGGTTCGTCTCTCTGACCCGGCACCAATCCGGGACCAAATGGAACGCATGTGAGGAGATTACAATGCGCGACTATCTTCTGAAGAAATGGATCGACTTCCGTCACTGCGACGACGGCGTGACGCTTGTCGAATATGGCATCGCCGTCGTCTCTCGGCGGTCGGCGTCGGAATCGGCGCTCTGAACCTTCTCGCCGGTGACATTACGGCCGCGATGGGAGCCGCGGGCGCGGCGATGCCGTAAGCGAACGGCCCTTTCCGCAGGCCGGTATTCGCCTCCGTGAGCCGGCCTGCGAACTTCGGCTTTCGAAGCCAGCGCGACCCGGGACTGACGCGCACTTCCCTCCGTCCCGACCAAGAATCCAGGAGATTTGCCGTGGGAGCCCGTTCCATCCTCGTCGCCATTCTCGGTGTCGCCGTTGCCGGAGGATCGGCCTTCGGCGCCCGCGAGTATCTCGACCGGAGCCGCGCAGTTGCCGCGACCGACCCCGAGGCGGCGCTCGTCTCGGTCATCGTCGCCGGGCGCGACATTCCCTTCGGCCAGGCGATCCAGCCGCAGATGCTTCAGGTTCTGTCCTGGCCCCGCTCTGCGCTGCCGCCGGGCGCGATCACCGAGCTCGACAACCTCGTTCCCGCCCCCGGCATGCCGCCGCGTCGCGCCACGCGCGAGATGGCGCAGGGCGAACTGATCCTCGCCTCCAAGGTCTCCGACTTCGGCGAGAAGGTGACGATCGTCCAGAGCCTTGGCGAGAATACCCGCGCGATGGCGATCAAGGTCGAGGCCGAGACCGCCGTCGGCGGCTTCGTCACCCCCGGCGACAGCGTCGATATCGTCCTGACCCAGGGCCGCGACGACAGCCTGCGCGCGGTGACGATCCTGCAGAATATCCATGTCCTCGGCGTCGATCAGGATGCCGACCGGCAGAACGACCAGCCGCTCGTGGCCCAGACCGTCACGGTCGAGGTGACACCCGCGCAGGGCCAGACGCTGGCGCTGGCGCAGAAGGCCGGCACGCTGAGCCTGTCGCTGCGGTCGCTCGACAACGCCGTCGACCAGCCGCTCGATTCCATCCGCCTGTCGGACATCCTGCGCGACAAGTCGCCGGTCACCGAGACCGTCGCGAAATCCACGATTCGCGTGCGTCGGGCCAACGAGGTCGAGATCGTGGAAGTCGAGTGACGGGGGGCGAGAGCACGGAATGTCAGATCAGCGCAACATCGGAAGCTTCGCCTCGGACGAAGCCGGCGCCGTCCTGGTCTTCTGGGCGGTATCGCTCGCGGTTATCCTCGGAATCGTGGCGCTTTCTTTCGACTTCGGCCGCATCGCCGCGACGCAATCGGAGCTTCAGGCCTATGCCGATCAGGTCGCCCTTGCTGCCGCCGGAGAGCTGGACGGCCGCAGCGACTTGATCACCCGCGCGACGAATGCGGCGGCGAACCTGATCGCCGACAGCCAGGCCTTCGGCAGCGGCGCACGAGCGCTGGGGGGCGGGGCTGACTACACGATCGACTTCTATGACGCGCTGCCGGGCAGCGACACCTTTAGCCTTGCCGCCGGGCTGACGACGGTGCCGGAGGACGCGATCTATGCCCGCGTGTTGATGAACCGAAAGACCGTCAGCTACACCTTTGGCGCGGCGTTCTTCGCTTTGACGGGCAACACGCCGGCAAACAGCAGCGTCGGCGCGACTGCCGTCGCGGGGTTCACCCAATACGCCTGCGATATCACGCCGATGATGTTTTGCATCCCGAACCCCAGTTTTGACGCGTCGGATCCCGCCACCATCGGCGACATGATCCGGCTGCGCTCTGGCGGCCAGGGCGCTGCCTGGGGGCCCGGAAATTTCGGTTTTCTCGAACCCTCGACGCTTGCCCTCGATTCCACCGGGAACTGCGCCGGCGCCGGCGGCACGGGGCCGATGCTGCGTTGCGTCCTTGGCGCCGTCGGCAGCATCACCCAGTGCTTCGCCCAAAGGGGCGTCGATACCGAGCCGGGCCAGAAGGTCGGCATCACCAACGCCGCGCTGAACACCCGTTTCGACATGTGGACCGGCGCCATGAAGAGCGAGATGAACAATCCGGTCTTTGCGCCGGCGCCGAACGTCATAAAGGGCCTTGAACCGAAGAACGGCAAGTCCTGCAACTGGAACAACACTCAGCCCACGACGGATACGCGGGCGATCCCGCGCGACGACTGCTTTCCGGGATGTGCGCCCTACGGTAACGGCAACTGGTCGGCCGGGCGCACCGCCTACGTCAACACCAATTATGGCGGCACCGATCCGCACCCCTCGGCACTGACACGCTACCAGTATTACCTGGCCGAGATTGCTTCGGCTGGCGGCGCCGGTTCCAGCGCTTCGATCCTTTCCGGTCTTTCCGAAACCGGTCGCCCGATGTGCTCGCCCCATCAGGATACCGACCCCGAGCGGCGCGTCATCATCGCGGCGGGGGTCGATTGCGCAGCAAATCCCGATCAGTGGAAGAACTACCGGCGTTCCCGTCCACCAGTTCGTCAAGATGTTCATCACCGAACCCGTTGTCGACAACGGCGGCTCAGTCTCATCGCTCGACATCTATGCCGAGATCATCGGATCCGCCGGCGGCAATGGCGGCAGCGGCGGCTCGGCAGGCATCATCCACGATGTCGTGCAGCTTTACAGGTAGTGCAATGAAGCGGACACCCCCATACCGGCCTTGTCGCCGCCTCTTCCGCCGCTTCCGGCGCGACGAAGACGGCGCGGCCCTGGTCGAGTTCGCACTCGTCCTGCCGATGATGCTGCTGGTTTTCGGGGTGATCATCGAGGGCAGCCGGCTGATGATCGGTTTCCAGAGCGCTATCGGCGGAGTGCGCGACGCGACACGCTACCTTGCCCGCGTGGTGCCAGCGAATATCTGCGCGACGGGTGGATCGGTCGCAGGGTATGCCGCGCAGTTGCAGACGATCGTCGGCCAGAGCGTCACCGGCGGCGCGATCTTCCCGGCTGGCGTTACCGTCAATTCGGTGACGCCGACGCTCGCCTGCGTCGCGGGTACCTACCGGGTCAGCCCGGCTCCGGTGGCGAGCGTGACGGCCAATGTCACCGTCACCTTCCCCTTTGCCGGCCTCTTCGCGCTGAGCGGGGCGACGCTGACGCCAATCGTCACGAACGTGACCGACAGCTCGCGGGTCTTCGGATCATGAGCACGCACCGCCAAATCCTTCGACGCTTCCGGCGCGACGAGAGTGGCACGACGCTGGTCGAGCTGGCGATCCTTATTCCGCTCTTCCTGCTGATCTTCTTCGCGCTGATCGATTTCGGCCGGATGGGCGCGGAATACGTGATGGCGGACAAGGCCATGCAACTGGCGTCGCGCCTTGCCGTGGTGCGCCTGCCCGCCTGTCCCGGTGTGCCCGTCTCCTATACGCGCGGGGCGGTTCCACCCGGTTCGATGCCGCCCCGGTTCGGGACAAGTTGCGCCGCCGGAGGGTCGATCTGTGCCAATCCCGGCACGATCACCTGTGCGGGTGTTGCTGGCGATCCGACCTCGGATGAAATCTGGACCGCGATCGCGCCGCTGATGCCGCAGGGGTCAGACGTCGGGAACCTGTCGTTCAGCTATGGTTACGACCAGAACCTCGGCTTTCTCGGCGGCCCCTATGTGCCCGTCGTGACAGTCGAGATCCAGAACCTGAACTTCCAGTTTGTGACCCCGCTCAGCGGCCTTGCGGCACTGGCGACCGGCGGCACTGGGTCCGGCCCCCCAGCAACCCTGCCCTTCCCGGCAATGAGCATGTCCCTGCCGGGCGAAGACCTCAACCTTGGTGAAAACGGATGAGTGAATGCGGGCCGAATCGCCCGCCGGAAGGATGACGTTATGACCGTGACGACCAAATCCATGCTCGTGATCGCGCCCGAGGCCAGCGTCTCGGAAGCGATCGGAAAATCGCTGTCCGCCGATCCGGGCGTGCGGGTGGATACCCAGACCTCCACTCTGGCCGGGATGAACGGACGGGCGATCAAGGCGATGGCCGACTACGACATCATCCTCTTCCAGACGAGCCCGGACGATCAGGCCGACCTCACGGCAATCCGCGATCTCGTCGCGCATCGGCGGAGCGGCACGAAGCTTGTCGCTCTGGCCGACGGCAACATCTCTCTGACGCAGGCCCGGGCGCTGTCGAATGCCGGCGTGGACGAGGTCCTGCCGCTGCCAACGGCGGCGGGTGACGTCGACCGCCAGGTCGCGCGGCTCGGCCGGCAGCGGGAAAGCGGGCGCGCCCGCGCCGGCCGGATCATCGCGGTGGCGCAGGCGCGCGGCGGGGTCGGATCGACCACTGTCGCGGTCAACCTCGCCGACCAGCTCGTCTCGGGTGTGGGCCTCGCAAAGGGCGAGGCGCGGCCGAAGGTGGCGATCGTGGATTTCGACCTGCAATTCGGCACGATCGGGTCGTTCCTCGACCTCGGTGAGCAGGACACGCTATTGAAGCTGGCGCTCGACGGCACGATCCCGGACGCCAATTTCCTCGACCAGTCGATGGTCGTGACGGAGAGCGGGCTTTCGGTTCTCGCCGCGCCGTCGAAATTCGCACCGCTCGACTCGCTGCGGACCGATCAGGTCGCTGCGATCCTCGACACGCTGCGCGACAGCCAGGACTACATCATCGTCGATCTGCCCCGCGCTCTCGTCGGCTGGATCGAACCCATCGTCGAGCGCGCCGACGAATTCATGATCGTTACCGACATCTCGATCTCCTCGGTCCGGCATTGCCGGCGGCTGATCGAGTTCTTCACCCAGGACAATCCCGCCCTGCCGGTTGAGATCGTGGTCAACCACCAGCGCCGGCCGCTGATGCAGTCGCAGCTGCAGCGCGAGGCGGCGAAGGTGCTCGACCGGCGGCTCGACCATTGGCTGCCACACGATCCGCGCGCGGCCGCGGCTGCCGCCGACCGGGGGCAGCCTCTGTCGCGGGTTGCGCCGCGTTCGGCCCTCGGCAAGGCGATGACGCAACTCGCCCAATCGACGCGACGTGGTTTCCCGGCCACCGCCCAGCAGCACAAATCATAAGGAGAAACGGCCGTGTTCAGGCACTTTAACCGTTCTGAAAAGCCGTCAGGATCGAATGTCGTCGAGCTTGGCGCAAAGGTTGCCCGCCCCCTGCCCGCCGTGCCGGAACCGAGCCCGCAGGAGACGGAGCTGACCGCCCGTCTCGAACTGAAAAGCCATCTGCACGACGTGCTTCTTGACCGGCTGAACCTCGCCGTGATCGACAAGGTGCAGCCTGAGGAGCTGCGCCGCGAAGTGGCGACGCTCGTCTCGCAGGTGCTGAGCGAGGAAGGCCGGCCGATGCGGGCCGAGGAGTTCAAGAAGCTCGTCGACGAACTGCTGGACGAGGTGCTGGGCTTCGGCCCGCTGGAGCCCCTGCTGGCCGATCCGACGATCAACGACATCCTCGTAAACTCGCACCGCAACGTCTATGTCGAACGCTTCGGGGTCCTGGAAAAGAGCAAGGTCCGGTTCCGCGACGAACGCCACCTTCTGCGCATCATCGACAAGATCGTGAGCCGCATTGGCCGGCGGGTGGACGAATCCACGCCCTGGGTCGATGCGCGGCTTGAGGATGGCAGCCGGGTCAACGCGATCATCCGGCCCTGTGCGGTCGACGGCCCCTCGGTCTCGATCCGCAAGTTCTCGCGCAATCCTCTGACGATGGAGCGGATGGTCGAAATCGGCACGCTGAACCCGCAGGCGGCCGCACTTCTGAAGGCGCTCGTCCAGGCGCGGATGAATGTGCTGATCTCGGGCGGCACCGGGTCCGGCAAGACGACGATGCTCAACGCCCTTTCGTCCCATATCGGTCCGCGCGAGCGGGTGGTGACGATCGAGGACGCGGCGGAATTGCAGCTTCAGCAGGAACATGTCGTTCGGCTGGAGACACGGCCGGCGAGCCCGACCGGCACTGGTGTCGTCACCCAGCGTGACCTTGTGCGCAACGCGCTTCGGATGCGGCCCGACCGGATCATCGTCGGCGAGGTGCGCGGGGCCGAGACCTTCGACATGCTGCAGGCGATGAATACCGGCCACGAAGGCTCCATGACCACGGTCCACGCCAATACCGCGCGCGACGCACTTGGCCGGATAGAGCAGATGGTGACGATGATCGGCCTCGATTTTCCGGTCTCGGCGATCCGCTCGCAGATGGCATCGGGTCTCGACATGGTGGTGCAGCTCAACCGCCTCAGCGACGGCTCGCGCCGGGTGATGAGCATTTCCGAGATCACCGGGATGGAGGGCAACACGATCACGATGCAGGACATCTACGTCTTCCGCAGAACCGGACTGACCGAGACGGGCGTCATCACCGGCGAGTTCGTCGCCACAGGGATCCGGCCGAAATGCCATGACCGGCTGGTGCAGGCCGGGGTCGAGATCAAAAGTGATCTCTTCATGAACAACGGAGCGGGCGCATGACTGTGCTTTCCGAATTCGACTGGTCGTCGCTTGTCTATGTTGGCGTCTTCCTCGGCGTCCTCATGACGTTCGAAGGCCTCCGCCAACTCGTCACGCGAAGTGAGAGTCTCTCCGATGCGCGGAACCGGCGGATGCGGATGATCGCGGCCGGGGCCTCGACGGAAGAGCTGCTACGGCTCCTTAAACCGGGCCGCGACGGCTGGCAGGTCGACGGGCTACCTGTTTTCGGCACCCTGCCGGCGGATCTGCGCAAGGCCGGGTTGACGATCCGTCCGGGGCTCTTCCTGATGCTTGCGGCCGGCGGTGCTGCGGTTGTGGCGATGGCGGCCTCGACCATCGTTCCGGCCTGGATGGCGGCGGGTGTCGCACTTCTGCTCTGCGTCGTGGTACCGCTGATCTGGGTCCGGGTCCGGCGTAACCGCCGGATGGCCGCGCTGGTCACGCAGTTGCCAGAGGCGCTCGACCTCATGGCGCGGGGGCTGACGGTCGGGCATCCGCTGAACGCGACGATCGCCTCGGTCGCCAGCGACATGAAGGACCCCGTCGCCACCGAGTTCGGCATCATGGTCGATCAGATCAGCTACGGCGATGATCTGGTCGATGCGTTCATGGACTTCGCCGAGCGGAGCGGGCTCGAGGATGCGCGCTACCTCGCGGTCGCGATCGCGATCCAGCATGGCACCGGCGGCAACCTCGCACGCGTCCTGGACACGCTGTCGAAGGTGATCCGCGACCGGCTGGCGATGCGGCGGCGGATCAAGGCGATCTCGGCCGAGGGGCGGCTGACCTCGATCTTCCTCTCCTGCCTGCCGCTGGTGATCCTCGGGGCCACCTCGATCACAGCGCCGGGCTACTATGCCGATGTCAGCGGCGATCCGCTCTTCAAGCCATTCGCCATCGTCGTCGGCACCCTCGTCGTGGCCAATTTCCTGGTGATGCGGCGGCTGGTGAATTTCAGGTTCTGACTCCGGAGGGACGACCATGTTCGAGACGCTCGCGACCCATCTTCAGACCGCCGGCCTGACGCCGCAGATGCTCATCGTCCTCGGCACCGGGATCGGCGCGATGCTGGTCGTCTTCGGGCTGTCGGGTGCGTTGGCGGGCAAGGATCCCGTACTGCGCCGGATGGAGGCGCAGGCCCGCCGCCGCCCGGTGACGGAGGATGCGGGCCTCTTGCGCCACAAGAGCACCGATCCAAAGGGGCTGATGAAGACGCTGATCCCCGCCGACCGCAAGGAACGCACCGAGGTGGAGCGGCAACTGGCGCTCGCCGGGCTCACCGGGCCGCATTCGGTGCGCAATTACTACCTCTTGCGGCTCGGTCTCGGGATCGTCCTGCCGTCGATCCTGCTCGCACTGATCTGGGCGGCTCGGAACGGGATGATCGCGCTGCCCGAAGCGGTGGACGCGCGGATCGGAAGCTGGAGCCAGATCCGCGTCTTCCAGGCCCTGAGCATTCTCGTCGCCGTCGGCTTCTTCGGTCCGGCGCTCGGCCTCAGATCCCGCGCCGAGGAGCGGCGGAGGGCGATCGAGGAGAGCTTTCCGAACGCGCTCGACCTGATCCAGATCTCGGTGGAGGCCGGGCTCGGCTTCGATGCGGCGATGATCCGGGTCGGCAACGAACTGGAGAAGACCGCGCCCGAGATCGCCGGCGAGATGCTGGCGGCACAGCGCGAAATCCAGGCCGGACGTTCGCGCGACCGCGCGCTTCTCGACATGGCGGGGCGCACCGGGGTGGACGAGGTCACCGCGTTCGCCAATGTCGTCCTGCAGTCGATGAGGTTCGGCACCAGCATGTCCGAGACGCTGACCACATATGCCAGCGAGATGCGTCGAAACCGCGAGTTCCGCGCCCAGGAAATGGCCAACAAGCTGCCGGTCAAGATGTCCGGCGTCATGGCGTCGCTGATGCTGCCGGCCCTCCTCCTGCTGACGCTCGGCCCGGTCGTCATCCGATACATGCGCTATATGGCGGGTTGATTCCCGCCATTCTGTCTCACGTCGCGCAGGACGACTCGCGAGGGAAATTTCAACAATCCGGACAATTCATTTCGAATTTGCACCGGGTTCGGCGGCAGAATTCCACCCTTGGTTGATTTATTCATCGTTCTCCTGGTGATGATGGCAATATGTTGACCGAACAGCGGCTTATTCGGACACTTTCTTTCGGGGGACAGGCGTGGGTGCCTTTCCAATTCGAATGAGCGTCGGGACGCGTTCCGATAGGTCCGTGATTTCACGGACGACTCGTCGCCGAGTGTTTGGTGTGGGGTAATAAATGAGACAAGCGTATTTCGAGACGCCGCGCGGGGGGCCGGCGGCAAAGGGGTATCTCGAGTCCAACGTCGTCGAGGCAATCGCGGACTGGTGTGACGCGCTGCACGGCGATCTTGCGCTGCCGGACGCGTTCGCGGCGCTGGCGACCGGGCTTGGGGCCGAAGCAGGAATGCTGGTCCGGACCCATCTGAGCGACTTTCGTCCGGTGCGGATCGGTGTCTGGGATCGTCTCGCCGAGCGCAGCAGCGCGCCCTTGAAACTGTCCTTCGCCGACGGACATTTTGGCCGCCATCTGGCGCGGCCCCGTCCGGCGTCGGTATGGCTCGCCTCGACGCATGAAGGCAACGGCGACGCCGATCCCGCGCTCGACATCTGGCAGTCGCGGCGTGGAATGGTCGATTTCGCGGTCCTGGTGCTCAGCGGCGGGCCGACAACGCGCGACCATATCGAACTGCATTTCAACAACCGCGTGTCGGTCGCGATGCAATCGGCACTGAGTGCCGTGCTGCCGACGATGGCGCGGACCTGGGCCAGCCGGCAGGTCGGCCTGGTTACGCGGACGGTGGTCAATCATCGCCTCGCGCAGGAAACCGGCCCGGTACAGCCGCGCCAGAAGACGCTTCTCGGCCCGTCCAATCCGGCCAAGCTGAGCCGGGCAGAGTTCCGGGTCTGCCTGCTCCTCAGCCGGGGGCTCTCGGTCCTTGGCGTCGCGGGGGAGCTTGCGGTTTCGGAGGCGACGGTCAGATCTCATCTGCGCAGCATCTATGCCAAGACCGAGACATCGGGGCTGGCGGAACTGGTGTTCAACCTGCTGCGGAGCCGGCCCGATGCCTCGGCGTTGTCCGACCTGCGTTGCGCCTGAACCATGACGGCGATGATCCCGCTTCTCCTGATCGCACCGCTTCTGGTCGCCGTGGCCTATTCCGATCTGAGCCGGATGCGGATTCCGAATGTGCTCAGTCTTGTTGCGATGGCGGTCTTCGGGTTGGTTGCGATCATCGCAACCCCCGACGACCTCATCGCGCGGATCGCTGTCGCGGGCACGGTCTTCGTGCTCGGGTTCGGCGCCTTCTGCCTGCGCCTCTTCGGCGGCGGCGACGTGAAGATGCTGTCGGCGCTCCTGCTCTTCGTGCCGGTGCCGACGATGCCGCTCTTTGGCGTCGTCTTCTCGGCCTCGATGCTCGCCGGGATCGCCATCGTGCTCGGCCTCCGGCGGATACCTGCTGCGCATCGGCTCGGCTGGAAGTCGATTTCGGGCAGCACCGGCTTTCCAATGGGCCTTTCGATCGCGATGGCCGGGCTCCTGCACCCGGTCGCCGCCTTCCTGCTCGGGTCCAGCCTTCCCGTCTGAGCGCCAGGCTCAGAGCGCGATCTCCTCGAACCGGTTGAGGAGAAGCACTGGCTTCGCGGTCAGACTGCGCGCCTCCTGCACCTCCGCCTGCTCCAGGGGATCGGCGTCCTTCAGCGCGCCGAAGGAATAGCCGGTCATTGCCTCCAGATCGCGGATACGGACCTGGAAGGTCTTGTATTCGCCGAAGGAAAAGCCCTCCGCCGCCTCGGTGACATCGCGGTCGGCGAGGAACTTCTGGATCAGGTGGCCCTGGCTGAGGAGATAGGCAGTGGCATGAAGGCGAACCGTCTCCATCTCCTGCTCCGCCAGCATCGTCACCACCTTCCAGAAGCTGAGTGGCAGCGGCGCGCCGGTCGAGCCCAGCTGCGGATCGTCGTCGGAATAGACCGGGCCGGTGAAGACATTGGCGCGGAAGCCGAAGGTGCGGGCGTTGGTGAGAATGTAGTCCTCGAGCCCGAGCCACATGTCGCGGCTGCGGTTCAGCCCTTCGTGCTGCGGGCTCGCATTGGTGTAATGGAAGCTGTCGAGATTGGCGCGCTTCGCCTCCTCGTCCGTGTCCCCCCAGTTGGTCTCGGCCCGCCGGATCATGTGGCCCCTGTCGATCGCCGCGTCTCCATAGGCCTCGCGGTCGAGCTGGATCTCGCGCGGGATGCGCAGGTCGTGGAACCAGGTGCTGTTGGACCGCTTGATGCCGCGGAAGCGCGTTCCGTCAAGGTTGTGGGCAGCGACGACCGGGCCCTTCATCGCGGCGCTGTAGAGGACGCCGAAATGCTCATAGCGAAGCTCGTGCGGTCGCGCGTCCGTCGCGTCGGACGGTTTGGCGAGGGCAAACGCGGCCGGCACCTCCGGCAGCGGCACCCCGGCCACCTGAAGAAAGTCTGGATCGTAACCGCCCCGCCCGGCGAAGAAGGCGGCGTCGTGGCTGCGATCAGCGGCCTCTTCCCCCACGCTCGTCGGCAGCGCCGCACCGGGCTGACCGCCAAGGCCCGCGAGAACCGATTTCAGCGTGCCGATCCGGACGGCGGAATTGCCGATCCCGTATTTGCCGGCGAAATGCAGCCCCACCACCTTGCCGCTTTCGAGGCTGATGACCGGAGAGCCGGAATTGCCGCCGAGCGTGGTGCAATCGTGGCCGAGCACCGTCGCGCCGGCGCCGCCCGGCTGCAGGAAGCCGGGGGAGAAGCGCTTCACGTCGTAGAGGTCCTGGAAATAGCGCTCCATGTCGTTCGGATCGTTTCGGTAGGGATCGGCGGCGGGGTAGCCCACGACCGCCACGATCTCGCCGTCACCGCCCTCATCGTCGGCGAGGTCGAGAAGGCCGACGACGCCCGCCCCGTCCGGCTTCGGGATGCGGCCGATAGCGATGTCAGCGGAAATGTCGTCGGCGAGATAGGTGAACTTCTCCAGCGCGAAGACCTTTTCAGGGTCGGGCGCCACGCCGCTTTCCTCGCCGAAATCGATCTCGGCGCCGTAGCGGGCGTTGTTGTAGGGGTTGAACATGAAGACCCCGTCGCCCCGGAAGGTCCGCCGCGCGACGAGTTTCGCGACATGCCGGTTGGTGGCGATCAGGAGGTGCCCCGGCCCGTCCTCGCCCACGACCCAGCCGGTGCCGCCCCAGGACATGTCGTGGTTCACGAACTCGATCCGCCCGACCGAAGGCAGGAACTTTTCCACGCCGGAGATCAAGCCATCGACATTGGCCGGGAAATCCTCGACCAGCGTGGTCTTGCCCTCGACCTTGCCGTTGCGCACGATCAGGGGTGGGCGGCCGGTGACGCGGACGATGGCTTCCAGCATCGTCGGCGGCATCAGCCCGCTCGCCTCGAGCGCCGGCGGATCGAGCGCCAGCGCCTCGCGGATCTGGGCGTCGCTGACCCCGAATTCCTTCAGGACCGGATTGCCCTTGTCGAGCGCCTTGCGAACCTTGTCGAACCTGCCCGCCCCGGCGAAGCGTTCGAGGCGGCGGACGCTTTCGGTGAAATCCGTGTTGCCCATCTGAAAACTCCTTCCATGAAATCAATCGTGTTTCGTGCCGCCGAGCGCGTCGGCGGGACGAAGACCGCGCGACATGAGGATCGCGAGCGGCGCCGCGACCACTCCCGGCGCCCCGGCCTTGAGGAGCGCAGCGAGGTTGGTTTCGGGGGGGACCGTCTCATCTTTGGCGAGGTGCCGCGCGGCTTTGGCCGCAAAGCCCTCCAGCCGGCGCAGAACAGCCGGCGGAGCTGCGCGCCCGGCCTCCGGTACGCCCCGGGGCTCCTCCCAGAAATGCAGTTGCGCGAGGGCGCCGCTGACCGGGTCCTTCGCCGCTTCCAGCCGCCGCAGGCGGTCGGCACTCATCCGGTCGGTCGTGCCGGCGCCGGTCCAGCCGACAGGGCGGGTCCGGCCGTAGGACCAGAGGCCCGCCACCGTCCGCCGCCAGCGTTCGGCGGCCTGCGCGATGAGCCGCAGGTCGGCCGCCTGATGCGCGAGCACGTAGCCTGACGGCCAGTCGCCGGCGAGACCCATCGCCGTCAGCGCAGCAACCACGTCGGGCGGGCCGGAGCGGAGCCGTTCGGGCAAGGCATCGGCGCCTTCGAGGTCTGGCAGGAAGAGGGCCGCGGCGCGCGGCAGGTTCGGGCGGAGGTCGGCAAGATACCGCATCAGACCGTCATCGGCCGCATCGCCCGAGACGAGCGCGTGCAGGGGGGCGCCGTAGGGGTTTAGCGATTGCAGGGCCTCGGCCCGGAACCCCGGCGCGCGGTCGTCGGGCCCGCCCGCCGCGGTCGGTTCGTAGAAGAGTTCGAAGCCGCGGCGCGCCGACTCCGCCGACGTAAGCGCAAGTTCGGCCGTGCCGGCGCCAGCCTCGGGGTCCATGCCCTCCGCCAGGAGGCTCCACGCCAGGTCGAGCCGGCGCGGCAGTTCCTCGGGGCCGAGCCCGGTCGCGAGGAAGGCGAAGTCGAGCGCGCCGCCGACCGTGCCGGTCCGGGTGGAGCCTTCATAGGAGATCCGCGCAAGCTCGGCGCCCTTGTCCCAGCGCAGGAACCGGACCGCCCGCGCGAAGGCGAATTCGGCCGTCATCTCCAGAAGCACCCGGCCCGACAGATGCGGGCTGTCGACCATCGCGCGGGCAAGATCGGCATCTTCTAGGCGTCGGTGGACGGCGCGCGCGGCAGACCAGCGGCCAGAGAGCCAGAGGTAGCTGACCGCGACCAGCCCGGCGCGGTCGGAGGCGGCGAAGCTGCCCTCGTAGCCCTGGGCGAGGATGTGGCCCGCCTCGCGCAGGTCGCCCTTTTCGAGCATGAGTTCGAGGTCGCGCACCGCCCGTTCGTCGGGTGGCGGGGCCTCCGCGTCGTCCGCCTCGACCGGGATCAGCCGCATCCGCTCAGGGTCGACGGCGAACCGCGCGGTGCCGGGGGTCGGGGCGGAAGCGACGCGGCGGGGCCGCTTCGTCCGGGACTTGGCGGCAGGGACTTCGTCCGCGCCAGCGGAAGCCGGTGACGCCGTCCCGGCACTCTTCGTCGGCCCGCCGCGCGCCACGCCCGTCCGCCGCCCCTGCCGTTGCAGTACATGGTCGCGCGCCCGGTCGGGCAATTCGTCGAGCAGGGTTTCCGTGAAGGCGGGGGCGAGGTCGGCCGGGACCTCGGGCATCGGATGACCGATCCGCGTGAGTTGCAGGCGGTGATAGAGCGCGGTCAAGGGGTCGCGGGTGGCGAACCATTCCGCCGCGCGGAGGTTGATCGCCTCTGTCACGTCGCGGTTCCCCGCCGTCTCGTCATAGAGCAGCGGCAGGAAGGCCCGGCGCACGTCGCCGCGGTGGCGAATCCAGTCGCCACGGTCATGTTCCACCAGCCAGTGATGGGTGGCGAGCGTTGCAAGATCCGCACGCGCCTCGTCGGCCGTGAGGCTCAGGCCGAGCGCGGGCGCGACGACGGCGCGCAAGGTCTCGGGGTCGATCGCGCGGAGCACGAGGCCCTCGTTGGCGATGCGGCGGAGGCGTTCGGGCACCCGGCTCAGGATCGCGCGGTAGAGATAGCCGCCGATCGTCGCGGCGCTGGCACCGGGCGGCAGCTCGCTCTCATCGAACTCCGCCTCGGTCAGCGCCTTCGCGGCGAGGGTCAGAAGAAGCGGGATGCCCTGCGCCAGCGGCAGGATGCGCGGCCAGAGCGATTTCGGCACACCGCGGGTTTCCAGCAGCACCCGTGCCGCGCTGTCCTCGAGCCCGTCGAGCCGGATATGGGCTTCCACCCGCTCGACCTGATGGTCGGCGCGCTTGCGCACCGGGTCAAGCGCATCGCCGCGCCCGGCCGAGATCAGGACGAGCGGGCGGAGCCCGTATTCCGCGAGCAGGTCGAAATGGTCGAAGAGGGTCATCACCTGCGTCTCGCCCCGGCTGCGCAGCACTTCGAGCGTGTCGAAGACAGCGAGGACACGGCGGCCACTGGCGGCAACGGCCTTCGCCATCGCATCCAGAAGCTCGCGCGGCAGGCTGGCGCGGGCGGAGGTGCCGGTCTCGGTCGCCCGCCGTTCGGCGGAACGGAGCCGCATGTCGCGGAGCCGGCCCGCCGCCTCGGGCAGCGCGTCGCCGATCTGGCGGGAGATCTCCTCGAAGAAGCCGTGCATGTCGAGGACGTTGAGGCCGGAGCGGTCGAAATCGAGGGTGACGAGGATCGGCCGGTGGTCGAGTCGTGCCATCTGGATGACCCGCTCCAGCAGGTAGGACTTGCCGATGCCGGGCAATCCGGAAACGTGAACGGTGCGGAGCGGCGGCTTTTCCTGAGGGTGGGCGATCCAGTCGGCGAGACTGCGCAAGCTCCGCCTCGCGCCCGAAGAAGCCCCCGGCCAGAAGCGCCTCGCTCCGCGCCTCGGCACGCGCGGCGTTGAGGGCGCTGCGGATCTGGACGAGACGGCCGAAGCCCGGCGCCGAGGGGCCGGCGCGGTCGAGGGCGACGGCGATGGCGCCGAGCTGCTCCGGCTCCGTCCCGCCCCCGATCATCGCGTCGAGCGCGTCCGGCGCGAAGTCGTCCTGCCCCGCCAGCGCCGCCTGAACCGGCGTTGAGGCAAGTGCCGCGCCTTCGGCGATCCAGTCCGCGCCGGAGGAACTCGCCGCCGAGCGTCTTTCGCCGAGCGCCTGGCCGCATCAGCCACATCTCGCCGGTCTTGCCGCGTTCGACCGTGCACTCCTTGCGCAGGGACGAGAGGACCCGCGCGGCCAGGATCGGATCCGCGGTCGCGCGGTCGCCCATCGCCGCCGTCACCGCCGCTTCGGGCGCGAAGGCTCCCTGAAGGGCCGCATAGCGCCGCGCCGCCTCGGTCAGGGCATCGAAATCGGGGCCGGGCGTCTTCACGTGATCCCCTCCTCGCGCCGCGCCTCGTCGCGGAGTTTTTCCGCAACCGTCCCGACATGCTCGGCCGAATAGCGCCCGCCGGAGACCGGCAGGCCGGCCAGCGCGAGCTTGACGATACGGTCGATCACGTCGACGGACCAGCCGTAGCCCATCGCGCGGTTCATCTCGGCCACGGTCAGGCGGACATCGGCCGGGCCGAATTCGCCGACATGTTCGGCAATGAGACCGGGCAACGTAGAGGCGCGGGCTTCGGCCACCGTTTCGAACATCTCCTCTACCAGCTCGTAGGTCTCGAAACCCGACAGGATCAACCGGAGCCGGGGTCGGGCGACAAGTTCCTGCACGAGATGTTCGAGCTGCACCTGGGTTTCGTGGAGAAGACCCGAGGGCGGGTTATCGAAGAAGAACCACCAGGTCTCTCCGGCGGCGATGGCGGCCGAGTCGAGTCGCGCGGCCAACGACCGAGCGCGATCCTCGTCATGGGCGGCCTGCGTCGTCTCGTGCTCCTGCACGCCCGGCGCCGCGGCCGGCGTGTCGGTGCCGAAGGCCTGGCGGTGCACCTCGCCGATGAGGTCGGGCACGTCGAAGCCGGTCGGGATGCGAAACACCCGGTGGGCGGCGCGGTCACCGTCAAGGAAGGCGACAGCGATCTCGTGGCTGAAGCTGAGCCCGGTCGTCCGGCCGATATCCTGCCGCCGGACCCAGATGCCCTTGAGCGCCGGCGCGTCGCCCTCGACAATCGCCGTGAGAGCGTCGAAGAAGTCCTGCCGACCGATGACGATATGGCCATCGGGCGAGCCGTCGAGCGACCAGAGGTAGCGCGAGTCGCGGTCGCTCTGAAGCGCGGCGAGGAAGGCGTCGTTGGCCGCGAAGCGCTCGAACGGGACGATGCGCTTCACCTGCCCCCACTTGCCCTGATGCAAGCCGATAAAGCGAAACTCGGCGTCGAAACCCGGCCCGCCGGACGACCCGTTTGCCGCCTTGGCGGTATGGGCCTGCCGAAGATCGTCTGCCGACATCCGCTCGACTTCGCCGAAGGCGATGCCGGAGGCCGCGCCCCCGGGAAAATGCACCAGAACGAACGGCCCCTTGCCGCAGCAGGCGATCGGAGCCGGCGGCAGTTCCGCCTGCGCATAGCGCCGGCCGAGCGCGTGGTCGAGCCGGAGGAGCGCCACGTCGCAATGTGTCGCGGCGGCGGCGGGTGGTGGCAGCTTGCCAGTCCGCTCGTTCTCGTGCGGCGGCAGCACGAAGGCCACGCGGGCGGGGTAGCTCAGCCCGTCCGAGGCGACGACCTCGATCACCGGATCGCCGGCGCTGCCCGCCGGTTTCTCGATCACATGAGCGACGGTGATGACGAGGCGAGGCGAAATTATTGCCCCGCTTCCGGCGAGCTGCCCGTTGACCTTGATCCGGCAGCGGAACCCCCGCGACTGGAGCGAGAACCGCGCGAGCTTCGCCTCGTCGAAGGCGATGCCGACGATGGGGCCAAGTGTGGTTGCGATGTCGGCCTTGATCTCGTCGATCATCTCGCCGAAGGCCGCCGCATCGAGCGGATGGTTGCGCGCGGCGAGGAAGGCGACGAAGGAACCGGCGAGCTTGTCCTCGTTGAGGATCATCGCGAGCATCTGGCCCGGCGTCTTGCCGATGCCGCGCCCGGCCGCCGCCACCCCGTCGAGGTCGAGCGGGTCGGACTGCTGATCGTAGATCGCCCGGAGCGCGGCCTGCACAAGCTCCGGCTCCGCCCCGATCAGAGGGTCCAGCGCGGCGGCGGTGAGGGCCGTCGGCATCCCGCTCCCCTACGGCACCGCCACCACGGCGCGCAATTCCGGCCGGGTCGCGAGGGCCGCGCGGAGGTCGGCGCTGGCGTGGTCGGGACGGATCATCGCGGCTTCCACACCCTCGGTCTCGGCGGCGCGGGCCTTGGCGCCGGCGCGGTGACTGAGCCAGAGGATCTCGGCCGCGTAGTCCGCCATCTCCGGACCGTATTCGTCAAGCGCCTCGGGATTGTGGTTGGCGAGGTGGATGGCGAGGATTTGCGAGGTCGGTTCCACCCCGGCCTCCGGTAGGGCGGCCTCCGCCACCGCCTCGGTCCCGGTCGGGCCGGCGGGAAGGGCCGCGTTCAGCGTGCGCTCGGCATCGACAAGGCCGGCGCCGAGGTTGGTGGCCCCGTTCCAGACTGGCGGTTTCGATAGCCCGTGAGTGAGACAATGGACGAACATCGCCTGCACCGTGGTTCCCGCCGCGGCGGCCTTTTGCACCAGCGCCGCCCGCCCGCCGTGCCGCGCGACCCAAAGGGCGGCCACCCCGGCGGTAAGCGAGGTGGCGAGCGTCGTGCCCTGCGCGGCCTTGATGCCGTTATCGGGATCGGTCGCCTTGTTCTTCGCCGCCCCCCAGACGTTTTCGCCCGGCGCCGCGATTGTCACTTCCGGGCCCCGCCCGCTTTTCGCCCAGGGCGTCAGCGTATGGGTCAGGGCCGCGACGGCGGTGCAAAGCCCGTTCGCCGCATAGGCTGCCGGAAAGACCACCTTCGGCCAGCAATTGCCCGCGGCGCACGTGATGACGAGGCCGGCACTCGTCGCGTCGCGCAGGGCCTTCTCGGTCGCGCTGACTCGGGTCGGGCCGCCCATCGCCATGGTGATGACATCCGCCCCTGCGGCCACCGCATGGGCGATGGCGGCGGGAACGGTCTTCTGGTTGAAGTTGATCACAGACTTGATCGCGCGGATCGGCAACACCGTCGCTTCGGGCGCCGATCCGGTGATTGCCCCCGGCCCGCTGACCTCGCCGGTATCGCTGGCACCGCCCCGGCTGGCCACGACGGAACAGACGAGCGTGCCGTGGCCGGGATGCCTGAGAAAGCCCGCGCTGAAGCGGTCGGACGCATCCGTGCCGCCCTCGACCAGGTTGAGCTGGCCATTAGCGCGAATGACGCCGTTCAATTCCTGGTGGGTCGAATGGCCGGTGTCGATCACCGCCACGGTCGCGCCTTGGCCGCGCGTATGCGCCCAAGCCTGAGGCGTGCGGATGACTGGGTGAACCCAACCGAACGGGCTGAGATTCTCGCGCTGTGTCTCGCAGGAAAAGAGCGCCGACTCGGTATCGAACCCGCCGCCAAGCGCGGCCGCGCCGTACAGGCTGTCGGTCAGGACCGGGTTGGCATCCGTCGCGCCCATTTCGAGCCTGAGCACGCGGGCGAAGGCGAAGACCTCCGGCTCTTGCCCGCGCGAGGGGATGCCGGGGAAGGTGACGAAATGGAAGCGGTCCTCGGGCAGGCCGAAAGCGGACTCGACCGTGACCTCGGCCTCCGGCAGCGCGGCGCGGAGCTGATCGGCGACGGCCTCGGGGCTGCGGTTTTCGGCGAAGACGAGTTCCACGATGACGGGATCGTCTCCCGGCTGAAGCGGGCGCCCACGCAGGGCGGTAAATTCCTGCTGCATGCAAAAGCTCTCCAAATGAAAAATCGAAATATGCGGCGCTATTGTAGCCGAAAAGCGCCTTGATTTTCAATCGGAACGCGAATGTTGCCGCATGCGCGATGATACGGGCGCGTCGGGCCGGGCCGGCGCCCGATTCAGGCGGCGCGCTGCGCGCCCTGTGCCGCGGCGCCGATCGCCCGGACATTCTCCCCGTAAGGCGCCGGGTCGGCGACCGAGCCGCCACGGAACACCGCCGACCCGGCAACAAGCACGTCGGCACCAGCCGCCACGACGAGGGGCGCCGTCTCAGGCGTCACGCCGCCGTCGCTTCGACCGATGTGCCGGGATTGAGCGCGAGCCCCACCTTCGCCCCCGTGCCCCGGATCGCCTGAAGTGTGCGGTGAATGTGTGACCCGGCCTCGTGATGCGCGGCAATGATATCTGCGCCGGCCTCGGCGAAGGCGTCGAATAGGGATCGACCGGCGCGATCATCAGATGGATGTCCATGACCGGCTTGATTTGCGGCCGGATGGCCATGCAAAGCGGCGGACCGAAGGTCAGGTTCGGCACATAGCGCCCGTCCATCACGTCGACATGCACCCAGTCGGCGCCCTCAGCCTCGATTGCCTCGATCTCGCGGCCGAAATCGGCGGAGAGGATCGAGGGGGCGATCTTGATGGATCGGTTGAATGTCATGCCTCTTCTCCCGATGGCCGGCGGTCCATGTCCAGCCCGCCCCGGAAGACCCGGCTTGCGCGGATATCTGCCTCGGCGATGATGGGCAGAGTGGAAGGCCGGGCGGCTCGTCACGCTCGACGGGCCGGGCCTGCCAATCATGCGGCACTGGTTCCTGCTCTACCGCGAGGCTCACACCCTGACCGGCGCGATGCGGACGGTACCCGACTCATCGACGCCGAGAAGGGCAGTTTCCTGCCCTCCGCCGTCTAGGCGGCGGCTTCCGGTCTGGGATGCGTCATTCCAGGATCGACAGGAGATTCGCGAAATCGTCGGTCCAGATGCGCTTCCCGTCCGAACGCAACTCCTCCCAGCGCGGATCGGAGGCGAGGGAGCGCAGCGCCGCTTCGCTCCGGGCGAACATCACCACGCGCGAGGGACTGTCGCCGGGATCGGTGTCGGGGTGGCCGGGATAATCCTGAATCCGCGCCGCGAGGCCGAGCGCCTCGGCGCTTCGCGCCAGTGGCCGCTGGATCGCGTAGTAGCGGTTCGAGATGTGGTAGAGCAGCACTCCGTCCGGCGCGAGCCGGTCGAGATACAGTTCCATCGCCTCATGCGTGGTCAGGTGCATCGGCACCGCGTCCGAGCCGTAGGCATCGATGACCAGGATGTCGTATTTCAACTCCGCCTGCGAGGCCAGCACCATCCGCGCATCGCCGAGATGGGTCGGCGAGTCGCCGGCGCAAGCCGACATGAAGGTGAAGTAGTCCGGGTTGCGGGCGATGTGATCGACCACCGCGTCGATCTCGTAGAACTGCCAGGTCTGGCCCTCGCTCCGGTAGCAGGCGAGCGATCCGACGCCGAGCCCGACGATGCCGACATTCGTCGCGGAGCGTCCGATATCGGAGGTCAGCACCTGCGCCATCGGCGCGTTCGGATGATAGTAGAAGAGCGGTACGGGCCGCGCCTTGCTGTAGTCAGCCTGCCGCTCGGCACCGTGGATCGTGGTGCCGTTTGCGTAGTGGCGCATCCCGTCCTCCTCCGTCACCCGGTGGGTGCCAAAAAAGCTACGGTCGCGGAAGATATCGCCGTCGGGGATCAGATAGGCACCGCTCACCATCACCATCCCGGCCGCCAGCGCCGCGGCCGGAAGCGCGCGACGGAGGATGACCGCGACGAGCGCGGCGAGGCCGAACATCGTCAGTTTCAGCGTCAGCCAGTCAGCGATGCCGAGCACTTTGACCGCCAGCATCAGCGGCAGCACGGCAAGGATGCCCGTCATCACTCCCCGTGTCGCGAGCGCCCGCGTCAGCCGCATCTCCTTGCTGAGGACCAGCGTCGCCGCCAGAAGCGTCGTCACGCCGCCCTCGGCGAGGCTGTCGAAAATCACCGGCGCGACGATGGAGTTGAAAAGCCCGCCAAGCGCGCCGCCCACCGACATGACAAGGTAAAAGAGCGTGAGGTGCCGCCCGTCGGGTCGCGCGTCGTAAAGCCGGGTATGGGCGAACATCGCCACGGCGAAGAAGGCCGCGATCAGCCCCGCGACGCCCCAGAGGTTCACGTGCGCGCCGGTCAGCCCGGCGAAGACCGCGCCGAGCCAGCCGAGCGCGGCAAGATAGGCGATGCGCAGGATCGCCGGCGAGACCAGCGGGCGTCGGGTGAAGGTCAGGACGAAGCTGAGAAGATAGAGCGAGAGCGGCACGACCCAGACGAGTGGGATCGCCCCGATATCGGTGCTGATCTTGGTGGTGACCGCGAGCATCATCGAGGACGGCACGAAGGCCAGGAGCGTCCAGCGCCCGATCTGGCCAAGGCTGACCGGCGCCGCCGGAGCCTCGGTCCGGACCGAGGCCAAGGCGCCGCCGCGCGCCGCGCTGAGACCGCTCGCCAGGAGGAAGGCGCCCAGCACCACGAACCCGATCGCCCAGCCCGCGCCGATACCGGTCGCGCCGAAAAGCGGCTCGGCCACGAGCGGAAAGGCGAGGAGGGCCGTGAGCGAGCCGAGATTGCTCGCGCCATAAAGGAAATAGGGGTCGTCGGCCGAAGGCCCGTCGCTGCGGGCATACCAGAACTGGATCAGAGGCGCGTTGGCCGAGAGAACCGCGAAAGGCACCCCGACTCCAAGGCCAAAGAGCGCGAGGGTCTGCCAGACCGCCGGCGTCGCCGCGTCATAGCGCCAGCCCTCGGGGATCGCGAGTGGCAGGAAGTAGAGCGCCGAGGCCCAGAGCACCAGATGCACCGCGATCTGCGCGGGAACCGGCAGATAGCGGGTGATGAGGTGCGAATAGAGATAGCCGCCGATCAGCACGCTCTGAAAGAACAGCATCGCCGTCGTCCAGACCGCCGGCGCGCCGCCGATCTGCGGCAGTACGATCTTAGCGAAGAGCGGTTGCACAAAGAAGAGAAGCGATGCGCTGAGAAAGATCGTTGCGGTGAATATGACCGGAATCATGATCCCCGGCCCCGTCATCGATCTGCCCTCGGTCTGGTACATGTGTCTGCCCTTCTTCTTGTGACCGAGGCGTCCATAGCGACAGATTTTGCTGAGAATGAGGCGAAGGCGCGCCGGTCGGCCGGCGCGGTGGGCAAAGCGGATGCCCCCGGCGCCACCCGTTTCTTCTGCTCTGTTTCGCCGTCCTGCCCGGCCGGTCGAACCACCCGAGCGATGCGACGGAGGGGTTGCGAGGGCGGGGCCCCTCAATGCTCCACATCGGGGCGCAGAGATCGTCGGGCTCGTCTCCGACGTTCTTCCCTTCGTGAACCTCGCCTGCCACGCGCGGTTCGCGCAGCTCACCCCGGAGTTGGCGGAGGTGTCGCGCGATCTCGGCGCCTCGGCCTTCACGACGTTCCGGCGGGTGATCGTGACCGATGATCCTGCCGGGGATCGCGGCGGGCGAGACCTCTGTCTTCGTCCTGTCCGTCGGCAATTTCACCACGCCCGAGCTTCTCGACGGCGGGCGGTTCCAGATGATCGGCAACCACATCCATACCCAGTTCCTGACTGCGAACGTCTGGCCCTTCGGCGGCTGGAAGGCCTCGGGCCTCGGACGCGAGCTTGGTCGGCAGGGGCTTGACGCCGTCCGCCGGACGAAGATGGTGAGCGTCAAACACGTGCCGAAAGCGCAGGATTGGTGGTATCCCTACCCCGAAGGCTGGTTCGTCGATACCGGCGGGCGGACCTTGGGCTGAGCGGGAACGAAGGAGAACGACGCGATGCAGAGTTACCGGAATTCCGATCCAGCCCCGCCGATCATGCTGGGCTCGCCGCCGCCGCCGGAATGGCGGGTGCCGCGGATCGACTGGGACCGGGCGCCTTGGAACCGCTGGACCTTCCAGCGGGTGACGGAAATGATGCCGACCGCCCCGATCCGGCGCGGCGCGTGGGTCGCGCCACTTCCCGCCGCCGAAGGCCGGCTGGACGAGTTGGCCTATTCCGACCGGCACAGAACCCCGACGAGCTTCGGCCGGATGCTCGACGAGACCTATACCGACGCGATGCTGGTCGCCGTGGATGGCCGCATCGTCCATGAAAGCTATCACAACGGCATGGGGCCACGCTCGCTGCACCTCTTGCAGTCGGTGTCGAAGTCGATCACCGCGACCGCCGCTGCCGGACTTTTCGCGGAAGGCCGGATCGACCCGGCGGCGCCGATCGCGCACTACCTGCCGGAACTCGCCGCTACCGCCTGGGCCGGCGCGACGGTGCAGCACGTGCTCGACATGACCTCGGGCGTTCGGTTCGACGAAACCTATGCTGCGCGCGACAGCGATGTCGGCAAGATGGACTATGCCTCGGGCTGGAAGCCGGCGCCCGAGGGGGTCGATGTGTCGGGCTGGCCCACCTGCATGTGGGAGCAGATCCTCGGCCTGACCGTCGCCGAGGCCGAGCATGGCGCGCGGTTCAGCTACCGTTCCATCGAGACGGATGTCTTCGCCCATGCAGTCGAGCGCGTGACCGGCCAGCGCTTGCCGCAGATCATTTCCGAACGGCTCTGGCAGCCGCTCGGCTGCGAGGAGGACGCCAACATCACCGTCGATTCCGCCGGCTACGGGCTGGCCTGTGGCGGAATCAGCGCCTCGCTTCGCGATCTCGGGCGGTTCGCGCTGGCGCTGCTGAACGACGGGATGGTCGAGGGGCGCCAGGTGATCCCGCGCGCCTGGGTCGAGGAAGTGCGGCACGGGCCCCACGGTCTTTTCAACGAAGCGGCGCGGGTGGAGTTCCCGAACGGTTGCTACCGGAACCAGTTCTGGATCGAGGATCGCAACCGCCCGCGCCACCTCTGCCTCGGCATCTTCGGCCAGATGATCTATGTGGCCCCGGATGCCGGCCTGATCGCCGTCAAGCTATCGACCTGGCCGGATTTCACCAGCACGCCCTTCCTCCTGCAGGCACTCGACGGAATCCATGCGGTGGAGCGCGCCTTCCGGGGCTGATCTGTAATTGTAGGGAAGCCAAGATGTTAGCGTGGCTGATACCAGTGCTCTCGGTGCTGCCGCCCACAGGCCAGTTCGTGGATGGTCTGTTCCGGCATCGCATCGAACATCGGGTGGCCCCGGCGCCACTAAACGCGAAATGATCGCGTATGGCCTGCACGGGGTCTGCGCACCGACTGAAAACAGCGGCCTCTGAGTTTTCAAAGCCGCCGTGAAGGCGTCTCCGGAGACCGGACGCCGCCCACGCTTGTCGGTCAGCGCATGCGCGGCGCGACGTGAGAAATGCAGGATCGCGCCCGTCCGCACTTCACGCTTGTAACCTGAGCAATCTGGCGAGACACCGGTTAGGTTGATCGTAACTTCTCTTTGAGAGCTTCGTAAGGCGTCTTTCCGTTGTGAGCGCCGTGTGGCCTGGCGAGGTTGTAGAAGCGCTCCCATTCGACCAGCTTGGCCTTCAGATCGACGTCGCCCATGTAGCTGAGCATCTGGTAGAACTCCTGGCTGTCTGATCGATGAGAGCGCTCGACCTTTCCGTTCAACTGCGGCGAACTGGGCTTGATGTAGGCGTGACGGATGCCCTTGTCCTCGACATGCCAGTGGAACTTGGCCTGGAACTCATGGCCGTTATCGGTCCGGATCTCGCGGATGCGGAACGGGAAGGTTCCGATCACGTGGTCGACGAAGTCGATGGCATTTGCCTGGGTGTGGCGGTCGTAGATATTGAGGGCGCGAATGCGGGTGGCGTCGTCGATTGCCGTGAACTGGAAGCGCCTGATCTTCTCGCCGCCTTTCCCGATGAAAGTCAGGAACTTGACGTCCATCTGGATATGATGCCCCCTCTCGGCGAACGCATGCATTCGCCTGCCGGGCAGCGGGCACCCTGTTTGTTGTAGCGCTTGGAATGGATCTTGCGGACACGAGTGCCGCCGGGAAGCCGGTTCAGCCCATTGCGTTTGAGGATCCGGTAGACCCCGGCATCGGAGATTTTGATTTCGTGATAGCGGTCCAGGTACCAGACGATGCGGATCGGCCCCAGGTGGTACTTGCGACGAAGGTGCAGGACCTTCTCGGCGACCGCCGGCGGGATCTTGTTGGGATGATTGTGTGGCACCGACCGCTTGTTGGTCAGTCCGGCTTCTCCCTGCGCCTGATAGACATATCGCCATCGATAGAAACTGGCGCGGCCGATCCCAAAATACCTGCAGGTCTTGCCGACATTCCCGGTCGCTTCGGCATGCTCAAGAAGGCGCAGCTTGCGACGGATCTCACGCTGATCGCTGGTCATCAAGTACATCCTCCCTCTCCGAAACGGAGATTATCGAAGATGTCTCGCTGAATCGTACAATCCTACAACCGCTGTCACATAGTCCTCAGTCCACCTTGTATGGCGCGAAGACGGCGTCCACCGGCGTGCCGCCGAGATGGTTGACGTAGTTCGAGAAGGTCTTGCAGGCGATGGCGAGCACCACACCCAGCGCCTGCTGTTCGCCAAAGCCCGCTGTCAGAAACGCATCGACCGCCTCACGGCCGGGATTGCCGCGTGACAGAACCATCGCTTCGGTGAACGCGGCCACTGCCTGAAGCCTGGCGTCGGGCAAAACCTCGCCTGCGCGGAGTGCAGCCAGACTGTCGGCCGGCACTCCGGACATCTTGTCCGCGATCATCGAATGAGCGGCTGTGCAGTAGGTGCAGCCGTTTACCCGACTGATCGTCAGGAACACGGTTTCCTGCTCGGCCGGGGTAAAGCCTGCCTGCGTGCGGAAGGCCTCATAGGTTGACAGATATCCGGCGAGGACCGGGGGCAGCTTCGCCATGTACCCGTACATGTTGGGCAGAAAACCCAGTTTGGCTTTAGCCCCCGCCAGCAGGGCCTGCGCCTCGCCGGTCGCCGTGGCGAGCGTTTCGGGTGTCATGTCGAGCAGGGCAGTTCTGGTCATTGCAGGTCTCCAAATTTAAAGAATAAACGTTCTTTAAATTGAAACTCCGGCCCCATCCACTTATTTTCAGAACAAACAGTTCAAAATAGAGTGAAAGTGTGGAGCCCCCCATGCCACCCGAACCACATGGCCGTCCGCGCGGCCGCCCGCGCGGCTTTAACGACGAGACCGCCCTGGAAGCCGCGATGCGCGCCTTCTGGTCGGCAGGCTATGACGGTGCTTCGGTTGATACGATGTGCCGGGTCACGAACATGTCGCGGGCGAGCCTCTACCAGTCCTACGGCGGCAAGGAGGGGCTGTTTCTGGCCGCCATCGCCCACTATGCCGAAACGCGGGTGGCACGTGTCACGGCGGCGCTCGGGCCGAACGGTTCCCTGCGCGACGATCTGTCGGCCTTCTATGCCGAGGTCGTCCGGCTTGCGACGGCGGACCCCGAAACGCCTGGTTGCCTGATTTCCTGTGTGCTCGCGGATGTAGCAGGCAGCAACGAGGCTTTCCGCGCCGAGTTGGACCGTTGCTTCGGGGCGCTTGAACTCAGGCTATCAGAGCGTTTCCGGCAGGGTGGCTGGACTGACACGTCGTCCATTCCATCCGCCGTTGCCGCAGGCCTAGCGGCAGCGGCGGCGCGAGGCATCATGCTGCGTGCGAGGTCTGGCCAATCGAAAACCGATCTTGCGGCCATCGGGTCGGCCGCCGTCACTGCACTTGTTCAGCTTTCGGACTGATCCGGCGCGACCGTCCCCTTCGCGCCCGCGCCCACCGAGATGGTCTTCCACAGATGGGTATAGCGATACTTGCGCCGCATCTCGTCGGCCATGTCCATCACCCGGACGTGCCGTTTGATGCCGGCGCCTTCCAGAATCCGGTTCATGAAGTTGTAGAGCGCGGTGACCGAAATGATGTCAAAAAGCCCCTCTTCGGAAAACCCGGCGTCAAAGACCGCCTGCGCGTCAGCCTCCCCGGTACCGGGCGGGTCCACCGTCAGGCGGCGGACAAAGGCCAGAACGGGGCGCAGACGATCGTCGATGAAGGGGTGGTCGAGATCGACCCGAACACTACCGAAGAGTTCCGCCGGAACGCCCCAGGCCCTGGCGTGGTCGCGATGCGCTGAAAAGCAGTAGTGGCAGTCGTTCAGCGAGGACACATAAGCGGCGATCAGTTCGCGTTCGCCGACGCTCAACTCGCTGTCACTGCGCAGGATGGCGTCGTAATACTCCAGAAGCGGCAGGATCCCGCGATCCGGAAACTTCTTTAACAAGCCCAGAAGTTCAAGGTTCGGGATCGACGGGAAGTGCGACATTCGGTTTCCTTTGCGGATGGGCGGAAAAGTTCAGTCGGCCATTCGGCCGGACGCACTGATCTGGCAAGGCCAATGAGCGGTATCGCAACCCTGAAATTGCCCTTCCGATGCGCCACACAAGAAGTTGACCATGCCGTGCGGGCCAGGGTTTGGCGCAGCCCCATCACGTCGTCGTGCAAGGGTGAAATGTAACAGGGCTCTGTAAAGGGGTCTTTGGTGCGGTTTTCTCGCAGTTGTGATAACCGATGGGCGTTACACGATTTTCCGGGCATTTCCGCGTGATCGGATGCGATGGGAAGGTGATTTCACGGCGGCGAATCCATCAGGCAGGGTGAAGTCATCGGAAGGCAACAACGCGCCGATCCGCACCAAGTCAAACGCACACCCGAAAGGAAATCTCCATGAAACGCTTCATTACCGCCACTGCCATTCTGCTTTCTCTCGGTTCTTCGGCCTTCGCGATGGCCTCCAATGGCCACCTGTCGACGTCTGACGCGATGGAAGCACGCAAGTACGTGCCTGGCGCCGACTTCTCCGGCCTCACCAGTGCTCAGTTGCACGCAATCGCAAATGTTCTGTACGGCGACGACGAGAATGTCGGCGGACAAATCCGGTCGATCCTGAACCAAAACTGATGCGGTTCCACGCCATATGCCCCCAGCTGCGACTGGGGGCATATGAAAACCGGACTGAGGAGAGGCGGGCAGTGGCCCGCCACTTTCTTTTCAGGAACCGCGTAACGAAACTAGTCGATCGGACACTTATGGACTGTTGGCCCTGCGCAAGCGGGCCATTCCCTGAGTGACATGAGGGACGAAAACTTGAAAAGGCCTAACTATCTTTTCATCGCCATGGCGATGATCACCGCCCTTTGGCTGAAATCCAGTGGGCAATCCGTCGATCTTGACCTCTTGCGCGCCTGGCTCGCGGACCCTGGGGACGGGCAGCGACTCAACGCCTTGACGTCAGTCGTAGCAGTATTGTCCTTGCCGCTGGCATTTCTGGCATCGCGCCGCCTGTTGCGGGGCCGGGTGAAGCAACGGCCGTCGTCACGGGCCGGTGGCATCGACGAGCGCTTGCGCCGGGATGGGCCATTCGTTCTGTTCTCGCCAAGGCTGATCCCGGCCGTTCCGGTCTTTGCGATCGAGCTGCGAATGGGCCTGACGCCCGTGCGCACTCGGCCTTCGATCTTCTCAGCCCGATCGGAATGCCTGCCGGGAACGCCACCTGAATGAGGCTGGCGTCCCGCCGGTCAGCATGTTCAGCTTGTTCGGCATGGTGTCACCGGACTTACTCTTCTCATTAGCCCTTCTGGGCCCCTTCCATGGATTGCTCGTATGGTTCTCAACATCCTCAAGCGCCGCGATGCCTTTGCCCGCTGGACGCGCCCGTCGAAATACGACCGCAACCTGATCGTGATCGGCGGCGGCGCGGCTGGTCTCGTGTCTGCCTATATCGCCGCCGCGACGAAGGCCAAAGTCACGTTGGTCGAGGCCCACAAGATGGGCGGCGATTGCCTGAACTATGGCTGCGTGCCGTCGAAAGCCCTGATCAAGAGCGCCAAGCTCGCCCATCAGCTGCGCAAGGCGGATCGCTACGGGCTTGATCCGGCCACGCCAAAGGTGCCATTCGGCCGCGTCATGGCCCGCGTGCACCAGGTGATCGCCGAGGTCGCCCCGCACGACAGCGTGGAACGCTACACGGACCTCGGGGTCGAGGTGCTGGAAGGCTATGCCAGGCTCATCGACCCCTGGACGGTCGAAGTGGCGATGAATGACGGCACAACCCGCCGCCTGACCACCCGGGCCATCATCATAGCCACTGGCGCGCAGCCCTTTGTGCCGCCCCTGCCGGGTATCGAGGATGTGGGTTATCTGACTTCGGACACGCTCTGGGACGCGCTGAAAGACCGCGACACCGCGCCCAGACGGCTGGTTGTGCTGGGCGGTGGGCCGATCGGGTCGGAACTGGCGCAAAGCTTCGCGCGGCTGGGGTCAGACGTCACACAGATCGAAATGGCGCCCCGGATCATGATCCGCGAGGACGAGGAGGTCTCGGACCTTGTCAAGGCTTCGCTGGAAGCCGACGGCGTGAGGGTTCTGACCGGCCACAAAGCCCTGTCCTGCGGTATCTCCAAAGGCGAGAAGTGGGTCGAGGTCGAGCATCAGAGCGAATCCCGCCGCATCGCTTTTGACGAGATGATCGCCGCCGTGGGCCGCGCCCCGCGCCTGAAAGGCTTCGGGCTCGAAGAGCTGGGGATCAAGGTCAACCGGGTCGTCGAGACGAACGAATATCTGGAAACGCTTTACCCCAACATCCTGGCTGCGGGCGACGTTGCGGGCCCTTTCCAGTTCACACATACCGCCGGCCACCAGGCCTGGTTCGCCGCCGTCAACGCACTTTTCGGCATGGTCAAGCGGTTCAAGGCCGATTACCGGGTGATCCCCTGGGCCACCTTCACCGATCCCGAAGTGGCACGCGTCGGCCTTTCAGAGGCGGAAGCGAAGGAACAAGGCATTGCGGTCGAGGTCACGCGATATGGCATCGACGATCTGGACCGGGCGATTGCCGACGGATCGGCGCATGGCTTCGTCAAGGTTCTGACCGTGCCGGGAAAGGACCGCATACTGGGCGTGACCATCGTGGGCGAGCATGCGGGCGATCTGGTCGCCGAATTCGTGCTGGCGATGAAACACGGGCTGGGCCTGACCAAGATCCTCGGCACGATCCACATCTACCCGACGCTGGCCGAGGCGAACAAATATGCGGCTGGCGAGTGGCGCCGCGCCCATGTCAACCCACGCATGCTGCGCCTCGTCGAACGCTTCCATGCCTGGAGGCGCGGGTGATCGACGCCTGGTTCCTGTCGCCCATGCCTTGACCCGGTCCCGCGCTGGTCGCAGCGATGGTGGGCCTTCAGGATAACCGCGCCCCGTCTGTAACATCTTGCCTGCCTGCGTGACCTGTTCCTTTACGGCCCTGCACTACCGGAGTTCGCATGTCTTTCAAACTGACCACCGCTGTCCTTGCCATTGCCCTTGCCTCGCCCGGACTGGCCGACGACTGGCAGGCCACCCTCGATGCGGCGCGCGGCCAGACCGTTTACTGGAACGCCTGGGGCGGCGATGACCGGACGAACGCCTTCATCGTCTGGGTGGGCCAGGAAACCGAGCGGCTCTACGGCGTGAGGGTCGAACAGGTGAAGCTCGCCGACACCGCCGAGGCGGTGACGCGCGTTGTCTCGGAAAAGGCCGCGGGTCAGGACAGTGACGGGTCCGTGGACATGATCTGGATCAACGGGACGAACTTCCTGTCGATGAAGGAGCAGGGTCTTCTGTATGGACCCTTCGTCGCCGATCTGCCGAACGCGCAGTATCTCGACCTGTCCCCGAGCTCGCCGGCCTCGGTGGATTTCACCGTGCCGGTGGAGGGGATGGAAAGTCCCTGGCGGCTCGCCAAATTCGTCTTCAACTACGACACGGCGCGGGTCGATGCACCGCCTGCCACGATGGTCGAATTCGTAGATTGGGCGGCGGCCCATCCGGGGCGCTTCACCCATCCCAATCCGTCGAACTTCATGGGCGCAACCTTCCTGAAACAGGCACTGGTCGAGCTCGCGCCTGACCCCGCTGTCCTGCAAAAGCCCGTGACGGACGACACCTTCGCCGCCACCGCCTCGCCGCTTTGGGCCTGGTATGACGCGCTGCGCCCGAACCTGTGGCGCGGGGGCGAGGCATTCCCGGACAACCAGTCGGTGCAGCAGCAGCTTCTGAACGATGGCGAGGTCGACATGGCGATGTCCTTCGACCCGGCCTCGACCGCAGCTGCCATCGCCCAGGGTCTTTTGCCCGAAACCGTGCGGGTTTTCGTGCCCGAGGGGGGCAGCATCGGCAACGTGAGCTTTGTCGCCATTCCCTACAACGCCGCCAACACGGAAGGAGCGATGGTGGTGGCGAACTTCCTGCTCGACCCCGCCACGCAGGCGCACATGCAGAACATCGCGGTGCTGGGCTCGTTCTCGGTGCTTGACCCGGCCAATCTGGACGACGCGGCCAAGGCAGCCTTCGCTGCCCTGCCGACCGCGCCCGCCCTGCCCGCGCTTGAGGATCTTGGCCCGACCCTTCTGGAACCCCATGCAAGCTGGATGACCAGGCTGACCGAGGAATGGGCGCGGCGCTATACCAAGTGATCAAGACGCCGGCATCAATGCAGGACCCGCGCGCGACGGTGCTAGTGGCCGCTGGCGCGGGCTTTCTCTTGCCTGTCGTTGGTCCTTGCCGGGGGCTGCGCGATTTTGCATGGCAGGGTGATCCGCTCAAGCGGCGCGCGGATGCTGACTTCGTTCCTTGCACTCTCCCCGTGCGGTCTACGCCTTCAGGCTGGGTCGCGCAGGTGGTGGCACCGCTCACGGGCTGGAACTGCCCTCCACCGACCTTGTCAGCGTGACCTATCCTTGGTGCCATGCGCTGATTGAGGGGTCGATTGTTCGACCGCGGGCCCCGCGGTGACGCATTGCGATATCTTCCCTCTCTGGCGTTGATTACCCTCTTCCGGCTTGCAGCGCCTGCCCGCCTGCCCCGCTCGGCGCGCATCCGTTGCGGGCGACCCGCGCCTGCGTCGTCGGAAGACTGGTCACGCCAAGGCTGATCTGGCTCGCAGGGTTCGACGGTTTGCCTGCCCGTGCCTCGGCAATCATGGGCACACGCGCCTTCGTCGCCTCACACGCGCTGGTGGGTCGCGTCCGAATCTTCGGCTGGTTCGCGGCCTTCGTCAGCCTCCTCCTCGTCGTCTTCGTCCTCAACCGAGGCCGGATCGGCCGCCGATCCCTTGCCCCATTCCAGAAGATGCGGATCGAAGCCCTCTGCCAGATGCGGCTTCACGATTTGGAAATACGGAGAAAGGTCGAAGTCGCGCGGTGTGAAGAGCGAATGGTGCCGGATATGCAGGATCTCGCGTTGCGCATAGTTCGAACCATGCACCGCCTTCACATGCCGAATATAAGGCAGGATCGGATAGCGGACCGTCTGGAACGCCTGGGCAATCAGCGAAGAGCAGATTGCCCGTGTCGGATCGCCGGACCCGAAAGAGAGCATCCGCCGTCGCCAACGCACGGGAACCGGCGGGGTCGGGAAGAAATAGCGCAGCATGTCGAAGATATTGCGCATGTCGTATTTCAGGCCGATCCGCCCAACCATGAAGTCGGTCACCGCACGGCGCTCCTCGGGGGACAGTCCGACCGGGCGGCAGATCCGGGTGTTGTAACGGGCGTATTTACTGAGCGGTGCCGAGATACAGCCCTCACCAAGATTGACCTCGACCAGACGGTCGGGCTCTGCGCCCTCGGTCGCGGCGGGAAAACGGTTGCCCACATACATCGCCGCATGGGACCAGGTGGATTGGGTCAGATACTTGATCGCATTCGACACCCGTTCCCGCCCCTCGATCAACAGCACGTCGCCGGGGCGCAGGGTGCGGCAAAGCGTGTCGAAATCGGACGGCGTGAACGGCCGATAGCCTGCAGAGGGCGCATTCAGCTTGCGCGCAAGCCCGCCGCCGATTCTGGCAAGCAACCTGTCGATCACGGCGTCAGAACGGGACGGCATCTCGCACTCCCTTCTTCGGTGGGTCCTTAAGAAAGGACTTGCGCCGCACCAGGGCGTTACATCGTGCTACGGCAGATATCTCCCTGGCAACTGATTTGTGGCAGGCGCAACCCGGCCCGGCGCATGACGGTGAGGGACATGGTCACACCCAGAATGATCGCTGCCGAGATGGGCAGGGCATGCGGAGAAAAGGCGGGAAGTCCGAACAGGATCAGCCCGTCATTGCCGCCCGGTATCAGCGCAGCCCCTGCCCCCATCGTCAGCCCGCCCGCGAAATGGCGCAAACTGCTTTTCCACCTCGGGCGCCGGATGCGATACGAACCTCGCCACAGCGCCGATCCAACCATCGTCACCATGGCCACGCCGGTAACCGCCCAAAGCAGGCCCGGACGGTGGCACGCCGCCAGCGGCAGCGGGCCCGCGGAACAGAGCGCGGTCGAGGTGAATGACCAGGGTGTGCCGCCCAGCAGAAGGGTCGAATTGGCCAGCGCGATCAGAAAGACCGCGGGCGAAAGGGCAAGATACCCATCGCGCGCAGCTGAAAGGATTCCCGACCGACGCCGCCAGATGCCCCGGGTTTCCCAGACCATCCACAGCGACAACGGAACCGCCAGAAGGCGCGGCATCGCCACCATTTCTGCGGGCGCGTGCATGTCGGGCAGCAGTTTGAGGACGCTAGGTATGGCCAAGGCCCAACCGGCCAGTGTGAACAGCATCGACAAATGCCCGTCAGCCAGCCGCGACAGTGTGGAGAAGGTGCAGGCCCCGTTCAGCCCGGCTCCGAGCCCGAACAGGAGCCCGCCCATCAATCCAACCGCCAGAACCGGACGATGACCTAGTGTGACGATACCCCCGAACACAGCCGCCAATGACAATAGCCCCGCTGTCCACAACGAGGCTTTCAGGAATGACCACAGGAAATGAGCTCGCCTGCTGGTGATCACCTCCGCGACGGCCTTGACCGTGCACAGGCCGGCCCGGTGCGCCGAGGCCCCCAGAACAACACCCGCCAGCAGGGCGATGGGCAGTTCAGGTGACATGGGACCTCGGCGCGTCTGGCAACCCGACGTCAGTACGTCAGATGGTCGGAGGTGAAGACCATGTCGTCGCCCGCGCCCTTGTGGCAGGAGATGCAGCCCTCATCCATGCCCTTGGCGATCTGGCCCGCCATCGGCATGCCGTTCGGCATCTTGTCCGGCGATCCGTCCGGCAGGAGCTTGGCCCAGAACCAGTCCTTGTCCTCGGGGTCATAGCCCGCTTCGCGGCGGAACATCACCGTATAGGCCCCGAGATGCTTGTCGGGATCGGCCAGAACCGCATCAGCCGATACGCCCTCAGGCCCGAAGTTGCGTTTCACGATCAGATCGCCGGTGTGGCCGTTGATCGTTGCCGTCGTGTAGAACGTCTCCAGCATCATGCCGTGCGGATCGGTGCCTTCATAGGGTGCCGAACGGATCATGCCGGGGCCGGCAAGCTTCGAGGCTGTCATGACATCCCACAAAAGCTTGGCATATTCCGCATCGGCATCGCTGCCGAAGGGCATGGGCATGTCCTGAGCGGTGGCAGTGCCGGCCCCGAAAACAAGGGTAAGTGCAAGTAACGTGTGTTTCATGGTCGTCCTCCCTGGCTGTGGGAAGAGGACACTTTGCACGGCATCCTGTTACACCGTCGGCGATCACGAAACCGCGAGCATGCACCCTCATCACCTCTCCGCGAGATCAGAGATTCTTCTTTGCTTCGCATGGATTTCATCAAATGCTGGGAACGGGGGAGCGATGATTTCTGCGCGTCGAATAGCGATCTGGTGGCTTTGCAGTCTCTGCCCTCTGCCCGCTGAGGCCCTTTGCGTCGTCAACGGCACGGACGAGACACTTTTCTTCACGGTCGAAGCCGCGGAAACGGGCGCCCGGCAGGGCAAGCCGCTTGGTCCGGGCGAGAGCTTGTGCATTCCCGGCAGCGACAGCGGAGTTGTCGCCGCATTCGAACTCGGCCGACAGCCTAGAAGGCTGCTCGCGTCTTGCGACGGAAAGTGACCGGCTTCTAGCCTTCGTGCGGTTTGACCGATGCACCTGGGCATCGCATCTTCGCGATGGCCCGGAGAGCAATGACTGATCCGGTGCCACGATCCGCCGCGAAGGGTGCAGCCCTCCGCACGGCCTTGCGTATCGCGACTGTGGATGCTGGCGCATTTCCGTCTGGTCTACGCGCTGCTGATCGCCATTCCCTTTGTGCCGAGGATCGAGGTCGGGCTGACCCTGATGGCGATGGAAGGGTCCTGGATCTCACGATGGATCCATGTCGCGACGGCGGTCGGCCTTGCAGCCCTCTATGCCGCAGGCGAAGGCTCTTCCTACGCTCGCCCGCATCGCATCCCCGCTGACTTGCACCTGCGTCGGGCTTGTCGCGTGCTTGAACGCCTGCAACCGCTCGGCAAGGCCGACCGGCTGGCGTTGCTGCAATCGCGCGCAGCGCTGCGCACGGTCCTTCGTGTCGCGCTTTCGTTATGGGCTGATGGCAGTCGCGCCGGTTTCTCTCGCCGTCTGGCTATTGGGGCTTGACGTTCGGTCCCTTTCCTCGCCGCCGGAACAGCCGGACCAGCCTCTCCGCTACCCCCGCACGGGCCTCGTTCCGTTCAGGAGATTGCTTCGGCTCAGCGATTGCGCGGAAATGCCGGGCAAGCTCGTCGAAACCGCCGATGTGCCGGCCATCGAGAAAGATCTGCGGCACGGTCCGAAAGCCAGGGACTCGGGACTTGATCTTGTCCCAGTGCGTACGGTCGGTGATGTCGCGCTCGACATACCTGATGTTCTTCTTGACCAGCAACTGTTTGGCCGCGACGCAATAACCACAGCCGGATCGGGTGAACAGTTCGGCTTCCATTCTCGATTTCCTTTCAGGTGTGAATGCGCAGGATATCGGCCGCAGCAAAGGGCGGCACGACGCGCGGGGTGGTCAGACGGTCGTAAAGGCCGGGCGGCACCGAAATGTCGGCGAGGTAAAGATCGCCAACGGCATCTTTCACGATCGGGGAGGCAAGGCCGCGCTTGGGCAAGGCCAGGGTCAGCGTTGCCGCGGCGCGGATCGCCCCTGCCGAAAGCGTTCCCGCCTGCGCGTCAAAGCCCGACGGCACGTCGAGCGCCAGCACCGGCGCGGGCGAGGCGTTGGCCCAGCGGATCAGCTCTGCCGCCCGGCCGTGCGGGCTGCCGCGAAGGGAATAGCCGATCAGCCCGTCGAGGATCAGGTCGGGCTGCCCGAGTGGCTCCATCACCGGGACAAGGCCCATCCGTTTCAGAATGCCCAGTTGCTGCGCCGGCACCGGGGCCATGCCGTTCGCCGCGCCGGACAGGACGAGCGTCACGCGCGCGCCCCAGCCAGCCAGCCGCCGCGCGGCGGTCAGCGCGCCACCGCCATTGCCGCCCGATCCCGCAAGCACGGTCACGGCCTTGCCGGGAACCCGCCCGCCGAGGAACCGGTCACGCGCCAGAAGGGCGAGGGCGCGTCCGGCATTTTCCATCATCTGCAGCAGGGTGATGCCATAAGTCTCGACCATCAGAAGATCGACCTCCGCCGTCCCTTTCGCGTCAATCTCGGACCAGCCGCCGAGGATCGGAAACCCAAAAGGATCCGTTGCCATGGCCTATCCCTGATGCTCCGGCCCGATGCCCTGGAACATGGTGCGCAGGTCCACCGTGCTGCGTTCCCCCACATCCGCGAAGTGCCGGTCGAGCCAACCCTCCGCCGTTTCACGTCCCAGATCCCGCAGATGGGTGAGAAACGACCATTCGGCATTCATCTTGGACGATGCACCCAGCGGGATCAGCGATTTCTGATTTTCGATGATGTGGATATGCGAACGCCGATAGTGCGCCGGGTCCAGCTTGCCCTCGTCTATGAGACGCGTCACGAAGTCGATGGACCGCAACTCCTTCAAGAGGCTCGAGTTGAAGGTGATTTCGTTCAGCCGGTTCTGGATTTCATGCGCGCTCATCGGCACGCCCTTGCGCTCGATCGGGTTGATCTGGATGATTGCCGTATCCGCCGTATCGCTTTGGGTGTGAAACGGGAACAGCGCCGGATTGCCCATGAAGCCGCCATCCCAATAGGGCACGCCGTCGATCATCACCGCCCTGTAAAGATGCGGCAGGCAGGCCGACGCCATGACCATGTCGGCCGTCAGGCTGCGGCTGTCGAACACCTTGACCCGTCCGGTCTCCACATTGGTGGCCGAAATGAACAGCCGGATCCCGTTGCAATGACGCACGCAGTCGAAGTCGATGCATTCATCCACCAGATCGCGCAGCGGGTTCAGGTCAAGCGGATTGAGCTGATAGGGCGAGAACATGCGGCTCATCAGGTTTGCCAACTGATAGCCGGGCGAGCGTTCGAGGCTCCAGTAGCCCATCATCACGTCGATCGGCGCCCTCCTGATCGGCGAAAGCCGGGCGCCATCGCTGATCGCACGCCAGAATTGTTCCAGCTTTTCCCGAGCGCCATCGGGTCCGCTTGCGGTATAGCCGTCGGCGAGCGCCACGGCATTCATTGCTCCGGCCGATGGTGCCCGAGATGGCGGCGATTTCAAGTCGCCCGTCCTCGAGAAGCTTGTCCAGCACGCCCCAGGTGAAGGCGCCATGCGCGCCGCCGCCCTGAAGCGCCAAATTGATCCGCTTTGTATTGCCCTTTGCGGAGCGCTTGCGGGGATGATCGGTGACTGTGTTTTCCATCAATGTGCCGTCCAGCCGCCATCAACCGGCAAAGCGGTGCCGGTGATCGAGGCTGCCCCATCTGTGGTCAGGAAGACGGCCAGCGCCGCCGATTTCCTCGACCGTTGCGAATTTCTTGGTCGGCTGCGCGGCTAGCAGCACGTCGCGGTTGACCTCGTCCTCGGTCATCCCGCGGGCCTTGGCCGTGTCGGGGATCTGCTTTTCGACCAGCGGCGTCCAGACGTAGCCCGGGCAGATCGCGTTGACCGTGATGCCGTCTTCGGCCACTTCCAGCGCCACGGTCTTGGTCAACCCGACGATCCCGTGCTTTGCGGCCACATAGGCCGATTTGAACGGCGAGGCGACCAGCCCATGCGCCGAAGCGATGTTGATGATCCGTCCCCAGCCCTTTTTCTTCATACCGGGAACGGCCGCCTTGATCGCGTAAAAGGCCGCCGACAGGTTCAGGTTGACGATGGCCTGCCATTTTTCGTCCGGAAACTCTTCGACCGGCGAGACAAACTGGATGCCCGCGTTGTTCACCAGCACACCGACGCGGCCAAAGCGTTTGTCCGCCCCTGCCATCAGGGCACGCACCCCGGCCGGGTCCATCAGGTTCGCCCGGTCATAATGCGCCTTGACGCCGAAATCGGCCTCGATCGCGCGGCGGATCGGGTCCACCTGGTCCTCGGGCTCAATCCCGTTCAGGACGAGGTTCATGCCCGTGGCGGCCAGCCCGCGTGCGATGCCAAGGCCGATGCCGCTGGACGATCCAGTGACGACGGCAGTTTTTCGGTCGGTCATGTTTTCTCTCCTGTCGGGGCAAGGTAGTCGTGAATGATGCGGCCGTAAGGCAGCGTCAGGTCGGCCTTGAAGTGGCGGCCCTCGATGACGCGGCGCACTGGCAGGTCGGCCACCGGGGCGTTGATATGCGGAACCAGGTGCAATCGCGCCGGGCCGGAAAAGTGAAAGTGCATGTGGATGTCGGTCAGGTTGTAGGCCACCAACTCGGCGATCCGTGTGCCACCGGTCACGCAGGGAATGATCTTGAGGTTTATGGCGGTCTTGCGCAGATGTGCGCCGCGCTTGGACGGGTCGGGCGCCATGCGGTCTTCGTACTTGTAGGTCATGGTGCCCATCGCCACCCGCTCGCCGCCATAGCCCAGCGTCCCGGTCAGGGTGTCGGCCCTGACCTCCAGACGCGGCTCTCCCCAGCGCTTGGGAAAGCCCCAGATCTCGCGCCCGGCACTGATCGGGGGTTCGTCGTTGAGAAACATCATGGCGGTATAATTGACGGGCTCACCGCGCCAGAGACAGGGGATCACCACCCCGGATTCGTGATAGGAACCGAAGCCGGAGCTGTCGGGCATGGCGATCCACTCGTAATGCACCTGCCCTGACCCGTCGGGTTCCAGCGGTTCGGGAACCATGGCGCGAATGGCCTCGGGGTCGGTCTCGTAGGTGACGATCAGGTATTCGCGGTTGAGAAACCGGTAAGGCCCGCGCGGATAGCTCGGATTCGTGGGCGGCATCGCGGAAAGTGTAAGGATATCGGCAGGCGTCATGATTTCTGAATCCCCTCATGAAGTTCGGTTTGAATGATCGCCTGGCCCTGTAGCGGCCTGTGAACCGGGCAATTGTCGGCAATCGGCTCGGGCGCTAGATCCAGATATCGCCGCGACCAGGACGCGATCACCTCGGCGGCATATTCGGCATCCTCCTCGCGGGACAGCAGATGGTCGGTGTCATCCAGCGAGACGAAGCTTTTGGGATGCTTCGCCGCGCCGAAGATCCGTGCGGCATTGTCGATCCCGACCACCGCATCGCGGGGGCCGTGCAACACCAGAAGCGCAGCCCCCAGCCGTGGCAGAGATTCATCGAGCGAGGCTTCCGAAATGTCGTCAAGGAAACTCTTGCGGATCTCGAAGCTGCGCCCGGACAGCATCACCTTGGCACTGCCGTTCTGCCGGATTTCTTCAAGCTTCCCGCCGAAGTTATGCGCAACATGCGCCGGGTCCGCAGGGGCGCCAATGGTGACAACGGCGCGCAGCTTGGCAAATCTGGGCGCAATCCTGATGACTGCGGCCCCTCCAAGGGAATGGCCAATCAGCAGTTGCACATCCAGCCCGCGCGCCCGCATGAAATCCGCCGCCGCCTTAAGATCGGCGACATTCGAACTGAACGAGGTGTTGGCGAATTCGCCGCCCGAATGGCCAAGCCCGGTGAAATCGAACCGCAGCACTGCAATTCCCAAGGCCGCCAGCCGTCCGGAAATACGGCGCGCGGCCGGAATGTCCTTGGAGCAGGTAAAGCAATGCGCCATGATTGCCGCGCCGCGCACTGGCCCGCCGGGCAAGTCCAGCCGCGCCGCCAGAAGGTCGCCGGAATGACCCGGAAACGTGATCTTTTCGCTTTTCACGATTCAGTCCTAAATTTTTGGGGAAAGGGCAGGCATGGCAATCCCGCCACGCCCGACATCCTTCGTTTGCGTCAGGCAGATTCCGGCCGGGCCTGCGCATGATAGACGGCACCCAGCACCGCACCGAACACGACGTGCAGCACCAGCGTCATCACGGGCGCCATGATCCCGAAGGCCATCCCGAAGAGGCCCGCGCCCGCCATCGGCATCACTAACACCATCATGGCGAGCCAGGCCGCGATCCCGAATACGACGCCCTTCTGCACCGCCCCAGAACCGGGGATCACCCGGTAAACCTCGGCAAATCCGCCGCCCCAGGCCAGCGTGCCGATCATGAAATGCGCCAGCCAACCGACCACGATCGGGGCGCCCATCATCCCGCTGAGCATGTGGATAACGTCCAGCTCTGGCATCACACCCATCATCGACTTGCCCAGCATCAGGGCTGACAAGACGACAGTGGCAGAGAACCCGGCGACGAGGCCGGCCTTGATATCGCTCATTTTCGTGGTCCCTTCCGAGGGCCTCAGTGGCCCGGTTGCTTACCGTCGTGAAGCTGGGAAAGGATTGCCGAGATGCGACTGTCCACTTCCGCGCCGCTCGAATCGTCCTGCAGGGCGGCGGACTGGGTCAGATCCTTGGTGGCCCTCATCTGCTGGATGAAGGCGTCACAGCCTTTGCACATCGCGAGATGCAAGCGCAGCTGGATGCTGTCGAACAGCCCGAGTTCCCCGTCGATCAGGGCGCTCGCACGTTCGGCGACTTCCTTGCAGCTCAGCATCCGGATGGCTCCTTGTTCAAGCTTCACAATGGAAAGACCTGCGAAGCGGCGACTTGTTACAACACGTTCAAGAATAGGCTGTGCGACAGATGAAACAAGACGGTCAATTCAGATTAGCGCAGGTCGACCGCCTGGCTCTTTTCAGCCAAGAGGCTGTCCAGAGCCTTTCGCACCGAAAGCCGCGCGCGGTGCAGGAGCACCCGCATGTTCCCTTCGGTGATGTCCAGTGCGGCGCAAACCTCGGCCGGATCGAGTTCCTGCTGACCGCGCAGGATGAGAACGGCCCGTTGCGCCGGTGGCAGGGTATCCATGGCCGCGGTCACATGGGCCATCATGCTCCGACCCTCGACGATCCGGTCGGGCGTCACGGTATCCCACAGGTCCGGCATGTCTTTCCAGCGCCCACGTCCATCAAAGGCCGCGGCAAGGCCGTCGTCCTCTCCTTCGCCGTCGAAGGACACCGTCCGCCCGTCGCGCGTCGCGCGGGACCGGGCCTTGTTGACAAGGATCGCATAGATCCATCCGGCAAGCGACGATCGGCCTTCGAAGGAACCGATGCCCTTTAACACCGCAACCCAGGTATCCTGCACGATCTCCTCCGCCGTGGCGCGGTTGCGAACCACCCCAAGGCAGACACGGATCATCGAGGCATTGTGCTTGCGGTAGATGCATTCAAACGCAACTCGGTCACCTGCGACGAGCTGCCCGACAAGGACTTTCTCATCGGCGATGCCCATCTTCATAGTTCCCCCTTCATTTTGTCGCAGTTTGATGAGCAGGCGTTCTGAAAGTCTAGTAAAGTTTCTCAGGACAACGACTTGTGAGCAACGCCTGTGCATGGGCCCGCTCGCAAGTCTGTGACACGCTTTGGCTTGGATCGAAGCCCGGAGAAATTATGTAGAGGACGCCGACCGGGGCCTGAGGGCTTGGCAGGGCGACCTCCGCGCCGGTCGGCACGACAATCCCACAACGGTCGACGACATGCCGCGCATCGCCATCGTTCGGGCTGTTCCGGCGGCGGAGGCTTACACCAGCAAGTCGTTGACCCTCATGCTGATCGAGACGGCGGGCATTCCGATCCGGGTCGTCCTTTTCGCCCCCAGGCTCGGCGAGCCGGCGCCGGTCGATTGCGCCGTGCCGCCTGCGTTCCGGCGCCCGTCACACGGCGGACCCGTGGTCCAGCCAGGCATCGCGATCGACCCGCAGCAACTCGACGCTGTCGTAGAGGTTCTCACGCAGTTTGCCTCGGAAGAACTCGCCCGGGACGGTGCCGTCGAACCGATCAGACGCGGCCTGATCAGGCCGCCCTGTCGCAAGGGCGGCGTTCCAGTTGCAAGGTGACGCTGGCAATGCCGTGGCCTTCGCCCAACGCATCCGTTACCTGATCGATGAACGCGTCGGGATCCGGGCCGTGCCATACAACATGCGCCGCGAGCGCCGTCCGGGTAGTGGACAGCGGCCATATGCGCAGGTCATGCACGCTCTCGACGCCGGGTTGCTCTCTCAACCAGTCGCTCACTGCCTGCGCATCGATCCCTTCCGGCACGCCATCAAGGCTGAGATGAAGCGATGCGCGAAACAACCCCGCTGCCGTCACAGCGATAAGCAGGCTGACGGCGATCGCGACAGCCGGATCAATCCAGGTTTTGCCGGTCAGGATGATCGCCGCCGCAGCCAGGACCACCGCGCCGGAAACGGCCGCATCTGCCGCCATGTGAAGGAAGGCACCCTTGGCGTTCAGATCCGATTTCTGCGACCGCATGAACAAGAGCGCCGAGCCGGTGTTGATCCCGATCCCGATCAGCGCAACCCAGAGGATGGTCGCACCGGGCAATTCGACGGCGTCGTTGAACCTCTGCGCCGCTTCCCAGATCACGACACCGACACCGACGAGGATGGCTATGGCGTTCAGCATCGCCGCCATGATCGTTGCGCGGCCGAGGCCCCAGGTGTGTGCCCGCGTGCTTGCGCGTTTCGCCAATACCGCCGCGGCCCAGGCGATCAGAAGCCCCGCAACGTCGGTCAGGTTGTGGGCCGCGTCGGCCAGCAGCGCGAGCGAGCCGGTCAGAAAACCGGCGAAAGCCTCGACGATGACATAGCCGACGTTCAACCCAACCGCCCAACGAAACGCGGGCCCGAGGTCGGTTGGCGCTGGGTGCGCATGGCTGTGATCGTGGGGCATTGTGATGGAGTCCTGATTGTTGTCGGTTCAGAAACTGATCACGGTTGCACCCTCGTCCGCGAACCGCGGAAAGGCAACGGCGGCGCTTTCGAGGTTCAACTTGCGCGCGCGAAAAGCCTCCTCTGCACCGATCTGCTGCGCGATGCCGATGCAGGCGGTTACCGGAACGCCATCGGCGACAACCTTGTCGATCATCGTATTGAACTCGACCTGATCAGGTCTGGTCAACATCTGCTCGGCCGGGCCAAAGACATAGACTTCAAGCGACGAATTGCCCGAGGCATGAATTCTCTCGGCCAGTGCGGGCACGGTTTTCATCGACGCCGGATCGGCGTGAAACAGGTGAAGAACGGTCTTTGACATGATATTTCCTTTCCTCGCCTCTGCGAGTGGCTGCCGAACTCAGCCCTTGCGCCGAATGGTGCCGGACAGCGTGGTGGCATCCGCGAGCGTGTTGTAGATGGTGCCGTATTTTTGCAGGTTGCGGTGAAGCAGGTCGAGCCGCTGATCGGTCTCACCTGTTTCAACGATGATCTCGTAGTCGATGCGGACCATCTTCGGCGGGCTGTCCTGCCGGTGTCCGCGAAGGCTGACCTCCATGCCGCGCAATTCGAAGCTCAGCATCGGGATCACGCGCTCTGTCCCTTTCAGAATGCACGCCGCGAGGCTGGCCAGAAGAAGCTCGGCCGGATTGAAGGCATCCGCCCGACCGGCCATGTCCGTATCGAGCACGATCGTGGCCTCCTTGGTCGCCGCTTCCGAGCCGTGGCCGTCTATGCGGCGGGCGGATACGCGATATTCCAACATCATTCCCACTCCATCTGCTGATACGCCGTCTGCGCGTTGCGCCCCGCGAGGCTGTCAAACTGTTCGAGATAGGCAAAGACCGATTGATCCACCTTCGGCGCATCCATGATGTCGCCACCCTCGTCGATCAAGGCGGCGATCCGGCTGCGCAGGTTCATGAGGTAGTCATGGGTGTCGGCCCGCGCGCGTTCCATCGTCGTGGCATGACCGTGGCCCGGCACGACATGCGCGGCTCCGGTGGCCTCGACCGCCTCGAAGGAAGCGGGCCATTCCGTGATCGAGCTTTGTTCCCCAACCCCCAGGATGCGCTCGACATAGACAATGTCGCCGGTAAACACCGTATCGCGCTGCGGCACCCAGACAAAGCTGTCGCCGGGGGTATGTGCGGCCGCGCGATGAACGATCTCAAGGGTCAGATCACTCAGTTCCAGCGTGTATGCGGCATCGAACGTGACGGTCGCGTAGGCGGGTTCTGTTCCCTCAAGCTGGCCGCCCAGGAATTGCGCCAGGGCCGTCATCTGCATAGAGCCGCGGTTCTTCTGGTCGACGACCGCGTCCTCGGAGGCGATCACCGTCGCCCCCTGCGCTTGCCAGTAACCGTTGCCGAGCCAGCGATGATCCTGTCCGCCTGTATTCATCACATAGGTGACGGGTTGGTCGGTGATGGTCCGGATTGCGGTATGCAGCGCCTCGGCACCTCGCCACGATCCGCCCGGATCGACAAGCACGGCGCCCGCATCGGTCACGATCAGGCCAAAGGTCGCGTTGTTGGCCAGGTTCTCGGGACTGCGTTGCTCTTTCTCGCCGACGATGGCCCAGATTCCGTCTGTTACCGGCTGGATTTCAAGTGATTGAGCCATTGCCAAAGCGGGAATGATGACCGCGGCCGATGCGAGACCGAAGCGGATCATGCCGAAAGCCATCCTTCCAGTTTTACCGCGTCCGGCAGCCCGCCGGCATGGACGAGCTTGCCATCGACGGCAATGCCTGGCGTTGACATCACGCCTGCCATGGCAATGACTTTCGGGTCGGAGACCTTTTCGACATCAACCGCGATGCCAAGTTTGGCCGCCGCATCCTTGATCATGGTTTCTGCAGTTTCGCAGCGTTTGCAGCCGGGGCCGTAAACCTTGACGGTTTTCATCTTTTCCTCCTTCAAGGGGTGGGTTTTACGTTGAGGTTTATGAAATCGTGGTGCCAAAAAGCGAGCCGACAAGCGCCGTTGCCGCCATCGCCGCTGCTCCCCAGAACGTGACCCGCATTACGGCGCGGGTGACGGGCGCACCACCGGTTGACGCCGAGACACCGCCCAGAAGACCCAGTGCGATGACCGATGCGACCGTCGTGTTGATAGCGATCCAAGGCTGCGGCGATACGATCACCGCCGCCAACGGCAAAGCCGCGCCCACCGTGAAAGAGGCCGCCGAAGAGAGCGCAGCCTGAAATCGGCCGGGGCTTCGACGCGACCGTAATACCCAGCTCATCGCGGGCATGGGTGGCCAACGCGTCCCTGGCCATCATCTGCTCGGCAACCTGTCGGGCGAGGTCGGGATCAAGCCCGCGCCGAACATAGATATCCGCGAGTTCCTGACGCTCGAATTCCGGCTGCAGGCGAAGCTCCACTTCTTCGCGCGCCAGATCGGATTTTTCGCTGTCGGCCTGCGAACTGACCGAGACATATTCACCTGCCGCCATCGACATGGCCCCGGCGACCAACCCGGCGGTGCCAGCCAAAAGAACTTCGCTGGCCGGAACGCCGGCGCTGGCGACCCCGGCAATGAGGCTGGCAGTCGAGACGATCCCGTCATTCGCCCCCAGCACCGAAGCGCGCAGCCAGCCGGCGCGGTCGAAATAGTGGGTCTCCTGTGAAGCGGCGGCTTCGGTCATCCTTGTCATCCTTTTTGAATGTTCTGCCTCAGGCGGCGCCCAGCCAGGCCTCGATTTGCGCCCGGTCAGACACGGAGCGGACGTGAACCAGCTTGCCGTCAATCAGCACTCCTGGAGTTGACATGATCCCGTGACTGACGATCTCGACCCTGTCCTCGACCTTGGTTTCGATGACGCCCATGCCAAGCTGGCGATGGATGTGAATTGCGCGGCGGTGGTACTACACTTGGCACAACCGGCCCCAAGAACCTTGATCTCCATCACGCGGCCCTCAGAAAATCAGGTTGAACAAGAAGCCGACTGCCAGAATGCCGCTCGCGACCACGCCGATGAACACGGCGATCAGGCGCAGCGTCAGAACTTGTCGCAGGATGATCATTTCCGGCAAGCTCAGCGCGATCACGCTCATCATGAAGGCCAGCACCGTGCCGAGCGCCGCCCCCTTGCCCAGCAGCGCCTCGACAATCGGGATGACACCGGCGGCGTTCGTGTACATCGGAATGCCCATGATCACGGCTGCCGGAACCGACCACCAGGCATCCGCGCCCATGATCCGCACCATCAGATCCTCGGGCACATAGCCATGGATCAGCGCACCCATGCCGATGCCGAGGATGATCCAGATCCAGACCCTGCCGAAGATCTCGCGCACGGCCTCCAGCCCAAGCTTGTAGCGATCGACCATGGTCAGGCGCTCGTCCTCGGCCATGACCAGGGCATTTGCACCAGAATGGATGTCGCGCACCCAGTCCTGAAGCCAGCCTTCAAGATGCAGCTTGCCGATGATGAAGCCCGCCACGATGGCGATGCCCAGCCCGAAGGCCAGATAGGTGACGGCCACCTTCCAGCCCACAAGGCCAAACAGCAGCACCAGCGCCACCTCGTTCACCATGGGCGCGGCGATCAGGAAGGAAAAGGTGACGCCCAGCGGAACGCCCGCCGAGACGAAACCGATGAAAAGCGGCACGGCCGAACAGGAGCAGAAGGGCGTCAGAATGCCAAGGCCGGCGGACATGACGTTACCCACGCCCTCGCGTTTGCCGGACAGCAAAGAGCGGGTTTTCTCGGGCGAGAACCAGCTACGCACCACGCCCATGGCAAAGACGATCAGCGTGAGCAGCAGCATCACCTTGGGCACATCGTAGAAAAAGAAGGCGATGGCCTCGCCGGTATGGCTGTGGCGGTCAATCGGGAACAGGGCTGTCACCCATTCCGAAAACGGGATCAACTGGTAATAGACCAGCCACCAGACGACGAGGAAGGCGACGACGCCCAGATGCCAGAGCCAGTCTGGCCGCGCGGGGCGAACGGGGTGAGAGATATCGGCGCTCATGCGGCAACCCTTTCCTCGGTTTGGGTGGCGGCCAGAACGGCCTCGACCACGCCCTTGACGTCTGCCGACATCTCCGGGTTCAGGCGATAGCGGACCCACTGCGCATCGCGCCGATCCACGACCAGGCCAGCCTGTTTCAACACCTGCATGTGCCGGGACATGCGGCTTTGCGTTGCGTCCAGCTTACGCATCAGCTCACAAACGCAGTGTTCGGTCCCATCGGCCAAGAGTCGGATTGCCTGAAGGCGGGTCGGCTCGGCCAAAGCAGAAAGGATTGTGAGAATCATGATGGCTTTCCCGTAAATGCGCATGTGCGCATAAACAGGTACAAGCTGTGTTCGTCTCGATCAATACCGGCAAGCCGTTCTTGCCTGCGTCATGTTGTCTTCAACCTTGCACCAGACTTTCCAGAGCATTCCGTTATTCCGGAAATATGGAGTACTTGGCTGCCACCCACGCCTTCGCAACGCTAGGTCGTCCGGGCCTACTTGCCGATTTTCGGCTTCTGGTGCGCTTCGTCCCGCGAGGCGTGCGCCCAACTGAAATCGCAGAAGCCATCGGGCTGAAGGCGAACACGCTGCCGTATTCCGAGAACGTCGATACGACCGAGGGGCTTAAGGACCTTCGCCCGTCCACAAGAGCCATCGGCGGACGACCCCGCCGGGGGGTGAAGACGTTCACCCGTCAGCCCTGCGTGTTTCCGGACCCGACCGTCTTGGGCAGCAGGCAGAAGCCGATCCGGAGATAGACCTCGCCAATCCCCCTCGCCCGCTTTCTCAGGCGCTCCGGGGAGCCCAGAGCATTCGAGCTGCACCGACAAGGCGGAGCGCGATGCCCGCAAATCCCATCCGTCCGGGCACATCCCTCGATGGCCCAAGACTAGAAGGCGAAGCATCCGGCGGCCTCGGCGATAGCGACCGCGAAGAAGATCAGACTGGTCATGTGCTCATGTTACCTCAATTTGAAGATGCTTCCGCGGTTGCTGCCCTTCACGCGGCACGTGCTGCCGCGGTGACATTCCCAACAGACCCCCGCCAAGGAAAGACGCAGGTCCTCCGGTCATGGCAACTGCGCCATGCCGGTGTCCGCATCCTGTGCGACATGGCCGCGCGCGACCGACATGGTCTTGAGGATGGCGTGAACTTGCTGGCCCGGCCCGAGTGCAAGCATCTCGCAGGCGCGGCGTGTGATGCGGGCAACGATCTCGTCCTCGCCCACGGCGACGCGCACCAGCACGCCCGGACCATCGCCGGGGGTGACCGACACGACCCGCCCCGCAAGGATGTTCTGCGCCGACAGCCCCTCGGGGCGCGCGCGCGACAGGATCACCTCGTGGGCGAGGATGCGCACGCGCAGCCGCTGTCCCGGCGCGCCCTCGAGTCCCGGCAGCCAGATCGGGCCGCCCGCCGTCATCAGCCGGGTCGTACCGTCGGCCTCCTGCGCGACGAGACGCGCGGACAGCATCGCCGCGATTTCGCGCAGACCCAGCCGCCTGAGCGCCGCCGGGTCGGACATGACCGCGGCGGTGGTTCCGCTCGCCACGACCTGGCCTCGGTCGATCACCACCATCCGGTCTGCCAGCACCTGCGCCTCGCCGATGTCATGGGTCACGAGAACGACCGGCATCGACAGCTGCGCGCGCAGGCCGATGAGTTCCTCGTGCAGCCGCTCCCGCGTCGCACGGTCCACTGCCGATAAGGGCTCGTCAAGCAGCAGCACCTCGGGCCGCCGCGCCAACGCGCGCGCAAGCGCCACCCGCTGCTTCTGCCCGCCCGAAAGTTCCGCCGGTCGGCGATGCCCGAGGCCGTCAAGATGGACGAGTTGCAAGAGACGCGCCGCCTCTGCCGCACGCTCACGCGCAGGCAGATCGCCCATCGCGGCCGCCACATTGCCCGCCGCTGTCATGTGTGGGAACAGCGCGAAATCCTGGAACACCAACCCCGCACGCCTGCGATGGGGCGCGAGGCGGAATTTCCGCGCGGTATCGAGCCAGACGTTGCCCCCGACCTCGACGTGCCCCACCTCTGGCCGACAGAACCCGGCAATCGTCCTGAGCGTCGTGGTCTTGCCCGCCCCCGATGGACCCACGAGCGCCAGCAGCTCTCCCTGTCCGACCTCGAAGGACAGATCGAGCGGAATGGGCGCGCGGGTTCGCATCGTGACCTTCAGCGTCATTGCCCGAGTCTCCGGCCAACGCGCGCCGACAAGGCGAACGTGGCGGCGATGGTGACAAGCGAGATCGCCACAAGCACCGCCGACATTGTCGCGGCCCCCTCCATGTCGAACGCCTGCACCCGGTCATAGATCGCGATGGCGATGGTTCTCGTCTCTCCCGGGATTGCGCCGCCGACCATCAGGACAATGCCGAACTCGCCCAGCGTATGTGCGAAGCTCAGCACCATCGCCGTCATCACTCCCGGCCAGGCCAACGGCAGTTCGACCCTCCAGAGCGCGCTGAGCGGCGACATCCCGCTGGACGATGCGGCCTCGCGCAGCGAGGTGGGGATCGCCTCGAACGCGCGCTGCGCGGGCTGGATCGCGAAGGGCAGGTTGAAGATGACGGAAGCCACGATCAGCCCTTGATAGCTGAAGACGAGCTGGTGACCGAAAAGCTCCTGCCAGAACGTGCCGATTGGCGAGTTTCGCCCCAGCGCGACCAGCAGGTAGAAGCCGAAGACGGTGGGCGGCAGCACCAGCGGCAGCATCACCAGCCCCTCGACCAGCCCCTTGCCCCGGAACATCCGGGTCGCAAGTAGCCGCCCCACGAAGACCGAGACCGGCAGCAGCAAGGCGACGGTCCAGGCCGCGAGCGAGAGGGAGAGCCAGAGCGCCTGCCAGTCCAAGGGCCTACTCCGGCAATGCGAAGCCGTAGCGTTCCATGATGGCGCGCGCTGTCGGCTGCTGGATATAGGCGTAGAAGGCTTCGGCCACCGGACCCGCGTCCTGCATCAATGCCATGCGTTGCCTGAGCGGCGCGTGCCACTCGGCGGGGATCAAGGCAAAACGCCCCTGCGCCTGCAGCTGCGGCGAAAGCGCCAGCGACCAGGCGATGATGCCGCCGTCCACACTGCCCGACAGCGCGAACTGCGCCGCCTGAGAGACATTCTCGCCCAGCACCAGCACTGGCCGGATCGCCTCCCAGAGGCCGGCGTGCCGCAGGGCTTCCTCCGCGCGCATACCGTATGGCGCGTGTTCGGGATTGGCGATGGCGAAGCGCGTCACCCGGCCTCCGGCCAGCGCTGCGCGCAGGTCTTCGAGCGTACCGTCGGGTTGAAGTGGGGAGCCGTCATTCGGGATCGCTATGGCCACACGGCCTTCGGCATAGCGCGTCCCTTCGTCGCGGGTGAACCCGTCGCGGGCGAGTTCGAGAATGAAATGCTCGTCGGCCGCCATGAACATTTCGAACGGCGCGCCCTCGCGGATCTGCCGGGCGAAGTTGCCGGTCGATCCGAAGGATAGCAGCACCTGCTGGCCGGTCTCGGCCTGGAAGGCCGCGGCGATCTCCTCAACCGCGTAACGCAGGTCCGAGGCGGCGGCGATTGTCGGCGTCTCGCTTCGGGCGACTGCTGGCGCGGCGGCGACTAGACCGCAGGCGAAAAGGGCGGACGCGAATAGGCGGCGAGTAACGATCATGGTGTCCATTCGGGCGGATATGGTCAGCTGGGAATATCCATGCCCTTATCCAGCACGTCAATTGTTATTTCCCGTCGGGAATATCCCTCATGAGTCGCCGCATGGCCTCGACCTCCGCGGCACCAGCCCTCTCGGCCTCTACCTCGAAGGCGCGGTAGTGCCGCAGCACCGCGCGCCCCATTTCCGTCAGATGCGCCCCGCCGACGCCAGGGCCCCCGCGGGCGCTCTCCACCACCGGCTCGCGGAACATCGCGTTCAGCGTTTCGATCAGCGTCCAGGCGCGCTTGTAGCTCATCTTCATCTCGCGCCCGGCCGCGGCGATGGAACCGGTGCGGTCGATCCGTTCGAGAAGCTCGGCCTTGCCCGGGCCCATCATCTCGGTCTCGCCGAAGACGATGCGCATGCGAAGACGGGGGTGTTGGGTATGGCCGGACATATCCGCATGATATTCGCGGAATGAGCACCGCTGACAAGTGTGAACGTCAGGCGGTGGTGATCATGCGGCGGTGATGATGAGACCGCCCCTCGACGGCATCGATGTGCAAAAGTGGACGGGCGGAGTTAAACCGCTCGTTAATCTCGCCACCGACGGAGAAGGGGTTGGACACCCCGATCCCGAGCGCCGCAATCGGGCAGGCCAGCACCATCGCCGCCTGCGTCACGCGCACTTGCCGGGGCGGCCCAAGGCCAGAGCGCGATGTAGGGCGCCCGCGCCTCGGCACCGATCAACCAGACCAGCAAGGCGACCGAACGGCCGTATAGGCCGGGCCGTAACCCGCTCGGCCCAGCAAAACCCACAAGCCGCGCCTTCAACCCCGGGCGGGCGGACAGCGCGTGCGTCAGCAGGAACCCCACCCAGGCCGTTGCATCCACGCCCCAGCGCCCATGTCGTCAGCCTGCCGGGCGCGCACCAGATGGGCGTTTCGCCGCGGCCTTCGGGCGGGTCAGGATCGGCCAGTAGATTGCCGTGAAGCCACTCCAGGTGGCGATCCACACCGCGGCCGAAAGGTGCAGCGGCCAGATCTCGCCCGGTAGCGCCCCGGCCAGAAGCCGCGCGGCCACCGAGACGACGAGCAGGACATAGAGGGCGGCAATCGGCGCCGTGGCACGCAGCGGCCGCCCGGCATGGCCAAGCGCCGCCCGCGTCATCACTGCCAGCGTCATGAGGCCAATGGCGCCCGCCATCCACAGATGCTGCGCCGCCGCCATGCCGAAGGTGCCGGGGCTGAGGATCTCGGCGCCGAGCCCAAGCGCGCCCAAGGGCAGGAACAGGTATCCCGCGTGAAGCACCGTGACCAGGGGTTCGGCGAGGGTAAGGTGACCGCGCCAACGCGCGAGGCGCCAGACATGCGACGCGCCGGCAGCGAGAAGCGCCGCGCCGGTCAGACGATGTTCGGGCGCCGCCAGCCAGGCGATGAGCGCCGCACCAAGCACCGCCAGCGCCAGCTTGTCGAACCGCCGCATCGGCGGGGTTGGCAGCCGCGCCTCCCGCTGGGCGACCAGCCAGTTGCGGGTGAAGGAGGGCACGATCCGCCCGCCGATCAGTGCGATCAGCATGACCGCCGCCGCCAGCGCCAACCGCAGCCCCGCGCCCTGCGCCGGGATACTGCCATCGGCCGCCTGCCAGTGGAAAAGCGCATTTCCGAGCGTGAAGACGCCGAGCAGCCCCAGCACCGGCAGGTTGCGCCAGTTGCGCCCCACCACGATCTCGCGTGCCAGAACTGCGGCCAACACCACAAGAAAGGCAAGGTCCAACGCCGCCACCGCCAACACCGACAGGTGCGTCGAGACAGCCACCGCCACCCGGCCGGCCAGCCACAAACCCGCAAGCCCTGCCAGCGGCCAGCCGGTGATCGGCAGCCGCCCGGTCCAGTTCGGCACTGCTGTCAGGAGGAACCCCGCCACCACCGCGCTCAGATAGCCGAAGAGGAATTCATGCGCGTGCCAGGAGACGGGATCGAAGGCCGTGGGCGGCCCCGCCCGGCCTGTCAGCATCGCCAGCCACAGCACCATCGCCGCCGCCGCCCAGATACCGGCCATGAGGAAGAAGGGCCGGAAACCGAAGCTCAGGATCGCGGGGCCCTCCCAGGCACGCATCCGTTCGGCCGAAGTGGTCATGGCGCGTCTCCCGCGATCCCGGCCTCGGTGACGATCGCGTCGAACGCGATGTCATGGGGCTGGGGGTATATGGTGGCGAGGCGTGCCGCGTTGATCCCCACGCCGATGGTGAAGGGCCGCGGGGCGAGTGCGGCCAAGGTGCGGTCGAAATAGCCGCCGCCATAGCCCAGCCGCCATCCGCCGCCGCCCTCGCGCAAGGCCCAGCCGACGAGGGGCGCGAGCGAGATCTCGGGGGTCAGCCGCTCGGCTTCGGGCGGGGGCACGGGGATGTTCCAGTCGCCGCGGACCATCCGCGTCTCGGGCGTCCAGCGGCGAAAGACCAGCGGCGCGGCCTTCACCTCGACCAACGGCAGGGCAACCAACGCACCGGCCGCGTGCCAGTCGGCCATCAGCGGCCGCAGGTCGAACTCGCCCTTGATCGGCCAATAGCCCGAGATCGCGCGCCCCTTCAGCGCGCCGAACCGCTCCTGCACGAGGCGCGACAGATGGCGCGCAAGCGCCTGTGCGATCGCCGTGCGGTCCGCCACGCTCAGCGCCCGGCGTTCGGCCAGGAGCCTCTCGCGCTCGGCCCGGCGCCAGCGCGCCACGTCGCGCGCCTGCTCAGGGTCCACGGCCAGCGGATCGAAGTAGTCGGGCGCGATCTCGGATGCCAGGCAAGGCGGCGAGGAATAGCCGTGCGGGCGGTCGTCAGGGTCGGGCATGGCGGTCTCCGTTTTTGAGGGTAGCAAGGCGGGCGAGCGCCGCTTCGGCCTCGGACATGATCGCAGATATTCGTTCGGCCGCCGAGGGCAGGTCGTCGATCAGCGAGGCGCTGTGACCAGCGAAGGCGGGCATGGCGTCGAGATCGCCGGAAGTCGTGCGCAAGGGCGAGTTGGTGCTGTAGCGCAGGATCGACCGGCCGTCGTCTTCGGCGATGACCTCCGGCGGCAGTTCTTCAGGGTGGTGGCCGAAAAGTGTGCCGCCGATCGCATCGGTGAGCGCGCTGCGGATCACCCGCACCGGCGCCCCTGGCGGCCAGTTCAATGAGAATAGATCGGTGAGCACCGTGTCCTCGGCGCCGGATGCCAGAACCCGCGCCTTGTGATGGTCGTGGGCGAAGGACTCGCGCGTGGCAAGGAACGCCGTGCCGCAATGGATGCCCTGCGCGCCCAGCGCCAGCGCTGCCACCAGCCCCGCGCCGGTCGCAAAGCCGCCCGAGGCCACCACCGGCAGCGCGCTCGCCCGCGCCACCTGCTCGACCAGAACCAGCGCCCCCGCTTGCCCGTGGACATGGCCGCCGGCCTCCACGCCCTGCACGATCAGCACATCGGCCCCCGCCGCCTCGGCCGCCTGCGCCGCGGCAAGCTTGCCCACCTGGTGCAGCACGAGGCAACCCGCATCCTTCGCCCGCGCCACTGCCTCGGGCACCACATCCCAGAAGAAGCACATCGCCGGCACGCGGCGGGCAAGGCAGGTGTCGAGCTCCGCCGCCAATAGCGCCGGATCGGTCGCCGCCGGGATCAGGTTCACCGCGAAGGCACGATCAGTGCGCGCCCGCACCGCGTCGATCTCGCGCGCGATCAGCTCGGGCGTTTCGCGCACCATGCCCAGCATGCCGAAGCCGCCCGCCTCCGCCACCGCCGCCGCCAGGTCGGAGCGCGCCACCCCGCCCATGCCGGCCTGCAGGATCGGCACCTCGCAGCCGAGAAGATCGCAAACCGGCGTGCGCAGGCTGCCATGGCTCATTTCGCCCTCTCCTCATCAGCCAGCCGCGCCCCGAGATAGTCGCGCAGTGCAACGGCGTTGTTATGCCCCGTGTCCCGGGCGCCGTAGATCAGTGTCACGGGCCCCTTGCGGCACAAGGCCAGCAACTCCTCCACCGCTTCGGGCTTCGCTGCAAGCTCCTTTCGGTAGCGCCGGGCGAACTCTTCCCAGCTTCCGGGGTCGTGGCCGAACCAGCGGCGCAACTCGTCGCTTGGGGCAACATCCTTCGCCCAGAGGTCCAGCGTCAGGTCGGCCCGGGAGATGCCGCGCGGCCAGAGTCGGTCCACGAGGATGCGCGCGCCAATGGTCTGCGTCCCGCCGCGAGCATCGTAGGCGCGCGCGAGATGGATGCGTTCGCCCGGCCCGCTCATGCCTTCGCGTCCTCCTCCCCGGCCAGAAGGTCCAGCGCCTTGAGCGAATGCGCGAAGGCGGCCCCGGCGCGCATCTCGGCAGCGCACCCAGATCGCCTCCATGATCTCTTCTCGGCTCGCCCCGGTCTTGCGCGCGGCCTTGACGTGCCCCTCGATGCACCAGGGACATTGCGTGACATGGGCCACCGCCACCGCTATCAGTTGCTTGGTCCGGGCGTCGAGCGCGCCTTCGGCGAAGACCGCCTTCGAGAAGGCGCGGAAGGCGGCTTCAGGCTCGGGCGCGAGGCGGCGGCGAAGGTCGGCGAGCTCGCGCGTCGCCCCGGGAAGATGCATCTCAGCCATGGCGCGCGGCCTCCTCGAAGGGCGGGAAAAGCACCTCGTTCTCCAGCCTGATATGCTCTTTCAGATCGGTGACGAACTCGGCCAGCCCCTGATAGAGCGCGGTCCAGGTCCGGCAGGCGCCTTCGGGCAGGGCCAGCCCCTTGGTCAGGCGGCGGATCTCGGCGATCTCGGCATCGTGGTCGTCATGGTCGGCGCGCATCACCGCGATCGGGGTCTCGATGCCGAGCATCCCGCCCCTGCGGATGGCCGGGAAGAGGATCAGCTCCTCCTTCTTCATGTGCACCTCCATCTCGCCGATCATCCGGCGCAGGACGTCCGAGAGGCCCTCGGGTGCATCCTCGTCGCCGAAATGCACCGTCTCGACCGTCTCGGCCATCTCGGTCAGCCGCGGCAATTGTTCGCGGTGACGGGCGTGATAGCGCGTCTCGATGTGGCGGGTCAGTTCGGCGGGGTCGTGAACGGGGGCGGTATCGGGCATGGCGGTCTCCTTCATCGCAAGGCGGGAATGGCCTGGGGGGTCGGCCTGCGCATTCTGCGCTGCCATGTGCAACGAACGCGCGATGCGCTCGGCGCTTCGGATCACATGGGCGGCGCCGGTCGGCGGGCAGACCTCCCGCGCGGTCTGGCGGAAGAGCGCCAGCCAGCGCTCGAAATGCGCCCACACCACAGGCAGGGTTGCATGGGCGGGCACCGGCGCGCCGTGATAGCGCCCGGTCATCAGCGCCACCGAGGACCAGAAGGCGACCATCCGCTCCAGATGCGGCTCCCAGTCGGCGATGCGCGTGGCAAAGATTGGGCCGAGCACCTCATCGGCGCGCACCCGGTCATAGAAGCGGTGCACGAGATCGTGCAGGATCGCCTCGTCGAGCCCCGTCTCGGCCATGAGGCGGAGCGTCATGGCCGGGCGGGCGGAGATGATTTCGGGTGTGGTGCCGGTGCGGATCATGGCGGCAGCCTCGCGCCTTTTCTCTTGTAAATCGCAGGCTAATGTCGTTAATAAGTATTGTAAATACCAATTCAAACGAAACCACGGCGGCAATGCGTCTCACCTCCTTCACCGATTACGGCCTCCGGATGCTGATGCGCATGGCCGGCGCCCCCGACCGGGCCTTCTCGACCGCCGAGTTGGCCGAGGAATTCGGGCTGTCGCGGCATCACCTGGCCAAGATCATGCAAAGGCTCGCACAGGGCGGCGTGATCGAGACCCGCCGCGGCGGTGGCGGCGGGGCGACGCTTGCCCGGCCCGCAGGCGAAATCCGGCTCGGCGCGGTTGTCCGCCTGCTGGAAGAGGGCCAGTCGCTGGTCGAATGCTTCGCCACCGGCAGCGACTGCTCGATCGACGGCCGCTGCCGGCTGAAGGCGCGGCTGCGCGCGGCCGAGGCGGCGTTCCTCGCCAATCTCGACCGATCGACCCTCGCCGACATCGCGCTCGAGGACATCCCCCAACCCCAAGGAGAGACCCATGTCTGACTGGCTTCCCACCCTGAAGACCGCCACCCCGCAAGAGGGCTATGACCTGGCGGTCAAGCTTGCCCGCGTCGCGGTAAAGCTGACCCAGCCCGACGCGGCCGTGCGCGACAGGCTGCGCCCCGAATATGCCGAGAACGCTGAGGCGTTGATCGCCGTCAGCCAGGTCGTGGCCACCCATTTCGCCACCGTTGCCGCCGCAAACGGCTACTGGCGCGACCGGGAATGAGCCAGATCGAGCGCCACGGTGAAGGCTTCGTGGTGTCGGCGCGGTTGCTGGCCGAGGCATTCGGGGCCGACGAAGCGGAGGTGAAGGCCGCGATGCGCAGCGGCGCGATGACCTAGCACTGCGAGGCCGGGGTTGGCGAGGACGCCGGACGCTGGCGCCCTTCCACTATCGCGACAACGCGTTGCGCCTGATCGTGGACCAAGAAGGGCGCCTTCTCAAGCGCGCAGGCTTTCCGATCCGGGCGTCCGCCCCTCTCGCAACCAAGGCGCAACAGCGCGCGACAGGCGGGGCGAAGCCGCGCGAAGGTCGCTGACGGCGGCCGTTGCGGGCGGAGCGATCGTGCGGCCGGCGACATGCGTCGGCGTTCGGGCGCGCTCCGATGCCCGCAAGCGTGTGCCGTCCGGGTGGCGCACAGCGACTGGATGATCGTCGTTACGCTCCGGCTCGACGGCCTCGGCTCCGTCCGCGCCGTCACCAACGAGAACGGCGAGGTCACCCGAACGTACCACCTACCGCCCCTTCGGCGAGGAGACCCCCCTGACCCCCGTCAGCGCGGTCGGCCTGCCCGAAACCAAGGGGTGAGGGGAAACCGTGGCCCCGGCGGGGCCGCGTAAGTCCCCCGAACGCGGCGAACGCTTCGACGACCAGTCCGGGCTCCAGTACCTCAACGCACGCTACTACGACCCCAAACTCGCCATGTTCATACAGCCCGACTGGTGGGAGGTCACCAAGCCGGGCGTCGGGACCAACAGGTATGCCTACAGCTTCAATGATCCGGTGAATGGTTTGGATCCGAGCGGCAACGACCTGTTGCTGACTGACCCATTCGCGCACCGGAATCGACGTGGCCTCCAGTTCATGCAGCCTTTTGGCGGTGGAGGTTATCCAAGTCTCGGCAGCGGCAGCGTGGCGCCCAGCCCGAACGCCATTCGCGCGGTGAAAAAGTTTCTGGAGAAACTCAGAGGTTCAGCCTCTACGCTCTCGCCGGCCCCCATGGCTGATCACGTTTCGACGAAGAGTGTCGCAAGCCCTGCAAAATCGCCCGGCGGTCTTCAGGGACTGGCACCCGGTTCTGGCTCGATTGTATTTAGCGAGCCCACGGAAGACGAGGAGAACCTGCCCAAGCCTGGTGATCTTGTTGTAAAAGATGGGAAGATCTTCGAGGTCGATGACAATGGAGAACTTCAAGAGAAAGAAATAGACATTGACCGCTTGCGAGGCGAGCTTGGAGTCCCAAGTGAGTACAACCCGCGCCGACCGGGTGTCGGACCTGATTGGCCAGGAACAGCAGGCTCTGATGAAGGAGGTCCAAATTCGCCACATGATCGAACAACGCTAAGAGAAATAATCGCCAGAATTGGGCGAGCGATTGCGGATGCACTTGACGGTTCTGACGGCTAGAAGGTGAGGTAATGGGATTTGTACATAGAGCACTGAGGCTTTATCGGTTTCGCAAGGCCGGAGGCTTGGTGATGAAAAGAAAGCCGCGCGCAGCGCGCGAGATACTAGAGAAGTTAATTCGCGCGCGGCCGGATATTCCAATGTACAGGATTTTGTTGGGCGATGCCTATTTATTTGAAGGAGAATTAATAAAAGCCGTAGGTGCATACGCGGACGCCCAGTCTGCACTGGATGAATACACCTCTCACTCACACAATGACAGGATGTTCTTGGCTGCGTACTTGAGCTTCAGAAAGCTCGCTGTACTTCATGCCGCAGGAAAGGAAGAATTCAAAAATTGGAATCAGGCATCGCAGCAGATTAATGAGATGCCAGCTGCGCAAGTCCTCAAGGATGTATTTGTGCTTCCTGTAGTAGACAATCTGTCCACTTAACCTTCTTGGCTGACGAATGACATGACGGTCCCGAAGGGCCTTCTTCCCACGTTTCGGCACCCGAGGTGGCTCCCTTACCCTCCCACCCTCAACTCCACCCTCAGCCGCCGCCCGACCGGCGCGCTCTCGCGGCCGCCCCCGGCACACTCCCCACAGCGCTCATCCCCACAGTCCCGGCACCAGACCCCCACCAGATCCTGCGCCAGAACGCCCCTCAGGACCTCCCGCACCACGAAGTCCGGCACGCCGAGATCGACGAGCCGCATCACCGCCCCCAATGGCGTTTCGAGTTACCATTGAAACAGAATTCGAACCTTTCTTGTTCGAATTCTGTTCCTCAATATCAAAAAACTCGAAACGCCTCAGGCCGAATTGGTGTGGAGCGTCGAGAGCACCATGCGCCCGCGCCTCACGCGGCCCGGCTCGCGATCTCCGCTGTCTCCTCGTCGCGGATCTCACCCACCAGGATCACGTTCGGATCGTGGCGCAGCACGCCCCGCAGCACCTGCGCGAAGGTCAGGCCGATCGCCTCGTGAACCTGCACCTGCTGGATGCCGGGCAGCGAGTATTCGACCGGGTCCTCCACCGTCACGATCTTCCGCGCCCTCGTGTTCAGGTGCGAAATCGCGGTGTAAAGCGTCGTCGTCTTGCCCGATCCGGTCGGTCCGGTGACGAGGAAGAGGCGGCCGCACTCAGGCGTTGAAGAGGAAATGCAGGACGTCGCCGTCCTTGACCTCGTAGGTCTTGCCCTCCACCCGGAACTTGCCGGCCTCGCGGGCGCCGGCCTCGCCGTTGCCGGCGATGTAGTCGTCGTAGGCGATGGTCTCGGCGCGGATGAAGCCGCGTTCGAAATCGCCGTGGATGACGCCGGCGGCCTGGGGGGCGAGGGTGCCCTTCTCGATGGTCCAGGCGCGGGCTTCCTTGGGGCCGACGGTGAAGTAGGTCTGAAGGCCGAGGAGGTCGAAGCCGGCGCGGATCAGGCGGTCGAGCCCGGCCTCTTCGAGGCCCATCTCCTCAAGAAACATCGCGGCGTCCTCGGCGGGCATCTGGGCGAGTTCCTCCTCGATCTTCGCCGAGATGACGACGGAGCCTGCGCCCTGGGCGGCGGCCATCTCCGCCACCTTCGCGGAGAGGGAGTTGCCAGTGGCGGCCGAGGCCTCCTCGACGTTGCAGACATAGAGCACGGGTTTCGAGGTCAGGAGCTGGAGCATGCGCCAAGCCTTCTCGTCCTCGTCGGAGACCTTGACGGTGCGGGCGGGCTTGCCGGCCTCAAGCGCGGCGAGGGCCTGTTTCATCAGCCGTTCCTGCGCCACCGCCTCCTTGTCGCCGCCCTTGATCTTGCGGGCAATGTTGGCGAGCCGCTTCTCGACCCCCTCCATGTCGGCGATCATCAGCTCGGTCTCGATCGTCTCGGCATCGGCGAGGGGGTCGATCTTGCCTTCGACATGGGTGACGTCGCCATCCTCGAAGCAGCGGAGCACATGGGCGATGGCGTCGACCTCGCGGATATTGGCGAGGAACTGGTTGCCCAAGCCCTCGCCTTTCGAGGCACCGCGGACGAGACCGGCGATGTCGACGAAGGTGATCCGGGTCGGGATGGTCTGCTTCGATCCGGCGATTGCGGCGAGTTTTTCGAGCCGCGGGTCGGGCACGGCGACGTCGCCCACGTTGGGCTCGATCGTGCAGAAGGGGAAGTTCGCGGCCTGCGCCGCGGCAGTGCGGGTCAGCGCGTTGAAAAGTGTGGACTTGCCGACGTTCGGCAGCCCGACGATGCCCATCCTGAAACCCATGTTCCACCCTCCGTCCAAGGTCGGGGGCATCTATGGTGTCAGGGGGCGGGCGGTCAAGGGGGGCAGGTGCGAGGGGCCGTCTGCCCCTCGCGCTCCCCGAAGGTATTTCGACCACGGTGAAAGGCGCTACGCGGCGTAGGCGACCTGGGCGATGGGCGGCAGGGTCGAGGAGACGAGCCGCCAGCTCTCGCCGCCATCCGCCGAGGTCCAGAGGTTGCCAGTCGTGGAGCCCATCGCTAGGCGGTCGCCAATATCGTCGACGCAAAGCGCGTGCCGGTAGATCAGGTCGTAGGCGTTCTCCTGCGGCAGGCCGTTGCCGAGGATGTCGAAGGACTTGCCGCCGTCGCGGGTCCGGGTGACGACAAGCTTGCCGCCGACCGGCACCCGGCATTCATCCTTGACGCCCGGCGCGAACCAGGCGTGCTCGGGATCCTTGGGGTGGACGGCGACAGCGAAACCGAAGGCCGAGGGTTTGGCGACGGCGCTGTGTTCGGCGAAGGTCCGGCCACCATCGGTCGAGGAGAAGATGCCGCAATGGTGCTGGCACCAGATCCGGTCGGGATCGCCGGGACCGGTGGCGATCAGGTGCGGGTCCTGGCTCGTCGGGTCGGTTGCCATTTCGGGCGGCAGGAAATCGGCGCGGAACCCGTGGCCGCCCTGTTCCCAGGTCGCGCCGCCATCGCGCGTCAGCCAGACCCCGCCACAGGAGACGCCGAGAGCGATCCGGTCGCTGTCGCGCGGATCAACCAGGATCGAGTGGATGCCGGGGTGGTCGTAGCCGCCACCGAACCACTTCTCCCGCTGCGGCACGTTCCAGAGGCTCTCAACCAGCGTCCAGCTTTCGCCGCGATCGGAGCTGCGAAAAAGTCCGCCCGGCAGGGTCCCGGCCCACAGGAGCCCGGGTCGGTCGGCACCACCCGGGACCAGTGCCCAGATCATGTCGAGCGCCGGCGCGTCCGCCTTCCCCGAGGCCGGGTAGGCCGGACAGGGCAGTTCCACCCATGTCGTCCCGCCATCTTCCGACCGATGCAGCTTGCAGCCGAAATGGCCGTGGTTCAGCGCCACATAGATCGCCCCGTCGCGGGGATCGTCGAGCATCATGCTCACCGGTGCCGCGAGAAAGGCTGGTTCTCCGTCCTGCAGCCAGCCGTTCCCCTCCGGCCGGAACCGGAAGAGCCCCTTGCGCGTCGCCACCCAGAGTTTGTCCATCCTCACCCTCCCGACAATGCCTGAAGCACATATATCTCCGACCGCGCGCCGACCGGATCGGACAGCCTGAGCCGGTCCGCGATCATCTCCCCATCGACGAAGATGTTGACGTGGCGACGCAACCGCCCCTGCTCGTCGAGGATATAGGACCGCAAGAGCGGGTCCTCCGCCCAGGCCGCCTCGAGCGCCTCGCGCACCGACACCCCATCCGCTGCCACCCTCGGCAGGGGGCGGTGGCGCATCAGGTTCGCGGTGAAGCAGATCACAGGCATCGTATCACGGTCGTTTCCCCCGAGATCCTCTCACGAAATCGCCCGTCCGCGAAGCCCCATTGATTTTGCCGGCGCTTTTCTGCAAGACCGGCCGGACGGACGAGGAGTATGCCATGACCCGGATCGAAACGACATTCGCCGCACTGAAGGCCGAGGGGCGCAAGGCCTTCGTCTCCTACATCATGGCGGGCGATCCCGACCTCGCCACCTCGCTCGCGCTGATGAAGGGGCTGCCTGGCGCCGGCGTCGACGTGATCGAACTCGGCATGCCCTTCACCGATCCAATGGCCGACGGGCCGACGATCCAGCTTGCCGGCCAGCGCGCGCTCGAAGCCGGGCAGACCTTGCAGAAGACGCTCGACATGGTGGCGGAGTTCCGCAAGGGCGACGACCAGACGCCGATCGTGATGATGGGCTACTACAATCCGATCCATTCGCGCGGCGTCGAGCGGTTCCTGAAGGACGCGAAGGCGGCCGGCGTCGACGGGCTCATCGTCGTTGACCTGCCGCCGGAAGAAGACGACGAACTCTGCATCCCGGCGCAGAAGGCCGGCCTGAACTTCATCCGCCTCGCGACGCCGACGACCGACGACAGGCGTCTGCCCAAGGTGCTCACCAACACCTCCGGCTTCGTCTACTACGTCTCGATCACCGGCATCACCGGCGCCGCCGCCGCCGAAGCCACCGATGTCGGCCCGGAAGTCGCGCGGATCAAGGCCAGGACCGACCTGCCGGTCATCGTCGGCTTCGGTATCCGCTCGCCCCAGACCGCGCAGGCCATCGCCTCGGTCGCCGACGGCGCCGTCGTCGGCTCCGCCATCGTCAAGATGGTCGAGGAAAAGCGCCCGGTCCCCGAGATCCTCGCCTTCGTCAAAGGCCTCGCCGACGGCGCGCATTCCGCCTGACGGTATATTCTACTGTTCCCAAATACCTCTGCCGGAGGCAGGCTCGAGCGCTGTCCGGTTCATCGGACGGCGCGAGACATGACTTGCGCCCGGAACGGGCGCTCAATTGGATCGCGGTCCTTCAGCCGAGGGTCACGTCGAGGATCATCATCAGCACCAGCCCGAAGATCAGCCCCGCGGTCGCACGGTCCTGGTGGCCGTTGCGGTGCGTCTCGGGCAGGATCTCGTGGCTGATGATGTAGAGCATCGCGCCGGCCGCGAAGGTCAGACCCCAGGGCAGGAGACCCGAGGCGACCGAGACCGCCGCCGCGCCGATCAGCCCGCCCAGAGGTTCGACGAGCCCGGTCAGCATCGCGACGAAGAAGGCCCGCCCCCGCGAATAGCCGCGTCCGGTCAGGGCGACGGCGACGGCCAGCCCCTCAGGGATGTCCTGGAGCGAGATCCCGGTCATCACCGACAGCCCGTTCGACACGTCGCCGCCGCCGAAGGACACGCCGATGGACAGGCCCTCGGGGAAGTTGTGGATGGTGATGGCGATGACGAAGAGCCATATCCGCGCCATCGCTTCGGCATCCTTGCCCTCGTGGCCGGTGACGAAATGCTCGTGCGGCAGGGTGGCGTTCAGCCATGCGACGAAGCCAGCGCCGAGCGCGATGCCCGCACCGGCGACCAGCGCCGCCTTGACGATCGAGCCGTAAAGCTCGGTTGCCACCTCGATCCCCGGCAGGATCAGCGAGAAATACGAGGCTGAGAGCATTACCCCCGCGGCAAAGCCCAGCATCGTATCGCTGGTGCGTTGCGACATGCCGCGCCCGAGCAGGACCGGGATCGCCCCTGCCGTGGTCGCGACCGCCGCCACGAGCCCGCCCATGAAGCCCCACCAGATCGTGTTCGTCGCCAGTTCCTGCATTGGCGCAGTCCATAGCGGCCTGTGACAAAGCGCAAGGGCCAAAGCGCATTGCCAGAGCCCGCGCGGATTGGTAAGTGCAACTTACCAATCTGAAAGGGCAGCCATGGCCGTCATCACCTGCATCGACGATCTGAAACGCCTCTACCGGCGCCGGGTGCCGCGGATGTTCTACGACTACGCGGAATCGGGAAGCTGGAGCGAACAGACCTTCCGCGACAACGTCGCCGACTTCGCCGAGATCCGGCTCCGCCAGAAGATCGCGGTGGACATGACCGGCCGCACGACTGCAACCGAGATGATCGGCCAGCCGGTCACGATGCCGGTGGCGCTCGCCCCCGTGGGCCTGACGGGCATGCAGAGCGCGGACGGAGAGATCAAGGCGGCGCGGGCGGCGGAGAAGTTCGGCGTGCCCTTCACCCTTTCCACCATGTCGATCTGTTCGATCGAGGATGTGGCGGCGCATACGACAAAGCCCTTCTGGTTCCAGATCTATGCGCTCAACGACGACGACTTCAACCGGAAGATCATCGCCCGCGCCAAGGCGGCCGGCTGCTCGGCCCTTGTCATCACGGTGGACCTCCAGATCCTCGGCCAGCGCCACAAGGACTTGAAGAACGGCCTCTCGGCGCCGCCGAAATTCACCATCCCGACGATGCTGAATCTCGCCACCAAATGGGCCTGGGGGCTGGAGATGCTGCAGACGAAACGCCGCTTTTTCGGCAATATCGTCGGCCATGTCGAAGGCGTCTCCGACCCCTCCTCGCTTTCCGCCTGGACGGCGGAGAAGTTCGATCCGGCGCTCAACTGGGACAAGATCAAGACGCTCATGGACATGTGGGGCGGCAAGGTGATCCTGAAGGGGGTCCTCGACGTCGAGGATGCCGAGAAGGCCGCGAGCCTTGGTGCCGACGCCATCGTCGTGTCGAACCATGGCGGGCGGCAGCTCGACGGGGCGCTATCGTCGATCCGCATGCTGCCGGAGATCGCGGCGGTGGTGGGCGGCAAGACCGAGGTCTGGATGGATGGCGGCGTCCGCTCGGGGCAGGACGTGCTGAAGGCGGTGGCCCTCGGCGCCAAGGGCGTGATGATCGGACGGGCATTCGTCTACGGACTTGGTGCAATGGGCGAGGCGGGGGTGACCAAGGTGCTCGACGTCATCCACAAGGAACTCGACACCTCGATGGCGCTCTGCGGCGAGACCGGGCTCGGCCATGTCGGGCGGCATAACGTGCTGATCCCGAAAGGATTTCTCGACGGCTACCAGTGAGGTGAGGTGGGTTTCAACCTGTCTTGTCTTGCGGCTCATCCGCCGCGCCGTTTCAGCGCGACGACCAGCGGCACGATCGTCGCCATGACCAGCGCGACGGCGAGGAACGCCATGCGCAGACCCGCCGTCTGGGCGATGGCCCCCATCGCGGTCGGACCGATGAAGAAGCCGGTGAACCCGATCATCCAGGCGCGCGAGATCGCATGCGCCCGCTGGTCGGAACGGACGAGCCGGCCGAGGATCGAGTTCGCCGAGGGCACCGTCACCGCCACGCCGAGGCCGAGAAGCCCGACGCCCAGAACCGCGACACCCGGTGCCGGCGCGGCGGCGATCACCACGGCCCCGATCACGCCCACGACCGCCGACCAGAGCACCAGCCCCGCCTCTCCCAGCCGCGCTGCCGCGACCTGACCGCCGAGCCGGCCGATCCCCATCGTCAGCCCGAAGGCCACCGGCCCGAACCCGCCATTCCCCGCCAGCCCGCCGAGCGTGCGTTCGATATGGAGCGCCGACCATGTCTCGGTCGCGTTCTCGCTGACGAAGGCGGCAAGCAGGATCAGCGCGACGAGGACGATCGGCATCCAGGGCGTGCGGCTGTCCGAGCCTTCTGGCGCCGGGGCGGCGTCGCGCCAGCCCCGCCGCTCCCACATCAGCGCGGCAAGCAGAAGGGCGGCGAGCGCCAGGACCGGCAGGACCTCCGCCGGGCCGTGCCCCGCCTTCCGCGCCAGGCTCGCCACCAGCGCCGAGGCGGCGAAGGCGAGCGAGAACATCGCGTGCGAGAAGTTCATCAGGTGGAGGCTGTGCCGCTCCTCCAGCACCGAAAGCCGCATGTTGGCACCGATGTCGAGAAGCGAGACCGAGGCGCCGATGGCCACCATCGCAAGACCGAACCCGACGGCGTCACGGGCGAGAAGCGGGTAAAAGAAGGCGGCCGCCAGCACCACGCCCGCGACCGGCAGGCCGAACCGGCCGAGCCGGGCCGATCAGCCGGGGCGCTAGCGCCATCGCGGCGATGCCGCCGAGGGCCGCCATCATCATCGCCAGGCCGAAGGCCGCGTCGGGCGCGGCGATCTCCGCCTTGATGTCGGGCACGAGTGCCGCGAAGGCGCCCCAGAAGACCCCCACCGCCGCCAGCCCCGCATTCGGTGCCCGCGCGAGAATCGCCGCTTTCAGGATCGCCATGAACCCGCCTCTTGCCGCCCGCTCCGGTCCCGGCTAGCACAGGCGCGAACGGGTCCGACAGTCACGAATTGTTGCCGTGCCACAGCGGTTTCGGCGGCCAGAAGAATTCGCTTCCCTTCACGGCCAATCCCCTCTATACGGCCCGCTTCATGGGCATGCACCCTTGGAGGATGCCCGGTTAACCTATGGAGAAAACCTATGGCTGGTGAGATCCCCGATCTTATCGCCGAGGTACGGACGGGGACAGGCAAGGGGGCCGCTCGTCAAGCTCGTCGTGAGGGCTACGTACCCGGCATCGTTTATGGCGGCGGGCAAGGACCCGTTGCCGATCAACGTCAACTACAACGCGCTTCTGAAACGGCTGAAGGCAGGGCCGGTTCCTGTCGACGCTCTTCAACCTCAAGGTCGACGGCCACGACGACGTGCGCGTGATCTGCCGCGGCGTCCAGCGCGACGTCGTCAAGGACCTGCCGACGCATCTCGACCTGATGCGGCTGAAGCGGAACTCGCGGATCAACCTCTTCATCCACGTCACCTTCGAGAACCACGACAACGCGCCGGGCCTGAAGAAGGGCGGCACGCTGGTCGATGGTGCGTCCGGAAGTCGAGCTGGAAGTGACTGCGGGCGACATCCCCGATCACATCACCGTCGACCTGACGGGGCGCGAGATCGGCGATGTCATCCACATCGGCGATATCGACCTGCCGAAGGGCGCCACGCCGACGATCAAGCGCAACTTCGTCATCGCCAACCTCGCGGCCCCGTCGGGCCTGCGTTCGTCCGAAGGCGAAGAGACCGAGGTCGAGGCCGAAGAAGAAGAGGCCGAGGAGTAATCCTCGTCCCATCGCGGCAATGGAATGCGGGGCTTTCGGGCCCCGTTTTTCGTTTGGCGGACAGCCAGACGACGGCGCGGCCGTCAGTTGCAACGCCGAAACCGCATGGCTACAAGACGGGGCGACAACGGGCACGCGGTCGCGCCCTGCCCTGTCCATCCGGCCGCCAACGCAGGAGAGCCGCATTGAAACTCTTCGTCGGCCTCGGAAATCCCGGGGCGAAATATGCGATGAACCGGCACAATGTCGGCTTCATGGCCGTGGACCGGATCGCCGGGGATCACGGCTTTCCGCCGTGGCGAGCGAAATTCCAGGCCGAGCTCAGCGAGGGTCGTCTGGGGGCTGAGCGGGTGGTCCTGCTGAAGCCGATGACCTTCATGAACCTCTCTGGCCAGTCGGTCGGCGAGGCGATGCGCTTCTTCAAGATCGAGACCGGCGACATCACCGTCTTTCACGACGAACTGGATCTCGCCCCCGGCAAGTGCCGGGTGAAGGACGGCGGCGGCCATGCCGGGCATAACGGGCTGCGTTCGCTCCACCAGCATGTCGGCGAGGCCTACCGCCGCGTCCGCATCGGCATCGGCCACCCCGGCCACAAGGACCGGGTCGCGGCCTATGTGCTGTCGGATTTCGCCAAGGCCGACCAGGACTGGCTCGACGATCTCCTGCGCGGCATCTCCGACGGCGCACCGGCGCTGGCGGAGGGCGACGCGGCACGGTTCACGAACGCGGTCGCACTTCGCACCGCGCCGCCGCGCTCCTCGACCGGGGCGAAGCCGGCCGCGGCGGGGTCGTCCGCGGAAAAACCTGCGAACGCGCCGGACGCCGGGCCGGACGCCGAAACCGACGCGCCGAAATCAGCCCTTCGGCGCCTCCTCGACCGGTTCTCGTGACGCTGCCCACTTCCCTTGCCGCCGCCCTCGCCGATCAGGCGACATCGTGCGGATCGCTCGGCTCGCCGCTGATGGCGCGGCTCTTCCGCCTGATGGCGGACGGCTGGGTGCCGGAAGGCGCGCTGGCGGAACGCATCGTCAACTGGCCAGACGGGTCTTCCGGCTACCAGCCGGCCAAGTGGACTTTCACGGGCGCTGGATCGACTGGCAGGCGCCGGAGGGGTGCCTGACCGGCATGGCGCGCGGCCGGCATGGCGGCTATATTCGGCTCGTGCGGCGTGACAGGGAGAATGCGATGGACAAGAACCCGGCAATCAACGTGCTCGGCGGGACTTTGGAGTCCTGCTCCACCACGCCTCTCACCGGCTTCTTTCGCGATGGGCATTGCAATACCTGCGCCGAGGACCGGGGCAGCCATACCGTCTGCGCCGTGATGACGGCCGAGTTCCTCGCGTACTCGAAATATGTCGGCAACGACCTGTCAACGCCGCGACCCGAATTCGGCTTCGCCGGGGTCCGGCCAGGCGAAAGCTGGTGCCTTTGCGCCGGCCGCTTCCTGCAGGCCCATGACGAGGGTTGCGCGCCAAATTTGCGGCTCGAAGCGACGCATCGGCGGGCGGCCGACATCGTGCCGTTGGATGTCCTGAAGCTCTACGCCGAGTAGGGCTCAGCCGACCACGCGAAGGAACGGGCCGGTCTCGGCCTCGACAGGTTCGGCAGTAACAGGCGGCGGCATCATCCCGTCATCCATCAGATCCTCAATGAAGAGGCTCAGAAGCTGCGGCCGCCCGGTCACCCCGGACTTGCGATAGATCGCGTTGGTCTGCGCCTTCACGGTGCCTTCGGCGGTTCCGCGCAGCACTGCAATCTCATGGGTGCTGAGGCCCTTGATCGCAAAGAGCGCGACGTCGCGCTCCGCTGAAGTCAGGCCCCAGTCGCGGAACCGGCCCTGCATCAGCTCCATGAAGGCGCCCGAGACCTGGCGCAATTGCTCCTCGGCCCTCTGCTGGCGCCGCATACTGCGCTTGAGAACGATGATGCCGACGACCGCGCCCGAGACGAGGCCGAGGACGGCGCCGATCTCCAGAAGCTCCTTGAGTTCCCAGCTGATCGGCCGGTGCTGGATGCCGAACAACGTCAGGACCGTGCCGCCCACTAGGAACGCCGCGCAGACGATCTGCACCACGAGGACGACCGCAAGGGCGAGGAAATCACGCATGACCGCCGCCTCCGTCCGGGGGCGATCCGGCGCCGGAGTGGAGATCACTTGCGGACATCGCCGCCTCCCTCCGTTGCGCCGCCGGTCTCGCCGGCCGCGTCCTTGGATGGCTCGCCTGCCTTTTCCTTCGACGGTTCCTTGGATGGCTCTTTAGAAGGTTCCTTGGAAGGCTCCTCGGACGGGCTGCTACCCTCGCCGCTGCTGGGCTCTCCCGTCGATCCCGAGCTCGAACTGCCGGTCGGGCCCTCGCTGGACGCCTGGCTGCTGCGGTCGCGGCCGGCGTCTTCGGAATAGTCGCGCAGGATTTCGCCCGAGGACGGGTCGAGCACAACCTCGCGGCGCACGCGGCCCTTCGTGGCCTGGATCCGGATCCGGCCCAGCCAGGTGCGCTTCTGATAGGTGATGCTGTAACCTTCGCGACGCAGCTGGCGCTCCACGCCGTCCTGATAGGTCGCGGCCACCGCCGGCATGGCGGAGGAAAGCAGCAACCCCGAAACTGACAGAAGTAACCCGCGACGCGTCATGACCACACTGGAACGACCCAAAACCATATGTGATCATGCGCCCGACGCCACGTTGCGGCAAGAAATGCCCGTGCAAAGGCCGTTCCGGTTTCGCGTTCGTCAACGATCCCCGACTTCATCGAAGATCTCTTCGGAAAGGAGCGTAATCCCGTCGGCGTCGTAGAACTCGCTCCACCCCGGCGCCGCAGCGATCGATCTTTTCCATCACGCAGGCGCCGGCGCAGTTGAAGACGCGGCGGAGCGAGCCTTCGTCGCTGTGCGCCTCGATGGAAAGCGCGATGCTGTTCCAGCGCACGTCGATATCGCCGAAGCCGTCGGCGGCGATTTCCTGAAGCTGGCGTTGCACAAGATCGCTCATGTTGACCGATGGCTGCAAGAGGTAGATCCGTTCGCTCGGCGGCGCCGAAAGACCCGCAAGGTTTAGCATGGCTGTTCCCCTCATCGCAGTGTTCCACTCAAGACGCGGGCCCCGGCCCAAAACCGCCGGAACGCCCTGATACGAGTTGGGGCGCAATCGGCGGCAATGGCCATAAACCCACGCCAGACGTGGCTAAACGGAAGTTTATGGGGGCGCCGAACCGGCTCACCGTGTCACCAATGGTCGGCAGAGGCAGTGTTTGCGTCCGGATGGGCGACGGTGAACGACGTTGGAAACGTGGCGCAGGTGTCGCGAAGGACGAAATACGGCAAGGCGGAGCGCCCCGATCTAGCTCCGCGAGACTCGACAAATCGCCAGATCCGCAGGGGAGCACCCCAAAAGTGAAGGGCCGCCTGGTCTCTTGAGCGTCCCATTTTCAGCCGCACCGGTGCAGGGCATCCCCAGAAATCCGGCAGTCCCGATATGGTCGGTCAGGCGCTCCATCTTGTCGCCAATGGTCTCCGGCCTCTCGACACCCGCATTGACGTCACCGACCAAGCCCAGCTGTCATTTCGGGCTGTAACTGGCGTGCAGCAAGATTCCGCGCCCAACGTAAAGATGGAACAGGCGCCCGGGTGGGACGCCTCTCCAACTCATTCGCTTTCGCAAAATGGCGTCAGGTCTTGATGTCGAAACCCAAGTGCTTCGCCACCGCGAAGATGTCCTTGTCGCCGCGACCGCACATGTTCATCACGATGATATGGTCGCGCGGCAAGTCCGGCGCGATCTTCATCACATGGGCGAGGGCGTGGGACGGCTCCAACGCGGGAATGATGCCTTCGAGCGCACAGGAAAGCTGGAAAGCCTCCAGCGCCTCCTTGTCGGTGATCGCGACATACTGGGCACGGCCGGTCTCATGCAGCCAGGCATGTTCCGGGCCGATGCCGGGATAGTCGAGCCCGGCCGAGATCGAGAATCCTTCGAGGATCTGGCCGTCGTCGTCCTGCAGAAGGTAGGTGCGGTTGCCGTGGAGGACGCCGGGGCGCCCGCCAGTGAGCGAGGCGCAATGCTCCATCCGGTCATCGACGCCCTTGCCGCCAGCCTCGACGCCGATGATGCGGACGGAGGGGTCGTCGAGGAACGGGAAGAAGAGGCCCATCGCGTTCGACCCGCCGCCGATCGCGGCGATGACGGTGTCGGGCAGGCGGCCCTCGCCCTCCTGTTCGGCGAGTTGCCAGCGCACTTCCTTGCCGATGATCGACTGGAAATCGCGGACCATCGCCGGGTAAGGATGCGGCCCCGCCACGGTGCCGATGCAGTAGAACGTGTCGCGCACGTTCGTGACCCAGTCGCGGAGCGCGTCGTTCATCGCATCCTTGAGCGTGCCGCGCCCGGACGTGACCGGCACGACCTCGGCGCCGAGAAGCCGCATGCGGAAGACGTTCGGCGCCTGCCGCTCGACATCGTGCGCGCCCATGTAGACGATGCACTTCAACCCGAACTTGGCGCAGACCGTCGCCGTGGCCACGCCGTGCTGCCCGGCCCCCGTCTCGGCGATGATCCTTGTCTTTCCCATGCGGCGGGCAAGGATGATCTGCCCCAGCACATTGTTGATCTTGTGGGCGCCGGTATGGTTCAGCTCGTCCCGCTTCATGTAGATCTTGGCGCCGCCGAGATGGTCGGTCAGCCGTTCGGCGAAATACAGGGGCGAGGGCCGGCCGACATAGTGCTTCCAGAGCCACTCCATCTCGGCCCAGAAACTGTCATCGGTCTTGGCCTTTTCGTATTCGGCCTGAAGGTCGAGGATCAGCGGCATCAGCGTTTCGCTGACGAAGCGTCCGCCGAAATTGCCGAACCGCCCGTTTTCATCGGGTCCGTTCATGAAGCTGTTGAACAGGTCGTCGGCCATCGGAGCGCCCCCTATCAAGACAGATCGCGTTTAAAGCCTATATGCGATGGCGTAAAGCCGAGCCTCTCGTAAAAGCGGCGGGCGTCGTGGCGGGTGGCGTTCATGGTCAGCTGCATCAGCCGGCAACCTGCGGCGCGCGCCCGCGCCTCGGCATCGGCGAACATCGCCTCGCCAATCCTCTGCCCGCGCAGATTGGTCGCGACGCGCACCGATTCCACCTGCGCCCGGCGGCTGGCGCGGAGCGAGAGGCCGGAGATGAAGGTGAGCTGGTACGTGGCGACGATGCGCCCCTCCTCCTCACCGACGACAAGAGTGTTGCCGCCCTCTGCCCGCATCGCCTCGAAGGCGGCGAGATAGGGCGCGAGGTCGTCCCCCTCGCGGGTCGCGCCCAGCGCGTCGTCGGTGAGAAGTGCGACCACCGCCGGCACGTCGGCGCGGGTGGCGTCGCGGAAGCGGATCACGCCGGCACCGCGCCCCTCGCGGCGGCGATGAAGGCACGGATCAGGGCCTCATCCTTCACGCCGGGCGCGCTTTCGACGCCGGAGGAAACATCGACCTGCCGCGCTCCGGTCAGCCGGATCGCCTCGGCGACGTTCCCGGGCGTCAGCCCGCCGGCGAGCACCCAGGGACACGGCCAGTATTTCCGCGCCACCAGCCGCCAGTTGAAGGCCAGACCGTTGCCGCCGGGCAGCGGTGCGCCCTTCGGGGGCTTCGCGTCGACGAGAAGCTGGTCGGCGACGCGGCCAAAGGTCTGTAGCGCGGGGATGTCCGCCTCGGTCGCGATGCCCACGGCCTTCATAACTGGCAGGCCGTAGCGGGCGCGGATTTCCGCGACCCTCTCGGGGCTCTCGGCGCCGTGGAGTTGCAGCAGATCGAGCGGCACGGCATCGGTGATCGCGTCCAGCTCGGCATCCGTCGCATTCACCGTCAGCGCCACCTTGGCGACGCCCGGCGGCACCCCGGCGACGAGTCGCGCGGCGGCAGGGAGAGCCAGATGGCGCGGGGATTTCGCGAAGAAGACGAAACCGAGATAGGTCGCGCCGGCCTCGACGGCCGCGGCGACATGGGCCGGCTCCTTCAGCCCGCAGATCTTGACCCGGATATCCATGTCAAAGACCTAACGCGCCGCGCCCTTGCCCTCAAGGAGCGCCAGCACCTCGTCCTCGGGCTCGGCCTTCTCGGTCTTGAGCCGGCTCACCTCGCGCTCCAGCCGTCCGGCTTCGCGCTTATGCTGCGAAAGGGCGCTGCGATGCTTGGCCTCGCGGAACCATTCCCAGACGAAGCCGATGGCAAGCCCCGCGACGATCCCGGCGAAGATGACGAGGAAGAGCGGCAATTCCAGCGACCAGTTGATACCGAGATAGGCGTCAAGCTCCTCCGGCAGGAGACGCAGCATCACCGGATCGCGGTTGGCCGACGCCACCGCGACGAGAACGATCGCGAGGACCGCGAGAAAGACGAGGCGCAGGAAACGCAGCATGGGGGTTCCTTACGCCCGTTCAGCCGGTCTCGCAAGAGCTTTCCGGTCTTGAAGAAGGGAACGTGCTTTTCCTCGACCTCGACGGACTCGCCCGTGCGCGGGTTGCGGCCGGTCCGCGCGTCGCGCTTCTTGACCGAAAATGCGCCGAACCCCCTGAGTTCGACCCTGTCCCCTCTCGACAGAGCCTCGATGATCTCTTCGAAGATCGTGTTCACGATCCTTTCGACGTCGCGCTGAAAGAGGTGTGGATTTTCCTCGGCAATCTTCTGGATCAATTCGGACCGGATCATTCGGAACCCCCCTATGCGAACCGTCCAGACCGGCGGCCGCAGTTTTTATGCATGCCGACTATAGGCGCAATCGTTGCGGCGACAAACAGGAAACCCATTGGAAAAGCGGGGAATTCTGCGCGATTGCGGGCTTTGTGGGCTCGATTTCCCGGGGTCGGGCGACACTGCAGCGCAGCATTTGCACGCTTCGAACCAAGTCGGAGACGGGCCGGCGCCACCGCCCGACGAGGCGATTCGCCCAAATGAAAACGGCCCCGCCGAAGGCGGGGCCGTCAAGGATCGTTTCGGGGACGGACTTACTTGTCGCCCGAGCCCTTGAGGGCAGCACCCAGGATGTCGCCGAGCGAGGCACCCAAGTCGGACGAACCGAACTGCTCCACGGCTTCCTTCTCTTCGGCGATCTCGCGCGCCTTGATCGACAGGCCGAGGCGGCGGGTCTTGCTGTCCACGTTGGTCACACGGGCATCAACATGGTCGCCGACCTGGAAGCGCTCGGGGCGCTGGTCGGCGCGGTCTCGGGCGAGGTCCGAACGGCGAATGAAGGATTTCATCGAGTT
>CAVPRV010000011.1:0-247703 GCA_963707885.1 uncultured Alphaproteobacteria bacterium
ACGAATCGCCAATCGCGCCGCGCGGTCGAATTTCGACGGGACGTGCTCTACGACACGACCTTCATCGCCTTCGCCGGGGCGAGCAGCCCGTCGCCCGCATCGACGCGGCCGAGGCGACGCTGACCGACGGCGCCTGGCTGCTGACCGACGCGAAGGAATGGACCCTTCGCGCCGGGCGGCAATCCTGAACGGGATGCGGTGCGCCACGACACGATGCGGCTGCCGTCCGAACTGACCGCCGACCAGATCCGCGACAGTTTCGGCACACCGTCAACCGTGCCGATCTGGGATCTGCCGGCCTTCATCGCCGGGCTGGAGCGGGCCGGGTTTTCCGCCCGCAAGCACAACGTCTGGTTCCAGATGGAACTCGCGCTGCCGCTGCTTCTGGTCGCGATGGTGCTGGTGGGGGCCGGCTTCACCATGCGCCATGCGCGCTCGGGACGCACCGGGATCATGGTGCTGTTCGCCGTCGTCTCGGGCTTCGCGATCTTCCTTCTGCGCAACTTCGCCCAGGTTCTCGGCGAGAACGGCCAGATTCCCGTCGTCCTCGCGGCCTGGAGCCCGCCTGTCGCGGCGCTCCTCTTGTCGCTGACGCTTCTTCTGCACCTCGAGGAGGGCTGAATGCGCCGGCTGATCGCGGTCCTCGCCCTCTGGCTTTTCGCCCTGCCCGCGCTGGCGCAGGACGCGGCGACGCTGATCGCCGACCGCGTCTTCCTCAGCGGGGACGAGACGCTGACGGCGGAAGGCGCGGTGGAGGTCTTCTACAAGGGCGCGCGGCTGACCGCGCGCCGGATCGTCTTCGACGGCAAGACCGAGCAGCTGACGATCGAGGGGCCGATCACCCTTGTCGACGGCACCGGCACCGTGATGCTGGCCGATTCCGCCGAACTGTCGCGCGACCTGACCGACGGCATCCTCACCGGCGCGCGCATGGTGCTCGACGACCAGTTGCAGCTTGCCGCGGCCGAGATGGCGCGGATCGGCGGGCGCTTCACCCGGCTCAGCCGGGTCGTCGCCTCCTCCTGCCAGGTCTGCCCGTCGAACCCGACGCCCTTGTGGGAAATCCGCGCCCGCCGGGTGATCCACGACCAGCGCGAGCGGCAGCTCTATTTCGACCAGGCGCAGTTCCGCGTCGCCGGTCTGCCGGTCTTCTACGTGCCGCGCCTGAGGATGCCCGGACCCCACGCTGAAACGCGCCACCGGCTTCCTGATGCCGCGCTTCCGGACCACGACGGCGCTGGGGCCGGGGCTGAAGCTGCCCTATTTCTTCGCCATCGGTGACAGCCGCGACCTGACGCTGACGCCCTATGTCTCGGCCAGCAGGACCCGCACGCTCGAATTCCGCTACCGGCAGGCCTTCCGGACCGGCACCGTCGAGGTCAACGGAGCCGTCACCCGTGACGACCTCCTGCCGGACGAGACCCGCGGCTATCTCTTCGCCACCGGCGATTTCGACCTGCCCCGCGACTTCAAGCTCGCCTTCGGGGTCGAGGCGGTCAGCGACGACGCCTATCTTCTCGACTACGGCATCGACGATATGGACCGGCTGGCAAGCGGCGTGTCGGTCACGCGCACACGGCGCAACGAACATATCGACGCGCGGATCTTCCGCTACTGGTCGATCCGGGACGGGCGAGGACAATTCGGTGCTGCCGGTGCTGGTCGGCGACCTGACCTTCCAGCGCCGCTTCACGCCGCGCTATCTCGGTGGCGAGGGGCAGTTCAGCTTCGATCTGCACAGGCCATCGCCGGTCCTCATCGGTCACGACCGACGCCAATGGCGACGGCGTGACCGACGGCCGCGACATCGGCCGCGCCACGGCCGCGGTCGACTGGCGGCGAAACTGGGTGCTCGGCAACGGCATGGTTGTCGCCGGGGGCCACCGAGCTGACCGCCGATTTCTACGCGATCAGCCAGGACGCCGCCTTCCCCGGCACCGTCACGCGGCTGACGCCCATCCGCCGCCATCGAACTGCGCTGGCCCTGGGTGAAGCCCGCTCGAAGGGCGGCGTCACCCATGTGATCGAACCCATCGTGCAACTGGTCTGGAGCCCGGACAGCACCGACGCCGTGCCGAACGAGGACAGCCAGATCGTGAAGTTCGACGAAGGCAACCTCTTCGACTTCAACCGCTATCCCGGCGCGGACCGGCACGAGCTGGGCCGGCGCGTCAACGTCGGCCTGTGGCTGGACCCGCATACGACCCGGCGGACTGGTCGCTCGGCGTGACGGCGGGGCGGGTCTTCCGCGAAACGGATCTCGGCCAGTTTTCCGCGGCCTCCGGTCTCGACGGCACCGCTTCGGACTGGCTGTCGCCACGCAGTTCCACACCGCTGACGGGCTCGATGCTGAACCGCATGTTACTTGATGAGTCTTTCGATTAGCCGTGAGGAGTTGCGCATTGCCTTCGACTCGCCGCGATACGATCTCACGGCCGGCTACCTCTGGCTCGCGCCGATCCCGACCGAGGGTCGGGACGAGCGCACCTCGGAACTGACCTTCGATACCGGCTGGGATGGGGCGAACTGGCGGGGCCGGTCGCGGCTCGCTACGATTTCGAGTCGCCGCGCGCACGCGAGCCTGCTCGGGCTGCAATACCGAATGAATGCGTGACCGTGGATCTTTCCCTCTCGCGTCGGTTCACTTCCTCCTCTAGTGTGGAGCCCGAAACCGATTTCGGTCTTTCGGTGAGCTTGCAGGGATTTGGCGCAAGCGGTACCGGACGGGCAGCAAGACGGACCTGCGCGCGCTAAGCACGCGGCAGCCGTTCGCGGCAACGAAGGCCCGGAGGACAAGAGCAGATGACGGACGGACGGACATGCGACGGGCTTTCATTTTTCTGCAGATTTCTGGCACTGACGGTCTTTGCCTTGGGGAAACCCGCGCGGCGCAATCGGACAACATTCGCGCCGGTCATCATCGTCAACGACAGCGCCGTCACGCAATACGAGCTCGACCAGCGCATCCGCTTCCTCACTCTCCTGCGGGCGCCCGGCGATCCGGTGGCCGAGGCCGAGAAGGGGTTGATCGAGGACCGACTGCGGATGCAGGCCGCCAAGGCCGCCGGGGTCACCGTGAACGACCAGCAGATTGCCGCCGGCATGACCGAATTCGCCGGCCGCGCCAATCTCGAGACCGAGCAGTTCGTGCAGGCCATCGGCCAGGCCGGCGTGGCGCCCGAGACGTTCCGCGATTTCGTGTCCGCCGGCCTCGCCTGGCGCGAGGTTGTGCGCGGCCGCTTCGTTCCGCGCGTCACGATCACCGAGGCCGAGATCGACCGCGCGGTGTCGGTCACCGCGCAGCGCGGTGCCGGGCCGCGCGTGCTGATGTCGGAAATCATGATCCCGATGAACGCGGGCAACACCGCCGAGATCAACGACCTCGCGACCGAACTCGCCGGGACGATCCGCTCCGAAGCGGCCTTCGCGGCCGCCGCGCGGCAATATTCCGCCGCGCCGTCGCGCGACCAGGGCGGCCAGCTCGGCTGGATCCCCCTCACCAACCTGCCGCCGCAGGTGCGCCAGGCAATCGCCGGCCTCGCCATGGACAGGTCAGCCCGCCGGTGCCGCTCGGCACCGCGATGGGCCTCTTCCGGCTCCGCGGTCTTCAGCAGGGCGGCGAGATCGCGGCGGCCAACATCTCGGTCGACTACGCGCAGCTCCTGATCGCCGGCGGCCGCACGCCCGAGGCGCTCGCCAGGCCGAACGCGTGCGCGGCGAGGTCGATACCTGCGACGATCTCTACCGCGTGGCCAAGGGCCGCCCGGCCGGGGAACTCCTGCGCGAGACGCAACCGCTCAACCAGGTGCCCGGCGACATCGCCGCCGAACTGGCGCGGCTCGACGACAACGAGGCCTCGACCGACCTCACCCGCGGCAACGCGCTGGTGTTCCTGATGCTCTGCAAGCGCTCCGCGACGCTTGCCGCCGGCTCCGCGCCGGTCGTGACGGACGTTCGCGCCCGCCGCAGACGGTGTGCCCGCCATCGACCCGGCGCTCGGCTTCGGCCAGGGCCCGAGCCGGGCGCAGGTGCGCGAGGAACTGGTCGACCAGCGCCTCGCCGGCTTCGCCGACGGCTATCTCGCGGAACTCGCGCGCCAACGCGATCATCCGCACCCGATGAGCGCGCGAGGCGCACGATCGTCCGATCGCGATCAGTTGCGGCGAACCGTCCGGGCATCGGCCCCGAAATCGCCGCCAGGCGTGGGCGCAGCTCGGCGCCGACTGCCCTTCTTCTGGATCGGCGATCCCGCGCACCTGCCGCCGGCACGGCCGTGGCACGAGATCTCGCGCCCGGCCGATGCGCTGCACCGTCCGCGGCCCGCGGCCTGCCGGTCCTGCGCCACGCCTTCCCCGCCGCCGCCGCTGCCGGGCCAGCCCGACCCCGCCAACGCCGCCGTCGGTGATCGCGGTCATCGCCCGCGCGGTGGCGCTCGTCGAGGCAGGGCGAGGCGGCGGCGCTTTGCACCGCGCCGATCCACAAGAAGGCGCTGAAGGACGGCGCGGGCTTCGCCTTTCCCGGCCATACCGAATACCTCGCCGCATCTCGCCGGGGTCGAGCGCGTGGTGATGATGCTCGCCTGCGCCGAGCTGCGCGTCGTGCCGGCGACGATCCACATCCCGCTCGCCGAGGTGCCCGCGCGCGCTGACCGCGCGAGCTTCTGGACGAGACCGATCCGCATCACCCACGCGGGGCTGATGCCGCGACTTCGGCATCGAGGCGCCGCGCATCGCGGTGGCGGGCCTCAACCCCCATGCCGGCGAAGGCGGCGCGATGGGCCGCGAGGAGATCGCGATGATCGCGCCCGTCCTCGACCGCGCTGCGCGCCGAGGGGCTGCGACCTGAGCGGCCCCCTGCCCGCCGACACGATGTTCCACCCCGCCGCGCGGGCGCGCTACGACGCGGCGATCGCGATGTATCACGACCAGGCGCTGATCCCGATCAAGACGATCGACTTCGCTGGCGGCGTGAACGTGACGCTGGGCCTGCCCTTCGTCCGCACCTCGCCCGATCACGGCACCGCCTTCGACATCGCGGGCAAGGGCGTGGCCGATCCCGCCAGCCTGATCGCCGCGCTGAAGCTGGCCGCGCGACATGGCCGGGACCGGCGCGCGCGATGGCTTTGCACTGTGGCAGATGCCTGCCCCGCCGGCGCCCCGGCCTGGCGCTGCGGACGGGGGCTGCCTGCCCCCGCACCCTGCGGGCTTCCCCCGGAGGTATTTGTCCACCAGTGAAACCGGCGGGGGGTGCGCATGGCGGCGATCGACGGCCTGCCGCCGCTGCGCGAGGTGATCGCCACGCACGGGCTCGTCGGCGAAGAAGGCGCTCGGGCAGAACTTCCTGCTCGACCTGAACCTGACGGCGAAGATCGCGCGCGTCGGCGGGCGATCTGACCGGCCTGCGACGTGCTCGAGGTCGGCCCCGGCCCCGGCGGCCTGACGCGCGGGCTGCTGGCCGAGGGCGCGCGCCGGGTGCTCGCGGTCGAGAAGGATGCGCGCTGCCTGCCGGCGCTGGCCGAGATCGCGGAGGCCTATCCCGGCCGTCTGGAGGTCGCTGCACGGCGACGCGCTGGAGGTCGATGCCGCGGGCGCATCTGACCCCGCCGATCCGGATCGTGGCCAACCTGCCCTACAATGTCGGGACCGAACTTGCTGGTGCGCTGGCTGACGCCCGCCAGCCTGGCCGCCGTTCTGGCAGAGCCTGACGCTGATGTTCCAGAAGGAGGTGGCCGAGCGGATCGTGGCGCGCGCCCGGCTCCAAGGCCTACGGGCGGCTGGCGGTTCTCGGCGCAGTGGCGTGCCGAGGCCCGCATCGTGATGACGCTGCCGCCCGAGGCCTTCACGCCCGCCGCCCAAGGTCCATTCCGCCGTCGTGCATCTGACGGCCGCTGCCGGAGCCGCGCTTTCCGGCAGATCCCGACGGTCCTGAACCGCGTCGTCGCCGCCGGCTTCAACCAGCGGCGCAAGATGCTGCCGCGCCGCCTGCAAGGGCGTCGCACCCGATATCGAGGCGAAGCTGGAAGCCGCCGGCATCGCGCCGACCGCTCGGGCCGAGGAGATCTCGCTGGAAGCGTTCTGCGCACTGGCCCGGATCGTCGCGGCGGGCTGAGCGCAGAGGTCGCGGTAAATGCGCGGCCATCCACGATTTCAGCCTTCGAAGGCAAAAGGCCGCGACGTGACTCGTCGCGGCCAATGCTTCTGTTAGACGATCTTATTCCGCCGCTTTCGCGGAGGGTTCGTCCGGCGCCGCGTCGGACTTGTCCTTCGGCGCCCGCTGCTCGCGCGGTTTGCGCCGCGGGCGCGGGCGGGCTGTTCTCGCCGCGCCGGCTTCGGCGGGGGTCTCGGGCTTTCGGCAGTTGCCGGGCATCATCGCACGCCATCGGCGGCGGGGCGCTGCGCGCGCTTCAGGCGTCTCGACCAGACCCGGGCCGTCGTCTTGTCGTCCTCGCGAACCGGCGCCACGGCACCGCGCACTGGTCGGGCTGCTCGCGCTCGCCGCGGTCGTCGTGGCGCGGGCGCTGGTGCTGCCGCTCGCCGCCCTGCTGCCGCCGTTGTTGCCGTTGCCATTGCCGTTGCCACCATGATGTTGGCCGCCGCCGTTCTGCTGGCCCTGCCGTTCTGCTGGCCGCCCTCTTGCTGGCTGCCGCTGTTCCTGCTCGCGCGTTCATCTCGCGCTGCGCCTCGCCCAGCATCCGCGTGTAGTGCTCTGCGTGCTGCAGGAAGTTCTGCTCGGCCACGCGGTCATTCGACAATTGCGCGTCGCGCGCCAGCACCAGGTATTTGTCGATGATCTGCTGCGGCGTGCCGCGCACCTTGCCTTCCGGGCCCGAACTGTCGAAGACGCGGTTGACGATGTTGCCAAACGAGCGCTGGCGGTTCGATTTCGAACGCGAACGGGATTTGGATGATCTCATGTGTTTTTGTCTATCCGAGCCTAGGGGCTGTCATCTTGCTTGCCCGGTTCCACGTCCAGCGCCGGAAGTGTCGGCAGCGGTCGCGTTAAGTGATCGTGATGGGCGAGCGGTCCGGGCGGCGCCAAACGCTCCCCCGTCACGCATCCCTTAATGCATGATGGCGCGCGCATGACAAGCGTATTCGTTCGCAAGCCGTTCCGAATTTGCCGCCTTTTCGGACCGATCCGGCCGAAAAACCACGGCGCGCGGGACGCCACCGGGCCTCAGGCGGCGCCGCAATCGCCGGGATCCCCGGCATCGTCGCGATCACCACGCGGTCGCGCCCGTCGAGATCGCGGCGGATCTCTCGGGGCCGGGAAGCCCTGGGCCGTCAGAAGCGCCGCGACCGCCGATGCCCCTGGCTCGGCCCGATCTCGAGGACGAGCCGCCCGCCCGCCATCAGCCGCGCCGCCGCCCCCGCGGCGATCGCCCGGTAGGCATCGAGGCCGTCGCCGCCGGGCGTCAGCGCGCCGCGCGGTTCCCAGTCGCGGACCTCGGGCGCAAGCGCCGCCATCTCGGCCTCGGAGATATAGGGCGGGTTCGAGGCGATGAGGTCGAAGCGCCCCGGCACGGCCTGGAACCAGTCCGACAGGAGGAACCGCGCCCGCCGCGCGACGCCGAGCGCAGTTGCGTTCTCTGCCGCGACGGCCAGCGCGGCCTCGGAGACATCGGTGCCGATGCCGGTCGCGAAGGGCATGCCTTTGAGGCCGGAGAGCAGGATGCAGCCGGTGCCGGTGCCAAGGTCGAGCATCCGCACGAAGGGACACTCCAGCGCGGCCGCGACGAGAATCTCGGTCTCGGGGCGCGGGTCGAGCGTGTCGGGCGTCACCCGGAAGGCGTGGCCGTAGAACTCGCGGTGCCCGGTGATCTGGCTGACCGGCTGCCGCGCCGCCCGCGCGTCCACAGCCACCGCGAAAGCCGCCTCTGCGGCGGCACTCATCTCATCCCCGGCCACGACCGTGACCCGCTCCGCCGGCACACCGAGTGCATGCGCGAGAAGCCGGCGCGCATCTCGCGCAGCCCCCTCGATCCCGGCCTCGGCGAGGGTCCGCACCGCCCGGCGCAATGCCTCGGCCCCGGTCACGCGCCCGACCCTTCGCCGATGTTCAGGGCCAGAGGCCCGAGAACGAGGCGTCCCCTCCTCACGCCTCGAGCTCCGCGAGCCGGGCCGCCTGATCGTGGGCCACGAGCGCTTCGATCACCTCGGTCAGGTCGCCCGCCATGATCTGGTCGAGCCGGTAGAGCGTCAGGTTGATCCGGTGATCGGTCATCCGCCCTTGCGGGAAGTTGTAGGTGCGGATGCGCTCGGACCGGTCGCCCGAGCCGACCTGCGCCTTGCGGTCGGCGGCGCGGGCATCGTCGGCGCGCGACGCGTTCGAGATCGTAGAGCCGCGCGCGCAGCACTGCCATCGCGTTGGCGCGGTTCTGGTGCTGGGACTTTTCCGAAGACGGTGACGACGATGCCGGTCGGGAGATGGGTGATCCGGACCGCGCAGTCGGTGGTGTTGACATGCTGCCCGCCGGCGCCCGACGCTCGCATCGTGTCGATGCGGATTTCGGTGGCGGGGATGTCGATCTCGACCTCCTCGGCCTCGGGCAGGACCGCGACGGTCGCCGCCGAGGTGTGGATGCGCCCGCCGGCCTCGGTCTCCGGCACCCGCTGCACCCGGTGGACGCCGCTCTCGAATTTCAGCCGGGCGAAGACGCCCTCGCCCTCGATCCGTGCCATCGCTTCCTTGACGCCGCCGAGCTCGGTTTCCGAAAGCTCCAGAAGCTCGAAGCGCCAGCCCTGACTTTCGGCGTATTTCTGGTACATGCGCAGCAGATCACTCGCGAACAGTGCGGCCTCCTCGCCCCCCGTCCCGGGCCGGATCTCGAGGATCGCGGGTCGCGCATCGGCGGCGTCCTTCGGCAGGAGCGCGACGCGCAGCCGGTCCTCCATCGCCGGAATGCGCGCCTTCAACGCCGGGATCTCGTCCTCCGCGAGCGCGCGCATCTCGGGATCGGCCAACATCGCCTCAGCCTCGTCGAGATCGGAAAGCGCCTGCCGGTAGGCCGCGATCTCGGCCACGACCGGCTTCAGTTCGGAATATTCGCGGCTGAGCGACGCGATCTCGGCCGGCTCCGCCCCGGCCGAAAGCTTCGCTTCGAGGAACCCGAAGCGGCGCGTGATCTGGTCGAGCTTGTCCAAGGGCACCATTGCGGCGGTTTGGCCTTTGTCCGGGCGGCGGTCAAGGGGGAGAGCGTCCCGGGGGTTTCACACCCCCGGACCCCCGTGAGGTATTTTCGAACAGAAGAAGATCAGGACGCGAGCCGGCCGATCCAGCCGCGAAGCCGCGCGGCGTTGACCCCGATATCCGTGTGGCCGAAGCGCTGGCGGGCGTGGAGATAGAGCCGGGTCGCGGGACCTTCGGCGCGCGCGGCGGCGGTGGTATAGTCGGGAAAGCCGAAAACGGCGGTGCGGGTGATCCAGGTGATCATTCCCTCTCCCGGGCTGCCGGCGAGGCGCGTCGTGCGCGGCGTCACCAGTGCGATCCCGTCGAGCCGCGCGAGGGCTTCCTGAGGGGAAACGTCGAAAAGCGTCAGGGAGGCGCGGGCGCCGCCGGGACTCTCTTCCACCAGATCTATTCCGGGCGGGTACAGCACCCAGCCCTCCGGGTCGTCCGGCGTTGGCGACAGGACATTCCAGCGCGCCGGGTCCGAGGGGGCAAGGCGGATCCAGGCCATGCCCCCGAGCACGATCAGCGCAACAAGGAGAAGCGCGAGCTTCACCCTTTCCGCCGCGTCCAGCCATAGAGGCAGATCAACTCATGCGCGACATGGGCACCGGCGATCGCCGTCGCGCCGGTCGTGTCGTAGGCCGGCGAGACCTCGACCACATCGCCGCCGACGAGGTTGATGCCGGCAAGGTCGCGCAGGATCGCGGCGGCCTGCCAGCTCGCGAGCCCGCCCCAGACCGGCGTCCCGGTGCCCGGCGCGAAGGCCGGGTCGAGGCAGTCGATATCGAAGGTGAGATAGGTCGGCCGGTCGCCGATGACCCCCCTGATCTTCTTCACCACCGCCGCCGCGCCGGTCTCGTGCACCTCGCGCGCGTCGATCACGGTCACGCCCATGAAGTCGTCGTTATGGGTGCGGATGCCGACCTGGACGCTCGTTTCCGGGTCCACGATCCCCGACTTGATCGCCTTGTAGAACATCGTGCCGTGGTCGATCCGGTCGAAATCGTCGTCCACCCAGGTATCGGAATGCGCGTCGAAATGCAGAAGGCTGATCGGGCCGAACTTCTCGGCATAGGCCTTCAGGATCGGAAAACTGATGTAGTGATCGCCGCCAAGCGTCACCGTCCCCGCCCCGGCCGCGAGGATGCCGCGGATATGCGCGGTCAGCGCGGCGGGGAACTCCGACACCTTCGCGTAGTCGAAGGCGAGATCGCCGTAGTCGACGATGTCCATGTCATCGAGGGGCGAATAGCCCCAGCCATAGGGCGGATCGAAGGGCTGCAAGGCGCTCGCCTCGCGCACCGCGCGGGGGCCGAAGCGGGTGCCGGTCCGGTGCGTCACCGCCTGGTCGAACGGCACGCCCGGTGATGGCGAGATCGACACCCTTCAAGTCCTTGGAATAACGCCGCCGCAGGAAGCTCACCGCTCCCCCGAACGCGTTTTCGAACGCCAGCCCACGCCGCTCGGTCGCCGTAAAGGCCAGATCGACCTGCTTTTTCGCATCTTCGAGTGCCATCTGAACAATCTCCCTGAGATGAGGACATCGTTCGGGGCCGGAGATGTCACCGATCCGGATAGGCCCAACCGAGGCCAGGCGAAGCAATTCGTCAAGGCAATTTGATCAAATCACCGAGCAGCCCACGGGTCCCGCCCGGACCGCAAGGGCCGGACGGGGAGGATCGCTTGCGGGCCGGACGGCCCGCTCCGCAGGCAAACCGTCGCGAGCGGAAAGGGCCCGCCCGACCCCGGCCGCGCCTTGGGTAAAAAGCTTGAGATCAGGTCGGCCTCGAAGATCCGCGATCTTTCATGACAATACCTTTGTGCGCTTTTCATCTGCGGATACCCGCGATTTCACAGCGGTTGCGCCCGTTCCACCAGTCGCGCGAAGAAGGTGGCACCGAAGGGAGCGGCCTCGTCGTTGAAATCGTAGGCCGGATGATGCAGACCTGCCCCCTCGCCCTGCCCGAGGAAGAGATAGCAGCCGGGGCGCTTCTCGAGGAGGTAGGAGAAATCCTCCGCCCCCATCTCGCGCCCGGCCTCGTCGTCGACCCCCGCCTCGCCCGCGACCTCGCGCGCCACATCGGCGGCGAAGACGGTCTTGCCGGGTTCGTTCACTGTCGCCGGATAACCCAGATCGTAGTCCACCGCCGCCTTCACCCCGTAGGCCGCGGCATGGCCCGCGACGATCTCTTCGAAGCGGCGCTTGACCTGCATCCGGACTTCGTCTCGGAAGGTCCGGACCGTCGCCATGAACCAGGCCGTTTCGGGGATGATGTTGGAGGCGGTGCCGGCATGGACCTGGGTGACCGAGACCACGACCTCGTCGAGCGGGCTGACGTTGCGGCTGGCGATGGTCTGCAAGGCGCCGATCATGCCGATCGCCGCCGGGATCGGATCGACGCAATCATGCGGATAGGCGCCGTGCCCGCCCTTGCCGGTCAGATCGACACGCACGGTATCGACCGCGGCCATGATCGGGCCGGGTGTCGTCACGAAGCGGCCAAGCGCGACCTGCGGCGTGTTGTGGATCGCATAGACCTCGCCGATCGAGAACTCGTCGAGGATGCCTTCGCGCACCATCGCCTCGCCGCCGCCGCCTTCCTCTTCTGCCGGCTGGAAGATCAGCGCCACGCGGCCCTTGAAGCGGCGTGTCTCGGTCAGATATTTCGCGGCCCCGAGAAGCATCGTCGTGTGACCGTCATGGCCGCAGGCATGCATGACGCCCGGCACGGTCGAGGCATGTTCCGCCCCCGTCTCCTCGGCGATGGGAAGCGCGTCCATGTCGGCGCGCAGCCCGATGGTCGGTCCCTCCCCCTGCCCCTCGATGATCGCGACGATGCCGGTTTCGGCGATGCCCTCGTGGATCTCGTCGACCCCGAATTCCCGCAGCTTTTCGGCGACGAAGGCCGCCGTCTTGTGGCACTCGAAGCTCAGTTCCGGGTGCTGGTGCAGGTGGCGCCGCCATTCGGTCATCTCGGGGGCGAAATCGGCGATGCGGTTCAGGACGGGCATGTGGACTCTCGGGGCTGGGTCTGGATACTGCCGACAGAACCCCAAACGCCGGACACTTGCAATGACCCTCGACCGCGCCGCCTCGGACCGCCTGATCCACGATCCCGAGGGCGGGCTGCCGCGGCTTCTGGAGATCATGGCTCGGCTTCGCGACCCCGAAACCGGTTGCCCCTGGGACATCGAGCAGGATTTCGCGACCATCGCGCCCTATACGATCGAGGAAGCCTACGAGGTCGCCGACGCGATCGAACGCGGGGAATGGCACGAGCTGGAGGGAGAGCTTGGCGATCTGCTCTTCCAGACCGTCTATCACGCTCAGATGGGGGCCGAGGCCGGGCATTTCGACTTCTGCGAGCGTCACCAAGGCGATCTCGGACAAGATGGTCGACCGCCACCCGCATGTCTTCGGCGACGAAAGCCGCGACAAGACCGCCGAGGACCAGACCCGCGACTGGGAGCGAATGAAGGCGGCTGAACGGGCCGGCAAGGCCGCGAAAGGCACGCTCGATGGCGTCGCCAAAGGCCTGCCGGCGCTGACGCGGGCAGTGAAGCTGCAAAACCGCGCCGCGCGGGTCGGCTTCGACTGGCCCTCGACCGGTGAGGTGATCGACAAGATCGCCGAGGAGGCGCGCGAGCTGAACGAGGCGCGAGAAACGCTCGGCGAGGCCGAGATCTTCGAGGAGTTCGGCGACCTCCTTTTCGTCGTCGCCAACCTCGCCCGGCATCTGAAGATCGACCCCGAGGCCGCGCTCCGGTCCGCCAACGCCAAGTTCGCCCGCCGCTTCGCCGCGATCGAGGCCGCCCTCGCCGTGCGCGGCAAGCGGCCGGAGGAATCGGACCTGGCCGAGATGGACGCGCTCTGGGACGCGGCGAAGCGGGCCGAGAAGCTCCGCGCCCCGACCGCCTGACCGCTTCGGGCCGCGACAAATAGGCGACCAGTTTTATCAGGTATTGACGCATCGCGCGACCGAACGCATAAAGCCTCCAATATCTGACCAAAGGAGTCGACTATGTTCGCGCGAACCTCCCTCTTCACCCTCGCGGCGCTGGCCACCGCAACGCCCCTCCTCGCCGAGGAGGTCAACGTCTATTCGCTGCGCCAGCCCGAGCTTGTGCAGCCGCTCTTCGATGCTCTTCACCAAGGAAACCGGCATCGAGGTCAACGTCGCCTTCGTCGATAAGGGCATGGTCGAACGGCTGGTCAGCGAAGGCGACCGCAGCCCCGCCGACCTGGTGATGACGGTCGACATCGCCAGACTCGCGCAGGTGGTCGAGGCGGGCGTGACCCAGCCGGTCACGTCCGAAGTCCTGACCGCGAATATCCCGGCCGAGTTCCGCGACCCCGGCAATCAGTGGTTCGGCCTGACAACGCGGGCGCGGATCGTCTATGCCTCGAAGGACCGCGTCGCGGACGGCGAAGTCACGACCTACGAGGACCTCGCCGATCCGAAATGGAAAGGCCGGATCTGCACCCGCCCCGGCACGCATGACTACAATCTCGGTCTGATGGCGGCGATGATCGAGCATCACGGCGCCGACTATGCCCGCGACTGGGCCAGGGGGCTGCGCGCCAACCTCGCCCGCAAGCCTGAAGGCAGTGACCGCGCGCAGGTGAAGTCGATCTGGGCCGGCGAATGCGACATCTCGCTCGGCAACACCTATTACATGGGCGAGATGCTGGACGATCCGGAACAGGCGCGAATGGGCCAATTCGGTCCGCATCGTCTATCCGGTCTTCGAAAACGGCGGCACCCATATGAACGTCTCGGGCGTGGCGATGACGAAATCCGCGCCGCACCATGACGCGGCGCTGAAGCTGATGGAGTTCCTCTCCTCCGACGAGGCCCAGAAGGTCTACGCCGAGACCAACCACGAGTTTCCGGTGAAGGCCGGTGTCGAACGCTCGGCGCTGGTGGCAAGCTGGGGCGATTTCACGCCCGACGACCTGAACCTCATGGACGTCGCCCGCTCCCGCCCCGAAGCGCTCAAGCTGATGGAAGAGGTGAATTTCGACGGGTAAGCCAATGGTATGGCAAAAGAAAGCCCCGGCCACTGGCCGGGGTTTTCGCTTCCGGATCTATTCCGCAGCCATCGCCGGAAGGACGCTGCCCACGACCTCGACCCCCGGCATCCGTGCGAGCGTGTCGAGGTCGGCCACGAACCGGCCGCGCAGATCGGCAAGCTGGAGCCCGGCAAAGCCGTGTTCGCGCGCCGCCTGCGGCTGGCGGGCATGGAAGGCGAGAAGCCGGTCGCGCTGACCCGGCGCGAAGCGGGCGCCCTGCCGGTAGTGGCGCTGGATCATCGCGACCGCGCTGTCGGTGATCGCCGGCATCGAGCCCGGCAGGACGGGATCGACGACCCGGACATCGGGCGCCATGTGCGACAGAAGATCGAGAGGTTCGGTCCGCGTGGCGAGGATCACGACCTGGCGGGCGGACAGCCCGTCGCGAAGCCCCTCGACGACGTCGACCCAGCCTCCGGTAAAGCTCGCCATCGCCGGGACGTATTCCGAGAAGGGTTCCATTTGCCGGTCGAGCGCGAAGCGGCGCCACGCGGCAAGAAAAAGCGCGTCGTAGGATCGGACGGTCAGGACGAGCCGGTCCACCGGACGGCCGAGCGCCCGGCCGAGAACCTCTGCCCGCTTCGCCGCCGCCGGATAGAACCGGCCCCCAAGAAGGTTGGCCATGCGGCCGGCAAGGTCGTGTTCCGAGAGGATCAGCCCCCGCCCGCCCCGGCGCATTCCGTCGAGCGCGGAGGAGAGCGACTGCACGAAACCGTCGATCTCGGTCCCCTGGTGACGCGGCTCGGGAAAGGCGCAGTCGAAACTGCCACCGGCCGCACCGCCGCGCCCGGGATAGGCAAGATCATAGCCCGATGCCTCGAACGCCGTACGGTTGGCGCCAAGGAAGCGCTGGAACTCCTCGCCGCCGCTGCAATGGGCGCCGGCATGGACTAGGATTTCGTACGAAGTCGTCGCGCATGGGAAACGCCCTTTTTCGGACCGTTTCCACGCTCGCAACGAATTGTGGCGTAGGTTTGACAACTTTTGGTTGCGGATCAGGCACAAGGCTCCCCTCGCCCTGTCTGGACAAGACCGGACGCCCGCGTCAGGCTCCGCCCCGTGTCCCATCGAGGAGCCGGCCATGCGCGCGCGCAAGATCATCATCGACACCGATCCCGGGCAGGACGACGCCGTCGCGATCCTTCTGGCGCTGGCCTCGCCCGAACTGGAGGTGCTGGGGATCACGGCGGTGGCGGGCAACGTGCCGCTGGCGCTGACGGCGAAGAATGCGCGGATCGTCTGCGAACTGGCCGGGCGCAGCGACATCCGCGTCTTCGCGGGATGCGACTGCCCCGATGCGGCGCAAGCTGGTGACGGCCGAACATGTGCATGGCAAGACCGGCCTCGACGGCATCGCCCTGCCCGACCCGGTGATGCCGCTGGCCGAGGGCCACGCGGTGGATTTCCTGATCGAGACCCTGCGAGAAGAGGCGCCGGGCACGGTGACGCTCTGCCCGATCGGGCCGCTCACCAACATCGCGACGGCCTTCGAGCGGGCGCCTGACATCGTCGGCCGCGTGGCCGAGATCGTGCTGATGGGCGGGGCCTATTTCGCGGTCGGCAACATCACGCCGGCGGCGGAATTCAACATCTATGTCGATCCGGAAGCCGCTGATATCGTGTTCAAATCCGGCGTTTCTCTGGTGGTCATGCCGCTCGACGTGACGCATCGGGCGCTGACCACCCGGGCGCGGGTCGAGGCGTTCCGAAACCTCGGCACGAAGGTCGGCCATGCGGTGGCGAGCTGGACCGATTTCTTCGAGCGCTTCGACATGGCGAAATACGGCTCCGAAGGCGCGCCGCTGCACGATCCCTGCACCATCGCCTATCTGCTGAAGCCTGACCTCTTCTCCGGCCGCCACATCAATGTGGAGATCGAGACCGAAGGCCGGTTCACCACCGGCATGACCGTCGCCGACTGGTGGCGCGTCTCGGGGCGCAAGGCCAATGCGATGTTCATCGGCGATGTCGATGCCGACGGGTTCTACACGCTTCTGACCGAACGCCTCGCGCGGCTCTGAGCCGGCTTGCAGGTCCGCGAATAGTTTCGGCGCGAAGTTTCCTTTCCCCGCGCCGCACCCTATCTTCTGGGCAGGAGTGCCGCACCCATGACCATCGCCTTTGACAATTCCTATGCCCGCCTGCCGGACCGCTTCTTCGTCCGGCAGCAACCCGGCCGCAGTGGCGGAGCCGGGGCTGATCGCCGTGAACGCACCGCTTGCCCGAAGGCTCGGCCTCGACCCCGAAATGCTGGCGCGCCCCGACTGGGTCGCCATCTTCGCCGGCAATGCGCTGCCGGACGGGGCGGCGCCGATCGCCCAGGCCTATGCCGGGCACCAGTTCGGCGGCTGGGTGCCGCAGCTCGGCGACGGGCGGGCGCTCCTGCTCGGCGAGATCGTCGCCCCGGACGGGCATCGCTTCGACCTCCAGCTCAAGGGCTCCGGCCCCACGCCCTTTTCGCGGCGCGGCGACGGGCGGGCCTGGATCGGGCCGGTGCTGCGCGAATACATCGTCTCGGAGGCGATGGCAGCCCTCGGCGTGCCGACGACGCGGGCCCTCGCCGCCGTAACCACGGGCGAGGTCGTCTGGCGCGAGACGGCCCTTCCCGGCGCGGTGCTCGCGCGCGTGGCGTCGAGCCATATCCGCGTCGGCACGTTCCAGTATTTCGCCGCGCGCGGCGATACCGAGGCGCTGGAGACTCCTCGTCGATCATGTCATCGCCCGTCACTATCCCGATGCCGAAACCCCGCTCGACCTGCTCGACCGCGTGGTGGCGGCGCAGGCGCGGCTGATCGCGCGGTGGATGAGTCTCGGCTTCATCCACGGCGTGATGAACACCGACAACATGGCGATCTCGGGCGAGACAATCGACTATGGGCCCTGTGCGTTCATGGACACCTACCATCCTGACAAGGTCTTTTCCTCGATCGACCAGCTCGGCCGCTACGCCTATGGCAACCAGCCGCAGATCGCGCTCTGGAACCTCGCGCAGTTCGCCTCGTGCCTGCTGCCGCTGATGGGCGAGGAAGGCCCGGCGGTGGAGGCCGCGACCGAGGCGATCAACCGCCTGCCCGACATCTACCAGGCCGAATGGCTGCGGCTTTTCGGCGCCAAGATCGGGCTAGCCGACCCGCGCCCCGAAGATGCCGCGCTGATCGAGACGCTGCTGACCCGCATGGCCGAGGGCAAGGCCGATTTCACCCGAACCTTCCGGGGCCTTGCCGAGGGCACGGCGGCGGAGGAATTCGCCGACCCGGCCGGATTCGACGCCTGGGCCGGGGACTGGCGCGCGCGGATCGCGAAGCAGGCCGACCCGTTCGCGGTCATGCAAGCCGCGAACCCGGCCTACATCCCCCGCAACCACCGGGTGGAAGAGGCGATCCAGGCCGCCGTCGCGGGCGATTACGGGCCGTTCCACAGACTGAATGCCGTTCTCGCCCGCCCCTTCGAACCGCGCGCCGAAGCCGAAGGCTATGACGCTGCCCCCACCGAAACCGAACTCGTCAAGCGCACCTTCTGCGGCACCTGATCAGCGGCGGAACTTTTGGAAGAACCGGCGGTTGGCCTGTATGAACTCCTGCAACACGCCGGTCAGCCCGCCGAATTCCAGCCGCTTGAGATAGAAGAAACCCGCCGTCGCTCCGATCCCGGCGCCAAGCGTATCGACGATGAGATCCCACATCGTGTCGACGAGGCCGGATTTCTGCATGTTCAGCCCGAAAAGCTGATCCATCGCGAATTCGAAGATCTCCCAGACCGCACCGATGGAGAGCGCGAAACAGAAGCTCATGAAAGCCATTGCCCAGGCCGGTGCGGCGTAGCGGTCCCCCTCGAACAGCATGAAGACGAAGAGAAAGCCGAAGAGCCCGAAGCCGAGCGCCGAGCCGCCATGCAGCGCGATGTCCCACCACCAGAAGCGATTGTAGAAATCGAAGGCTTCGCCAAGAAAGATCGTCGCGAAGACGAAGATCACGATCCAGGCGAAGAAGCGGACCGGCAGGAGGATAGCGAACCGCCTCTGGACGACGACCGGAACCAGCGAGAGCGCGAAGGTGAGCGCCGAGACGAAGGCGAGCGACCAGCGGGCCTCGACCAGCGCCACGACGAAGGCCAGTGTCAGCACCGTCCAGATCGCCTGAACGACGACAGGCTGGCTACGGAGGCGCGGAAACCACATGGCGCATAGCTATGCCTCCGCATTCGGCGCTTCAACCCCGCGCCCTCAGCCCCTAAATCTGTGGGATGAGCCTTCGCATCGCTTCCTACAACGTTCACAAATGCGTCGGCCTCGACCGGCTGCGGATACCCGAACGCGTGATCGAGGTCGTCAACGCGCTCGAGGCCGATATCGTCGCCCTGCAGGAGGTCGACCGCCGCCTGCCGCCCCGGCCCGCCGCCCTGCCGCCCGCGCTGATCGCGCGCGAGACGGATTTCGGCGTCCTGCCCTTCGCGCCGGAGGGGCCGAGCCTTGGCTGGCACGGCCAGACCCTCCTCGTCCGCAACGGCATCTCCGTCGACAAGATCCGCCGCATCGTCCTGCCCGGGCTGGAGCCGCGCGGCGCGATCCTGGCCGAGATCGCGCTCGGGTCCGGGTCCTTCCGCGTCGTCGGCGTGCATCTCGGCCTCATCCGCCGCTACCGCTCGATGCAGCTTGCCGCGATCCGCGCGGCATTGAGCCGGCGGGAGGAGATGCCGACCGCGATCCTCGGCGATTTCAACGACTGGTCGGCACGCGGCGGCGCGGTGGCCCTCGGCCCCGGCTTCCGGCTCCACGCCCCCGGTCGGAGCTATCCCGCAGCGCGGCCGATCGGCGCGCTCGACCGGATCGCGCTCGGAGCCGGTCTGCATCTCACATCGGCCGGCGTCTTCGGCGACGCCCCCGCGCGAATTGCGTCCGACCATCTGCCGATCTGGGCCGATATCCGGATCGACAACGGCCCGACGTCTGCCGGCTGACCCGGTGGCCCCGGCCGGCACGCTTGCCACTTGCCTCCTTCGGCTCCGCGCGGTAATCACCGGACGAGGCGGGTGTAGCTCAATGGCAGAGCAGAAGCTTCCCAAGCTTACGACGAGGGTTCGATTCCCTTCACCCGCTCCAATCCCTTCCGCCGCGAACCGGAAATTGCCTCTGGCCGCCGCGTGCGGTCACGGCTAAGCAGGGCCGCAACCGAAATGGGGAGGCTTACATGTCAGAAATCATCCGTCTCGAGACCGGCAAGCGCATGTCGAACATCGTCATCCACGACGGAATCGTGCATCTGGCCGGCGTGGTCGGCGAACCGGGCGGCGATGTCGGCCAGCAGACCCGTGACTGCCTGGCCGAGATCGACCGACTGCTGGCGCTGGCGGGCTCAGACAAGACCCGGATCCTCAGAGCTCAGATCTGGCTTTCGGACATCGCCAGCGGCTTTGCCGCGATGAACGCCGCATGGGACGCCTGGATGCCCGCGGGCCATGCCCCTGCCCGCGCGACCGGCGAGGCGAAGCTCGCCGCGCCGAAATATCTCGTCGAGATCATCATCACCGCCGCCCGCGCCTGAACGGGGCGGCGGGTCGTCCCTGGCGCGGCCCTCAGAGCGCCGCGACCATGACGCAGAGCATCTCGAACATCAGCGAAGCGCCGAGCCAGGCGGTGCCGCCCGTCGGATCGACGGGCGGCGAAACCTCGACGAGATCGGAGCCGACGATGTTCAGTCCGGCGCATTCGCGCACCACCTGCATCGCCTGATAGGCGTTCGGTCCGCCCCATTCCGGCGTGCCGGTCCCCGGCGCCACCGAGGGGTCGACGAAGTCGATGTCGTAGGACATGTAGGCGGGCTTCGTGCCGACGATCTCGCGCGCTTCGGCCATCACGTCGGGAATGCCGCGGGCGAAGAATTCCTCGATCGTGACGATGCGGATGCCGTGCGCCTTGGCGAAGTCGCGGTCGATGCTGTCATACATCGTGCCGCGGATGCCAATCTGGATCATCCGCTTGGGGTCGAGCAACCCCTCCTCCACCGCGTTGCGGAACGGATTGCCGTGGGTCAGGGTCTTGCCGCCGAAATAGGCCGGGAAAAGGTCGGTATGGCTGTCGAAATGCACGAGGCCCAGGGGTGCGTCGCGGGCGATGCCGCGCAGGACCGGCAGGGTGCAGAGATGGTCGCCCCCCGCGCTCAGGGGCCGGATGCCCTTGGCCTTCAGCCCGGCGAAGGCGCGCTCGAACCGGTCGAGCGTGTCCGGCCCGTCCACCGGGTTCGGCCCGATATCGCCGAGATCGGCGCAGTTCGCAGCCTCGAAGGGCCGGATCCCGGTGACCGGATGCTGGGCGCGGATCATCGTCGAATAATCGCGAAGCTGTCGCGGCCCGTGCCGGGGGCCGGGCCGGTTCGAGGTGCCGCCGTCCCAGGGCAGACCGACAAGGCCGATCTGCACGTCCTTCTCGCGCGGATGGTCCGGCGTCACATGCGGCAGCCGCATGAAGGTCGGGATGCCCGCGAAACGCGGCAGCTCCATCCCCGAGATCGGTTGAAAGAATGCGTCGGCCATGCCGTGTCCCCCCTGTTTCCGGGCGAGCTTAGCGGTGGCGGCGGAAAGGTAAAGCGGGCGCGGCGCTCAGGCTTCCAGTTCGGCGTCCCAATAGAGGAAATCGGCCCAGCTGTCGTGCAGGTAGTTCGGCGGAAAGCGGCGGCCGGCGCGCTGCATGTCCTCGGCCGAGGGCGCGCGCGGCGGCTTTCTCAGGCTCATGCCCGACTGCTTCAGCGACTTGTTGGCCTTCCTGAGGTTGCACGGCGAACAGGCGGCGACGACATTGTCCCAGCTCGTCACCCCGCCCCGCGAGCGCGGCAGGACATGATCGAAGGTCAGGTCGCCCTTCGATCCGCAATACTGGCAGCAGAATTCGTCCCTCAGAAAAAGATTGAAGCGCGTGAAGGCCACGCGCTTCTGGGGCTTGACGTAATCTTTGAGCACGACCACCGACGGTATTCGGAACTCCGCGCGTTGCGACCGCACCACCGCGTCGTATTCGGCCGCGACGATCACCCGTTCGAGGACCGCGGCCTTGATCGCCTCCTGCCAGGGCCAGAGCGAGAGGGGATAGTAGGACAGCGGGCGAAAATCGGCGTTCAGGACCAGCGCCGGATAGTGCCTCAGCACCGAAGGTTCGCGGACGAAGGTCGTCCTGAATTCGTCCTGATGAACCCTGTCCAGCATGAAAGACTCCGTCCTCGCCCTCTCTGTCCTCTGACATCAAGGGCGGGAGCACCCGCCCCTGCTTGTCCACAACTATATCTGGCGTATGGCCACTGGCAAGTCCCGCTATCTGCGATAGACTGCTATCGCGTCAATGTGACAGAGGGATGACGGCAATGGCGGCGCCAGCGATCCTCGGCACGCTCGAAAGCGCGCTCTATGCGGACGACCTCGAGGCGGCCGAACGGTTCTATGCCGGGATCATCGGGCTCGACGTCGTGACCCGGCAGGCCGGGCGGCACGTCTTCTTCCGGGTGGGGGCCGCGATTCTTTTGGTCTTCGATCCCCGCGCAACGGCGCATCCACCACGCCCGGACGCCGCGATTCGGGTGCCCCCGCACGGCGCGAAGGGGCCCGGGCATTTCTGCTTTTCGGTCGCGGCAGAGGCGCTGGACGATTGGCGCCGCCATCTCGAGGCCGCCGGAGTGGAGATCGAGGCCGACTTCCGCTGGCCGAACGGCGCGCGGTCCATCTATGTCCGCGACCCGGCCGGCAATTCGGTGGAGTTCGCCGAACCGGCGCTCTGGTTCTGACGGGTCAGGCCGCCGGCAGTCGGTCGCTCAGGAACGCCAAAGCCACCGACAATCCGTCCGGCGCGATGCCGTGGCCGGTGCCCTGCATGACATGGCCATAGGTCTCGAACCCGGCATCGGTCAGGGCCTGGCCGGCAAGTCCCATGTCGGCGAAGGGCACCATCGGGTCCTCATCGCCGTGAACGAGAAGCACCGGCGGCTTCGAGATCGCCTCGGCGGCGAGCTGTTCGGGTTGCAGCAGCCGGCCGGAAAAGGCGACGATCCCGGCGACCGGCGCGGGGCGGCGGGGCAGAACGTGCAGCGCCATCATGCTGCCTTGGGAAAAGCCGACGACGGCCAGACGGTCTGGCGTCATTCCCTCGTCGGCGAGCCGTGCGTCGAGGAAGGCATTGAGGTCCTCCGACGACCTGCGCAATCCCTCGGCGGCCTCCGCATCGGACGAACCGTCGAGCCAGGGGATCGGGAACCACTGCCGGCCGAAGGGATTGCCGGCACAGGGTTCGGGCGCGTCGGGCGCGACGAAGACGGTGCCGGGCAGATGCGGGGCCAAAGGATCGGCAAGGCCGAGAAGGTCGGCGCCGTCCGCGCCATAGCCGTGAAGGAAGATCACGAGCGAGCTCGCCTTCCCCGACCGGGCCGGTTTCCGGCCGAATTTCAACTCTCGCGTCACCTGATCCCCTCCCGGCTGCGCCTCACGCGGTAGTAGGCCCAGAGGGCGCGGGCCGCAACTGCCCTCCACGGGCTCCACGCCTCCGACATTGCGCGCAATGCGCGTTCGGACGGACGGTCCTGCAGATCGAAGAACAGCCGCGCGGCCTCCTGCAACGCGAGATCGCCCGGCGCGAACACATCCGCCCGGCCGAGTGAGATCAGCGCATAGACCTCGGCCGTCCAGCGGCCGATGCCGGGCAGCGCGGTCAAGGTTGCGATCACCTCCGCGTCCGGGCAGTCCCGCAGCGCGTCGTAGTCGACGCCTGCCCGGGCGAGCGCATGGGCATAGCGGATCTTCTGGCGCGAAAGCCCGCAGGCGCGCAGATCCTCCTCCGACGCCACCGACACGGTGCTTTCCGTCAACAGCCCTGCCGCCTCCATCCGCGCCCAGAGGGCGGCGGCCGAGGCGGTGGAGACCTGCTGGCCGAGAATCGCGTCGAGAAGGGCGGCGAACCCGTCCGGCCGCCGGCGGAGCGGCAGCGGTCCGGTCTCCTCAAGGAGAGCGGCGAAACGGGGATCGCGGGCGGCGAGCCAAGCGGAACCTTCGGCCACGCAGTCCTCGGTCTCGATGATGCGGCCCGGCATCGGCGCTCAGACCGGCAGATCGCCGGGCGGATTGCGCAGGAGCCGCGCCATCGCGTCGAGCGCGCGGGCAAACTCCGCCTCGGGCGATGCTCCGTCGAGCGCGATGCGCACCGCGTTCGGCGAATGGCTGTCGATCAGCGCGTATTCATCAGCCGAGCGCACCAGAACGCCCTCGGTCTCGGCCTCGCGCACGAAGGTCGAGGCGCGCCAGCCGTTCGGCATCTTCAGCCAGACGAAGGCGAGGCCCTTCTGCCAGGCGATGTCGAAGGTGCCGAGGATGTTCAGCGTCATTTCCAGACGGCGGGCAAAGACCGCCTGCGCCCGGTCGCGCAGACGATCCGCCTCGCCCGACGTGAAAAGCCCCATCATCAGGTCGACGATCGGTCGGGCGACGCCGAAAAAGGAATGCTGGGCCGCAAGCCGCGCCGGTTCGCCCTGGCCCGTCGGGCAGACGATGCACCCGAAGCGCAGCCCCGCCGCGAGCGATTTGGAGATCGAGGTGATATGCCAGGTCCGTTCCGGGGCAAGGGCCCGCAGCGACGGGGCACTGGCTATGCCCACCGAATAGCAGTCGTCCTCGATGATCTGGAGGTCGTGGTGGCGGGCGACCGCGACGATCTCGGCCCGCCGCTCCATCGGCATCCGGACGGTGGTCGGGTTCTGCGCCTCGGTCGTGACGCAGACGATGCGGGCGCCGGTGCGCCGACAGGCCTCGTCCAGCGCCTCGGCGGAAAGGCCGGCGCCGTCGATGGCCACGGGCACGATCTCCGCCCGGTTCAGCCGCGCGGCGTGACGGAACCCCGGATAGGCGAGTTCCTCGAGGATCACATGCGGCCGGGCGCCCTTGAGGCAGCATTGCAGCGCGAGGCCGATGGCGTTCTGCCCACCTTGTGTCAATACAATGTCATCGGCCCCGAACGCCCCGAGATTACGGTCGGCAAGCCAGTTGACGAGGGCGTCCCGCAACTCCCGGTCGCGCTTCAGGCCGGGATAGCCGAGATAGTCGAACCCACCCTGCTCCGCCAGTCGCCGGTAGATCGCCGAGATCGCCTCGTTCTGGCCGACCTCGGGCAATTGCGGGCTGCGCAGGTCAGCCGGGCCGCCGCCCTCGGCCGCATCGTCGCGCGGGCGGGGCGGAAGATTCAAGGATAAGGGCCTGAGATGCCCCGAATTTCGGGCGCGTCGCGGCGACGAAAGTGCCACGACCCACGGCCGCTTCCAGGAGCCCTTCCTGAGTGACGATCTGGTACGCGCGGGCCACGGTGCCCGGTGTCATGCCCAGCCGCCAGGCCAGATCGCGCACCGGCGGCAGCCGCGCCCCCTTCTCGAGCCCGCCCGTCCGCACCGCCTCGCGCAACGCACGGGTCAATGCCAGGTATTTCGGACCGTCGAAACGAGAGAGGTCCGGCTGCCAAATTGTATCCGCCACAATGTACCTCTGGAACCGGCGCAATGCGCATTGTAGGAATACGAATATCGAAACGACGACTTTGTATCAATACAAAAGGTGCGCCATGACCCAGGTCGCAAGAACCGCCCCGAAACTGCCTCTCACCTCCGGCAGGGCAACGCTGCTCGCCACGGTAGCGCAGTGGGACCGCCTTGTGCGCCAATGGGCCGTTCGCCGCCGCAGCCGTGTCGCGCTTGCCCTTCTGGATGATCACCTGATCCGCGATATCGGCCTCGACCGGGCAGCCTGCGAAGACGAGGCCCTCCGCCCGTTCTGGCGCTGAGACAGGGTCCCGACCATCCCCGACGGACCCTCTTTCTCGGCCGGGCTCTGCCCGGCCGTTTTTTCTCAAAAGCCCGGAGGATCGGATGCGCGAAAAGCTCATGTTTCAGGTCGACGCCTTCAGCGACCGCGTCTTCGCCGGAAACCCGGCCGCCGTGATGGTGCTGGATACCGCCCTGCCCGACACGCTGATGCAGTCCATCGCGGCGGAAAATAACCTCGCCGAGACCGCCTTCGTCCTTCCCGAAGGCGCGGACTGGTCGATCCGCTGGTTCACCCCGACCCAGGAGGCCGCGTTCTGCGGCCATGCAACGTTGGCGGCCGCGCATGTCCTCGCCAGCGAGTACGGACAGGGAGAGAGCTTCCGCTTCAGCACGCGGAGCGTCGGCGACCTGCGCGTAGGCCGGAATGGTCCCGCCAACTATGAACTCGACCTACCACTTCTGGAGCCCGCGCCGCTGGACGTGGTCCCGGACGCGCTCTCGGCGCTCTTCCCGAAGGGCTGGAAAGCCGTGTTCCGCAATTTCGAGAACTTGTTCGTCGAGCTTGACAGTCCGGATGCGGTCGTTGGCTTCCACCCCGAAATGGCGGGGATTGCCCTTCTCGCCCCTTGCGGCCTCGGGATCACGGCATTCGGCGGGGCGACACGCGAGGGGCAACCCGTCGATTTCGTATCGCGCTATTTCGCCCCGGCCGCCGGGATTCCCGAAGATCCGGTCACCGGATCGGCGCATGCGACGCTCGCGCCCTATTGGGCGCGGCGGCTGGGCAGGACAGACATGTCGGCCTTCCAGGCCTCGCCGCGCGGCGGGCTGGTCGGCTGCCGGATTTCCGGCGACAGGGTTCTCCTGTCCGGTCAGGCGGTGACCTTCTTCAAGGCCCGGATCCGCCTGCCCGGCTGAGGTTCGGATCAGGCCGCGATGGCCTCGATCATGATCGACCGCCGCTTCAGCTCCGACAAGAGCGCCGGAAGAACCCGGGTCTGATCGACCGCATAGCGCAGAACCTCGCCGATCGTGTGGTCGGCCGCCTGGGTGCGGACACGCCAGATCATGCGGCGGGCAACGCCGTCGTCATAGACGATCTCGACGGCTCCCGACGGGCCTTTGCGCAAGCCAAGGAAATCGAAGCCCCCAAGGGAGCTGTGGAAGGACTGGAGGGGCATTTTGCTGCTCTTTTGTTTGCCTCAATGGCGCGACCATGCTCCGCCTCCTGCCGCCGCGTCAATCGGGCCACTCACAATTCCGCGTGAGCGAGTCTGCGGGGCAACAGGGCTCAAATCCCTGGATTTCCGACGAAAAAGGGCGCGCCCGGCAGGCGCGCCCCAGATCTTGCGATCGGTCCGAGACCGGACGCGATATCAGCGCTTCGAGAACTGGAAGGACCGGCGCGCCTTGCGCTTGCCGTACTTCTTCCGCTCGACCACGCGGCTGTCGCGGGTCAGGAAGCCGGCGGCTTTCAGCGCAGGCCGCAGGCTCGGCTCATAGAGCTGGAGCGCCTTCGAGATGCCGTGCTTGACCGCACCGGCCTGGCCCGAAAGCCCGCCGCCGGCGACCGTCGCCATCACGTCGAACTGGCCTTCGACATTGGCGACCTGGAACGGCTGGCGCAGGATCATCTGCAGCACCGGGCGCGCGAAGTACTTCGAATAATCGATGAACTCGCCCTTGTTATCGCGGATCAGGAACTTGCCGGAGCCCGGCTTGATCCAGACGCGGGCGACCGCGTCCTTGCGCTTGCCGGTCGCATAGGCCCGGCCGAGCGCGTCACGCTGCGGCTCACGCGGGGCCTCCATCGCTTCGACGGCGGCGGGGCGTGCCCGACACGGCCGATTTCAGATCGTCGAGGGATTTGATTTCGTCGGCCATGCTCATGCGCTCCGCGTGTTCTTCGGGTTCATCGACTTGACGTCGAGGACTTCGGGCGACTGCGCCTCATGCGGATGCTCGGCCCCGGCATAGACGCGCAGGTTGGTCATCTGCTGCTTGCCAAGCCGGTTGCGGGTGATCATGCGTTCGACCGCCTTGATCACCACCCGCTCGGGATGGGCACCGTCAAGCACCTGCTCGGCCGTGCGGAACTTGATCCCGCCCGGATAGCCGGTGTGCCAGTAGTAGCGCTTGTCGGCGCGCTTGTTGCCGGTCATCTGCACCTTGTCGGCGTTGATGACGATCACGTTGTCGCCCATGTCCATGTGCGGCGTGAAGGTCGGCTTGTGCTTGCCACGCAGGCGATTGGCGACGATCGTGGCGAGACGGCCGAGAACGACGCCCTCGGCGTCGATCAGGATCCATTTCTTCTCGATCTCCGCCGGTTTCGCGGTATAGGTTTTCATCGGTTGCCCTTCGAGTTCGGGAACGGGATGAGCATCACGGGGATGCCCGAATTCGGATGCTGGCTTTTCCAGCATTCGCCGCGCCTCGTCAAGGGCCATGCTTCATAATTAATCGTTGTATTTCAATCGCTTGCAATAATGGTATTATTTTACCCCAAAATCCGCTACCGGCGTCGGCCTCGAAATACGGCCGTTCGCCACGGCCCGCCCGACGCCGACGGACGCGCCCGGAGAAAACGCACCCGAGCGTCACCAGCGCCGAAATCGCTGCGAACAGAAGGAGCGAATCCGCCCGGGAGCGGCACCGGCGCCGGCAGAACGGGCCTGCCCCTTCGCACTCCGCCGGCCGCAGGCAGCGTCGGAATACGATCGGGAGCGGGAAAGAATACGCGGATCGGGCGGCAATCCGGTCTCCGGGCGCGGCGCGAAGCCGATCACATCCCCGTCGATCACCGACGAGGCCCGCACCGAACCGAAGGGGACCAGCACCGACCCCCACCATCCGGTCCATTCGAGCACCCGTTCCCGATGCCGCCGCCACAGAAGAAACCGCGCCGCCGCCTCACCGGGAAAAACGACGTCGCTCGGGCCGAAACCCGGTCCGGGGCCCACGATGTTCACGACCGGCACCCTCGCCGCGAAGGGCCCGCCGGTCGGCAACCCGGCGCGCAGGACCGAGATATCGACTCGGAAAAGCGTTATGTCCCCCACGATGACGCCTTGCCTCCACCTCTCCGCACCGCGCCCAACCTCGGTTGCGGCCGCCGACAGGAGACCGATCGCCGACAGCATGCGCGCGCGGGCACCGCCGAAGCTCGCGAGGCCGGCGGGCTGAGCACCATCGAACCGGATCTCCACGGATACGCCGATCCCGGCAGCGCATATGCCGCCGGGTGTTGTCGTCAGACCGACCGGAAGGCAGATCGCGCGCTCCGGCGGGAAACCGACCGTCGCGGCGGAGCCCGGCCCGGGCGCAAATGTTGCCGCGAGGACCGCAATCCCTGCGCAAATCGCCGAACCGAAGACTGATCCCATGCTCGACCCCTCCCGTTCTGGTCGGAGCCGCACATTGGCCGATCATGGTTGAGATCCGGTTAGCGCGGTCTCAGCGGCGGGGCGGGATCGAATAGGTCATGTTGGCGCGCGCCACCGGCTCTTCCTGCCCTTCGGAGCGGATCAGGACATCGCCCACCGCCAGCACCCGGCCGAGCTTCAGGAGCCGCGCGGTCCCGATCAGGTCCGCCCCCGCCGCGGGCTTGCGCAGGAAATCGATGCCGGCAACTCGTCGTCACCGCCAGCGCCACCGGCCCGATCCGCGCGAGGATGGCGAGATAGACGGCGACATCGGCCAGCGCGAAGATCGACGGGCCCGAGACGGTGCCGCCCGGCCGCAGATGACGCTCGGCCACCTTCAGCCGCATCACGATGCCGTCCCCGGTCAGGCGCTCGACCGCGAAATCGTCGCGGACCTGCGGGAAATCCCGCGCGAGAAACGCGGCCAGCTCCGCCTCCGTCATCACCATCCGCATCTTCCCTCCCTGCCATCCCCGGCCTAGACTTCCCCGAACCGGAGGGAATGACAAGATGAGCGATGACCTGCTTTTGCGCGCCGACGACGGACGGCATCGCGACGCTGACACTGAACGCGCCCGCCAGCCTCAATGCGCTGTCGGATGCGATGCTGGCCGCGCTCAAGGCGGAATTCGCGCGTCTGGGCGAGGACAGCACGATCCGCGTGGTGATCCTGAAAGGCGCGGGAAAAGCCTTCTGCGCCGGCCACGACCTGAAGGAGATGCAGCGCGGGCGCGAGGCGCCGGACAAGGGTCGGGCCTATTTCGCGGATCTCTTCGCCCGCTGCGCCGAGGTGATGCAGATGATCCCGCGCCCTGCCGCAGCCGGTGATCGCCGAGGTGCACGGCATCGCCACCGCCGCCGGCTGCCAGTTCGTCGCCTCCTGCGACATGGCGGTCGCGGCCGAGGGCACGCGCTTCGGCGTCAACGGCGTGAATATCGGGCTCTTCTGCTCGACCCCGATGGTCGCGCTTCCGCGCAACGTGCCCGCGCAAGGTCGCGTTCGAGATGCTGACCACCGGTCAGTTCATCGACACGGCCCGCGCGCGCGAGGTCGGCCTGATCAACCGAGTCGTGCCGCGCGACAGGCTCGCCGACGAAACTCGCGCCCTCGCCGCGATCGTGGCCGCGAAAGCTCACCGCCGCCGTCAAGATCGGCAAGCGCGCCTTCTACGATCAGGTCGAGATGACGCGGCCGAGGCCTACGACCTACGCCGGCGCCAGGTCATGGTCGAGAACATGCTCTGGCGCGACACCGAGGAAGGCATCTCGGCCTTCCTTGAAAAGCGCCAGCCCGACTGGGCCTGACCCTCCGTCTTCTGTTCGAAAATACCTCGGGGGTCCGGGGGCAGCGCCCCCCGGGTCTCAGATCCCGCGCGTCCTCAGCCAGAGCGCCAGCCCGAACGCCCCGATCGCGAAGGCGAGCGTCACCGACAGGAGCAGCGTCGACTCCCCTGCCCCGATCAGCAGCGCGCCGAGGAAGGGCGCCGCGGCGGAGGCGGTCAGCGGCGCCATCGCCAGCGCCCCGCTCATTGCGCCGAAATTCTCCTGACCGAGCGCCTCGGCGGTCAGGAGCGGCCTGAGGATCGACTGGACGCCGATCGAGGCGCCCTGACAGACCGCGTAGACGAGGAAAAGCGCAACCTGGCCGGTGGCGGCCAATAATGCGAGGCTCGCCAGGCTCATGCCGATCGCGATCGCGCGGGCCGCGGCGCCCGCGCTGAATCCGCGCACCCCCCAGCATCAGGAGCACCCGCCCCGCGACCTGCATCGGCCCGACCGTCGAGGCAACGAGGACCGCCACCGCAGCCGCCGCCCCCCGTTCGTTCAGAACCAGAAGGGCGAAGGTCGTCAGCATCATGTGGTTGCCCATCAGGAGCCCGAAGAACCCCGCGAGCGCCCAGAATTCCGGCTTGCGGAGCACCGCGCGGACCGCCCCCCTCGGTGTCGCCACCATCGGCCCGCCGCGCCGCTCGCCCCGGCGCATGAGGCGCACACCGACGATATTCGCGGGCAGCGTCACCAACAGTTCGACCGCGGCGAAGACCAGGATCGCGCCGCGCCAGCCAAAGGCCGCGCCGGTCCACGCCCCGAGCGGAAACGCGAAGGTGGAGGCGAAACCCGCCACCAGCGTCACCCGGATGATCCCCCGGCGCGCCTCCGGGCCGAGCCGGCGCGTGAGGAACGAAAAGCAGGTCTCGTAAAGACTCGCCGCCTGCGCGACGCCGATGACGACCCAGAGCAGATACCAGAGCCAGAGCACAGCCACCTGCGACAGGAGAATAAGGCAGAGCCCGCCCAGCACCGCCGCCCCGCCAAGGAGTGACCCGCCATAACCCTGGTCGACGAGGCGGCCGGAAAACGGTGCCAGCCCCGCCTGGGTCAGGAGCGCGACGGTCGGCCCGAGCGCGAGTTCGGCCCGGCTCCAGCCGCTGCCATCCTCGAGCGAGAGGATGATCGCGCCGAACATGTAGACGAGCGCGGCGAAGCCTGCGGTCTGGCCGATCGCGAGAAGCCAGACGCCGAGGCTTTCGTCGCGGGACATCCGCTCAAAGCCCGTAGATCGCCCGGAATTTCTCGTCGAGATAATCGAGAAGCGGCGCTTCGGACGGGGCGAAGCCGCAGGCGCGCTCGATCACCTCGGCCGGCTTGTAGAGCCCGCCGAAGCGGTGCACCTTCTCGCGCAGCCACTCCGTCGCCGGCCGCGCGTCGCCCCTCGCGAGCGGTTCGTCGAGATCGGGAAGGTCCGCGCGCAGCGCCTTGTGCAGGCAGCCCGCATAGACATTGCCCAGAGAATAGGTCGGGAAATAGCCGAAAAGACCAACCGACCAATGCACATCCTGCAACATTCCGTTTGCAGGTTTGTCCACCGGGATGCCGAAGTCTTTCACAAATCGAACATTCCACGCTTCTTCGAGATCCGCAACCTCAAGCTTGCCGCCAAACAGCGCACGCTCGAGGTCAAAGCGCATCATGATATGGAGGTTGTAATGCACCTCGTCGGCCTCGGTGCGGATGTAGCCCGACCCGACCCGGTTGATCGTGCGATAGAACGCGTCGGGCGAGGCGATGCCGTGATCGCCGAAGACCGAATGCATCTGCCCGTGAAGCCAGCCGGTGAAGGCGTGGCTGCGGCCAAGCTGGTTCTCGTAGATCCGGCTCTGGCTCTCGTGCACCCCCATCGACACGCCCTGGCCGAGCGGGGTGAAAAGATAGGCCTGGTCGATGCCGAGCTCGTAGGTTGCGTGGCCGACTTCGTGGATCGTCGAATAGACGCAGTTGAACGGATCGCTTTCCACCACCCGCGTGGTGATCCGTGCGTCGTTGCCCGACCCCGAGGAGAAGGGATGCACCGCGAGGTCGAGCCGCCCACGGGTCCAGTCGTAGCCGAAGGCCGTGGCGAGATCGCGCGCAAGTCCGAACTGGCGCGCCTCGGGGAACTGGCCGCGAAGCGGCGCGGGCGGGTTATCCGCCCCGAGCACCGCCTCGCGCAGGGCGACGAGACGCGGGCGCATGCGGTCGAACATCGCCGCGAGCCCTTCGGCGGTCGCCTCGGGCTCGTAATCGTCGACGAGCGCGTCATAAGCGTCGCCGCCACCGAACCCGGCTGCAGCCAGCGCCTGGCCCTTTTCGCGCATCAGCGCCACGACCTTTTCCAGCGTCGGCAGGAAATGCGCGACGTCGTTCTTCGCCCGCGCGTCGGCCCAGGTGCCCTGCGCCACGCTCGTCACCCGCGCGATCTCGGCCGCGAGCCGCGCCGGAACCGCCGCATTGCGTCCGTAGGCCCGCCGGATGAGGGCGAGCGAGCGCGCGCCCGCCTCGTCCGGCGCCTCGGCCTGTTCCAGCCACGCGCCCACGTGCGGATCGGTGCGGCGGGCATGCAGCACGCCCTCGATCGCCGCCATCTCCTCGCCGCGCTGAACCGCAGCGCCGTCCGGCATCACGGTTTCCTGGTCCCAGCCGAGCCGGCCGGCGATCTGGCTCAGCGCCTCGGTGTCGCGCTGGAAGGCCATGAGGTCGGTAAATGCGGTCATGGGTGGCTCCGGATGGATTGGACGACGGGATATTGCGCCCGGTGGCGGGCGCGCAGGATCAGCACCCAGACGACGACCGCGCCCAACTGGTGAACGAGGCCGAGCGCCAGCGGCGCCGCGTTAAGGACGGTGACGATGCCGAGAACGACCTGGCCGAAGATCATGACCGCCATCCAGTCGAAGGCGGACTTCGTCACCGGATGCGACGACCGCCGCCCTTTCAGCCAGACGACCACCGCAAAAGAGAGGAGAAGGTAGCCCGACATGCGGTGAACGAATTGCACGAGCCCCGGATTTTCGAAGAAGGCGAGGATCGCCGGCCCGCCCTCGGGCAGGTAGAAAGCGTCCGCCGGGAAGAAGCTGTCACCCATCAGCGGCCAGGTCGGAAACGCCCGGCCGGCGTCGATCCCGGCGACGAACGCGCCGAGAAGCACTTGCAGGAAAGCGAAATGCATGAGCCCGGTGGCAAGCGAGAAGAGCTTCGGCTCGCGCGCGCGCCGGGCCTGCAGAAGCGCGGATTCCGTCCGCGACAACGACAGCATGTGCCAGGCGATCAGCCCGAGGATCGCGAAGGCGAGGCCAAGATGGGTCGCGAGCCGGTAGGACGCGACATCGACCATGCGACCGGTGAGCCCGGAGGACACCATCCACCAACCGATCGCGCCCTGCAGCCCGCCAAGCGCGCCGAGGCCGAGAAGACGCCCGGTCCAGCCGGTCGGAATGCGCTTCGTCGCCCAGAAGAACGCGAACCCGGCCGCCCAGACGAGTCCGACGATGCGGCCAAGTTGCCGGTGCCCCCATTCCCACCAGTAGATCGACTTGAAGGCGTCGAGGTCCATCTGGTGGTTCTGAAGCTGATATTCCGGGCTGGCCTGGTATTTCGCGAATTCGGACTGCCAGTCGGCATCGTTCATCGGGGGCAGCGCGCCGGTAACGGGCCGCCACTCGGTGATCGAAAGACCGCTATCGGTCAGCCGGGTCAGACCGCCCACGGCGATCATCGCGACAACGAGGGCAAAGAGTACGGCAAGCCAGATCCGGATCGCGCCACGCGCGCCGCCGCGGCCCCGGTCGATCATCCCGACCTTCGGCGCCTCGGCCGGTTTCGTCTCCGCCCCGACCTCTTCGAAGATGCTGCGTTTGCCTGCCATCGGCCCCTCCGTCGTCGCGGGCGGACACTAGGCCCACGCCCCGGGGCCTGCAAGACCGTCATCCCTCATTCACCGTGGTAGAAATACCTCGGGGTGAATGCGGCCCCCCGGGGCCGCAGAGGGGCAGCGCCCCTGACTCTACCCATCCCGCCTGCGCACGATCTGCCTCAGTATGCCGTGCAGAGTCTGCACGTCGGCGCGGGTCAGCGGCATCCGGCTCCAGAGGTTGCGCAGGCTGAGCTTCATGCTCTCGATCCGCGTTTCCGGGAAGAAGTATCCGGCCTCCGCCAGCCGCTCCTCGTAGTGATCTCCGAGCTTTTCGACCTCGATCGCACTCGCAAGCTCGGTCCCGGCGAGTTCCAGAACCTCGGCCGGTGTCGCATCACCCTGCCGCCGCCATTCATAGGCGCAAAGCAGTACCGCCTGGCCAAGGTTGAGCGAGGCGAAATCCGGGTTCACCGGCACCGAGATGATCGCGTTCGCGCGCGACACGTCGTCGTTTTCGAGCCCCGCCCGTTCCGGGCCGAAGAGGATCGCGACCTTCTGGCCGGAGGTCGAGAGCGCGCGGGCATGTTCCATCGCGCGTTCCGGCGTCATCACCGGCTTGGTCAGGTCGCGGGCGCGCGCCGTCGTCGCGAAGACATAGGCGCAATCGGCGACCGCCTCGGGCAAAGTCGAAAACACGCCGGCATGGTCGAGCACCCGCCCCGCCGCCCCCGAGGCCATCGCGACGGCGCGCGGATTAGGCCAGCCGTCGCGGGGATCCACCAGCCGCATGTGGCTCAGCCCGAAGTTCAGCATCGCGCGCGCCGCGGCGCCGATATTCTCGCCCATTTGCGGGCGGACGAGGATGAAGGCAGGCTGAAGGTCGGACATCCGTGCGGTTCCTGGATCTGCCGGGCCTGATACGATGCCGCAACCCATACCGCAAGGCCGCCCCGCCCGGCATTGCAGCGGCCCAGGAACGCGCCTGCCCGTAGCCAAGCCCGGAAATCTGCGCTAAGGCCGCTTGCGCAGAGACAACCGGAGCCTGACATGGCCAGCAGCGACCGCCCGCAGATCTACCTCATCACCCCGCCTGATATCGACCTCGCGGCTTTTCCGGACCAGCTGGCGCGGGTGCTGGATTCGACCGGGATCGCCTGCATCCGGCTTGCGATGGCGGGAACGGATGCCGACCGGATCGGCCGGGCAGCCGATGCGCTGAGACTCGTCGCGCACGAGCGCGACGTGGCGCTGGTGATCGAGACTCATCTTCAGCTTGCTGAACGCCACGGGCTCGACGGGGTGCACCTGACCGACGGCGCGCGTAATGTTCGCGCCGCGCGCAAGGCGCTCGGCACCGATGCGGTCGTCGGCGCCTTCTGCGGGACCTCGCGGCACGAAGGCATGAATGCGGGCGAGGCGGGGGCGGACTACGTTGCCTTCGGCCCGGTCGGAGACCTGCCCCTCGGCACCGGCACGCGGGCCGAACGGGAGCTTTTCGCCTGGTGGTCGGAGATGATCGAGGTGCCGGTCGTCGCCGAAGGCGGACTGACGCCCGCCCTTGTCGCAGACCTGGCCCCGGTCAGCGATTTCCTTGCCATCGGCGCGGAGATCTGGTCGGTCGAAGACCCCGTGGCCGCGCTGGGGGCACTTCTGGAGCCGATCGGCTGACCGCTCATTCCCGATAGACGTCTCCGAGCGTCTTGCGCACCGTTCCGCGCACCGCCTCCTCGCAACGGCGCGCAAGCTCTTTCCGCGACGGGAAGGCGTCGACGCTGACCGGCGCTTGGAACACGACCTCGACGCTGCCCTGGCGCCATTGCGCCAGGATCTTGAAGAGGTGGGCGCCGAAGGTCATGTCGCCCCACCAGCCGTAGAACCCGTCGCTGCGCCCCCTGGGCGCGTGGTAGATCACGCTGACCGGCTGGATCTGCATGATGTCATCAAGGCCGTGGCTGTAGAAGGCGGCGAAGAGCGTGGACTTGAACGGCAGCACCCTCAGCCCGTCGGTCGACGTGCCCTCGGGGAAGAAGAGGAGCTTGTGCCCGGCCCGGATCCGCGTCTCGAAGAGCGCCTGCTGCGCCTTCGCGGCCTTTGGGTCGCGGGCGATGAAGGCAGTCCCGGTCGCCCGCGCCAGCCAGCCGATGAGGGGCCAGCCGGCGACCTCGGATTTGGAGACGAAATAGACCGACTGGCAGGCATTGAGCGAGAAGATGTCGAGCCACGAGGAATGGTTGGCGACCACCGCGCCGCGGTGGCGCATCGGGTGGCCCTTCACGCTGTAGCGCATCCCGAGGATCGGAAAGGCCAGTCTGCAGACCGTCCGGGTGATATGGGGGGACACCGGCCGGTCGGGCCCGGCCAGCGGCCTCTCGACCAGCCGCACGGCAAGAAGGACCAGAAGGCCGCCAAAGGTCACGGCGCCAAGGATGGTCCCCCGCATCAGCACCAGAAGCCACCCCCCCGGGCCGATCCGCACCGCGCCGCCGGGATCCTCGGCGCGCCATGTCCTCATGCTCGGGCCTCGTGCTTGCGGGTGTAAAAGACCTTGTGGCGCGCGCTCATCGCCGCGGTGTCCATCAAGAGGCAGACATCGGTCGTGTTGAACTCCCGGTCGATGAAGGCGCCTTCGCCGACGAACCCGCCGAGACGCAGGTAAGCCTTGATCAGCGCCGGCATCGCCACCATCGCCTCGCGCCGGTTGAGCGCGTCGGCCGGGATCAGATCCATGCGCTGGTAATTCGACGACAGCGCGCGGACCCGCAGCGCCTCGGGCGCGAGGTGGTGATGATGGAGCCAGGAGAGCGGCACCTTCAACGCCTCGACATCCGTGCCGTGAAAGCTCGCCACACCAAAAAGAACCTCGGTCCCGTGCTCAAGCACGTAGTCGGCCAGCGCGTTCCACAGGAGGAACATCGCGGTGCCGCCGCGGTAGTCGGCATCGACACAGGACCGGCCCAGTTCCAGGAGCCTCCGGCCCGAGGCGCGGAGCGGCGCAAGGTCGTATTCGCCGTCGCAATAGAAGCGCCCGAACCGCTCCGCCTGATCGCTGCGCAATAGCCGGTAGACACCGACCACGTGATCGCAGGCCGCCGCGTCGCGGGTGGTGTCGATAAGGACGAGGTGATCGTTGACCGGATCGAAATCGTCGCGCTCGAACCGGCCGGCGTGATCGACAAGCGGCCCGTCGCCGCCAAGCTCCTCGACAAAGACCCGGTAGCGCAGACGCTGGGCAGCCAGAAAATCCGCCTCGGAAGCCGCAAGACGGACTTGAAAATGGCTGTTGTCGGGGGTCATTTCCGGCGCTCTGATCCGCGTCCCATCGAATGTCCGGGGTTTTATGCGCCGGTTCTCCCATTTGCAACAGATTGGCTCCCCGGGCTACCGCGTTGACACAACCTGTAGCTGTGGATAGCGTCTCGTTATCGCGTTAGGGCTATTCACCAGTCTCGATGACCAGAACAAGTTCCACCCGCGCCCCGTCGATGACGACCTTGCCCGCGTGTTCGAAATTCACGGTGATCTTCGTTCCGATCCGTGACTGGACCTGCCCGAGTCCCCAATCCGGCTCGGCCGGGTGACGCACCAGCATGCCCGGTTCGAGTATCTCGTTCATGCCAGCCTCCAGCCCCAAGGATAGATGATGCAATCCGACCAACCTGACCTGATCGCGCTTCTCGGATCGCGCATCTGCCACGACCTTATCAGCCCCCTGAGCGCGATCGGCAATGGGGTGGAGCTCTTGATGATGTCCGGCGCCGTGCCCGGGCCGGAAATCGCGCTGATCTCGGAAAGCGTCACCAATGCCAATGCGCGCATCCGCTTTTTCCGTGTGGCCTATGGCGCGGCGAGCCTCGGCCAGATCGTCGCGCGGTCCGAAATCCGCTCCATACTCGACGACATGACGCGCGGCGGGCGGCTGACCATTGACTGGCAGGTTCCGGGCGATGTCGCGCGGATCGAGGTCAAGCTCGCCTTTCTCGCTCTGCAATGCCTCGAAACCGCGCTGCCCTATGGCGGCCGCGTGAAGGTGGCGGCGGATGACGCTGGCTGGCGGATCGGTGCCGAGGCCACGAAGATGAAGGTGGATGCGGGCCTCTGGTCGCGGCTGACCCGGCCCGAAACCGGTGCAGAGCTCGCGGCGGCCCATGTGCAGTTCCTGCTCTTCCCGGCCGAGCTTCAACGGCAGGGCCGCACCCTCGCGCTGCAGATGGACAATACCCGGATCGCGATGCGCTACTGAGCGCAGGCGACGCAGATCATCGCCGCCGGATCAACTGAAAGCCGGCCGTCTCCGATGAAGTCGCCGCAGCGGGCACAAAACCCGAATTCGCCCTCCGCGATCCGGACCAGCGCCGCGCTCAGCGCGGCGCGGCGCCGTGACCGCCGCGCTTCGAGCGCCGCCGCCATCGCCTGTCCCTGCATTGCATCCATGCGGCTCAGCCGGCCAACGCTCTGCTGGTCAAGCTCCACCGGCCTCCTGTCACCGCTCGTTGCGGCCGTCGCGATGTCAAGCTCGGACAGTTCCGCCTCGATCCGGGGGCGATACCGCGCGGCAAGCTCGGCGTCGGTGGGCTCCGCGCTCACGTGCGGACGGCCCCGTCACCGGTAACGAGATACTTGAAGCTCGTAAGCTGCTCGGCCCCGACCGGCCCGCGCGCATGAAGCTTGCCGGTCGCGATACCGATCTCCGCCCCCATGCCGAACTCGCCGCCATCGGCGAACTGGGTGGAGGCGTTGCGCATCAGGATCGCGCTGTCGAGCCGCTCGAAGAACCGCGCGGCGGTCACGTCGTTCTCGGTCAGGATCGCCTCGGTATGCTGCGAGCCGTAGCAGCGGATATGGGCAATCGCCGCGTCCACGCCGTCGACGAGCTTCGCAGCGATGATCATATCGAGGAATTCACGGCCGAAATCCTCCGGCCCTACCGGCACCGTTCCCGGCACATCCAGAAGCTCGCCCTCGGTCCGGACCTCGACGCCCGCCTTGACCAGATCCTCGATCAGCACCGGCCCGTGCTTTTCGTAGAACCGCCGGTCGATCAGCAGGCACTCGGCCGCCCCGCAGATCCCGGTGCGCCGGGTCTTGGCGTTCAGCACCACCGCCCGCGCCTTGGCAAGATCGGCATCGCCGTCGGCATAGACGTGGCAGATACCTTCGAGATGGGCAAAGACCGGCACCCGCGCCTCTTTCTGGACGAGCCCGACAAGCCCCTTGCCGCCGCGCGGCACGATGACGTCGATATGCGCAACCATCCGCAGCATCTCGGAAACCGCCGCGCGGTCGCGGGTGGGGACAAGCTGGATCGCCGCCTCCGGCAGACCCGCCTCCGTCAGCCCGGCCACGAGGCAGGCATGGATCGCGCGGGAGGAATGAAAGCTCTCCGACCCGCCGCGCAGGATCACCGCATTGCCCGATTTCAGGCAAAGCGCGCCGGCATCCGCCGTCACGTTCGGCCGGCTTTCGTAAATCACACCGATGACGCCAAGAGGCGTCCGCACCCGCTGGATGTGCAGGCCCGAGGGCATGTCCCACTCGGCCATGACGGCACCCACCGGATCGGTCTGCCCGGCCACCGACCGCAGCCCCTCGACAATGCCGCGGATGCGTGTCTCGTCGAGCATCAGCCGGTCCATCATCGCCGGAGACAGCCCCTTTTCCGTCCCGTAGGCAAGGTCGCTGGCATTGGCGTCGATGATCTCATGCCGGCGCGCCCAGACCGCCTCGGCCGCGGCGGTGAGCGCAGCCTGCTTGCGTCCGGCCGGAACAAAGGCGAGCTCAGCCGCGGCGGCCTTCGCCTTCGCGCCGATCTCCGCCATCAGCGCGGGAATGTCTTCCATATCCTTCATCGCGCCCCCCTTCATCTTGCCTCAAATATCCCCGCCGGAGGCATGCGCAGAATGCGCATTCAGCCGCGGGTCCGAGCCGTCACAAGGCCATGTCGTCGCGGTGCACCATCGGCCCGCGCCCGGCATAGCCGAGAATGCCCTCGATGTCACCCGATCGGCGCCCGGCAATGGCCTTCGCTTCGGCCGCCGAGTAACGCACGAGCCCCTTGGCCAGCGCCTCTCCGGCCGGCCCCAGGACCGCGACCGGGTCGCCGCGCCCGAAGGCCCCCGACACCGCCGTCACCCCGGCCGCGAGCAGCGACTTGCCCTGCCCCAAGGCCGTGACCGCGCCAGCGTCGAGGCGCAGTTCGCCGCGCGGCTTCATCGCCGCGATCCAGCGCTTGCGGGCGAGCTGGGGGGTGCCTTCGGCGAGGAACCAGGTGCAGGCGGCCCCCTCGGCAAGCGCCTGCAGGGGCCGCAGCACAGAACCTTCGGTGATCGCCATCGCGCATCCCCCCGCCACGGCGGTCTTCGCGGCCATCAGCTTGGTCTTCATCCCGCCCTTCGAGAGGCCGGAGACCGGATCGCCGGCCATCGCCTCGATCTCCGGCGTGATCTTTGCCACCACATCAAGGCGTTGCGCGTCCTTGTTCAGCTTCGGATTGTCCGAGTAGAGCCCGTCGACATCGCTCAAGAGCACGAGTTGATCCGCCCCGATCGTCACCGCGATCTGCGCCGCGAGCCGGTCATTGTCGCCGAACCGGATCTCATCCGTCGCGACCGTATCGTTTTCGTTGACAATCGGCACGACGCCGAGCCCCAGCAAAGTCTCCATCGTCGCGCGGCTGTTGAGGTAGCGGCGCCGATCCTCGGTATCTTCGAGCGTGACGAGCACCTGCCCGGCAGTCAAGCCGTGCGGGGCCAGCACTTCCTCGTAAGCCCGTGCGAGCCGGATCTGGCCCACGGCTGCCGCAGCCTGGCTCTGATCGAGCGTCAGCGCGCCCGCGGGCAATCCCAGAACACCGCGGCCAAGCGCGATGGAGCCAGAGGAGACCAGGATCACATCCGTTCCGCGCGCCTTCGCCTCGGCGACGTCCTCGGCCAGGGCGGTCAGCCAGCCGCGATGCAGCCCGCCACCCCGATCGACGAGCAAGGCCGAACCGATCTTGACGACGAGCCGCCGGGCGGCGGCGATCGCAGGGGTCAGGGGCGCCATTCGTCTTCCTCGGGGGCTGTGACCGCCCGGGCATCGGCGATGATCGACCAGAGCGCGCGGAGGACCTCCGGAACGCCCTGCCCGGACACACCGGACATCGCAAGGACCGGTCCGCCCGATGCCTTTTCGAGGCTGCGCTTGCGCGCTGCGATGGTCTTGGCGTCGAGCGCGTCGATCTTGTTCAGCGCGGTGATCCGCGGCTTGTCGGCGAGAGTCGCGGTATAAGCCTCCAGCTCTCTCAGGATCGTCTTGTAATCCTTTGCGATCGTTGACGATGTTCCATCGACAAGGTGAAGGAGAACCGAGCAGCGCTCGACATGGCCGAGAAACTGGTCGCCAAGGCCCCGGCCTTCCGACGCGCCTTCGATCAGGCCCGGAATATCGGCCATGACGAATTCCTTGCCGTCGACGCCGACGACACCGAGATTGGGGACGAGCGTGGTGAACGGATAGTCGGCGATCTTCGGCCTGGCGTTCGATACGGCCGCAAGGAAGGTCGACTTGCCAGCGTTGGGCAGGCCCAGAAGCCCGGCATCCGCGATGAGCTTGAGGCGCAGCCAGATCGTGCGCTCCACCCCCTCCTGTCCGGGATTGGCCCGGCTCGGCGCGCGGTTGGTCGAGGACTTGAAGCGCAGGTTGCCCCAGCCACCATTGCCGCCTTGTGCGAGCAGGACCCGCTGGCCGACCCTGGTCAGGTCGGCGATCAGCGTTTCCTCGTCCTCGTCGAGGATCTCGGTGCCGACCGGCACTTTGAGGACGATATCCTCGCTGGTCTTCCCGGTCCTCTGGCTGCCCATGCCGGGCTGGCCGCTTTTCGCGAAGAAATGCTGCTGGTAGCGGAAGTCGATGAGGGTGTTCAGCCCTTCGACTGCCTCGGCCCAGACCGAGCCGCCATTGCCGCCGTCGCCGCCGTCCGGTCCGCCGAACTCGATGAACTTCTCGCGCCGGAACGAGACGCAGCCCGCGCCGCCGCCGCCGGAGCGGATATAGACTTTGGCGAGGTCGAGGAATTTCATGACGGCGCTTTCCCAAGGATCCGTGTGGCGATAGCTTGTGGCGCGTATTTTCGCAAGGGTCGGGGCCGCGCCGTGGTTTCGGCCTCGGCTTCGCCTTGGCCGACCCGCCGGGGAGGCGCTGCCTCCCCGGACCCCTCCGGGATATTTGCGGCAAGATGAAACCAGGACAAGGGGTGCCGGTGCGCGATGCGGGCGGACGAGGTCGGGCGCGGCACGCGCCGCCCCGGTCGCATGGCCGGTCCCCGCCATGACATGTGCCTCATCCGCTGAAACGGGGGGACACCAGGCGATCCGCGCCGTCTGGATCACGGCGCGGCATGGGTCACACCATCTTTCGCAGGTAGGTCCAGGTCGGCACGGTGGCGCCGCGGGCGACCGAATAGGCTTCGGCATCGCCGAGATAGTCGAAGCCGGTATTGGTCAAGACGCGGGCCGAACCCGGGGTTGTCCTGGAAGACCTCGGCGAAGAGGGTGCGCGAGCGGTGCGGGTTGGCCGCGACGAGGGCGGCAACCGCCTCTGAGGCGTAGCCGGTGTTCCAGAAGGCGGGTGCCACCCAGTACTTGATCTCGCTCTGGTCGCGTTCCATCCGGGTCAGGCAGACGAGCCCGAGCACTTCGGCATGACCGCGTTCGGACCCGTCCAGGACCCAGACATCCTCGCTGCGTTTCTCGGCGAGGCTGCGAGCGATGAACGCCTCGGTCGCGCCGGGGGGCAGAGGATGGGGGATCGTGCGCGTCCCTTCGGCGAGCCGCCGGTCCGCGGTATACATCGCGATGAGCCCGGCGTCCGAGCGCCGAAGCGGGCGCAGCGCGAACCGCTCAGCCGCGAGCGCGGGCTGAACGACGATAGGTTCCTGAATCATGCCGTCCCTCCTCCGAAACGGATAGCGAGAACCACGGCCGCCCTACCGGCCGGGACACCTCCGATACTCGCAAACCGGCGCCGGATCCCTCCCGGACCCATTGGCGCCGTCTTGCCCGATACACAAGAAATGGGGCGCGAGAATGGCCAGATCAACCGGAGCCCGTTCACACGCGCGGCAACCATGCTGACAATCGCCTGATCGAGTGACATGTCCGGCGAACTCCTGCCAGGAATGAAGAAGGGGACCGGCCTTTCGGCCGATCCCCCGTTTACAATCCGATTGTAAAGGTTCGGCTTACTCGGCTGCCTCCGCCGCGGGGAGGACCGAAATGAACGTGCGGCCCTTGAGACCTTTCTTGAAGGTCACCCGGCCATCGACGGTCGCGAAGATGGTGTGATCGCGCCCCATGCCGACACCCTCGCCCGGCCACCAGGTGGTGCCGCGCTGGCGCACGATGATCGCGCCCGGCTGAGCCGACTGGCCGCCGAAGAGTTTCACGCCGAGACGACGGCCGGCCGAGTTGCGGCCGTTGCGGGACGAACCGCCTGCTTTCTTGTGTGCCATGGGGTGTTACTCCTTCGTCGCAGCGGCTTTTTTGGCCGGTGCCTTCTTCGCGGGGGCCTTCTTCACGGGGGCCTTCTTCGCCGGGGCCGCCTTGGCTTCGGCTTTCTTGGCCGGCGCGGCCTTCTTTTCGGTCTTCGCATCGGCCGGCGCGGTGTTGTGCGCGGCGACGCGGGCGGCATGGGTGCCGATCGCTTCCTTCACGCCCGACTTGTCCGCGCCGGAGGCGAGAATATCGGTGACGCGGACCAGGGTCAGCTTCTGCCGGTGGCCGCGGGTGCGCTGCGAGGAGTGCTTCCGGCGGCGCTTGTGGTAGGTGATGACCTTGTCGGCCTTGATGTCATCGATGACCTCGGCCTGGACGGCGGCGCCCTTGACCATCGGCGCGCCGAGCACGGGCTTGTCGCCACCGATCATCAGAATCTCGTTGAACTGGATTTTGTCACCAGCGGCGGCCGCGATCAGTTCGATGCGGAGCACGTCGCCCGCCTGAACCTTGTACTGCTTGCCACCGGTCTTGAGGACCGCGAACATGGGTCTTTCCTTCATCTCTGCCGCGCCCTGTGGCCCCGGATCGATCCGGCGTTCCGGGGTGTCCCCGCCTCGGGCAGCGCGCCCCGCTTTCGGGACGACATTACCGAATATAGAATCCCGGCCGGGCCGAGAGACCCGCCGGGATGCGGGCTTATCGGGCAAGTGGCTTCGGAAGTCAAGAGACCGAGGCGGCGATCCTGCGCCGGGTTAGATCATGCGGTGTGGCACGCCGCATATCAATCCACCTGGCCTCGCCGGGCCTTTTTTCCGACGCGGGATTCAGGCTCAGTCCAGCGGCGCCGCCCCTCCCGATGCCGTGCGGTCGGCGATGAACCGGGCGATGCGCTCGCCCCGGTCGCCGGCGCCTTCGGGTGGCCTATAGTCGGCGAGGGTCTGCTGCCAGATCGCGGTCGCCCGCTCCGTCGCGGTCCTAGCGCCCGCCGCCTCCCAGGTGCCGTGGTTCGTCAGGTCGGCGACGAGCGGAGCATAGAACGCCCGGTCGAAGCGTTCCATCGTGTGGGGCGTGGCGAAGAAATGACCGCCGGGCTGCACGTCGGCCAATGCGTCCCAGGCGAGTTCGGCCTTGGGCGAGGTGAGGGGCCGGCACAGCTCCGCCAGTGTCTGCAGCGCCTCGACATCGTTGATGAACTTCTCGTAGCCGAAGCTGAGCCCGCCTTCGAGCCAGCCGGCGGAGTGGACGGTGAGCGTCGCATTTGCCATGAGATTGGCCCAGAGGCCCATGTGGTTTTCGCCCGCCGCCTGCATGTCGGCGGTGTTCGAGGCCGAGCCTGCCGCCGACCGCCACGGCAGGCCGACGTGGCGGGCGAGCTGGCCGGTGCCGATCGCCATGCGGATATGGGTCGGCGTGCCGAAGGCCGGGGCGCCGGATTTCATGTCGACGTTGGAGGAAAAGCCGCCATAGCTGACCGGCGCGCCGGGCTTCGCGAGCTGCGCGAGGGTGATCCCGGCGAGGCATTCGGCGTGCTGGAGGACCAGCGCGCCTTCGACCGTCACCGGCGCCATCGCGCCGGCGAGGCAGAACGGCGTGATGATCGACATCTGCCCGGCGCGGGCGAAGTCGATGATGCCCTCGGCCATCGGCTTGTCGATCTGGCGTGGCGAGTTGGTGTTGATCACCGTCGTGCACCAGCTGCCGTCGGTGAAATCCCCGTCCGAGAGGTCGAGCGCCATGCGGATCATCGCGAAGCTTTCGGCGACCTGGCCGCGGCCGCGCGCATAGACGAACATCGGCTTGTCGGCGAGCGTCAGCTGGGCGCGCATCATCGCATAGTGGCGCAAGGGCGTCGGCACGTCCTGAGGTTCGGCCGAGGGGCCGAGCTTGTGGATGACGTCGAAGCTCTGGTGCAGCTTCAGCGTCTCTTCGTAGGTGGCAAGGCTGCCGGGCCGGCGGCCGCGCAGGCAGTCGGTGACATTGGGACAGCCCGAGCCCGGCGAAAAGATCATCGCGCCGTCTTCGTAGATCTGCTCGCGCTCCGGATCGGCCGCGCGCATGCGGATCGAGGCAGGTGCGGTCGCAAGAGCGGCGGCAACGATGTCGCGGCCGATGCGGACCATCCCGTCCGCGTCATCCACGAGCGCGCCACCGGCGGCATAGATCGCCCGCGCCTCGGGCAGGAGGACCTTGATCCCCAGTTCCTCCAGTAGCCTCAGCGCCATGTCGTGGATCTCCGCCACCGTGTCGTCGCCGATGACCTTCTGCGGCGAGAACGGGTGGCGCAGATGGCGGTAGTTCACCACCCGCGCCGGTGCGGCGCTGCGGCGGGCGGCACGGCCGCGGCGGTGATGAGGTTCATCCATGTCGTGCCTCCCTGCCCGGCCTATCGCGAACGACTGCCCCGTCCACTCGTCTGTCACGGGCGATGCTTCAGGACAATGACACGTCGTGTCGCGCCTCTTTCCGACCTTCGATGACGCTCGTGCCGATCCGGCCCCGGCCGGGTGCCGGGCTTTCGTCGCCCTTCCTCAGGCAGGGTGAAACCGGGCCAGCTGGCGAGTGACGTTGTCGAAATTTGCATTCGGGCCAAGCGTGGCCGGGCCGACCATCTCGACCGACCGCGTGGCGGTGGCGATTGCGCGGGCGGCGATGCGGGTTTCCATCCGGGCCAGCGGCGCGCCGAGGCAGAAATGCGGGCCGGCGCCGAAAGCCATGTGGCGGGGCGTGGCTGTGCCGGGCGCGTAGCGGTCGATCAGGAAGGCGTCGGGATCGGGAAAAACCTCCGGATCGCGGTTGGCGGCCGAAAGCCACAGAACGCAGAGCCCGCCGGCCGGGATCGTCACCCCGCGCATCTCGACCTCGCTGAGCGCATAGCGGTCGATATTGCGGATCGAGTTCCTGAGCCGGAGCGTCTCTTCGACCGCGGCATCGGCGAGGCCGGGATCGGCGCGCAGTTTCGCGGCCTGACCGGGATGGGCGTCGAGAAGTCGCAGGAGGTTGACGATCAGGTTGGTCGTCGTCTCGTTCCCCGCGAGCAGCATCAGCATCGCCATCGACAGGACCTCGTCCCCGGTCAGGCGCTGGCCGTCGACCTCGACCGTCAGGAAGCCCGAGATGACGTCGCCGTCGCGCGGCGCGCGGCGACGCTCCTCCAGATAGTCGCGGAAATAATCGGTGAGTTCGATGCCGGTCCGCCGGCCGCGTTCGAGCAGCGCGGGATCCATCGTCGGCAAGCCAGGTCGCAGCACCGCTGTTGTCGCCGAGAACGGCGGTCCATTCGCGGATCCGGCCCATGTCGGAGAGCGGCAGGCCGAGGATTGCGGTGATCATGGCGACGGTGATCGGCGCGGCGAACTCCTCTACCAGATCGACCTCTCCGGCGGCAAGCGCGTGCGCGACGCGCTCGGCAACAACGGCGTCGAGCGCGGGGCGGAAACGGTCGAGCCGGTTGGCCATGAAGACCCGGTTGGCGATCATCCGAAGCCGCCGGTGCTTGTCGCCGGTGGCCGAGATGAGGTTGTTGAAAAGGAAGGCGAGATTGGTGTCGCCCAGGTCTCCGCCGCCCAGCAGCGAGCGGTCGGAGGAAAAGCGGTCGGGATCGGCGAGGATGTCGCGGATGTCGTCGTAGCGGAAGACGTGATGGCTGGAGATCAGTCCCGGCGCGTGGCGGTGCACCGGGCTTTCGGCCCGGAGCCGCGCGAGGACCGGATAGGGATCGGCGCGGAAGGCCGCCGATCCGAGCGCGTCGAAATCGCGGTATGCGGTCATGACTGCCCCCTTCCTCCGGCAGGTCGGCATTTGCCGGCGGCGCGGTCGAGACCATCGCTGATCCCGTCCGACGCGGATCAGACGCCGAGATATCGGTGCGCGGCGTCGTCATCAAGCTCGGCCATGCGGCCGGACCAGACGGCGGGACCCCGCTCCAGGATCACCGCGCGGTCGGCAACGGCGCGGAGTTCGGCCAGCGACTTGTCGACGAGCAGGATCGACATGCCCTGCCCCTTCAGCGCCCGGATCGCCGCCCAGATCTCCTGCCGCACGACCGGGCGCGAGCCCCTCCGTCGCCTCGTCGAGGATGAGAAGGCGCGGATTGGTCATCAGCGCCCGGCCGATGGCCAGCATCTGCTGCTCGCCGCCCGACAGCGTCCGCGCGCGTCTGGCCCATCCGCTCGCCGAGCCGCGGAAAGAGGTCGCAGCACCGCGCGCCAGTGTCCAGGCGCCCGGGCCGCGCCGCGGCGATCAGGTTTTCGGCGACCGTGAGCGGCGCGAAGCAGCGCCGGCCCTCGGGCACCAGCCCGAGCCCCGCCTGCGCGGCACGGTGCGACGGGAAGCCGCGCCATGTCCCGCCCGGCGAAGCAGGATCGCGCCGCCCGTGGCGGCAGCATCCGCAGATCGTGCGGATCGTCGTCGTCTTGCCCATGCCGTTGCGGCCCATCAGCGCCACGACCTCGCCCTCCGCGATCGAGAGATCGACACCGAACAGCGCCTGCACCGGCCCGTAGAAGGCGGTGACGCCCCGAAGATCGAGAAGCGCGGTCATGCCTCCTCCCCGAGATAGGCGCGGCGGACCTCCGGATTGGCGCGGATCTCGTCGACGGTGCCGGTGGCGATGATCCGGCCGTAGACCAGCACCGAGATCCGGTCGGCGAGCGCGAAGACCGCGTCCATGTCGTGCTCGACCAGCAGGATCGGCGCCTCGGCCTGCAGATCGGCCAGGATGCGCGGTCAGGTCGCGCGCCCCTTCGCGGCCCATCCCCGCCATCGGCTCGTCCAGCAGGAAGGCGCGCGGCCGCAGCGCCAGCGCCATCGCGATCTCCAGCTGCCGCCGCTCGCCATGGCGACAGTCGCGCGCGCCGGCACCGCCTCGCGCCCCGCAGACCGACCTGCGCGAGGTGGAACAGCGCGGGCTCGGTCAGGCTGCGGTCGCGAAGCGCCGGGCGGAAGAAGCGGAAGGTCCGCCCCGCTGCGCCCTGCGACGGCGAGCATGACGTTCTCGAGCGCGGTGAAATCGGGGATGACCGAGGAGACCTGAAAGCTCCGCGCGAGCCCGAGCCGCGCCCGCTCCGCCGGCCCGAGCCGGTCGATCGCCCGGCCCTCGAAGGCGGATCCTGCCGCCGTCGGGCGCAAGCTCGCCGGCGATCTGCTTGATCAGCGTCGACTTGCCGGCGCCGTTCGGGCCGATCAGCGCGTGGATCTCTCCGGGCCGCAGGTCGAGCGATCACGTCGTCGGTCGCCGTCAGCGCGCCGAAGCACTTGGTGAGGCTCGCGAAGCGTCGAGGATCGGCTCAGCCATGGCGGCGCCTCCCCGCGACAAGCCCCATCAGCCCGCCGCGGGCGAAGAGCACGACGACGAGCAGCAAGAGCCCCAGGAGCGACCTGCCAGTGGTCGCTGACCGCCGCCGAGCAGATATTCGAGCAGGATGAAGAGCGCCGCCCCCGCGACCGGGCCGAAAAGCCGCCCGACGCCGCCGAGGATGACGAAGACCATGATCTCGCCCGACATGTGCCAGGACAGCATCGACGGGCTGACGAAGCGGTTGAGATCGGCATAGAGCGCGCCGGCGAGCCCGGTGATCATGCCCGAGAGGACGAAGGCGGTGAGCCGGACGCGCGAAGGGCCGGATGCCCGACCGCCGACGACGCGCGCCTCGTTCTGCCGCGCGGCCCGGAGCGCCAGGCCGAAGCGCGACTGCGGCGAGGACGGCGACGAGGACCATCGCCAGCCAAGCAGCGTCGCAGCAGATGCGCGAAGAACTGCGAGCGGCGCGAAGGTGTTGAGCGCCGGGAAAGCCGTTGCGGACGTAGAACGGACAGCCCGTCCTCGCCGCCATAGGCGGGCCAGGAGATGGCGAAGTAGTAGAGCATCTGCGCGAAGGCGAGCGTGATCATGATGAAATAGACGCCGGTCGTGCGCAGGCAGAGCGCGCCGATCGCCAGCGCCGCGAGGCCCGAGGCGAGGATCGCGACCGGCCAGATCACCAGCATCTCGTTCGTGCCCATCATGGTGAAGGGGAACGTGGCGACCGGCGTGGCGCTTGCCGCATGGCTCGCGAGGATGCCGGTGACATAGCCGCCGATGCCGAAGAAGGCCGCGTGCCCGAAGGAGACGAGCCCGCCATAGCCCAGCGCGAGGTTGAGCCCGACCCCCGCGAGCGCGAGGATCGCCACCTTGGTCGCGAGCGTCACGATGAAGGGGTTCGCCGGTGGCATCGGCCGCAAGCGCCACGGCCACGAGGACGGCGAACACGAACGCATTCTGACAGCGTGCCGTTCCGGGTCATGCGCGCAGATCCGTAGAGCCCGGTCGGCCGCAAGACCAGGACCAGCGCCATCAGGACGTAGATCAGCATCGAGGCGAGCGCCGAGCCGACCGAGGTCGCGGCGGACGCCTCCATGAAGCGGGCGAAGAAGGCCGGCAGCAGCGAACTTGCCCAGCGTGTCGGTCATGCCGACCAGCAGCGCGCCGACCAGCGCGCCCTTGATCGAGCCGATGCCGCCGATGACCACGATGACGAAGGCGAGGATCAGGACCGGCTCGCCCATGCCGACCTGCACCGACTGGATCGTGCCGACCAGCGCGCCGGCGAGCCCCGCAAGCGCCGCGCCGAGCGCGAAGACGATGGTGTAGAGCGTCGCGATGTCGACGCCGAGCGCGGCGATCATCTCGCGGTCGGCCTCGCCGGCGCGGATGCGGATGCCGAGCCGGGTGCGCGCGATCAGCCAGAAGAGGCCAGGCGGCGACCAGCACGCCGACGCCGATGATCGCCAGCCGGAAGGCCGGATAGACGATCCCGCCCGGCAGCGTCACGGCGCCGGACAGGACCGGCGGCAGCGAGAGGTAGAGCGGAAAGGAGCCGAAGAGCCAGCGCGTGCCTTCGGAAAAGACGAGGATCAGCGCGAAGGTCGCCAGCACCTGGTCGAGATGGTCGCGGTCATAGAGCCGCCGGATCACCACGACCTCCACCAGCGCGCCGAGTGCGGCCGCGGCCGCAAGGCTCGCGGCGAGGCCAAGCCAGAACGACCCCGTTGCCGCGGCGACGGCGGCGCAGGCGAAGGCGCCGACCATGTAGAGCGAGCCATGCGCGAGGTTGATCAGCCCCATGACGCCGAAGACCAGCGTCAGCCCGGCCGCCATCAGGAACAGCATCACGCCGAATTGCAGGCCGTTGAGGACCTGCTCGGCCAAAAGCATCACTGGATCAGATCTCCGACGGTCGGGCCGGGGAGGTTGCCCCGGCCCGGTCCGATCACATCTTGCACTCGGCGGCGTAGGCGTCGCCGCGATCCTCGAGCGCGACGCCGACGATCTTGTTGGTGTAGACGTCGCCCTCCTTGACCACTTCGCGGACATAGATGTCCTGGATCGGGTGGTGGTTCGGGCCGAACTTGAAATCGCCGCGGACCGAGGCGAAATCGGCCGCCTCGAGCGCCGCGCGGAAGGCGTCCTGCATCGGCGACGTCGGCCTTGGCCATCGCCGAGAGGAGCAGGTTGGCGGTGTCGAAGCCCTGGCTGGCATAGAGCGAGGGCAGACGGCCGTATTCCGCCTGGAAGGCCTCGACGAAGGCCTTGTTGGTCGGCGTTGTCGAGATCCTTGGACCATTGCGAGGTGTTCTTCACGCCCGAGCGCCGCGTCGCCGACCGCCTGGAGGATGTTCTGGTCGAAGGAGAAGGCCGGGCCGATCAGCGGGATGTCGACGCCCGACTCGGCGTATTGCTTCATGAAGGCGATGCCCATGCCGCCGGGCAGGAAGAAGAACACGCTGTCGGCGCCCGAGGCGCGGATCTGCGCGATCTCGGCGGCGTAGTCGGTCTGGCCGAGCTGGGTGTAGACCTCGCCCGCCAGCTCGCCCTTGTAGAAGCGCTTGAAGCCGGCCAGCGCATCCGTGCCGGCCGGATAGTTCGGCGCCAGGATGAAGGACTTCTTGTAGCCGGCCGAATTGGCATAGGCGCCGGCGGCCTCGTGCAGGTTGTCGTTCTGCCAGGCGACGTTGAAGTAGTTCTTGTCGCAGCCCGCGCCGGCCAGCGCCGACGGCCCGGCATTGGGCGAGAGGTAGAACTTGCCCTGCGCGACGGCGGCCGGCACCACGGCCATCGCGAGGTTCGACCAGATGATGCCGGTCAGCACGTCGACCTGGTCGGACTGGATCATCTTGTCGGCGAGCTGCACCGCGATATCGGGCTTCTGCTGGTCGTCCTCGACGATCAGCTCGACATCGCTCGTCGCCCGCCATCTTGAGCGCCAGCATGAAGCCGTCGCGCACGTCGATGCCGAGGCCCGCGCCGCCGCCCGAGAGCGTGGTGATCATGCCGACCTTCACCGGCTCGGCCCCGGCCGTGCCGGCCATCAGCGCCACGACCGCCAGGTTGGCCAGAAAGCTGCGTTTCAGATCCATGTCGTTCTCCCCGTTTGCTTTGGCCGGTATTTCTGCGCGTTTGGCGGCGCCCGTCCAGCCCTTTCCGGCCGATGCCCGGATATCCGCGCCCTGCCAGCCCCCCCACCCCCGCACATGAAGCGGCGTTTTGCGCTTCACCCGCTTCGGGATTTCCCGTAAACCGCGCGGCGGAAAGGTGGGTTCGGGAATGCGTCAGACTATCATCGAACGCTGCGAGGCCAAGGGGCTTCGGATGACCGAGCAGCGCCGGGTCATCGCGCAGGTGCTCGAGGAAAGCGACGACCATCCCGATGCCGAAGTCCTCTATACCCGCGCCTGCGCCATCGACCCCGGGATCTCGCTCGCCACGGTCTACCGGACGCTCAGGATCTTCGACGAGGCGGGCATTCTCGACAAACTCGAATTCGGCGACGGGCGCGCGCGCTACGAGGATGCCGAACGGGCCCATCACGACCACCTCATTGACGTCACGACCGGCGCGGTCATCGAATTCGTCGACGACGAGATCGAGGCGTTGCAGGAAAAGATCGCGGCGCGGCTCGGATACCGGCTGAAGGGACACCGGCTGGAGCTTTTCGGCGTGCCCGCCAAACCCGACCGCAAGGGCTGAGCGCAAGTGCAGAGCCTGCGCGGTATCTTTCTTGTCGTCTTTTCCATGGCCGCCTTCGCGATCGAGGATGCTCTGGTCAAGGATCTGACTTCGCGCCAACCGATCGGACAGGTCATCCTGACGCTCGGGTTCGGCGGCGCGCTGATCTTCTTCGCCATCGCCGGCGATTCCGGCCGGGTCTGGATCCTGCGCGCGGCGGCGGTGCCGCAGGTCGCTGGTGCGGACCGTCGCCGAGGCCGCCTCCGCCGCCACCTTCGTCACCGCGCTGTCGCTGGTGCCGATCTCGACGGTGGCGGCGGTCTTCCAGGCGACACCGCTCGCGGTCGCCGCCGGCGCGGCGCTCGTCTTCGGCGAGCGTGTCGGCTGGCGGCGCTGGACCGCCATCATCGTCGGCTTTGCCGGTGTCCTGCTGATCATCCGGCCCGGCCTCGACGGATTTCGGCCCGAAGCGATGCTGGTCCTCCTGACCGTCGTGTCGATCGCGCTGCGCGATCTCGTCACCCGCCGGATCCCGCCGGAAGTGCCCTCGGTCGCGGTCGCCTTCCACGGCTTTTTCGCGCTCGTCCTCACCGGCGCGCTGATCCTGGCCTTCACCGGCGCCCCGGTCCCGCCCGCGGCGCCCGACCTCGCGCGGCTCGGCGCGGCGGTCCTGTTCGGCACGACGGGCTACTACGCCATCGTCGCCGCGATGCGGCTTTCGGACGCCTCGATCCTGATGCCCTTCCGCTATGCCCGGCTGGTCTTTTCGCTGATCATCGGCGTCACCGTCTTTTCCGAACGGCCCGACGCGTTGACCCTGACCGGGGCCGGCGTGATCCTCGCCGCCGCCTTCTACACCTATCTGCGCGAGCGGAAGTTAGCGCTAACCGGAGCGCTGGCCGATTAGTTCTTTCCCTGCGGCCCGGCTCGTCGTAAAGACCGGCACAACAGTCGTTTTCGCCGAAAGGACCGGACCCAATGAGCACCATCATCGACATCCACGCCCGCGAAATCCTCGACAGCCGCGGCAATCCGACGGTCGAGGTCGACGTGATCCTCGAAGACGGCACGATGGGCCGCGCGGCGGTGCCCTCGGGCGCCTCGACCGGCGCGCACGAGGCGGTCGAGAAGCGCGACGGCGACAAGAGCCGCTACATGGGCAAGGGCGTGCTCGAGGCGGTGGCCGCCGTCAACGGCGAGATCGCCGAGAGCCTCGTCGGCTTGGACGCGACCGACCAGGTCGCGATCGACCGGCGATGATCGAGCTCGACGGCACGCCGAACAAGGGCCGGCTCGGCGCCAACGCCATCCTCGGCGTCTCGCTCGCGGTCGCCAAGGCGGCGGCGGATTTCACCACCCTGCCGCTCTACCGCTATGTCGGCGGCACCAATGCCCGGATCCTGCCGGTGCCGATGATGAACATCATCAACGGCGGCGAACATGCCGACAACCCGATCGACATCCAGGAATTCATGATCATGCCGGTGGCGGCGCCCGATATCCGCGAGGCGGTGCGGATGGGCTCCGAGGTGTTCCACACCCTGAAAAAGGAGCTTTCGGCGGCGGGCCTCTCCACCGGCATCGGCGACGAGGGCGGCTTCGCGCCGAACCTCTCGTCCACCCGCGACGCGCTCGACTTCATCCTGAAGAGCATCGAGAAGGCCGGCTACAAGCCGGGCGAGGACATCTACCTCGCGCTCGACTGCGCCTCGACGGAATACTTCAAGAACGGCAAGTATGTGCTTTCGGGCGAAGGGAAAACCCTGTCGCCGGAGGAGAATGTCGCCTATCTCGCCGCGCTCGTGAAGGACTACCCGATCATCTCGATCGAGGACGGCTGCGCCGAGGATGACTGGGACGGCTGGAAACTGCTCACCGACGTGCTCGGCGACAACCTGCCAGCTTGTCGGCGACGACCTGTTCGTGACCAACCCCGTCCGCCTCGCCGACGGCATCGCGAAGGGCTGCGCCAACTCGCTTCTGGTCAAGGTCAACCAGATCGGCACGCTGACCGAGACGCTCGACGCCGTGCGCATGGCCGACCGCGCCCGCTACACCACCGTGATGTCGCACCGCTCGGGCGAGACCGAGGACGCGACCATCGCCGACCTCGCCGTCGCCACCAACTGCGGCCAGATCAAGACCGGCTCGCTGGCCCGCTCCGACCGGCTGGCGAAATACAACCAGCTGATCCGCATCGAGGAGATGCTGGGCGAGCTACGGCCGAATACGCCGGTCGTTCGATCCTGCGCGGCTGATTTCCACTTGGCTCAAATATCCCCGCCGGAGGCAAACCTGTCCCGGCGGCTTATCTTTTGAAAACGGCAGCTTACAGCGCGACCTTGAATTCCTGAACAGTATTGCCCCCATCGACCACGATGAGCTGCCCGGTGACATAGCTCGCCTCCTCGGCGGCAAGAAAAAGCACCGCATGCGCCACCTCCTCCGGCCGGCCCGGCCGGCCCACGGGCGTGTGGCGGCCCGCGATGATCTCATCCTCCCCCGACGATCCCGTCTCGACCCAGCCCGGCCCGACGCAGTTCACCGTCACCCCGTCGGGTCCGACATCGAGGGCAAGCGCCCGCGTCATGCCCAGAAGCCCGGCCTTGGCCGAGGCATAGACGCTGCTCGTCGCGATCCCGACAACCGGCCCGGTGACCGAGGACATCTGCACGATCCGCCCGTAGCGACGGGCGCACATCCCCGGCAGCACCGCCCGGGTCAGCCGGAAGGCCGAGGTGAGGTTGATGTCGATCCCGAAGGCCCAGTCGTCGTCGCTGAGTTCGGCAAGCCGCTTTCCCGGCATGTCGATCCCGGTTTGGACCATACCGGCATTGTTGACGAGAATGTCGATCGGCCCGAGCGCCGCCTCCGTCGCCGCCACCAGCCGCGCCACATGATCCTCGCGGGTCAGATCGGCGGTGGTCGCGAACGTGCCGCCGGGGCCCAGCGCACCAAGCCGGTCGTAGATCCGGTCGGTCGTCGCGGTGATCGCCACGCGCGCGCCGGCCGTCTTCAGAACCCGCGCCGTCGCGAAACCGATGCCGTCGCCACTGCCTGCGCCGGTGACCAGCGCCACCCGTCCCGCCACGCCCGCCATGCCTGCCCTCCTGTCGGAACCCGGCCGCCACGCTAGCGACGGCCCCTGAATTTGGCCAGCGCCGGATCAGCCGATCCGACCGCGCCGGACGATGCGGGCGGCCAGTTCGTCATAGGCGGCCCGCCATGCGGCTTCGAGCTCGGGCGTGAAATCCGCACCCATCTCGTCGCGCAACGTCTCCATAAGCGCCTCGCCCATCGGGGCGAAATGTGCTGCCTTCACCCCTATCAGGGCATGTCCGTACCCCAGATCCGCAAAGCGGTCGCCCAGCGCCTCGGGATCCTCGATATTGTCGATGATCGTGCCGAGCGTGGTCATGAACTTCATCCCCTGCCCGGCGAGATCGTCGCGGAACATCGACCGGAGCTCCGGCGCGCGCCGAAAGAGGGCCTCATAGAACGACATCGAGGCCGGTTCGAGCCGTTGCCGCAATGCGTGGAAACTCTGGCGGATCATCTCCGCCTGACGCGTCGTCACGGTCATGCTTCGGTCCTTTCGCCATTCAACGCGGCAAAGGCTGCGCCGCCCCCCGGAACCGCGCCTTGATCCATCTCAATTTGCCTGCATCATGGCCGCAGAATGAAGGGAGGGACCGGATGACCGCCGAAGACATCATCGGATTGCTGCGTCTCGCACCGCATCCGGAGGGCGGCTGGTATCGCCAGACCTGGGTCGCGGACGGCCCTGGGCGGCCTTCAGGAACGGCGATTTACTTCCTTCTGAAGGCGGGGGAGCGCAGCCATTGGCACCGGGTCGATGCGGCCGAAATCTGGCATCATTACGCTGGCGCGCCGCTCATTCTTTCCATTTCGGAAACAAAATCCGGGCCGGCCCGCGACCACGCTCTCGGCCCGGGTCTGGCCTCCGGGGAGCGGCCGCAGATCCTCGTGCCGCCGCGTCACTGGCAGGCCGCGCGGACGGCCGGCGGCTGGACGCTCGTCGGCTGCACCGTCTCGCCCGGCTTCCGCTTCGAGGGGTTCGAACTTGCCCCGGACGGGTTCACGATCCCCTCCGCCGGCTGACGGAGCATTTGACGGCTTGCGGACCGGAGCAACCAGCGAGATCATCCGATCATGACCGACCACAAGACCTTCCTCGCCGCGCTTCCCGCCGCCGACAAGACGGCGCTGACCGAAACCCGCGACGGCGCCGGGCTGATCCATCTTGCCGGCCATGCCGGGCTGATCCTGGCCACCGGCGCCCTGATCGGGGCAGAAGTGCCGTTCTGGCCGCTTCTCCTGCCGGTGCAGGGCGTCCTGATCATCTTCCTCTTCACGCTGGAACATGAATGCACCCACCGCACGCCCTTCCGCTCGCACGGGCTCAGCGACTGGGTTGGGCGGATTTGCGGCTTTCTCATTCTCCTGCCTTTCGAGTGGTTCCGCGCCTTCCACCTTGCGCATCATCGCTTCACCAACCTTCCGGGCAAGGACCCCGAACTCGACAGTCCGAAGCCGGAGACCTGGGCCGACTGGCCGCTCCACGTCTCCGGCCTTCCGGTCTGGCTGGGCAATATCCGGCTTCTGTTCCGCCTCGCGCTCGGGCGGGAACACGCCGCCTACCTGCCCGCGCGCGCCCTGCCCCGGATGGAGCGCGAGGCGCGGGTCATGCTTGCCGCCTATGCGGCCGTGGCGCTGTCGCTTTTCTGGTCGCCCGTGCTCCTCTGGGTCTGGCTCATTCCGGTCGTCCTCGGCCAGCCGGCGTTGCGGCTTTACTTGCTGGCAGAACATGGCGACTGTCCGCGCGTGGCGAACATGTTCGAGAACACCCGCACCACCTTCACCACCCGCGCCATGCGTTTCCTGGCCTGGAACATGCCCTATCACGTCGAACACCATGTCTTTCCCACCGTGCCCTTCCACCGCCTGCCGGACCTGCATCGGATGATCCGGGACGAGCTGAAGGTCACGGCGGACGGCTATGCGGCCTTTACCCGCGACTACCTCGCGCGGCGGCGATGACGGAATGTAAGGGATACAATCTTCGCGTGGTGCACCCCCCGGCGTTGGGATAGGCAGGCCCGACCCTTGAGCGTGAATTGTCATGGCCGACCCGACCGCCCCGCTTCCCCGCAATGAAGACAGCCTCGCTGGCTTCGGCTTCGCGCTCGGCGCCTACCTCCTCTGGGGGGTCCTGCCGCTCTACATGAAGGCGCTGGCGCATATACCGCCGGTCGAGGTCATCGCCCACCGGATCATCTGGTCGGTCCCGATCGCCGGGGCGCTTCTGATCGTGACGGGCCGGACGGCAGACCTGCGGCATGCGATCACGACACCGCGGATGCTCGGCATGGCGGCGGTGACGGCGGCGCTGGTCTCGATCAACTGGGGCATCTATGTCTGGTCGATCGGCTCCGGCCATGCGCTCGATGCCGCGCTTGGCTACTACATCAACCCGCTCTTCTCGATCTTCCTTGGCGCGGTGCTGCTGCGCGAACGGCTGCGCCACCGCCCAGTGGGTCGCGATCGGGCTGGCCGCGCTGGCCGTCGCGATCCTGACGGTCGAGGCGGGGCGGCTGCCGGTCGTCGCGCTGGGATTGACGGTTACCTGGGGCGCCTATGCCTTCCTGAAGAAGTGGCTGCCCATCGGCCCCAATCAGGGCTTCATGCTGGAGGTGCTGCTGCTCTCGCCCGGCCGCGCTCTACTACATGATCTATCTCGGTCGCGCCGGCACCGGGCATTTCCTCGAAGGGGTCAGCTTCGACAGCTGGATGCTCTTCGGCTGCGGGATCGTGACGGCGGTGCCGCTGATCCTCTATGCCAACGGCGCCAAGCGGCTGAAGCTCTCGACCATCGCGATCATGCAGTACATCGCGCCGACGATGATCTTCCTCACGGCCGTCTTCATCTTCGGCGAGGAATTCGGCGCCGCGCGGGCCGTCGCCTTCCCGCTGATCTGGGCGGCGCTCGTCCTCTACACCTGGTCGATGGTGCGGCAGGCCCGCGCCGCCGGGCGCTAGCTCAGCCGAAGCGACCGGGCCGGAAGCCGGAAAGGAGCGGCTCGTCGGTGCCGCGCACCACTTCGCGCGCGACAAGCTCGCCGATCAGCGGGCCGAGCGTCGCGCCGGAATGCATGACGGCAATGTAGAGCCCCTCGACGGCGGTTGCGCCCACAACCGGCAATCCGTCGCCGGGCACCGGCCGAAAGGCCTGCACCACCTCCTGCCAGTCCGCGCCCACCTCGGGCAGGATCGCCCGCAAATGCGCGAAGGCCGTCGCCGCGAGCCGTTCGGGCGGCGCGCTCAGGTCGCTCGCCTCGTCGCCCTGATGGTTGGGCGAGGTTGGCGCGAGGATCCGGCCGTCGGCCTCCTGCCGAAGCTCGAGGTCGGGGCTTGCGAGGATGTGGCGGATCAGCGGCGGAAGCGGCCGCGACCGCACGATGACCGCGGGCCGGCGCAGCATCGGCAGTGCGCAGCCGAGCGGTCCGACCAGGGCCGGCGCGCCGGTGCCGGCGGCGACGATCACCCGGCTCGCGTCCATATCGCCGGCTTGCGTGGCGATGCCGGAGACGCGGCCGCCAGTCGTCGCGATGCCGGTCACCGGCAGGCCGAGACAAAGCTGCGCGCCGGAGCGCACCGCGCCGTCCAGAAGGCGCCGGGTGAGATCGGCGAGGTCGACGACGCCTTCCGAGGGGAAGAAAAGCGCCTCGTCCGGCGGCGCCGCACCGCCGGCTCCATCCGGGCGACATCGGCACGGGTCAGGCGCCGGACGGGATAGCCCAGCGCCGTAAGCGTCGCGGCGGTGCGGTCCTGCCCGGCGCCCGTCTCTTCCCAACTGATCGCCCCCGGCCAGGTGGCGCCGGTCGGGCCGAGATCGGCGGCAAGCGTGCGGTGCGCCTCCATCCCTGCCACGCGCAGGTGGAAATGCGGCTTGTCGAGAAAGAAGCTCGCATTGATCCAGCCGAACGACCGGCCCGAGGCGCCGGAGGCCGGCATGGCCCCGTCGACGACCGTGACCGGCGCGCCGGCCTCGCTCAGCCGGTAGGCGATCGCGGCGCCGATGATGCCGGCGCCGAGGACGATGGTCCGCTCGCCCGTCATGCCCTTCCCGCCTGTCGCGGCCGGCTGATCTGGCCGCCGCCGACCGCCGCGGCCACGCCGGTCGTGCCGGGGCAGGAGGTCGGCAGACCGCGCGCGACCCGGACCGCGAGATAGGCGAAGGCCTGCGCCTCGAGCATGTCGCCGTTCGAGCCCCGCCGCTTCGACCGGCTCCACCGGGCAGTCGAGGAGCGCGGCGATCATCCGCATCAGCGTCGGGTTCTGCCGCCCGCCGCCGGTGACCAGAAGCCGCGTCGAGCGGCGCCGGGAAATGCTCGACCCCGCGCGCGACCGCCGCCGCCGCGCGCCGCGGTGAGCGTCGCGGCCGCATCGGCGTCGCCGAGCGCCGCCACCGCATCGAGCAAGCCCGGTGAAAGTCGTTCCGGTCGAGCGATTTCGGCGGCATCCTGTAGAAATAGGGATGCCCGAGGAAGCCGGCGATCACGTCCTCGTCCGCCGTCCCCGTCGGCGGCGAGCGCGCCGCCCTCGTCCCGATCGCGGCCGCGCCGCGTCTGCATCAGGTCGTTGATCGGGCGCGTTGGCCGGGCCGGTGTCGAAGGCGAGGCAGCGCGCCCGGCACCTCGGGCGCGGGCTGGCGCGGGTCGACCCAGGTGAGGTTGCCGACGCCGCCGAGGTTGAGAAAGGCCAAGCGGGTCCGTCGGCGCCGATCCATCGGGCGCAGGCGAAGTGGAAGAACGGCGCGAGCGGCGCCCCCTGCCCGCCCATGCGCACGTCGGCCGAGCGGAAATCCCAGACGACCGGCAGGCCCAGCACCTCGGCGAGGACCGAGCCGTCGCCGGCCTGATGGGTGCCGCGCCCGGCCGGGTCATGCGCGAGGGTCTGGCCGTGGAAGCCCGACGATCTCGGCCGCCGGCGAGGCCCGACATGACGGCGGCATGCGCGGTCTCGACCACCTCGGCGGCCTCCTCCACGCCCGTCGTCGCCGGGCCAGCGCCCGAGGGCGGCGCGGATCATCGCGCGCTCGGCGTCGGAATAGGGGCGGTAGGCGTGTCGGCCGAACGCCTCGATCCGCGCGCCGTCGGTCTTCACCAGCGCGGCGTCCACCCCGTCGAGCGAGGTGCCCGACATCGTGCCCAAGGCCCAGACCGCGCCCGGTTTCAACATGGCTTCCCCTCGCCCGCCGCCCCGATATAGAGACCTCCAATCTCAGAATGGACCGAACCGCATGACCTACCACCCGAAATCCGACTTCATGCGCGTGATGATGGAGCGCGGCTTTCTCGCCGACTGCACCGATTATCAGGCGCTGGACGAGGCGCTGGCGACGGGCGTGGTGCCGGCCTATATCGGCTTCGACGCCACCGCCTCGTCGCTGCATGTCGGCATCGCTGATCCAGATCATGATGCTGCGCTGGCTGCAGAAGACCGGGCACAAGCCGATCGTGCTGATGGGCGGCGGCACCACCAAGGTGGGCGATCCGTCGTTCCGCGCCGAGGAGCGGCCGCTGCTGACGCCGGCGCAGATCGACGCCAACATCGCGGGCATCAGCGAGGTCTTCGCCGGCCTATGTCGCTTCGGCGACGGCGCCGACCGACGCGCTCATGCTCAACAACGCCGAATGGCTCGACGGGCTCAACTACCTCGATTTCCTGCGCGACATCGGGCGGCATTTCTCGGTCAACCGGATGCTGTCCTTTGAAAGCGTGAAATCGCGGCTCGACCGCGAGCAATCGCTGTCTTTCCTCGAATTCAACTACATGATCCTGCAGGCCTACGACTTCCTCGAACTGAACCGCCGCTACGGCTGCCTGTTGCAGATGGGCGGCTCGGACCAGTGGGGCAATATCGTCAACGGCATCGACCTGACCCGGCGGGTGCTGGACGACGAGATCTATCGGGCTGACCTCGCCGCTGCTGACGACGAGCGACGGCAAGAAGATGGGCAAGTCGGCCTCGGGCGCGATCTGGCTCAATCGCCGACATGCTCTCGCCCTACGAGTTCTGGCAGTTCTGGCGCAACACCACCGATGCCGATGTCGGCCGGTTCCTGAAGCTCTACACCGAGTTGCCGGTCGAGGACTGCGACCGGCTCGGCGCGCTCGAAGGGGCCGGGATCAACGACGCCAAGATCGTGCTGGCCAACGAGGTGACGAAGCTCGCCCACGGGGCCGAGGCAGCACGGCCGCCGAGGCGACGGCGCGCGAGGTCTTCGAGAAGGGCGGCGTCGGCGAGGAACTGCCCACCCTTCACCTGTCGGCCGTGGAGGCGGCGACGGGGTGAGCCTGGCCCAGCTCTTCGTCCGATCCGGGCTCGCCAAGTCCGGCAAGGACGCCAAGCGGCTGATCGCCGAGGGCGGCGCGCGGGTGAACGACGAGCCGGCGCTCGATGCGGGGCAGATGTTCGGCGCGGGCGATCTGGCCGAACCGATGAAGCTGACGGCAGGCAAGAAGCGGCACGCTCTGGTGGTGCTCGGCTGACTGTTCACGTGTGAAAGCAGCACCAAAGCATTGAAATCGCTGAGTGTTACCGCTGGCGCCAGGCTGAACTCAACACTTTGCACAAGGCCGTTCCGGCCCGGTTCGCGCCGGTCGGGGGGAACCACGCGCCGCCTTTGCCACCGGGATGGCCCGGGCGGACATCCATGGACCGCAGCCGGCGTTCCCGGCGGCCACGGGCGGCCCCTCGACGGCGCCGTAAAACCGGATAATCTCACGCCATGTGCGGGCGATTCATATTAGGCGACGGAACCTGGGCGGAGTATCACGAGGCGCTCTCGGTCATTCGCGACGCCCGAGGCACGTCAGCTACAACGTCAAGCCGACCGAGACGGTCGGCCTTGCCCTGCGCGACCAGGGGCGCCTCGTTGCCGCGACCGCGCGCTGGTGGTTCGTCCCGCACTGGTTCCGCGACGACGCCGCCAAGTGGAAGGCCACGACCTTCAACGCACGCATCGAATCTGCGGCGGAAAAGCCGGTCTTCCGGACCGCCTGGCGGTCGCATCGCTGCCTGATCCCGGCGAGCGGTTACTACGAATGGACCGGCGGGAAGGGCCAGAAGCAGCCCTGGTATATCTCGGTCGAGCAGAACGTCCCGGTCTTCTTCTTCGCCGGTCTCTACGCGTCCCGCCCCGACGGCAGCCTGACCTGCGCGATTCTCACCCGCGCTGCCGATCCGGATATCGCCCATCTTCACCCGCGCATGCCGATCATCCTGACGACCGACGAGATGATGCCGTGGCTCGACCGCGAGATGCCGGACGTGGAGGTCATCGACGAGTTGGGAGCCGGCTGGACCGGGCGCTACAGTGCTCGCCGGGTGCGGCCGTTCGGGATTGCCGATGACGGGCCCGAGCTGATCGAGGCGGAAGAGCCGGACCTCTGACCCCCGGCGGCGCCTAGCGGCCGAGCATCCACTTGCCGTCAGGGTGGAAGGCGTGGAAGGCGAAGGCGAAGATCACGTCATGGACAAGGTCGCGCCCCGTCTCCGTGTCGCGGACGCGGATGTTGCCGATGTCGCGGCCATTGGCGATCCGACCCGTATCGAGCGCGGAGGCCTGCCCCGCCGCCCACGAGATCGTCACGCCCGCCTCGGTCAGTTTCCCGGCCTTCGCCACGCGCTCAAGCGGCCAGGCGCGATTGCCGACCCGGACGACGCGTGACAGAGGCTCGATCCCGTGGGGCGGCATATCGCCGTTGTAGAGGAACGGCCGGGAGAGGCTGTCGTATCCGGCATAGGGGTTGCGTCCATAGCTGCGCGGCCAGTCGGGTTCGTCCATCACGAGGCCGTCCGGATTGCGCGCCCGGTAGGCACCCCAGCTTTCCATCCAGCCCGGCAACTGGGTCAGGCGCTTGCCGGTCATCTTGCCCACGATCCCCTCGCCCAGCGCCTGCTGCCACCAGCTTTCGCTTTGGCGGTCATACATGATCATGTCGGAATGCCGGAGCTTGCCCGAAACGCCGAAGCTGAGCACCTTACCCCCGAGCCGCCGGTCGAAGATGATGCCGGCATTGCAGAGCGGGCAGAAGGTGACCGCGATGGGCACTCCGCCCACCTCGTCGTTCACGATCTCATGCCAGGTGAGGTAGCGGATCGGCCAGGCGCGCGGGACTTGCCCATCGAGTTCCAGCACCATCACCGGCTCCGGGTCGCGCCAGACGCCTTTCCGAGCCGACCGGGATCATGCGCGGCGAGTCGAGGGCCGGGATGCCGTCCTTCGGCGGGCCGCCCGACAGGATCTCGTCGAAGGGCACCGCGCTTCGGGAAAAGTCGGTCTTCGGCCATTCGCCGCGCCAGAGCGAGGGATCGGCAAGGGCCGGCGCCGCAAGGGCAAGACCAGCCAGAAGGGCGATGATGCGGAATGCGGACATGAGAACCCCCGCCCGGCAGTCTGCACGCGGCGGGGGGGTTTGCGAAGAGGCGGAAGGCCGCTCTCACCCGAAGGTGATGGCGCGTTACTCCTCGACCGTCACCCGGACCATGCGGTCGGGATCGGGAACGGCGCCGTTGAGGTCGGACTCGCCCTTCTTGATCGCGTCCACCACTTCCATACCGGAGATCACATGGCCGACAACGGTGTATTCGCCGTTCAGGAATTCGCCTGGCGCGAACATGATGAAGAACTGCGAATTGGCGCTGTTGGGGTTCGAGGACCGTGCCATGCCGACGACGCCGCGCTGGAACGAGAGGTCGGAGAACTCGGCCGGGATGTTGGGCAAGTCGGACTTGCCGGTGCCGGCCATCGACAGATCCCCGCCCCACTTGCCGAACTTCACGTCGCCAGTCTGCGCCATGAACCCGTCGAGGACGCGATGGAAGACGACATTGTCATAGGCGCCGGTCCGCGCAAGCTCGGTGATCTGGGCGACATGCTTCGGCGCGACCTCGGGCAGGAGGTCAATGACGACGGTGCCGTTGGCCTTCTCGCCTGCGACCTCGATCACGAGGTTCGGGCCGGGCCCGTCCTCGGAGGCGACGGCACCTTGCGTGCTTTGCATGTAAAGGAAGGCCGCCGCGCCGATGGCGGCGAGACCGGCGGCCATGGCCCCGACGAAGACGCGCGTGTCAGACATCGGCGGCCACCTTCACGGAGATCATGCGGTCGGGATTCGCCGGCGGTTCGCCGCGCTGGATCGCATCCACATGTTCCATGCCGGAAGTCACCCGCCCATAGACCGTGTACTGGCCGTTGAGGAAGTGGTTGTCCTTGAAATTGATGAAGAACTGGCTGTTGGCCGAGTTCGGGTTCGAGGACCGCGCGGCGCCGATCGTGCCGCGGTCGTGCGGCAGCTTGGAGAACTCCGCCGGCAGGTCCGGCAGGTCCGAGCCGCCGGTGCCGGCGCGGCCGGGATTGTAGTTCTTTTCCATGTTGGCGTGCTGGACATCGCCGGTCTGGGCCATGAAGCCGTCGATCACCCGGTGGAAGGCGACATTGTCGTATTTTCCGGCCCGCGCAAGCTCCTTCATCCGCGCCGCGTGCTTGGGCGCCACGTCGGGCAGAAGCTCGATCGTCACGTCGCCGCCTTTCAGCGTCATGACGATGGTGTTTTCAGGGTCCTTGATCTCTGCCATTCCGGCCTCCTTCGATGTTGCGCGGAACCTAGTGCGCCGGGGGGCGCATGAAAAGGGCAAAGCGTCGCAATTCTCGCGCTTTACCTATGCTTGCCACGTCCTGGCGGTTAGATATGCGGAAAACCGCCGGGACCGAAAAGGATTCGCCGGATGAGCTGGAAGAGCCTCGACGACATCGAGATGAAGGACAAGACCGTGCTTGTCCGCGTGGATATCAACGTTCCGGTCGAGGCCGGCCGCGTCACCGACGCGACCCGGATCGAAAAGATCGTGCCCACGGTGAAGGACATCCTGGCCAAGGGCGGCAAGCCGGTTCTGCTGGCGCATTTCGGCCGGCCGAAGGGTCAGGTCGTGCCTGAGATGAGCCTGAAGGTGGTCCTGCCGGCGCTGGAGGCTGCCCTCGGCCAGAAGGTCGCCTTCGCCGAGGACTGTATCGGCGCGCCGGCGAAGAAGGCGGTGGCGGCAATGGCACCGGGCGACGTGCTGTTGCTGGAGAACACCCGCTTCCATCCCGGCGAGGAGGAGAACGATCCGGCGATGGCGGCCGCGCTCGCGGCGCTCGGAAAGGTCTATGTCAACGACGCCTTTTCGGCCGCCCACCGGGCCCATGCCTCGACCGAGGGGATCGCGCATCTGATGCCGTCCTGCGCGGGCCGGCTGATGGAGGCGGAACTGAAGGCGCTGAACGCCGCCCTCGGCGACCCCGAGCGCCCGGTCGTCGCTGTCGTCGGCGGCGCCAAGGTCTCGACCAAGCTCGACCTTCTCGGCAACCTCGTGGCCAAGGTCGATCACCTCGTGATCGGCGGCGGCATGGCCAATACCTTCCTTGTCGCCAAGGGGATCGAGGTCGGCACCTCGCTCGCCGAGCGCGACATGGCCGACACCGGCACGCGAGATCCTCGACAAGGCGAAGGCGAGCGGGTTGCGCGATCGAGCTGCCGGTCGATGTCGTCGTGGCGCGGGAATTCAAGGCGGGCGCGGCGAACGAGATCGTCGCCGCCGACGCCTGCCCGGCCGACGCGATGATCCTCGATGCCGGGCCCGAGACGGTGGACCGGATCGCCGAGGTCTTCGCCCGCTGCCGCACGCTGATCTGGAACGGCCCCCTCGGCGCCTTCGAGATCGAGCCCTTCGACGCGGCGACGAACGCGGCCGGCGAGAAAGGCGGCAGAGCTGACGCGCGGCGGCCGGCTCGTCTCGGTCGCGGGCGGCGGCGACACGGTCGCGGCCCTCAACAAGGCCGGCGTCGCTGAGGATTTCACCTACATCTCCACCGCCGGCGGCGCCTTCCTCGAATGGATGGAGGGCAAGGTCCTGCCAGGGGTCGCCGCGCTCGAGACGTAACGACGCTTGCTTTCTGAACCGGCCAGTTTACTTTCACCCTGCGCATTGCGGAAGGAAACGGCATGGCCGCGAAATGGACGCTGATCACCGGGGCCTCGGAAGGGCTTGGTCGGGAATTCGCGAAACTTGCCGCGGCCGAGGGGCGCGACCTGATCCTTGTCGCCCGCCAGGAGGCGAAGATGGAGGCGCTGGCCGAGGAGCTGCGCGCCCGCCACAAGATCGCGGTCGAGGTTCTGCCGACCGATCTGAGCGATCCCGTCGCGGTCGAGACGCTCTGGCGCAAGGTCGCCTTGCGCCGGCATGTCGACGTGGTCGTGAACAATGCCGGGCTCGGCTACAACGGCCCCTTCGCCAGCGCCGATTTCGGGCGCGAGATGGCGTCGATCATGGTCAATGTCACGGCGCTTTCGATCCTCACCAAGCGCGCGGTCGCGCACATGCTGCAACAGGGCGGCGGATGTGTGCTCAACGTCGCCTCTACCGCCGCCTTCATGCCGGGGCCGAACATGGCGGTCTATCACGCGACCAAGGCCTATGTGCTGTCGCTCGGCGAGGCGGTCGCGGAAGAACTGCGCGATTCCGGGGTGACGATCACCACGCTCTGCCCCGGCGCCACGGCAACCAACTTCGCCAAGGACGCCGAGATGGAGCATGTCACGCTCTTCAAGGCGCTGCCGGTGCCATCAGCCGCAAAGGTGGCGCGGTCCGGCTGGCGCGCGATGCATCGCGGCCGAAAGGTCAAGGTGACAGGACCGGTGAACTGGCTCTTCTCGGTGGGGCCGCGCTTCGTACCCCGGGCGCTGGTGCCGCGCATCGCTGCGCTTTTCCTGAAATGACCCCTGCTTCGGCGGCGGCGGCGGCATTGTTTCCGAAACCGGCGGCTACGCCCGCACGTTAGCGCCACCACATTTGCAAGGGCCGGGCCACTCGCCTAGAACCCGTTGGAACGGGGCGGTGCCCCTTGTCAGCAGGTTTCAGCGGAGGTCGACAATGTCACGGCAAGAACAGGCGAAACAGATGCGTTCGGGCAAGGGATTCATCGCGGCCCTCGACCAGAGCGGCGGCTCGACCCCGAAGGCGCTCAAGCTCTACGGGATCGGCGCCGATGCCTGGAAGACCGACGAGGAGATGTATGGCCTCATCCACCAGATGCGTTCGCGCATCGCCACCGCGCCGGCTTTCACCGGCAAGCGCGTGATCGGCGCGATCCTCTTCGAAAAGACCATGGACAGCATGATCGCGGGCAAGCCTGCGGCCACCTACCTCTGGAAAGATCGCGGCGTGGTGCCATTCCTGAAGATCGACAAGGGGCTGGAGGAGGAGGCAGACGGGGTGCGGCTGATGAAGCCGATCCCGGGGCTCGACGCGCTCCTGAAGCGCGCCGTCGCGGCTGGAATTTTCGGCACCAAGGAACGCTCGGTGATCGACGCCGCCTCGCCCTCCGGGATCGCCGCCAACGTGGCGCAGCAATTCGACCTCGCGCGCCAGGTTCTCGCCCACGGGCTGGTGCCGATCATCGAGCCCGAGGTCACGATCTCCATCCCCGACAAGGCAGAAGCCGAGGAGATCCTGCTGGCCGAGCTGAAAAAGAACCTCGACGCCCTGCCCGAGGGGCAGGAGGTGATGCTGAAACTGTCGCTGCCGACCAGGGCGAACCTCTACAAGCCGCTCGTCGATCATCCGAAGGTGATGCGTGTCGTGGCACTCTCGGGCGGCTACAGCCGCGACGCGGCGAACGCGCTTCTGGCGAAGAACACGGGCGTCGTCGCCAGTTTCTCCCGCGCACTGACCGAGGGCCTCTCGTCCCAGCAGAGCGATGCCGAGTTCAATGCCGCGCTCGACGCGGCGATCCAGTCGATCTACGACGCGTCCGTCGCGGGCTGATTCCGCCCATTTCGCAAAAAAGTCGCGAAGGGGATTCCCTTCGCGAATCGGCTGTGCGATGATTCCCTTCACCCGCCCGCAAGAGGCGGTGCGAAGAGGCAGTGAATGAGCGTATCGCGGAAACGTCCCAACCTCGGCATGGTGCTCTATGCCGCCGGCGTCGGATGCCTGGGCTTCTATTTCACCTTTGCCGCCGTGCAGGGCGATTTCGGTGTCTTCCGCCGGATCCAGGCCTCGGCCGAGAAGGAGACGCTGACCCGGGAACGCGACGGGCTCCGCCTCGAAGTGGCGCGGATGGAGAACCTGACCCACCGGATGTCGGACGATTACCTCGACCTCGATCTTCTCGACGAACGCGCCCGCGACGTCCTCGGCCTGATCCGCTCCGACGAGATCGTCATCCACTGACCCAAGCCGGTCCAGCGGCACCTAGTCGGAGTCGCCTATCCCGCCCGTCTTCTGTTCGAAAATACCTCGGGGGAGTGGGGGCAGCGCCCCCACCCGGATCGCCGCGCGTCTCGCGCGGCGATACCGGCGCCTCGACCCCGAAAAAATTCTCGCGATTCCGGCGCAGTTGCGATATATGGTAGTTTAATGCTGAACTATCTTTTCGCCATTGGGAGGTCGCGGGGATGGCCGCACGCAAAAGCGCCGGGAAATCGAACACGTCCAAGGAAGAGCTTCTGAAGTATTACCGTTCGATGCTTCTGATCCGCCGATTCGAGGAAAAGGCGGGCCAGCTTTACGGCATGGGTCTGATCGGCGGGTTCTGCCATCTCTATATCGGCCAGGAAGCGGTCGTCGTCGGGCTGGAGGCCGCCGCCGAGGAAGGCGACAAGCGCATCACCTCCTACCGCGACCACGGCCACATGCTTGCCTGCGGCATGGACCCCAAGGGCGTCATGGCCGAGCTCACGGGCCGCGAAGGCGGGCTCTCGAAGGGCAAGGGCGGCTCGATGCACATGTTCTCGAAGGAAAAGCACTTCTATGGCGGCCACGGCATCGTCGGCGCGCAGGTACCGCTCGGTGCCGGCCTCGCCTTCGCCGACAAGTACAAGGACAACGAGCCGCGTGACCTTCGCCTATTTCGGCGACGGCGCCGCGAACCAGGGCCAGGTCTACGAGACCTACAACATGGCCGAGCTCTGGGACCTGCCGGTGATCTTCGTGATCGAGAACAACCACTACGCGATGGGCACCTCGATGAAGCGCTCGACGAAGTCGGTGACGCTCTTCGGCCGCGGCCAGGCCTACGGCATTCCCGGCGAGCAGGTCGACGGCATGGACGTCCTCGCGGTCAAGGCCGCGAGCGAGAAGGCCGTCGCCCACTGCCGGACCGGCAAGGGCCCCTACATCCTCGAGGTGATGACCTACCGCTACCGCGGCCATTCGATGTCGGACCCGGCGAAATACCGCACCCGCGAGGAAGTCCAGAAGATGCGCGAGGAGCGAGACGCGATCGAACATGTGCGTGAGCTTCTCCTGCAGGGCGGCCATGCCACCGACGATGACCTCAAGGCCATCGACAAGGAGATCAAGGCCGTCGTCAACGAGGCGGCCGAATACGCCAAGGAAAGCCCCGAGCCCGCGCCCGAGGAGCTTTGGACCGACATCTACGCCTGAGGGGGACAGCACCATGGCAACCGAAATTCTGATGCCCGCCCTGTCGCCCACGATGGAGGAAGGCAAGCTCGCGAAATGGCTGGTTAAGGAGGGCGACACGGTGTCGTCGGGCCAGATCATCGCCGAGATCGAGACCGACAAGGCAACGATGGAGTTCGAGGCGGTCGATGAAGGCATCGTCGGCAAGATCCTCGTCGCCGAGGGGACCGAGGGCGTGAAGGTGAACACGCCGATCGCCATCCTGCTCGAGGAAGGCGAAAGCGCCGACGCCGCACCCGCGCCGAAGGCTGCCTCCGCTCCGGCTGCTGCTCCGGCTGCTGCTCCGGCCGCTGCTCCGGCCCCGGCGACGCCGGCCGCCGCCGCGCCTGCCGCACCCGCCGTCGATGCCTCGCCCGACTGGCCCGAGGGCACGGCGATGAAGACGATGACGGTGCGCGAGGCGCTCCGCGAGGCGATGGCCGAGGAGATGACCCGCGACGGCGACGTCTACCTCATGGGCGAGGAAGTCGGCGAATATCAGGGCGCCTACAAGATCAGCCAGGGCCTTCTCGACCAGTTCGGGCCCAAGCGCGTGATCGACACGCCGATCACCGAGCACGGTTTCACCGGCATCGCGGTTGGCTCCGCCTTTGGCGGCCTGCGCCCGATCGTCGAGTTCATGACCTTCAACTTCGCCATGCAGGCGATCGACCAGATCATCAACTCGGCGGCCAAGACACTCTACATGTCCGGCGGCCAGATGGGGTGCCCGATCGTCTTCCGGGGCCCGAACGGTGCCGCCGCGCGGGTCGGAGCCCAGCACAGCCAGGACTACGCGGCCTGGTACGCGATGGTGCCCGGTCTGAAAGTGGTCATGCCCTATTCGGCAGCCGATGCGAAAGGTCTGCTGAAAACCGCGATCCGCGACCCCAACCCGGTGATTTTCCTCGAGAACGAGATCCTCTACGGCCGGAGCTTCGAGGTACCGGACCTCGAGGACTTCACTGTCCCCTTCGGCAAGGCAAAGGTCTGGCGCGAGGGCACGGATGTGACGCTGGTCAGCTTCGGTATCGGCATGACCCATACTCTTGAGGCGGCCGACAAGCTCGCTGCCGAAGGGATCAGTGCCGAGGTCATCGACCTGCGCACGCTGCGCCCAATGGATACCGCGACCGTGGTCAATTCGGTAATGAAGACCAACCGCTGCGTGACGGTCGAGGAAGGCTGGCCGGTGGGGTCCATCGGTGGCCACATCTCGTCGGTGTTGATGCAGGAGGCGTTCGATTATCTTGATGCGCCGGTGATCAACTGCACCGGCAAGGACGTGCCGATGCCCTATGCGGCGAACCTCGAAAAGCTGGCGCTGATCACCCCGGACGAGGTGGTCGCGGCAGTGAAAAAAGTCACCTATCGCTGAGGAGGCAGAGACATGGCAACCGAAATCCTGATGCCCGCGCTGTCGCCGACGATGGAGGAAGGCACGCTGGCGAAATGGCTGGTCAAGGAGGGCGATACTGTGTCCTCCGGCGACATTCTGGCCGAGATCGAGACCGACAAGGCGACGATGGAGTTCGAAGCGGTCGACGAAGGCATCGTCGGCAAGATCCTCGTGGCCGAAGGCACGGCGGGGGTGAAGGTGAACACGCCGATCGCGATCATGGTGGAAGAGGGTGAGAGCGCCGATGCGGCGCCCGCTCCGAAGGCGGCGCCTGCCGCCCCTGCCCCGGCCCAATCCGCCGCGCCCGCGGCAGCCCCCGCACAGGCAGCCCCCGCACCGGCAGCCCCCGCACCGGCAGCACCGGCGGCCCCCGCGGCCGCGAAATCCGGCGGCGCGCGGGTTCTCGCCTCGCCGCTCGCGCGGCGGCTCGCCAAGGAAAAAGGTGTCGACATCGCGACCTTGACCGGATCCGGCCCGCATGGCCGGATCGTCAAGGCGGATGTGGAGGCGGCATCGGCCACGCCGAAAGCAGCCGCTCCGGCGGCGGCGGCAGCCACGCCCGCCGTTGCGGCCACGATGCCGACAGGCCCCTCTGCCGGCACGGTCGCGAAGATGTACGAGGGCCGCGACTACGAGGAAATGGCCCTCGACGGAATGCGCAAGACCATCGCGGCGCGGCTGACCGAGGCCAAGCAGACGATCCCGCATTTCTACCTGCGCCGCGATGTGCAACTCGACGCGCTGATGAAATTCCGGGGGGAGTTGAACGCCCAGCTCGAAGCGCGCGGCGTGAAGCTCTCGGTCAACGACTTCATCATCAAGGCCTGCGCGCTGGCGCTCCAGGACGTGCCGGATGCCAACGCGGTCTGGGCCGGCGACCGTATCCTGAAGCTGAAGCCGTCGGACGTGGCGGTCGCGGTCGCGATCGAGGGCGGTCTTTTCACGCCGGTCCTGAAGGACGCGCAACAAAAGACGATCTCGTCGCTCTCGGCAGAGATGAAAGACCTTGCCGCGCGGGCCCGGACCCGCAAGCTCGCGCCCCACGAATACCAGGGCGGCAGCTTCGCGATCTCCAACCTCGGGATGATGGGCATCGACAATTTCGACGCGGTCATCAACCCGCCGCACGGCGCGATCCTCGCCGTCGGCGCGGGCGTGAAGAAGCCGGTCGTGAAGCCGGACGGAGAAATCGGCGTGGCGACGGTGATGTCGATGACGCTTTCGGTCGATCACCGGGTGATCGACGGGGCGCTCGGGGCGGACCTGCTCAAGGCCATCGTCGGATACCTGGAAAACCCGATGTCGATGCTGGCCTGAGGCGCGCCACGAACAAAGAGAGGCCGGGGCATCGCGCCTGACGCATTTTCTGACGTAAGACATGACCGACAAAGTCACGGATGAAATCGGGCCGCAGAATGTCTGCGGCCCGATTTTCATTCGACGGGTCGTTTGGTGTGAGTAGCTACCATCCGAAGGTCAGGCGCTCTTGCGTTCCCCCACTTCACGAACCCGGAGAGCGGCGGTTCGGACGACGTGACGAATGGCCAGATCCCTTGGCCCGGTATCGGTCAGGACGGCACCGCGCATCTTGTTGTCGCGCTGGAACAGCCGGATCTGGCCGCCCATTAAGGCCTTCGAAAACTCCCCGATGACAACGTGCTCGGGAGTGTCGAGGATCATCTCGCGCATATCCTCGTCAAGGATCTCCCGGATGACCCGTTGGAGGCGCAGAAATCCTTCTTGCGTGAATGCTGTTCCATAGCTGTCGTTGAAGGCGCGGACGTGTCCGTCGTCGAAGGATCTGGAACAGACGGCGGGCGCTTCCTGCATCCGTTTCGCCGCCCACTCAAACCGGGCGACGCGGAGGCGATCTTCGCCGCGGCATGTGTCAGTCGTTCCCTTCATGAATTTCCCCGTCGGCCTTTGCGCGGACAACGGCAACCACCGCGCGCCGGACGTCTTCCGGCTGGTCACCGAGGGCGTCCATGAGCAAGCGCAGGTCGCGCCGCGTCTGGTGCAGCCGGTCGATCAGCGTCAGCACGACCGGAACGGCATCCTGGGGCAGCGCCATCTCCTTGCGCAAGTCGCACAGAAGCCGCAGGCGCGCCACGTCGATCTCGTCGAAAAGCGGGCCTGACTGGCCCACGGCAGGACGCACCCATCCCTCTTGCATCCACAGACGCAATTCGCGCCGCGTCAGCCGCCGGATCTCATTCAGAACCATCTGCTCGGTAAAGCTCATGTCATCCCCCGCAACTCGACCCGCGGATCGAACCCGGCCTTCTCCCGCCAGCTTCGCGCAATGTCTTCCATTTCAGTTTCGATCCGCTTCGGCAGTACGATTTTCAATCGCACGATCTGGTCGCCGACCTTGCCGCCGGCTCCCTTGACGCCCTTTCCGCGCAGCCGCAATCGTTGGCCCGAGGAGGCGCCTTTCGGGATCGTCACCGAGACCGGGCCCGAGACGGTCGGCACATCGACCTTCGCGCCGAGAACCGCCTCGTCGAAGGTGATCGGCAGTTCCATCTCGATGTCGTCATCCACGCGGGCAAAGACCGGGTGCGAACGCACCGAGACGGTTACCAGCGCGTCGCCGGGTGTGCCCTGACCGATCCCCGGTGCGCCCTTGCCGCGCAGGCGGAGCGTCTGACCATCCTTCAGGCCGGGTGGAATCGTGATTTCGATGGCGTTCCCGTCCGGCATGGTGACGCGGCGCTTCGTGCCGCGCACGGCATCAAGGAAATCGACCTCGAGATGATAGCGCAGGTCCTGGCCGCGCGCGTTGAACTCCTGACGGAAACCGCCACGCCCCGGCCCGCTCTCCCGCCCGCCGAAATATTGCGCGAAGATGTCGGAGAGGTCTTCATCGCCTAACTCCATGCCAAAGCCCGGGCCGGGATCGTAGCGACGGCCGGCCTCCTGCCCGGCGTAGTGATGGTAATACTGCCGCTCGGGCCGCTCCTGCCCGCTGGCGTCGATCTCGCCCGCATCGAAGCGCCGGCGTTTCTCGGGATCGCCCAGCAGGTCGTAGGCCACCGAGACGGCCTTGAACTGCTCCTGCTTCTCGTCGTCATCGGGGTGCAGGTCGGGATGCAAGCTCTTCGCCAGCTTGCGATAGGCCTTCTTGATCTCGGTCTGCGTCGCGGTCTTTGAAATGCCAAGTGTCTTGTAGGGATCGGTGTTCATTGTTTTCTACCCGTGTCGGCCCGTGGCGCTGTCACGCCCCGAAGTCTCTGCACGTTCGCGCATATCCGGTTTCCGCACCAGCCAGAAGACGGAACCGCGCGCGAGTGCCGCACCGGGCAAATGACTAGACACGGAGGCCCGGCGTGGCTCTTGTCCATGCCGGGCCCATGACCCCGGAGACAGGATAAGGGCACGAATGGCGTCGGCTCCACGGCCCCGTCACAGGGAGCTGGAATTCGAACCCGTCCGCCCATCCGAGAACGAGCCGCTCATGGGCGGGAGCGCGGGCGACGATCCAAATCGGACGATCCGGTCGATCTTTCCCGAGCGGGAAAGCGCCACCGAATGCGCCGAAAATCAGGACTGGCCTTTTATCCTGCGCGAGGACCGGGTCCCCATTCCAGGGCGCGTCCGTCCGGCGGACCCGAGGCGCACCGCCGGCGCTGACACCTGGCATAAGGCCCGGGGCAACGAAAAAGGGCCGCCATCCTGCCGGATGGCGGCCCTTTGATGGATTGGATAAAGGCCCCGAGGCCCCTGCCCGTCCGCCGTGCGGTTTACTGCGCTTGCAGGTTCACGGCCGAGGTCTTGCCCCGCACCTTGTCGGTCTCGATCTCGTAGCCGATCTTGTCGCCTTCATTCAGGCTTGTCATGCCGGCGCGTTCGACCGCGCTGATGTGCACGAAGACATCATCGCCGCCCTCCGTGGGCTCGATGAAGCCGAAGCCTTTGGTGGCGTTGAACCATTTTACGGTGCCAGTGGTCATGTTGATCTTCCTTCTCTAGATGATCTGTTCTCGTCGGAATTGACGAATTGGTCCGTCCGCCTTCAGGCGGCGGGTGAGAGTGCTGCCGTGCCGATATTGCCCAGCATCCGGTTGAGACCGGTCGTTGCCGTCTCGACCAACTCGCTCTGCGTGGAGGGGCTTTTCGCCCTGCGATTGCGCGGTGAGGACGCCTTCGGCGCAGGTCTTACGGCCGTGGCACGTTGCGAGGGGGCGGAATGTCGCGCGGGACCGGTGCCGACCACATCGATCGGCGTGCCGGTCAGGCGTTCGATATCACGCAGCAGGCCACGTTCCTCGGGATCGCAGAACGACACGGCGATGCCGGAACGACCCGCCCGTGCCGTTCGCCCGATGCGGTGCACATAGGCTTCGGCCAAGTTGGGCAGTTCGTAATTGAAAACATGCGACACGTCGTCGATGTCGATGCCGCGCGCGGCAATGTCGGTGGCCACCAGGATCGTGGTGCGCCCCGACCGGAACCCGGCCAGCGCGCGTTCGCGTTGCGGCTGGCTCTTGTTGCCGTGGATGGCCGCGGCGGCGAAGCCTTCGGACTCGAGATGGCGGCAGAGTTTGTCGGCACCCCGCTTGGTGCGGGTGAAGACGATGGCGCGCACATCATCGGCCTCGGTCAGGATGCGGCTCAGGGCCGTGCGTTTTTCCGCTGCGGGAACGTGCTGGACCGACTGGGCGATACGCTCGATCGGACGCGACACGACGGCCACGGAAATCTCCTGCGCGCGGGTCTGGAATTCGGCGGCCAGATTGCGGATCTGGGGCGGCATGGTGGCCGACATCAGAACCGTCTGACGATCCTTCGGCAGGCGCGCCATGATCTTGCGGATCGCCGGAACGAAGCCGAGGTCCAGCATTTGATCGGCCTCGTCCAGAACCGCGGTCGCGGTCCAGTCAAGACGGATCGCGCCGGTGTTCATGTGGTCGAGCAAACGGCCCGGCGTGGCAACGACGATGTCAGCGCCTGCGGACAAGGCGCGGATCTGCGGGCCGGGCTTGACGCCGCCCACGATCACCGCGACCGACAGCTTCATGTGCTTGCCATAGGTCCGGATGTTCGCGGCGATCTGCTGGGCCAGTTCGCGCGTGGGCGTCAGGATCAGGGCGCCGCAACGCTTGGCTTCGGGCACAGCACCGCGTTCGATGATGCGCTGCAAGAGCGGCAGCACGAAGGACGCGGTCTTGCCGGTGCCGGTCTGGGCAATGCCCAGAACGTCCCGGCTGTCCAGCATGGCCGGAATGACTTGCGCCTGGATCGGGGTGGGGGTGGAGTAGCCTTCGGTGCCAATGGCGCGAAGCAGGGGTTCGGCCAGGCCGAGGGTATCAAAATGTGTCAAACAGTCTCTATTTTCTGCCCCACCGGGCACCAACAGGCACCGGGCGAAGCCGTTTTTCTATGATGGGAGCTTGCGTAGATCAGCCGCCAAGGTTGGTCCCTCAAGGGGAGTTCCGGCAACGATCGATACAACTCAGTGCAAGAATGTGAGCCTCTGATGATTTCCATCATCTACACGAGGCCGCTGCGGACCGTAGACCACGCCACGCCGCAAATAGCAAGGAAAACTCCGGATTTTCCCGAGGTTTCTCAATTGATCCGGGATGATCAAGGCGCGCAGGTTCCGTTTTCCTATCCATCCATCTGAAACCGCTGGCTGTCACGCGATCCGCGATCCGCGATCCTGATCGAACAATGGAGGAAGCACCAACTCCCGTCGCCGCAAGAGCACCCGCCATGACCAGCACCGCCCAGACGAAGCCCAGCGTTGCCAGCAGCGCGGCGCCCATGAGGAAACCGACGCCCTTCACCGCGTTCTTCGAGCCTGTCAGGAATGCGACCCAGCGGAAAAGACCGCCATCCTCTTTCGGCGCCAGCAGCTTCACCGCCGACTTCGACGACATCTTGGCAAGATCCTTGGCCACACCGGATACCCCCTGCACGACCATGACATAGGCAACCGAGAACCCGGCCGCCCAGCCGGGATCGAGCCTGGCCAGCGCGAGAAGCGCCAGGACCTGGAGCCCGAGACCGGCATAGAGCGTCGAGGTCAACCCGAAGCGGGCCGCGATCCAGCCCGCCGACAGGTTGGTGATCATCCCCGCGATCTCGTAGAGCACGAAAAGCCAGGCCAGTTGCACCGGGGAAAACCCGAGCGTGTGGAAATGGAGCAGCACCAGCATCCTGAGCGCGCCGTCCGTCAGCATGAACGCCCAGTAGTCTGCGGTGACGGCGATATAGGCGCCGAGGCCCTCGGGGCGCGCGGCGCGGTCGGTCAAAGCGACGCTCCCGCCATCAGCGCGACATCGACCAGGCGGTGCGCATGGCCCATCTCGTTGTCGTACCAGGCATAGACCTTCACCTGCGTGCCGTTCATCACCATCGTCGACGACGGTCTGGGTGTTGGTCGCGTCGTGGATCGTGGTGATCGAGCCGTGCCGGATGCCGATGGCCTCGTGGATCACCTTGACCACGGGCGCACGGCAGTTCGTCGTGCAGGAAGTCGCGGTGGCAATCCGGTGCGTCGCGGGATCTTAGGTGTCGTGATTGACGCCGTAGACGATATTGGCCGCGCCCCCGTCCCTGACCGGCGCCGAGACGACGACCTTCTTCACGCCTGCCGCGAAATAGGGTGCAAGCTTCGCCTCGGTCTTGAAGGCTCCGGTGCAGTCGATGACCATGCCGACGCCATCGAGAGGCAGCGCCGACAGGTCCCGCGAGCCGATGAAGGGAAGCCGTATCCCGTCGATGGCCGCGCTGTCCGCATCATGGGCGACGGTGGCGTCCCAACGGCCGTGGACGGTGTCGAACTTCAGCAGATGCGCGTGCATCGCCGGATCGCCTACCCCATCGTTGATCCAGCCGATCCGCGCGCCGCGTTCCAGAAGCGGCTTCAGGGCAGGCTTGCCGATGCGGCCGATGCCATTGAGGGCGTAGGTGGTCATGAAAGCGCCTCGGGGGATTTGCGGGCGATGTCGTCAATCCTGGCCTGCAAGGCGAGACGGCTCAGGGAGTCGACGTTGAGCGCGGTGAAAAGATCGATACGTTTCTTCAACGCGCCGAAGGCATGCTGGAACGCGAGTGCCTTCTGGGCGTCGTTCCCCTCGACCTTGACCGGATCGGGTATCCCCCAGTGGCCGGTGACCGGTTGGCCCTCCCAGGCCGGGCAGTCTTCATTTGCCGCCTGATTGCAGACGGTGAAGACGAAGTCGAAATGCGGGGCATCCGGGCCGAAGAACTCTGACACATCCTTGGATCGCAGCGTCGATATGTCATGCCCCTTGTCTCTCAGCACCTGAACGGCGAAGGGATTCAGCGCCGGGCCGGGCCGGGTTCCGGCCGAGTAGGCATCGAACCTGTCTCCCGCGGTCTTGCGCAGGATGGACTCGGCGAAAATCGATCGCGCCGAGTTGCCGGTGCAGATGAACAGCACGTTATACCTGCGGTCGGGCATCAGATGGCTTTCCGCGGCGAATGACAGCGAGGCGGGCGGGCAGAGCTCCGGCCGACCGCGACAGCAGTCGAGGAGCAGGTAGTCGAAGGTGCGTCGCACCTCGGGCATGGCGATGGAGTAGCGCAGCGAGGTTGCGACCCGCTCCTGGGTCACCAGTCCCGCCTGCGTCAGCGCAGACAGATAGGCCGACAGCGTGGACGCCTTGAGAGCCAGCGCGTCCGCCAGTTCTCCGGCCGGCACCTTGTCAGGGTAGCGCCGCATGAGCAGCCGAAAGACGGCCAGCCGGTGCGGGTGCCCGAGGATCGAAAGGCGGGAGGGAATTTCTTTTTCCATATTTCGTGTATATCAGAATTACAAAACCGGGCAATTGCCGAACTGCGCCGTTACAAACTCTTCACACAGTCCCGAGCCTGCGCCCTTACTACGGCAGGCTCGCTCCGCGTCTCCGCGACCGACGAGACCTTCGGCGGCAGAGCCACCCCACCGGCCGCCAGCACCTGGGACGCCCGGTCGCACGCGATGACGGGCGGACAGGACTTGAGCCAACCGCGAATTCCAGCGGCTTTCCCCGGAGATCACCATGGCGAGCGCGCGAAAACACCCGGATTGGACACCGCAAATGGTCATTCATGTTGCCATTTCATGCGCGGGACGTTACGCCGCACTGCAGCGAACATGGACCTGGAAGCGATTCCGGGTGGCTCTTCCGGCCGCCGATCCGCCGGACAACGACAGACAGTCGTGCACCAGCACGCCGATCTCGCGCGCGCTGCGCAGGACCGGAACCGGACAGAACTTTTCATGATCTCATTCGACGCTTATCGCACCCAGTGGCTCGGCAACATCCGCGGCGACCTGCTCGCCGGGCTCGTCGTGGCGCTGGCGCTGATCCCCGAGGCCATCGCCTTTTCGATCATCGCCGGCGTGGACCCCAAGGTCGGGCTTTATGCCAGCTTCTCCATCGCCGTCATCACCGCCATCACCGGCGGCCGCCCCGGCATGATCTCGGCGGCGACGGCGGCGACGGCGGTGCTGATGGTGACGCTGGTGCGCGACCACGGGCTGCAATACCTGCTGGCCGCGACCGTGCTGGCCGGCCTGATCCAGATCGGCGCCGGGCTGCTGAAGCTCGGCTTCGTCATGCGCTACGTCTCGAAATCGGTGATGACCGGCTTCGTCAACGCGCTGGCCATCCTGATCTTCATGGCGCAGCTGCCCGAGCTCGACCCGCGCGACGGTCACATGGCTGACCTATGCGCTGGTCGCGGCGGGCCTCGCCATCATCTACCTGTTTCCGCTTCTGACCACGGCCATCCCGTCGCCGCTCGTCACCATCATCGTGCTGACCGCGCCTGACCTTCGCGCTCGGGCTCGACGTGCGCACGGTGGGCGACATGGGCGCGCTGCCCGACACGCTGCCGGTGTTCCTGATCCCCGACATCCCGCTCAACCTTCGAGACGCTGACGATCATCTTGCCCTATTCGGTCGCCGTGGCCGTCGTGGGCCTTCTGGAAAGCCTGATGACCCAGAACATCGTCGACGACCTGACCGACACGAAGTCGAACCGCAACCAGGAATGCATCGGCCAGGGCCTGGCCAATACCGCCACCGGCTTCATCGGCGGCATGGCGGGCTGCGCCATGATCGGCCAGTCGATCATCAACGTGAAATCCGGCGGGCGCGGGCGGCTGTCGTGCTTCGTGGCCGGGCGTGTTCCTGCTGATCCTCGTGGTCGGTCTCGGCGATCTGGTGCAGCATCATTCCGATGCCGGCGCTGGTGGCGATCATGATCATGGTGTCGATCGGCACCTTCTCCTGGTCGTCGATCAGGAACCTTGCCGTGCACCCGCGCTCGTCCTCCGTGGTGATGCTCGCGACGGTGGCTGACCGTGGTCTACACCCACAACCTCGCCATCGGCGTGCTGGTCGGCGTGCTGCTGTCGGGCATCTTCTTTGCCGGCAAGATCGCGCAGCTCTTCCGGGTCACGTCCGAGATCAGCCCCGATGGCCGGGTGCGCACCTACCGTGTCGAGGGCCAGCTCTTCTATGGCTCGGTCGAGGACTTCATGGATGCCTTCGACTTCAAGGAGGCGCCGGAGCGTGTCGTGATCGACGTGAGCCGACGCGCATATCTGGGATATCAGCTCGGTGCAGGCGCTCGACATGGCGATCCTGAAATTCCGCCGCGACGGCGCCGAGGTCGAGGTCGTCGGCATGAACGAGGCGACCGAAACCCTGGTCGACCGGCTCGCCATCCACGACAAGCCCGGCGCGATGGACAAGCTGATGGACGCATTGAGGGAGGACCGACCATGACAGACAAGATCATCGCGCTGGTGGACGGCTCGATCTATTCGGAAAGCGTCTGCCACCATGCCGCCTGGATCGCGCAGCGCACGCGGCGCCGGTCGAGCTGATCCACGTCCTCGGCCGCCGCGAGGCGCCCGAGAAGGCCGACCTGTCCGGCTCGATCCGGCTCGGCGCGCGCACGAAGCTGCTGGAGGAGCTGGCCGAACTCGACGCGCAGCGCGCCAAGCTGGTCAGCCATCGCGGCCGCGCGATCCTCGAGGATGCGCGCGCCATCGTCGATCGGGACGGCGTGACCGAGATCACCACCCGTCTGCGCCACGGCGACATCGTCGAAGCCATCGCCGAGATCGAGGGCGATGCCCGCGTCATCGTCATCGGCAAGCGCGGCGAGGCGGCGGATTTCGCCAAGGGGCATCTGGGCTCCAACCTCGAGCGCATCGTGCGGGCTGCGCACCGGCCGGTCTTCGTCGCCGCCCGCGCGTTCAAGCCCATCGAAAGCGTGCTCGTTGCCTATGACGGCGGCAGCTCGGCTATGAAGGCGGTGGACCACATCGCGCGCAGTCCCTGTCTTCGAGGGCCTGCCCGTCACCGTCGTGACCGTCGGAAACGAGACGCCGGAGGCGAGCAAGGGCCTCGCGGACGCCAAGGCCTTGCTCGCGGCGGCGGGCATCGCGGCGGACACGCGCATCGTGCCCGGCCAGCCGGAGGCCGAACTCGGCAAGCTGGTCGAGGCGGAAGGCTTCGGCATGCTTGTCATGGGCGCCTACGGCCACAGCCGCATCCGCAGCCTCGTCATCGGATCGACCACGACCGAGATGATGCGCTCCTGCAAGGTCCCTGTCCTGCTCTTGCGCTGATCGCCATGACGGGCGCCATCGCCAAGAAGCCGAAGGCCGCGTTCCTGCCGCGGCTCCGGGGCGACCTGACTGGCCTGTGAGCGGTGTCGGCACAGTCGGCGTCGATCTCGATCAGCAACGCGTAGGCCGCCCGAACCGGATGGACGCCGGCTTTCCCGCCTCTCCGTCGCGAAGGATCGGCGGACCCTTGGGCGTCGCGCATTCCGGCAGCTCGGCGTCGATGGTCCCGCCTGGGGTCATGGTTCTGCAGATCCGAAAATAGCGTCGAGCACCGGACAGTCCGGAACCTCGGCGCCCGAGCATCTCGACGCGGTCTCCGTGAGGACAGTTTCGATGCGCCGAAGATCCGCGATCCTCGCGCGGATATCGGCAAGGTGACTTTCCGTCCGCTCCTTGACCTCGGCGCAGGTCGGTGCGGCGCCGTCGTCAAGGCCCATCAGCCCGCGGATGTCCTCCATCGAGAAGCCAAGTTCGCGGGCGCGCAGGATGAAGCGCAGGCGCCGGACATGCGGGGCGGAATAGATGCGATAGCCGGCGCCGGTCCGGGGCGGATCGGGCAAGAGGCCGGTCTTCTCGTAGTAGCGGATGGTCTCGCTGTTGCAGCCGGTCCCCCGGGCCAGATCGCCGCGTGTGAGACCCCTCTCGCTCTCGTGATCGGGCATGGGCAAGATTCCCCTTGAGCCTGTAGTTGCTACAGACCTTACACCTTCGCTCAATCGCTGACGAGAGGTGCGACATGACGCTGACACAGAACACAACGGACATCCCCTCCGTCGACCGCCCGGCGCGCAAGGGCTGGCTCGCCGCGGGCGGGTTGCTTGGCGCCATTCTCGCCTCGGCCTGCTGCATCGGGCCGCTGGTGCTGTTGACCCTCGGCGTTTCTGGTGCCTGGATCGGCAACCTGACGGCACTGGAGCCCTACAAGCCGATCTTCGCCGTGATCGCGCTCGGTTTCATCGCGGCCGGGTTCCGCCAGGTCTACTTCCGCAAACCGACGGTCTGCGAGCCCGGCTCCTATTGCGCGCGGCCCTCTTCGGCGCGGATCACCAAGACCGCGCTCTGGGCCGCGCTCATTCTCGTTTTCGCCGCGCTCACCATCAACTGGTGGGCACCGCTTCTCTACTGACCCCCAAGGAGACACCGATGAAAAAGAGCCTTGCCCTCGCCCTGTTCGGTCTGACCGCCGTGGCGCCGATGACCGCCATACCCGCCCTCGCCCAGTCCGTCGCGGCCGAACAGACCGTGACCTTCGCCGTCGAGAACATGACCTGCGCGCTGTGTCCGGTGACGGTGAAGCGCGCGATGGAAGGCGTCGAGGGCGTGCGCGCCGTCGAGATCAACTTCGACGCGAAGACCGCGACCGTCACCTTCGACTCTTCTGTGGCCAGCCCGGATGCCATCGCGGCCGCCTCCGGCAGCGCCGGATATCCCGCCGTCGCAGGCAGTTGAGGCGACGCGCGACGACCTGATGGGCGGCTTGCTGGCGACAGCCGTCGCCGCCCCGGCGGTGATCGTCTGCTGTGGTGGCGTCGAGGTGCTGCCGGCCGCGCTGGCGTTCTTCATTGCACTGGCCGTCTACGCTGTCTGGCGCAGACAGCGGCGATTGTTCGGCTCGTGAAGGCCCGACCCCGGCCCCGTCGCGTCGGCCCGGACAAACCGAACGGATTGGAAATGAGATGCTCATGACAAATTCCCACGACTACGACCTGGCCGTGATCGGCGCCGGATCAGCCGGCTTCTCGGCCGCGATCACCGCAGCCGAGGCGGGCAAGCGCGTGGCGCTCATCGGCCACGGCACCATCGGCGGGACCTGCGTGAATGTGGGCTGCGTGCCTTCCAAGACAATGATCCGCGCCGCCGAGGCGCTGCACGGCGCGCAGTCGGCGCATCGGTTCCCGGGTCTCGGGGGAGACGCGCGGGTCACCGACTGGGCGGCACTGGTCGCGGCCAAGGACGATCTCGTCTCGACGCTCCGGCAGAAGAAATACGCCGACCTGCTGCCGGGCTACGATGGTGTGACCTATATCGACGAGGGATCGGCGCGACTGGTCCCCGGCGGTGTAGAGGTCGCGGGGCGCCGGATCGCCGCGCCGAAGGTGATCCTCGCCACCGGCGGGCGGCCTGCCCGGCCCGACATCCCTGGCCTGTCGGAGGCCCCTACGCTGACCAGCACCTCGCTCCTGGAGTTGAAGCGGCGGCCGGAGAGCCTGATCTTTCTCGGCGGCGGCTATATCGGCGTGGAACTGGCGCAGATGATGGCGCGGATGGGCACGCGCGTCACCATTCTCTGCCGCTCGCGCCTGTTGCCACGGGCAGAGCCCGAAGTCTCCGCCGCGCTCGCCGAGACCCTGCGCGCCGAGGGTCTGACGATTCTCGACGGTGTTCGCTATGGCGCCGCCCGGGCGACAGGGGATGGCGCGGCCCTTTCGGTGACCAGGGATGGAGAGACCCGCGACCTGACCGCCGACCACATCGTCCTGACCACGGGACGCGCGCCGAACACCGACGGTCTGGGACTGGCCGAGACGGGCGTCGAGACCGACGCGCGCGGCGCGATCCGCGTCGGCGACGACATGCAGACCACGCAGCCCGGCATCTATGCCGCCGGCGACGTGACGGACCGCGACCAGTTCGTCTACATGGCCGCCTACGGCGCCAAGCTCGCGGTCCGCAACGCCGTGCTGGGCGGGACGGAACGCTATGACAACGCCGCGATGCCCTGGGTGGTGTTCACCGATCCCCAGATCGCAGGCGTGGGCGTGACCGAGGCTCAGGCGCGCGATGCCGGCCATGAGGTCAAGACCAGCGTTCTGGCGCTGGAGAACGTGCCTCGCGCGCTGGCCGCCCGGGACATGCGCGGGTTGATCAAGCTGGTCGCAGACGCACGGACCGACCGTCTTCTGGGCGGCACGATCATGGCGCCGGAGGGCGCCGACAGCGTTCAGACGCTCGTTCTGGCGTTGAAGTGCGGCATGACGACGAAGGCGTTGGGCGAGACGATCTTTCCCTATCTCACCACGGTCGAAGGCCTGAAACTCGCCGCACAGACCTTCGACAAGGATGTTGCGAAGCTGTCCTGCTGCGCCGGGTGAGTCTCGACCCCTCGGCCTCGCCCGAACCGGACCGCATGGCGCAGCGTGAGGCGGACAGGAAGGCCGGAGGACGGCTTCACATGGGATGGGCATGTCTCGGCTACCTCGCGGGCCGCGTGACGGCAGTATGGAAGCCCGGAATGCTGTTTGACATGTGATCAAGCACAGACTGGATAGTCTTCATCCCGCCCAAGACATGATCCATGATCACCGGCCCCCGGATGCGCGCGGCACCAGCCCTTCACGGCATCGACCCGGAGACCCCGGCCGAACGGTCGGGCCTGTCCTCCCGACGATCCGGGCGGTCTAGCGCTCCCGACGACGGCGCCGCCACTTGCGAATATTGCGGACGAGCGGCTTCACGTCGAGCGCGATGACGAGGATGCCGAGCGGGATCATCCAGAATCCGAGGACCGGCAGGAAACCGACAAGCCCGCCCGCGACGAGAAGGAGCCCGAGGAGGCTGCGCAATCCGGGCGGCACCTTCTGGCGCACCCGGACAAGCCACCGTTTCAGACGTCCGTTCAGCTTCATCTCGCACCGCCAGAACCCGCGCCGCACCGGACTGGTGGGGCCTGCGCCCGCGTTCAACGCCCGAGCCGCGCCAGCGGCTCCCGGCAAGGGGGGCTCGATGCCGCCCGCGACGGTGCCGCCCGGGGGGCGCGCCCCGCCGGAAAGAGCCGGAATGGATCGTCAGGCGTCCTGGCGGCGATTGTAGAGGATCGAGGAGACGAGGGCGACGCCGATGAAGCCGGAACCGAGGACGCCGGTGACGAGTTCGGGAATATGCCACAGCGTCTGGGCAAACATGATCAGGCTGAGGACGAGGATCGAATAGAACGCGCCATGCTCCAGATAGCGGAACTGCGACAGGGTCTGACGCTCCACCAGCATCACCGTCATCGAGCGCACATACATCGCCCCGATGCCGAGGCCGATGGCGATCAGAAAGAGGTTGTGGGTCAGCGCGAAGGCGCCGATCACCCCGTCGAAGCTGAACGACGCGTCGAGCACTTCGAGGTAGAGGAAGGCGCCGAGCCCGCCCCGCGCCGCCAGCCCGACCGCCGACTGGCGGGCATCGAGCACATGGCCGAGCACCTCGACGGCAAGGAAGGTCAGGAGCCCGCCGAGCGCCGCGAAGAGGAACCGCGCCGTCTCGTGCCCCGGCAGCACCGCAGCGAAGAGCATCACCACGGCAAGGACGAAGGCGATTTCCAGCCCGCGGATCGAGGCGCAGCGGCGCAACTGGCATTCCAGCGTGCGGATCCAGTCCACCTCCTTGCCCTCGTCGATGAAGTAGTTGAGCGCCACCATCATCAGGAACGTCCCGCCAAAGGCCGCGATCGACAGATGCGCGCCGCCGATGATGCGGGCGTACTGGTCCGGCCGGGTCGCGGCGAGGTGGATCGCCTCCCAAGGGCCGATTCCGGCCGCGATGACGACGATGAGGAGCGGAAAGATGATCCGCATTCCGAAGACGGCGATCAGGATACCCCAGGTCAGGAAGCGGTGCTGCCAGACCGGGTCCATCTCCTTCAGCTTGTTGGCGTTGACGATGGCGTTGTCGAATGACAGCGAGATCTCGAGGATCGCCAGCACCGCGCCGATGAGCAGGAAGCTGATCGCCCCCGCGAGGCTGTGATCGTAGCCCCAGCCGATCCAGAAGGCGAGCGCGAGGCCCGCCGCTGTCACGATGAATGCCCAGCGGAAGTAGTGAAGTGCGGTTGTCATCCGACGCTCCGTGGCCCACCTGGTTCGATCCGGCGGCATTGGTGGTTGACTGCGACATAGGAAGGCCCGGCGGCAAGAACAAGCGCGACCCTGCCCGATGCCCGAAAGTTCGGGGCCGGGGCGTTGTCGTTCTACAACAGCGCATCCGCCGCCTGACCATGAAAACCCACGAGAAAGGCCGGGAAATGTCACCGCTCTGCCCAAATCGCGCCCGCTTTGGCGGCGAATGTCCGGGGCATGGACCTTGGAGGGGACAATGGATTTTCTGACCCAGTTTTCTTTTGACGAGATCGCCGCAAGCCTTCTGGCCTGCCTCCTTGTCCGCGAACTGATGATTCTCGCGCTGCCCGATCACATCGCCGGCCCCGGCGGTTCGCTGATCGACACCGGCGAAGAAGAAGCCTGATCCGTTCCCGCCCCCGGCGCCATGCCGGGTGGTCTTCGCAGCCGGAATATGGTTTTCCTGTCGCCGCGAGGGGGCCGATCCGGCCCCAGGGACGACGACAGGACCGCGAGATGGACCAGATCACCCCCGGTACCGGCGGCGAGCGCGATTTCCGCGCGGCACTCGCACGCTATGCCACCGGAGTCACGGTGGTCACGGCGCTTTCCGATCGCGGCCCGATCGGCATGACCGCCAACAGCTTCACCTCGGTCTCGCTCGACCCGCCGCTGGTCCTCTGGTGCCCGGCCCGCGCCTCGGCCCGGTTTCCGGCCTTCGTGGCGGCGGATCACTACGCGATCCACGTGCTCGCCGCCGACCAGCTCGACCTCTGCCGGCGCTTCGCCCGCTCGGGCGATGATTTCTCTGGCCTCGCGATGACGGCGACGGCCGAGGGCCTGCCGCTCCTGCCCGGCTGCCTCGCGCGCTTCGACTGCGTCGCCGAGTCGGCGCATGAGGGCGGAGATCATGCGATCCTCGTCGGCCGGGTCATGCGGGCCAGCTTGCGCAAGGGCGAGCCGCTGCTCTTCTGGGACGGTCGCTACGGCGACTTCCTGCATCACGACTGACCGCGCGGGCCGCAGGCTCAGCCGCGGACGAAGATAGCCAGATCGCCGATATCGGTGCCGGTCGGCCCGGTGCGGAACACCGCCCCTGCCGCGTCGAGCGCGGCGCCCGCACCGCCACGTTCCAGCACCCGGTCGGGATCGTCCCCCGCCTCGCGCATCCGCGCAAGGGTTCCGCTGTCGACGATGACGCCCGGAACCCGTCCCCCTTCGCCGCCGCCATCCCCGCCGCCATCGCTCGCCGACAGCAGGAGCGCCCACGGCTCCGGCAGCCTCCGGTCGCGCGCGAGGCAGGCGAAGCGCAAGGCCAGGTCGGCATGGCGCGGCCCCGCCGCGCCCGCGACGAGCGGGGAGCACAGCATCAGCACGTCGCCGGCCGGATCGTCCTCGTCGAGGGGGTCCGGTTGCCCGACCCCGCGAACCGGATGCGGCCAGCCCTGCGCCGGTTCCATGCCGAAGGCGACCGCGGTGCCCGGGGTCAGGCCGGCCGCAACCGCGTGAATGTCGTGGACAACCTCAACCGGCTCTCCCGAAAGCGGGCGCGAGAAGGCCCGCGCCCCGGCCGCGGCCATCGCCGCGACCGACAGCGCGTTGGCCCCGACCGTCCGCATCCGCGTCCTCGACGAGGACGCCGCGATTGGCGCGGGTTGGGCGAGGTGGCGGCGCAGGCTTTCCGGCAGCCGGTCCCAGATCCCGTAAAGCTCCACCAGCGCCCGCGCGGTGACCCGGCTGCCGAGCGGCCCGGCCAGCATGCCGCCGGCGATGCGGCGCGGGTCGTCGCCCTCCGCGGGATCGGCGAGGACGAAGACAGCGACCTCGGCCGGCGCGGCGAGGCCGATCAGCCCGCCGCCCTCGAACCGCGAGAGCTGCTGGCGGACCAGCGCCACCTCCGCCGCCCCCGCGCCCGCCGCGCGCATCATCCGCTCGACCAACAGAAGATCGGCAAGCCGCAGCCCGACCGCCGGCGCCGGCACCAGCGCCGCCGCGCCCTGTGACAAGAGAACGACCGCCCGGTCCTCGGGTCCGAGCCGGCCGAGCGCGGCCTCGACCGCCGCCGCCGCGCGTTCGCCGGCGGCATCCGGGTCTGGCCAGCCCGCGATCAGGACCCGCGCACCTTCCGGCACCTCTCCGGTCGCCTTGTCGGTGACCACGAGCGTCTCGCAAGGACCGAGACGGGAGAGCGCGGCGCCCGCCATCGCCGGGGCGAAGCGACCAAGGGCGAGGATCAGCCGCCGCCCGCCCGGCCCCGGCTCGGGCACCGGCGCCGCCGCCAGCGCGCGCGACACCGCCGCCCAGGGCGCCGCCGCCGCGAGGCCAGCCGCCATCAACCGTCGCGCCTCGGCGCGCAATATGTCGAGTTCAGTCCCCATCCGGGGCCGGAGCATTGCCGAAAGCCTTACCTTCCGTAAAGTCACCCCGAAGCCGGGCCGGACCCCGACCGGCGTAACTCCGCCGCAACGGCCTGCGCGCCGAACTGGCACCGGGGCTGGCGCCGAACCGTGCTGCGGCTTATATTTGCGCGAATAGAACGGATGATCATGGCCCTCACCGATCCCGCAGACGCGCTTCGACGCGCCCGCCAACCCGCCCCGCTGTGAAGTGGCGCCGGAAGAGATGATGGCGCGCGCCGACGATGCCTCGACCTTCCTCAAGGCGCTCGCGCATGAGGGACGGCTGATGATCCTGTGCTACCTCTCCACCGGTGAAAAGACGGTGACGGAGCTCGAGATCCTGCTTTCCTCGCGCCAGGCCGCGGTCAGCCAGCAGCTCGCGCGGCTCCGGCTCGAAGGGTTGGTGGAGGCGCGGCGCGAGGGTAAGGCGATCTTCTATTCGCTGGCCGACACGCGGGCCGAACGGCTGATCGGAGTGCTCTACGACCTCTTTTGCAAGGATGACGGCTCCGCCGCCTGATCCGGCCGGTCGCCCATCAGGTAGCGCGGCCCCGCCCCGCGCGCAGCGGCGCGATCCTCGGGATTGTAGAGCGCGCAGCGCGTCAGCGACAGGCAGCCGCAGCCGATACAGCCGTCGAGCGTGTCGCGGAACCGCGTCATCAGCGCGATGCGGTCGTCGAGCTCGGCCCGGAACCCTTCCGCCATCAGCCGCCAGTCCTCCGCATCGGGCGCCTTGCCCTCCGGCAATTCGGCCAGCCGCGCCGCGATCTCGGCGATGGTGTAGCCGAGCTTTTGCGCGATCATCACGAACGAGAGCCGCCGGATGTCGCTGCGGGCGAAGCGCCGCTGGCCGCCGGCATTGCGCCCCGGCCGGACCAGCCCGCGCTCCTCGTAAAAGCGGATCGCCGATACGGCGAGGCCGGTGCGGCGTGCCAGCGCGCCAATCGTCAGTTCCCGCTCCATCCCGGCTTCCTTTCCGTTTGACCTCAACCTTACTTGAGGAACTACCAAGCGCAAGCCCGCACCAGGACGGGCGTCGAAAGGAGAACGCCATGACCGCCCGAAACCCCGCCCGCGTCGAACACGTGAACATCACCGTCACCGACCCCCGGGCCACCGCCCGCATCCTCAGCGCGCTTTTCGGCTGGAAGATCCGCTGGGAAGGTGCTGCGAAGGATAACGGCCACACGGTCCATGTCGGCTCCGATGACAGTTACCTCGCGCTCTACGCCCCCGCGGCCCCCCTGACCGGTCAGGTCGAGCGCTACGTGAAACGCGGATCGCTCAACCATGTCGGGCTCGTGGTGGATGACCTCGACGCCGCCGAACGCGCCGTCCGCGCGGCCGGCTACGAGCCCCACAGCCACGCCGATTACGAACCCGGCCGGCGGTTTTACTTCGACGGCGACGACGGGGTTGAATACGAACTGGTGAGCTACGCCGCATGATCCCGGCGGGGCCGAGCCGCACACCGCGACGACCTGGCTGATGACGACGCCGGGCACGACCGGGGTGCCGAAAGTCGTGCCATATTCGCTGAAAACCCTGACCCGCAGCGTCTTCCGCTTCACGTCGACGGACGCACCGAACTGGGGTCTCCTCACCGGCACTATGGCGACCGTCGACAGCAGCAGCACCGCCTGAGCGAACTGGCCCGGGGCGACAGCAGGTTCCGGCGGATGACCCGGTAGAAAGGCGTGGTGCACGTGACGAGAGAGAACACAAACTCGCACTTCGAGTTGCTTGGCGAATAGGAGCGGCATCTCACGCAACAGGACCTTGATGGTCGGGCGCGTGACTGATTGCCTTCCCCCGCCGATCCACTAGGCTCGACTACATGACGCGTAGCGCACTCATCGTCGCCCACGGGCAGCCGTCCGACCCCGAACCGCCGGAAGCGGAGATGGCAGAGATGGCGCGCAAGGTCGCCAGCCATCTTCCCGGTTGGCGGATCGGCTCCGCCACCCTCGCCGCGCCGGAAAGCTTGAAGTTGGCGCTTCGATCGCTTGAAAAAGCTCTGATATTCCCGTTCTTCATGGCGGATGGCTGGTTCATCCGGACGCTTCTGCCGCGCCGCCTTGCCGAAGCGGGCGCGCCGGAGGCCCGGGTGCTGACGCCTTTCGGCCTCTTGCCCGATACCGCCGACCTCGCCGTCGCGATCCTTGCCGAAGCCCTCGCAGCGCGGGGCTGGCGGTCGGACGAGACAACTCTCGTCCTCGCCGCTCACGGATCGGGCCGTAGCCCACACCCGGCGGCGGCTGCGCGGGCGCTGCAATCCGCGATATCGGAGGGCCTCGCCTTCGCCGACTGCCGGCTCGGTTTCATCGAGGAAGCGCCCGAACTCGTCGAGGTCGCCGAAGGCGCCGGCGCGCGCGTCCTCTGCCTGCCGCTCTTCGTCGCCCGCTGGGGCCATGTCGAGGACGACATCCCGGCCGCGCTCCACGCCGCCGGGTTTCACGGCGTCACGCTGCCGCCCCTCGGCACCGACGCCCGTGTGCCCCAGCTCATTGCCAGGGCCATAGCCGCGGCCTGACCCTCAGCCGTGCTTCACCATGACATGGCGGACGACGGTGTAGTCCTCGAGCGCATAGGCCGACATGTCCTTGCCGTAGCCCGACTGCTTCAGCCCGCCATGCGGCATCTCGTTCACCAGCATGAAGTGGGTGTTGATCCAGGTGCATCCGTAGCGCAGCCGCGCAGCCGTCGCCATCGCCCGGCCGACATCCCTCGGTCCAGACCGACGAGGCGAGGCCATAGTCGCTGTCGTTGGCCCAGTTGACGGCGTCGTCCACGTCCGAGAACGGCGTGATCGAGACGACCGGCCCGAAGACCTCGCGCCGCACGATCTCATCCGTCTGCTTGGCGCCGGCGACGACCGTCGGGCGGTAGTAGAAGCCGCCATTCCCCATGATCTCGCCGCCGGTGGTGACCTGGATATGGTTCTGCTCACGCGCGCGCTCGACGAACGACGCCACCCGGTCGCGCTGGCGGAGCGAGATGAGGGGGCCGATCTCGTTCGTGGTGTCGTCCTCGTTTCCGAGCTGGATCGAGGCGACGGCAGCGGTGAGATCGGCGACGAGGTTGTCGTAGACCTTCCTGCCCGCATAGATCCGGCAGGCCGCGGTGCAGTCCTGACCGGCATTGTAGTAGCCGAAGGCCCTCAGCCCCTCGACGACCTCGGAAATGTCGGCGTCATCGAAGACCACGACCGGTGCCTTGCCGCCGAGCTCCAGATGCGTCCGCTTCACCGTCTTCGCCGCCGCATCGAGCATCTTCTTGCCGGTCGCCACGTCGCCGGTGAGCGAGATCATGTCGACGCCGCGATGGTTGATGAGGTAGTTCCCGACCGTCTCGCCCCGTCCCGGCAGGATGTTGACGACGCCCTCGGGCAGCACCTCGGCGAGGATCTTCGCCAGCTTCAGTGCCGTCAGCGGCGTCTGTTCCGAGGGCTTGAAGACCACCGTGTTGCCGCCCCCGACCGCCGGCGCGAGCTTCCAGGCCATCATCATCAGGGGATAGTTCCAGGGCGCGATGGAGGCGACGACGCCGATGGCGTCGCGGCGGACCATCGAGGTGTGCCCGGCCATGTATTCGCCGGCGATCGCCCCGTGCTGGCAACGCACCGCGCCGGCGAAAAAGCGGAAGCAATCGACGATGGCCGGGATCTCGTCGTCCCGCGCCGAGTTGATCGGTTTGCCGCAGTTCAGGGCCTCCAGCGCCGCGAAGCCGTCCGCCTCCGCCTCGATCCGGTCGGCGATGGCCAAAAGGGCCGCCGAGCGTTCCGCAGGCGTGGTGCGCGACCAGCCGTCGAAGGCCGCCTTCGCCGCCGCCACGGCGCGGTCGACCTGATCGGTCGACGCCTCCGGCAGGTCGAGGATCAGGCCGCCGGTGCGCGGGTTCAACACCTTCTCGCCCGGCTCCTGCCCGGGCTCGAAGGCGCCGCCGATAAGAAGGCCGGTGTCGAATTGCATAGTCATGGGGCTCTCCCTTTCATTTGCCTCCGCCTGCGGTCTCTTCGCCGCCGCGGGTGAGGTAATAGGCTGCAAGGATCGGCAGGAAGGTCGCCATGAAGACGACGATCGCCACCACATTGGTCACCGGCCGCTGACGGGGCCGGACAAGCTCGTTCAGCATCCAGATCGGCAGGGTGGATTGCTGCCCGGCGGTGAAGGTCGTCACGATCACCTCGTCGAACGACAGCGCGAAGGCGAGCATCCCGCCGGCGAGAAGCGCCGAGCCGAGATTGGGCAGAATCACATAGCGGAAGGTCTGGAACGAACTCGCGCCAAGGTCGGCCGAGGCTTCCAGCATCGACGGCCCGAGCCGGCGGAACCGGGCGACGGCATTGTTGTAGACGATGACGATGCAGAAGGTCGCGTGGCCGAGGACGATGGTGAATGTCGAGAACGGGATGTCGCCAATTGCGAAGGCCGAGCGCAGCGACATGCCGGTGATGATCCCCGGCAGCGCGATGGGCAGCACGACGAGCAGCGAGATCGAGTCGCGCCCGAAGAACCGCGCCCGCGCCATCGCGGCGGCGCAGAGTGTGCCGAGCACCAGCGCCATTGCCGAGGAGATCAGGGCGACGCGCAGCGAGAGGTAGAGCGGCGGCCAGATGTCTGCCCGGTTCCAGGCGACGCCGAACCACTTGGCGGTCAGCCCCGGCGGCGGGAACTGATAGCTCCGGTCCTCCGTCGTGAAGGCGTAGAGGAAGATCAGCAGGATCGGCAGATGCAGGAAGGCAAGCCCGGCGATGGCGCCGATGGTCAGGCCGAGGGGCGGGCGGGCATCAGAGGGCATCGAACGCCCCCATCTTCCGAGCGACGGTCAGATAGATCAGCATGATGACGATCGGCACGACCGCGAAAGCGGCGGCGAGCGGGATGTTCCCGGCCGTCCCCTGCAAGCTGTAAACCGCCTGGCCGATGAAGAACCGGCTGGAGCCCACGATCTGCGGAATGATGTAATCGCCGAGCGTCAGCGAGAAGGTGAAGATCGACCCCGCGATCACCCCCGGCAGCGCCAGAGGCAGGATCACGCTCCGGAACGTCCGCCAGCCGCCCGCGCCGAGATCGGCCGACGCCTCCAGCATCGAGGTCGGCACCCGTTCCAGCGATGCCTGCATCGGCAGGATCATGTAAGGCAGCCAGACATAAAGAAAGACCAGGAACGTCCCGATGTAACTCGTGGAAAGCGAATTGCCCCCGATCACCGGCAGGGCCAGAACCGCGTTCAGAAGGTTGCCGGCGCCGATCCCCTCCGCAGCCCAGGTGACGATCCCTTCCTTGGCGAGGATCAGCTTCCAAGCATAGACCTTGACGAGGTAGCTCGACCAGAGCGGCAGCATGATCCCGAGGTAGAAAACCGCCTTCCACCGCCCCTTCGCGAAACGTGCCGCATAGAAGGCGACCGGGAAGGCCACGACGACGGAGGCGAGCGTCACTGCCGCCGCCATTGCCACCGTCCTCAGGATGATGTCGGCATTTGCCGGGATCAGGAGCTCGCCATAGGTCCTGAGCGTGAATTCCGGCACGAGGAGGCCGGAAAACCGGTCGATGGAATAGAAGCTCTGGATCAGGAGCGCCACGAGCGAGCCGATATAGACGACGCCAAGCCAGAGGAGCGGCGGCAACAGCAGGATCGCGGTCAGAACCTTCGGGCGGCGCCAGAAAAGACCCGTCAGCCGGTCAGCGAGTCCGCGCTCGGGATGAAACGCCGCACTCACGCCTCGCTCTCCATCACATGGAGCGCCGCCGGCTCCCAGTCGAGTCCGATCTCGGCCCCAATCTGCGGCACCTCCACACCCGCCGGAACCAGAATGGCGATCTCGCTTTCACCGTGGTCCAAATACCTCGGGGTCTGGGGCAGCGCCCCAGCCCGCACACTGAGCCGCGTGCCGGCGCCAAGATAGCGCGCGCCGGTGACGACGCCCCGCAACCGACCGTGAGCCGCGATCGCGATCGACTCGGGCCGCAGGCTCGCCCAGGCCTTCGGCCCGCCGACCGCTGCGGTCAGATCCGGCGGCAGGACATTCGAGGACCCGACGAAATCCGCGACGAACCGCGTCGCCGGGCGTTCGTAGATCTCCGCCGGCGTGCCGACCTGCGCCACGCGGCCCTCGTTGAAGACAGCGACCCGGTCGGCCATGCTCAGCGCCTCGCCCTGGTCGTGGGTGACGAAAACGAACGTGATTCCAAGTCGTTGCTGCAGGCTCTTCAACTCGTCCTGCATCGCCTCGCGAAGCTTCAGGTCGAGCGCGCCCAAGGGCTCGTCGAGCAGGAGCACCCTCGGCTCGTTGACCAGCGCCCGCGCGAGCGCCACGCGCTGGCGCTGGCCACCGGAAAGCTGCGCGGGCTTGCGGTCGCCGAACCCGTCGAGCTTCACCAGCGCCAGCATCTCCTCGGCCCTCGCATGCCGGGCCTGCCGGCCGATGCCGGCGACCATCAGCCCATAGGCGACGTTGTCGCGCACCGACATGTGCGGGAAAAGCGCGTAGTCCTGAAACACGGTGTTCACATGCCGGCGGTTGGGCGGCACCTCGCCCATGTCCTCGCCGAAGATGCGCACCGTGCCGGCGGTCGGCTTCTCGAAGCCCGAGATCAGCCGCAGGCAGGTGGTCTTGCCGGAGCCGGACGGCCCGAGCATGGCGAAGAACGACCCTTCGGCGATCGACAGGTCGACCTCGTCCACGGCCCGCACCGGGCCGTAGTGCCGCGATATGGACTGGAATTCGACGGCTGCAGTCATGAAAAATATCCCTGATACCCCCGCAAGCCGGCGGGGGCGGAGCAGTCCGGTCCCGGCGCCGGAAGGCGCCGGGAGGAGATGGCGCGTCAGCGGCCGCCGATCACGCCGATATAGTCGGAGACCCAGCGGTAGTAGGGCACGCAGGCGCCTTCACCCTGGCTGCAATTGGCGACCGGCGTTGTCCAGAAGCGGATCTTCTCGAAATCGTCCATGCCGTTCGCGGTGCAGCCTTCCGCAGTCTGCATTCCCGAGCCGTCGGTGCAGGAGGCCGGCGTCACCGGGTTGGAGCCGAACCAGACCGAGAGGTCGGATTGCAGGTTCGACGACAGCGTATGTTCCATCCACTTGTAGGCGCAGTTCGGATGCGCGGCATCGGCCTGCATCATCGTCGTGTCGGCCCAGCCCGTTGCGCCCTCGGACGGGATCGTCGAGGCAATCGGCAGACCCTCGGATTTCAGCAGGTTCACCTGGAACGGCCAGGAGCCGGAGGCGACGACACCCTCGTTCTTGAAGTCGTCCATCTGGATGAAGGCGTCGTGCCAGTAGCGGCTCACGAGTTCACGCTGCTGGCGCAGGAGGTCGAGCGCCGCCTTGTACTGATCCTCGTTCAACTCGTAGGGCGAGGTGATGCCCAGTTCGGGCTTGTGCGCCATCAGGTATTGCGCGGCATCGGCGACATGGATCGGTCCGTCATAGGCCTGGACCCGGCCCTTGTTGGGCTTGCCGTCCGGCAGATCCATCGGCTCGAAGACCACCGCCCAGGAGGTCGGTGCCTCGGGGAAGACCTCGGTGTTGTACATCAGGACGTTCGGTCCCCACTGGTAGGGCACGCCGTAATGGACCCCGTCCACGGTGAACCACGGCGCATCCTTCAGCCGGTCGTCGACCGTCGACCACGAGGGGATGAGGTCGGTATTGATCGGCTGCACCCGCTTGCCCGCGACAAGGCGGAGCGAGGCGTCGCCCGAGGCGGTCACGAGGTCGAACCCGCCCTCGTTCATCAATGCCACCATCTCGTCCGAGGTGTTGGCGGTCTTGATGTTGACCTTGCAGCCCGTGGCTTCTTCGAACGTCGTCACCCAATCGAAGGCGGCGTCGGTCTCGCCGCGCTCGATATAGCCCGGCCAGGCGACGATATCGACCTGGCCTTCGCCGTCTCCGACGGCGGTCATCTGGGCCGATGCGATCGACGCTGCGGAGAGCGCCAGAATGGTTGTGGACGCTAGGAGCCGTTTCATTCGTTTCACCTTCCTGTTGGTTGGTCTTGGCTTTGCCCGCCGCCTGCCCGGCTTCAATCGTCCGGTCCCGGGCGGGGCTGGATCGGCGCCAGTCTGGAACCCGCCGAATTCGTTCGCAATATCAAAAGCAAGAAACATGATATCGGAACAACCGATAGCTCAACGTTCCGGAACCGCCCCCTGCGCGGCCCGGATGAACGCCCGCGCCACCGCCGAAAGCGGCGCGCCCTTGCGCCAGCAAAGCCCGACCTGCACCGAGGGCAGGTCGCCGGAGACGTCGCGGATCTCGATCCGGTCGCCTTCCAGCGACCACGGACGGTAGACGAGCGACGGCAGCACCGCGACCCCTGCCCCCGTGGCGACGAGACTGCGGACCGCCTCGACCGATCGGGTGCGAAAGGCGATGTCTGGCTTCACGGAAAGCGCCGCCATCAGCTTGCGGGTGCTCTCCTCGATCTCGTCGACGGTGAGGAGGATCAACTGCTCTCCCGCGAGCTGGTCGAGCGAGATCGCCTCCGCATCCGTCAGCGGATGGCCGAGCGGCAGCCAGAGCCGGTAGGGAGAGACGAGGAGGCTCTCCACATGCATCGCCGCCCGGTCGCGGATCGAGGAGGTGAGCATCACCGCCACGTCAAGCTCGCCGCCGATCAGGAGGTGCTGGAGATAGTCGCCGTTATCCTCGATCGCCGACAGCTCCACCTGCGGCCAGGCCCGGCGGAAGCGCGACAGGATGTCGGAAAGCACGTAGCCCGCGACCAGCGAGGTGACGCCGAGCGACAGCTTGCCCGCCATCTGCCCCGCCTCGTCGCGAAACGCCATCCGCGCATTCGACACGTCGCCGAGGATCTGCGTCGCATGCCTGAGAAAGAGCGAGCCCTTGTGCGTCAGATCCAGCCCTCGCGCCTTGCGCTCGAACAGCATCACCCCGAGATCGTCCTCCAGCGACTGAATCGCCTCGGTAACCGAACTCTGGGAGATCGAAAGCGCCCGCGCGGCACCGGAGACGCTGGCCTTCTCGGCCGCAGCGACGAAGAACTGCAACTGTCTGATGGTGAATGCCAACCGCACCTCCCCGGCGCTCCGGAAACCACCTGAGGCCACGGCCGTCTGGAGTCAACAGGCCAGACCGTCGGGCGATGGCGCACAACTCGCGCATTGTAAAGGTTATGTGACAGTTTTATGACGGCAAGACTCGGGACAGAAGTTGGATGAGAAGAATGCCTGAAAGTTCGCCTCTGCTGTTCCTGCTTCACGTCGCCGGCGCCGCCGCCCTGTTGATCTGGGCGGTGCGACTGGTCCGGACCGGCGTGGAACGCGGCTGGTCGGTGCCGCTCCGTCGCCTCTTGCGGCGGGGGGCGGAGAACCGGCTGCTCGCGGCGCTGACGGGAACCGGGGCGGCGATCGTCCTGCAAAGCTCGACCGCCGTTGCCATCCTGACGGCGAATTTCGTCGCGGCCGGAACCCTCGCCGGGATCGCGGGCCTCGCGATCCTGCTCGGCGCCGACCTCGGCTCGGCGATCGTGACGCAGATCCTGCTTACGCGGGCCGACTGGCTGGTGCCGGTGCTGCTCGTCGCCGGTGTCGGGCTCTTTCTCAAGTCCAACACCCGCAACTACCGCATGTCGGGCCGTGTGCTCATCGGTCTGGCGCTGATCTTCGTGTCGCTCTCGATGATCCGGGCGGCGACGGAGCCGCTCAGGGACAGCGCGGGACTGGTCGCGGCGATGGGCTATCTCGGCGGCGACCTCGTCACGGCCTTCGTCATCGGCGCGGTCTTTGCCTGGGCTGTGCATTCCTCGGTCGCGGCGGTCCTACTCTTCGTGACCCTCGCGGCGCAGGGTGTGCTGCCGGTCACCGCCGGCATCGCGATGGTGCTCGGCGCCAATCTCGGCGGCGCGGTCATCGCCTTCGTGCTCACGCTCGGCTCCGACATCGCCGCGCGGCGTGTTGTGGTCGCCAATCTCGCGCTCAGGGGCGGCGGCGCGGTTCTGGCCCTTCTCGGCCTCTCGGTCTTCGCGCCGCCCCTCGATCTTCTCGGCGGCACCCCGGCGCGGCAGGTGATCAACCTCCACCTTGCCTTCAACCTCGTGCTGGCGATTCTGGCGCTGCCGGTGATCGGGCCGGTCCTGAAACTCGTCTCGCGCTGGGTGACACCGCCGGCGGAGGCCGCGAACCTCTCGCGGATCAGCGCGCTCGATCCCGCCGCGCTCGACCATCCCGACCGCGCGCTCGCCTGTGCGGCGCGCGAGGTGCTGCAAATGGGCGAAGGGGTGGAGGCGATGCTGCGCTCGGTCATCGGCCTTTACGAGCACTGGAACGACACGGCCGCCGCCGCGATCCGCGCGAAGGAAACAGAACTCGACAAAATGCACATCGCCACAAAGCTTTACCTCGCGAAGCTGCAACGAAACTCGAACGACGAGGACGTGGCGCGACGGGGGCTGGAGCTTGCCGACATGGCGGTCAACCTCGAAAGCGCCGGCAACGCCATCGCCGACACGATGCTCGGCCTCGCCCGCCGCCTTGACCAGAGCGGTACGACGTTTTCCGACACCGGCCAGCGCGAGATCCGCGATTTCCACGACCGGGTGCTCTCCAACGCCCAATCCGGCCTCAACGTGCTGATGACACTCAACCCAGATGCCGCCCGCGCCCTCGTCGAGGAAAAGGACTACGTCCGCGATATCGAGCAGCGCCTGCAACGCTCCCACCTCGACCGGCTGAAGCAGGGGCTGACCGAAAGCATCGAGACCTCGAACATCCATCAGGAGACGCTGCGCGCGCTGAAGCAGGTGAACTCCGCGTTCACGATGATCGCCTATCCGATCCTGTCCGAGACGGGCGACCTTCTCTCCAGCCGCCTCAGCCGCGAGAAAAACTGAGCGTCGCCGGTCAAGGCGTTGATAGCCAAATAGAATGCCGGCTCGCCTGCCCGACCGGTCAGGACCGGATTCGCAGGTTCTCCGGGTCGTAGAACGGCCCCATTCCGATCCGCGCCGGAAAGACCTCATTGGCCACGGCCAGCTCGTATCGGCCGTTCTTCAGAAAGTCGTCCGTGACCCCCTCGGCATGGCGGACATAGCCGTAGCCGATACTTTTTCCGACCGTATAGCCATAGCCGCCCGAGGTGAGATAGCCGACCGGCTTCCCGTCCCGCAGGATCGTCTCGCGGCCGACGAGGACCGCGGCAGGATCGTCGAGGGTGAAGCCGGCAAAGCGCTTTTTCAGAGGCTGGCCCCTCGCCGCCTCCAGCGCCTCGCGGCCGATGAATCCGTCATTCGTGCGCAGTTTCACCGCCCAGCCGAGCCCCGCCTCGAACGGCGTGTCGTTTGGCGTGATGTCGGAGGACCAGGCGCGGTAACCCTTTTCCAGGCGGAGCGATTCGAGCGCCCTGTAGCCTATCGGCCGGATCCCCGCGCCCGCCCCCGCCGCCATCAGCGCGTCGAAGACCGCCCCCGTCGCCGCCAGCGGGACATGGAGTTCCCATCCGAGCTCGCCCACATAGGTCACGCGCAGCGCCCGGACGCGGGCACCCGCGATCTCGATCTCGCGGACATGGCCAAACGGGAAGCCCGCATCCGAGACGTCGGCCCCGGCCACCCGCGCCAGCACGTCGCGCGCCTTCGGCCCCATCAGCGACAGCACCCCCCACTCCTCGGTGATGTCGCGGATCGTCACGTCGCCCTGTGGCAGATGCTCGGCGATCCAGGCAAGGTCGTGGGTGCGGAACCCGGTGCCGGTGACGATGTAGAACCGGTCCTCGGCCAGTTGCGCGACGGTCAGGTCGCACTCGATCCCCCCCCGTGTATTCAGCGCCTGCGTATAGGTCAGCCGCCCCGGCCCCCGCGCCACCCGGTTGGCGAAGACATGGTCGAGTGCGCTTGCCGCATCCGCCCCTGTCACCTCGTATTTCGCGAAGGAGGATTGGTCGAAGACCCCGACCGCCTCGCGCACGTGCCGGTGCTCCTCCCCGACCGGGGCGAACCAGTTCTGCCGGCCCATCGAATAGACGTCCTCCGCCGCCATCCCCTCGGGCGCGAACCAGTTCGGCCGCTCCCAGCCGAGCTTCGATCCGAAGACCGCGCGATGCGCCTTCAGCCGGTCGTAGAGCGGTGAGGTGATGCGGGGCCGGCCGGAGGTGTATTCCTCATGCGGGAACCCGATCGTGTAGTGCTTGCCGTAAGCCTCGCAGGTGCGGTCGCTGACCCATTGCCGGTCGCGGTGCATCTCCGAGAAGCGCCGGATATCGACGACCCAGAGGTCGAGCGGCGCCTCGCCCGCCATCACCCAATCCGCCAGCACCCAGCCCGCGCCGCCCCCGCTCGCGATGCCGAAGGCGTTGAAGCCCGCACCGACGAACATGTTGGGGCATTCGGGTGCGGCGCCAAGGATGAAGTTTCCGTCCGGCGTGAAGCTTTCCGGCCCGTTGATCATCTGCTTGACCCCCGCCTCGTTCAGGGCGGGGACCCGGGCAATGGCCTGCTCCATATGCTGTTCGAAATGGTCGAAATCGTCGTCGAAAAGCCGGAACTCCCAGTCGTTCGGCACGTCCCCGGTGGTCCAGGGCTGCGGATTGGGCTCATAGCCGCCCATCACCAGCCCGCCGACCTCTTCCTTGAAATAGGTCCGCCGGTCGGGGTCGCGGAGCGTCGGCGCGTCCGGGGCCAGCCCCTCGATCTTCTCGGTGACGATATACTGGTGCTTCACCGGCTGAAGCGGCACCTCGATCCCCGCCATCGCGCCCACCTGCCGCGCCCATTGCCCGGCGCAGTTCACCACCGTCTCGCAGGCGATCTCGCCGTCCGAGGTCTTCACGGAAGTGATCCGCCCCCTCGCCATGCCGAAGCCCAGCACCCGTACGCCCTCGTGGATCCGCGCCCCGTGCATCCGCGCGCCCTTGGCGAGGCTCTGGGTGATGTCGGAGGGAGAGGCCTGCCCGTCGGTGGGCAGCCAGCTCGCCCCGACGAGGTCCGAGACATCCATCAAGGGCCACATCCGCTTGACTTCCGCCGGCGAGATCAGATGCATCTCCATCCCGAACGACCGCGCCGTCGTCGCCAGCCGCTTGTACTCGGTCCAGCGATCCGCGTTGGTCGCAAGCCGCAGGCAGCCGGTCATCTTCCACCCGGTCTCGAGCCCGGTCTCCGCCGCCAGCCCCTTGTAAAGCTCGACCGAGTATTTCAGCACCCGGGTGATCGAGGCCGAGGAGCGGAGTTGCCCCACCAGCCCCGCCGCATGCCAGGTGGAGCCGGAGGTGAGCTTTCCCTGTTCCAGCAGGATCACGTCGGCCTTGTGGTCGCGCGCAAGGTGATAGGCGGTCGAACAGCCGATGATACCGCCACCGATGACGACGATCTGGGCGTGCGAAGGCAAGGTCATGGGGCGAGCTTTCCGTAAAAGGATTGATAGCGGTCGAGCGCGGCATCGAGCCGACCGAGATAGCCGCGCGCATGGGCGTCGTAATCTGCGCCCGGTGCTGCGAGGAAGATCTCCGACACCATCGCCCACATCGCCTCGCGCGCGAGGCTTGCGCATTGCATCGCGTCGAAGGCGCGGCGCATCGCGGCATCGGGCGCGACGCCGAAATAGGCGGCCAGAAGCGCCTCGGCTTCCTCCGCCGCCATCCCGGCATTCGACGCCGCCCCCGCAAGGTCGAACATCGCGGTGCCGAACCCGGCATATTCGTAGTCGATGAGCCAGAGCCGCCCGGCCGCATCCTCGAGGAAGTTGGCGGGCAGCAGGTCGTGATGGCCATAGACGATGGGCAGCGCGACCTGCGCCACCTCCATCGCCGCCGCCACCCGCACCAGACCCGGCAAGTCGGCCGCGAACCGGCTGTCCTTGGCCGCCAGCGTTCGCGCATAGTCGCGGATCACGTGAAAGACCCAGAAGATCGCGCCCGGCCCCGAAACCTCGCCCGGCATCCGCACATGAAAATCGCGCAGGAATCGCCCGACCCGCGCGGGATCGTTCCGCACCTCCGCCTCGCCCCAGGTCCGCGCCTCGACGAAGGCCGAGACCATGACGCCGGGTGCAGCGAACTCCACCTCCGGCGCGAAGCCCGCCGCATGGGCCGCCCGCGCCGCCATCACCTCGTTGGCGCGGCTGACATGGTGGAAGGGGAAGTCCGCGCCGAACCGCACCACATGGGCGCCAGCCCCGTCCATCACCTTCCAGCTCTCGTTCGACAACCCGCCGGTCAGGGGCTCCGCAGAAATCTCTCCCGCCCAGCAAGGCAGCGCCGCGATGCGGTCGAAGCTCATGCGCCCGCCCCTTCATCTTGCCGAAAATATCCCCGCCGGAGGCATCCGCCGCCGCGAAGCGCGCGCGCCCCGACCGTCATGCCGCCCCCTCCCCGAGCCCGAGCCGGGCCCGGGCAGCCCGGGCGCCGGCCTGGATCAGCCGGTCGGCGATGATCGCGATGAACGCGACCGCCAGCCCCGCGGTCAGCCCGCGCCCCGGATCGGCCTTGGTCAGCGCGATATAGACCTCCTGCCCGAGGTCGCGGGTGCCGACGAGCGCGGTGATGACCAGCATCGACAGCGCGAACATGATCGTCTGGTTGAGGCCGAGCAGGATCTCCGGCAAGGCGAGCCTCAGCCGGATCCGGGTAAGGATCTGCCGGTCGGTGCCGCCCATCGCCCGGCCCGCCTCGATCAGCCGCGGATCGACGCCCTTGAGCCCCAGCACCGTGTAGCGGATTGCCGGGGCCACTGCGAAGGCCACGACCGCGATCATCGCGGTGAAGTCGCCGACGCGGAAAAGCATCACGGCCGGCATGAGGTAGACGAACGAGGGCAGCGTCTGCAGCGTGTCGATGACTGCGCGAACGACGACCCAGAGCCGGTCACGCTCGGCCGCGAAAATCCCGACCGGTAGCCCGATCAGCATCGCGATTCCGGTCGAGATGCCGCAGAGATAGACGGTGATCATCGCCTTTTCCCAAAGCCCCGCGACCGCGATGAGCGCCGCGAGCCCCCCGGTCAGGACCGCGAGCCGCCAGCCGCCGAGCCGCCAGCCGGCGAAGGCCAGTAGCCCCGCCACCCCGACCCAGGGCAGGCCGAGAAGGAAGCGCTTGAAGGGGATGAGGAGGTTCAGAAGAACCGCGTTCTTGATCGCTTCGAGGAAGTCGAAGAAGTTGACGTTGATCCATTCCACGACCCGGCTCCAGAAGGTGCCGGTCGAAAGTTCCCACCCGACGGGATAGGTCTGCAATGACGGCGCGACCAGGCCGAGAAGGCCCGCGATGACAATCGTCGCGAGGCCCGCCGCGAGATAGGGGTGCCGCGCGACCAATCCGCCCCCGGCCACGCCCTCCTGCCGGGTCGCGACCGCCTGGCTCAGCCGGTCGAGCGCGACCGCCAGCGCCACGATGGCGAACCCCGCTTCCAGCCCCGCGCCGAAATCGAGCCGGCGCAGCGCGGCCAGAACGTCGAAGCCGAGGCCTCCCGCGCCGATCATCGAGGCGATGATGACCATGTTGAGGCTGAGCATGATCACCTGGTTGACGCCGACCATCAGCGCATCCCGCGCCGACGGCACCATCACCCGCCAGAGCATCTGCCGCGGGGTGCAGCCGACCATGCGTCCGAGATCGACAAGCTCCCCCGGCACCCGGGCGAGCGCAAGTTGCGTGACCCGCGTCATCGGCGGCATCGCGTAGATCAGGGTCGCCACCACCGCCGCCGTCGGCCCGAACCCGAAGAGGAAGAGGATCGGCACCAGATAGGCGAAGACCGGGATCGTCTGCATGAGGTCGAGGACCGGGCGGATCGCCCGTTCGAAGACTGCGCTCCGCCAGGCGAGGATGCCGAGCAAGAGCCCCCCGCGACACCGAGGGGCACCGCGACGAGGATCGAGGCCAGCGTCACCATCGCGCTCTGCCACTGCCCGAAGACCACGATGAACGTGAAGCAGGCGGCGACGAGAAGGGCGAGCCGTCGCCCCCCGGCCCAGGCGCCCATCAGCGCGAAGACCGCGATCACCGCGATCCAGGTCAGCGGCGGCACGATCTGCACGGCGCCCGATCCCTGCCCCTCGAGGAACCCGGTCGACAGGAGCGACAGGACGATCCGGTAGGGAAAGTCGATCACCGCCGCGATGAATCGCGTCAGTTCGGCGAAGGTGAATAGCCCGAAGGTCGCCTCGTTCAGAAGCCATTTGGTGAAAGTCGATATCCACCGCGCGATCGGCAGCGTCTGCGCCTTCGGCCAGTCGAAGGCCCAGGGCGCGACCTCCCTTCCCGCCAGCCAGAGGACGGCGAAGAGGCCGAGCGCCAGCGCCCAGCCCGACCAGCGGGCCCAGATCCGGGACTGGGGAAGGGTCGCCGCGGCCATCCCCTCAGCCCCCGAGCATCAGCGTGACGACATCGGCGCGGTGCAGATGGCCGGTGACCCCGCCCTCCGGCCCGGTCGCGGCCAGAACCTCGACCCCGTCGAGGAACATCGGCGCCACCTCGGCCACCGTCGCCCGCTCCGATACCGCGCCCCCGGTGGAGGCGCCGGTTGCCGGCCGCATCGCGCTTTTCACCCGCACGACCTTCGCCTTCGGCACCGCCCGGGTAAACTCGCGCACGTAATCGGTGGCAGGGCTCATCACGATCTCCTCCGGCGTGCCCTGCTGGACGATCGCCCCGTCCTTCATCACAGCGATGCGGTCGGCCAGCCGGATCGCCTCGTCGAAATCGTGGGTGATGAACACGATGGTCTTCTTGAGCACCGATTGCAGGCGCATGAATTCGTCCTGCATCTCGCGCCGGATCAACGGGTCGAGGGCGGAAAACGGCTCGTCGAGAAACCAAAGCTCCGGCTCGACGGCCAGCGAACGGGCGATCCCCACCCTCTGCTGCTGTCCGCCCGAAAGCTGCCTCGGCACCGCGTCCTCGCGGCCGCCAAGGCCGACGAGCGCGATCATCTTTCGCGCCCGCGCCTCGCGCTCCTCCCTCGGGACCCCCTGGATTTCGAGCGGGAAGGCGACGTTCCCAAGCACCGTCAGATGCGGCAAAAGCGCGAAGTGCTGGAACACCATGCCCATCTTGTGGCGGCGGATCTTCACCATCTCCTCGTTCGACGCCGCGAGCAGGTTTCGCCCGTTGAACAGGATCTCGCCCGCCGTCGGCTCGATCAGCCGCGACATCAGCCGCACCAGCGTCGACTTTCCGGAGCCCGACAGGCCCATGATCACGAAGATCTCGCCGTCGCGCACCGCGAGGTTGACGGCGCGCACGGCCGGAACCAGACCGGCATCGACGATGCGCGCGATATCCGGTTCGGAGCCGAGCGAACCCAGCACCTCGCCCGCGCGGGCACCGAAGAGCTTCCAGACCTCTCGGCAGACAAGCTTGGCGTCGGCAGGCAGGGACGTGGGTTCGGTCATTTCATGTCCGGACAGAGCGATAGTGACCCGCCCGCACCGGAGAGCCGCGCGGGCGGGTGGCGGTGTGGACCCGGGCGGATTACTGCCCGATCCAGCCCTTCCAGCGGCCTTCGTTCGCGGCCATCCACTCGTCGGTGACCGCGTCAACGGTCTTGCCGTTCAGATCGACGTCGGTGATCATCGCGCCCATCTCGTCGTTGTCGATGGTGAAGGCCTTGATCGCCTCGTAGGCGCCCGGCCACTTGTCCTTCACGCCGGCCCAGCCGACCTTCCAGATCTCTCCGAAGGGCTTGCCGCAATCATAGGCCATGTCGGGATTGGATCCCCAGGCCGGGTCGTTGTAGCACTCTGCCGTGTATTCCGGGAACTCGACCCATTCGCCCTTGTACTTGGCCGGCGCCCAGTGCGGCGCATAGATCCAGAGCATGATCGGCGCCTGCCGCTGGTAGGCGCTTTCAAGTTCGGCAAAGAGCGCCGCGTCGGTGCCGGCATGGATCACCTCGAACGGCAGGTCGAGCGCCTCGACACGCTCGTCGTCGAAGCCGCCCCAGGTCACCGGGCCACCCAGATAACGGCCCTTCGGCGCGGTCTCGGCGGTGGAGAAGGCCTCGGCACAGGCCGGGTCCTTCAGCGCCTCCCAGTTCGGCAGGCCGGGGCATTTTTCCTTCATGTAGATGGGATACCACCACTCTTCCTTGGCCTTCATGCCGGTGGGGCCGAAATTCTCGACCTTGCCGGTCGCGGTGGCCGCATCCATCGCCTCGCGGCCCGTCGTCTCCCACATCTCCATGGCGACATCGAGGTCGCCGGTCTCGAGCCCGGCGAACTGCGCGAGGTAGTCTGCCTGGACATATTCGACGTTGTAGCCCGCCTTTTGCAGGATATCGCCCATGAGCTGGGTGGTGATCAGCTGCCCGGTCCAGTCATGGAGCGTCAGCTTGATCGGATCGGCGGATTCCTGGGCCAGCGCGCCCCCCGCAAGCAGAGCGGCGACCGAAACGGCCATCGCGCGGACACGAATAACGGTAGTTGTCTTGGACATTGGTGAACCCCCTGTTCGGCCGGCTTTGCCGGTCTTCGGACGGTCGTTCCCGGGCCGCCGTCAGCGTACCCTGCCCGTCCCTGGACCCAAGTAGGGCCGAGCGAAGTGATTCCGTCAATCGCCATATGTGGTTTTTTGTGTTTTTTGTGCCCGTTTGATGCCCGATAATTGCGGACCCTCTCCGTCTCGCCTAAGATCGCGCCATCGCCGGAGCCCGAAAATGCTGTCCAAACGCCATTCCGATATCCTCAAGATCCTCGAGACCGAGGGCACGGTGACGATCTCCGCCCTCGCCCGCCAGCTCGGGGTCTCGCTCGAGACCGTGCGGCGGGACGTGAAACCCCTCAGCGAGACCGGCGCGGTAATGCGCATCCACGGCGCGGTCGGCCTTGCCGGACAGATCGGCGAGGCGCCGTTCCAGAAGCGGATGCGCGAGAATGCCGCTGCGAAGCAGGCGATCGCCCGGGCGGTCGCGGCGTCGATCCGCGACGGCGAATCCGTGATGTTCGACACCGGCACCACGACGAGCTACGTCGCGCGAGAACTGATGGGGCACCGGCGGCTGACGGTCGTTACCAACTCCTCCGACATCGCCCGCACCCTCGCCACGGTGAACGGCAACCGCGTCTACATGGCCGGGGGAGAGCTGCGAAGCGATTCCAGCGCGGCTTTCGGCAAATCCGCCCTCGACTTCATCGCCCGATTCACGGTGCACCACGCGGTGATCTCCGCTGGCGCGGTCGATGCGACCGGGGTGATGGACTATGCGCTGGAGGAGGCGGAGTTCGCCCGCCTCGTCCTGTCGCGCGGGGAACGCCGGGTCGTCGTCACCGATCACTCGAAGTTCGGCCGCCGCGGGCTGATCAGCGTCGCCGGCTTCGACGGGATTGGAGAGGTGATCACCGACCGGCCGCCCGCGCCCGAGATCACCGCGGCGCTCGATGCCGCCGGCGCCCGCCTGACGCTCGCCGGCTAGGCCGCCTCGGCGCCGATCGCCCCGGCGACGATGTCGAGCGCCCGGTCGAGATCCGCCCGTCCGATGATCAGGGGCGGCGACAGGGTCAGCACGCATCCGGCGGAGATCTTGAAGCTCAGCCCCGCCTCGACGCAGCGGTAATAGATCCGCTCCGCCCGCTCCTTCGCCGGCGCCCTGGTGTCGCGGTCCTCGACGATCTCGACGCCGAACATCAGGCCGCGCCCCCTGATGTCCCCGACGATCCGGCAGTCGCCCAGCCCGGCGCGCAGTCGCGCCAGCGCATGGGTCCCAAGCTCGGCCGCCCGCGCGACGAGTCCCTCCTCGCGGATCACGGCAAGCGTTTCCAACGCTGCCCGTGCGGTCACCGGGTTCTTCTCGTGCGTGTAGTGACCGATGGCGAAATCGCCGCAGACGTCGAGATCGCGCCGCGCCACGACGGCAGCGATGGGCAGGATCCCCCCGCCCAGCGCCTTGCCGAGCGTCACGATATCGGGCACCACCTCGTCATGCTCGAAGGCGAACATGGCTCCGGTCTTGCCGAGCCCGGTCGGGATCTCGTCCATGATCAGAAGCGCGCCGTGCCGGTCGCAGGCTGCCCGCACCGCCCTCCAGAAACCGGGCGGCGGCACCACGGGCACGGCCCGCATCGGCTCGGCGATGACGGCCGCGACATCGCCTTCGCGTTCCAGCACGTAGTCCACCATCTTCGCGCAGGCGAGGCCGCAGTTTTCCGGCCCGGCATGTCCATAGGCGCAGCGATAGCAGTTGAAGGGCGCGACATGTTCCGCCCCCGGCAGCAGCGGTCCCGCGATCCCCGACCGGAACGTCGCCTCGCCGCCGACGCTCGACGCGCCGAACCCGGCGCCGTGGAAGGCGTCCCAGAAGCTCAGCGTCTTGAACCGCCCCGTCGCCGCCCGCGCGATCCTCAGCGCCACCTCGTTCGCGTCCGACCCCCCGGTGGTGAAAAGCACCTTGGAAAGATCGCCCGGCGCCAGCTCCGCCAAAGCCTCGGCCAGTTCCACCGAGACCGCGTTGGTGAACCGGCGTGGCGAAAAACTCAGCTGATCCAACTGTGCCTTGATCGCCGCCACGACGCGCGGATGGGCATAGCCGAGATGATGGACGGAGTTGCCATGGAAATCCATGTAGCGCCGCCCGGCCGTATCCTCGATCCAGATGCCCTCTGCCTTCGCAATGGTGGACAGGCAGGGCGAGGACAGCGACTGATGCAGGAAGGCGTCGGCATCGCGCGCGAGGAGATCCCGCGTCGCGGCATCGGGATGGCGCGCCGCCCATGTCCGGCGGGCTTCGGAGGTGTTCGACTCGCCCTCGGTATGGGTGATCACGCCCGTTCCTTTCCTCGTTCCTTTCATTGTGGTCCAAATACCTCCGCCGGAGGCTCCCGAAGCCGCCACCGGCTCACCGGGGCCAGGGAAGCGAATAGGTCTTCACGTTGGTGAAGAACTTCATCGCCTCCGTCACCCCCTCCTTCACGCCGTTGCCGCTGTCCTTGATGCCGCCGAAGGGCGAGGTCTCGATGCGGTAGCCGGGCTGTTCCCAGATGTTCACGGTGCCGACATTGAGGCCCTCGATATAGGCCTGCATGCGGCGGAAATCGTTGGTGCAGACGCCCGAGGACAGGCCGAAAGGCGGTGGAGTTGGAAATTCGCATGACCTCGACATCATCATCCGGCACCCGGACGATGGGAACGATGGGCCCGAAGGTTTCCTCCATCACCAGTTCCGAGTCATGCGGCACGTGGTCCACGACGATGGGCGGCAGCAGCGCGCCCTTGCGGCCGGGATCGTAGAGGACCTTCGCGCCCTGTTCCGCCGCCATGTAGACGCGCTTCTCGAAAAGCTCGGCCGCCTTCGCGCTGATCACGCAGCCAAGCTCGGTCGCCGGGTCCATCGGATCGCCGAACCTGATCTTCTTCGCCTTCTCCAGCACCAGCGGCACGAAGCGGTCGGCAACGCTTTCCTGCACGAGGATGCGCTTGACCGCCGTGCAGCGCTGGCCGGAATTGCCGGTCGCGCCAGCGACGGCGATCGTCGCCGCCTTGTCCAGATCGGCGTCGTCGAGATCGTTGAGCACGATCAGCGGATCGTTGCCGCCAAGCTCCAGCGCCTGACGCTTGTAGACCGCCTTCGCCGCGATCATCTTGCCGACCGGCACGCCGCCGGTGAAGGTGATGATGTCGATGTTCTCGATTGGTGATCATCTCGTCGCCGATATCCTGCGGCCAGCCGGTGACGACCTGGAACATCTCCGGCGGCAGTCCCGCCTCATAGAGGATATCGGCGAGAGTCAGCGCCGTCAGCGGCGTCAGTTCGGTCGGCTTGCAGACCATGCAGTTGTTGGTCGCGATCGACGGCGCGATCTTGTGGCTGACCATGTTCAGCGGATGGTTGAACGGCGTGATCGCGCAGATCGCGCGTACCGGCTCGCGCTTGGTGAAGATCTTGCGGTCCTTGCCGTTGTGGGTCAGGTCGCAGGAAAAGATCTGGCCGTCGTCCTGCAAGCGCCTGGGCCGCCGGCGAAGGTATAGACGTCCTGCGCGCGCTTCGTCTCGTAGACGCGCGTGCTGGTAGCAGATGCCCAGTTCCAGAACGAGCCACTTGGCCAGATAGTCGCGCCGTTCGCCGATGATCTCGCCCGCGCGCTTGCAGGATCTGGCTGCGCTCGTAGCGCGTGAGCTTCGAGCGGTAGTTCGCCGCGATCTCGAAGGCGCTTGCGCGCGTGTTCGGCGGTTCCCGCCGGAACCGTGCCGACCACCTCGTCGGTATAGGGATAGCGGACCTCGATCACCTTGTCGGTGAAGACCGTCTTGCCGCCGATCCGCATGCCTTCGTGGCGGATCTCGATCTTGGTCATGCTCGCGTCCCTCATGGTCAGAGCGCCGCCGCCGTCGTGGCGTAGAGAAACGCGTCGAAGTTGCGCAAGCTCGGTGCGGTCGGCAGGTCGAGCTTGCGGTTGACGATGAACGGCACCTCCTGTTCGGTCAGCCCGCCATGCGAGCGCAAGGGCTCCTTCAGCGCGGCAAGGTCGTGACGGTGGGCCGAGGTGCCGATGGTCATGTTCTCGCCCGAGATCATCACGATGTCGCCGATCCGGTCGGCGGGCAGTTCGAACCGCTTGCACCGCTTCCTCGCGGTCCACGACAAGGGTCAGTTCCGGCAATGCCGCGAGCCGCGCCATGATATCGGCCTTGTCGGCGCCATCCGGCAGATAGGCGGTGGCGAACGAGCCGAGCGCGCCGTGATGGACGACATAGGGGTCGGTGATCGGCAGGATCACCCGCGCTGCCGCCTCGCCGAGCCATTCGTCGAGCAGGTCCTGCACGTAGATCACCGCGGGCGCGCCATCGGCCTTGTGCTTCGGCTTCATGCCGTGGTCGGCGGTCACCACGATGGCGGCGCCCAGCGCGTCGAGCTCGCCGAGGTAGCGGTCGAACATCGCGTAGAAATCCTTCGCGCCTTGCTGATCCGGCGCATATTTGTGCTGCACGTAGTCGGTGGTGGACAGGTACATCACGTCCGGCTTCCACTCCTTCAGAAGCTTGACACCGGCGGCGAAGACGAACTCCGACAGCTCGGCCGAATAGACCTCCGGCACCGGCATGCCGAGCCATTTCGAGGCATTGTCGATGCCGTTTCCGGCCTTCGTCGCCTGGTCGGACTTCTCGGACGAAAAGCAGATCGCGCGGTCATCGTCGAACTTCAGCCCGGCGCCCAGCAGCGCGCGCAGCTTGTCCTTGGCGGTGACGACGGCGACGCGGGCGCCGGCATCGTAGAACTTCGAGAAGACCGTCGGCGCGCGCAGGAACCGCACGTCGTTCATCATCACTTCCTGCCCGGTTTCCGGGTCGTAGAGGTAGTTGCCGCAGATGCCGTGCACGCTCGGCGGGCGGCCCGTGGCGATGGACAGGTTGTTGGGGTTGGTGAAGCTCGGGATGACCGAATGCGCCAGCCGGTCGGTCCCCGTCCCGCGCATCCGCTTCAGCGACCGGCATCAGCCCCTCGGCGATGGCGACCTCGAGATATTCCGGCTCGCAGCCGTCGAGGCAGATCGCGATGGCGGGCACCTTCGGCCAGGGATAGGCGCGGTCGTTGGCCGTGACGGGCGCGTGGGCGGTGGCGGTCATTTCTGTTCCTTCCGTCTCAGATTCCGGGGCCGCCTCAGGCGGCGAGTTTCGCGCGTTCGGTCAGCGCCGCTTCGGGCGGCGCGGCGGAGGTCACGCCCATCTCGGCAAGCGCCTCCTTCGCCGCCTGCACGACCTTGCGCATGACATGTTCGTCCATCCGCCCGATGCAGCCGATGCGGAAAGAGTCCACGACCGTCAGCTTGCCCGGATAGATGATGAAGCCCTTGTCCTTCATCCGCTCGTAGAAGTCGGTCGAAGGCGAAGTTCGGATCGGCCGGGCAGAAGAAGGTGACGATGATCGGCGACAGCCAGCGGTCCTTCAGCAGCGTCTCGAAGCCGAGGCCGCGCATGCCCTCGACCATCACGTCGCGGTTGCGGGTGTAGCGCGCGCCGCGCGCCGCGACGCCGCCTTCGGCCGCGTGCAGCCGCAGCGCCTCGAGGAAGGCGGCGACGACATGGGTCGGCGGCGTGAAGCGCCACTGGCCGGTCTTTTCCATGTAGGCCCACTGGGCATGAAGGTCGAGCGCCAGCGAGTGGCTGTTGCCCTTCGCCGCCTCAAGCTCCGTCTTCCGCGCGATGACGAAGCCGAAGCCCGGCACGCCCTCGATGCATTTGTTGGCCGAGGAGACCATCGCCTCGTAGCGGATCTGGTTCACGTCGAGGGGCAGCGCGCCGAAGGCGGACATGGAATCGATCAGGAGCTTGCGGCCCTGCGCATAGACCGCCTCGGAAATCTCCGCGACCGGGTTCAGGATGCCGACTCGATGTCTCGCAATGGATCGCGATCACATGGGTGATCGCGGGATCGGCGTCGAGGGCGGCCGCGACCTCGTCGCCGCGCGGCGGCATGTAGTCGCCCTTGTCGATCAAGGTATAGGCGCGGCCGAGATAGCGCATCGTCTCGCGCCGCGCGCAGCCCGTAGGCGCCGTTCGCCAGCACCAGCACCTTGCCGTCCCTCGGCACGAAGGTGCCCAGCATCGCCTCGACCGAGAAGGAGCCGGAGCCCTGCATCGGCACGCAGGCGAACTCCCCCGTCGTATCGCCGGCCAGAGCCACGAGCTGATCCAGGACCGATTTCGTCATCGCCCGGAAATCGGCGTCCCACGAGCCCCAGTCGCGCAGCATCGCCTGCTTGACCTCATAGGCCGTGGTCAGCGGCCCCGGCGTCAGGAGATAGGGCTCGCCCAGTTTCGGCGCGGGCAGCGGATCGGGGCGGGGCGACATCGGCAGACCTCCTTGACGGACAGCGCGGGGTTGCCCGCATGTCCCACGCGCCGATCCATATGTAAAATCGTTATTTTAGATTGATCCATAAGTTTTACTTTCGATATCATCTGGATATCCGTCGGAAAGCCCCGCCCATGCGCTACGTCCAGCTCCGTGCCTTCCACTATGTCGCCATTTCCGGCGGCTTTTCCCGCGCGGCCGAGGAGCTGCACCTGACCCAGCCGGCGATCTCCGATCAGGTCCGCAAGCTGGAGGAGGAATACGACCTCCTCCTCTTCAACCGGCACAAGAAGCAGGTCAGCCTGACGCCGCAGGGCGAGAAACTGCTGGAGATCACCCGGCGGCTTTTCGACAACGAGCAGCAGGCGCTGGAGCTCCTGTCGGAATCCCGCGCGCTTCGGGCCGGGCACGCTCCGCATCGTCGCCGACAGCGCCCATCACCTCCTCCACATCCTCGCCCGGTTCCGCGAGCGGCATCCCGGCGTGAAGATCACGGTCCGCGCCGGCAATACCGAAAGCGTCCTGGCCGCGCTACACGGCTACGAGGCCGATATCGGCGTGCTCGGCGACCTGCCCGAAAGCCGCGATATCGAGGCGCTGCAGCTCAACTCCACCCCGATCACCGCCTTCGTCGCCGCGAACCCATCCGCTGGCACGGCGGAAGTCGCTGAGCTTCGCCGAGTTGAAGGACCTGCCGCTCGTCCTGCGCGAGGAAGGCTCGAAGACCCGCCGAAAGCTCGAAGACACCGCCCGCGCCGCCGGCGTCACGCTGATCCCGGCAATCGAGGCCGAGGGGCGCGAGGCGGTGCGCGAGATCGTCGCCTCCGGCGCCGGCGTCGGCTTCGTCTCGGCGGCCGAGTTCGGTGCCGATGCGCGGCTCGTCGCGATCCCGGTCGAGGGGGCCAAGGCGATGGTGATGGACGAGGCGCTGGTCTGCCTGCGCGACCGCAGGGGTGGAAAGCTTGTCCAGGCCTTCTTCGACATCGCGCGCGATATGGCGGGCCGCTAGCTGCGGCCGAACGCGCCCTTGCCCGGCGATCCGAAAGGCCGCCCCGGCACGTCAAGGAGGAGAAGTCCCGATGGCCCTATCGGCCGCGCAAGGCACGGCCCTCGCCGCCGTCGACGCCCGCGCCGCCAAACTTTCCGCCTGGCGCGAATACCGCTCCGCGGGCCGGTATGTCGAACGGCTCCGGGCCGAGGGCGCGCGGGAAGCGGCGTACGAGCAACCCGTTGTCCGCGGCGGCATCGGCGGCTCGGACTTTGTCCGGCCGCACTGCCCGCGCGTCACTTCACGATGATCTCCGGCCCCATCACGCGGGTCGGCAGCCAGGTCGAGATGATCGGCACGTAGGTGACGATGATCAGGAAGACGAAGAGCACGGCGAGGAACGGCAGCGCCGCCCTCACCACCCGCATCATCGACATGCCCGCGACGCCCGAGGTGACGAAGAGGTTGAGCCCCACCGGCGGCGTGATCATCCCGATCTCCATGTTCACCACCATGATGATGCCGAGATGGATCGGATCGACCCCGAGCTCGATGGCGATCGGGAACACCAGCGGTGCCACGATCACGATCAGGCCCGACGGCTCCATGAACTGGCCGCCGATCAGCAGGATCACGTTGACGATGATCAGGAACATGATCTTGCCGAAGCCCGCGTCGAGCATCGCGCCGGCGATCTGCTGCGGGATCTGCTCGTCGGTCAGCACGTGCTTGAGGATCAGCGCGTTGGCGATGATGAACATCAGCGTGATGGTCAGCTTGCCGGCCTCGAACAGCGTGGCCTGGGTGTCGGGGTGGAAGAACGCGGTGACCAGCGCCACCGGTTTTTGCACGAGGCGTCAGGTTGCCGCCCGTCCCGCGCCAGCGGCCCCATGTCGCGGTAGATGAAGGTCGCCACGATGAAGGCCTAGACCGAGGCGACGGCGGCGGCCTCGGTCGGGGTGAAGATCGCGTTGGTGACGCCCGGGATGCCGTAGAGCCCGACCATGATGATGACGATCAGCATCAGCCCCCAGAACGCGTCGCCGAAGCTTTCGACGATCTCGCCCCAGCCGAGCCATTCGCCCTTGGGCAGGTTCTTGCAGATCGGCGATGATCAAGATCGTCGCCATCAGCATCACGCCGGCCAGAAGGCCCGGAATGACGCCGGCGAGGAACATCCGCCCGACCGAGACGTCGGTCGCCGAGGCATAGACGACCATCACGATGGAGGGCGGGATCAGGATGCCGAGCGTGCCGGCGTTGCAGATCACGCCCGGCGGCGAAATCCTTGGTGTAGCCGACCTGCCGCATCGCCGCGATGACGATGGAGCCGATGGCGACCACGGTGGCGGGCGACGAGCCGGACAGGGCCGCGAACATCATGCAGGCGAAGACGCCGGCGATGGCGAGCCCGCCCGGCAGGTGCCCGACGCAGGCGATGGAAAAGCGGATGATCCGCTTGGCCACGCCGCCGGTCGACATGAAGGTCGAGGCGAGGATGAAGAACGGGATCGCCAGCAGCGTCTAATGCCCCTCCATCGCCTGGTAGAGGGTCTGCGCGATCGAGGCGAGCGAGGTGTCGGAGAACCCCAGCAGGAAGATGATCGAGATGAGGCCCAGCGAGATCGCGATCGGCACGCCGATCAGCATGAGGCCGATGATCATCACGAAAAGAAGAACGACTTCCATGTCTTATTCCTCGCAGTTCATGTGGCGGACGTCTCGACGCGTCTTCGACCTCGTGGCTGACGATCAGGCTGTCGCGGCGGCCGGTGATCAGATCCCCAGGTCGCCTGGATCAGGCGGAACAGCAGCAGCGCGCAGCCGATGGGCAGGATCGCATAGGGGATGACCCGGGGCAGCTTTTCGTAGGGCTCGCCCTGGTTGAACATCGGCCTCGAGGAAGCGCAGCCAGCCGGGCATCGGCATCTGGTCGGTCACGTACCAGGCCTGGTCGCGGGTCTCGATGAAGCCCTCGGGGAACCAGCGCCCGCCGGTCTGTTCGAACCCGCGCGAAGGGCGCCCAGTAGTCCCAGGCCCCCTTCATCAGCAGGACGGCATAGATCAGGCAGCAGGCCGCGGCGACCAGCGCCAGCGATCCGGCGGCCGCGAGCGGGCAGAATGTTGGTGATCGCATCGACGCCCGAGATGGGCGGTGATCTTGACCGCGTAGCACATGCCGAAGATCACCAGCCAGGCGAACAGGCTGAGCGTCACCTCGAGCCCCCAGATCAGCGAGGCGTTGAAGACGTAGCGCAGGACCACGTTGACGAAGGTGATCAGCGGTCATCAGGCCGAGCATGCACGGCGATGGCGGTTTCCTCGAATCGTGCACCAGCCGGCCGAGGCCGTTGGCGGGCTCATACTTGCCGCTCATGTCCCCTCCCCTGTCGCTGTCGACCCGGCCATCGCCCAGCCGGGTCCGCGCCGCTCCGTCCGTGCTCTGTCACTTAGCTGCCGGCGTTGAACGCCTGCGCGGCGTCGATGTTGTCCTGGCCGACGTCGTCCTCGAACTTCTCCCAGACCGGCTTCATCGCGTCGACCCAGGCCTGACGCTGCTCGTCGTCCAGCTCGCGGATCACGCCGCCGGCGTCGAGGACCGCCTGGCGCGCCTCGGCGTCGACCTCGGCCGACCGCGGCGTTGCGCTCGACGGTGACCTCGTGCAGGATCGTCGTGAGCTGGGTGCGCACATCGTCGGGCAGGCTGTCGAGCCAGTCGACCGAGGCCACGACCAGGTAGTCGAGCACGCCGTGGTTGGTCTCGGTGGTGCCGTCCTGCACTTCGAAGAACTTCTGGCCGTAGATGTTCGACCAGGTGTTTTCCTGCCCGTCGACGACGCCGGTCTGCAGGGCGCCGTAGACCTCGGAGAAGGCCATCGGCTGCGGCGAGGCGTCGAGCGCTTCCATCTGCGCCACGATCACGTCCGAGGGCTGCACCCGGAACTTGAGGCCGGCTGCATCCTCGGGCAGCATCAGCGGCACGTTGGCCGAGAACTGCTTCAGCCCGTTGTGCCAGAATTCCAGGCCCAGCAGGCCGCGGCGCGACCATCGATTCCTTCATCGCCTGGCCGGTTTCCGAGTTCTGGAACGCGTCGACCGCCTCGATGTTCTTGAACATGAACGGCAGATCGAAGATCCGGAACACCTTGGTGAAGGTCTCGAACTTCGACAGCGAGGGCGCGGCCAACTGCACGTCGCCCTGCAGCATCGCCTCGAGCACCTGGTCGTCGTTGTAAAGCGTCGAGTTCGGGTAGACCTCCATGCAGGCCTTGCCGTTCATCTCCGTCGTTCACCCGGTCCATGAACAGGCTGGCGGCGATGCCCTTGGGGTGCTTGTCGGTGTTGGTGACGTGGCTGAACTTGATGACGATCTCGCCCTCGTCGCAGGCGGGCGTGGCGGCCGCGCCGGCGGACAAGCGCAAGCGGAGCGCCGTCATCGGCGGTTGTCAGAATTCTTCATTGGTACTCCTCCCGTGTCTCAACACTGACTGCGTCCGCCGTCGGTACAGCGATCGCCGATATCAGCAAAGACCGTCACCGGGCACTCGCGATCAACAGATTATTTTGGGGCTCCGTGCGTGCGCCGCTTTGCAAATCGAAATCAGCGGCTTGTCCGATTGCGCGTCCCGACAGCGCGCAACGCCGGGCGGGCGGATTTCACACAACTGTCATCCCGCTGACTGTGCGGAAATCCGCACACTGATCTCCGGTAGTCCTCGGCCCGAATCCCGTGCCGGGCGAGCTTGTCGTAGAAGGTCTTGCGCGGCAGTTTCAGCGCCGCGGCCGCCTCGGTCGCGTTGCCGTCGCGTGCCGGCGCAGCGCCTCGATCAGCAGCGACCGCTCGACCTGGGCCATCTGGCCAGCCAGGCCGGGCGCCGTCGGCGTCCTCGGCGGTTCGCTCAGCCCCATCGCGAACCGCATCGCGGCGTTCATCAGCGCGCGGGCATTGCCGGGCCAGTCCTGCGCCATCAGGCCGGCGATGACCTCCGGCGTGATCTCCGGCATCGGCAGCTCGGCCTGTTCGCAGGCGATGCGCGACGTAGTGGCGAAACAGCACCGGGATGTCCTCGCGGCCGTTCGCGCCAGCGGCGGGATGCGGACCCGCATCACGTCGAGCTTGTAGTAGAGGTCGGGGTTGAACCGCCCTTCGGCGGCCTCGCGCGCCAGGTCGCGGTAGGTGCCGGCGATGCACCCGGGTGCCGGCCTGCGCCTCCAGCAGGTCGAGCAAGGGCGAACTGCGCCGCCTGCGGCAGCGCCGCCACCTCGTCGAGAAAGATCGAGCCGCCCTCGGCGCGCTCGAAGGCGGCGGCCAGCGTCTCGGGCGTCGCGGTGGCCGCGGAGATCTTCTGAAAGGGCCGCATCGCGGCGGCGGACAGCAGGTGGATCACCTCGGCCATCTTCGCCGTCCCCGCCCCGGGCGCACCGGTGATCAGCACCTCGGCCGAGGTCCGCGCCGCCCGCCGCGCCGCCTCGCGCATCTGCTCGGACAGCGCCGAGGTGCCGACCAGCATCCGCGCCGCCGCGTCGCCGCGCCGGACTTCGCGCTTCAGGCGCCGGTTCTCCAGCACCAGCTCGCGGGTCTTGAGCGCCTTGTCGACGACCGCGAGCAGATCCGCCGGCGCGCAGGGCTTTTCGAGGAAATCGAAGGCCCCGCCGGCCATCCCCGCACCGCCGTCGGCACGTCGCCCTCGCCGGTCAGCAGGATCACCGGCAGGTCGGGATCGACCTTGCGGGCATGGTCGAGCAGGGCGAAGCCGTCCTTGCCGGGCATCCGGATATCGCTGACGACGACGCCGGCGAAATCGGCGGCGATGTGGTCCTTGGCCTCGATGTAGCTGCCCGCCAGCACCGGCTCGAGCCCGGCGAGTTCCAGCGTCTGGCCCAGCGCCTCGCGCACCGCGCGGTCGTCGTCGACGAGCAGCACCCTGTCCGGGTCATGCCGCCTTCGCTCCCGCGCCGCCGCCGCCAGCTCGACGGTGAAGTCCGCCCCGCCGTCGGGATCGGTTGCCGCCCGGGATCGTCCCGCCGAAGCTTTGCACGATGCCGTAGGAGATCGACAGGCCGAGCCCCATGCCCTCGCTCGCGCCCACCTCCTTGGTGGAATAGAACGGGTCGAAGATCCGTTCGGGCTCGGCGATGCCCGGGCCCGGTATCGCGCGACCGTCAGAGCCGGACCCGGCCGCGTGCCGCGACGGGCGATGCGCGATCGTCACCGTCCGCCGCCCTGCCATCGCGTCGACGGCGTTCGAGATCAGGTTCACCACCACCTGCTGCAGCCGCACCTCGCCGCCGCGGACCCAGACCGGCCGCGCCGGCGGCGTCCAGTCCACCCGGACACGCCGCGGCCCTGCAGCCGCGCCGCGGTCAGTTCGAGCGCCGCCGTCGACCACCGCGACCAGATCGACATCGCTCATCCGCTCGCTTTCCTGCCGCGCGAAGGCGCGCAGGTTCTTGATGATCCGGCCCATCCGCCGGGCCAGCTCGGAGATCCGGCCGAGGTTCTCGGCCGCCCTTTTCCGGCTCCGCCCGCTCGAGGAACAGCGCCGGCGTTCTCGGCGAAGGACTGGATCGCCATCAGCGGCTGGTTCAGTTCGTGGCTGATCCCCGCCGACATCTGCCCGAGCGCCGAGAGCTTGCCGGCCTGCACCAGTTCGGCCTGCGCCCGACGCAGCTGGTCGTTGGCCTCGGACAGTTCGCGCGTCCGTTCGGCGACGCGGCCCTCGAGCCGCGCATTCGCCTGCCGCCTCGACCGCGAGCCGCACGGCGAGCGCGCGGCGCCGCTCCATCAGCGCGTAGAGGACGGCACCGACGCCGAGGCAGAGGACGGCCGCCACCAGCGCCTGCAGAATGGCCTGGCGTTCGGCCGGGGCGACATCCACCAGCGCCTCGCCGGTCATCCCGATCACCGGCAGGTCGCGGGTCAGATGCAGCGCATGGGCCGGCAGGTAGGGGCCGCCGTCGAGATCCCAGAGCGACATGGCGCCCGATCACCCGCTCTTCCCGCCGCAGGAGATTGTCGCCCGCCCCGTCCGGCAGAAGCGCGAGCCTCACCAGGATCAGTTCGTCCCGGTTCGACACGAAGGCGACGCCGATCGCGGTCGGTGAAGAAGACGATCATCGGCTCGCCGCGCCAGATGACCTCGACCGCCTCGGTGTCGATCCGCGAGATCAGTGCGCCGACGACCGGCCCTTCGGGCGAGAAGACCGGTGCGGCATAGACGAAGAAGCGCCGTCCGGTCACGAGGTCGATCTCGTGGTGAAAACCCAGCGCGCCCTGCATCGCCCGCTTGAAATAGGGCGTGGCGGAGCGGTCGGTGCCCTTGCCCGGCCCGGATGCCGCAAGCACCCGGCCCGTCGCATCGGCCAGCATCAACTCGTCCGAGCGCGTCATGTCGGCTGTGCGCAGCAAGAGCGCGTCCACCGGCCCGGACAGCCGCGCGGGATCGAGCGCGAGGGCCAGCACCTCGGGGTGGCCGGCAACGAGGACCGTCATTTCCCGGTAGCGCTGAAGCTGGCCGAGCAGCCGGTCGCCCGCGAGCGCGAGGTCGGCCTGCCCGCGTTCCTCCAGCCGCGACAGCGCATCGGTCAGCGCCCGCCACCAGACCCCGCCGGTGACGCCCGCCGTCAACACCACAAAGACGGCCAGCACGGCCGCGCGTCGGATCATGCCGCTCCTCCTCCGGCTGCGCAGTCTAGCGAGAACGCGGGGGCTAAGGCCAGAGCGAAGACCAGAGCGAAGGCGGGGGGTTCTGCGGCGGGAAGCTGCGACGCGCGTGGCAGGAACCTGCGCGGAAATTTCGCCGGCAGGCGGGAAAGGATTTGTCCGCGCCAGGCCCGCGCGACTAGCAAACCCCATCCCCGTCCGGGCAAGCCGGGCGGGAAGATGCGTCATTGGGAGGACAGCATGATCAATCTGAAAGGCAAGTTCGCCGCACTTCTCGCGGCCGCCACGCTCGCGGCACCCGCGACCGGGCAGGCGGAGGAGTTCATCAACATCCTGACCGGCGGCACCTCGGGCGTCTACTATCCGCTCGGCGTCGGCCTGTCGAAGATCTACGCCGACAACATCGAGGGCGCCCGCACCCAGGTGCAGTCGACCAAGGCCTCGGTCGAGAACCTGAACCTTCTGCAGCAGGGCAAGGGCGAACTGGCCCTCGCGCTCGGCGATTCGGTCAAGCTCGCCTGGGAAGGCGATGCCGATGCCGGCTTCAAGGAGCCGCTGACGAAGCTGCGCGGCATTGCCGCCGTCTATCCGAACTACATCCAGATCGTCGCCTCGAAGGAAAGCGGCATCACCTCGCTCGACGGTCTGAAGGGCAAGAGCCTGTCGGTCGGCGCGGCGAAGTCGGGCACCGAGCTCAACGCCCGCACGATCTTCGAGGCGGCGGGCATGAGCTATGACGATCTCGGCAAGACCGAATACCTGCCCTTCGCGGAATCGGTCGAACTGATCAAGAACCGCCAGCTCGACGCGACGCTGCAGTCGGCCGGTCTTGGCGTGGCCTCGATCAAGGATCTCTCGACCTCGATCGACATCAAGATGGTCGCGATCCCGCCCGAGGTCGTCGAGAAGCTTGGCGCGCCCTATATCGCCGCGACGATCCCGGCCGGCACCTATGAGGGCCAGGACGCAGACGTGCCGACGGTCGCCGTCGTCAACTTCCTCGTCACGCACGAGGATGTGTCGGACGAGACCGCCTACCAGATGACCAAGCTGCTGTTCGAGAACCTGCGGCGAGCTGGAGGCCGCCCACAAGGCCGCCGCGCAGATCAAGCTCGAGAACGCGCTGAACGGCATGCCGATCCCGCTGCATCCGGGCGCCGAGCGCTACTACAAGGAAGCCGGCCTGATGTAAGGTCAACGGACCGGGCGGCCCCGCGCCGCCCGGGTCCGCACCGGTTTTCGAGGGGGAGGCGAAACCGACATGTCTCAGGACATCCAGCATCACGGCATGCCGAACGACGCGCCCGACCTCGGGATGCACGATCCGCTGGCCGAGAGCTTTCCGGCAACGGCTGAGGGGCGGGCACTGTTCTGGATCGCGGTCGCCTTCTCGGTCTTCCAGATCGCCACGGCGGCGCATCTCATCGATCTTTGCCAGCCAGATCGTCCGCGCCTTCCATGTCGGCTTCCTGACGCTACTGGGCTTCCCGCTGCTCGCGGCGCTGAAGCGCAAATCCGCGCCGATGAAGGCGCTGGCCTGGGCGATGGCGCTGGCCGGCGTCGCTCGTCGCGCTCTATCAGTGGTGGGAATACACGCCGCTGATCCTGCGCGCAGGCGATCCCCTGCCGCGCGACATCGTCATCGGCGTCGTCGCGCTCTTCACCGTCTTCGCCGCCGCCTGGGTCGCTGATGGGGCCGGCCCTGCCGATCATCGCCGGCATGCTTCCTGGCCTATTGCCTGTTCGGCCAGTACCTGCCCGCGCCCGCTCAACCACCGCGGCTATGATTTCGCCCAGGTCATCGACCACATGGCCTACGGCACCGAAGGGATCTACGGCATCCCGATCTATGTCTCGTCGACCTACATCTTCCTGTTCATCCTCTTCGGCTCGTTCCTCGAACAGGCCGGGATGATCAAGCTGTTCACCGACGTGTCGCTCGGCCTCGTCGGCCACAAGCAGGGCGGGGCCGCCAAGGTGTCGGTGATGTCGTCGGGCCTGATGGGCACGATCTCCGGCTCCGGCGTCGCCAATGTCGTCACCACCGGACAGTTCACCATCCCGCTGATGAAGAGCTTCGGCTACCGCCCGGCCTTTGCCGGCGGGGTCGAAGGCGACCGCCTCGATGGGCGGCCAGCTGATGCCGCCGGTGATGGGCGCCGTCGCCTTCATCATGGCCGAAACGCTCGGCGTCGAATATATCGAGGTCGTCACGGCGGCGCTGATCCCGGCCATGCTCTACTTCGCCTCCGCCTTCTGGATGGTGCATCTCGAAGCCGGGCGCGCACGGGCTGAGGGGGCCTGGCCAAGGCCGAACTGCCCTCGCCGATGAAGGCGCTGCGGGAAGACTGGTATCTGATCCTGCCGCTGGCGTGCTGGTCTACCTGCTTGTTCTCCGGCTATCACGCCGCTGTTCGCCGGCACGATCGGGCTGGCGCTGACGGTGCTGCTGATCCTCGGCGGGTCCATCGCGCTCGGGCCTGCCGGCAGGCGTCATCCGCGTGATCTTCTGGATCGGCCTCGGCCTCGTCGCCGCCGCCTTCTTCGAATTCGGCATCATGCTCGTCGCCGTTGCCATCATCGCGCTGATCGCCTGGAACGCGCTTTCGAACGGCGGGCGCGAGACGCTGGCGCTCTGCCGCGATGCCTGGCCGAGGGCGCCAAGACCGCGCTGCCCGTCGGCATCGCCTGCGCGCTCGTCGGCATCATCATCGGCACGATGACGCTGACCGGCGTCGCCAACACCTTCGGCCAGTTCATCGTCTCGGTCGGCGACAAGCAGCCTGTTCCTGTCGCTGATCCTGACGATGATCACCTGCATCATCCTCGGCATGGGCATCCCGACGATCCCGAACTACATCATCACCTCGTCGATCGCCGGCCCGGCGCTTCTGGAACTCGGCGTGCCGCTGATCGTCAGCCACATGTTCGTGTTCTACTTCGGCATCCTCGCCGACCTGACGCCGCCGGTGGCGCTGGCCTGCTTCGCCGCCGCGCCGATCGCCAAGGAAAGCGGGCTGAAGATCTCGATGGAGGCGATCAAGGTCGCCGCCGCCGGCTTCGTCATCCCCTTCATGGCGGTCTACACGCCGGCGCTGATGCTGCAGGACGGCGGGCCGCTGGCCGAAGCGATCGGCTTTGCCCCGGCGGTCGCCTACATCGTCGCCAAGACCGTGCTCGCCATCGGCCTCTGGGGCGCGGCGGTCATCGGCTGGCTCGGCCGGCCGCTCGGCTGGCCGCTCAGGGCGCTGGCCGCGGCGGCCGCGGTCACCCTGATCGCCGCCCTGCCGCTGACGGACGAGATCGGGCTTCGCCCTCGCCGCCATCTTCGCGGGCGTGATCTGGCGCGGCCGCGCCGCCCGGCCGGCATGACGGGCGCCTGCCTCCTGGTCGGCGCGACGGCGCTCTCGCTCGCCTCGGGGGGGTTCGAGCTGACCTGGCGGCATTCGGTCGAAAAGACCGACTGGCGCGAAAGCTGGCGCGTCGAGGACGGCACGCTGCGCCTCACCGAGGCGGCGGTGCAAGGCTCGGGCGCCGGGATGGATCCCGGCCCCGGCGCGCGGCTCGAAGACGGCTGGTGGGTCTGGACGCCCGACCTCGCCCCGGTCCCCGACCTCGTCCTCGCCGCGTCCGGCGCCACGGGCGGCGGCTGGCGGCTCTGCGACGGCGCTGCCTGCCGCGAAATCGGCGCGGAGCCCGGCGCGGCGATCCGCCTCGCGCCTTGCGAGGGGCAAGGTCATGCGACGGGACCGTGACCTGCCCTCCGCGCTCGTCTACCCTTCGCCCCGAATCCATGGGGGGCGAGGTCGGCGGTGGCTGGGGCAAGATCGGGACAGGCGAGGACCAGGGCGATGCGCCGCATCCTGCTGATCTTCGTCGCCGTCGCCCTTCTCGCGGCCGGCCTTGCCTTCGTGCTGAGCACCCGTGCGGGGCTGCGCGCCCTCGACGCCGAGCTCGACCAGTCGCTGATCCTCACCCGCCGCGCCATCGAAAGCGAGATCGAGCGCTTTCGCTACCTGCCCGATGTCGCCGCAGAGGACGTTCGGATCGGCATCGCGCTCCGCGACCGGACCGAAGCCGCGACCGCCGCCGCGAGCCGCTACCTGGAGACGGTGACCGCCCGGTCGGGGGCCGCCGACCTCTATCTCCTCGACGCCGAGGGAACCGCTATCGCCGCCTCGAACTGGAACACCGCGCAGAGCTTCGTCGGCAACAACTACGCCTTCCGGCCCTACTTCACCGACGCGCTCGCGACCGGAAAGGGCCGGTTCTACGCGATCGGCGTGACCACCGGGAAACCGGGCTATTTCCTCTCGTCCCGGATCGGCGGCGCCGACACGCCCGGCGTGATCGTAGTGAAGATCGACCTCAAGCCGCTCGAGGAGACATGGAAAGCCGCCGGCGTCCCGACCGCGATCGCGGACCGCGACGGGGTGGTCTTCCTCTCCGGCATCGACGACTGGCTCTATCATCCCCTGGCGCCTCTCGCGCCCGAGGCGCTGGCCCGGCTTGCGGCCGTCCGCACCTATGACGGCATCGACCTCGGCTCGGCGGCGGCACTTCTGCCGGGCAGCGCGGCGACATTCGGCCCTGGCGCTGCGCGGCCCGGACGGCGAACGCCTGCACGGACGCACCGCCACCATCGAGGCAGATGGCTGGCGCGTCATCTCCGCCGCCCCCCTCGCCCGCATCACCGTCGCCTCGGCGCTCTGGGCGGCCGGCGCGGCGCTGGTCGCGATGGCGGCGACCGGCCTTGCGATGATCTTCAACCAGCGGCGCCAGATCACCCAGCTGCGCCTGCGCCAGGGCGCCCTGCTGGAGGCCCGCGTCGCCGAGCGCACCCGCGAGCTTGCGCACGAGATCGAGGCACGCCGGAAGACCGAGGCGGACCTCCGCGCCGCGCAGGAATCCCTCGTCCATACCGAGAAGATGGCCGCCCTCGGCCGCATGTCCGCCGCCATCGTCCACGAGATGAGCCAGCCCCTCGCCGCGATGGAGGCGACGCTCGCCGCGGCCGAGCTTTCCGCCGACGCGGAGAAGACGACGGCCCGGATCGGCACCGCGCGCAACCTCATCCGCCGGATGCAGCGCACCACGAAACATCTGAAAAGCTTCAGCCGCAAGGAGCAGAACACCCGCCAGATCACCGACCTCAACAAGGTCGCGGAGAACGCGCTCGACCTCGTCGCGCCGCGCGCCAAGGCGGCGGGCGTGGCGCCGGGCTTCCGGCCTTCCGCGCCAGCCCCCCTCGTGATGGCCGGCCCCGTGCGGCTCGAACAGGTCTGCCTCAACCTTCTCCTCAACGCGCTCGACGCGGTCGAGGGGCGCGACGGCGCCGTCGTCACCCTGGCGACCGGAAACCGGGACGGCACGGCGTTCCTCGCCGTCACCGATACCGGCACCGGCATCGCGCCCGAAGACATGGAACGGGTCACGGAGCCCTTCTTCTCCACCAAGATCGGCGGCGAAGGGCTCGGCCTCGGCCTCTCGATCAGCCAGGCCATCGTCACCGAATTCGGCGGCCGGATCGACATCGCCTCGGCCCCCGGTGCGGGCACGACCGTGACCGTCGCGCTGCCGGCGGCGGCTGCGCTCGGGGAGGCGGCGGAATGAAGGGCCTCGTCTTCGTCGTCGACGACGACGCCGACCACCTCGCCGCCGCCTCCGACCTGATCGAGGCGGGCGGGCACGAGGTGATGAGCTTTTCCGGCGCGGCCGACGCACTCGCCGCGCTCGACACGGCCGATCCCGGCGTGATCCTCACCGACCTCCGGATGCCCGGGATCGACGGGTTCGGCCTCATCGCGGGCCTGAAGGCGCGCAGCGGCGACCATCCGGTGATCGTCATGACCGGCCACGGCGATGTCAGCCAGGCAGTTCGTGCGATCCGCGAGGGCGCCGAGGATTTCCTCGAAAAGCCCTACGATGCCGGGCATCTCCTCCTCGTCATCGAACGCACCCTCAAGGCCCGCGCGACGCGGGGCGAACTTGCCCGCCTGCAATCGAGCCTCGCCCCGTACGAGATCCTCGGCGAAAGTCCAGCCATCGCCACGCTTCGCGCCCGCATCGCCGCCCTCGCCCCCCTCGACGTCGATCTCGTCGTCACCGGCGAAACCGGCACCGGCAAGGAACTGGTCGCCCGCGCGGTTCACGCGGCGAGCCCCCGCGCGGTCGGCGCCTATGTCGCGCTGAACTGCGCCGCCCTGCCCGAAGCCCTGTTCGAGGCCGAGGTCTTCGGCCATGCCGCAGGCGCCTTCCCCGGTGCGGCGGCCGACAAGCCCGGCAAGCTCGAACTCGCCTCCGGCGGCACGCTCGTCCTCGACGAGGTCGAGGCGATGCCTCTGCCGTTGCAGGCAAAGCTCCTCCGCGTGCTGCAGGAACGCGCCGTCGAGCGGCTCGGCGAGAACCGCCTGCGGCCGCTCGACCTTCGCGTCATCGCGATCTCCAAGGCCGATCTCAAGGCGATGAGCTACGACGGCACGTTCCGCCCCGACCTCTTCTACCGCCTCGCCGGGGCCGAGATCGCCACTGCCCCCTTGTCGGCGATGGCGACCGACATCCCGCTCCTCTTCGCGCATTTCGTGGCCCGCGCCGCCACCCGCCACGGCCGCGAGGCGCCGGCGATCACCTTCGCCACCCGTGGCGCGCTCTCCCGCCGCGCCTGGCCCGGCAACGTGCGCGAGCTGAAGGCCGCCGCCGAACGCTTCGCGCTCGGCATCGACAGCGACGATCCCGAGGCCCCGCGCGCGATCACCGGCGAGACACTGGCCGACCGGCTCCTCGATTTCGAAGCGCGCGAGATCCGCGCCGCCCTCGACCGCTGCCGCGGCAATACCGAACGCGCGGCGCAGCTCCTCGGCCTGCCGCGCCGCACGCTGAACGACAAGATGAAGCGACACGGCATCAGCGCCTGACCCGGCCTCCCAAAACATTTGCACGCAAACGAGTGTTGTGGGACCATCACGGGGCACATCCGCTCCCAGACGAGGCCCGACATGTCAGACCCCACCCCCGGCCCTAAGGCCAAGACCAAGCTCGTCATCCGCAATATCGGCCAGATCCTCTCCGGCCGCATCGAGGAGCCGCTGATCGACGGCGACTGCGTGGTTTGCGAAGGCGACCGGATCGTCGCTGTGGGCAACGCGAAGGACCTCGACACAGACCGGGCGACGACGGTGGTCGACGCCAGGGGCGTGACGCTCTGCCCCGGTCTCATCGACAGCCATGTCCATCCCGTGATCGGCGACTACACGCCGCGCCAGCAGCAGCTGAACTGGATCGATTCGTGCCTCCACGGCGGGGTCACGACGATGATTTCCGCCGGCGAGGTCCATGCGCCGGGCCGCCCGAAGGATATCGTCGGGCTCAAGGCGATGGCGATCGCCTCGCAGCGCTGGTACGAGAATTTCCGCCCCTCCGGCGTCAAGGTCCATTCCGGCGCGCCGGTGCTCGAGGAGGGCATGGTGGAGAGCGACTTCAAGGATCTCGCCGATGCCGGCGTGAAGCTTCTGGGCGAGGTCGGTCTCGGTTCGGTCAAGGCCGGAGAGACGGCGGGCCAGATGGTCAAATGGGCGCGCAAATACGGCATCCAGTCGACGATCCATACCGGCGGCCCCTCGATCCCCGGCTCCGGCCTGATCGACAAGGACGTGGTGCTGGAGGCGGATGCCGACATCATCGGCCATATCAATGGCGGCCACACCGCGCTGCCGGACGACCAGATCACCTGCCTTTGCGAAAGCTGCCTGCGGGGCATCGAGATCGTCCACAACGGCAACGAACGCGCGGGCTCTGCTCGCGATGCGGACGGCATTCGAACTCAAACAGCCCGAACGCGTCATCCTCGGCACCGACGCGCCGGCCGGGTCCGGCGTCCAGCCGCTCGGCATCCTGCGCATGGTGGCGATGCTGTCGTCCCTCGGCGACGTGCCGCCCGAGATCGCCTTCTGCTTCGCCACCGGCAACACCGCGCGGATGCGCGACCTCGACTGCGGCATTATCGAGGTCGGAAAATCCGCCGATTTCGTCCTTATCGACATGGCGCAGCACGCACCGGGCAAGGCTCGATGCTCGGCTCGGTCCACCAGGGCAACCTGCCCGGCGTCGGCATGACCATCATCGACGGCATCGTCCGCACCGCGCGCAGCCGCAACACTCCGCCCGCGACCCGGCTGCCGGAAATCGTCGAGGGCTGACCGCACCCTCTTCTGTTCCCAAATACCTCCGCCGGCGGCACGGAGCCTTCGCCGCGCAAGCGGCGGTGGCGACACAAGACTTGCGCCCGGGAACCGGGCGCTCAATCTGAAAACCGCTACCGGTCGCGTTTGACCGACACCCGCCGCTCGATCTCGCCCGCGATCTCCTCGACCCGGCGAACCTGGTCCATATGCCCGCCAAGGGCGGCATAATCCGACAGCCGCAGCGTGAACTCGATCGGGGCGACCAAAGCCGGCGTCGGCACGTAGCCGAAGGCGTTCGACGGCATCTCGGTCACGTCCGCCATGAAGGTGATGCCGCCGCCCGGCCAGACATAGCACTCCGCCCCGCCGCAGGTGACATTGGTCACCGCCTCGCGGACCGAGCGGGTCAGCCGCACTGGGTTCTCGGTCACGCCCGCGCGCAGCGATCCCCCGGCCCCGCCCATGAAGAGGACCGACGTCACCGAGGGCTCGCAATTCTCGGCGATCCGCTCGACGGAAGCCTTGAGGCTTTCCGGCAGGTCGGCCGGCACCGGCCGGAGGTCGTCGCCCAGAACGTAGTATCCCCATTGCTCGCCCGTGGTGGACACCATCAGGATCGTCAGGCCCGGCCGGGCATGGGGCGCCCGCCACGGTCCGAGGATCGTCAGCGGGTCCTCGATATTCGTGCCGCCCCAACCGGTGCCGGGCTCGGCCACGCGGAAATAGCGGCCGGGCGTGGACTTGTGGCCGAGGATCTTGATCCCCGTCGGCGCCACCCCGAGGAGCTTGCCGGCCTGGTGTTCCGAAAGAACGCCGGTGATGTGGTCGTCGACCACCACCACCTCGTCCACGAGGCCGTGCCATTGCCTGGCGAACATGCCGATCGTGGCCGAGCCGCAGCCGACCCGCATCAGGTGCTCCTCGACCCCGTTCACAACGGGCGGCTGGCCGGCCTGCAGCACCACCTCCGCCCCGCCGTCGATGCTGACGCCCACGGCCTCGCGGTTGCAAAGCCGCAAAAGCGCGTCGCAGGTGACGCGGCCTTCCTTCTTCGAGCCGCCCGTGAGGTGATGGACGCCGCCGAGCGACAGCATCTGGGATCCGTATTCAGCGGTCATCACATGGCCGATGGGCTCTCCATCCACCCGCACCGGGGATGCTTCCGGCCCGAGGAAGCGGTCGGTGTCGATCTTCACCTTGGCGCCGCAATAGGAAAATATCCCCTCGGTCACCACGGTCACCATGTCCACCCCGTCATGGCTTTGCGCGACGATGAAGGGAGCGGGCTTGTAGTCGGGGTATGTCGTGCCCGCACCGATGGCGGTGATGAAGGGCCGCCCGGTCCGCAGGATATCGCCGTCCCATTCGCCGGCCTCGACCTCGAGGAACGGCACGATCTGCCCGTCGCCCTCCTTCGCCGCTTCGAGCACCGTGAACGGGTCGAGGCGCACCAGTTCGCCGCCTTCGTTGGCATAGCGGTCGCAAGCGCCGGCGCGGCCCTCGGCGATGTAGCACATGACCGGGCAGGCGTCGCAGCGGATCTTGCCTTCCATTCGGGATTCAACGACTTGGCGGACCATCTTAATCCTCTTTCGCGGCGCGGATCGCCGCCAGCACCCGGTCCGGCGTCGCCGGAAGTCGTGTCACCCTCGCCCCCGTCGCATGCCGGATCGCCGACAGGATCGCCGGCGCCGTCGGGATCAGCACATGCTCGCCCGAGCCCCTTCGCACCATAGGGCCCGTGCGGGTCCGCGACCTCGACGATATGGCTGGTGATCGGTGGCACGTCCCCGATGGTCGGGATCAGGTAGTCGTGCAGGTTGTCGGTGCGCCCGGGGATGTATTCCTCCATCAGCGCGAGGCCGATGCCCTGCGCCACCCCGCCGTGGATCTGGCCCTCGACCAGGACCGGGTTGATCGCGCGGCCGACGTCATGGGCGGCATGGATATGGTCGAGCTTCACGGTGCCAAGCCCTGTATCTACCGTCAGTTCGACCATCTGCGCGGTATAGCCATAGACGGCGTAGGGCACGCCCTGGCCATTCGCGTCGAGCGGCCTAGTCGGCGGATCGTAGCTTTCGGCCGCCTCGATCACGTAGCCTGCCCCTTCGGGGAGCGGCGCGCGGTGCCGGGTTCCGTCTGAAGACATGACTTCAATCCCTTCCCCGGAAACGGAAACCCGCCCGTCTGCGGCATTGGTCAGGCGAAGAAGTTCGGCACGAAGCGCCAGCCCCGTCAAAAGCGCAGCATTGCCCGAGACAAAGGTCTGGCGCGACGCCGAAGTCTTGCCGGCATCGGGCGTCACGTCGGTATCAGGGCCGATGATCTCCACCTGCCGCGCGTCGACCCCGAGCGCCTCGGCGAAGATCTGGGCGACGACGGTATTCGCGCCCTGGCCGATATCCATTGCGCCCTGATGGAGCACGATCCGGCCCTCGGCGGTGATCCCCGCCCGGATCGTCGAGGGGTTCGGCAGCGAGGTGTTGCCGCAGCCATACCAACCGCAGGCGATGCCCACGCCTTTGCGAAGAACGCTGCCCTTCGCATTGAATTCGCTTGCATTCTTTAGGGCCGCTTCCCAAGCCGATCGAAGCGCGTCGAGGCAGGGCTTGATCCCGACCGCCCCGTCGAAAACCTGTCCGGTTGTCGTCGGAATGCCGTTGTCGAGCGCGTTGAGATGGCGAAACTCCAGCCGGTCCATGCCGAGCTGCGCCGCGAGATCGTCGAAGACCGCCTCTTGCGCGATGGCGGCCTGCGGCACACCGAAGCCCCGGAACGCGCCGGCCGGGACACAGTTGGTGTGCACCCCCTCGGCGCGTGCGACGTAATCGGCATGGGCATAGGGTCCGCCGGCATGAACCGGCACCCGGTTCGCGACGGTCGGCCCCCAGGAGGAATAGGCGCCAGTGTTGAACGAGCCCTCAAAGGCGAATCCCGCGAGCCTGCCGTCCTTCGTCGCCCCGGCCCGGACACGCATCAGGCCCGGATGTCGCTTCGTCGTCGAAGCCATTGACTCCGAACGGGAATAGACCACCCGGACCGGGCGTTTCAGTTTCATCGCCGCCAACGCCACATGGGGCTGGAACGAGATGTCGAGCTTCGATCCGAAACCGCCGCCCACGGCCGTCGGAACGATGCGGATCGCCGCCACCGGCAGGCCGAGGATTTCGGCCAGGGACTCGCGGTTCATGTGCGGCGCCTGGGTGCCGCCGTGAATCTCCACCCGGCCGTCCGTCCAGTCGGCGAAACCCGCCTCCGGCTCGATATAGGCGTGTTCGATGAAACGCGTCTCGAAGGCGCCCTCGGCCACGATGTCGGCACGGGCCAGCGCCGCCTCGGCATCGCCCTTGCGGACAAAGCCCGCGCACATGACGTTCTCCGTCCGGCCCGGGTGAAACTCCGCCAGCCGCTTCGCCGCCTGCGGTTCCATGGCCGCGAGGATAGGCTCCCAAGTGACCGGAAAGGTTGATAGATCCAGATTCGTCATTACCTCCGCGCGGCCGATGACGGCGGCGACAGCCTCGCCCCGGAAAAGCGCCTTGCCCTCGGCATAGACCGGCTGGTCGATGAAGCCCGGAATGGTGCCGAAGAGGTTCTTCCCTGGCACGTCCTTCGCAGTCAGGATCAGGTCGAAGCCGTGGGCCGCCGCGTAGGCCCCGAGGTCGCCGAAGCTGAAGCGGCAATGGTCCTCCGGTGCCCGGACCACTTTCAGAACGAGGGCGCCGGCCGGCGCGGCGTCGTCGCCGAAGACCTCGCGGCCTTCGACCTTGCGGGCGCCGTCCAGGCGGACGATGCCGGCGCCGACGCCGCCACTATCGGCCACCGGGGCCGACACGCCCCGCACGGCGTCGATGATCTTGCGATAGCCGGTGCAGCGGCACAGGACACCGCCCAGCGCGTCCTGCACCTCGGCTTCGGACGGCGCCGGAACCTCGCGCAGGAGAGCGGTGGCCGAGACCATCATGCCCGGCGTGCAGATTCCGCACTGCGCCGCGCCATGCGCAAGAAACGCCTCGGAAAGCCTTGAAAATGCGGGATCTCTGTCGCGCAAGCCCGCCAGCGTTTCAACCGTCCGCCCCTCGGCCTGGCCGGCGGCGGTGATGCAGGCGCAGACCGGCTTTCCGTCGATCAGCACCGTGCAGGCGCCGCAATCGCCCGCATCGCAGCCGACCTTCACGTCGGCGCAGCCGAATTCGGTTCGGAGCACCCGCGACAGGCGGTCGAAGCCCTCGCCCCGATGTTCCACGGGCCGGCCGTTCAGGGAGAAGCCGATCCCGCTCATGTCGCCGCCCCGCATCTGTCCAGCATTCGCCGCGCCAGCGTCGCGACCGCGTCGCGGCGATAGGCGGCCGAGGCCCGCACGTCGTCGATGGGCGCGAGACCGTCGAAATGATCCGCCCGCACCGCTGCGCCGAGCGCCCCGGCAGGCGCGCCGACAAGCGCGCGCTCCAGCGCCGGGAGCCGCTGCGGCACCGGCGAACAGGCGCCGACCGCGATCCGCGCCTCCGCCACCGTCCCCGCGTCGAACCGCAGGACAGCCGCCAGCGAGGCGATGGAGATGACCAGATAGGCGCGCGCGCCAAGCTTCTCGAAACCCGAGCGCACGTCTCCGCCGATCTCGGGCACGAGGATCGACGTCACGATCTCTCCGGGGCGCAGGTCGGTCTTCCGCACCCCGGTGATGAAGTCCGCCAGCGCCACGACGCGCCGCCCGTCCGCCGAGGCGAGTTCCACCGAGGCGTCGAGCGCGAGGAGAACCGGCACCCCGTCGGCGGCGGGCGAGGCGTTGCAGATGTTGCCGGCGAGCGTGCCGGTGGTCTGGATCTGCACCGATCCGACCTGCCGACCCGCGCCCTTCAGCGCGTCGAATTGCGCCGGCAGATCGGCGCGGATCAGCTCTGCCCAGCTCACTCCGGCACCGATGCGCCAGTGATCCGCCATCTGCGCGATCCCGTGGAGGTCGGACACCGCCGTCACGTCAAGGATGCGGGGCGGGGCGGGACGATCGCCGAGCGTCGGGTACACGTCCGTCCCCCCCGCGAGAACGATCGCCGGCGCCTCGGCCAGAAAGCCGAGCGCGTCCGAGAGGTCGCGGGGTCGGAATACCGTCATTGTCAGCGCAGCCCGTCCTTGCCCTCGGCCTCCGCGTGCGTGAGCCCGCCGACGCGCGGCAGCGGCCTGCCGCTGTCGGTCACCGCGACCGCGACGAGGATCTCATCGGCACGCGGCGCGTCGTTCACGCGCACCTCCATCCCGTCGAAATGCGACCGCACATAAGCCGCGTCCTTGTGACCCAAGGGGACGTCCAGGGGATGGCCCATCGGCCCGCGCTTCTTGTTCGAGGGCACCAGGGCCGCCCCCTTCTCCACCGCCGCGCGCAGAGGCTTGCCGAGACGCGGATGGAGGATGGCGGCGGCATGTTCCAACTCGCCATTCTCGCCCACCAGCGCCGCCTTGCCGTAGCTCTGCGCTTCCTCGGGGCGGATGCCGAGCGCCTTGACGCAGGCCTCGCCCAGGATCCCGCCGAGTTCCTCGCCGATTGCCAGCAGTTCCTCGAGGTCTTCCACATAGCGGCCCGCGAAAGGGTTGGCGATGACCGCGATGGCGGCGGCGCGACGGGTGGGCGGCGTGATCTCCTGCCCCATCTCAGTCCGCACTTCCTCGACCACAGTCACGATCTTGCGGATAATCGCCTTTGTCATCTGTCCCCGCCTCCCTTTGTCTTCGATTGCGCATCCTCGATCCGCATCGCCGCGGCAACGCCGGCACCCACGCCGCGCGCCTGGCCCTGCAAGGCAAGGAACGCGGCCTTGATCAGCCCGCGCGCGGCATAATCCTCGGCCCGCGCGACGCCGGCGGCGAGTGCGCGGGCGACCTCCTCCGGCGCGAGGTCCGCGACCCCGACGGTCACCGGCAGGTCGCCGAGATCGCTGTCCGGCGCAAGCTCTCGCGCCGGGCGGCGGCTGACGCGGGACGAGCCCGGCAGGTCCACCGCATTGGCGATGAGAGTCGCCGCCGCATCGGCCTCGGCCGCCGTCGCCGCCAGCACCGTCACCGCGTCGGCGATGCCGAGCGAATGGCTGCGGCCGCGCCAGCCGCTGGTCGCAACGCCGCCGATGCCGTCACCGGCGCCAATCTCGACGATGCCGGCATAGTGGCCGAAATGGCGGTGGTCGTGAATCCCGATGCGATAGCGCTGCGCGCCGATCAGGTGGATGGCGATATCGCCGCCATTGTTGACGACGGCACGCGTGACCCCGGCCTCGGCCCGGATCGCGTCGCGCATGTGGTCGGCGACCGCCCCGGCGACCGCCGCCATCGGGGTGATGAACTGACCGGCGAAGGGCCGGACCGCCTGCACCATCCGCCGCGCCACCGGCCCCTCAGGGTCGGGCGATCCCGGCCCGATCGGGCTCCGCAACAGCGGCAACTCGGCAACCAGCGCCTCCAGAAGCCCGGCGAAGGCGCGGCCGGCGACGGCCTCGGCCGCCGCGACCTCGCCCGGCGCGCCGCCGAGATCGAAGATCGAGGTCGATGGGACCGTGGCTGAGATGCAGCCGCCCGTCGGCGCCGTGGCTCCGACCCGGCCAGACACGCGAGGGCCAGGCGATGACCCGCCGCAGCCCGCCCCGTTCCGTATCAGCCGCCGTGCCCGCCGGTTCCGACACCGGTATCCGCCTTTCCAGCCTGTCGCCGGCCGCACCCGCGCCCCGGCAATCCTTCCGTCCGATTACGCGGCGAGTTTCGTTTGCTGTCAAACGAATTTTCCACCCCGATCGTTCCCCGGCGCACGTCGCCGCGCTTGTCATCGCCCACCAACCGTCTAGGATTTCCCGGGAACAGGACAGGGAGGCATCGGACCCGCGTGACCGAGGACGCGCCATATCGGCTGGAGGACCAGATCGGCTTCAAGCTGCGCCTCGCCAACCAGCGGCATCTGGAGATCTTCTCCTCGCAGATGCCCGACCTCACGCCGCGCCAGTTCGCGGTGCTGGCGAAGCTGAAGGACGAGGGCACGCTGTCGCAGAACCATCTCGGCCGACTGGTGGCGATGGATGCGGCGACGACGAAGGGCGTGGTAGAGCGGCTGGCGCGCAAGGGCCTGATCGCGACGGCGCCCTCGCCCACCGACCGGCGGCGGGTGGAGATCTCGCTCACCGGGGAGGGAGGCCGGTTCCTCGCCGAGGCGATTCCCATTGCCGCCGAGATTTCGGCCCGGACCGCGCGCAACCTCAGCCCGCGCGAGCGCGAGCGACTGCTGGCCCTTCTCGACAAGCTCTAGGAGCGGGATCGTGGAGTGGATGAAGTGGTGCGGTTGAGAAGACTCGAACTTCCACGGGGGTTAGCCCACAGCGACCTCAACGCTGCGCGTCTACCAATTCCGCCACAACCGCACCGGGCCCGGGAAACGATGCCCCGGGCGAGGTGGGCGTTACTTAGCCAAAGGCTCCGGCGATGTGAAGGGGATTTTTCGGGGCGGCGAAAATTTTCGGGCCCCTGAAAATCGACCGGCAAAGTCGGCGGGCGCGGAAAGCCGCGCCCGCCGGGATCGTTTCCGTCAACCTCAGTTGCGGAAGAGAAGGAACGGCAGCCGCGCCGCAAGCGGCAGTGCGTCGACCTGCTCGGCGGTCATCGCGACCGGCGTCGGCGCCGTAGCGGGTGCCGGAGTGGCTCTCGGCCGTCTGTTCCGGCGCTTCGGGGAGGCCGAAGCTCGGCAGCGCGGCGGGGACCGCCTCGGGTAGGGCCGCCTGATCGGCGCGGCCGGCGATCGTGTAGGCCGCCTTGCGGACAAGCTGCATCCGCTCGGGCTGGCCCGGAGCGAAGGGCACGGCGCCCGTCTGGTCGGCGGCCTTCAGCGCCATGTCGTACCAGTCGAAGGCGAGGTCGGGCCGCCTCGCGGCACCGAATCCCTGGCTGAGATGATGGCCGAGTATTTCGCCATAGGCGCCCTCGCCGAGCGCGGCGAGGATCAGGCCCGAGGCCACCGCCACATCCATGTCGTCCTGCGGCATAGCCGACCGAGAGGCAGATCTTCGCCGTGGCGGCGAGCTGCGCCGGCGCCATGCCCGGTCGAGAGCGCGAAGCCGCGCACTTCTCCGATCACCTTGTCGGCGGGTTCGAGCGACAGGGCCGCGACCTGCGCCTGCATCGCCGGACCGAAGCCAGCGCACTGAGCGCGAATCTCGTCCGGCGTGACGCCCGGCACCCGTGCCGCCAACTCCTCGCCCTCGGCGATGGTGAAGGCGCGGACGAGGCAGAACTGCTCGCCGAGCGCGGTCATCGGATCGGTCATGGTGGCCACTGTCGTGTAGCCCCCCGTCGTCGTCGCCATCAGCCCGACCCGGTTGCAATGCGAGGCGAGCGAGGCTTCGGCCGCGCCGGCGCCGAGGAAGGTCGGCAGGCCGGGCGTGGCAGGCGCCGGGGCCGCAGCCTCGACCGTCGGCTCGGCGGCGGGCGCCTCGGGCACAACCGGCATCACCGCCATCTGGCCTTGCGGCGCGATGCCCATCGCCTCGTCGCGCCAGGTCACGAGCAGGCCGCGCATTCCCATCGGATTGGCCGCCGCCTGCTGCATCGTCAGCGCACCGCCCGCTATTGCGCGGTGATAGGAACCGACCAGGTGGCTGCGTTCGTACTCCGTCAGCTGCCCCGTCGCCGGGTAGCCGAGCGTCATCTGGTATTCCGAGATCCCGTTGCGTGAATTGCGGCCGAGCACACCGTCGGGCGTTCCGACCGGATAGCCGAAGTAGTTGAGCGCCACCTGCGTCTCGCGGTTGGCCTCGCGTTGGGCGGTCGTCATCCCGGAACTCGTCGACTTGCGCACGACGGTGCGCTTCTTCTTGTTGCTCTCGTTGACGATCGCGCCGCCGATGATTCCGCCGATGATCCCGCCGACGATCGCGTCGCCGCCATCGGCGAAAGCCGGGCTGACCGGGCCGAGCGCAAGGGACGCCGCCACGCCGGCCGTGGCAATTCGTTTGAACATCATGTCATCTCTCCTGGGTTCAGGACCAAATTCGCCGCGGGACGGCCCCCACCATCCCGCGACATTCGTTGAATAACAGCAAAAGTCTGAACCCGGCCGGCGCATCTGGCAATGCCTGATTTCCCTAAAGTCACCCGCGCCCGGTCCTGCGCCGCCGGAAAGTTCACCGGCGATAGCGTGTCCGGTTCATCTGCGCGACCGGCGGCGACGACGGCAGGACATAGGCCGGCGTCTGGCCCGGCACATAGGTGCGCGGCACGCTGGGCCGCGCCGCGAGCGCCTCCGGCGGCGCGGAGTGGGGGTGGTAGAGCGGCCGGTTCATCTGCGCCGACGGTTGCGCCGGCTCTCCTTCCGCCGCCATCAGGAGCGATGCGAGCAAAAGTCCGAGGGTCAGGGCGACGGAGGACGCCGCCACATGTAATACAGTCATGTCAGCCTCCAAAATGTTTTATCAAATGCCCCGAGAACGGCGGGGCTTAACCAAGTGTCAAAGTCCATTCCAATGCGTCGAATCATGCGCCCGAAGCGCCACGTCGGACAGTCGGGAATTCCTGCCTCGGCCATCCTCCGCCGACTTCCCGCACTCCGTGCGCGCGCCCTGCCGGCAAGGGGGTGCTTTTCAGGCCCGACCGGGCGGGCTATGTGCTGTCGGGCCGACACCGCCTGAAGGAGCGAACGCCTTGGTCGAATGGACGCATCTGCCCGGTCTTTCGGACTACGCCGAAACACTTGCCGCGATGGAGGCCCGCGTCGCCGACATCGCCGCCGGCCGCGCCAGCGAGGCGATCTGGCTGCTCGAACATCCGCCGCTCTACACCGCCGGCACTTCGGCGCGGGCCGAGGATCTGACCGATCCCGACCGCTTTCCGGTCCATGTCGCCGGGCGTGGCGGACAATACACCTATCACGGGCCGGGTCAGCGCGTGGCCTACGTGATGCTCGACCTCAACGCCCGCGGCCGCGACGTGCGCGCCTTTGTCGGCAAGCTCGAGGCATGGATCATCGCGGCCCTGGCCGAGTTCAACGTGACCGGAGAGGTGCGCCCCGGCCGGGTCGGAGTCTGGGTCACCCGTCCCGACAAGGCGCCCGGCCCCGACGGAAACCCGCGCGAGGACAAGATCGCGGCGATTGGCGTGAAGCTCCGCAAATGGGTGAGTTTCCACGGCATCTCGGTCAACGTGGAGCCGGACCTGTCGCATTTCGACGGCATCGTGCCCTGCGGCATCCGAGAGCACGGGGTGACGAGCCTCGTCGATCTCGGCCTGCCGGTGACGATGGCCGACCTTGACCTCGCGCTCGAGACGACGTTCGCGCAAGTCTTCGACGCGCCGGAGGAGGAGCGCCGCGCGACCGCGCCACCATCTCCCCCTGTCACGGATTGATGCTGCGGAAGAGGGCCGGCCTCCTCACGACTCCGCGTCCGGCAATTTGACTTATGGCAAGTCGCGACCAATCCTTGCATGCTACCAGCGCGCAAACTGTGCGCCCGCACGACTCACAGCGAAACGAGGAATAATGATGAAAACCACGATTCTCACGATTGCCGCCGCCGTCGCCCTGGCCTCGCCCGCATTTGCGTCCGGGGATGCCGCAAAGGGCGAAAGCGACTTCAAGAAGTGCAAGGCCTGCCACATGATCGTCGCCGATGACGGCACCGCGATCCAGAAGGGCGGCAAGACCGGACCGAATCTCTATGGCGTAGTGGGACGGGCAGCTGGGTCGGTCGCGGACTTCAAATACTCCGACGTGATGAAGGAAGCCGGCGAAAAGGGCCTTGTCTGGGATGAGGAGAAGCTTTCCGAATACCTGCCCGATCCGTCCGAGTTCCTCGAAGAATTTTCCGGAGACGACTCGGGGAAGTCGAAAATGACCTTCAAACTGACCAAGGGTGCCGAGGACATGGCGGCCTATCTGGCCTCGCTCACGCAGTAAACCTCTCCACTCACGGCAGGTGCGGGGACGAGACAATATTTCGCGCTCCGCCCCCGCTTCTATGATTGCCCATCCCGTTCCGGCCAATTATTACGGGACCATAGCTTCGCCGGGGAGCCGCGCGCCCCCCGTGCCTCGCATATGGAATGGGAGAACAGCATGGCCGACGCAGCCGTTCATGGTCACGGCGAACATGGACACCCCGGGTTCTTCACCCGGTGGTTCATGTCCACCAACCACAAGGACATTGGTATCCTTTACCTCTTCACGGCTGCGGTCGTGGGTTTCATCTCGGTGGGCTTCACGGTCTACATGCGGATGGAGTTGATGAATCCGGGCGTGCAGCACATGTGCATGGAGGGCGCGCGGCTGATAACCTCGGACGAGGTCTGCACCCCGAACGGCCACCTCTGGAACGTGCTCGTCACCGCCCACGGCATCCTGATGATGTTCTTCGTGGTCATTCCCGCGCTCTTCGGCGGTTTCGGCAATTATTTCATGCCGCTGCATATCGGCGCGCCGGACATGGCCTTCCCGCGGATGAACAACCTCTCGTACTGGCTCTACGTCGCGGGCACCTCGCTCGCCGTGGCTTCGGTGCTCGCACCGGGCGGCAACGATCAGGCCGGATCGGGCGTCGGCTGGGTGCTCTACCCGCCGCTCTCCACCAACGAGGCGGGCTGGTCGATGGACCTCGCGATCTTCGCGGTGCACGTCTCGGGCGCTTCTTCGATTCTCGGCGCGATCAACATGATCACGACCTTCCTCAACATGCGGGCGCCGGGCATGACGCTGCACAAGGTGCCGCTCTTCGCCTGGTCGATCTTCGTCACCGCCTGGATGATCCTGCTCTGCCTGCCGGTTCTGGCGGGTGCGATCACGATGTTGCTGACCGACCGCAATTTCGGCACCACGTTCTTCCAGCCCTCGGGCGGCGGTGACCCGATCCTCTACCAGCACATCCTGTGGTTCTTCGGACACCCGGAAGTCTACATCATCATCATTCCGGGATTCGGCATCATCAGCCACGTCATCGCGACCTTCTCCAGAAAGCCTGTCTTCGGCTACCTGCCGATGGTCTATGCGATGGTCGCGATCGGGTTCCTGGGCTTCATCGTCTGGGCGCACCACATGTATACCGTCGGCATGTCGCTGACCCAGCAGTCCTACTTCATGCTGGCCACGATGGTGATCGCGGTGCCCACGGGCATCAAGGTCTTCAGTTGGATCGCGACGATGTGGGGCGGCTCGATCGAGTTCAAGACGCCGATGCTCTTCGCCTTCGGGTTCCTCTTTCTCTTCACCATCGGCGGCGTGACCGGGGTCGTGCTCTCCCAAGCGCCGGTGGACCGCGTCTATCATGACACCTACTACGTGATTGCGCACTTCCACTACGTGATGTCGCTGGGTGCTGTCTTCGCGATCTTCGCCGGCATCTACTTCTGGATCGGCAAGATGTCGGGCCGGCAGTATCCGGAATGGGCGGGCAAGCTGCACTTCTGGATGATGTTCATCGGCTCGAACCTGACGTTCTTCCCGCAGCACTTCCTCGGCCGTCAGGGCATGCCGCGGCGCTACATCGACTATCCGGAGGCCTTCGCCTACTGGAACCACATCTCGTCGCTGGGCGCCTTCCTCTCGTTCGCCTCCTTCGTCTTCTTCATCGGCATCGTCGTCTACACACTGCGCGCCGGCAAGCGGGTGACCGAGAACAACTACTGGAACCCCTGGGCTGACACGCTGGAATGGACCCTGCCCTCGCCGCCGCCGGAGCACACGTTCGAGACGCTCCCGAAGCAAAGCGACTGGGATCACGGCCACGCCCACTAATCACTGACATGATCGAAGCGGCCCCGGATTTGCGTCCGGGGCCGTTTTCTTTGCGGGACGCGGCAACGCTCTCCTTCCGGGGCCGGCAGGATTCGCCCACCGCGCAAGTGCTGATGTGGTGCGTGGGCGAACCGGGTCTACCTTGCGAGCGCGTGGATGCCGGATATCGGTTCGGCGGCACGGGACTCCCCCGATTTCCGTGCGATGACCCCGACCGGGACCGTTCCAGTCCTTAAGGACGGCGCCAACCCGCCGCTTTGGGAAACCAGTGTGATCCTGCGCTATCTTGCCATCCGACACGGCGCCGCACCTTTCTGGCCGGACGACCTGACCGACCCGACGGAGGCGGGCCGATGGGCGGAAGGGTCGAAGGTAAAAATCGCACTTGGGTTCACTGCGCCGGTCTTCTGGCGGGTAGTGCGCACGGCGGCGCCTGAGCGCGATCCCGTGGTGATCGCCCGCGCCCTTGCCGCGCTCGAAGACAAGCTCCGCATCGCCGAGGATCGCCTGACCCGGCACAGACATCTCGCGGGCGATGCGTTCGCGCTCGCTGACATCCGGTTCGGTCACATCCACAATCGCTCCTATGACATCGGCATCGCGCGCACCCGGTTGCCAATCTGCGCCGCGACTACGATACCTGCCTTGCCCCCCGCCCTACGTTCCGCGAGCATGTCGTGGTCAGCTACGACAATCTCCGGGCGTGATACGGCAATGCCTTACGAATGGCTCAACGAAGACAAGACGGGAAGGGCCGAGCTGCACCTCTGGCCCTATCGCTCGCTGCCCCGCAAGGGCTTTGTCGCCTTCATTGCCGTCACCGCGACGCTCCTGGCGCTGCCGCTGGTGGTGCTGCTTGGTACCACGATCCTCTGGGGCCTCCTGCCGTTTCTCGCCGCCGCGGTGGGCGGAATGTGGTGGGCATTGTCCCGCAGTTACCGGGCGGGCGAGTTGGTCGAGGTCCTGACCCTCGCGGCGGACCGCGTCGCACTTGTCCGGCGCGCGCCGGGCGGGGCCGAACAAAGCTGGGAGGCTCGAATCCCTATTGGGTCGCGGTCCGGGTCTACCCGTCGGGCGGGCCGGTGCCGCACTACCTGACGTTGAAGGGCGAAGGCCGCGAGGTCGAGCTTGGTGCGTTCCTGACGGAAGACGAACGCCTGCGCCTCGCCGACGACCTGCGCGAGCGGCTCGCAAGGCTTCGATAGAGGCCCCCGGCAATCACGGTGGGCGCTCCGCGCCGACGGGCTTCCAACGAAAGCCCGTCCGGGCGCGCCTCAGCCCAGCTTGTCCTTGACCATGGGGCCGGTGGCGCCGAAATCCATCTGGCCGGTATATTTGGCCTTCAGCGACGCCATGACCTTGCCCATGTCGCGGATCGAACTCGCGCCGACTTCGGCGATCGCGGCATCGACGGCCGCGCTGACTTCCTCGGGCGTCAGCTGACGCGGCAGGAAGTCCTCGATCACCTTGATCTCGGCGAGTTCCTTCTCCGCCAGTTCGAGCCGCCCGCCTTCTTCGTAGGCGCGCGCCGATTCCTGGCGCTGCTTGACCATGCGGCCGAGAATGGCCAGCACGTCCGCGTCGCCGACCATGGCGTCGCCGCCCTCGCCGCGCAACGCGATATCCTTGTCCTTGATCGCGGCATTGATCAGCCGCAGGGTCGACAACCGCTCGGCATCCCTGGATTTCATCGCATCCTTGAGCGCCGCGCCGATCCTTTCGCGCATATCCATCGGGTCTCCATCCCCTGAGCTTCCGAAGGCCCCACCATATCGCCATCCGGCACCGGGCACAACTGGCCGATTTCTGCATAAGTGTTTGAAATCACTACGTAAGCGGAATCTCCCTGCGACCCTTGACCAACTCCGCCGGCGCCCTTAGGTTCCGCAGGATTTGTCATCCGGGGAGTCGCGCCATGCCCACGAGCCTGAAGCCTCAGGACAGGCCCACGGCCTGCCTCGCGCTCGCCGACGGAACCGTCTTCTACGGCAAGGGGTTCGGCGCTGCCGGCGAGACGGTGGCCGAACTCTGCTTCAACACCGCGATGACCGGCTATCAGGAGATCATGACCGATCCGTCCTATGCCGGGCAGGTCGTGACCTTCACCTTCCCCCATATCGGCAATACCGGCGTCAATCCCGAGGATGACGAGACGGCCGACCCGGTCGCGGCCGGGATGGTGGTGAAATGGGACCCGACGGAGCCCTCGAACTGGCGCGCGGCCGAGCCGCTCGTCGGCTGGCTCGCCAAGCGGGGCCGGATCGGCATCGGCGGGCTCGATACCCGGCGGCTGACCCGCGCGATCCGCCAGCAAGGCGCGCCGCATGTGGCGCTTGCGCATGACCCGGAGGGCAGGTTCGACATCGGCGCGCTCGTCGCCAAGGCCCGGGCCTGGTCCGGGCTCGTCGGCCTCGACCTCGCGAAAGAGGTGACCTGCGCCCAGAGCTATCGCTGGGACGAGACGCGCTGGTCCTGGCCTGAGGGTTTCGGCAAGCGCGCGGGCGACGGGTTCCGCGTCGTGGCGCTCGACTACGGCGCCAAGCGCAACATCCTGCGCTGCCTCGCATCGGCCGGCTGCGACGTCACCGTCCTGCCCGCCACCGCGACGGCCGAGGAGGTGCTGGCGCATGATCCCGAGGGCGTGTTCCTCTCGAACGGGCCCGGCGATCCGGCGGCGACGGGGGAGTATGCCGTGCCGATGATCAAGGGCGTCCTCGACCGCGACCTGCCGGTCTTCGGCATCTGCCTCGGGCACCAGATGCTGGCGCTGGCTCTCGGCGCCAGGACGATCAAGATGAACCACGGCCATCACGGCGCCAACCATCCGGTGAAGGATCTGGAGACCGGCAAGGTCGAGATCACCTCGATGAACCATGGCTTCACCGTTGACAGCCAGACGCTGCCCGAAGGTGTGCGCGAAACCCATGTCTCGCTCTTCGACGGGTCGAACTGCGGAATCCGGCTCGAGGACCGGCCGGTCTTCTCGGTGCAGTATCACCCCGAGGCAAGCCCCGGCCCGCAGGACAGCTTCTACCTTTTCGAGCGCTTCGCCGAGGCGATGCGCGCCCGCCGCGCCGCCTGAGCCTTTCGCGCCCGGCCTGTTTTACCGGTCTGATTCAAAAGAGCGCGCGCAGGCGCGCGCGTGCCGGTTATCTCGTGCCCTTCGTTGCCACGAAGGGCCCTCGGGCGCTCCGCGGGAGGTATTTTCGAACAGAAGATGCGCGGCATGAGGCGCAAAATACCACTCAATCGCCGCGATTTGCCGGGTTTCGTTAACCGCGCGTTAACCACGGACGGAGGAGGCTCGATCCAATCGCCCCCGCCGGGATCGTCATGTCGCCGCCTGCCTCCCATCTGCGCCTCGTCACCTCCGATATTGCCCCGGCGTCCCGGCCGGACCAGGTGACCTTCGCGCCCCGCGCGCGGCCCCGGCGCGAGCGGGCGCGGCGCAAGCCGCTCGGCCAGATCCTGATCGACATGAAGGCGGTCGAGCCCGGCAACATGCTGAAGGCACTCGCGCTCCGCGACCGGCAGGAGGCGCGGATCGGCGATATCCTCCTCACCCGCGGCTGGGTCAGCGAGGCCGACCTCACGGCGGCCCTGTCGGTCCAGTGGGGGGCGAAGGCGGTCGACCTCATCGCCGAGCCGCCCGATGCGCGGTTCCTCGACCAGCTCGGCGCCGAGTTCTGCCTTGCCCACGGGATCCTGCCCTGGCGCCGGATCGGCGGGGCGACGGTGATCGCGACCGCGCGGCCGGAGGAGTTCGCCCGGATGCGCGCCGATCTGCCCGGCGATTTCGGCCCGGTCCTCATGGCGCTCGCGCCGGAGCGCGACATCCATGCGGCGATCATCGCGACGCGGCAGACGGCCCTCATCCGGCGCGCCGAGACCCGCGTCGCGGCCGAGGAGAGTTGCCGTTCGCAGAATGGGGTGCAGGCGGCCAAGATCGCCTTCGCGGCGCTGGCGGTCCTCGCCGCCGGGCTGGTTCTCGCGCCGACGCTGACCTTCGCGGCGCTGGCGCTCTGGGCGGTGATCACACTTCTGGCCTTTACCGGGTTGAAGCTCGCCGCCTTCCTCGCCGAGGCCTTCGCCCGCCCCGCCCCGCGCGCGCCCCGCGCCCCCTTGGGCCGCCTTCCCGTCGTCTCGGTGATGGTGCCGCTCTTTCGCGAGAACGACATCGCCCCGCCGCTGATCCGCCGGATCGGACGGATCGACTACCCGAAGGAACTCCTGGACATCCTCCTCGTCGTCGAGGAGGACGACCTCTTGACCCAAAAGGCGCTGGCGAGCCGCAGCCTGCCACGCTGGATGCGGGTGGTGATCGTGCCCTCGGGGCCGATCCGCACCAAGCCGCGCGCGCTCAACTACGCGCTCGACTTCTGCCGGGGCTCCATCGTCGGCATCTGGGACGCCGAGGACGCGCCCGATCCGGGCCAGATCCATGCCGTCGTGCGCGGCTTTCACGAGGCGGCTGCGGATGTCGCCTGCCTGCAGGGCATCCTCGACTTCTACAATGCCCGCCACAACTGGATCACCCGCTGCTTCGCGGTCGAATACGCGGCCTGGTTCCGTGCCATGCTGCCCGGCCTCGCGCGGCTCGGCTTCGTCGTGCCGCTCGGCGGCACCACGCTTTTTTTCCGTCGCAAGGTGCTGGAGGAACTCGGCGGCTGGGACGCCCACAACGTGACCGAGGACGCCGATCTCGGCGTCCGGCTGGAGCGGCGGGGCTACCGGACGGAGCTGATCCCCACCGTGACCCGGGAGGAGCCGAACGCCCGGCCGGTCGCCTGGATCCGCCAGCGGTCGCGCTGGCAGAAGGGCTATGCGATGACCTGGGCGAGCCATATGCGCGATCCCGCGAAGCTCTGGCACGAGCTCGGGGCGAAGCGGTTCATCGGGGTACAGATCCTCTTCCTCGGCACCCTGTCGCAATCGCTGCTGGCGCCGGTGTTGTGGTCGTTCTGGCTTCTCGCCTTCGGGCTACCGCATCCGTTGGGCGGGGTGCTGCCTCCGGCCGCCCTCGTTATCCTCGGCGCGCTCTTCGTCGCCTCGGAACTCGTGAACATCGTCGTCGGCATGTGGGCGACACGGGGGGAGAGCCACCGCTACCTGATGAAATGGGTGCCGACGTTGCACCTCTATTTCCCGCTCGCCGCGCTCTCGTCCTACAAGGCGCTCTACGAATGCCTGACGCGGCCGTTCTACTGGGACAAGACCTCGCACGGGGTGGTCGCGGCCCGCACCGGCCCGAGCGCGCTTCTGCCGGTGCTGGTGCTCAGCGATCCGGTCCACGTGCCCGCCGCCGAGCCGGGGCCGGTCGTCCTTCATCCCGCAGCGGCCCACCCGGCCCGGCTGCACCTCAGCGCGCCCGCGGGCGCGGCGGAGGAGATGCCGGAGCCGGAGCTCCGGCCCGAGCTGCGCAAACCGGTGCTGGCCCTTGTCCCGCCCGCCGACCTCGCCGAGCCCGCGGCAAGACCGACCCGGCCCGCCTACATCCTCGGCTCAGCGATCGCCCGCGCCGCGAAGCGCCCCGGCATCGAGTTTCAGCCGTGTTTCGAAGGCTTTGGAGATGTGTGAGCGCAAGGCCGCCTGCGCCGCCTCGCCATCGCCATCGGCAATCGCCCGCACGATCTCGGCATGCTCATTGAGCGCAGCCTGACCGCGCCCCTCGGCGGCGAGCGAGGTCGTCGCGAGAAGCGCCATCGAGCGGTGGACGAGGTCGAGCTGCTGGACGAGGTAGCGGTTGTGCGAGGCGAGGTGGATCTGCTTGTGGAACCGCCGGTTGGCGCGGCTGAGATCGGCCGGATCGTCGATATGCGCCCGGTCGGCCTCGACCATGTCGGCCAGCACCTTCACCTCCTCGGGCGTTGCGTGCTTGGCCGCCAGCCGGGCGGCGAGACCTTCGAGCTCTGCCCGCACGACGTACAGTTCGGCGAGCTGGTTGTGGTCGAGCGAAGCGACGATAAGCGAGCGCCCGTCGCGCGCCAGCATCGACTGCGTCTCGAGCCGCTGCAGCGCCTCGCGCACCGGGGTCCGCGACACGCCGAATCGCTCGGCCAGTTCCGCCTCGACGAGGCGGTCGCCGGGCCGGTAGATCCCGCCGTCGATGGCTTCGAGGATCAGCGTATAGGCGTCCTTCTGCATGGCTTTCCCTTCCCGCGCCGCCAAGCCCCGGGGCGGCGCGAGAGCCTAGGCCCGCCCGAAGTTCAAGGCAAGCCGGTCCATTGCCGCTGCCCGCCCGAGCGCGTAGTCTCCGGCCCATGCCAACCGCCCATTTCGCCCATGTCGAAGCCTGGGTCTTCGACCTCGACAACACGCTCTACCCGCCCGCCGCCCGGCTCTTCGACCAGATCGAGCAGCGGATGACGGCCTATGTCATGGACGCGCTCGGCGTGCCGCGCGAAGAGGCCGACCGGCTCCGCACCCATTACTGGCAGCTCTACGGCACCACGCTGGCCGGGCTGATGCACGAACACGACCTTGATCCCGGCCCCTATCTCGTCGATGTCCACGACATCTCGCTCGCGCATCTCGACCCGGACCCGCATCTCCGCGCGGCGATCGCGGCCCTGCCGGGCAAGCGCGCCGTCTACACCAACGGCTCGGCGCCCTATGCCGAGCGGGTGCTCGAGGCGCGGGGCCTGTCGGGTCTTTTCGACGCGATCTACGGGGTCGAGCATGCGGGCTACCGGCCGAAGCCCGACCGCGCGGCCTTCGAGACGGTCTTTGCCACGGGCGGGATCGACCCTGCCCGCGCGGCGATGTTCGAGGACGATCCGCGCAACCTCGCCGCGCCGCACGCGATGGGGATGCGCACCGTCCATGTCGCCCCGGCGCCCGAGCCAGCGGCGCATATCCACCATCATACCGACGACCTTGCCGGCTTCCTCGCCCGGCTCCGACCCTAGACGCGGCAGCGACGCCATGCCGCGCGACATTCCGACCGGTTGAAGCCGGTGCGGTTGGTACTTACCTCGCTAACCAGCGAACAGGAGAAGCCCATGACCACCCCGACGGAGGCCCAGCGCCTGCCCTGGTACTATTCGATCCCCGTCTTCGGCTGGATCGCCCGCGACCTCGTCCACGGAACCCGCGACAACATCATCTATTTCCTTGTGATCCTCGTGACCCTTCTCGTCCTCGCGGTGAAGACCTGGGGGCTGGTCGCGCTCGGCCTGACGGCGCTCGCCACGGTTCCGCTGATCTTCCTCACGCTGATCGCGCTGACGCTCGGAAAGTAAGGGCCGCGACGGCTTGCCCCTTGGATGGCAGCGGCGCACGGGTCTATGGTCACGCCGAGAATGGAGGGCGATCATGCGCGAAACGACGGATGTGCTGATCTCCGGCGGCGGCGTCGCCGGGCTGACCGCGGCGGCGGCCTTCGGCGCGGCCGGGTTCTCGGTGATCTGCGTCGACCTCGCCCCGCCGGTGACGGCAGAGGGCGACGCGGGCGCGGACATGCGCACCACCGCCTTCCTGCAACCCGCCCGCCACGTGCTGGAGGAGGCCGGGCTCTGGTCCCGCCTCGCGCCCCATGCGGCCGCGCTGAAGATCATGCGCATCGTCGATGCGGGCGGCGAGACGCCCGAGCCGCGCATCGTCAAGGACTTCGACGCGGGCGAGATCGGCGAGGAGCCGTTCGGCTGGAACTTCCCGAACTGGCTCCTCCGGCGCGAGATGGTGGCGCGCATCGCCGAGCTGCCGAATGTCGATTTCCGCCCCGGCACCGCGACGGTCGGCGTCCTGACGCGCAACAGCGAGGTGCGGGTGACGCTCACGGGGGGGGCGCAGGTCTCGGCCCGGCTCCTCGTGGCCGCCGACGGGCGGGCGAGCCCGGTGCGCGAGGCGCTCGGCATCGGCGTGAAGACCATCCGCTACGGCCAGAAGGCGCTCGCCTTCGCGGTGACGCACCCGGTGCCGCACGACAATGTCTCGACCGAGATCCACCGCTCGGGCGGGCCCTTTACGCTGGTGCCGCTGCCGGACCGCGACGGCAGGCCCTGTTCCGCTGTGGTCTGGATGGAGCGCGGGCCCGAGGCGCTGCGCCTCGCCGCGCTGCCGGTGGAGGCATTCGAGGCCGAGATGTTCGCCCGCTCCGCCGGGCTTTTCGGGCCGCTGACGCTCGTCACCCGGCGCTCGGTCTGGCCGATCGTCAGCCAGATCGCCGAGCGGTTCGAGGCGGAGCGCACCGCTCTTCTGGCCGAGGCCGCGCATGTCGTGCCGCCGATCGGGGCGCAGGGGCTGAACATGTCGCTCGCCGACCTCGCCTGCCTTCTCGACCTCGCGCGGGCCGCGCCGGAGCGGCTGGGCGAACGGTCGATGTTGACAGCCTATCACCGCCGCCGCTGGCCCGAGGTCAAGGCGCGGGTGACCGGGATCGATCTCCTGAACCGGACCTCGATGATCTCCGCCCGTCCCTTGCGCGATCTGCGCGCGGGCGCGCTCAACGCGCTCTATTCGCTCAGCCCCGTGCGCCGGACCTTGATGAAGGCCGGTCTCGGCATGCGCTGATCCGTCCCGCTCAAGGCGGGTTTGGACTCAGCCTGCCGGACGCGTCGTCAGCCCAGCGCCGCGTCGAGCGCGCGTTTCACCCGGGCGACGGTGCCCTCGACATCGTAGAGCTTGTCGAGCCCGAAAAGCCCGATGCGGAAGCTGCGATAGCCTTCGCCCTCGCCGATCTGCAGCGGCACCCCCGCGGCGATCTGCACACCGTGGGCCGCGAACTTCTTGCCGTTCTGGATCTCGGGGTCGTCGGTAAAGCTGACGACGACGCCCGGCGCGCCGAAGCCCTCGGCCGCGACTGACTTGATGCCGCGCGCCGCAAGCTCCTCGCGCACCGCGTTGCCAAGCGCCCATTGCGCCTCGCGCAGCCGTTCGAAGCCGTAGTCCTTCGTCTCCCGCATCGTGTCGCGGAAGGCACGGAGCGCATCAGTCGGCATCGTCGCGTGATAGGCGTGCCCGCCGCCCTCATAGGCTGCCATGATCGCGCGCCATTTCTTCAGGTCCATCGCGAAGCTCGACGACGTCGTTTCCTCCAGCCGCTTCAGCGCGGCAGGCGAGAACATCACGAGCCCCGCCGAGGGCGAGGCCGACCAGCCCTTCTGCGGGGCGGAGATCAGGACGTCGACGCCGACCGCCGCCATGTCGACCCAGACGCAGCCCGAGGCGATGCAGTCGAGGACAAAGAGCGCGCCGACCTCGTGCGCGGCCGCGGCCAGTGCCTTCAGGTAGCCGTCGGGCAGGATCATCCCGCTCGCGGTCTCGACATGCGGAGCGAAGACGACGTCCGGCTTGCCCTCGCGGATCGCCTTCGTAACCTCCTCGATCGGCGCAGGGGCGAAGGGGGCGCCGGGCGCGTTGCCGGACCGGCGCGCCATCGCCACCTGGGTCTCGCCGGCGAAGCCACCGGCTTCGAGGATCTGGGTCCAGCGGTAGGAGAACCAGCCGTTCCGCACGATGAGCGCCGTCGCCCCGCCGGCGAACTGGCGCGCCACCGCCTCCATCGCGAAGGTGCCGCCGCCGGGGACGAGCGCCACCGCCTCGGCGTTGTAGACCTCCTTCAGCATCGCGGATATGTCGCGCATCACGCCCTGGAATGCCGCGCTCATATGGTTGAGCGAGCGGTCGGTGAAGACGACCGAGAATTCTTCGAGCCCTTCGGGATCGACATGAGGGAGCAGCGCGGGCATGGAAACCTCCGTTCGTGATTTCCCCCGGGGTAGCGCAGTGCCGGCACAAAGGCAAAGCCGAACGGCGGATCGGGGGCTGCCTGCCCCCGTCCCCGCCAAGGGGCGGGGACTCCCCCGGGGATATTTCGGCCAAGTGGAAACCAGTACCTGACTGCGTCCACTTGGTCCAAATATCCTGCGGGGTTTGGGGGCGCAAAGCCCCCAAATGACCGGATCAGCCAAGCGGACCGGGGCGGCGTTCCTCAGAGAGGAGGACGTTCGCCTCGACATTACCGACGCCGGGCAGCGTCATGACGCGGCGACGGAGGACACGTTCGAAATCGGCGAGGTCGCGGGCGGTGACGCGCAGCCGGTAGTCGTAGAGGCCGAGCACGTGCTGGACGGTCTGGACCTCGGGGATCGCGGTCGCGGCGCGTTCGAAATCCTCCAGGCTCACCCGTCCCTTGGTGGCGAGTTTCACGCCGAGAAAGACGGTGACGCCGAAGCCGAGTCGCTCGGCGTCGAGCTCGATTCGGCGGCCGGCGATTACGCCCGCCTCCTCAAGCCGGCGGATGCGCCGCCAGGCGGCGGGCTGCGAGAGGCCGAGCGCGCGGCCGATGGCACCGGCGCTTTGCGTCGCGTCGGCGGTGAGCGCCCGCAGGATCGCCCGGTCGGTGTCATCGAGCGCGATCACAGCGGCAGGCTCCCGGTTTCCTTGATCGTCGAGACCAGCATCAGGCTCTCGATGTCGGAGATATGCGGCAGGGTCAGGATGCGGTCGCGGTAAACCTCCTGATAATGCCCCATATCACGGGCGATGACGTTGAGCCGCACGTCCACCCGGCCGAGGAAAGTCTGGATCTCGATCACCTCGGGCACCTCGCGGGCGGCGGCGAGAAATTCGTCGAAGGCGCGGGGATTGGTCTTGTCGAGGGTGAAGCGCAAGCTGACCTCGACCGCCCAGCCGAGTGCCCGCCAGTCGATGACCGCGTGCTGGCCCTTCAGGATGCCCGCTTCGGCGAGCTTCTCGAGCCGCCGCCAACAGGTCGCGGCGGTGACGCCGGCGCGGGCGGCGAGATCGGCCGTGGCAAGGCCCGGCTCGGCCAGAAGCTGGCGCAGGAGGCGGCGATCAGTGTCGTCGATCTGCATGATCTCTCACCCAATGGCCAAAATCGCGAATGATAAATTCGCATAAACTCCGCGTATCGTCAAATTTTGCACAGGAATTCACGGAACGCTCGCTATGCTCGCCCCAGCAACGAAGAAAGGACACCGCCATGCGCGTCTATTACGATCGCGACTGCGATATCAACCTCATCAAGGACAAGAAGGTCGCCATCCTCGGCTACGGCTCGCAGGGCCACGCCCATGCGCTGAACCTGCGCGATTCCGGCGCGAAGAATGTCGTCATCGCACTCCGTGAAGGCTCCGCCACCGCGAAGAAGTGCGAGGCCGAGGGCCTCAAGGTCATGGGCATCGCCGAGGCCGCGAAGTGGTGCGACCTGATCATGTTCACCATGCCGGACGAGCTGCAGGCCGAGACCTACAGGAAGTATGTCCACGACAACCTGAAGGAAGGCGCCGCGATCGCCTTCGCCCACGGCCTCAACGTGCATTTCGGCCTGATCGAGCCGAAGGCGGGCGTCGATGTCATCATGATGGCGCCGAAGGGGCCGGGCCACACGGTGCGCGGCGAATACGTCAAGGGCGGCGGCGTGCCCTGCCTCGTCGCCGTGCATCAGGACGCCTCGGGCAAGGCGATGGAGCTTGGCCTGTCCTACTGCTCGGCCATCGGCGGCGGCCGCTCGGGCATCATCGAGACCAACTTCCGGCAGGAATGCGAGACCGACCTTTTCGGCGAGCAGGCGGTTCTTTGCGGCGGTCTCGTGGAACTGATCCGCATGGGCTTCGAGACTTTGGTCGAGGCCGGCTACGAGCCCGAGATGGCCTATTTCGAGTGCCTCCATGAGGTGAAGCTGATCGTGGACCTGATCTACGAAGGCGGCATCGCCAACATGAACTACTCGATCTCGAACACGGCGGAATACGGCGAGTACGTCTCCGGCCCGCGCATCCTGCCTTACGACGAGACCAAGGCGCGGATGAAGGCGGTGCTGCGCGACATCCAGACCGGCAAGTTCGTCCGCGACTTCATGCAGGAGAACGCAGTGGGCCAGCCTTTCTTCAAGGCGACGCGGCGGCTCAACGACGAGCACCAGATCGAACAGGTCGGCGAGAAACTGCGCGCGATGATGCCCTGGATCTCCAAGGGCAAGATGGTCGACAAGTCGCGCAACTGAGCCTTCGTCCGCGACCGAAGCATCGGCAAGGGGCAGCCTCCATGCTGCCCCTTGTCAATTGAGGAGCCCAGAATGCCGCAACCCGCCTTGCGCGACTGGTTGTCGATTGCCGCCCTCGGCCTGATCTGGGGGGCGACCTTCATGGTCATCGCACTTGCCCTTGGTGGCTACGGGCCGGTGACGGTGGCGACCGCACGCACGACGCTTGGCGCCGTGGCGCTCTGGCTCGCGGTCCTGGCGCTAGGGCGGCGCCTGCCCCGCTGGTCTGCGCGACTCGCCGTCCATATCCTCGTCATCGGGCTTTTTTCGACCGCGGTTCCGTTCTTCCTTCTCTCCTGGGGACAGCAGAGCGTGCCCTCGGCCTTCGCCGGGCTTTCGATGGCGGCGGTGCCGCTTTTCGTCCTGCCGCTCGCCCATGTCTTCGTGCCGGGAGAACGGCTGAGCTGGCGCAAGGCCGCGGGCTTTTCGCTCGGCTTTCTCGGGGTGGTGGTGCTGACGGGGCCGGACGCGCTTGCCGGCAGTGCGGCAGCCCTGCCGCGCCTTGCCTGCCTTGGCGCGGCGCTCTGCTATGCGGTGTCCTCCATCGCCACACGCCGCTGTCCACCAGTCGATCCGGTCATGCTGGCGGCCCTTTCGCTTCTGGTGGGGGCGATGGCGCTCATCCCGGCGATGCTGGCCAGCGAGGGCCTGCCTGGCTCGGCGAGCGCCCTGCCGATGGCGGCGATCGTGATCCTCGGCCTCGTGCCCACCGCGCTTGCGACGCTGATCCGGGTGCAGGTGATCCGCTCGGCGGGGCCGAGCTTCATGACACTGACCAATTTCCAGGTGCCGCTCTGGTCAGTCCTCTTCGGCACACTGGTGCTGAACGAGGCTCTGTCGCCGCGCTTCTTCGCTGCATTGGGGCTGATCCTTGCGGGGCTCGCGCTGAGTTGGAAGCGGCGTTGAGGGCGCCTGTCGTGTCACCAAACGGAGCGTCCGTTCCGGGCGCAAATCGTTATCTCGCGGTTTCAGGAGACCGGAAACCGATCGGGCCTGCCTCCGGCGGGAGGTATTTGTTAGCAGACGACGAGCCGGTCAGACCGCCGCCTCGACCGCGCCGACGATGTCGCCCACGACCTCGGCCAGAAGGCCCTCGTCCTCGCATTCGGCCATGACCCGGATCAGCGGTTCGGTGCCGGATTTGCGGATCAGGAGGCGGCCGGAGCCGTTGAGCCGCGCCTCGGCGGTGGCGATGGCCTTCAGCACGGTCTCGGCGGCGAGCGGTTCCTTGCCCGCGCCGTAGCGGATGTTCTTCAGCATCTGCGGCACGGTGTCGAACTGGCGGACAAGCTCCGAGGCCTTGCGCCCGGTCTCGGCCATCGCGGCGAGGAACTGCAGGCCCGCGATCAGCCCGTCGCCGGTCGTGGCGTAATCGGTCATGACGATATGGCCCGACTGCTCGCCGCCGAGGTTGAAGCCGCCCTTCGCGCATCCGCTCGACGACGTAGCGGTCGCCGACGGCGGTGCGTTCGAGCCTGAGCCCGCGGCCGTCGAGGAAGCGTTCGAGGCCGAGATTGGACATCACCGTCGCCACCAGCGCCCCGCCCTTCAGCCGGTCGGCCTCGGCCCAGCGCGCGGCGAAGAGCGCCATGATCTGGTCGCCGTCTGCCACCCGTCCGTTCTCGTCGAGGATCATCACCCGGTCGGCGTCGCCGTCGAGGCAGATGCCGAGATCGGCGCCGTGGGCGACGACCGCCTCGGCGGCCGTCGCGGTATGGGTCGAGCCGCATTGTTCGTTGATGTTGTGACCGTTCGGGGCGACGCCCACCGGGATCACCTCGGCGCCGAGTTCCCACAGCACTTCAGGGGCGGCGCGATAGGCCGCGCCGTTGGCGCAATCGATCACCACCTTCATGCCGGACAAGCTGACCACGGGCGGGGAAGGTCGTCTTGGCATATTCGACATAGCGCCCGCGACCGTCGTCGATGCGCTTGGCGCGGCCGATATTCTGCGGCTGGGCAGGCTCGATCTCGCCTTCGAGGATGCGCTCGATCTCGGCCTCCGCCTCGTCGGAGAGCTTGAAGCCATCGGGGCCGAAGAACTTGATGCCGTTGTCATGGGCAGGATTGTGGCTGGCCGAGATCATGATGCCGAGATCGGCGCGCATCGAACGGGTGAGGTAGCCCACGGCGGGGGTGGGCACCGGGCCGAGGAGAAGCACGTTCATGCCGGTCGATGTGAGGCCGGCGGTCAGCGCGTTTTCCAGCATGTAGCCCGAAAGCCGCGTGTCCTTGCCGATCACCACGCGGTGGCCGTTGCGCCCGTCAGTGCGGAAATAGCGCCCCGCCGCTGAGCCGAGCTTCAGCGCCATCTCGGCCGTCATCGGGTAGGAATTGGCGGTGCCGCGAACGCCGTCGGTGCCGAATATCTTCCTGCTCATGGTTCTTTTTCTCCAAGGGTCACGGCCTGCCAGAGCCGGAGCGCCTGTTTTGTCTCGAGGGTATCATGGACCCGGTGGATCTGCACGCCTTGCGCGAGGCCCGCGAGCGTCACCGCGATGGTGCCGGGCCCGCGCCGGTCGGTCTGGCCCTCGGCCGCACCACCGCCGAGTGTGCCGATGAAGCGCTTGCGCGAGGCCCCGAGCAGGACCGGGCAGCCAAGTCCGTGGAAGAGCGAGAGCCCCCGGATCAGCGCGAGGTTGTGGGCGACGGTCTTGCCGAAACCGATGCCGGGATCGACGACGATCCGGTCGCGCCGGATGCCGGCCGCTTCGGCGGCGGCGATGCGCGCGGCGAGGAAATCGTAGACGTCGAGCAGAACGTCGTCGTAGCGCGGATCGTCCTGCATCGTCGCCGGTGTGCCCTGCGCATGCATGAGGCAGACCGGCACGTCCCGCGCCGCGACCAGCGCCATCAGATCAGGGTCGTAGCCGAGCGCCGCGACATCGTTGACGATCCAGGCGCCGGCGTCGAGCGCCGCGCGCGCCACCTCGGATTTCCGCGTGTCGATGGAGATCGGCGTGGAAAGGCCGCCCGCGACCAGCGCACCGATCACCGGCGCGGTGCGCCGGATCTCGTCGCCCGGCTCCACGTCGGCGGAACCGGGACGTGTGCTTTCGCCGCCGATATCGAGGATGTCTGCCCCCGCCCCGGCCATGTCGCGCGCATGGGCAAGGGCCGCTTCGGGCGCATCGAAGCGGCCGCCGTCGGAAAAGCTGTCCGGGGTCACGTTGAGGATGCCCATGAGCCGAGGCCGGTCGAGCGTCAGCCCGGCGAAAGCGGCGCGTGGAGCGGTCAGCCTGTCGCGGACCTCGCCGGGCAGGTCGGCGGCGTCAACGAGGCCCTGCGAGCCGGCGCGGGTCAGGTGTTCGGCCCGGTCGAACCAGCACCAGCCGCCGGCGAGTGGCAGCGCGGCCTCGGGCCGGGCGGCATCGGTCATCGCGATGGGGCGGAAATAGTCCATGCCGGCGGTTTTGGCCGCAAGTGCGGGCGAAGGCAAGCCGGGGACTCAGCCCCGGACGACCGGCACGCGGCATCCTGCCGGGACTGCAACATCGCCGTGAACGACGAGCCGGGTGGCATCGAGTTCGCCGGCGAGCCAGGCGGCAAGCGTCGTGGGGTCGGTGCTTTCCGGCGCGCCGGGCGTGTCGAGCACGATCTTCGTGGGCGCCCAGACGACCGCCTGACCTTGCTTCAGCGCCCAGTCGAGCTCGGTCCGGGTGGCAACGACTGTGAGGCCCGGATGGCGCGCGGCGAGTGCCCAGGCGGCCTGTTCGAGCGCGAGGAGCGCGATGCGGCGCGCGGCGCCGGCCTCGGCGGCCGGTGGCGTGGGCATGTCCGGGCGGGCGGGCACGATTACCGCGGGGCCGGCCGGCAGAGCGAAGGCGGCCCCTTCCCCGAGGCAATGCACTTGCGGGCGCGGGGCACCGGCCTCCGGCGCGGTCGCAGCGGCATCGCGGCTCCGGACGATCTCGACGCCGAGTGCGCCCGGCCCGCGGTCGAGCTTCTCGATCCGCAGGAAGACCCGCAGCGGCTGCGGTTCGGCGAGGATCCGCGCGGCGATGCGCTCGGCGAGGGTTTCGAGCAGGTTCAGCCGTTCGGCCGCAAGCTCGGCCGCGATCGCCTCGGTGATCCGGTCGTAGGACAGGATGCGGTCGACGTCGTCGCCGGCTGCCTCCTGCGGCTTGAGTTCCACGACGACGTTGAAGCGCAGGCGCTGGGACTGGCCCGCGCTCGACCTGGAAGGCGCCGATATCGGCGGCGACGACGTGGTCGCGCAGGCTGAGCCGGTCGGGCGGGTTGGGCCGGCCATCGCTGCGGCCCGGTCTTCGAGCGGGCCGAGGGCCAGGCTTGCATCGTCGGTCATGGATCTCTGCTCCGGCGGGGTCGCGGCATCATAGCGACGCGCGCCCGCGCCGAAAGCCCGAAGACGGCGCTTTCGCGTGCCCGCGCGGGTCGCGTCGGCCGCGCGAGGGTCGCAGCGGCCCGACGCGTCAGTTCATCGCGGTCTGGATCGGCGCGCGGTAGAAGATGTGCCGGCCGATCTTCGCGGTCAGCTCGAACCGCCGCGCCCAGGACGGGCGCACCGACGGGCGTGTGGAAATAGGTCGCCCCGTCGGTCAGCTGGCGCGGCGCGCCGTCGATCATCGCCCGTGCGATCTTGCGGGCCACGGTCCAGGCGCCCCTGTTCGCGGATGCGGTCGGAATAGCCGTCGCAGGTGATAGGAGAACTGGCAGCCCCGCCCGTTCGACTGGTTCACCACGCCGCAGACGGTGCGCGGGAATTGCGGGCTCTCGACCCGGTTCAGGATCACCTCGGCCACCGCCGCCTGACCCTTGATCCCCTCGCCGCGCGCCTCGAAGTAGAGCGCGGTGGCGAGGCATTCGAATTCCGCCCCGCCCTTCGCGGCCGGCTGGCTGGCGAGCCAGACACTGTCATAGGCGATCTTGCCGCCCTTAGACTTCGATTTCGACGCCGGCGGCGTCACGATCGCTTCGAGCCGCGCGGCCGCTGACGGCGCCCAAAGCGGCTTTTTCCTGTCCCAGAAGGGCAGTCAGGTTCATCCCCACCGCCGCCGTCGGATCATTGGATTGGCTCACCGTCATCTCGGCACGCACGCCTCCGGCGAGGGCGAGGAGCATGACCATGCTCCCGGTCCAGCACTTCAGCACTGACATTGTTCTATCCCGAATTATTTCGTCGAGCCGCAGCCCCCCAAGGCTTTGACCGGGTGGGGATAGCCGAAACAGCCCATGCCGTCCACCCTTGCGACTTTTCTGCAACAGTGGATCGGCGCAAGGTCGCCGATGTTTCCGAATCGGAAACCTCGGATTTCGGCGGATCTCGGCCGATCTGCCGTCAACGCAAGTGGCTGAAAATAAATGCTATTCTATCGGATCGCGCGGATCAAGCAACGCGAAATGCGCCGCCGCAAGTCGCGCGACGGGCACCCTGAACGGCGAGCAGGAGACATAATCAAGCCCGGCCCTGCGGCAAAATGCAATGGATTCAGGGTTGCCGCCATGCTCTCCACAGACCGAAAGCGTCACATCAGGTCGCATTTCGCGCCCGCGCTCGCTCCCGATGAGCAATAATTCGCCGACGCCGTCCTCGTCGAGAACGTGGAACGGATCCTCTGGGTAGACCCCCTGCTGCACATAATCGCCCATGAAGCGACCGGCATCGTCGCGCGACAGACCGTAGGTCATCTGGGTGAGGTCGTTTGTCCCGAACGACAGGAAGGCCGCGTGCTGGGCGATCTCGCCGGCGCGGAGGGCGGCGCGCGGGGTTTCGACCATGACGCCGAGCCGGTAGTCGAAATCCGCCCCGGTACTCGGTCCGCACCGCTGCGGCCACCGCATCGACGCGGGTCTTGACCAGTTCGACCTCGCGCTTGGCCGAGACGAGCGGGATCATCATCTCGGGCACCACGGCCGCGCCGCGCTTCGACGCCTCGACCGTCGCCTCGAAGATCGCGCGGGCCTGCATCTCGTAGATCTCGGGCACGGTGATGCCGATCCGGACCCCGCGCATCCCGAGCATCGGGTTGAATTCCGACAGCGCCTCGACCCGGCGGGTGACCTCGGAGAGCGGCCGGTCCAGCGCCTCGGCCAGTTCGCGCAGGCCCTCGCGGTCCTGCGGCAGGAATTCATGCAGCGGCGGATCGAAGAGCCGGATGCAGACCGGCAGCCCGGCCATGATGTCGAAGAGCGCGATGAAATCGGCGCGCTGCATCGGCAGCAGCCGGTCGAGCGCGACCTTCCGGTCCTTCACGGTGTCGGCGAAGATCATCTCGCGCATCACGGTCAGGCGATCTTCGTCGAAGAACATGTGCTCGGTCCGGCACAGGCCGATCCCCTCGGCCTCGAACATCCGCGCGGTGCGGGCGTCGTCGGGCGTGTCGGCATTGGCGCGCACGCCGATGTCGCGCACGTTGTCGGCCCAGTGCAGAAGCGTGCGGAACCATTCGTCGAGCGCGGGTTCCAGCATCTCGGCGGTGCCCGCCAGCACCTCGCCGTTGGTGCCGTCGACGGTGATGACGTCGCCTTCGCGGAAGATGCGGCCGTCGCGCACCTTCAGCGACCTTGTCTCGGGCATTGAGGCTGAGCTCGGAGGCCCCGACGATGCAGGGCAGGCCGAGGCCGCGCGCGATCACGGCGGCATGGCTGGTGATGCCGCCGCGTTCGGTCAGGACCGCGACGGCGGCATGCATGCCGCGGATGTCCTCGGGCGCGGTCTCGCGGCGCACGAGGATGCAGCGTTCGTCGCGGGCGGCGGCGGCCTGCGCGTCGGCGGCGGAAAAGACGATCTTGCCGGAGGCGGCACCCGGGCTGGCGGCGATCCCGCGCGCGATCGCGGTCGCGCGGCAGGCGCGGGTCGATCTGGTAGTGCAGAAGCTCGGACAAGCGCGCGCGGCTCGACCCGGAGGATCGCCTCTTCGCGGCTGATGATCCTGTCCTTCGCCAGCGTCACCGCGATCCGCACCGCCGCACGCGAGCGAGCGCTGGCATCTGGACCGCGTCGATGACCTTGAGCACGCCGTTCTCCAGCGCGAATTCGATCAGCATCTCCTCGCGCAGCTTCTCGCGGCAGGTGCGGCACTGGGCCTGCAGGGTCGGCGAAGACCTCGGGTGCAGCCTCCTCGAGCGAGTGGCCGCGCTTGTCCTTGACGAGATAGAGCGTTTCCTCGGCCTTGCGGTTGGCCGGGTTGAGACCGCGGAAGCGCCCCGTCACCTGCGGCGCGCCGGTCACCGGCTCGACCAAGCTGGATCGTGCCGGAACCGGACAGCCCCGGACCCGACCGCCTGCGCCATTTCCTGCACGACGAGGCCGAGCGCCGCATCGGGCGGGGCGCCCTTCGCCTCGCGCAGAAGGCGCGCGGTCGTGCCCTCCCAGGCCCGCGCCATCGAGCGCAGCACCTCGCCGAACTGCTTGGCCGGCGACTGCGGAAACTCCTCGTCCATCTCCGCCTCGTAGGCGGCAAGCGCCGCCGCCAGCGCCTCGGAAGAGGGTTCGGCGGTGAACATGTCGGGATCGAGCCGGGCGACATGGATCGCGTAGGACTGCACGAAGCCGAGGTAGAGCGCGTTGGCCATGGGCCGCGCCGTGGTCGCGCACCATTTCGGCATGCTTGCCTGTGTTCATGCCGACATTCAGCACGGTCCCCGGCCCGCCCCAGTCGGGATTGGCCGGCGACGGCCGGATCGAGACCAGCGCGCCGCCGAAAGTCGCGGCGAGCTTCTCGGTATCGGGCATCTGGCCGGCCGCGATCAGCCGCACCGTCTCGCAAGGCAGCGCCACGGTCCGCGGGCACCGGCAGGTCGATGCGGATCAGCCGCTGCAGGCACTTTGCCCGCCAGCCATGCCGCGCGGAATCGATCGCCGCGCTCGGCGTGATCTCCGTGAATTCGGCGAAATCGGCGTGTTTCTGCACTGCGGCGTCCCTTTGGTCGGCGGCAGAATACGCGCCTGCCAATTCTGCGCAAGGGAAAGCGGGCGCCACCGCGCGACGCTTGCGCCCCGCGTCGGCTTGGGCCATGACTGACCGTGAGCCGAAGGAGAGAGGTATGGCATTGCCGGCCCGGCAACAGATGACGTACTGGGGCATCGCCGCGGCGGTGTTCTTCGTGCTTTTGTGGGGGCTCGGCAACGTCATCCTGCCGTTCCTCGTCGGCGGTGCCGTGGCCTATTTCCTCGACCCCATCGCCGACCGGCTGGAACGGCGCGGGCATGAGCCGGACTGCCGCAACCTCGGTCATCTCGATCGTCGCGCCTGGTGATCTTCATCCTGCTCGCGCTTCTCATCGTGCCGATGCTGGTGCGCCAGCTGGTTCAGCTCGTCAACGCCGCGCCGACGATCTTTGGCGAATTGCAGGCCTTCCTGACCACGCAAGTTCCCGTCGATCATGGATCAGCAAAGCGTCGTGCGCGAGACGCTGATCTCCATCGGCAAGACCATCCAGTCGAAGGGCGGCGAACTGGCGGGCGGGCTCCTGTCCTCGGCCGCTTGTCGGTGATCAACGCGGTCGTGTTCATCGTCGTCGTGCCGGTCGTGGCCTTCTACCTGCTGCTCGACTGGGACAACATGGTCGCCAAGATCGACAGCTGGCTGCCGCGCGACCACCGCGACATGATCCGCCGCCTCGCGCGCGATATCGACCGGGTGCTGGCGGGCTTCGTCCGCGGCCAGGTCTCGGTCTGCCTGATCCTCGGCACGTTCTATTCGGTGTCGCTGATGGCGGCGGGGCTCGATTTCGGGCTGATCGTCGGGGCGATTGCCGGGCTCGATCACCTTCATCCCCTATGTCGGCGCGCTGATCGGCGGCGCGCTCGCCATCGGACTCGCCTTCTTCCAGTTCTGGGGCGACTGGGTCCAGATCGGCATCGTCGCCGGGATCTTCGCCGTCGGCCAGTTCCTCGAAGGCAATATCATCACGCCGAAGCTCGTCGGCAATTCGGTCGGGCTGCACCCGGTCTGGCTTCTGTTCGCGCTTGTCGGCCTTCGGCACGCTCTTCGGCTTCGTCGGCATGCTCGTCGCAGTCCCGGTCGCTGCCGCGATCGGGGTTCTCGCCCGCTTCGCGCATCTCGCAATACCTCGACAGCCGCCTCTACAAGGGACTGTCGAAGGCGAGGACGAGGCCTGACATGCCGCGCCAGCTGACCTTCGACCTGCCGGTGCGCCCCGCACTGGGGCGCGAGGATTTCTTCGTCTCGCCGTCGAATGCCGAGGCGGTCGCGATGATCGACGCGCCCGCGCTCTGGCCGCAGCGCAAGCTCCTGCTGATCGGCCCCGAAGGCGCCGGCAAGAGCCACCTCGCCGAGGTGTTCGCCCATGAGCGGCAGGCGATGATCGTGGACGGCGGAAACCTCTTCGATCCCGAGATCCCGCCCGACGCCGTCGTGGTCGAGGATGCCGACAGAGGTCGCCGGACGCCACGAGGAGACGCTCTTTCACCTCCACAACCGGATGGCCGAGGCGGGCGGGCTTCTGCTTCTCACCGCGCGCCGGGCGCCGGGCGAATGGGGATTGCGGCTGCCGGACCTTCTGTCGCGGATGCAGGGCACCGCCGTCGCCACGTTGAACCCGCCCGACGACGCGCTTCTCGGCGCGGTGCTGGTCAAGCTCTTCGCCGACCGCCAGATTACCGTCGCGCCCACACTCATCGACTGGCTGCTGCCGCGCATGGACCGCTCCTTCGCGGCCGCGCGCCGGCTTGTCGCCGAGCTCGACGCACGGGCGCTGGCCAGGGGCGGCGCCGTGACGCGGGCGCTGGCCGCCGAGGTGCTGGACAGCGACGGCTCCGACGCGCCATGATGGCCGCGCGCGCAACATGAAACCGTTACGGAATGAGACCGATAAGCCGCATATGACCCAGGCAGATTTCCTCAAGGCCCCCTTCCCCGCCCCGGTGACCCTGCCCGAGGCGGAGATCACCGGCGCGCACCGGTTCTTCAACCGCGAAATGAGCTGGCTCGCCTTCAACTGGCGCGTTCTCGACGAGGCGCGCAACCCGCGCGTGCCGCTGCTGGAGCGGGTGCGGTTCCTTGTCGATCTCGGCCACCAACCTCGACGAATTCTATACCGTCCGCGTCGCCGGCCTGCGCGAACTGGTGCGCGAGGGCAACGCGCTGCCCTCCGACGACGGCCTCAGCCCGGCCGAGCAGCTGAAGCTGATCAACGACGACGCGCGGCGGCTGATGCTGATGCAGCAGACCGTCTGGAACAAGCTCAGGCGCGAGATGGAGGCGGCGGGGATCGCGCTCCTGACGCGGTCGAAGCTGACGAAGCAAGACGAGGAGTTCCTCGCCGACTACTTCCTCAACCGGGTCTTTCCGGTGCTCTCGCCGCTGGCCATCGACCCCGCCCATCCGTTTCCGTTCATCCCCAATACCGGCTTCTGCCTCGCGCTGCGAGCTGGAACGCGCGACCGACAGGCGGCGACTTCAGGCGCTTCTGCCGATCCCGCAGCAGATCGCCCGCTTCGTGGCCCTGCCCGGCGGCAAGCGCTTCCTGCCGATGGAGGAGCTTGCTGCTCCTCCATCTCGGCTCGCTCTTTCCCGGCTACCGCGATACCGGCCACTGCACCTTCCGGGTGCTGCGCGACAGCGATCTCGAGGTCGAGGACGAGGCCGAGGACCTGGTGCGCGAATTCGAGACGGCGCTGAAACGCCGCCGCCGCGGGACAGGTGATCCGGATGAAGATCACCGCCGGTGCGCCCGAGGCGCTGCGGGCGCTGATCATGGAGGAACTCGCGCGTCACCCCCGACGAGGTGATCGAGGTCAAGGGCATGGTCGGCATGGCCGACCTCAAGGAACTGGTGCTCGACAACCGCCGCGACCTGCAATGGCCCGCCTTCACGCCGCGCGTGCCCGAACGGGTGCAGGACCATGACGGCGACATGTTCGCGGCGATCCGCCAGAAGGACATGCTGCTGCACCACCCCTACGAGACCTTCGACATGGTGATCCGCTTCCTGGCCCAGGCGGCGCGCGGACCCGAACGTGCTGGCGATCAAGCAGACGCTCTACCGCACCTCGCAGGACAGCCCGATCGTGTCGGCGCTCTGCGAGGCGGCGGAGGCCGGCAAATCGGTGACCGCGCTCGTCGAACTCAAGGCCCGCTTCGACGAGGCCGCGAACATCCGCCAGTCACGCCGCCTGGAACGCGCTGGCGCCCATGTCGTCTACGGCTTCATCAACTACAAGACCCACGCCAAGATCTCGACCGTGGTCCGGCGCGAGGGCGAGACCCTCGTGACCTATACCCATTACGGCACCGGCAACTACCACCCGATCACCGCGCGCATCTACACCGACCTCAGCTTCTTCACCTGCGACCCGGCGCTCGGGCGCGATGCCACCAAGGTCTTCAACTACCTCTCGGGCTATGTGCAGCCCGAGGGGCTGGAGAACATCGCGATCTCGCCGATCTCGCTGAAGCCGCGGCTTCTCGCACTGATCGCCGCCGAGGCCGAGCATGCCCGCGCCGGCAAGCCGGCCGAGATCTGGGCCAAGATGAACTCGGTGATCGAACCCGACGTGATCGACGCGCTTTATGCGGCGTAGCCAGGCCGGCGTGAAGATCGAGCTCGTGGTGCGCGGCATCTGCGGGCTGCGCCCCGGCATCAAGGGGCTGAGCGAGAACATCCGGGTGAAGTCCATCGTCGGCCGCTTCCTCGAGCACAGCCGCATCGTCTGTTTCGGCAACGGCCACGGGCTGCCGTCGAAGAAGGCGCGGGTCTTCATCTCCTCGGCCGACTGGATGGGGCGCAACCTGTCGCGCCGGGTGGAAACGCTGGTCGAGATCAAGAACGACACGGTCAAGGCGCAGATCGTCAGCCAGATCATGGCCGCCAACCTCGCCGACGAGGCGCAGAGCTGGGTGCTCGGCCCGACGGCCGCTATGTCCGCGACCTGCCCGAGGGACGGGACGATCTCTTCAACTGCCACCGCTTCTTCATGGAGAACCCCTCGCTTTCCGGGCGCGGCTCGGCCGGCGCCAAGGACGTGCCGAAGCTTGCCCACACGATGGAATGAAGGGTAAAGCGTGGGACGGAGCCGCGAATCCCGCAAGCCCCGGAGGGCGAAGGCCATGGACGCGAAGACGCGAGACGCATGGCGACGACTGGGCCCCGTTCGGGCGGCCGCTTTTCGACGACCCCTCGGCGCGGGCGCTGGAGCGGGTGGGCGTTGTCGATGTCGGCTCGAACTCCGTCCGCCTGGTCGTTTTCGACGGCGCGGCCCGCAGCCCGGCCTATTTCTACAACGAAAAGGTCATGGCCGGCCTCGGCCAGGGTCTGGCGCAGACCGGGCGGCTCAACCCGCAAGGCCGGGTTCGCGCGCTCGACGCGCTGAGAGCGGTTCGCGGCGCTGGCGAAGGGCATGAACCTGCCGCCCCTGACCTGCGTCGCCACCGCCGCGGTGCGCGAGGCCGAGGACGGGCCCGAGTTCCAGGCCGAGGTGGAGAGCGAGACCGGGCTCAGGCTCTGGGTCATCGACGGGCCGGAAGAGGCGCGGCTCTCGGCGCAGGGCGTGCTTCTCGGCTGGCCCGAGGCCGAGGGGCTCGTCTGCGACATCGGCGGCAACTCGATGGAACTGGCCGAAGTGTCGGGCGGCAAGGTCGGCCGCCGCGTGACCTCGCCGCTCGGCCCGTTCCGGCTCCAGCAGGTGCCGGGCGGCAAGAAGGGCGTCGCCGCCTATATCCGCGCGGCGGTGGAGACGGCTCGCCGCCGAGATCGGCACCGGGCATGAGCGCATCTACCTTGTCGGCGGCTCGTGGCGCGCCATCGCCCGGCTCGACATGGAGCGGCGCAACTATCCGATGACGGTGCTGCACGAATACCGGATGGGCCCGAAATCGGTGCTGCAGACCGTGAACTGGATCGCCGAGAACGACACCGACGCGCTGCGCGCCCGGACCGGCACCTCGGCGGCGCGGATGGAGCTGGTGCCCTTGGCGAGCCAGGTGCTGCGGCAACTGGTCCTGACCTTCCATCCGAAGGAGATCGACGTGTCGTCCTACGGCATCCGCGAGGGGCTGCTCTACGAGCAGATGCCCGAACGGCTGCGCATGCGCGACCCGCTGATCGAGGCCTGCCGCTACGCCGAACGGACGATGGCGCGGATGCCCGGCTTCGGCAAGAAACTCTACGCCTTCATCCTGCCGCTCTTCCGCGCGGTGAGCGAGGAGCGGCTGCGGATCGTCAAGGCGGCCTGCCTGCTGCACGACACGACCTGGCGGGCGCATCCCGACTACCGGGCCGAGGTCTGCTTCGACAACGCGACCCGCGCCAATCTCGGCGGGCTCAGCCACTCCGAGCGGGTGTTCCTCGGCCTCGCACTCCTGCACCGCTACAAGAATTCCCGCGCCGGATCGCGGCTGGAGCCGCTCTTCACGCTCCTGAACGCGCAGCAGATCCAGGAGGCCGAGGTTCTTGGCAAGGCAATGCGCTTCGGCGCGATGTTCGCGGTGAAATCGCCCGAGGAGGCAGGCGAACTGGTCTGGCGGCCGAAGAAGAAGGTGCTGGAATTGCGGCTCCACTCGCGGTCGACGGCGCTGTTCGGCGAGGTGGCGCAGGCCCGGTTCAAATCGCTCGCCGACGCGCTCGGCGCCGAGGCGAAGGTGACGCTCGTCGCGGGATGACCCCGGATCCCGGCCGGAAAGCGATGCCGGTGCCTCAGATCTCGATTTCGTCGCCGGGTTCGGGTGCTGCCAGTCTCGGCCGGGCTCTTGCGGCGGATGATGATGTCGCCGTTCGGCAGTTTCTCGGGCGCATGATAGTTGCGGATATCGCCGATCATCTCGACCAATTGGCCGAGCGCAGGACCCATTTCGTCCATCGCCTCGCCGAAATCCTGCTGCAGGTCCTTCAGCGCCGGTTCGACCTCGTCGATCATCGAGCGCAGGATGATCCTCGCGCCTTCCTCGAGTAGGCTGAACCCCTCTTCGGCCGTCGCCTCCTCGTCCTGCCCAAAGGCCGGGAGGCCGGCGACCAGCGAAAATGGCGAAGGCGGATGCGATCCGTTTCATGGCCACAATATAGAACTCTCGCGGCGGATTTTTACAGGCCAGGCTCAGAGATCGACATCAATCGTGACCGGGAAATGGTCCGACGCGGTCAGGAGCGCCTCGCGCAGTTCCGGCACCTGGTAGCAGCCCGGATCGTCGAACGGATGCCAGATCCGCCACTTCGGCGCCTTCGCGCGCATGTCGGGCGAGACCATGATGTAGTCCAGCAGGGCCGAGAAATACTGCCCCTTCTCGGCGAGATAGAACCGCGCGGTCGAGGGCATGGCGGCAAGCTTCTTGCCGAACGCCACCCGCGCATGCGGATCGAAAAGCCGAGTCTCGCGCGGTTCGTCCCAGCCAAGGACGATCTCGACCCCCGAGCGGCCGAAGAGCTTTTCGTATTCGTCGAGTCCCGGACCGTCGTTGAAATCGCCCATCACGATCAGGCTGTCGCCCGCCTTGAGATGCTCCAGCACGCGTTCGCGAAGCCAGATGCATTGCGCGAGCTGCTTCCTGCGGTTCTCGATGGCGAGCCGTTTGACCTGCGCCTCGCCGTTCGCGCCATGCGGGGCCTTGGACTTGACGTGGACGCCGATCAGGCGGAAATCGACGCCGGCGGCGCTGCGCGCGGCGACCTCGAGCGGCGGTTTGGAAAAGCGCACCACATCGAGCGTCGCGTCGATGTCGAGGTCGATCTTGTAGGCCCCGTCGAAGCGCGGGCCCGCCATGCCTTCGACCGGCTGGCCGGGCAAGCCGATCGGGTCGTGCACCGCCGACATCCGGTCGGGATCGTAGAGCAGCGCGATTTCCTGCTGTGTATCGTTCTCGAAGCCGATCAGCGCCTTGCGCGTCCGCAACTCGTAGCGCGCCGCGAAAGCTTCGAGCATCTCCACCGTCTTGTGCCGGCGGTTGTTGTCGGGCGCCTCGATGATCATCACCGCGTCGGCGTCGATGGCGGTGAAGACGATGCCGAGCGAGGTGAGCTGGTCCGCCCGGGTCACGTTGTAGCGCGCCGACCATCCGCCATCTTCCAGAAGCGCGCCCTTGCGGTCGAAGAGATTGGTGAACCACTCGACATTGTAGGTGGCGATGCGCATGGGTTCAGGCCGCCTCTTTCGCCTGGATCTCCTCCCAGGCGCGGTTCACGTCGATCAGCCGTTGTTCGGCGAGCTTCAGCGCCTCGTCAGGCAGGCCGCGCGCCCGCATCCGGTCGGGATGGCTGTCGCGCACCGCCTGCCGCCAGGCCGAGCGCACATCCGGGAGGGGCGCGTCATGCGGCACCCGCAGCACTTCGTAGGGATCACGCGGCGCGTCGGGCACGAAGCGGGTCAGGAGCGAGCGAAAGCAGCGGTCGTCCACGCCGAAGATCCTTGCCACCTCGCGCAGGAACGTATCCTCGTGCGGGTGGAATTCGCCATCCGCCATCGCGATGTGGAAAAGGCCCTCCAGCAGATCGACCAGCACCGGATCGCCCGGCCCGAGCATCGCCGCGATCTTGCGGGCATAGAGGTCGAACCCCGCCACGTCCTGGCGGGCGAGGTTGAAGATGCGGGCGGCGTTGCCCTCCTCCTCGGTGGGGATTGCGAAGACCTCGCGGAAGGCGGTGACCTCGGCGCGGGTCACCTGCCCGTCGGCCTTGGCCATCTTGGCGCCGAGCGCGATGACCGCGATGGTGAAGCCAACCGATCGCTCCGGCGGCGTCTTCAGCCGGTCGAAGACGACCGAGAGCCCCTCGCCCTTGGCCAGGGCGGCGATTGCGTCGGAGATGCGGGTCCAGATCGACATGGGTCCAGCTTAGCCGCGGTGCGGCGAGATGTCAGGGGGGCAGAACGTCTCGCACCCGCCGGTCATCCGAGGCGCTTCATCATCAACACGAGATCCAGCCAGCGCCCGAATTTCCGCCCTGCCTCGGGATAGCGGAACGAGGTGTCGAACCCGATGCGGCGGTGGAAGGCGATCCCCGCCTCGTTTTCCCCTGACACGCCGGCAAAGAGCGTATGCGCCCCGCCCGCCCGCGCATGACCCTCGATCCGCTCCATCAGCGCGCGGCCGGCCCCCCGGCCCTGCAATTCGGACGCGAGCAGGATCGTGTGCTCCATCGCATGGGCATAGCCCGGCCCGCCGCGAAACTGGTCGTAGGAGGCAAAGCCCACCGCGTCGCCATCCCGCGCCACGAAGAATTCGCGCCCCGCGGCGCGGCGCTCTGCGATCAGGGCGCGCAGGCTTTCGGGCGTCTTTTCGAGGGTGTTGAAGGTGATCGTGGTGTCGCGGATGATCCGGTTCCAATGCGCGACGACCGGTTCGATATCGGCCTCCTCGGCCGGACGCAGGATCATCCAAGATGCCTTTCCCCGTGCGGCGTCGCGATCGTGGCGCGCAGCGTCCTTTCGCCCGGAACGACGATCAGGCGCGGATCGGAGACGGGCAGCGCCGCGCGGAGCGCCGCCGCCTCGGGATGGGCAATCTCAAGCCGCACGAGGCGGCAGCCAATGTCGGGAAGCTGCGCCGCCGGGTGCAAGGTGCCCCGCCACTGGATCAACGCCGGGAAGGCATCGTCGAAGGGCAGGCAGCCATCTGCCGGCACGCTCATGCGCCAGCGATAGTTCCCGCGTTCGAGATCGACCGCCTGCCCCGCCCCGTCCGGCGCCCCGGCCAGCGCCGCGTCCAGATCCCCCACCCGGACAATCCAGTTCGAAAGCCGCGGCGCCCCGGAAAAGCAGTCGAGCCGGAACCAGCGCGGATGCGGCGGCGCGGGCGCGGCGGGGTCGATGGCAATGACTTCGAGATATTCGCCCGGCCCGAGGCCGAGGAGCCGATTGTGCGTGCCCATGAAGGGATGAACGCCGCCCGGGCCGACCGGCAGGCCGAGCGCCGCCTCGACCGCGGCCACGCCCTCGTCCAGCGTCGCGGCCGAAACCGCCAGATGATCGAATGCCGCCATGTGCCCTCGCCGTTTCCGGCGCATCCTAGAGCGGCACGAATTTCCCGCAAGCGGGGAAAAGCGGCCGGGTCCGTGTTGACATCGCGCGCGCCGGCCCCATCTTGGACCAAACATAACGAAAACCATCGGGATTTTGGATGACCTTTCTGCGCGCCCTCGACCGCTTCTTCCGTCACGACGCCGCCGGAGGCGTCCTCCTCATGGCCGCAGCACTCCTCGCGCTGATCGTCGCGAATTCCGGGCTCTCGGACGGCTATCACGCCCTTCTCGTCAAGAAATTCTCGGTGCTTCTCGATGGCGAAGGCCTGTCGAAGCCGCTGATCCTGTGGATCAACGACGGGTTGATGGCGGTCTTCTTCTTCCTCATCGGGCTCGAATTGAAGCGCGAGATGGTGGAGGGCAAGCTCAAGAACCCCTCGGACGTGATGCTGCCGGGAATGGCGGCCCTCGGCGGCATGGCCGCGCCGGCGCTGGTGTTTCTGGCGCTGAACTGGTCGGACCCGGTGACGCGCGGCGGCTGGGCGATCCCGGCGGCGACGGATATCGCCTTCGCGGTGGGGGTGCTGGCGCTTCTGGGCAAGCGGGTTCCGGCGGCGCTGAAGATCTTCCTGCTGACGCTGGCGATCCTCGACGATCTCGGCGCGATCCTGATCATCGCGCTTTTCTACACCAAGGAACTGCACCTCGATTACCTCTACCTCGCGCTCGCGCCGCTCGCGGGGCTCTTCCTGCTCAACCGGGCCGGGGCGCACCGGATCGCGCCCTTCGTGCTTCTCGGCGCGGTACTTTGGGTGCTGGTGCTGAAATCGGGGGTCCACGCGACGCTCGCCGGCGTGATCACCGCCTTCTTCCTGCCGCTCAAGGACAAGTATGGAAAGTCACCGCTCCACGCTCTCGAACACGCGTTGACGCCCTATGTCCTTTTCCTCATCGTGCCGGTCTTCGCCTTCGCCAATGCCGGCGTGGTGCTGAAGGGGCTGACCTTCGCCGACCTCCTCGCGCCCTTGCCCCTCGGCATCGCTGCGGGCCTGGTGATCGGCAAGCAGGCCGGGGTTTTCGGGGTGACGTGGCTGATCGTCAGGGTCGGCTGGGCACGGCTGCCGCATTCGGTCACCTGGGTGCATATCTACGGGCTCGCCTGTCTTGCCGGAATCGGCTTCACCATGTCGCTTTTCATCGGCGGGCTGAGCTTCGACGATCAGGCGCACATGAACGCGGTGCGGCTCGGCGTGCTGGCCGGATCGGTGGTCTCGGCACTGATCGGCTACGGCGTCCTCTTCCTCAGCGGCCGGCAAGAGGCCGAGCCGGAGGTCGCCCCGGCCCAGTCGCCCGCCGCCCCCGCCGTGCACAACTGACCCGAAGCACGGTGCCGACAGTTGGTCGGTTGAACGCCTGGCTCAACCTGCCGTGGCCCGGGTCTGCCCGACAATGTGGCCGGAGGATGGACGCGGCCTTGCGCCCGCGTCCCCACACCGGGGCCTAAGCGCGCCTCAGGGCGATGCGTCTTACGTCCGCGCCTCGCGGATCAGCCGCAGGATATCCTTCGCCGCCTCGGGAATGTTGGTGCCCGGCCCGAAGATCGCCTTGACCCCGGCCTTCCTGAGGAAATCGTAATCCTGCTGCGGAATGACCCCGCCGCAGATGACGAGGATATCGTCCGCCCCCTTTTCCTTCAGCGCGGCGATCAGCTTCGGCGCGAGCGTCTTGTGACCCGCCGCCTGAGAGGAGATGCCGACGACATGGACGTCGTTGTCCACCGCGTCCTGCGCTGCCTCCTCGGGAGTCTGAAAGAGCGGCCCCACATCGACGTCGAAGCCGATATCGGCGAAGGCCGTCGCGATCACCTTGGCGCCGCGGTCATGGCCGTCCTGGCCCATCTTGACGACGAGCATCCGCGGCCGGCGGCCTTCCTCCTCGGCGAAGGCCTCGACATCCTTCTGGATCGCCGCAAAGCCCGCGTCGCCCTCATAGGCCGCGCCGTAGACACCGGCGAGCGTCTTCACCTCGGCCCGGTGACGGCCGAACACCTTTTCCATCGCCATGCTGATCTCTCCCACGCTCGCCCGTGCCCGCGCCGCATCGACGGCCGCTTCCAGAAGATTGCCGCCGTCCCTCGCGCGACGCTCCAGTTCCGCCAGCGCCGCCTCGCATTTCGTAGCATCCCGCGTGGCGCGGATCCGGTCGAGCCGGGCCACCTGCGCCTCGCGCACCTTGACGTTGTCGACGTCGAGAATGTCGATATGGTCCCCGCTGGTAGGACGGTACTTGTTCACCCCGACAACGACCTCTTCGCCCTTGTCGATCATCGCCTGCCGCCGCGCCGCCAATTCCTCGATGCGGAGCTTCGGCATGCCGGAGGCGACGGCCTTGGTCATGCCGCCCATCGCCTCGACTTCCTCGATCAGCTCCCAGGCCTTCTCGGCCAGCTCCGCCGTGAGGCTTTCGACATAGTAGGAGCCGGCGAGCGGATCGACGACATGGGTGATGCCGGTCTCTTCCTGCAGGATCAGCTGGGTGTTTCGCGCGATCCGCGCCGAGAATTCCGTTGGCAGCGCGATCGCCTCGTCGAGCGCGTTGGTGTGCAGCGACTGGGTGCCGCCGAGGGCCGCCGCCATCGCCTCATAGGCGGTGCGGATGACGTTGTTGTAGGCGTCCTGCTCCTGCAAGGAGACCCCGCTCGTCTGGCAATGGGTGCGCAGCATGAGAGAGCCGGGTTTCTTCGCGCCGAATTCCGACATGATCCGGTGCCAGAGAAGTCGTGCGGCGCGGAGCTTCGCGGCCTCCATGAAGAAGTTCATGCCGATCGCGAAGAAGAAACTGAGCCGCCCCGCGAACGCATCCACATCCATCCCCCGCGCGATGGCCACGCGCACGTATTCGCGCCCGTCGGCGAGCGTGTAGGCCAGCTCCTGCACGAGGTTCGCGCCCGCCTCCTGCATGTGGTAGCCGGAGATCGAGATCGAGTTGAACTTCGGCATCTCGGCCGAGGTATATTCGATGATGTCGGCGACGATCCGCATCGAGGGTTCGGGCGGATAGACATAGGTGTTCCGCACCATGAATTCCTTCAGGATGTCGTTCTGGATCGTGCCGGAAAGAAAGCTGCGATCCACCCCCTGCTCTTCCCCGGCGACGATGAAATTCGCGAGGATCGGGATCACCGCGCCGTTCATCGTCATCGACACGCTGATCTTTTCCAGGGGAATGCCGTCGAAAAGGATCTTCATGTCCTCGACGCTGTCGATGGCGACACCGGCCTTGCCCACATCGCCGACCACGCGCGGGATGGTCGCTGTCATAGCCCCTGTGGGTGGCAAGGTCGAAGGCGACCGAGACGCCCTGTTGCCCGGCGGCGAGGTTCTTGCGGTAGAAAGCGTTGCTTTCCTCGGCCGTCGAGAAACCGGCATATTGACGGATCGTCCAGGGACGGCCGGCATACATCGTCGCCCTGACCCCCCGGGTGAAGGGCGCGAGGCCGGGGACCGAGCCCATATGGGCAAGCCCTGCCGTGTCCGCCTCGGTATAAAGCGGCTTGACCGCGACCCCCTCAAGCGTGTCCCAGGTCAGAGTGTCCGGCGAGCGCCCCTTCAGTTCTTTCTCCGCGAGCTGCCGCCAGGTCGCCATCTTGTCCGTCATCGCTTCGTCCTTTCGTCGCGGCCGGTCGGATCGTGGATCTTTCCGGCATAAGTCTTTGGCATTCCGTTCGTTCCGCCTATATCTGGGAAGAAGGAGAGCCGATGAAATTCCTCGCCACCCTGATCCTGTCCGGCCTTGTTGCCACCTTCGTCGCCGCCCAGGCGGCCGAGACCCCGGTGCTGGAGCCGGTTCCGGCCGCCGATGTCGCGCTGGCCGATCTTCTCTGGCTGAAGCGGCCCATCGTCATCTTCGCCGACAGCCCGAACGACCCCGCCTTCCAGACCCAGATCCGATACCTCGCCGAGGATCCGGGCGAGTTGATCAAGCGCGACGTGGTGATCCTGACCGATACCGACCCCAAGGTGCTGTCCGAAGCGCGCCAGACGCTCCGCCCGCGCGGTTTCTCGATGGTCCTGCTCGACAAGGACGGCGCGGTCAAACTCCGCAAGCCTCTGCCCTGGAGCGTGCGCGAGATCGTCCACGCCATCGACAAGTTCCCGCTTCGCCAGCAGGAGATCCGCGACCAGCAATCCTTGCGATAGGGACGGTCCGCGCGGGTCGGGGTCATGACTGCACCTCCGGTTCCAGCGCCAGAACCGTATCCTCCGGCAGGGTCGGGGCGAATTCTTCCAGTTTCGCGCGCATTTCATCGGCATAGCCTGGATCTGTCGCATAGAGCGCGACGACCCATTCGCCCAGTACGCCGCGCTGGTTCTCCATGCCGAGCGTGCCGACGCGGACCCAGTCCGGGCTGACAGCCGTCGCGAACCATCCGTCATAGATCATCGCGGCGCGCACCCCGTGTTCGGCGGCGAGCGGTCCGGCCCAGCCCGGCGCCGGCGGCACCATTCCGAACCGGATCTTCCGCGCTTCGGCCGAGCCCAGTCCCCAGATATCGAGCACGTAGTTCGGATTGCGCCACGACACCCGGCCGAGATCGTTCACCGCAACGGGCACGTTCAAATACTCCTGCACCAGCCGTCCCATCTGTGCCTGCTGCAGATGGATCGCGCGCGGGTTCCAGGTATAGAAGCCCCAAAGCAACGGCAGATAGGCGAATCCCGCCGCCAGTCCGGCCAGTGTTGCGGTGCCATACAGGATGCGGCGTGGCATCCCGGAAAGGGACGTCGCCGCCAGAAGGATCGCGCCGACGAGGCAGACGAGCACGTAGGGTTCGTAGCGGTGCATCCAGCCGATCTGGCCGAGGAGCAGATGGCCGAGCGCGCTCACCCCCACGACGGCCAGAAGCCATGCCGGCGCCCCGCGCCGCAGGGCGGGAAAGGCAATCAGGAAACAGGGGATCGCCAGCACCAGACCGCCGATGATCGCGCCTGCGGGCTTGGAGATGTTGACGACAAGGTCGAGCAAGAGGCGCAGCGCCAGCCCCTCTTCCGGATCGGGCCCGGCGGTCTTGGCCAGAACCGAGCTCGGCAGCGGATCGAGGCCAAGGCCGACGAGAAACAAACTGAAGGCGATCACGCCGCCGACGGCGACGCCCGCGATCAACGTCCCGGCCCGCCGCTCGCCGACGAAGATCAGGGCGGCCGCTGCGGCAAGCGCCAGCGCCAGTCCCTCGTAGCGCAGGAGTGGCGCGGTGATGGCGGCAAGGACGAACCAGGTCGCCACGCCGCGCCCCGTGAGCACGCGCCAGAGGCCGAGAAGGATCAGCAGGCTTGCCAGCATGTGGGGCGCGGCCTCCATGCCGGTGAATGCGACGCCCGACATGTTCAGATAGATCGGCGCCGCCAGGACCGCGACACCACCTACAATGCCGGACAGCGCCGCCTCCTGCGCGATCAGCCCCCAGACCCAGCCGCAGCCAGCCACCGCGAGGGTGTTCCAGAAAAGCGGCAGGAGGCGTTGGACCTCCGTGTCCGGAAACGGCATGAGCAGGACCGGATAGAGGATCGAGGAGGACGCCGAGGCCGCCTCGCCGGCGTTCACGCCGTAAGTGCCATGCGTCATGTTCGACGCCATCGCGAGGTGGATGTAGACATCGTCGAGCGGATATTCGAAGACACCGGCCCGCACGAACGCCACCGCCTGCAGGGCGACGAAGCCCGCGAGCGCGGCGAGCATTCCCCAGAGGGGATAGGCCCGTGTCCCCGGATGCGGCACCTATTCGAACTCCATGATCACTTCGTCGACCTTGAGGCTCGCCCCCACCGACGCAGCGATCTTCTTCACCACGCACTTCTTCTCGGCGCGCAGGATGTTTTCCATCTTCATCGCCTCGACGGTGGCGAGCGCCTCGCCTTCCTGCACCTCCTGCCCCTCCTCGACGCTGATCTTCACGACGAGGCCCGGCATCGGGCAGAGGAGGTATTTGGACGTGTCGGGCGGCAGCTTCTCAGGCATCAGCTTGGCCAGTTCGGCCTGGCGCGGGGTGCGGACATGGACCTTGAGGTCGGCGCCGCGGGTGCGGATGCGGAAGCCCGAGGGGATCTTGCCGACCTTCAGCACCACCGGCTCGCCGTCGACGTCGAGCCGCGCGAGCGGCTGGCCCGGCGTCCAGTCCGAGGTCACGCGGTGGCTGGTGCCGTCGTCGAAAAGCACCGTGGCGCCGTCGCGGTCGGCCGCGATCTTCACTGCGATCTCTTCGCCCTGAAGACCGACGACCCAATCGTCGCCGACATGACGCTCGTGATTGCCGAGCGTACCGGTGATGCGGGCGCGGCGGATCTCGGCCACGCGGTTCATCGCCGCCGCCGAGGCCGCCACCTTGCGCAACTGCCCCATCGGCAGGGTCACGCCCTGGAAGCCGTCGGGGTATTCCTCGGCGATGAAGGCGGTGGTGATCGCGCCTTCGACGAAGCGGGGATGGTCCATCACCGCCGAGAGGAACGGCAGGTTGTGCCCGATCCCCTCCACCTCGAACGTGTCGAGCGCGACGCGCATCCCCTCGATCGCCTCGCCGCGGCTCGGCGCCCAGGTGCAGAGCTTGGCGATCATCGGGTCGTAATACATCGAGATCTCGCCGCCCTCGTAGACGCCGGTATCGTTGCGCACCACGCCCGTCGCCGTCGCGGCCTCCACCGGCGGGCGGTAGCGGGTGAGACGGCCGATCGAGGGCAGGAAGTTGCGATAGGGATCCTCGGCATAAAGCCGGCTTTCCATCGCCCAGCCGTTGATTTTCAGATCGGACTGCTTGAAGGGCAGCTTCTCGCCGGCTGCAACGCGGATCATCTGCTCGACCAGATCGACGCCGGTGATGAGCTCGGTCACCGGATGCTCGACCTGAAGACGTGTATTCATTTCAAGGAAGTAGAAGTTGCGGTTGCCATCGACGATGAACTCAACGGTGCCGGCCGAGGCGTAGCCCACGGCGTTGGCCAGCGCGCAGGCCTGTTCGCCCATCGCCTTGCGGGTCTTGTCGTCAAGGAAGGGCGATCGGCGCCTCCTCGATCACCTTCTGGTTCCGCCGCTGGATCGAGCATTCGCGTTCGTGCAGGTAGACGCAGTTGCCATGCTTGTCGGCCAGGACCTGGATCTCGATATGCCGCGGCTGGGTCACGAACTTCTCGATGAAGATGCGGTCGTCGCCGAAGGAACTCGCGGCCTCGTTCTTCGAGGACTGGAAGCCGTCGCGCGCCTCGTCGTCGTTCCAGGCGATCCGCATGCCCTTGCCGCCGCCTCCCGCGCTGTGCCTTGATCATCACCGGATAGCCGATCTCGCCCGAGATCTTCACCGCCTCGTCGGCGTCCGCGATCAGGCCCATGTAGCCCGGAACCGTGGAGACGCTGGCCTCCTGCGCCAGTTTCTTCGAGGTGATCTTGTCGCCCATCGCCTCGATCGCCGGCGACGGCGGGCCGACGAAGACCACGCCCTCCTTCTCCAGCGCCTCGGCGAATTTCATGTTCTCGGACAGGAAGCCATAGCCCGGATGCACCGCCTCGGCGCCGGTCTGGCGGATCGCGTCCATGATCTTGTCGATCACGATATAGGACTGGTTCGCGGGCGGCGGGCCGATGTGCACCGCCTCGTCCGCCATCCTCACATGCAGGGCATTGCGGTCGGCATCGGAATAGACGGCGACGGTCTTGATGCCCATCTTCCGGGCGGACTTGATGACGCGGCAGGCGATCTCGCCCCGGTTCGCGATCAGGATTTTCTTGAACATCTCTGTCCCTCTGGGTGGCTCAGCCGCCTTGCGGCGGGCGCGTAAACGAAAAAACCACCGCGGCTTGACGCCGCGATGGTCTGGTTCCGGTCGGTCAGGCGGCCCGTGGGGCGCGCCGTAAGATGATTAGCGGCAGACGCCGAGATCGTCGCAGAAGACGCCGCCAGCACCGCCGATAAGGGCGCCGGTAAGGGCATTTCCGCCAGTCGCGTCAGCAATGACCGCTCCGCCGGCTGCGCCGGCCAGCCCGCGTTCGGCATCGTTATCGAGGCACCCGGCAAGCGCGCCGACAAGGGCCAGCGCAACGATGGATTTGGTGAACCGCATACTGCTCTTCCTTCAGCTAGGTTTGTTATGCGGCCACACTTTATCCGATCCGCCGGGGCGCGGAAGTGAAATCGGCGTGAAAATGCGCAATCAGCGGCGGGTTGCCGACCTGTCCGCACCGGCCCTTCGGACAAAAGTGGCCTGACCCCGGAGGGGCCAGGCCGTAGAGAAGGGGAAGGGTAACGGTTTTGACAAATCGGGGCGCAATGCTTGCTGTAGGGCGACGCCCCACAATCAGCATGTCCGCCAACCGCCGTTCGCGCAAACTCAAAGTTTCCGAATGGGAAACGATCGGCGATTTCGCGCCCAAACACGGAATGGTTGCGCAGAATCATGCCTATTCTTCCCCCTCGAAGACCTCGGGGAAGGCAGCGCGGGCGCGGGCGGCGTCGATTTTCAGCAGCGATTCATAGCTTTCGGCGTCGAACGGATCCTCTGCCGGAATCACCTCGCGGCCGAAAAGCCAGCTCAGCCGCCCGGCATCGAGATTGCCGCGCTCGAACGGTTCCTCGCCGAAATGGTCCCAAAGTGCCGCCATGAAACCGAGATCGGCGCGCTTGTCGGCCGGGCTCCTGTCGCGGAAGCGTTCGCGCACGACGAGCCGAGTCGGCCCTTTCGGGTTTCCACGGCGGATGACGAACTGGAAATCGGTGCCGGGAAGGCGACCAGGAAAGCCGCGATGCTTCAGCATGTTGCACCCTCCCGGCCGGAGATGCGCAACAGACCCGGGTCCCGGCACGGGGCCGGAACCCGGCGGGCAGTATCAGCTGCCGTATTTGCCGGTGAACACCGGTTCGGTCGTAACCGGCTGTTCGGTGTAGACCACTTCTTCCTTCGCGGCACATGCCGCAACGAACGCAACGAGCACACAAGCGTAAACCGCTTTCCGGGACATGTCTTTCTCCTGCTCAAAAAGGCGGATGCGCGGTTGTCCGCATTCTTCCGCCGGTCTGTTCTGTCATGGACCGCGTCATCGCGGCCTGGCGCGATTGTAGTTGAAGCCGCGTCGCGCGCCCATGCCGCGCAAGCCAAGTCGGGAATCTGTGGCGGGGCGGCATCACCCCGACCCGTCGCTGCCCGGGGATCCGCAAGATATTGTGGCCGCATCAGAAAGGCTCCCAGACACAGTGGCCATCCTCGACGCGGTAGGCCTCGAAGAATTGCGTGACGTCGGGGTCCGCCTCGCCGAAGGGCACGGCGCGGTCCGACAGCGAAATGACGATCTGTGCCGGCATCGGCCCGCTTTGCGGCAGTCGCGGCACCGCATAGTTGTCGCAGAGCCAGAGCATGTCGGCCTGCGCGGCCTCGGCATCGACGTTGCCGCCCGCCTTCGCGATCCCGGGGGCAAGGAAGCGGAAGCGCACGGTCAGCCCCCCGGTCCCAGGCGCCGACTGCACGGTTTCGAGAAAGCTGATCGCCTGACCGGACGGCGGAACGATGCCGTCCGGCGCCACGGGCGCCTGCTCTTCCGATCCGGTCAGCACGAACCACAGCATCACGAGTACGACCGCTCCTCCCAGAATTCCGATAACCCGGATCATGCGCCGGCCAGAACGCGCGCGGGCTTCGCGCGGACTGCCCTCACATGGTCTGCCACATACTCCATCTCATCCTCCTCGACCGGTCCTCAAAGGGGGATGTTGTCGTGCTTCTTCCACGGATTGGACAGCTTCTTGTCCCGCAGTGAGGCAAAGGCCCGGGCCACGCGCTTGCGCGTCGAATGCGGCATGATCACCTCGTCGATGAAGCCCTTTTCGGCGGCGACGAAGGGATTGGCGAAGCGGTCCTCGTAGTTCTTCGTGCGCTCGGCGATCTTGTCCTTGTCGCCGAGTTCCGAGCGGTAGAGGATCTCGACCGCGCCCTTGGCGCCCATCACCGCGATCTCGGCCGTCGGCCAGGCATAGTTGAAATCGCCGCGCAGGTGCTTTGACGCCATCACGTCATAGGCGCCGCCATAGGCCTTGCGGGTGATCACCGTGACCTTCGGCACCGTCGCCTCGCCGTAGGCGAAGAGCAGCTTGGCGCCGTGCTTGATGACGCCGCCATATTCCTGGCCCGTGCCCGGCAGGAAGCCCGGCACGTCGACGAAGGTCAGGATCGGAATCTCGAACGCATCGCAGAACCGCACGAAACGCGCGGCCTTGCGGGACGAGTCGATGTCGAGGCAGCCGGCCAGCACCATCGGCTGGTTGGCGACCACGCCGACGGTCTGCCCCTCGATCCGGATGAAGCCGGTGATGATGTTGCCGGCAAAGTCCTTCTGGATCTCGAAGAAATCGCCCTCGTCGGCGACCTTCAGGATCAGCTCCTTCATGTCGTAGGGCTGGTTCGGGTTGTCCGGGATCAGCGTGTCGAGGCTCTCCTCGATCCGCGCCGAGATCGTCGAAGAAGGGCCGCATCGGCGCCTTGTCGCGGTTGTTCAGCGGCAGGAAGTCGACCAGCCGGCGCACCTCGGCCAGCGCCTCGACGTCGTTCTCGAAGGCGCCGTCGGCGACCGAGGATTTCTTGGTGTGGGTCGACGGCGCCGCCCAGTTCCTCGGCCGTCACGATCTCGTTGGTGACGGTCTTCACCACGTCGGGGCCGGTGACGAACATGTAGGAGGTGTCCTTCACCATGAAGATGAAGTCGGTCATCGCCGGCGAATAGACCGCGCCGCCCGCGCAGGGGCCCATGATCACGCAGATCTGCGGCACCACGCCCGAGGCCATGATGTTGCGCTGGAACACCTCGGCATAGCCGGCGAGCGAGGCGACGCCTTCCTGGATCCGCGCGCCGCCGGAATCGTTGAGCCCGATCACCGGCGCGCCGTTCTGCATCGCCATGTCCATGATCTTGCAGATCTTCTGCGCATGGGTTTCCGAAAGCGAGCCGCCGAAGACGGTGAAATCCTGACTGAACACATAGACCATGCGGCCGTTGATCGTGCCCCAGCCGGTGACGACGCCGTCGCCCGCGGGCCGGTCGTCCTCCATGCCGAAATCGGTGCAGCGATGGGCGACGAACATGTCGAATTCCTCGAACGAGCCCTCGTCGAGCAGCAGCTCGATCCGCTCGCGCGCGGTCAGCTTGCCCCTGCCGTGCTGCGCGTCGATCCGGCGCTGGCCGCCACCAAGGCGCGCTGTGGCGCGGCGGGCTTCGAGCTGTCCCAGAATGTCTTTCATCGTGTCCCCCCTCAGGCGATTGGCGCAACCTAGCGCGCGACCCCGGCGCGGCAAAGCGGATTCCCGAAAATTTGCAACACCTACGCAATCAACGTTGTGCTAATCGCAAATCTGCAAATTTCCGCCCCCTTCCCGGCGCGGTCGCATCGCGATATAGCAGGCACACCGCTTCTGCGCACGGACAACATGACCTGGCTTCCCGTCCCCGTCGTCACCATCGGCCTTCTCGTCGCCTCGAACGTTTTCATGACCTTCGCCTGGTACGGCCATCTGAAGTTCAAGTCCGCACCGCTGATCGCGGTGATCCTGGTGAGCTGGGGCATCGCCTTCTTCGAATACCTCCTTCAGGTGCCGGCGAACCGGGTCGGGCACGGGCAGTTCTCGGCGGCCGAACTGAAGACGATCCAGGAGGTCATCACGCTTTCGGTCTTCGCGGTCTTCTCGGTGACCTACCTGAAGGAAAGCCTTGAGCTGGAACCACGCGGTCGGCTTCGCGCTGATCGGGGCGGGGGCGTTCTTCATCTTCCACAAATGGGCCTGAACCGGGCTGCACAAAGCCTTGTGCGTTTTCGCCGATGGACAAGGCCATCGCCCACGCCATAGGCCGGCGCGATGAGCACACCCGACCGCCCCGCCAGCCGCTTTCTCGACCGCGCGACCCCGCCGCATATCGTGACGCTGGTCGTGCTGACCGGGATCTCGGCGCTGACGATGAACATCTTCCTGCCGTCGCTGCCGGGGATGACGGCGTACTTTCAGACCGACTACCGGCTGATGCAGCTTTCGGTCTCGCTCTATCTTGCCGTGAGCGCGGTCCTGCAGATCGTCATCGGCCCGATCTCGGACCGCTACGGCCGCCGCTCGGTGATGCTCTGGTCGCACGGCACTCTTCCTCGTCGCGACCCTCGGCACGATCTTTGCCCCGACGATCGGGATCTTCCTCGCCTTCCGGATGATGCAGGCCGTGGTCGCGGCCGGCATGGTGCTGAGCCGCGCGGTGGTGCGCGACATGGTGCCGGCGGAAGAGGCCGCCTCGATGATCGGCTATGTCACCATGGGCATGGCGCTGGTGCCGATGGTCGGGCCGATGATCGGCGGCGTCCTCGACGAGATCTTCGGCTGGCAGGCGAATTTCGTCCTGCTCTTCGCGCTCGGCGCCGGGACGCTCTGGCTCGTCTGGAGCGATCTGGGCGAGACCGCAGCCGGCCAGCGCGCCCGCTTCGCCGATCAGGTCGCGGCAATACCCCGAGCTTCTCGGCTCGCCGCGCTTCTGGGGCTATTGCCTTGCCGCCGCCTTCGCGTCGGGTGCGTTCTTCGCCTATCTCGGCGGCGCGCCCTATGTCGGAAGCGAGATCTTCCATCTCACGCCGGGCCGGCTCGGCCTCTACATGGCGGCGCCGGCGGTCGGATATGCGCTCGGCAACTACGTCTCTGGGCGCTATTCGGTGCGGATCGGCATCGACCCGATGATCCTGACCGGAACCGTGATCACGGCGGCCTGCATGGCGTTCCTGACCGCGGCCGCTACGGCCGGGCTGGCCGGGCCGAACGCTCTTCTTCGGCACCATCGTCTCGGTCGGGGTCGGCAACGGCATGGCCCTGCCCAACGCCAATGCCGGGATGCTCTCGGTCCGGCCGGATCTCGCCGGCACTGCCTCGGGCCTTGGCGGGGCGATCATGATCGGCGGCGGCGCGGCGGTCTCGGCACTTGCCGGCTGGGCGCTCGGCCTCGGCGGCGGCGCGACGCCGCTCGCGGCGCTGATGCTGGCCTGCTCGGTCTGCGCCGTCGCCTCGATCCTTCTCGTGATCCGCCGCACCCGCCGCCTCGGCCTCTGAGGGCCTTGGCGGCCAGCTTTGCAAAGACTATCCTCGGCTTCGCAAATCCGGGGCAAGCGGAGCGGACATGGCCATCCAGAAACTCTATGCCGGCGTCAAGCTGCGCGAGACCCGCAACCGGCTCGGTCTGACCCAGAAGGCCTTCGCGACCAAGCTCGGCGTCTCGCTGCCCTATCTCAACCAGATGGAGAACAACCACCGGCCGGTCTCGGCGACGGTGGTGCTGGCGCTCGCCGGCGAGTTCGGACTCGACGTGACCGAACTGTCGGCCGGCGATGCCGAGCGGCTGGTCTCCGACATGCGCGAGGCGCTGGCCGATCCGGTCTTCGCCGACACGCCGCCGCCCCTCGCCGACCTGCGCCTTGCCGCCTCGAACGCACCGACGCTGGCGCGCGCGTTTCTGGATCTGCACCGCGCCTACGGCAGAACCACGAACGCCTCGCCTCGCTCGACGAGGCGCTTGGGCCGCGACGGCGGGGCGATCAGCGCCTCGCCTTGGGAAGAGGTGCGCGACTTCTTTCACTATTGCGACAATTACATCGATGCGGTCGACCGCGCGGCCGAACGTTTCGCCGCCCCGGAGGGCAAGCCCAATGACCTCGAAAAGCAGGCCCGCGCGCGTCCTCTCCGCCCGTGGCATCGAATTGCGCTTTTCCGACAATCCTGACATCCGGTCTCTTGCCGAGCGGCTGCCTCACCATCTCCACCCGCGTCGCCGTGCCCGACCCAGCGCTTCCAGCTGCTGCACCAGGTCGCGCTGCTGACGCAGGGACGAGCTGCTGGAGGCAACGCTCGACCTCGCCCGGTTCCAGACCGACACAGCCCGCGCCATCGCCAAGATCGGCCTTGCGAACTATTTCGCCGGCGCGGCGCTCCTGCCCTACCGCGCCTTCCTCGAGGCGGCAGAGGAAACGCGCCATGACCTCGAACGGCTGGCCGACCGGTTCGGCGCCTCGATCGAACAGGTCGCCCACCGGCTCTCGACGCTGCAGCGGCCCGGGACGAAGGGCATCCCGTTCTTCTTCGTCCGCGTCGATCAGGCCGGCACGATCACCAAGCGGCATTCGGCCACGCGGCTGCAGTTCGCCCGCTTCGGCGGCGCCTGCCCCTTGTGGAACGTCCACCAGGCCTTCGAGACGCCGGGCCGCTTCCTGCGGCAGCTGGCCGAGACGCCGGACGGCGTGCGCTACCTCTGCCTCGCCCGCGATGTCTCCAAGCCCGGCGGCTCGTTCAACGCGCCGGTGCGCCGCTATGCCATCGGGCTCGGCTGCGAGGTCAGCCATGCCAAGGGCCTCGTCTATGCCGACGGCCTCGACCTGACCAATGCCCGCGCCTTCGAGCCGATCGGCATTTCCTGCCGCATCTGCGACCGGCGCGACTGCCACCAAAGCTCGGTCCCGCCGCTTGAACGGCAACTCCGCGTCGAACCCGACCGGCGCGGGCTCCTGCCCTACGAGATCGGATGAAGGTCAGGCGGCCGAGAGCATCCGGAAGATCTCGTCCTTCAGCGCGGCGCGCTTCTTGCGCATCTCGACCTCGGCGAACTGGTCGACCGGCTCCACGCCGGTCTCGGCCCGGTGCACTTCGCGGTTCAGCGCGTGGTATTCGTCGGCCAGCTTGGCGAAATGCGGGTTCGAGATCTTCAGCGCGTGGATCTTCTCGGCCTCGGCGGGGAATTCCTGGTGCAGTTCGTGCGGGGTGTTCGACATGAGCGCTTTTCCTTTCGTGCTGTCCCCTCCTTTCTGGCGCCGCTTGGGGCCGCGCTCCTTGACCTCTGTCAAACTGGCGCAACGTCAGCGACGTGAACAGTTGGAAAAGTGGCGGCTCCGTGCTTGCGCCCGCCGGCCGGAGCGACGAAGTTCGCTGGCGACTGACCACCCAACCGGCACACCCCAATGATCCTCCTCGAAGACGGCCCCGATGGCGCCCCGACCGCGTTCGATGCGCCCCGCGCGGTGATCCGCGCCGACAGCGCGGCCGACCTCGACGCGGCGCTCGACGCGATCGACGCCGCCCGCGCAAGCGGGCGCTGGCTCGCCGGAGTCGTGAGCTATGAGGCGGGTTACGCCTTCGAACCGCGTCTCGCGCCGCTGATGCCGGAGAACCGCCGGTGGCCGCTCCTCGCCTTCGGCGTCTACGACGCGCCAGGCGACGCCGCCCCGGTCCTCGCCCGCGCCGCGGCCGAGGCGGGCGGCGCCGGGCTCAGCAGGGCAAAGCCCGCCTGGGACGCGGCCACCCACGGCAGAGCACTCGCCCGCATCCTCGACTATATCGGCGCGGGCGACATCTATCAGGCCAACCTGACCATGCCGATGCGCGCCCGGCGAAAAGGCACCGCGCTCGGCCTCTACGGCGCGCTCGCCGCCCGCCAGCCGGTCCGCCACGGCGGCTTCATCGCCCTGTCGGATTTGCCGGTCCTCGTCTCGCGCTCGCCGGAACTGTTCTTCGCTACCGACGCGGAAGGCCGGATCGAGACCCGCCCGATGAAGGGCACCGCCCCCCGCGCCTCCAACCCTGCCCATGACGCGGCGCTCCGGCTCGACTTGCATCAAAGCCTGAAGAATCGCGCGGAAAACCTTATGATCGTTGATCTTTTGCGCAACGACATCTCGCGAATCTGCGAAGTCGGATCGGTGAAGGTGCCAGAGCTCTACGCCATCGAATCCTACACGACCGTCCACCAGATGGTCTCCCGCGTCACCGGCCGGCTCCGACCCGGCGTCAGGCCCGCTGCCCTCCTCCGCGCGCTCTTTCCCTGCGGCTCGATCACCGGTGCCCCGAAGATCCGTGCGATGGAGATCATCCGCGAGTTGGAACCAGCCCCGCGCGGCGCCTATTGCGGCGCCATCGGCTGGATCGGCCCGGACGGCGCGGCGCGCTTCAACGTGGCGATCCGGACCCTCACCCTCTACGGTGAGGACGAGGTCGAATTCGGCGTCGGTGGCGGCATCGTCGCCGATTCGACGGCAGAAGGCGAATACGAGGAGGCGCTGTGGAAGGCCCGGTTTGCAGAGCTGACACACGGCTGATCGAGACCTTCGGCTGGGACGGCGCCGGATTCCGCCGTCTCGGCGCCCATCTCGCCCGCGCCCGCGCCTCGGCCGACGCGCTCGGCTTCCACTGGAACCGCGCGGCGATCGACGCCGTCCTAACTACCGTCTCCGGCTCCGCCCCGCTGCGCATCCGCCTCACGATCGGCCGCGCCGGCGACGCCGAGGTCACGACCGCCCCCCTCGCCCCTGACCCGCCGGAATGGCGGATGATCCTCGCCCCCGACCGGCTCGACCCCGACGCGCCCCTTCTCCGCCACAAGACGACCGAGCGCGCGCTCTACGACCGCACCCGCGCCGCACTGACCAAGGGCATCGACGAGGCGCTCTTCCTCAATGCGCGCGGCGAAGCCACCGAAGGCACGATCACCACCCTCTTCGCCGATCTCGGCGACGGTCTTCTGACTCCCCCCCTCGCCTCCGGCTGCCTGCCCGGCATCCTGCGCGCCGAGCTTCTCGCCTCCGGCCGTGCCCGCGAGGCGATCCTTGTGGCCGAAGATCTCCCAAAAGCCCGGCTATTCATGGGCAACGCGCTCCGCGGCCTGATCCCGGCGCGACTCCTGACCCCGCTCTGATCTTCTTCTGTTTCCAAATACCTCAGGGGGTCCGGGGGGCAGCGCCCCCCGGCGGATCGGCCCGCCGCAGGCGGGACGAAACCGGATCTATCGCTGCGCCGTCTTCCAGCGCGGGCTCAGCCACGGCTCTGAATTCGCCGGCGCCAGCATGCCGCGCCCGAGCACATGGTCGGCGACCTTCTCGCCCACCATGATCGAGGGCGCGTTGAGGTTGCCGTTCGGGATGCGCGGAAAGACCGAGCTGTCGGCGACGCGCAGGCCCTCAACCCCGATCACCCGCGCTTCGGGGTCCACGACCGCCAACGGATCGTCGCGCCGGCCCATCTTCGCCGTGCCGCAGGGGTGATAGGCGCTTTCGGCATGGTCGCGGATGAACGCATCGATCTCCTCGTCCGTCCCGACCGCAGCACCCGGCTGGATCTCGTGGCGGACGAAGGGCGCGAAGGCCTCCTGCGCGAAGATCTCGCGCGTCAGCCGCACGCATTTGCGGAACTCGGCCCAGTCGTCGGGATGCGACATGTAGTTGAAGCGGATCTCGGGCGCTGCCTTCGGATCGGCCGAGCGCAGCGTCACCGGCGCCGCGCGATTTCGACCGCATCGGCCCGGTATGGGCCTGGAATCCGTGCCCCTCCGCCACAGCCTTGCCGTCGTAGCGCACCGCGATCGGCAGGAAGTGATACTGGATGTCGGGATAATCAATGCCCTTGTCGGAGCGGATGAAGGCCGCGCTCTCGAACTGGTTCGACGCGCCAAGACCCTTGCCGGTGAAAAGCCACTGCGCCCCGACGAAAGCCTTGCCCCAGAGGTTCCAGTACTTGTAAAGCGTGATCGGCTGTTTCGAGGCGTATTGCGTGTAGATTTCAAGGTGATCCTGCAGGTTCGCCCCGACGCCGGGCCGGTCCGCAATCGCCTCGATCCCGTGCGCGGCCAGATGCGCGCCCGGCCCCACGCCCGACAGCATCAGAAGCTTCGGCGTGTTGATCGACGAGGCGGCCAGGATCACCTCGGCCCGCGCGCCGATGACCTCGACCTTGCCGCCGCGCTCGACCTCCACCCCGACCGCGCGTCCTTCGCGGATCACCACCTTGCGCGCGAAGGCCCGCACCAGCGTGCAGTTCTCGCGCTTCAGCGCCGGCCTCAGATAGGCATTCGCCGCCGACCAGCGCCGGCCCTTCCAGATCGTCGCCTCCATCGGCCCGAAGCCTTCCTGCTTCTCGCCGTTGTAGTCCGAGGTCACCTCGTAGCCGGCCTGCCGCCCCGCCTCGACGAAGGCGTGGAAGAGGGGATTGCTCATTGGGCCCCGCGTGACATGCAAGGGCCCGTTCGCGCCGCGAAACTCGCCCGCGACGCCATTGCCGCCATGCCAGGTCTCCATTCGCCGGAAGTAGGGCAGCACGTCGGCATAGGACCAACCTGCGGCACCGCTTTCGGCCCAATGGTCGAAATCCTTCGCGTGGCCGCGCACGAAGACCATGCCGTTGATCGAGGAGGAGCCGCCGATCACCTTGCCGCGCGGCGTGGCGAGGCTGCGGTTGTTCAGATGCGGCTCCGGCTCCGTCCGGTAGCCCCAGTCGTACATCCCCATGTTCATCGGGTAGGACAAGGCCCCCGGCATCTGGATGAAAGGGCCGGCATCCGAGCCGCCATGTTCGATGACGATGACGCTCCGGCCCGCCTCGGCCAGCCGGTAGGCCATCGCGCAGCCGCCGGAGCCGGCGCCGACGACGATGTAATCAGCCTCCATCATGCCACCGCCCCGAGTTCGCGGTCGAGGCAATCGAGCACGACCACCGCCGCCGCCACCCCGTCCGGCGCCCCGCCCTTCAGCGCCTCGCGGATATAGACCCCGTCGATCATCGCGCCGAGCCCATGGGCCACGTCGCCCGCCCGCGCCCCGACCAGCGGCTGCAGCGAATCGACGAGGTTGGACCGCAGCCGGCCCTGATAGACCGCGAGCAGCCGCCGCGCCTCGGGCAGGGTCTGGGCAAGGACGTAGAAGTTGAGCCAGGCGCCGATCACTTCGCGGCGGAAGCTCGACGTGGCGAAGCTTGCCCGCACGATGGCCTGGCAGCCGGCCCTGCGGCCCCTCGGCGGCGGCAAGCGCGCCGCGAATCTCGGCACCGTAGAGCGTCAGGATATGGCGCATCGCGGCGAGGAAGATCTGCTCCTTGGAGCCGAAATAGTGGTGCGCGAGGGCCGAGGACATGCCCGCCCGCTTGGCGATCTGGCTCACCGTGACATCGAGCGACCCGGCGCGCCCGATCTCGGTGATCGTCGCCTTCACCAGCGCCGCCTTGCGAATTGGCTCCATTCCAACCTTCGGCATGAGACCCGCCTTTCCCGATGAGACCCTATTCGCTAGCCGAATCTTTATTGACTCGTCAATCAAGAAAAATGCGCCTGACCACGGCAAAGCCCTTTTTCCTTGGCGGAACTTGTTCTAGGTTTGCGTGCACTCAAATCCGGCGGGCGCCTTGTCGGGGCCCGAGACTGTTCTTGCCTTGGCTGGAAGCCCGCCGAAATTCATCGAACCGAAAGAACAAGAAAACAGGGAGCAATCCAGAATGACCTCTTTCCACAAGAATGCGGACGACACTTCTTGCCGGCGCCGCGCTTACCCTCTCCGCCCCGGCCTTTGCCGCCGGCTGCGACAAGGTGATCTTCTCTGATGTCGGCTGGACCGACATCACCGCGACGACCGCCGCCACGACGACCATCCTCGACGCGCTCGGCTACGAGACCGAGATCAAGATCCTCTCCGTCCCGGTTACCTATACCGGCCTCGCCCAGGGCGACATCGACGTCTTCCTCGGCAACTGGATGCCGACGATGGAGGCCGATATCGCACCCTACCGCGAGGCAGGCACGGTCGAGACGGTGCGGCACCAACCTCGTCGGCGCGAAATACACGCTGGCGACCAACGAGGCCGGCGCCAATCTCGGCATCACCGATTTCGGCAACATTGCCGAACACGAGGACGAGCTCGACGGCAAGATCTACGGGATCGAGCCGGGCAACGACGGCAACCGGCTGATCCTCGACATGATCTCGAACGACCATTTCGGCCTGTCGGCTTTCGAGCTCATCGAAAGCTCCGAACAGGGGATGCTGGCGCAGGTCGCGAAGGCCGATGGTGACGGCAGAGCCGATCGTCTTCCTCGGCTGGGAACCGCATCCGATGAACGCCAACTTCAAGATGACCTACCTGTCGGGCGGCGACGATGTCTTCGGCCCGAACTACGGCGGCGCCGAGGTCGCGACCAACACCCGCGCGGGCTATGTGGCCGAATGCCCGAATACCGGCAAGCTCCTGCACAACCTCGAATTCACGCTCGCGATGGAGAACGAGATCATGGGCGCGATCCTCAATGACGGCGAGAACCCGAACGACGCCGCCAAGGCCTGGCTCGCCGGCCAACCCGGAGGTGCTCGGCCCCTGGCTCGACGGCGTGACGACCAAGGACGGCGGCGACGCGATGGCGGCGGTCGAGGCGGCGCTCAACTGATCCTGCACCGGCCCTCCGCCCCTGCGGCGGAGGGCCGGTCGCGACAGTGCCGGATGGCCGGGCTCAACCGGCCACCGGCGTTCCCACAGGGAGGGCGCGGGAATGGAATGGCTGACGGACACCAAGATTCCGATCGGAAAGACTGCCAAGCAGGCGTTCGACTGGCTGAAGGAAAACGCCGGGCCTGTCTTCGACGCGATGTCGGCGGTGATGGAATGGCTGATCGACACGATTCTCTGGGTGCTGCAGACGCCACATCCTCTTGTCATCGTCGCTGCCTTCGTCGGTCTGACCTGGTTCTTGCAGCGAAGCTGGAAGACCTGCCTTCTCGTCCTTGCGGGCTTTCTCTTCATCCTCAACCAGGGCTACTGGAAGGAAACGACCGAAAGCCTGACGCTGGTGCTTTCCTCCTGCGTCGTCTGCATGGCGGTCGGCGTCCCCATCGGCATCGCCGCCGCGCATCGGCCGAAGCTCTACGCCTGGATGCGGCCGGTCCTCGACCTGATGCAGACGCTGCCGACCTTCGTCTATCTGATCCCGGCCATCGTCTTCTTCGGCATCGGCATGGTGCCGGGCCTGATCGCCACGGTGATCTTCGTCCTGCCGGCGCCGATCCGGCTCACGCATCTCGGCATCTCCTCGACGCCGCAGCCGCTTCTCGAGGCGGCCACCGCCTTCGGCGGCACCAAAAGCCAGACGCTCTGGAAGGTCGAACTGCCCTATGCCGTGCCGCAGATCATGGCGGGGCTCAACCAGACCATCATGCTGTCGCTCTCGATGGTCGTCATCGCCGCGCTTGTCGGCGCCAACGGCCTCGGCGTGCCCGTCGTCCGCGCGCTCAACTCGGTCAACACCGCGCTCGGCTTCGAGAGCGGCTTCATCATCGTCGTCGTGGCGATCATGCTCGACCGGATGCTGCGGATCGGAGGTGCGAAAATGACGGTCGCGGTCGAGTTCGACAAGGTCAACATCGTCTTCGGCGATCACCCGGATCGGGCGCCTGCCCCTGATGGACGCAGGGCATGGAGCGCCCCGAGATCCAGCGCGAGACCGGCCAGATCCTCGGCGTCCACGATTGTTCGCTGACGGTCGAGACCGGCGAGATCCTCGTGCTGATGGGGCTTTCCGGTTCCGGCAAGTCGACGCTTCTGCGGGCGGTCAACGGGCTCAACCCGGTCTGCCGCGGCAAGGTCACGATCCATGACGAGGGCTGGTCCTGCGAGGTTGGCCATGCCTCCGTGCCCGACCTCCTCAGGGTCCGGCGCGAATGCGTGGCGATGGTGTTCCAGCAATTCGGCCTGCTGCCGTGGCGGACGGTGCGCGAGAATGTCGGCCTCGGGCTCGAACTCGCGGGCCAGAGTCCGGCGGAGCGACGCGAGAAGGTCGATCAGCAACTGGCGCTCGTCGGCCTGTCGGACTGGGCCGAGCGCAAGGTCGGCGAACTTTCCGGCGGCATGCAACAGCGCGTCGGCCTCGCCCGCGCCTTCGCGACCGAGGCGCCGATCCTTCTGATGGACGAACCCTTCTCGGCGCTCGACCCGCTGATCCGCACGCGCCTTCAGGACGAGCTTCTGGAACTTCAGGACAAGCTCACGTCGCACGATCATCTTCGTCAGCCACGACCTCGACGAGGCCTTCAAGATCGGCAACCGGATCGCGCTGATGGAGGGCGGCCGCATCGTCCAGTGCGGCACCGCGCGCGAGATCATCGCGAACCCGGCATCGGATTACGTGGCCGATTTCGTCGCCCACATGAACCCGCTGGGCGTGCTCCGCGCCTCTGACATCATGCAGCCCGGCCCGGCCCGCGCCCCGAACGCGCCCGAGGTCGATCCCGACGCCCCGGTGCGCGAGGTGATGGAGCGGTTGCGCGAGGTTCCGGCGCTGGCCGTCACCGACGGCGGAAAGACCGTCGGCCGCATCACAAGGGAAAGCGTGATCGGACGGCTCCTCGACCCGCGCGGCTGACCCGTGGCGGGGGCGCCGTCCGCGACGCCCCCGCTTGGCCAGGACCGACCGATCGGGACCGGCTATTTCACAGCCACCGCCTGCTGCACAGGCTCGATATTGTGGTTCACCCGGAACAGGTTTCGCGGGTCATACTTGCCCTTCACTGCGATCAGCCGTTCCATGTTGGCGCCGTAAGCCTCGGCCAGCCGGCCGGGTTCGTCACCGGGGACAAAGTTGACATAGACGCTACCGGCCGAATAGGGCGCCGTCCTGGCGAAAAGATCCCGCGCCCAAGCGATGCAGCGGTCATCCTTGGCCTTGTCCTCCCAGCGGGTGTGAACATTCATCACGAAATGCGCGCGGCGCTGCGGAAAGGCCGTGGCATCGCCGGATACCCGCTGCATCGCCCCGCCGACATGGGCGATGAAAACCTCGCAGGCCGGATCGGGAAGAGTGCCGATCGCCTCCAGCAAGACCCCGATGGCGGCATCCGGAAGCTCGGTGAAATCGTGGCTTTTCCAGTAGTTCCGCGCACCTGGCGTCAGTAGGGGATCGAAGGCCGCCTGCCAACCGGCAAAAGGATGCGGCCCGATCACATCGACGATCGGCTCGCCGAGTGCGCGCAGCCCCTTCATCGCCTTGGCACCCGCCTCCATGTCGCCGGCATAGCAGGCGGCGAAGATCAGGACCTCGCGGCCATGCCATTCGGCCGGCAGGAACGGCAGCGGCGGCGCCTTGCGCATCACCGCCCAGACCGTCAGCTCGTCCTCGGCCTCGGCGCAGATCTGGCGAAAATCGCGCAACAGCTCCGGGCGCGGCCTCGATCGGGTGGATGATCAGCCCCGACATCACCTCGGGACCGACCGGATGGGCCTGAAACTCGAAGGACGCAACGACGCCGAAATTGCCGCCGCCACCCCGGATCGCCCAGAAGAGATCGGCATTCTCGCTGGCGCTGGCGTGGCGGATCTTGCCGTCCGCGGTCACGCATCCTCGGCCGAGATCAGGTTGTCGATTGTCATGCCGAACTTTCGGGTGATCCAGCCGAAGCCGCCGCCCAGCGTCAGCCCGGCGATGCCGGTGGTCGAGTTCACGCCGACCGGCACCGCCAGCCCGTAAAGCTGCGTCTCGCGGTCGAGATCGCCCAAGAGCGCGCCGGGATCGACCTGCACCCGGCGCCGCGCCGCATCGACATGGACCGAGCGCATCTGCGACAGATCGAGCAAGAGCGCGCCCTCGGCCACCGCCAGCCCTGCGATCTGGTGCCCGCCGCCGCGCACCGCCATCAGCGACGTCGTTCTCACGGGCGAAGTTGACCGCCGCCTGGATGTCGCCGGTCCCGAGAGCCCGGATCACCAGCGCCGGGCTTGCGGTCGATCATACCGTTCCAGAGTGTCCGCGCGGCGTCATAGCCGGCTCACCCGGCCGCGAGCAGGCGCCGCGAAGTCCGCGGCCAGGGCCTCGATGACCTCGGCGGTGATCGTTTCGGAGCCACGGTTCAGGCCTCGCACGTGACTGGACATGATGTTCCTCATGCTGTGTCGGGTCGCGTCAGCAAGCAGCTCTTCCCGATGCGGCGGCGCCTTCCTCGCGAAGCATGCAAGGGTGCACCGCCCGCGCCGCCAGCGGCGCCAGTGTCGGGTCTGGACTGCCGGGTCCAGTTTCCGGACTGGAGCGCGCCAGCGGAAAGCGCCATGATGCCGATGAGCGTTCAGGAACTCATCGAGACGCACGGGGAACGATTCAGTCACATGTCAAACGCCGGCTACAAGCAGTTCTGCCCGGTCGCGATGGCGGCCGAGATCCTCTGCACGCGCTGGACCGATGCTGGTGATCCGCGAACTGGTCGCGGGTTCGCACCCGGTTCAACGACCTGCAACGCGGCGTGCCGAAGATGTCGCGCAGCCTTCTGTCGCAACGCCTGAAGGAACTGGAAGACAGCGGCATCGTCGAGCGACGCGTCGTCTCGCATGAACGGGGGTTGCACGACTACCACCTCACCTCGGCCGGGCCGATCTGGTGTCGGTGGTCGAGGCGTTTGGCAAATGGGGGCAGAAATGGGTTGAATTGCGGCTGACGCTCGAAAATCTCGACCCCGCTCTCCTGATGTGGGACATGCGTCGAAACCTCGACCCTTCACCACTGCCGGCGCGCCGGACGGTGATCCAGTTCCATTTCGCCGAACTGCCACCAGCGCAGCGCCACTACTGGTTTCTGGCGGACCCTTCGGGCGAGGTCGATCTCTGCCGCACCGACCCCGGCTTCGACGTTGATCTTTACGTATCGACCGATCTGCGCACCCTGACCGCGATCTGGATGGGGCATTCCACGGTGGCAGCCGCGCGCGACAGGATCGCTTTTGACGGCGACCACGAGATTGCCGCGAACATGCAGACCTGGCTCGGGCTCAGCCCCTTTGCGTCACAAGAACGCATGGCCTCCTGACAGAACGCGCCTCAGAGCTTCGCCGCGACCGGCGCCGGCGTCACCGCCCGGCGACGCAACTGCGCCTCGCGCCAGGTCATGTAGCTGATCGCCGCGATGATCATCGCGCCGCCGGCGAGGACGTAAGGATCGACCGCCTCGCCGAAGACGAGGGCGCCAAGCAGCGTCGCCCAGACCAGTTGCAGGAAGACCACCGGTTGCGTCACCGATAGCGGCGCCGCGACGAAGGCGCGGGTCATGCAGTAATGCCCCGCCGTCGCGAAGAGCGTGACGAGGACCAGGATCGCGATCTGCGTCAGGTCCGGCGTCACCCAGACCGCGAGCGCCGGAAGCAAAAGACCGATCGCCACCGTCAACGACATCATCGCGACGACCTCGGTCGCCGAGGCGAGTGCCGAGAGCCGTTTGACGATGAGATAGGAGAGACCGAAGAAGATCGCGGCACTCAGCTGCGCCAGATGACCCGAGGAAAGCTCGCGAAGTCCCGGCCGGAGCACGATCAGCGCGCCCAAGAGCGCCACCGCGATCGCCGTGAGCCGCCGCGCCGCCAGCTTCTCGCCGAGTAGGATCGCCGCGCCCAGCGTCACCACGATCGGGTTGAGATAGCCGATCGCCGTGACCTCGGCCACCGGCAGGCGCGCCATCGCGTAGAACCACAAGGCCGTCGCCAGCGAATGCAGCGCGCCACGCACCGCGAATAGCGGCAACGACCCTTTGGGAAGCCCGGCCCTGAACACCCGCAGCAGAACCGGCGCGAGGAGAATCGAGCCGAAGACGAAGCGCAGGAAGGCCGATTGGGCCGCTGGCAGCCCGGTCCCGAGATAACGCACCGATCCCGTCACTGCGACGAAGCAAAGCCCGGTCGCGAGCATCCAGAGGACCCCCTCGACGGGGCGGTTGGCGGGATCGTCGATCATGGCGCGACAAGACGCGATCGCGTGCCCGGGTGCAAGATCAACCGAGCGCCAGCCCCGCCGCGATCGTCCACATCACCACGCCCACTCCGGCATCGAGCACCCGCCACGCCGCTGGCCGCGCAAAGACCGGCGCCAGCACCCGGGCGCCATAGCCGAGCGAAAGGAAGAAGGTGAAGGAGGCAAGGACCGCGCCCGCGCCGAACTCCACCGCCCGGCCCGGATACCGGGTCGAGATCGAACCGATCAGCACCACGGTGTCGAGCCAGACATGCGGATTGGCCCAGGTGATGAGCGCAAGGAGGCCGAGGACTTGCGGCAGAGGCTGTGCGCCCCCCGTCGCCGCCGCGAGCGCCCCGCCACCCCGCCAGGCAGCGCGGAACGACCGCGCGCCGTACCAGAACAGAAAGGCCACCCCGCCCCAGCGCAACGCCGGCGCGAACCACGGCGCGACCGCCGCGAGCGTGCCGATTCCCGCCACCCCGGCCGAGATCAGCACCGCGTCGGACCCCGCGCAGAAAAGGCTGACCGCGAGCACATGCTCGCGCCTGAGGCCCTGCCGCAGCACGAAGGCATTCTGTGCGCCGATCGCCATGATCAGCCCCAGCGACAATTGGAATCCGGCCAGAAACGCCAGCGACATCGCGCCCTCCCGAGGATCGGTCGAACCCGGTCTAGCGGCCGGCGCCGATTGCGTCTAATTAATCTGGCGATGTTCTGTTAAGTTTTGCTCATGTTCGACTACGACCAGCTCCAGGCCCTCGCGGCGATCCTCCGCACCGGCAGCTTCGACGGTGCCGCGGCGGAGCTTCACGTCACCGCCTCGGCGATCTCGCAGCGCATCCGCGCGCTCGAGGACCGCCTCGGCACGCCACTCGTGATCCGCGCCCAGCCCTGCCGCGCGACGGAGGCCGGTGCCCGGCTGGCCCGCCATGTGGAGGACGTGCAGCTTCTCGAAGCCGCAGTCAGGGACGATCTCGGCGGCCCGACCGGCGCCGCGCGCGTCCGCATCGCGGTCAATGCCGACAGCCTCGCCACCTGGATCCTGCCGGCGCTCGCCTCCGTGCCGGGCCTCCTCTACGACCTCGTCATCGACGACCAGGACCATTCCGCCGACTGGCTCCGGCGCGGCGAGGTACAGGCGGCGGTCACCGCCCATGACAGCGCCGTCGCCGGCTGCGACCTCCACCCGCTCGGGCGGCTGCGCTACGTCGCGACCGCAAGCCCCGGCTTCGTCGCCGATTGGTTCAGGGCGGGCGTCAGCGCCGAGACGCTGTCCCGCGCGCCCGCCCTCACCTTCGACCGCAAGGACCGGCTGCAACGCGACTGGGCACGCCAGATCGCCGGCCGCCCGGTGGTGCTGCCCACCCACCTCGTCGCCTCGAGCCAGGGCTTCGTCGAGGCCGCACGGCTCGGCCTCGGCTGGGGCATGAACCCCGAACTTCTGGTGCGGGACGACCTCGCCTCCGGCCGCCTTGTCGCCCTCGTGCCCGACGCACCCTTCGACACGCCGCTCGTCTGGCAGGCCGGCCGCCTGACCGGCGCCGCCCTCGCCCCGCTCACCAGGGCGATCCGCCAGACGGCGGCGACCGTCCTCCTGCCGCCCGCAACCTGACGCCGCCTCTTTCACTTTGGGGAAAATACCTCCGCCGGAGGCACCGGGCCGCCCCGGGCGGCCCGAACAGGAAGACAGCGGCGCCGAAGGCGTCTCCGCCGGATCGCGGCCCGGCTCAGAGCGCCGCCGCGACCTCTTCGGGAATGTCGAAATTCGCCGTCACCGTCTGGACGTCGTCATCGTCCTCCAGCGTCTCGATCAGCCGCATCAGCTTCTGCGCGGTGTCCAGATCGACATCGGTGCGGTTCTGCGGCCGCCAGGCGAGCTTGGATTCCTCGCTCTCGCCCAGCACGGCCTCGAGAGCGTCGGATACCGCCGAAAGATCGCTGTCGGCGCAATAGATCCAGTGGCCGTCCGCGTCCGATTCCACATCCTCGGCGCCCGCCTCGATCGCCGCCATCATCACCGTGTCGGCATCGCCCGCGCTCGGCGGATACATGATCTCGCCCACCCGGTCGAACATGAAACTGACCGACCCCGTCGTGCCGAGATTGCCGCCGAACTTCGCGAAGGTGGAACGCACGTTCGAAGCGGTGCGGTTGAGGTTGTCGGTCATCGCCTCGACGATGATCGCGATGCCGTTCGGACCGTAGCCCTCGTAGCGGATCTCGGTATAGTCCGCCGCGTCGCCGCCAAGCGATTTCTTGATCGCCCGGTCGATCACGTCCTTGGGGCACGAGACGGCCTTCGCCGCCTTCACCGCCAGACCGCAGGCGCGGGTTCTTGTCGGGATCCGGATCGCCCATCTTCGCCGCGACCGTGATCTCCTTGGCGAGTTTGGAAAACAGCTTCGACCGGGCGGCGTCCTGCCGACCCTTGCGATGCTGGATATTGGCCCATTTCGAATGGCCTGCCATGACCGTCTCCGTCCGAGTTCCCGTGTTCGGGCCTCTATATGTCAGGCCAAGTGGAACCTGCAAGGGCGGCAACGGGTTGCATCGTGGCGGCCCGGGTGGTTTCAGTTACCCGACAGGAGCGACAATGACCCAGGACCAGATCATCCTCTTCGCCCTCTTCGGCCTCGTCTTCGGCGCGCTGATCTGGGGCCGCTGGCGCTACGACCTCGTCGCCTTCACCGCGCTTCTCGCCGGTGTCGTCCTTGGCGTCGTGCCGGCAAAATCGGCCTTCGAGGGCTTCGGCCATCCCGCGACGCTGGTCGTGGCGCTCGTCCTCGTGGTTTCGGCAGGGCTGACGCGGGCCGGCGTCGTGATGCTGATCACGAGGCGGTTCGTGGAAGCCGGGCGCGCGCTCGGCACCCATATCGCCATCATGGGCGCGGTTGGCGGCAGTCCTCTCGGCCTTCATGAACAATGTCGCGGCGCTTGCGCTCCTGATGCCGGTCGACGTCGCGGCGGCACGGAAATCCGGGCGCGCCCCCGGCCTCTCGCTCATGCCGCTCTCCTTCGCGACAATTCTCGGCGGGATGGCGACGCTGATCGGCACGCCGCCCAACATCATCATTGCCACGATCCGCAACGACGCGCTCGGGGCGCCGTTCGGCATGTTCGACTTCGCCCCGGTCGGCGGTATCACCGCGCTCGCCGGGCTCGCCTTCGTGGCGCTCGTCGGCTGGCGGCTCATCCCACGGCGCGACGAGGCGGGCGGGGCGCGCGAGACCGCCGCCTATGTCGCCGAACTCACGGTGGCGAAAGGTTCTCCCCTCGTCGGCCGCAGCCTCGGGCACCTCTACGACGAGGCCGACCGCACCGGCACGTCGATCATGGCCCTCGTCCGCGACGGCAAGCGCCGCTACGGTGCCCCGCGCGAGACCGAGATCACCACCGGCGACGTCCTCCTCGTCGAGGCCGAGGCCGAGGCCCTCGACGAATTCCGCGCAAGCCTGAAACTCGATTTCGCCGACCATCGCCGCAAGACCTATCTCGAGGCGGAAAAGGCCGGGCTGGTCCTCGTCGAGGCCGTGGTCCCCGCGACCGCCCGCATCCGCGGCAAGACCGCCGAGGCGGTGGGCCTCGTCTGGCGCCAGCGGACGCTGCTGATGGGCATCTCCCGGCGCGGGCACCGGATTTCCGGCCCGCTCCGGAAGGCCGTGGTGCGCGCCGGCGACATCCTCCTTCTCCTCGCGCCCGCCGAGACCGCCGAGGACGTGGTCGACTGGCTCGGCTGCCTGCCCCTCGCCGAGCGCGGGCTCGCCGTGACGAAGCACGAACGTACCGGCACCGCGATCGCGATTTTCGCTGCGGCGGTCCTTGCCGCGAGCCTCGGCTGGATCGACCTGCCGGTGGCGCTCGGCTGCGTCGTCGTCGGCTATGTCGCGACCAAGGTGCTGCCGCTCTCCGACCTCTACGACCAGATCGAATGGCCGGTGATCGTGCTCCTCGGCTCGATGATCCCGCTCGGAGCGGCATTGGAAAGCTCGGGCGGCACCGGCCTCATCGCAAGGACGCTCGTCGGCCTCACCACCGGCGCCCCAGCCTGGGTCGCGCTCCTCCTGCTGATGGTTGTGACGATGACGCTGTCGGATGTCCTCAACAACACCGCGACAGCGATCGTCGCAGCGCCGGTCGGCATCGCGATGGCAAGGGCGCTCGACGCCTCGCCCGACCCGTTCCTGATGGCGGTCGCGGTCGCCGCCTCCTCGGCCTTCCTGACGCCGATCGGCCACAAGAACAACATGTTGATCCTCGGGCCCGGCGGCTACGAATTCGGCGACTACTGGCGCATCGGCCTGCCGCTGGAGATCCTGGTGATCGCCGTATCGCTGCCCGCCATCCTCGTCTTCTGGCCGCTCTGATCCAAAGGGCGCGCCGTTCCGGCACGAAGCGATATCTCGCCCCCGCGGGTTCCCCGCGCGGGCTCGGGGCGCCTCCGGCGGGAGGTATTTTGGAACCAGGAGAAACGGAAGGCGCGCCGGTCGAAGACGCGCCGGTCAGAGGGGCCAGAGCAGGGGAATCGTCACGCTCGCCGAGACTGCAAGGAGCAGGTTCAGCGGAATGCCCACCTTCAGGTAGTCGGTGAACTTGTAGCCGCCCGGACCATAGACGAGCATGTTGGTCTGATAGCCGATCGGCGTCGAGAAGGCCGCCGAGGCGGCGAACATCACCGCGACGACGAGACCGCGCGGATCGAGCCCCAGCGAGTTGCCGAGTTCGATCGCCACCGGCGTGAAAATCACCCCGACGGCGTTGTTCGACACGATCTCGGTCAGAACCATCGCCAGGAGATAGACCGCGAGGATCACCAGTTGCGGCGGAAGGCCGGAGAGCGCAGGGCTGATCCATCCGACGAGGAGCCGCGCCGCGCCGGAATGGTCGAGTGCTGCCCCCACCGCCAGCATCGAGAAGATCAGCGCGAGAAGCCGGCCCTCGATGAAGGAAAACGCCTCCTCGGCGTCGATGCAGCGGGCCAGGAGCACGATCGCGACCCCGACGACCGCCAGGGCGAGGATTGGCGCGACGCCGAGCCCCGAGAGGATCACGATCCCGGCAAGCGCCGCGAACGCCACCGGCGCCTTGTTCCGGCGATAGGCCTTGACCGTAGGCTTGGACACATCGACCAGCTCCATGTCGGCGGCGAGCCGCTGGATATCCTCCGGCGCTCCCTCCAGGAGCAACGTATCGCCCACCACGACGACGAGATCGTCGAGCTGGCGCCCGATATTCTGGTTCCTGCGGTGCACCGCAAGCGTGTAGACCCCGTATCGACGCCGCAGCCTCAGTTCGCCAAGGGACCGCCCGACCATCCGGCAGCCGGGCGTGATCAGCACCTCCACCGTCTCTGTCTGCACCGATGAGAGCTTGTCGACGAGGCGGATATCCTTGTTTTCATGCAACCCCAGAAGCTCTGCCATCTCGGTCCTGAGCACAACCCGGTCACCAACCTCCAGCTCCACCGATCCGAGATCGCGGCGCAGCGACGCGTCGCCCCTCAGGACGTCGATCACCCGCACCCCCGGTCGCTTGAAGATATCGACCTCAAGCACCTTCTGGCTTGCAAGGTTGGACCCTTCCGGCACCGCGACCTCGGTGAAGAACTTGAGCTTCCTCCGGTCGCCGAGCATCACCCCCATCGACTGCCGGTCAGGCAGGAGCCGCCGGCCGATCGTCGCGACATAGATCATGCCGATCAGCACCTGCAGCGCGCCGAGCGGTGTGATCTCGAAGATCGTGAAGGGCTTCATGCCCTGCGCCTTGGCCACACCGTCGACGAGAAGGTTGGTCGAGGTGCCGATCAGCGTCACCGTCCCGCCGAGGATCGCCGCATAGGAGAGGGGAATGAGCAGCTTCGAGGGCGAGACGTTCAGCTTCCGCGCGATCGAGACCATCACCGGGATCATCACCACGACAACCGGCGTGTTGTTGAGGAAGGCCGAGGCCAGGGCCACGAAGCCGAAGAGGATGGCAAGCGTCACCGTCGGCCGGTAATCGGCATTCGCCTCGGCCGTGCGCGTCAGCCATTCGAGCGCCCCGGTCCGGACGAGCGCCCCCATGATCAGGAACATCGCGGTGATGGTCCAGGGCGCCGGATTGGTCAGTGCCGCCAGCCCGAGGTCGTAGGGCAGGATTCCCAGGACGAGCAACAGCGCCGCCCCCGAGATCGCCACCACCTCGGTCGGGTAACTCTCGCGCACGAACATCACGAACATGCCCACCACGACCAGCAATGTCAGGATGGCCTCGCCGTTGGGCGAGAGGGAAAGGTCGATCATTCAGTGACCCTTGGTTTCATGAAGCGCGATATTACCCTCGCCCACCGGCAGGGCAAGCAATGTTCCATCTCCGGTCTGGCCGGGGCGGGGCGACGCGGGGCGGGGCTGGACGAGGAAGAGACCGGCAAAGACGACGCCGAGCGCGCCCCAGACCCAGAGCGAATAGCGTTCACCAAGGATCGCCATCGACCACAGGATGCCGGTGCCGGTGACGAGGTAGCTGACCTGCGCCGCGAAGACCGCGCCGCCCTGACCGACGATCCAGACATAACCCGAATAGGCCACGGCATGGATGAGCGCCGTCACCACGAGCGCGATACCGGCCCGACCGACCGGAAGGCCCGGTGTGATCCAGCTGCCGGTCGCCCAGACGAAGGGCAGGACCAGCGCGAGGCCGATCAGCGAGGCGCCGAAGAGAAGCTGCACCGGGTCGAGCCCGCCGGTGCCGAGCCGGCCGAGCCCGGTCGCCTCGACCGCATAGAAGACCGGTGCGGCCAGCGCGAAGGGCACGAAGGCCAGGGCCGCGCGGTCCGGCAGGCTCGCCTCCGGCAGGATGATCATCGCGATACCCGCGAGCCCGGCGAGAATGCCGAGGAACCGCAGCGGCTCCGGCCGTTCGAGCCGGAAGCCGATGGCGAGTGGCAGCGCGAACATCGGCACCAGCGCGATGAAGAGCGCCACGAGCCCCGCCGGCAACCCTTCCTGAGCGGTGTAGAAGGCCGCCCCCGGCAGGATTGTTCCGAACATCGCGATGAAGGCGTATCGCGCCAGCGATCCGCGGTCGAGCGGCACCGGACGGCGCGCGACGACCAGCCAGAGGCCGAGTGCTGCGACCGCCACCACCTCCTGCCAGAAGATAATGCCAAAATGCCGGTAGCCGCCGAGCACGATGTATTTCGACAGGGGTGTGGTCAGCCCCCAGGCCGCCCCGATCGCGAAAAGCGCCGCGAAAAGCAGGCGGGGGTTCATCAGGGCCGCGCCTCTTCCAACCGACCGCCGATGCGGATCATCCTGACCTTCGTCGCAAGGCCGGTTCGGTCGTCGGTCTCGACATAGGTACCCGACAGGGTCGCCTCGCCGGCGGCGGGCGAGAAGCGCTCCTTGCCCATGCCAGTGACGAAACGGCGCATCGGTTCGAGCTTGTCCATCCCGATCACCGAATTGTAGTCGCCGCACATGCCGGCATCGGCCTGAAAGGCGGTGCCGCCCGGCAAGATCTGCGCGTCCGCGGTCGGGACATGGGTATGGGTGCCGACGACGAGGCTCGCTCTCCCGTCGCACCAGTGGCCGACGCCCATCTTCTCGCTCGTGGCCTCGCAATGGATGTCGACGATTGTCGCCTGCACCGATCCGCCGAGGGGATGGGCTCGCAGCACCCCGTCGAGGGCCGAGAACGGATCGTCGAAGGGCCGCTTCATGAAGACCTGCCCCAGCGCCTGCGCCGCCAAGACCTTGCGCCCGCCCTGCGTGGTGAAGACCCGCGCGCCCTTGCCGGGAGCAGTCTTGGCGTAGTTGAGCGGGCGGAGGATGCGCGGCTCGGTCTCGATGTAGGACAGCATGTCCTTCTGGTCGAAGGCGTGATCGCCCAGCGTGACGCAATCAGCCCCGGCCGCCAGAAGCGCCTTGGCGTGATCGGCCGAAAGACCGGCGCCGGAGGTCGCGTTCTCGCCGTTGACCACGACGAAATCGACACCCCACTCCGCCCGCAATCCCGCGAGCCGCGCCGTCACCGCCGCGCGCCCTGCCCGCCCCACCACATCGCCGAGAAAGAGAAGTTTCATCCGCCCTGCCTAGAGCGGCGCGGCCGGCGACGCAAGCGCCCCGCGGCGGGTCGCGGGGGGGAAGGCGCAGGAACCGGGTCGCCCCGCCCGGGGCCATGGGCGAGAAGGGCGAACCCCACCGGAAAGACGCCATGACCGCAACCGAGATCGCCGCCCTTCTTCTCTTTCTGCTGCCCCTCGCCTACAGCCCCGGCCCCGGAAACCTCTTCTTCGCGGCCAGCGGCGCCCGTTTCGGACTCGGCGCGACGCTTCATGCGAGCTTCGGCTATCACCTCGCCACCTGGGTGGTCACGGTCGGACTCGGCCTCGGCTTCGCCGGGCTGGTGGCGGGCGGCGGCGGCGGCTTTGCCACGGCGATCCGTCTCGCGGGCGGTGCCTATGTGGTCTGGCTGGCCTGGGGTTTCCTGCGCGCCGGTCTCGGCGCTGGCGCGCCAGCGCCGCGTCGCGCGGGCTTTCTCGACGGATTTCTCATCCTGCTTCTGAATCCAAAGGCTTATGCCATTATCTTGCTTATGTTTTCCCAGTTCCTGGCCGGGAGAGAAGCGGGCGCCACCAAGGTCTTCGTCCTCGCCACGATCTTCACGTTGAACAACGGCTTGGCCTTCACCCTCTACACGATCGCAGGCGACCGCATGGCGCGGAGCTTCCGTGACCCCGCCCGGTCGCGACGCCTGAATATCGTTTTTAGTCTGATGCTTACGGGTGTTGCCTCATGGATGGTTCTGGCCTGAGGCATCGGCGAGAATCCGCCGCGACTTTCGCGCGGCAGTTGACGCGAGGGTAGCACCCCCATAGCGTTTCCATCGGGTGGGCAGTGAGGGAAGAATACCATGGAAAATCGCGCCTTTGGAAACGCTGCGGCGCTGTTCGCGCTGCTTGCATCGACGGCCGTGGCCAGTGCCGCGACGATCACCTTCAGCGCTCTGCCGGACGAAGGCGCGCTCTCCACCGCCTATACCGAGAACGGCATCACGGCGACGGCCAATAGCGGCACGCTCGCCTGGTACACCGCGCCGGGCGCCGCCCATGTCGACGATGCAGGCACCGGCTTCACCTCGGGCATCACCTTCACCACCGGCGGCCTCTTCGACGCGACGAGCTTCTCGCTCACCTCGCTCGGCTACAATTTCCTCAACTCGCCGGGCACCGTCTCCGACAATATCCTGGTCGCGGGCTATGTCGGCGGCAGCCTCGTGGCCGGCACCAACCATACCCTGTCGGCGGTGGCAGGCACGGTTCAGACGATCCTGCTCGGCTCCGCCTTCACGGCGATCGACGCCTTCACGATCAGCCTGCTCTATCCGCGCACCGGACAGGACTGCGACGCCCCCTGCGGGCATTTCGACCTCAATTCGGTGACGCTCGACACCGCCCCGGCCCCGGTGCCGCTGCCGCCGGCCGCGCCGCTGATGGGCGCCGCCGTGCTCGGGCTCTTCGCGCTCCGCCGGCGGCGGGACGCCTGAGCCACGCGGACCGGCCGACCTGCCTCAGCCGGGCACGATCACCCCGGCCTCAGTGACAATGAGATCGAGGCGCTGGTCGGTCGCCTCGATCGGTACCGCCTCCATTTCCTGCGCCGCGAAGGCGAAACCGATCGCAATGACCGGCCCCTCCGCCCGCAGCGCTTCCAGCGTGCGGTCGTAGAACCCGCCGCCATAGCCGAGCCGGTAGCCCCGCCGGTCGAAGGCCAGCAGTGGCACGACGAGGATCTCGGGCCGGACCCAGTCTCCCGCCTCGGGGATGAGCGCGCCGAATTCGCCCGCGACCATCGTCGCCTCCGGCGTCCAGCGGCGGAACTTCAGCGCCTGCCCTGGCCCGAGGATCACCGGCACGCCGACCGGCCCGGCATGGGCCGCCATCGCCGGCAGGCAGTCGATCTCGGTCCGCATCGGCATGTAGCCGGCAAGGGGTTTCGCTCCGTGCCCGGCAAGCACCTGCGTCAGCCGGTCGGCATCGCCGCCGCTCCGCGCCTGAAACGCCACTTTACGTCGCGCGAAGGCTTCAGCCCGTGCCGCCGCCTTGATCTCAGCCAATGTCACAAGAGCACCAGTGCCGCCAAACTGAGGAAGGCGAAAAACCCGACCACATCGGTCACCGTCGTCACGAAGGCGCCCGAGGCGAGCGCGGGGTCCACGCCTGCCTTCTCAAGAGCCACCGGAACGAGAATGCCGGCAAGCCCGGCAACGACCAGATTGACCACCATTGCGGCGGCCAGCACCGCGCCGATATCGGCAGACCCGAACCAGAACCAGCCGACCGCCCCCATCACGACCGCGAAGACGATGCCGTTGACGGCCCCCACCATCACCTCTCGCCGCACGACCCGCCAGACGTTGGCCCCGGTCAGGTCGCGCGTCGCGATGGCGCGCACCGCCACCGTCAGCGCCTGGGTCCCGGCATTGCCGCCCATCGAGGCGACGATCGGCATCAGCACGGCGAGCGCCACGACCCGGCTGATCACCCCCTCGAACTGGGCGATGACGACCGAGGCGAGGATCGCCGTGACGAGGTTCACCGCGAGCCAGGGCAGCCGCTGCTTCGTGGTCTCGACCACGGTATCGGAGAGCGAGCCCTCGCCGACACCGGCCAGGCGCAGGATGTCCTCCTCATGCTCCTCGTCGAGGACCGCCATCGCGTCGTCGATGGTGATCACGCCGACGAGGCGGTCGTCGGCATCGACGACGGGGGCCGAGATCAGGTGGTACTGGTTGAAGGCATAGGCGACATCGCCCTCCTCCTCCAGCACGTCGATGGTGCGGAAACTGTCCTCGGCGATGTCCTTGAGCAGCACCGCCCGCTTCGACGACAGAAGCTTGCCAAGCGTCACGTAGCCCGTCGGATGCCAGCGCGGATCGACCAGGATCACGTGGTAGAACTGGTCCGGCAACTCCTTGGCGGTCCTGCAGGAAGTCGATGGTCTCGCCCACTGTCCAGTGCTCGGGCGCCGTCACCACCTCGCGCTGCATCAGGCGGCCGGCGGAGAATTCGGGATAGGTCAGCGATTGCTCGACCGCGACCCGGTCGCTATCCGCGAGCGCGCCGAGGATGCGTTCCTGCTGACCGGCTCTTCGAGATCCTCGATGAGGTCGACGACATCGTCGGAATCGAGCTCGCGCACCGCCTCGGTCAGGACCTCGTGCGGCAGCGCCGCGATGACCTCCTCGCGGATCGACTCGTCGAGTTCGGACAGGATCTCGCCGTCGATCCCGCGCGACCAGAGCTTCAGGAGCCCGGCCCGCTCGGCCGATCCGATCTGTTCGAGAAGGTCGGCGATATCGGCCGCGTGAAGCGGCTCCATCAACTCGTCGATGGTGGCGGCGTCGCCGGCATCGACCGCATCGAGGATGGCGTCGACGACCTTGCGGATCGAGGCTGTATTCGTCCTCGTCCCGTTCGGCGATATCGTCGTCCAGCTCCGCCATTTCCCCCCCGGTCCGATTACCGCGACCTTATCGGAAGCTGTTTCAAAGAAACAGGGGCAAAGGGCGGATTTCCCCGCGCCCCACATGGGCTTAGACTGGGTGCGCGACGGGAACAAAAAGGCGCGCGACTATGACAGACCTGCTCATCGGCCAGACCTTGAGTTTCACCGGAAATCCGCTGACCGAGGGCGTCGGCGCGGCTCGCCATTCGGCGCGCGGCGGCGTGCTGGTCGAGGCCGGCCGGATCGCGGCCGTCGGCGAGGCGGACGACCTGCGCCGGGCGCATCCGGGCGCGCGCGTGACCGACTACGGCAACGCGCTGATCTCGGCCGGGTTCGTCGACGCCCATGCGCACTACCCCCAGACCGCGATGATCGCGAGCTGGGGCAAGACGGCTGATCGACTGGCTGAACAGCTATACCTTCCCCGAGGAGATGCGCTTTGCCGATCCCGACTATGCGGCGGAGATCGCGGCGCGCTATTTCGACCTGACGCTGTCGATGGGCACGACGACGGTCTGCAGCTATTGCACGATCCACCCCGAAAGCGTCGACGCCTTCTTCTCCGAGGCGCGGACGCCGGGGCTTGCGCGCCTATGCCGGCAAGACCTGCATGGACCGCAACGCCCCCGAGGGGCTGCAGCGACACGCGCGCAATCGGCCTATGACGACAGCAAGCGGCTTCTGGAAAAGTGGCACGGGGTGGACCGGCTTTCCTATGTCGTCACGCCGCGCTTCTCGCCCACCTCGACGCCGGAGCAGCTGTCCGCCCTCGGCGCGCTCTGGGCCGAACACCCGTCCTGCCTGATGCAGACGCACCTTTCCGAGCAGACCGACGAGATCGCCTGGGTGAAGTCGCTCTATCCCTGAGGCGCGCGACTATCTCGACACCTACGAGGCGCACGGTCTTCTCGGCGCGGGCGGGCTCTACGGCCACGCGATCCATCTGGAACCGCGCGAGCGCGACCGGCTGCGGGAGGTCGATGCGAGCCTGATCCATTGCCCGACCTCGAACACCTTCATCGGCTCGGGGCTCTTCGACATGGACGGGCTGTCAGCGGCGGGGCACCGGATCGGGCTTGCCACCGATACCGGCGGCGGATCGAGCTTCTCGATGCTGCGGACGATGGCCGCGGCCTACGAGGTCGCGCAGCTTCGCCACCGGGCGCTGCATCCCTGCGAACTCTGGTGGCTCGCCACCGCAAGGCGCCGCCCGCGCCTTGCGCGCCGACGACCGGATCGGCAACCTCGCGCCGGGGATGGAGGCCGACCTCGCCGTCATCGACCTCGCCTCCACCCCCGCCATCGCCCAGCGCTCGGCCCGTGCCGGCGATCATCTGGGAGGCGCTCTTCCCGACGATCATGATGGGCGACGACCGCGCGATCAAGGCGGTCTGGATCGCCGGCCGGCCACTTGCGGAACCGGCCTGATCCAGCGGAGACGCCTGCGGCGTCATTCCTTTTCCGGGGTCGCCGCGTTCTGCGGCTCCGGCTGCCTCCGGCGGGCAGAGCGGCGCCCGGCTTACGCCATCAGCCGCCGGACGCAGACCGGTCTGATCCTCGATCACGCGGCGGCAGGTCGATCGTCGTGATCCGGCCGTCCCGCACGACCTGCCGCCCCTCGACGAAGAGGTCGCGCACCCGCGTCGGCCCGCACAGGACCAGCGCCGCGACCGGGTCCCAGGCGCCTGCGGCTTCGATCCCCGAGACGTCCCAGACCGCGATATCGGCGCGCTTGCCGGGCGCGAGCGATCCGCAATCGCTCGCGCCCGAGCACCTCGCGCGCCGCCGAGCGTGGCGATCTCCAGCGCCTCGCGCGGCGCTCATCGCATCGGCGCCGTTCGCCACGCGCTGCAGCAGCATCGCCTGCCGCGCCTCGGCGATGAGGTTGCCGGCGTCGTTCGAGGCCGAGCCGTCGACGCCGAGCCCGACCGTGACGCCCGCGTCGCGCATCGCGCGCACCGGCGCGATGCCGGAGCCAAGGCGGCAGTTCGAGCAGGGGCAATGCGCGACACCCGTGTGCGGTTCGGGCGAAGAGGTCGATCTCGGTCGCGTCGAGCTTCACGCAATGGGCGTGCCAGACATCGTCGCCGGTCCAGCCGAGGTCTTCGGCATATTGCCCCGGGCGGCAGCCGAACTTCTCGAGCGAATAGGCGATGTCCTCGTCGTTCTCGGCCAGATGGGTGTGCAGCATCACGCCCTTGTCGCGGGCCAGGAGCGCCGCGTCGCGCATCAGGTCGCGGCTGACCGAGAAGGGCGAACAGGGGGCGACGCCGACCCGGACCATCGCGCCCTCGGCACGGATCGTGGAAGGCGTCGATGACGCGCATGCAGTCGTTCAGGATCGCCGCCTCGTCCTCGACCAGCGCGTCGGGCGGCAGGCCGCCGGCGCTTTCGCCGATGGACATCGCGCCGCGGGTGGGGTGGAAGCGCAGCCCGATCTCGCGCGCCGCCTCGATCGTGTCGTCGAGCCGCGCGCCGTTCGGGATAGAGGTAGAGGTGATCCGAGGTCATCGTGCAGCCCGACAGCGCCAGCTCCGCCAGCCCGATCAGCGCCGAGACGCGCATCTCCTCCGGCCCGAACCGCGCCCAGATCGGATAGAGCGTCTTCAGCCAGCCGAAGAGCAGCGCGTCCTGCCCGCCGGGCACGGCGCGGGTCAGCGTCTGGTAGAGATGGTGATGGGTGTTGACGAGGCCCGGCGTGACGACGCAGCCCTGCGCCTCGACGATCGCGCCCGTGGTGCGCAATCCCTGCCCGACCTCGGCGATCACGCCGCCCCGGATCAAGACGTCACCGCCCGCGATCTCGGCGCGGTCGGGTCCATCGTCACGACGCGTCGGCGCCTCGGACGAGGATCTCGGCCATCGGTCCCTCCTCGCCCCTTCGGCATGGCGGAACCGGCCGGCGACAGAAGGGGCAAGGACTCGCCCGGCAGCGGCCAGTCTAGGCGGGCGCCGCGCGCGGCACCAGTGGCCGGGCCGGAGGATTCGCCCAGACCTGCGAATGGCTCAGGCGTTCAGGATCTCCATCGCTGCGCGGTGGAGCTCCGCATTCGCGGCCGCGAGCACCCGCCCGCCCTGGTGCACGGGGCGCCCCTCCCAGTCGGTGACGATGCCGCCCGCCGCCTCGATCACCGCGATCGGGCGCCTGCACGTCGTAGGCCTGCAGCCCGGCCTCGATCACGAGGTCGATCTGACCGGCCGCGATCAGCGCATAGGCGTAGCAGTCGATGCCGTAGCGCGTCAGCTTCGCCCGCGCCGGCAGCCGGCTGGAAGGCGCGCGCCCTCCGCTTCGCGTGCCGACCTCGGGGAAGGTGGTGAAGAGGATCGCTTCGGCCAGCGGGCGCGGCCGCGCGTGCCTTCAGCGACCCGCGGCCCATGCGGGCCGACGACCTCGGCCACGGCCGAAGCCGCCGCATGAACCGTTCGCCGATATAGGGCTGGTCGATGATGCCGAAGAGCGGGCCCCGCGCGTCGGCCACGGCGATCAGCACGCCCCAGGTCGGCGTGCCGGAAAGATAGCTCGCGCGTGCCGTCGATCGGGTCGAGCACCCAGGTCAGGCCGGAGCGTGCCCGGCCTTGCCGCCGAATTCCTCGCCCAGGATGGCGTCGTCGGGGCGCCGCTCGGCCAGGATCTCGCGCATCGCGCGCCTCCGACGGCGCGGTCGGCGACGGTCACCGGGTCGAAATGCGGCGGTCACCTTGTTGTCGGCCGAGAGCCCGTCCGCGCGGAAATGCTCGCAGCGTCGCCGCGCGGGCGGCATCGGCCAGAGCGTGTGCGGTGGCGATCGAGCGCCGTCGGCGCTCAGGCGTCGGAAATGGGGGCTCATCGGGGACCTCGCTTGCTGCCCGAGCGGTAGCCCGGGCCTGCCCCCGTCCGGTCAAGGCGCCTCAGGCGGCGTCGGACAGGACCGGGCGAGTTCGAACAGCCGGCGGCGCTGGGTCTCCGGGATCGCGTAGTAGGAGCGCACGAGCATCCAGCGCTTCCTTGTCGGCGAGGATGTCGCCCGGCGATCTGCCTCGACGATCTGGTTGCGCCTGCCGTCGAGGCCTTCGAAGAAGAAGCTGATCGGCACGCCGAGCGCATCCGAGATGTCCCAGAGCCGGGAGGCGCTGACATCCGGTTCATGCCGGTCTCGTATTTCTGGATCTGCTGGAACTTGATCCCGACCTTGTCGGCCAGCTGCTGCTGGGTCATGCCCACCATCCAGCGCCGATGGCGGACGCGCTTGCCAACGTGGACGTCAACGGGGTGTTTCATCATTATCTCCATACTATCGCTATAGGTATATCAAGCAATTTCCGTGCCAAGTAGGCATAGTCCCTGAAATATTTACAGAAATCTCAAAAGAGGCGGACTTTCCGCAAGAACTCGCGCCTTAGCCGGGAGAATGACCGCAATACTGGAAACAGTCACCCTATACGAAAATACATGTCCCTCCGCTCGCCTCAAATTCCTTTCCCAATTTGCATTGCATTTTGCAACTTTTTCGCGCGAGAAACTTCCCATTTTGCAACTGACCTCGCCGCAATGCGGGCTGGCCCCCACCCGCCGGGGCGGATAATTTGACCAGAACGGAGGCGGTCATGCATGCATTCGGAATTCGCGCCTATGGTCAGGCGCCTGAGCTTCTCGACCTGCCGGTGCCGGAACCCGGACCGGGAGAGGTGCGCCTCAGGATCGCCGCCTGCGGGCTCAATTTCGCCGATCTCCTGATGATCGACGGCAAGTATCAGGAACGTCCCGAACCACCCCTGACGCTCGGGATGGAGCCGGCCGGCTGGATCGACGCGCTCGGCCCGGACACCGACGGGCCGGCGGTCGGGGACCCGCGTCGCGGTCTATGGCAACGCGGGCGGGCTGGCCGAATACGGCTGCTTTTCCGCCAAGCGCTGCCTGCCGATCCCGGACGCGATGCCTTTCGATCATGCCGCGGCCTTCCAGATCGCCTATGGCACCAGCCACGTCGCCCTCAACCACAAGGCACGGCTCCGGCCGGGCGAGACACTGCTCGTCCTCGGTGCCGCGGGCGGCGTCGGGCTGACGGCGGTGGAGATCGGCAAGCGCATGGGCGCGCGGGTCATCGCCTGCGCCCGCGGGACCGACAAGCTCGACGCGGCGCGGGCGGCGGGGGCCGATCACCTGATCGACAGCGACGGAGGCGGACCTCAGGGCCGAGGTCAAGGCGCTCGGCGGCGCCGATGTGGTCTACGATCCGGTCGGCGGCGAGCAGTTCGACGCGGCGCTTCCGCGCCACCAATCCCGAGGGCCGCATCGTGGTCATCGGCTTCGCCAGCGGCAAGGTGCCGCAGATCGCCGCCAACCACCTCCTGGTCAAGAACATCTCGGTGATCGGGCTCTACTGGGGCGGCTATCTGGCGTTCCGCCCCGAGGTGCTGACCGGCAGCCTCGAAACCTTGCTCGGCTGGTATGCCGAAGGCGGCCTGCGGCCGCATGTCCGCACCACCTGCCGCTCGCCCGCGCAGGCGAGGCGCTGGAGCTACTGCGCAGCCGCCAGTCGACCGGCAAGGTCGTGGTCACCGTCTGAGGCGCGATCGCCCGAGATCACCCTCAGGCAGCATTGCGCGTCGCCATAGGCGCAGCGCAGCTGCGTCACCAGCGCGTCGACGACCTCGCCCTTCTGCACCCCGGCCTGGTAGAGGCAGATGTCGAGCTGGCCGAGATCGGGCAGCGCGTTCGCGCCGTCGATGGCGACGGTTCCGGCGGGCAGCGCCCCTTCCATCCGGGCCGTAACCGACAGGTCGGCCGCGACCGTGGCCTCGGCGACCTGCTCGGATTCGCCACCCACCGCCATTTCCCAGCGGATGCCCGCGCCGTTCAGCGCCGCCTGCGCGATCGGGCGAAAGAAGCAGCGTCTCGATAAAGGCGAGCCGCACGGGCCGCTGCTGCCAGGCGTTGCCGTCGGGCGCGCCGACCCAGACCAGCCGCCGCGTCGCCAGCCGCTCGCCGCCCTCGCCCGGCTGCGTCTCGGTGGTCAGGATCACGTCGAAATCGCCCTTCGCGAATCCCTCCTTCAGCTTCGAGGTGAAGCAGGAGACGAGATTGACCCGCATCCGGGGATATTCTGCCGCCATCGCCTTCAGGATCCGCGGGATCTGCGGATAGACGATGTCGTGCGGCACGCCGAGGCGAAGCTCGCCCTCGTAGGCGGTGTCGGTCATCCGCGACAGGGCCTCGTCGTTCAGTTCCAGCATCCGGCGGGCATAGATCAGAAGCTGCTCTCCCTCAGGCGGTCAGCGTCAGCTTGCGCTGCGCGCGGTCGAAGAATTCCAGCCCCAGCCCCTCCTCCAGCCGCTTGATCTGCATCGAGACGGCCGATTGCGTGAGGTTCAGAAGCCCGGCCGCGCGGGTGACGCCCCCGGCATCGGCGACGGCAACGAGGGCGCGGAGCGCGGTGAGGTCGAGGTTTCGGGGCATATTCACATTCCGTGATGGATTACCGGACAATCATTCATTTTCATAATCCATCACAGTCGCCCATATAAATCAAGCCTCCTGATGGATGCACCTCGACACATCACGATCCGAAAGGAAAACCCATGGATCATGTTCTTCCCCGCTCCGCCGCCGGCCGTCCTGGCCTTCTCGCCCGGCTGCGCCTTCGGATGACGCATGTCCGCCACCGCCGCAGGCTCCGCGACCTCAGCGACCACATCCTCGACGATATCGGCATCGACCGCGCGACGGCCGAACGCGAGGCGTCGCGGCCGGTCTGGGACGTGCCCGACGGGTGGCGCCGCTGAAAATCGACCGGTCATCCGGCGGCCGGAAACGCTTGAAATCACGCCAACCCTTCCCGATATTCACTCAGGACCGCGCGGCTGTACGGACCGCCGCGCGCAGGAAACGTAACGGAGGCTTTGATGGCTGACTACCAAACGATCCGCGCCGGCCGGGCTGGCACCCGGACGCTTGCGATCGACGAAGGGCTTCGCGCCCATATGAACAAGGTCTACGGCGCTGATGTCCGTAGGCATGCTGATCACGGGTGCTGCCGCTTGGGCGATCTCCGGTCTTGCCACGACGACCGATCCGTCGCTTGCCGCCGCGCAGATCGGCGCCAGGCACCTATCTGACCAGCCTCGGTCGGCGATCTACCCGTCGCCGCTGAAATGGGTCGTCATGTTCGCGCCGCTGATCATGGTCTTTGCGCTTCGGCGCGATGATCAACCGCATGTCGGCGGCCGGCGCGCAGCTTTTCTTCTACGCCTTCGCCGCGCTGATGGGCCTGTCGATCAGCTCGATCTTCCTCGTCTTCACCGGCGTGTCGATCGTGCAGACCTTCCTCGTCACCGCCGATCGCCTTCGCGGGCCTGTCGCTCTGGGGCTACACGACCAAGAAGGACATCTCGGGCTGGGGCATCGTTCCTGATCATGGGCGTGATCGGGCTTCTCGTGGCGATGATCGTCAACATCTTCCTCGCACTCGCCCGGCGCTGATGTTCGCGATCTCGGCGATCGGCGTGCTGATCTTCGCGGGTCTGACCGCCTATGACACGCAGAAGATCAAGACCGACATATATCGCGCACGCCCAGCACGGCGACAGCGAATGGCTGGGCAAGTCGGCGATCATGGGCGCGCTGAACCTCTATCTCGACTTCATCAACATGTTCATGTTCCTGCTGCAGTTCATGGGCAACCGCGAACTGATCTGACGGACAGATAAGCAAGACAGATCGGGCCGCCTCAGGGCGGCCCTTTTTATTGCGCGTCCATATGTTTTCGCATCAAAGGTCGCGCCGCATCTCGACGGCCGGGAAGTCTATGCCGGGTGCAAGGGGCACCGTGACCTCGCCCATCGTCGCAAAGCCCATCGCCACATAGAACGGCACGGCGGTGCGCGTGGAGATGCAGTGTATCCACGTCATTCCGGCCGTTTGCGCATCCTCGAACGCGCGGGACAGGATTGCCCGGCCGACGCCGCGGCGCAGGGCCCTGTCATCGGTGACGACATGGCGGACATTTGCCCGGCCCGGTTCGCCGCGCCCTGCCCGCCCCGGCATCGCGGCCGTCCACCCACCGGCACCGATAATCGCCCCCGCATCATCCTCGGCCACGTAATAGGTGCCCGACGTGACAAGCGTCGGCTGCACGCGGCTGATGAGCGGCAGGGCCGTGACGAGGACCGAGGGCGGATAATCGGCCTTCAGCAGGCGCGGATAGGCGCGGGCCAGCAGCGCGTCCACGGCGCCGACGTCACCACGCCTCGAGATACGGACCGTGAACCCCATTGGCATCCCCAAACAGAAAAGGCCGCGCTCATGGCGCGGCCTCGAACTTTCGAAGAAACGGCAGATCTTACTTGATCTTGCCTTCCTTGTATTCCACATGCTCGCGCTTGACCGGATCGTACTTCCGCACCACCATCTTCTCGGTCATGGTGCGGGCGTTCTTCTTGGTCACGTAGAAGTGCCCGGTGCCCGCCGTCGAGTTCAGACGGATCTTGATCGTCGTCGGCTTCGCCATAGTCGTTCTCCACTAGCCGGACGGCCTCGGCCACCCGCGAAATCCTTGAAGCCCGCCTTTTACCGACGCGCCGGACGGAGTCAACAGCCAAACCGACCGCGGCGGGATCAAATTCCACCCTCGGCGCCACGGCGCCCGGTGGATCCGGTGGTCCCGGTCACACCCCCGCCCTGCGGAAGACCACGACACGGCAGCGGTAGTCGGCCGCGTCGCTCCGGTCGAGAACCTCGGCGACCGCGCCGAAATCCGCGCAGGCCCCGTTCAGGAGCGCGATCAGCGCCTCCTCGGTCGCCCCGAACGGGTCGAGAGCGTTGGTCGCCGCCGGCAGGTGGCCCGCCGTGTGATCGAGCAGCATCACCCCGCCCGGCTTCAGGCACTCCGCCCAGGCGCGGAACGCCTGCGCCGGATCGAAGGCATGGTCCCAGGAGTTGGAATAGACAAAGTCCGCCCGCCCGTCCCAGTCCGGGTTGCGGTCGTGAAAGTCCCAACGGACAGTATGGGGAAACTGTGTCGCGGTCGCGGAGATGTCCGTGCCGAGGATCTCGGCCCCGGGAAGGCGCCGGCGGAACCAGGCCTGCTCCTTGCCGCGCCGGACGCCGTGGCAGAGGCCGAACTCCACCTTGCGCCCGGTTCCGGCCAGCCAGTCGGCGAGGAAGAAGATGTGGCTCTTCTTCACGAACTGGGCGTTCAGCTTGGCCTTGTTGCCCTCTTCCTGCACGCGACGATAGGTGTCGTAGTCCGCATAGACATGCTGGACCACGCCCTCGCCCGCCTGCACCTCGGTCTTGCCGGTCGCCTCGGCCTGCCGGACGGCGCCGGTGAAATCCGCGCGCGGCTTGTTGTCGGTCCTGGCCATCCTGATCATCCGTTCGTGAAGAGGTCTTCGCGGTTGCCTACTGCAAACCGCGTCGGGCGACAAAGCCCTGTCGCCCGACGCCTGTCTGGGTCACGCGGTAGGACGCCCCATCGCGCCGTGCAGCCGCGCCCGCGTCGCCGCGTCGAGGCCGAGCGCGGTCGCGAGCTGGTCGAGATAGGATTCCTCGGCCGGCGTATCGACCCGGATCGCCATGAGGGTGGTGGCGTAGACCTGCTCGCGCATCGCGGCGCTCGTATCGGTGGCCAGCACCGTCGCGTCGGCCGGCGCGTCGAGCGCGGCCTGAACGAAGGCGATTTCCTCGTCGCTCGCATCGGTGAGGTGATCGAGGATCTTCGCCCGCTCCTCCGCGTCGATCTCGCCATCCGCCTTGGCCGCCATGATCATCGCGCGGATCATCAGCTTGGCGTTTTCCTCGTTCATCGCCGAGGCGGGCGAGGCGCCCGAGATCGTCTCCATCATCTCGCCCATCATCTTGCCGCCGGCCGTCGCCGCCCCGGTCATCGAGGCTATGAGACCGCCAAGCCCGGCCTCGGCCGCCTCGGAGGCGCCGCCGAAGCGGTCATACACCTCGCGCACCGTCTTCGCGCCGCCCGGAATCCCCAGCTTCTCGGCCTGCTGGCCCCACTGATCGACGGCGCCGCCCGGCTCTCCGGCCTTCTTCATCGCCTCCTTCACGCCGGCCATGCCGCCCGCATCCTTGTACTTGCCGTATCCGCGCGCGGCGGCGACTCCGATGGCCAGGGTGGCCAGTGTCTTGACGAAACTCATCTTGGATACTCCTTGACAGCCCACCCCATCATAACGCCGCTTCCCGTTCGCGCACCCGACAATCTCGCCTCCGGCGAAAAGAAGCACGCAGGCGCCGGTCCGGGCCACGGCGCGAGGGGCGGCGCCTGGCCCCCGGGGCCGGGAAATCTGCGCGGAGGGCCTGTAAGCCGGATTCTGTCCGCCCCGGACCGTGATCCGGGGCTGGATGACCATTCCTCTCGTCCCGCCGTTACCGGCGGGATCAAGCTGCCAACCCGGGCCTCTCGGGCTGAAGCGTCCCTGCGGGCGGTATCCCGGACCGTGATCCGGGACCGGCCCCCGCGCGAGGCCCCTATTTGGCATTGCTCCCGGTGGGGCTTGCCGTGCCGTTCCTGTCGCCAGGTCCGCGGTGGGCTCTTACCCCACCGTTTCACCCTTACCTCCGCCGAAACGGGGGCGGTCTCTTCTCTGTGGCGCTTTCCCTCGGGTTTCCCCGGCCGGGCGTTACCCGGCACCGTTGCTCCATGGAGTCCGGACTTTCCTCGACGGTTTCCCGTCGCGGCCATCCAGCCCTCCGCGCGATCCGCAGATAGGCGCCCAGGAGTTCGCCGTCAATGACTTAGCGCATGACTTCCGAGCGCCGTGGCGATAGGGTCCGGCGAGCCATTGCGGAGATTAGTCTTCATGCCGCATCTGTGGCGCCACCTCCTCGCCAGCCTCTGCGCCGTCATCCTTGCCGGTCCGGCGGCCGTCGCCGAAAGCGGCTTTGCGGAGTTCTCAAGGGACGATCCGGCCACTGGCGACCGCCTTCCCGTCGCGCTGTGGTACCCGACCGATGCAGAGGCAGCGGAACTGGTGCGAGGGCCGTTCCGCTTTCAGGCGGCGGAAGGGGCGCCACCGCGTCGGGGCCCGCATCCGCTCGTCGTCTTCAGCCACGGATCGGCATCGAGCCCCTTCACCCACGCCCACACCGCAGTAGCGCTGGCCAAGGCGGGCTATGTCGTCGCGGCTCCAATGCATCGCGCAGACAACTTCCTCGACGCCTCGGGCGCAGGCACTCGCGAGGTGCTGGCCGACCGCGCTCACAGCCTCAGCGCGGTCATCGACCGCCTGACCGCGCCCAATCCGCTGGGCTTGGAAATCGACGCGGGCGGTATCGCTGCCGCCGGGTTCTCGGCCGGCGGCGCGACGGCCCTTGCGCTGGCAGGCGCGCGGCCGTCAATGGCCGCCGCGGTGGCCCATTGCGCCACGCGGGATGATCCGTTTTGCGCCTTCGTACCCGCCGGTGATGCGCGGTTCGACGACGACCGGCCTATCGACGGCCTTCACGATGGACGTGTGCGGGCGCTGATCCTCCTCTCGCCGGTCACTGCCTATTTCGACGACGGCGAGGTCGCAGCGATCGACCTGCCGATGATGGTCCTCGTAGCGGGGCTGGACAAGGACCTGTCGCCGGAACGGAACTCGGAACGGCTGCTCCGCTTGCAGGGCGCCTCTGCCGAACGTTTCGACGCGCCGCTGGCCGGGCACTATTCCGTTCTTCCGGTTTTCGGCGATCCGCTGCCCGAGGGTGTGCCGCCCGCATTCGCAGAGGATGCGGCGGGCTTCGACCGCGCGGCGTTTCTGGACGCACTCCACTCAGGAATGATCACGTTCCTCGACGCCGCCTTGTCCGACTGACCTTGCTTGCGGCGGGGTATTGCCGGGCAAGCGCATCGGCAAGCGCCCGGTCGGCCGCATCCTCCGGCCCCGCGGCACCCGGCCGGAAGCGCAGCCGGAACGCGGCGAGTTGGACGTCGGGCGCGGTCTCGGGGTAGCCAAGGACGCTTGCCGAGGCGGCGAAGTCGGCCTCGGGATCGCCCCGCCCCTCCGGCCAGACCGAAAGCCCGCCCAGCGCCAGCCGCCGCCAGTCGAAGCGCGGACCGGGATCGCGCTTGCGCTCCGGCGCCATGTCGGAATGGCCGATGACGCACTCGGGCGGGATGCCCCAGCGAGCCATGACGTCACCGAGCAGCCGTTCCAGGGCGGCGATCTGCGGCTCGGGGAACGGCGCGTCGCCGGGATTGGCAAGCTCGATCCCGATGGAATGCGAATTCACGTCCGTGATGGCGCCCCAGCCCCCGGCCCCGGCATGCCAGGCCCGTGCCTCCTCGGGCACCAGCGTCTCGACCGCGCCGGATTCGGAGATCAGGTAATGCGCCGAGTGTTCGACGCACCGAAGTTGCGTTCCTTCTGCGGAATGATAGTACGGACGGCGGGGACGCGCAGAACCCGTGCCTCGGGATCAATTCCGGCGCGACACAGATGAAAGCTAGAAGAAAACCCGGCGAACCTCAATGGAGGCGGACGTCGTGACCATGCCGATGGTGCCGATCTCCGAATGAATTGCTCATCAAGGTGAACGGATGCGGGTCGCCGGCCGTCGTCCTGGCGGCGACGACGGTCGAGTCGCGTGGTACATATTGCACAGGATCCATGCGCCTTGGCCTGTGCACTGGAAAAAGACCCGCACAGGGAACAGTCCCTGCCGAGCCGCCTGGTGGGCCGTAGGTGCAATAGTCGTGGCAAGCTGCATACCACCGCTGGGGGATCGGGATCGCCTGCCGGACAACGAGACGGAGAGTATCGGCTCCACTCGCGCCGTGCCGCGCCCTCAAATCCATTCTAGGTTGCGGACTCAGGATATTTCAACACATTCCGGGCCGGGGTCAACAAGTGAGTACCGTCACCGTCGTCCAAGTAGAGCTGCACGACGGCGTTCTCGATGGGTTCACCTGGGTCGATCGAACCATTGTTGTTGGCATCGACGTAGACGGTTCCCTGAATCGACGGAACGGCGTCCGTTGCCGCTCAGCAGGCGACGCGGTTCGAGCATTTCCCAGGGACGCCGCCCCGGGGGCCGCGCGGGCGCGCGAGTCGCTACGGCGCCGGCCACTCCAACGTGTGAAGAGACCGAGCCAGGCGTACTTGCGGTCGGACATGAGCCGTGAGTCCTTTGTCAATCGGAACCTCCCAGGCGCTGAGCAGCGCGCCTTGAAGTTGTCTATCGGTTAGTCCGATCGTCCGGCTTTGTGACAAAGAATCAGCGGGGCGTAGATTGCCGATATAACCGGTCTTAACAGGCGGTGCGGCAGAGGACAGGGATTCGTCTCAGCCGAAACCCTGATTGGCTGCCGGAAGATGAGCTCACTGGCCGAGCGTGCGATGATCGGATTTTTTGGCTCGAGTACATTTCGAAACCGAGTACGGGTCGCGAAGTGACGCCATGAGTTCCTTCTCGCGCCCGCGGTCCGGGATTCAGGGTGTCGGCATATCGGTTCGTCAGTGCTTTGGCGGCACGAAAACGCTGGCCGCACCGACCCGCTAAAGCAGGTTTCGATGCCGGTATCTGGAAGGACGAAGCCTCTGCTGAGCCATAGTCGGCCGTGTTCTCGGCTCAGACGAAGCCTTGCCTCCCCGCTTTGACGCCGCTTTTAGTACCGCAGGTTGACGCCGAAATTGAGGCCTTGCAGCCAATAGTCCGAATCGCGGAATTCAAAGGCGGGTCGAGCCGGTCCTTCGAGATTACCGGTCTGCTGAGTCAGGTTGACCGAGGTGTCGATGATGTCGCCTGGTCGAGAGACGTGGTTCATGTAGAGGAACGAATAACCGACGGAAAGGTCCAGCCGTGGAGTCACGAAGTAGCCGAGCGTGACGGTCGCTTCCGGAACGACCGCGATTGGATCGTCCGAGTATGTGCCGATGTTCGTTGACTGGGTCAACAGCCCCCCCACGACCGACGCCGGGTCGCCGTTCAGAGGGGTCGAGACCGTACTGCCGTTGATCGCGGCCCGCTGCCGCATCGAGCCAAGCGCCAGGGTGGCCAGGAAGTCGAGTGTCCAGCGGCCATCTTGCGAGTGTCCCATGAATCCCAACTCGCCTCCGTGGAACTCGTTATTCACGTCGAAAAGGTCTTGTTGATCGATGGTGGTGCCAAAGAGGTTCGACGTCTCGTTGATGAATTCGAGTGAGTTGTCGATCGAGATCGATTCGTCGACACGGATGTACCGATATCCGAGGACGAGATCGATGCGATAATTGCAGCCCGACCGGAACAGGTGACGAAAGAAGGCCTGCGCCCCCTCGGTTTGGATATTCTGAGAAACCTCGATGTTTCCGCTGATATCACCGGGAAAGCCGAGCAGCAGCGCGTCCGCTTCGTTGGTGAAGGCGTTGAAGAAAGGTCTCGCCAAAATGTCGTTCCCCTCGGATACTGCGGCGAAGGTTGAACCGTGGTCTTCGATGGAAAACTCGCGGCCCGCGATGCTTGTCCGCTGAGCCGGATCGATCCAGAGGCCGAGCGTCAGTCGCCCGCCCGAGAGGGCTCCGTTGTCCAGTGGCTGGTCGCCTCCGAAAAGGACGGACGTCGTATCGAATCCCAGCACCCCCGCGTCGCCTCGCGGCGTTCCGTTGGGGCTGGTCGTGACCAGCGGCGGGTACTTGGAGTCTTGCTCCCACCACAACAAGTACTCGACGCTTCCCCAGATCGCGGGGCAGCCGTGGCGGGGCGTGCAGGGGCCGTTCCCCAATCAATCTCGTCTCCGCTGCAGCTGTCACAGGCAAGTCCCGTCTCGCCGAGTGCTGCCGGTTCTCCGTAGACCACGTGGCCGGCCGGACGTACACTGCTATCTCTCGCGGCCATGTGGGGCGGCACCGGCGGCGGTGGATAATTCAGACGCGTTGGTGGGCGGCCCTTGACCGCAGGCTTGTGAGCAGCAATTGGCCATGACCAACAGGCATGCGGCCGCACTGAAATGCTTAAGTGTCCCAGACATCGTGGATTCCCGTCCTTGCGAAATGCCCCCCTCGTCGGTCTGCGGGACCAACGTCGCGATCAGCTGCGGGTTAGCGGATTCTGTTCGCTTAAGTTTTGTCGGCTGTTCGGGTGATACCGATTGAGTAAATCTGGCACGCCGTAGGGGTTATCGAGGTCGTGCGGGTTGTCGGGATGCTCCGGCCGGTACCGCGGTCGGTTGGCGGTCGTCGAGGTTCCGAGGGGGACACGACCACGTCGCGAGAAGATGTTTATTGGCCGCGACAAGTTGATTTGCCGGTAAGATAAAGCGTGACGCGTGGTGATTGCCGATGCGTTGGGCAGAGTGTTGGCTCCACCCTCATCGCTCGGAGGTGCGAGCCATCGGGGGCGGGCTGATCAGGGAAGGGCTCACTGGGAACGGGCTCATTGATCGGAAGCGGCGAGTCCGAGTACGGGCCAAGATTGCGTTTCGCCAGGGGATGCCGAATTATCTATGAATGCCATTGTGAACGAGAGTCGACCGAGGGCGGAAACTGAAAAGGCGGTTGAAGAGGCCCAGGAAAAGGCGGTCCGCAGTCGCCCGGGACTGCATCTGACGTCGCTGCTCCGGGGTCGTGCCAACTGGCACATGGACCGCTGGCGTTCGTTGGTGCCGGCGATCGGCCAGTTGGAGGAGGAGTACAAGCTCGTTGACCGATGCACAACTTCGCAAGGAGAGCCTGTCGCTGCGGTATCGCGCAAAGGCGGGCGAACCGCTGCCCGACTTGGTGCCGCAAGCGTTTGCCTTGGTGCGGGTGTCGGCGCAGCGCACTATCGGCATGCGGCACTTCGATGTGCAGTTGCTGGGCGGGATGGCGCTTTTTCACGGCTGCGATCGCCGAAATGGATACGGGCGAAGGCAAGACGTTGACGGCCACGCTGCCGCTGTACCTGCATGCACTTCCGCGGCAAGGGCTCGCATCTGGCCACGGTCAACGACTACTTGGCGGCCCGCGACGCCCAGTAGATGGGGCCGGTTTACCAGTTGCTGGGGATGTCGGTCGGCGTGATCCAGACGGACATGAGTCGACCGCAGCGACGCCAGGCCTATGGCTGCGACATCACGTACGGCACGGCGAAGGAATTCGGCTTCGACTTTCTCCGCGATCGTCTGGTGATCCGCCGGCTCAAGCAGGATCGGTTGGATTTTCTTGACTCGCTTGGGCGGCGGCAAGTCCCGACGGGCGAACGACCCGTCCAGCGTGACGCCTACTTCGCCTTGGTCGACGAAGCGGACAGCATTCTGATTGACGAAGCTCGTACGCCGCTGATCATCAGCGCCATTGGGGACAAGCACGAGGAGTCGATTCGTGCGACCTACAGCTGGGCTGCCGAGGCCGCGCCGCAATTCGAGGAGGATGAGGACTACGAATACGACCACGAAAAGAAGAAGGTCGAACTGACCGCCAAGGGGCGGCAGCGGGTCCGTTCGCTTGAGCAGCCCGCGGAGATGGATGGCGTCGGCTTGATCGATTCGTACGAATACATCGAACGAGCGATCAAGGTCCGCCGCGACTTTCTCCTCGATCAGCATTATGTGGTCACCGAGAAGGGAGAAATCGTGATCGTCGACGAATTCACGGGACGATTGGCCGAGGGACGAAAATGGCGCGACGGCATCCACCAGGCGATCGAAGCCAAGGAGAGGATTGGAGATTACGGTCGACACGGGGCAGGCCGCCCGCATCACGTGCAGGATCTGTTCCTGCGCTACCAACACCTGGCCGGGATGACCGGCACGGCCCTGACGTCGGCCCGCGAGTTTCGCAAGATCTACAAGACGCTGGTCGTCCGAATCCCGACCAACCGACCCGCGCAGCGGACGCAGCATGCCCGATCGTGTCTTCGCGGACGGGCGACGACAAATGGCACGAGATCGTGCAGCAGATCGTCGAGCTGCACCGGCAGTCGCGACCCGTCCTGATCGGGACCCGGACGATCGAGAAATCCGAGCTGCTCTCGCGGATGCTGGCGGCGCACGGGATCGAGCACGAGGTGCTCAACGCGCGGCACATCGCCCGGGAGGCCGAGATCGTGGCCCAGGCCGGCCAGCCGGACCGGGTCACCGTCGCCACGAACATGGCCGGTCGCGGAACGGACATCAAATTGGGCGAATAGCGTCGCCGATCTGGGCGGGCTGCACGTGATCGTCACCGAGATCCACGATTCGGCTCGGATCGACCGCCAGTTGGTCGGTCGTTGCGGACGTCAGGGAGATCCGGGCACCGTGCAGCGTTTCATGGCGATGGATGACGACATCTTGGCAGTCGGGATACGGGCCGGATAAAGCGGAGAAACATGTGCAATCGGCTGCAGCGCGAGGGCGTCAAGGTCGAGACGGCTTCGCCCATTGTTTCGCAAGGCCCAGCGCAAGGTCGAACGGCGACATCTTGCGGGACCGCATGATCCTGCTGCACCACGAAAAGCAGCGGAAGAAGATGCAGCAGGAGCTTGGGCCAGGACCCGTACCTGGATACGCCGCACTAGCGCTGCGAAAAGGGGTCGGGTCCGAGCAGCGCGAAGCACGCGATGAGGCCGTTCACGGCTCGTGACGGACCTGACACCGTTTCCCGACCCGGAATCGTTCCGAATCGTCTCAGCCGCAATGCAATCGGGAGAACGGTCCGGACTCAGCGTCCCTCAGCCGGCCGAGCGATAGCTGTTGTCGCTGCTGGCGGCGAAGAAATAGAATTAAGCGTTGCTCCGGTCTGCGAAAATCTCGGCCTGATGGTTCGCAATTCGTCCTTCATCGCCGGGATGTGAGAGTCTATGAGTTCGGAACAAAGCTCGGTCGATGCCGCCACGATTGAAAAGACCAAGCAGCAGATCCGCGCGCTCGTCCAGGAGATCGCTCAGCTGTCGCGCGGCGAGATGGAGCCGGATCAGTACTACGCTGAGGTGATGCAGCGGATCGTCACGGCGCTGGCCGCCATCGGCGGGGCCGTCTGGACGATCAACTGCGGAACGCCAATTGCGGCTGGACTACCAGATCAATCTCAGTCCAGCATCCTGCTGGATCCGAAGTCGGACGACAGTCGCCGACACGTGCGGCTGCTGCAGGAAGTGATGATGACGGGCGAAGCGCGGTTGGTGCCACCGCTGTCCGGGGCGGGGGATCCGGACACCGCCGGCAATCCGACCAACACGCTGCTGGTGCTGGCACCGATGAAGACCGACGATTCGGTCGAAGGCGTGCTTGGAAGTCTTCCAGCGGCCCGATTCGCAGGCCAACAGCCAGCAGGGCTACCAACGTTTTCTGGTGCAGATGAGCGATTTGGTGGGCGACTGGCTGAAGTCGCGCAAGCTGCGGCACTTCAGCGACCGCCAGTCGATGTGGGCCAAGATCGATCAGTTTTCGAAGGAAATTCACAATAGCCTCGACGTCCGCGACACGGCCTACACGATCGCCAACGAAGGACGACGGCTGATCGGTTGTGACCGCGTCAGCGTGACCGTCACGCAAGGGCACAAGCAGGTCGTGGAGGCGGTCAGCGGCCAGGACACGATGGACACGCGTTCGAATATCGTCACCATGCTGCGCGATCTGGCGACGCGCGTCTGCGCCACGGGCGAACCGCTCTGGTACAACGGCTCGATGCAGGACCTGCCGCCGCAAGTCGAGCATGCGTTGGAGGATTACGTCGACGAATCGCACACGAAGAGTCTGGCCGTGTTGCCGCTGTTCAAGACCGATATGCTTCAAGCAGCAGAAGTCGACGAGGAGTTGGGAGCCGAGGCCCAGGCCAAGTATCAGTCCGATCGGGGCGACGTGATCGGTTCGGTCATCATCGAACAGATCGATGCCGTGCAGTCTCGCGAGATTGTGGCGCCGCGAGCCGACTTGGTCTGCCAGCACAGTGCTCGTGCCTTGGGCAACTCGATCGAACACAACGGTCTGTTCCTGATGCCGGTGTGGCGGACGATCGGCCAGTCACGCGTGCTGCGTGACCGCTCGCGAACCTGCCCAAGACGCTTGCTGATTTCGGGATTGATCCTGGGCGACCTGCTGGCCCTGTTCTTGATTCCCAAAGAGTTTCGAGTTGAAGGCGGAAGGGACACTCGCAGCCGGTGATTCGCCAGGACGTCTTCTTCGCCGCCAACGGCGAAGTGAATGAGGTGCTGGTCGATCACGCTCAGAACGTCAAGAAGGGCCAAGTCTTGGTGACGCTGAACAATAACGAGCTGGAGCAGGAACAGTTGCGACTGCTGGCCGATCTGGCCGCCGCAGAGGAGACCTTGGACGCGATTCTCCGCCGCTTGGACAAAGGACAGCAGAAAGAGGTCAGCTTGTATGCGCAGCGAGTGGAACTTGTCGAAAAGATCAGCGGCTACACCAAGCAGCTGAATGTGCTGAATGACAAGCTTGCTCGATTGAAGGTGCGTCAGCCCGATCGATGGGCGAGTGACGAGCTGGGATGTGGAGAATACCTTGCGAGATCGACCGGTGGCCATTGGGCAGATGGCCATGCAGATCGCCGATCCGAAGGGCCCCTGGGAGCTGGTGGCCTATCTGCCCGACAACCAGGTCGGTCATTTGATCCGCGCTCAAGAAGAGGCAAAACAAACCGAATTGCCTGTGAGCTTCGTATTGAAAAGTCACACGGGTGAGACGTTCGAAGGCAAACTTGTCGACGTCCAGGAAGCGGCCGCGGTACACGATGATCACGGCCACAGCTATCGAGTTCGGATGAGTTTAGACAAGCAGGAACTGGTGAAGCGACTGTCACTCGATGCCCCGATGCAAGGAACCGAGGTGGTCGCCAAAATCGCCTGTGGCCGTCGATCCATGGCCTACTGTTTGTTCCATGAGCTGATTGAATGGGTTCAGATTCGTCTCTTCTCTTTGTAGTTCAGATCGAATTGAACGGGCGCGGCTGGCGGCCGTGCAGGTTGAAGCCCCCCAGTTCTTTTCCGTTGACGGCTTGCCGCGTGTTTTCGTACGTTCCGCCGGTTGGCGTTACAGATCGGAGTAATCAAATAATGAGCAACAAACAGATACTAAGCATCTGCTTGGCGATGGGGCTGGCACCGGCGTGGCTCGTGGCCCAGGATCGCGAGCCGGTCAATCGTTGTTACTTGGTTGCCATCAACGACGTGCTGCTGGCCGCCGATGAAACGGGCAAACTGATCGAACTCTTCGTCGACGACGGGGCGTCCGTCTCCGCGGGGGACGTGATTGCCCAAATCGATGACGCGGATGCCATCATGGCTCAAAACGTGGCGAAGTACCAATACGAAGCATCCCACAAGAAAGCCAAGAACGACATCAGCGTCCGCGCCGCCGTCGCGTCGAAAGAGGTGGCCGAAGTGGAGTACGAGCAGATTCTTAAAGCGAACGAGAAGAGGGCGGGTTCTTACACGGAAAGTGAAACATTGCGAGCCCGCCTCAATCGAGACCGTTCCGGTTTGCAGATCCAATTGGCGCAACACGAGATGGAAGTGGCCGAAGCAGAAGCTTGGGCGGCATACAAGCAGTATCAGCAAGCGGAATCGATGGTGGAACGACGCAAGCTCAAGGCGCCATTCAGTGGTGTTGTCGACCAAGTGCTGCGGGAACAAGGCGAATGGGTCAGCGCGGGTGACGCCGTCGTCCACCTCGTGCAAATGGATCGACTCCGAGTCCACGGTCGCATTGACAAGGATCGATTTCATCCGAACGATGTTCAGGGTCGACCCGTAGAGGTGATCGTCCAATTGCCCGGTGGTGTGACGCATACCGTCAATAGCCAGATCGGTTTCGCCAGTCCGGTGATCGAAGAGGACGGCGCATTTCGCGTATGGGCGGAGATTGAAAACACGCAGGTGGGTGATCGATGGCTATTGGGGCCCGGCTTTGCCGCCACGATGCAGCTAAGGTAGGCCGCTCGCCAATCGCAATGTAACGCCCGCGTTCGCCACCGAGATCCTTTAGATGGTTACTCTTGCCGATAGTCTGGTCTCCAGTTCATCTCGCAGTCTGCCGCTGCGAATGCGTCCGGATCTGTCGGTGCGTTACCATCGGTATCAGGGACGACCCTACTGGGTGGTCAAGGAACCGATCGGACTGAAGTACTACCGCTTCCAGGAAGAGGAGTACTCGATACTGCGGATGCTCGATGGCGAATGCAGCTTTGACGATATCAAGCAACGATTCGAACGAGAGTACGCTCCGCAGAAGATCACCGTTGCAGGATTTGCAGCACTTCATCGGTATGCTGCATCGCAGCGGACTGCTGATCACCGACGCTGAAGGGCAGGGCACACAACTGCGTAAGCGGCGCGATGAGACGGTCCGCCGCGAATGGTTGTCGAAGCTGTCCAACGTACTCGCGCTGCGATTCAAAGGGATCGATCCCGATCGGATCCTCAATTGGTTATCCCCTTGGACCAACTGGTTCTTTACCAAATGGGCGGCCATGGCCTTCGGTGTGTTGGGTTTGGCTGCCCTGTTGTTGGTCGGCGTAAAGTTCGAGGAGTTTCGTTTGCGGCTGCCCGCATTTCACGAGTTCTTCGGTCCCGAAAACTGGATATGGCTCGGCGCGACGCTGGCGATTACCAAGGTGTTGCACGAGTTCGGCCACGGACTCTCGTGCAAGAAGTTCGGCGGTGAGTGTCACGAGATCGGCGTCATGATCCTGGTGCTGACGCCCTGCCTGTACTGCAACGTGTCCGACTCCTGGCTGCTTCCCAATAAGTGGCATCGAGCGGTGATCGGGGCGGCGGCATGTACGTCGAGATGGTGTTGGCGTCGATCGCGACCTTCCTCTGGTGGTTCAGCGAACCCGGCTTGTTCAATCACATCTGTCTGAGTGTCATGTTCATCTGTTCCGTCAGCACGGTGCTGTTCAACGGTAATCCGCTGCTGCGGTTCGACGGCTACTACATCCTGTCGGATATCGCCGAGATTCCGAACCTGCGGCAGAAGTCGAGCAAGATTCTGCACCGCTATATGGCGGAGTGGTGCCTGGGCATCGAGCAGCAGGAAGATCCATTCCTGCCGCAAAGCAACCAATGGTTTTTTGCCCTCTACACGATCGCCGCCGTGATGTACCGGTGGGTCGTCGTCTTCTCGATCTTTCTGTTTCTGAACAAAGTCCTCGAGCCTTACGGCTTGAAAGTGATCGGGCAGATCATCGCCTTTGCAGGCTTACTGGGACTGGTCGTCCAGCCGGCTTGGCAACTGGGCAAGTTCTTCCACGTCCCCGGGAGGATGCACCAAGTGAAGAGAAAGAATCTACTGACGACGATCGGCGTCGTCGGTGCACTGTTGGCAGCCTTCGTTTATCTGCCGCTACCCTATAGCATCAAGTGTCCGCTGGAAGTGCAGCCACGCGACGCGACAACCGTTTACGCCTTGGTGCCGGGGGCACTGGAGTCCGTCAAGGTGGAACCGGGGCAGAAAGTCGCGTTGGGCGACGAAGTTGCCGTGCTCAGCAACGAGGACTTGCAGTTGCAGGTGATCGAACTCCAGCAGACCGTCAACCAGTACGAGCAACAGATCGAGGTCTATCAGCGGGCGCAGACCGCCGGCGGCGCTGCCGAAGTGTCGGCCCGACTGCCCGAATTATTCGAAATGTTGGCGTCGTCGCGAAAACAGTTGGAGAAGACTCAGCAGGAATTGCGCAAGCTGCGCGTGACGGCGCATACGGGAGGTACGGTGATGCCGGCGCAGGATCAAGAAGCCCCAACCGGGCGGCGATGGGCAATTGCCGCAGTGGAGTGGCTCTTTACTCGACCCCGAGAATCAGGGCGCTTATCTGCAGGGAAATGACGAAATCTGCCGCATTGGTGATCCGGATCACTTTGAAGCCATGATGGCCGTCGATCAGGCCGACATCAACTCGATCCATGCCGGACAGCCCGTCCGGATAAAGCTGGATGCTTATGCCGATCAGGTCTTCGAAACAGTGATTGAGAGCGAGGATGACATTTCGAGAAAACCGATGCCTGTGAGCCCCGAGTCCATGGCGATGCAGACCGGCGGCGCACTCGCCACGCAAACCGATCCCAGCAGCGGTATGGCTCGCCCACTGAGTGCCACTTACCAGGTCAAAGTGCCGCTGCCGGCCGGAATGCGAGAGTTCAAGATTGGTCAGCGAGGTCGCGCAAAGATTTCCGCCGCACCTCAATCGCTGGGCCAACGCTGCTGGCGGTATTTGACTCGGACCTTCCATTTCGAGCTTTGATGCCGGCAACGGGCTTGTCGGAGTGCGATCTGACGTCGCCGTGCTAGCTCAGCCGCCGTTGGACGCTCATGGATACGTCCTGCCGGCGGTTAATCATGATGGCCGCAGCGACACTCCGGGTTGGACCGGGTAAGCGGCAGCGAATGAAGCGTCGCCCGCGTGGCGATTGAGCGTACGCAGAAGGAAATCGTTTGCCTCCTGCGACCGAGTCGGGCAGAATAGCGTACACAACTTGTCTCGTACCCGAGTTGGATCGGCAGGGGGAGAGTCCTTGTCGATGTCCAGCTCCCAAAGATATTCCCTGAATGGAGGATTCTCGATGGCAGAAGAAAAGGCACCAGCCAAGGCGAAGGACGAAACCAAGGAAGCTCCGCAGGCCGCCGCACCGGCAACGCAGGCGGCCGCCCCGCCGCAACAGCAGCAGCAAGTGCAGTTGGACGACAGCCAAGTCGCCAGCTGCTACGCGAATTTCTGCCGTGTCACGGGGACGCCCGAGGAATTGATCATCGATTTCGGGCTCAATACTCAACCCGTGGGGATTCCGGAAAAGCCGATTAAGGTGACTGAGCGGATTATCTTAAACCACTTTACCGCCAAGCGTCTGCTGGCCGCGTTGAGCATGTCGGTTCAACGCCATGAGGCGGCCTTTGGCGTCCTGGAAACAGACGTCCGCAAACGTGTCCAGGGACAGGGCCAGCCGGCCAAGTAGCCCGCGGCCATCCCGAGCACACGACTCACCAAGAGTCCCATCTTCACCTCAGCCGTTCGGCAACCCGCAAGCCGAACGGCTTTTTTCGCGCTGAGTTAGCGCGCTGAGTTTAGCGCACTGAGTTTACGCACTGAGTCACGCACTGAATGCGGGGCTCCCGGCGCTCCCCTGTTCAGAATATGCCCCCGACTTCTCTCCCTACGGATCAATCGTCCGCCGCAGGTTTCGTCAACAGAAATGCGATCAGGTCGGCCAACTCATCCGCCTCGAGCACCTCGCCCAGGCCCTCGGGCATGATCGAGCGTGTGTGGTAATGCCGTTGTTCGATGTCGCTGAACGGAAGGGTCACGGTCGTGCCGTCCGCTTGCACGAACGTTTCGGCCGCGTCGTCGCCGGGTCCGGGTAGCGTCTGACCCGTAATCGAGCGGCCGTCGGTCGTGATGACGGTGGTGGTGGCGAAACGAGGCGCGACGTCACGGTTGGGATCCAGGATTGTCTCCAGCAGCCAGCGGCGATCGGCTCGTCGATGAATCGTTGTCAGCTCGGGTCCTACGTCTCCGCCGCGACCGCCATGTCGATGACACGAACTACAGCGCGCTCCGCCGGCACGAAAGAAAACTCGTCGACCCGCTTCGGCGTCGCCCGGTTCCAATTGCTGGAGCCAACGTTCGACCTGCGTTGCCGTGGTCGGTCCGAAGCCTGTCGTCGGCCGCTCACGCAAGCTCCGTACGGCCTCGCGCCGTACGGCTTGGTCGCCATCCTCACGCAGTTCTTCCAAAGCTTGACGCTGCATCGGTACGGCGGTCGACAGAGCCGCGCAGGCGTCCGCCCGGATTGGAGACGGATACGCTGTGGACTTCGCGATCTCGATCAACAGAAGATCGGCGTCCGCTGTGGTCTTGTCCGCCAAGATCGCGACAACATCGGACTGCAGTTGATCGTCTTGTTCGAGCAACCGGCGCAATTGAGTGACCGACAACGTGGGGTGGTCGGACGGCAGGCTGCGGAGTGCCAGACGCCGCAGCGAGAGGTTGGATTCCGAATCGTCCAGATATTCAGCCAAGCGAGCATGCAGCGTGGTCAAGTCCTTGGATTCCTGGCCTTCGTCTAGCCAGGCGAGCGTGGCGAGTGCGACGGCTCCGAGCTGAGCGCCCAACGGCTGTCGAGCGGACAACAGATCGAGCACGTCTTGCCGGTATACCTCTGCGCGGCGTTCGGCAATCATCCGTAACGCGTAGATGGCGACCGCATCACTTGGATCTTGCAACGCCCGGGGGATGCTTCGCTCGGCAGCCTCCGGATTCTGCCATCTCGACGCTTCCAGCACACCGAGCCGCTGCCAGGGATGTTCCAGCAGCTGCCATTCGACGGCGGCAGCTTGTCCCGAGGCGGCTAAACCCGCACTGGCTGCTTGTCGGATGAATACATCATCGTCCAACATTGCCTCGATAAGGGTCTCGCTGTTATTTGCCGTTCGTAGTGTTTTGGCGCGGCGTTCATCGTCCGACAGCGGGGGAAACGCGTGGGTTCCGGTCGGCGGCCCGTCGGGAATTAGACGCCAGATGCGGCCTTGTGTGTGCACCGGATAGCTCCGCTCGACCCAATCGCTGAAGTAGAGCGAGCCATCCGTTGCTGCAGCCAGCCCGACGGGGCGGAATCGGGCGTCGCCCTGTACGATGACTTCCGATTGCGTCTGCACGCTGGCGCCCACCGTATGAACCGAATGGGCCTCGATACGGAAGTCTCCCCAGCTGGAGATCCACAATCGGCCTCGGTAGGGGACGATCTGACACGGCGCCTCGCCGGTTCCACCGGCCATCGGCAACGTTCCCGGTAACTCGGCATCCCAGGCCTGCAGAGGGTGCCGGCCCGATCGACCGTAGCGGAACTGGTAGCCGTAGTCGCCGGCGGCAACGATATTCAGCAAACGGCAGGGGGGACTTGCATCGGGGTCATTATCGATAGTGAAGAGTCGCTTGTGCGGGTCGAAGCAGCTGCCGAAGGGGTTCCAGAATCCAGTCGCGATCCGCTTCAATTGGCCGCCATCCGGCTGACATGCAAAGACGTTTCCCCCTTCGCCTTCACCGCGAAGCGCCACCCCGTCGCTACCGACCAATCGATAAGCGGCCCCTAGATTTTCCCCCAATCCAAAGTAGAGGCGACCGTCTTCGGCGAAGGTCAGCCCGGCCAGCCCGTTGTGAGGATAGTCTCCCGCCGTTTCAAGCCTCGCCAAGGTCTGCCGTTGCTCGGCGCGACCGTCTCCGTCGCGATCGGCCACGCGCAGGACCTCGCGCCGGGTGGCCACGTAGATCCAGTCGTCCGGTCCGCGCCAGTGACATGGTCTGATCGGTTTCGTCCAGGAAGGTCTCGAAGCGGTCCGCTTCACCATCCTGATTCTCGTCGATCAAGCACAAGATACGATCGTGTTGCGGGCCGGCGTAGTCATCGGGTCGCTGGTGTGTATGCGATTCGATGACCAGTAACCGGTTGCGGTGATCGAATGCGAGGGCGATCGGCGTGACGATGTCGGGAGCTGCGGCGACTTGTTGCAGCTGAAAGCCGGGAACCAGCACCCGGGGTGGTGTGGCCGAGGCCGTTCCGGTAACGAACAAGGCGGTCGTGATCATCACAAGTATTGATAGCCGTGACGCGGTGCCCTGGATCGCTCCGCGCTTCACCGCACGATCGCGTGACCACGTGTATCGGTCGATCAATCCCATGCTCCCAACTCAACTTCCTGCTGGATGCGTTTGTCATCACGCAGCAGCTCAATAGTCACTTTCTCGCCTGCCGTGTGTTCGGAAATCAGGCGGGTCAAATGTTCCATCGTCGTAACGGGCTGGCCATTGTAGCCCGTGATGATGTCGTCGACACGGAGACCCGCGGCGGCGGCGGCCGTATTGGGTTGTACGAGATTGATGCGGCAGGGGTTGTCCGTGCAACTGATGCCCAGAAAGCCTCCGTTGCGGTAATCGATTTCGATCTGGCCTGCTCGTTCCTTCAGTCGATCCACGCCTGCCGACGTGATTTTCGTGCCGATCAGCCTCAGACGCACGACGCGCGGCAACGACGCCAGGCTCTCGATCGTCGCATCGGTGATCGGTGTATAAAGTACTTCTAAGACTTCCAGATGCGGTAGCTCGGCAAGCCTCACGATCGCTTCGTCGGGCAGCGGAGCCGACTTGAACTTCAAGGCGACGACGTTCTCAAGCAGGGAAATGGAGTTGATCCATTCGTCAGTGATCGGGTGATCCTCAATGCTAATCATCCATTTGTCGTCCCGCGCGTTCCCTTGAAAGCCGGTAATCCAGCGGACCTCGGCGAAGTCGGCCGGTGTACCTCGCCAAGCGCTGCCGAATACGATGCTGGGGAACAGAGATCGCGTGCCCCACGGAGCTTGTCCGGTTGTGTCCAGAAAGACGGCCCCCATTTGCGCCAGCTGGGCCTGAGCACGGCGATACCGCATTTCGTGAACGGCCTGCAACGCCGTGGTCGCTCGTCGCGACGCCCCGCTCAACGGTCGTTCGGCAATTCGCTTGAGCGTTTCATACGCTTCGTCTTGCGTGGGCGTTTCACCGATCAGCGCCAACTGCCTGAGGATGTAGGTCCCGCGGCTGATCGTTTCCAAGCCGCCTCCTTCCTCGACAGCTAGCGCAACCGGGGCAATGGCGCGGCGGCCGGCCAAGATCAGTTGCTCCGTGGCCCGTACGCGGGTTGTATAGATGTCGGATTCCAGCGCCTCGATCCAGGGAGCCACCGTCGGCGGTGCTCCGTCTGGGGCCGCCGGAACGCTTTGTGCCTCAGCCGAATTCGTCCCCATGATCGACGCCAGCAATGTGGCGGCGATCAGGCGAATTTGACGTTTCCAGATGACTGCGTTCACAGTTCGCATGGTCCCTTTCTCGGCAGAACGAAGTAGATCGATCGGGTCGTCGCGCCGTTGCTGCAGGCCCAATCAGACCATGACGGCCGCTCGGTGTTCTAGTATTATCCTCTTTTTGTCACCAGGAAAGAAGTCTTCTACTGTGGAGCCCGGATGACGGACTTGGATGCCTACGAACTCCTCGATTACGGTCAGGGGCGCAAGTTGGAGCGTTTCGGTGACGTCTCCGTCGATCGACCGTCGCCAGCGGCTGAGGGAGCCGTGCCGACTCGCCCGCAAGCGTGGAAGGCCGCGACCGTGCGGTTCGAGCGTACCACCGGGGAATCGGGCCGCTGGAGTCCTCGCGGCGCGGTTCCTGCATCCTGGTCGTTCTGTGATGAAGATCTCCATTTCTTGCTCAAACCGACCCCTTTCGGGCACGTCGGTCTCTTTCCCGAGCAGCGAACGAATTGGCGTTGGATACGTCAGCAGGTGGCCCGACGACCGGCGGGTTTGCGAGTGCTGAACCTGTTCGCCTACACAGGGGGGAGTACGCTGGCCGCGGCTGCGGCCGGCGCCGCGGTCACACACGTCGATGCAGCTCGTAACGTCGTTCAGTGGGCTCGTCAGAACGCCGCCGCCTCCGATCTGCAGACCGCGCCGATTCGTTGGATCACCGAAGATGCGAGTCGCTTCGTTACTCGTGAACTGCGGCGGGGACAGAAATACGACGCGCTGATCCTTGACCCGCCGAGTTACGGGCACGGGCCTAAAGGTGAAACGTGGAAGCTCTCGTCAGATTTACTCCCTCTACTGAAGAATTGTCGAAGTCTGTTGGGGGAGCGCCCCGCGTTCGTGTTGCTGACCTGTCACAGTCCGGGTTTCGGCGCCGCCGAACTCGGCGTGCCTTCAGGAATCGCTGTTTGGACGCTGTTCTAGTCAGGTGACGGCGAATCGATTGTCGTTGAAAACATCCGACGGCCGCAGTTTGTCGGCCGGTGTCGTCGCCCGTTGGCCGGGCAAGCTCGTATAGGTCGCGACCGGCAAGATGCACGCGCCACCGGCTGAACCACGTACAGGCAACGGATCAAATCCATCCTTCGCGGCGATACCACTCGGCGGTGTCATTGAGGTGTTGCTGCAGAGGCTTCCGGGGCCGAAAACCAAACTCCTCATGCAATCGTGACGGCCAGCTCGTCCAATCCCCCGCGAACGCTTCGCGCAGTTTGTCGGGATTGAAACTGCCGCTGCGGTGGTGAAATCGCTCCCAGGCCTGGTTGCCGGCGGCGGCCATCCAGGCGAATGGTTCGGCGATTGGCATGATCAGCAATCGCCGCGTGTTTGTGGCTTGAGCAATCATCCGGCCCAATTGGGCGTAAGTCGGAAACTCCGTCGCGGTCGCCAGGTAGTAACCGCGTGGATCCTGACGAGCGCCGTATCCGCTGGTGCCATGGCCGTCGGATGGTTCGTCCGCTGCGATGCGTTGACCGTTTCTCGCAATCCGCAAGAGCACGTCGGTCAGGTCGTCCAGCTGAATCAGGGCTACGCGGCGCGGGGTGTATCCGGGTACGGCATGAACATGATACCGCGTGACGGAGCGGAACATGGGGAGCATTTCACGGTTGCCAGGTCCGAAGACGATCGTCGGACGTACCACGGAAAGCGGGACACGATGGGCCCAGGCGATGGCCGCCCGTTCGCCACCGCGTTTGCTGCGGCCGTATTCGGATACGGGACGAGGTCGATCGCCTTCACGACGCCGACGACCGGCGATTGCGGTGCCGACCGCGGCGACGGAGGAGACAAACACGAGTGCCGGAGGAGATGTTTGCATTGCGCAGGCTCGAGCGACGGCAGCAGTGCCGTCAACGTTCGTTCGGTAGAGTTCCTGGCGAGTCACGGCGGACGTCTTCGCCGCCAGGTGAAAGACCATCTCGCAGTTGTTCACCGCGGCGCGCAAGTCGCTCGGCTGGCTCAAGTCCGCGTTGACCAGTTGAACTCCGAGACGCCGCAGAGGTTCGGTCCGCGGAGAAGGGCGCACGAGGCAGCGGACGGACACGCCGCTATTCAAGAGGGATTGAACGAGGTGGCACCCAATAAAACCGGTGGCGCCCGTGACCAAAGCTCGTGTCATCGCTCAAGCGTAATCATGCTGACGAAACCAATTCCACGCTGCCTGAACGGCCGATTCGAAGGGCGCGATTTGATAACCCAATTCGCGGTCGGCGCGACTGCTGTCGTAGTAATGTCGCATACCTGACATCTTGACCATCGCACTATTTACATCGAGTTCTTCGCCGCGAATACTCCCCAGAGATCACCGCCATACCCAGCGACGAGACGGACTAGCGGGCCGGCTCGAAACAACGGCCCGGGGCGGCCGGCGACTCGCGCGAAAAGCTGCCAGGCTTGCAGGAATGTCATATTCTCACCCGCCAGAATGTACTGTCGACCGCCAACGCCTCGCTCCGCGGCTGCGACGGTGCCCCGCGCCACTTCACGCACGTCGCAGCCACTCATTCCTCCCCACGGCGCCGCCGGTGTCCAGCGAGACGTCACCGACAGCAACATGCGTCCCGACGAAGGCTTCCAGTCCCAGGGTCCCAACATGAACCCGGGATTGACGATGACCGCGTCCAGGCCCTGCTGCTGCTGCTCACGGACGACACGTTCCGCTTCACGCTTAGTCACGACGTAAGTACAGTCGAGCTTGCTCGTCTGCGTCCGTTCTTCGTCGACCGGCTGACCGTCGTCGCTGGCTGCCAGCGCGTCGACCGTCGAGACGTGAACCAAACGAGCCCCCACGTCACGTGCGGCTTGGGCGACGTGGGCGGTGCCGACGACATTCGTTTGTCGCTGCCGCTCCAGATTTCGCCAGCCAATATGGAGGTCGCCGGCCGAGTGGATCACGTAGGAGACGCCTTCCGCCGCCTGCCGCACCGCTTCGGCGTCCGTGACGTTTCCGCGGCAGATTTCGACATCCAAGTCGCCAAGGGCCGGGACGGAGCCTGCCGAGCGAACGAGTACCCGTACGCTTCGACCGTCTTGCCTCAGCTGTCGGACCACGTTGTTGCCCAACAAACCCGTCGCGCCAGTCACCAAGAATTCAGCGGTCAACGATCGTCTTCCAATCGGGGTGCGGGATCTCAAGCAAACCTGATATTCTAGAGGCCCTGCGCCGCGGCGACCACCGCTGCCCCTGTTGATTCGCCGCTGACGCGTGCTGCCTGACAAGTGCGTCTCGACGCGTGCAGCCGACTCGTCGACGCGAGTCGCGTGACGCATCCGGACCCGCGCGGCTCCGCGGCGGACAGACTTTTCGCGCAGATGGGCGCAGAACCCAGCGCCGCGGTGCCGCTTCGTTTTCAGAAGGATCGCAACTTGATGTCACCGCTTCAGATTCAGCCCGTCACCACACGGCGAGAGCGCCGCGACTTTCTCTCGCTTCCCTGGAAGATCTATGCCGACGATCCCAACTGGGTGCCGCCTCTGCGGGGGAATCAGAAGGAGATGGTTGGCCTGGCACACAACCCGTTCTACCAGCAGGCAGATCACCAGTGCTTCATCGCGTACCGCGGCGACGTCCCTTGTGGTCGACTGGTCGCGATTCTGAATCATGCGCACAACGAGCGCTACAAAGAGAATATTGGGTTCTGGGGCTTTTTTGAGTCGACGCAGGATCAGGCGGTCGCCAGCGGTCTGTTCGCAGCCGCCCGAAGCTGGTTCGGCGAGCGGGGCATTACGGTGCTGCGCGGGCCGTGTAACCCTTCGCTGAACTACGAGATCGGGTTGCTCATCGACGGATTCGATAGCCCACCCGTTTTCATGATGACTTACAACCCGCCTTATTACGCCACTCTGATCGAGGCCTGCGGCTTCGAAAAGTGCCAGGACCTGTTCGCCTTCTACGGTCATATCGACATGATTAAGTCGCTCGATGCGAAGCTCGCCTTCGTCGTCAACGAGTCGACACGTCGCTTCAACATCACCACGCGACAACTTGATCGTTCCCGATTTTCCCAGGAAGTGCGCATGTTCCTCGAGATCTACAACCGGTCGCTCGTCGACACTTGGGGATTCGTGCCGTTGTCTGACGCGGAGGTCGATCATCTAGCGAAGTCGTTGAAGATGCTTATCGTTCCGGAAATGACGAGTATCGCTGAAGTTGACGGAGAGCCGATCGGTGCCATGTTCGGGTTGCTGGACTACAACCCGCGAATCCGCAAGATCGATGGCCGTCTTTTCCCGTTCGGTTTCGCCCATTTGCTCTGGAACCGCAAGGCCATCAAACGCATTCGTCTGATCAGCACGAACGTGTTACCCGAGTATCAGCGCTGGGGAGTGGGGCTTGTGCTGGTTGCCAAGATTCTGCCCGAAGTGTTGAAGTGGGGTATCGAAGACGCGGAGTTCTCTTGGGTGCTGGAAAGCAATACGTTGTCACGTTCTACGCTGGAACGAGGTGGCGCGAAGCGTTACAAGACCTACCGGATTTACCAGGGATAGCAGGCCCATAGGGCAGCGGCCCGCCGAGCCTGTGGCGGCCGGCGGCGACCTCAGCGTAGCGGAGCGTGGCGGGCGGCGGAGTGTCGTGAAGCCCCCAGTTGTCACCCCAGTCAATTCTTAGGGTTAACACCGCTTTAACGTGTTGCGGTTTCGTCTTCAATGCTTTCGTCTTCAATGCAATAGAGGCTGGTCGTGCTGCGCAAGATCAAGCTGTTTCCATACACGGCCGGTGATGCCTGAAAGCCGTGATCCAACTGGTTTTTTGCCAGTTCCCGAAACTCGCGGTCGGCGGCGATGACGGTGACGATCCCTTCCAGGTTGGAAAGGTAGATCCGCCCCGCCGCGTAAATCGGCAACGCGCGATAATTGCCGGCGACACGTTTGCGCCAAAGAATTTTGCCGGTCAGAGTTTCCAGGCACATGGCGACGCCATCATCATTGATCGTGAAGAGCAAATCGTCCACGACTAGGGGTGAAGGGCGTCTGGGCGGGGTCTTGTCCAGTTTCCAAGCAATTCCATCCGCCGTGATGTCGCCGGTCCCGTCGGGTTTCACTGCCAGGCACGCGGCCTCACGTCGCCGACAGAATCGCCCGCCGTGATGAAGACCAGACCGTGAGCGAACAGCGGACGAGTGGCTGCGTTCATGCCGCCATGCCGAACTCGCCATAATTCGTCACCGGTCGCGGGATTGTAGGCGATCGTTGCGGCGGCGCTGGGGCTGATCAGTTGGGCGCGGCCGCCGTGAAGGATCACATGACAAGTACCGTAAGCCTTCTTGTGGTCGCCGTTATCGGAACGATAGTCGATGTTCCGATCCCGGCGCCACAGGGTGGCACCCGACTGCTTATCTAATCCCACGACGTATTGCAGATCAAACCCATCGAAGGCGACGTACAATCCACCTTCGTACAAAATGGGTGACGACCCGGGGCCGCGATAATGGTCGCATTGCAAATCTCGGCGTTGCCAAATGACGTCTCCGGTCGCGGTGTCAAGACAAGCCGTTCCGTAGCTGCCGAAGTGCACGTACAAGCGACCCGCTTCAATGACCGGCGTGGGTGAAGCATAGCTGTTGGTTGGATGGCAATAACTCGGATGCTCGTTCTCAAAGACCAGAATGTCATGTTCGATCTGGCCCGTCTCACGATCGACACAGACGGCGTACATCTGCTTGCCGTCTTCCGTCGCGGTTGTCAACCAGATCTGATCGTTCCAGACGACCGGCGATGACCAACCTCGGTCGTGAATGTCGACCTTCCATTTTATCTGGTGAGCTTCGCTCCACTCGATCGGCGGATCCCCATTCGCTGCCCGGCCATCGCCTCGCGGCCCGCGAAATTCGGGCCAGTTGTCGGCGGCCGACAAGAGCGCCGGCAGCAACAGCCACAAGCAAACCGTCCAACGTGCGCGCAGTTCGGTAAGAAAGCATCGTGTCACTTACGGATCGTTTCTGGGGTATCACACTTCCGAATCGAAGGTCAGCATGCAATCGATCACACCCGGGGAGAAACGCGAGTTGCGTTGTTAGCTGAACCTTGCGGTGTGGGCAGGACTAGTCTACCACGAGTTCGCGAACTATCCCAGGATGAAGCTGCTGGCAGACTTTCCTTCAATAAACTGTCCTGGACTCGTTACAATCACGGACGGTGGACGTTGTTCGTGTAGTCCGGAGACTCTGTCGTGCCGAGTCATATGTGCCATCGTCTGAGCGTGTCGCTGGTTGTTGTCCTCCTTTGGATGCTCGTCGGCAAAAGTGGACAGTGTTTGGGCGGCTCCGTGACGGATGAGTCCAGGCGTGTGGACCGCGAAGCGGCGTGGCAAATGAGCCGGCGGATCGACCATCTGCTCGAAGAGCCGATGGCGGCTGCTGGGCAGTCGCCGAAGCCGCTGTGCAGCGACAGCGAGTTCTTGCGTCGAGCTAGTTTGGATCTGACCGGTGTGATTCCGGCCGTCGCCGACGTTCAAGCGTTCTTGGCCGACACGCGGTCCGACAAACGAAGTCGTTGGATCGAACGCCTGCTCGTCTCGCCTCGCCACGCGACGCACCTCGCCATCACTTGGCGCCGTCTGATGTTGCCCACGGACTTCGATGCAAACCAGCTTGGCCAAGCCGCTGGATTGCAGCAGTGGCTACGCCGACAGTTTGTCAACAACCTGCGGTACGATCGACTGGTCGCGGAGTTCATCTCGTCGAACGGAGACCAAGCAACCGGTCCGGCTTTGTTCTACCGCTCTTTGGAGACGAACCCGGCCAAACTTGCGGCCGCCACGTCGCGTATTTTCCTCGGCCTTCAAATTCAGTGTGCCGAATGCCACGATCATCCTTTCGATGCCTGGACGCAACGTGACTTCTGGGGCTACGCCGCCTTCTTTGCTCAGCTGGAGCCGATCACGTCGATGCGAGGCGGACCGTACCGACTGGTCGATCTTTCCGAAGGGGAGGTGACTTTGCCGGAGACGGACGACGTGGTCGCTCCGCACTACCCCGCCGGACCGATAAGTGAAGTCGATCACCGCGGGACGCGGCGCCGGCAACTCGCCATCTGGATGGCGTCCGCCGACAATCCCTACCTGGCGCCGGCGGCTGTCAATCGTGTATGGCAACAGATGTTCGGCCGCGGCCTTGTTCGCCCCGTCGATGACCTCGGTCCCAGCCACCCGCCCAGCCATCCAGAACTCTTCGCTGAGCTCGCCGATTTTTTCGTCAAGCAGCAGTTCGATCTGCGACAGTTGTACCGGACGTTCGCCAACACAAACGCGTACCAGCGTACGAGTTTGATGACGTCCGATTCATCGCGAGACAGTGCTGACGATGGCTCCAGCGATCATTCCTACGCAAGAATGGTGGTCAAACGGCTGACGGCCGAACAGCTCTACGATTCACTTCATCGCAGCCTACGGCTTGCCTACGGCGATCCCGGACCAGCCGATGCAGCCCGTCGCGACTTTGTAGCGCAGATGGATTCACCCTCTCGAGATCTGACCGACTACGATCTCGGGTTTACAGCAGGTGCTGCGGATGATAAATGGCTCGCCGTCTGCCGAGGTCGCGGCGGACGTGGATCGAGGGATCCTGGCGGCTCTGCAGGCACCGTTTCTGAACGACAGCCATCGGATCGAACTGTTGTTCCTTGCGACGGTATCTCGGATGCCGACGAATGCAGAACGAGATGCGTGCAGCGCCCATGTGCTCGGCAATTCCTCACCGATCTCGGCCTGCGGCGATGTGCTTTGGGCGTTGCTCAATAGTGCCGAGTATCAGTTCAATCATTGACGTTGGAGAGAGAGGAACAGACCGATGTCCCGACGCATCAAACGCCGCCACTTTCTGCAGAATAGCCTGAGTGGTTTCCTGGGCGTCAGTTCCAGCGGTTGGGTCCCCGCTCGCCGACCGTTTGGCGGAGCCGTCCGATCGACCACGCCAATGCATACTGCTCTGGATGAGTGGTGGGCCGAGTCAATTGGATACGTTCGATATGAAGCCGGATCACGCGAATGGGGGCGAGTTCAAGCCGATTTCCACGAGTGTTCCCGGTTTGCAGTTTAGCGAACACCTTGTGGGGCTGAGCCAACTGGCACAGCACTTGGCCGTGGTGCGTGGCGTCAGTACGCGGGAAGGCGATCACCAACGGGGAACGTATTTGATGCGTACGGGGCAACGTCCCGGTAGCCCCATCCGCTTTCCGTGTATCGGTTCGTCGCTGGCAAAAGCGTTGGAGGCACCGGAATTGACGATGCCCAACTACTTCAGCATTAATCCCTCGCCGCAAATCGACCCTGAAGCATTCGCACCCGGTTTTCTGGGGCCGAGACATGCGGCGGCGACTGTCGGGGCGGCGGTCCCCGCGAATCCCGCCGACGGGACGCCATTAACCACGGCCTATGCGGAGTTGAGAGTTGACAACCTGAAACCTCCGCCGAGTGTCGGTCCCAATCAATCGTCAGCCCGCATCGCCTTGTGGAATCAGCTGCAGGAAAGTTTCCTATCGCAACGCCCGTCGTCTTCCGTTGTCGCTCAGGATACCGTCTATCGCCGTGCCATGCAGCTTATGCGGAGTGACGATGTTTCGGTATTCGACTTGACCGGCGAGTCCGATCAGGTACGACAAGCGTACGGTCCCGGTACGTTCGGCCAAGGATGCTTGTTGGCAAGACGGTTGATTGAGCGTGGGGTCCCCGTCGTCGAGGTCACTTTGGGCCAGGGACTGACCTGGGATACGCATGAAGACAATTTCGCCAGGGTGAAGCGTTTATCCGAGGAGCTGGATCGGGGGTGGGCAACGCTGCTTCGGGAATTGGATGCGCGGATTGCTCGCCACGACCACGATCATTTGGATGGGCGAGTTCGGGCGGACTCCGCAGATCAATAATCGCGCGGGCCGCGATCATTTTCCGAATGCTTGGACGTGCGTCTTGGCCGGTGGAGGTGTTGCCGGTGGCCAGTCGTATGGTGCCACGTCGGCCGACGGGATGGAGGTCACCGACGGGAAAGTGACGCAAGGAGATCTGTTGGCTACCTTGTGTCGCGCACTGGGGATTGACCCGATGCAGGAGAATGTCTCGCCACAGGGACGGCCGCATCGAATCGCGGAAGGCACGCCGATTGAGTCGATACTGGTCTAATGTCAGGGTTCCTTATGTGCGAAGAACCGGATGAGTTTCGCCGATTACCGGGCCTATCTGGTCGATGTTCCCTTTGGCGCATGCGGGTTGATCGAGTCTCCGTTGCACTTTTGCTGGTTGCGATGTTCGGCTGTCATTCTCAGCCGAGTTCCGAGGAGGCGGCTCGGTTGACGAGTGACGATGCCCAACCGGCGCGTTCGTTGGATTTGTCACCGATGGTTAGCGATGAATCGGGAGTCGTGCGGCCCGAAGAACTCGTGGCCGAATCGAACATGTCGGCTGCGGTTCACCGACCCGATCGTGCCACCAGTCCCAAGGAGGTCGCAACCTGCGCTGTTGAATGCGAGGATACAGTTGCCGCCGAAATCCTCGGATGAAGCCGTCCGTCCGTCCGCCCGCTTGCTGCTATTGCTGCCCGACGGGCCCCGGATCTGTGACCTTCGTCTGACGGTTCAAGGTCAGTCGCATACAAACTATGTGCGTTCTATTGAGCGAGATGTCACGGAATGGGCCGACTCCAACCAGGACGGCGAAATTACTTGGGACGAAGCGACGACCAGCCCTCGGTTGATCTACGGACAATTGGGGAACGACCGAATTGAGAACGAGGAGCAAAGGCTGCAGATTGTTTATCGCTGTGACGTGAATCGCAATCGCGCGTCGACGCGGATGAGCTGCCAGGTTTGTCGCGCCATGCGCCGCGACCGCTCACTGGATTGATGTTCTGGGAACTTCCTCTGCGAGTTCGAGCGGTGAATCGTCGTCGCTGTACGAATGGTTGGATACGGATGCTGATCGTGCTCTCGACGCCAATCGAGATCCGCGAAGCCGAAGCTCGCTTGCGTTTGCTTGATCGCCAAGATCGGGGTTTGGTCGTTCGTCAAGACCTGCCGAGTCGTTCGTCGGTCCCTTCTCGTGACGTACGTAGCAGTGCTCAGCCAATAATCGTTGTGTTACACGCAGCTGCGGATTGGCCGGGTTTGCTTTTTCGGATCGAGGAGATGTACTCTTTCGGGCGCCCTTGCAGTCAACCGACTTGCCCCAGAGAGACGGAGCTGTTTACGCGGATCGACGCGAATGAGGACGGAAGCTGGGAGCCCGCGGAGATCGCCAAGTTGCTCGACGTCGCGGCCGACTTCGACTTGCATATCAATGGCCTTGCAACGTCGACGACGTTGCGGTCGGTGACACAGCCGGATGTGATGCGGCGATTATTCACACTACCGACGGGACAACGTCTGCTCTCGTGCGCTGCGGTGCTGACGAGATTCTTGTACGTGTCGTACCTGGGCCGGAAACGGCCGTTGATGACGATGCCTGGGATCGCGGCTGGCGCGAGTGGGATCAGAATGGGGACGAATCGTTGGACGTCGATGAGTTCCGCTTGGCGGAAGCGTTGATTCGTTTGCCCTTTGACGCTGTCGATAGCGATGGCGATGGTCGCATACCGAAAGCTGAGGCTCGATTGGCCGTGGAGCGACGTCAGCGCGTGCAGCGATCGCGGTTCCAGGTGACTCTGACGCAGGATCCTCAGCCGCTTTGGACCTACCTTGATAGCGACCGTGACGGACGGCTCGCAGAACGTGAACTTCGGTCGGTGACAGGACGACTCGGAGAACTCGCCGCTGCGAGCCCTTTGATCACCATCGATCGCATTCCGCTGACACATCAGCTGACGATCATCTGCGGCGGGACGAGTGTTGCGGATGCAACGAACGTCGTTGGGCCGCCAACCAGAGCATTTTCTGTGACTCGCGAGGGTTGGTTTGAACATATGGACCAGAATCGTGACGGCGAAGTCAGTGCCCGCGAGTTTTTGGGGCCGGCGGCGCTTTGGCCGCAGCTCGATCGCAACTCGGACGGCCTGTTGCAATTCGAGGAAGCCGTGGCGAGTTAGGCCCCGACAACGCAGCGCCGCACGTCGCGGGCGACGCCGACGCGGTCACACGGGCGAATAGGAATGCTCAGCCCGACGCCTGATGGTGGGCTCGTATTACTCGGGGCGTTGCAACACGTAGCTGTTAGCTGAATTGAGCGGAGGTTTCGGGGACACGCGGAAGGTCTTGAGGTCTCGTTGGGGTGTCGCTTCGTCGGCGCCAGTCGGCGATGGACGCCGATCGTTACCGGTTGCCGAACGTGCTATAGCTACGAACGTTGGCCTGCGTCCCGTTGCCTCGCGGATAAAACCGCGAGTAGTTCATGAACGATCCGGCCGGTCGTCGCAGCGCCGGGCTGTTCCCGTCGTGGGGCGTTGCGTTAGCAGTCCGTCGTCTTCCAGCGTGTTCTGCAATTCCTGCTGCATCATGAGCGATCGCTGGTTGATGAGCTGCTGTTGCTGTGCGAACTCGTAATTGGTCTGCGAAGCGAAGTTTTCCATCATTTGCATCGGTCGCACATCGCAAAATAGCTGTTCAGTCCCGCGTTGTTTCCCTGGAAGAGCCCAATGTACGGGCTCAGGACCGGGCGGCCGCGGAAGGCGGGACTCGTCGCTGCGCCTGTCGCGGTGTTACCGGAAACCAGGAGGGTCGTCAGGCCCGCAAGCAAAAGAATCGTTCGGGCCATCGGTTTTGCTCCGTTATGTAATCGAAAAATGTTCGCTGGTTTGCCTGGGCTTACATCATCGTAGGCCGGGTTGTGCGGTGATTCAACCGCTGACGAAGTCGTCCTTCTGCGTTATCGGTCCGAGCGGTCTGAATCATCTTGAAAGCGTGACGATTTATGACGTGGTCTATGCATTCTCATTTGGCATTCTCGCTGTCACGGCACGTTTCATCAGAGAACGTTGCCGGTCCCACCCCGAGTGCAGCGAGGGGCGGGATTGC
>CAVPRV010000012.1:0-70327 GCA_963707885.1 uncultured Alphaproteobacteria bacterium
CTGGTGGCCGTCGGTATCGACCTGGAAGAAGTAGGGGTTGGCGACGAAATGCCGCCCCTCGGTGGTTTCGCGGACGACGATGTGGCTTTCCAGCGTCGGCGCCGCATCGCCGGCATCTTTGCCACCTTATCGGGCGAATTCAGCATCGGCGTCGCTGTGTCCATCCAGTCGGAGTTGCCGTAATAGGCCGGATCACCGCATAGCCGTTGTCGAACCCCAACGACTTGCGCCAGCGCGTCGGCCTCGGGGTTGATCGTCGGGGTGGAACTGACCCAGGAAGTGCTTGGGCTGGAAGCGCTTGGGCAAAATGCGTCGCGAAATGGGCCAGAAGGCCCGGCTTCGGCGCCGGCAGGTTGAACACCACCGTCTACGTCATCGGGTGTCTCGACCGTCATCCGCTCGCCGGCCAACGGTCACGTAGTCCTTCGGCTTTTCGTTGATGTTCGGGTCGAGCGCGAGGTTGTCGTACCAGAACTTGACGTCGGCCGAGGTGAAGGGCTGGCCATCGGACCACTTGTGGCCCTCGCGCAGGTGGAAGGTCAGCTGGGTGAAGTCGTCGTTCCACTCCCAGGATTTCGCGATGTTCGGCACGATCGTCTCCAGATCGTCCGAATAGCGCACGAGGTTGACGTGGCGGATCGACATGAAGTCGGACGTGCCGGCCTCGGTCGCGTTCGACAGCGCATCAAGCGTGCCGCCGTATTTGCCGACGTTGAGGCATAGGGCACGACGACCAGCGGCTCGGCCGGCAGGCGGTCGGCCAGCGCGGGCAGCGCGGGGTTGCCGCGGATCTGGCCGTTGAAATCGGCGATGGCGGGGTTTTCCGACAGCTCCATCGTGCAGTCGGCGGCGGTCTGGAACTCGCTCAAGCTCGTATTGCTGCCGGGAACGCGCCCGGCGGCGATGCCGCCCATGTCGGCGACGGAAATCGCAGGGCAGTTGGCGTAGGCTGCGAACGGAAGTGACCAGCAGCGCAGCGCTGCTCAATAATAGTCGTTTCATCGTCTCTCCTGTCGTTGGTTTATGCGGAAGCTTTCTTCCTTATTGGGACGTAACCGCCCTTTGTAACAAAAAGGCTACGAAGCGGCCGGCATCTTGGTATAGGTCCAGTGCCTCCTTCCGGATAGGGCCAGACAGCGGCCAACGCCTGCGGGCAGGCGCAGATGCGGGCCTGATCGTTCAGGGCGCGGCACCGCACCATGGTCAGAAGTATGGTCTTGCGAATCAAATTTCCGTCAAGCGGATGTGATGGCGCAAAAAATCTGACTGCAAGCGATCACGATGTGCCCGTTTCGCGCCGTGACCGCCGACCCGCACTGGCGTGACCATCGTGCGCGCGAAAGCGCCCGTCGGCGTGGCTCATCCGGTGGTCGAGCAGCGCGCGCGGTCATCGCCAGAAGCACCGGCTGCGCCGCCGGATCGGCCGCGATGTCGCGCACCTCGCCCGTCGCGCGGAATGATCGAAGAGCAGCGGCGGCAACCCGCCGTTGAAATGCACCAGCGTGTGCGTCGGCCCGCGCAGGATGCGCGAGGTTGGCCTCTTCGGCCCGATGCCCCAGCGCGGCGCTGCGCAGAGTGTCGGCGCGACCGGATCGCCGAAATCCAGTTCCGAAAAGGTGTAGTCGCGCCAGTCAGCCGGCGTCTCGCCGTCGCAGGAAGGGCGCAGGCTGCGACCGTCCATCGTGTCGGGCACCGTCGAGCCCGAGCCAGTCGAGGATCGTCGGCGTCACGTCGACCGATTCGGTCGGCGCATCGACCGCGCCGCCCATGCGGCCGGGCGGGCGGGGTCGCGGATGATCAGCGGCGTGTGATAGGCGGCGTCATAGAACGGTCTACTTGCCCCAGGCATGGTGATCGCCCAGCATCTCGCCGTGATCGGCGGTGACGACGATCAGCGTCCCGTCGTACTGCCCGGTCTCCTTCAGGAAGGCGATGACCCGCCCGAGGTGATGGTCGACCTCGGCTCGCGAGGCCCAAGATAGATCGCCCGCAGCGTCGCCGACGTTCTCGGCGCGTGGGCTGCAGGTCGGGAAAGCCCTCGACGGTCGAGGAGATCGGCAGCCTGGCGTGAGCTGCGGCGATGAAGGGATGGCGCGCGCGTTCGGCCTCGAGCGCCCGGCGCGACCGGCGCGGGCAGCGGCGGCGGGGTCGTACATCCGGTTGTAGGGCGCGGGCGCCACCAGCGGCGGATGCGGGCGGATATAGGTCAGATGCGCGAACCACCCCGGCTGGCGGCCGCCAGAGCCCGCGCAACAACTGGTCGGTCAGGAAGGCCGTGTCGCTGTCCTCGGCCCGGTAGAGCGCGGGATCGTCGGTGCGCGGCCCGGCGGGGCGGAAGATGTCGGGGTAGGGCGGCACGTCATAGCCCTTCGCGATCAGATGCGCCCGCCACGGCAGGCTTTCCTCCAGCCGCATCTCGACCACCTCCTGAAAGCCCGGCATCACCTGTTCGTAGCTGGTCAGCGCCGGATCGCCGGGCGCGAACAGCCGCGGGTCCTGCGCGGTGTCGGTATAGCCGAAGAGCAGCGGCAGATAGCCGGCCTTGCGCACCTCGGTCGCGAGGTTCGGCGTGTCGTGCGCGCAGCGGCGTGCCGTTGCGCACCGCGCGGTGGTTCATCGCATATTGCCCGGTCAGGATCGAGGCCCGCGACGGACCGCAGGGATTGACCACCGAGAAATGCCGGCGGAACGACTACCGCATCGGCCATCAGCGCCCGCAGGTTCGGCAGGTCGCACGTGGTCGGCCAGGGCGCCGAACAGGCAGTCGGCGCGAAGCTGGTCGATGACGACGAAAAGGACGTTGCGGTCGGCTGGCATCGGAAGTCCCTGGCTTCCGGATCGGTCGCCCAACTCAAACACCGGCTTTCGTCCCGGTGCAACCGGGTAAGCGGCCCGACCTATTCGTCGAGCGCGCCGTGGATGGCGAACTGGTCGAGCCCGGCCTCGGTGGGCTCGATAAAGCGGTATTGTTCGCGCACGCCCGCCTCGGTCAGTTCGCGCAGGACGGTCAGCACGGTGTTCGGCGCGTGATCGGCGCAGAGATCGGCCATCTGCGACGATCTCCTCGGCGGCGACCGGGCGGGCGGCCTCAAGCGAGGGCGCACCGTAGACATCGACGAAATGCTGGGCGAGGCGGTCGACGAGCGCCGTCGAATTCGCTCCGGCTCGATCTGGGTGACGGCGACAAAGGTCACGCGGCCAAAGGTTTCGACCCCCAGCCAGCCGTTGGCAAAGGCTTGCCGCGCCTTGCCGATCAGATCGCCCTCGGTCCAGTTGGAAAACTCAAACCCGCCCGAGATCGCCCATTCCCCGGTTCGGGCCGGGTTGTGAAAGACGTTGCGGTCGCTTTCGTCGAAATGGATCGCGCGGGCCAGCTACATGCGGGGCATGTCAGACCTCCTCGAGCGATCTGGACAGCGGGATCAGGCGGGTCGTGCCATTGGTCTTCAGCAGCATGCCGAAATTTTCATCGACGCCAAGGAAAGTGCCCGTCGACGGGTGCCTCCATCGGCAGGCTCATCGACCTCGCCTAGTTTCCAGGCCAGCCCCTACCATTCGCGGTGCAGCTCGGCGCGGCCCTCGGCGTCGTCAAGCCGGTTGATCCAGACAAGGCTGTGGCGCGACCAGCCTCCAGGATCGCGACCGGGTCGATATCGCCGCAGCCCTCTTGGTCGAGCGCGGTCCAATCCGGCGTTTCGCCCGGTTCCCATTCCGGCGGCAGCGTCAGCGTCAGGTCGAGCCCGACGACCAGCCAGTCCGGGCAGGGCCGCCGGATCGCGGGTGCGAGGCGGAGACCGCAGCCCGCCGACATGGCCGCCGTTCAGGCGGATGCCGCCCGTCCAGTCCAGATGCACGGCCGTTTCGGGCGGCGCCAGCGCGCCGAGCGCGTTCTGAAGCCCGACGCCACAGGCGACAAAGCGCCGCCATCGCCGGTTCGAGCGGCGACTTCGGGGGCCAGAACCATCGCCGCCCGCAACCGTTCCGGCGCGAGACCGACCATGTGAGCAGCCCGGCATCGACACCCGTGCCGCGCCTGATCAGCAGGCGACGGTGAAGGGGTTGGCCGGCCCGGTCGCCAGCCCCTTGCATCAGCGGCGGGAAGGACGGGATCGCGTCATGCCTGCCTGTCCGCGATCAAGCCGCGTGGCCAGATCGCGGAAGGCGCGCGCCTGGGGTGAGGCGGGTTTCGACACCACGATCGGCGCACCGCCATCGGCCGCGGTGCGGATATCGAGATGCAGCGGGATTTCCGCCAGCAGCGGCACGCCGAGCTTCTCCGCCTCGGCCCGCGACGCCGCCATGGCCAAAGATATGCTCCTCATGGCCGCATTTGCGAGCAGATATGGATGGACATGTTTTCGATCATGCCGAGGATCGGGGTGCCCATCTTGTTGAACATGTCGATGCCCTTGCGCGCGTCGAGCAGGGCGATGTCCTGCGGGGTGGAGACAATGATCGCGCCGGTCAGCTCGGCCTTCTGCGCCAGCGTCATCTGCACGTCGCCGGTGCCGGGCGGCAGATCGACGATCAAGCACGTCCAGCGCGCCCCATTGCACCTGAAACAGCATCTGCTGCAACGCGCCCATCAGCATCGGCCCGCGCCAGACGACCGCCTCGTCCTCGTGCGTCATCAGGCCGAGCGACATCAGCGTCACGCCGTGGTTGCGCAGGGGCAGGATGGTCTTGCCGTCGGGCGAGGCGGGGCGGCCGGAGACGCCCAGCATGCGCGGCTGCGACGGGCCGTAGACATCGGCGTCCAGCAGCCCGACCGCGCGCCCTTCGGCCGCCAGCGCCGTGGCGAGGTTGGCGGAAACGGTCGATTTGCCGACGCCGCCCTTGCCGGAGGCGATGGCGACGATCCGGTCGACACCGGGGATCTTTTCCGGCCCCTGCGGCTTTCGGCCTGCGCTGCCGGTCTTGCAGGTCAGGCGGCGGCGGCGCCGCGCGCGATGCGCGGTCATCACGATCGAGACCGGAGTCGACGCCCGGCAGCGCGCGCGAGCTTCGCCTCGGCCTCGGCGCGGGCCGGTTCCATCCGTGCCGGCGCGGGCCGGGTCGATCTCCAGCACGAAGCGCACCGCGCCGCCCTCGACGGTCAGCGCGCGGACCATGCCGGCAGCAACGATGTCCCTGCCGCCGATCGGGTCGGCGACCGTCTTCAGAACCTCCAGAACGTCGTCGCGGGCAAGGCTCATGCGGAGGGCCCGTGATTTTGCCCGTCACCACGTGGTCATGTCGAGCCCGTCGATGGTCAGGACCATGTTCGCGTTGAAGGTCCTGCCTGCGGCGTTGGCGCCGGCCTTGCGCACGGCCGCCTCGATCGCCTGTTGCGAGGTGACGCCGACCTGCTTGAGGAACTTGCGCATCGACATGTTGAATTCGTCATCCATTCCGGACTCCTTTTCTTGACGGTTGACCGCCACGCCGCGCCGTCCCTAGCCTGTTGGCCGGGAGGAACGCGCGATGCGACATCTTGTTGTCCTTGCCTTCGCGGTGCTCGCCGCCGTGCCGGGGCGGGCGGAGGAAGCGCGGGAGTTCGGCCTCGCCGCCGCGCCCGAGATCGTGGAGAGCGGACTTCTCGACTATATCCTGCCGCGCTTCGCGCTCAAGAGCGCGCGGCGGGCGCGGCTGGTCGATAGCGGCGCCGACGCGCGGCTGGGACCCATCGACGGGACGGGGCAGGCGGTGATGGCGCGCGGCGGCACGACTTATGCGTTGACGCTCGACACCGATAACCCGGCCGCGCGGCTCTTCGCCGACTGGCTCGCCTCCGAGATCGGCCAGACGACGATCCGGGCCTACCGGCCCGAAGACGGCCCGGCCTTCGAAAGCGTCGCGGCAAAGCCCGAGGTCGCGGTGCTGACCTTCAGCGGCGACGCGGCGCTCGGCCGGAAGGTCGCCGAAACCCACTGCGCCCGCTGCCACCGCGTCAGCCCCGAGGCAACGGGGATCGGCATCGGTTCCACCGCCTCCTTCGGGGCGATGAAGGCGCTGCCGGACTGGGCCGAACGGTTCGGAACCTTCTACACGCTCAACCCCCATCCGGCCTTCCTGCGGGTCGAGGGGCTGAGCCCGCCCTTCGATCCCGCGCATCCGCCCCCTATCGTGCCGGTGACACTGACCGTGGACGAGGTGGACGCGGTGCAAGCCTATGTCTCCGGCCTGAAAGCCGCCGATCTGGGGGGCGAGATCGTCAACCGTTGATCCCGGCATCAGTGATCCCGGCGCTTCGAGAGGTAGTCTTCGGTAGTGCGCACCCGGGGCCGGTCGCCCGCCGCGAGGGGATTGTCCTGCCCATGATACTGCGCCCGGATGCGGCAGTCGTCGCACATCTGAATCAGCCGCCCGGCGCCGGTCTCGGTGAACATCGCGTGCTTGCCGGCGAGCTTCTCCATGATCTTTTCGATGGTAGAGCGAACCCCGAAGAGCTTGCCGCATTCGATGCAGGCAAAGGGCTCCTCCTCGTTCAGCACGGTCTGGCCGAGCGCCGCGTCGGTCGGATCGAAGCGCGGCACAAGGGTGATCGCGTCTTCCGGGCAGACCGTCGCACAGAGCCCGCATTGCAGGCAGGCATCCTCGCGAAACCGCAATTGTGGCATGTCGGGATTGTCGAGGAGCGCCCCGGAGGGACAGAGCGAAGCGCAGGAAAGGCAGAGCGTGCAGGCCCCCGTATCGACGAGAACCGCCCCATAGGGCGCGCCGTTGGGCAGGGGGATCGGCTCTTTCGCGTTTCCAAGCAAGGCCTTGGCGGACAGTCTTGCGACCTGCCGCCGGTTTCCGAGCGGCAGGATTGGATCCTGCGACAGGGGCGCGGGCGTGTCCGCATAGAGGATGTCCGACAGCGCCTCGGGGTCGGCCACGTCGATCAGGCGAAGGCGATCCGCGCCGCCCATCGCCCGCGCGATGGCGAGTTCGCCGTGGATCGGGTCCAGCTCCGTCCGTGGTGCCGGAAGGATGTCGACGCCGGCGAAGCCGAGGGCGAGAGCGGCAAGCATTTCGGCATGGCCGAACCCCGCCAGGGCCGGCACCGCCAGCGGAATCACATCACCCGGCAGCCCCCGCCCGAACCGCGCGGCGAGCGCGATCATCTCGACCCCGTGTGGCGTGTCGTGGACGAGAAGGCGCGGCGCGGCGCCGCCCGCTGTCCGGTAGGTTTCGGCCAGAACCCGGATCCGGGTCAGAAGATGCGCGACCGGTGGCGCATCATAGGTAATCGCGCCCGAGGGACAGAGCGCCGAACAGGCGCCGCAACCGGCACAGACGAAAGGGTCGATGGCGACGTGGTCGCCCTCGGGCCGGATCGCGCCGGTCGGGCAGATGTCGAGGCATCGGGTGCAGCCGATCTGGCCCGCGCGGGAATGGGCGCAAAGGGTCTCCTCGAAGGCCAGATGCAGCGGCTTTTCGAACGTGCCGACATGCTGGGCGGCTTCGAATACTGCCGCCGCCACCGCGTTCGGATCGCCCGGATCGGCGCGCAGGTAGCCGTCGCGCTTGTGCGGCGCGGGGAAGAGCGCGGGGCCGCCGGTAAGGTCGAGGATCACGTCGCAGCGCGTCTCGGCCCCGTCGCGGGGCGCGGAAAATCCGAAGTCGCCGCGACCGCCGGGCTCCATCTGCCTGAGCGCGTCTATGCGCAGCGTGAAGGCGCCGAGCGTGCCGGTTGCGCCGCGAAGCCGGCCGATCACCACCTCGAAGTTGCGGGACGAGGGCAATTCGGCCTCGGCGTCGAGAAGCACCGTCACCGCAAGCGTATCGGCCAGCCGTTCGGCGGCAGCGAGCGCCGGACCTGAGGGGCCGAGGATCAGACAGGCCCCCGCGCTGAACACGTCGAGCGATTTGACCGGGGCGGCAGGCAGCAGCGCCTCCGCCACAAGCGCGGCCATCTTGGGCGCAGTGTCGCTGTCGTCCGACCAGCCGGCGCGGTCGCGAATATCGACGAAGGCCGGCGCGGGACGGTCGAGATCTGCGGCCAGTTCGGTGAAACGCGCGGCTTCCTGCATGCAGGCGAAGATCGCATCACCCTCGGTGATCGCGTCGGCCGCGCGGCCCATCTCGCGGGTGCAAAGCGCGGTGTGAACGCGCGAACAGGTGAGGCCGGTCGCCTTGGCGACGGTGTCGCGGTCGATTGCCTGGCTGCCAAGACAATCACATAGAATCAAATGCTTGGGCATCATCCTCCCCAGACGTGCTGCGCGGTTCTTGTGGTCCTGACCGTTCGCGGAGGGAAGCTAGGCACGAAAGCCCGGCCAGCGGCAAGGCAAATCCCCCGTCGCCGGGTGATTCGCGGGCTTCCGGCGGTGATTTTTCCTGACCAAAACCGGCGGAAATGGCCGCAGGGACAATTCGTCCAGACGGTTCCGGCGGGGTCGGTGCCGATGTGGACAAATTGTCCCTCCGTCTCGGACCCGACAGAAATCCGGTCGATTCGCGGTGAATTTACTTGGTCCGCGCCGGTAATGGGGCGAGGCTGACCTCAAGGCGCCCCCGACGGAAGCAGGCGCCACGAGGGGAGGATTTCTTTCGCAATGGCGCTTGTCCGCGCATCGATGCCCATCGGAATCGTCGTCCGCAGGACGCCGGGGGTGACACGTTGGGCTGCCTGGGCCTGGAAGGTCACGGCGCTCCTGCCGGGCGCGGGGCCGGCGGACTGGCGCGAACTGCGTCGCGAGGGCGAGGCGGTCGAATACCACGCCGCGACGCTGCCGCTCGATCTCTGGTCCACGGATACCGAAGCCTATCTGGTCACGCTCTCGGCCCGGATCCCCGGACTCGTCGTGGTTCTGCGCGAGGACGAGGCAGCGGATGCGGCGATGCCGTGGAAACCCGTGCTCGTCACCGCCTCGGCCTATGAGGGGCAGGACTACATGGACAGCGGCGACGGGCTGATCGAGATGGTCCCGATGCCGGCCGGGCTGATCGCGTGGATCGCCGAATTCGTCGCAGCCCACCATGTCGAGGAACCGTTCGTGAAGCGCAAGCGCGACCGCAAGCGGATCGACCTTTCCGAAGACGGGCGCGGCGATGCGCGGATCCGGCAGATGGCCGATGTCTACCGCGCCCCGCGCGGCGCGGTCCGGGGGGATGCGTGATGCGTGATGCGACCCGCACGGGCGATTTCTGGTCCCGCCGCCGCGCCGCCGTCGAGGCGGAAGCCGCCGCGGAAGAGGCCGCGCGCCTTGCCGCCGAGACGGAGTCGGCGCGTGCGGCGCTCGAGCGCGAGCAGGCGGAAAAGACCGATGCGGAGCTTCTGGTCGAGCTGGAGCTGAGCGATCCCGACACGATGGAAACGGGCGACGATTTCGCCGCCTTCATGCGGCCAGCGGTCCCTGACCACCTTCGCCGCCGGGCGCTGCGCCGGCTTTGGCGGACCAACCCGGTTCTCGCCAATCTCGACGGTCTCGTCGATCACGGCGAGGACTATTCCGATGCAGCGACGGTGCTGCCGGACATGAAGACCGCCTATCAGGTCGGGAGCGGGATGCTGCGCCACGTGAGGGCGCTGGCCGAGGCCACCGACGCGCCCGAAACCGAAAGTGCTGTCCTGCCGGAAGCTGTCGAAACCGAAGACGCCGCGGCGCCGGAGCCGCTGTGCGTGTCGCAGGTCGAAACCGCGCCTGAGGAGCCGGCCGCACCGGCGCCGCGCCGCCACATGCGTTTCGCGTTCGACGACAAGACGGAAGGAGCCTCCGCGTGAGCGATACCGCCGCAAGCCTGACCATCGCCGAGGAGGACCGGCTGCGCGCCGATCTTTACGACTTTCTTTCGGCGCTTCTGGCGGCACCACCCGACCTGAGGCTCCTGCGCAAATGCGCGGGGCTCACCGGAGACGACAGCGCGCTGGGGCGCGGTATCGGAACGCTTGCGAAACTGGCGCAGGGGGCGGTGCCGTCCTCGGTGGAGCGGGAGTTCAACGACCTCTTCATCGGCCTCGGCCGGGGCGAGTTGCTGCCCTATGCCAGCTTCTACCTGACCGGCTTTCTCAACGAAAAGCCGTTGGCGCTGCTCCGCCGCGACATGGCGGCGGCGTCGATCGCCCGGGCCGAGAACGTGTTTGAGCCCGAGGACAATATCGCCAGCCTGATGGAGATGATGGCCGGCCTGATCGAGGGCCGGTTCGGCCCGCCCGCATCGGTCGCCCGGCAGCGCGAATTCTTCAACCGCCATATCGCGCCTTGGGCCGGCCATTTCTTCGCCGATCTCGAAGGCGCGAAGGGATCGGTATTCTACGCCCCGGTCGGTGCGATCGGACGCGCCTTCATGGCGATCGAGAAGGAAGCCTTCCGCCTCGCCGGCGGATGACAGCAAAGGGGCGGGGGCAGGACTCGCGCCCGAGGATCAAAGGGAGATGAGACATGGGCAAGACCGTTGAGACCGAAAAGACCAGTCGCCGCAATTTCCTGAAACTCGCCACTACCGCGGCCCCGGCAGCGGCCGCCGCGACCGCGCTCGGCGCCGCGCCGGCTGAGGCCGACACGGCCGTGAAGGGCAGCGGGCTTCAGGACACCGCCCATATCCGCGCCTATTACGACAGCGCCCGGTTCTGATCGCGAAAGCGTCGATCACAGGACCGCCCCCGGAACGGACTAAACGCCCCGGCCCCAACCGCGCGCCGGACTGCCAAGGGAGAGAAGGATGCTCAGGAGAAAAACGAGCGAAGTCGCAAGACAAACGCAGCGCACACCGATGCTGTCCGGCGCGGCAGAAGCCCGGGTCGACCGGCGCGCGTTCCTGCGCGGATCGGGTCTTGCCATCGGCGGGCTCGCCGCCATCGGCGCGACCGGCGGCACGGTGCGCCGCGCCGAGGCGCAGGAGGCTGTCGCGGGCGCGGTGGAGACGGTGAAGTCGGTCTGCACCCATTGCTCGGTCGGCTGCACCGTCATCGCCGAGGTCGATAACGGCGTCTGGATCGGGCAGGAGCCGGGCTGGGACAGCCCGTTCAACCTCGGCGCCCATTGCGCCAAGGGCGCCGCGGTGCGCGAACACGCGCATGGCGAGCGGCGGCTGAAATACCCGATGAAGAAGGAAGGCGGGGACTGGAAGCGGATCAGCTGGGACGAGGCGATCAACGAGATCGGCGACAAGATGCTGGCGGTGCGCGACGAAAGCGGGCCGGACAGCGTCTACTGGCTGGGCATCGGCCAAGCATTCTAACGAACAGGCCTATCTGTTCCGCAAGTTCGCCGCCTACTGGGGCACCAACAACGTCGATCACCAGGCCCGGATCTGCCACTCGACCACGGTTGCCGGCGTTGCGAACACATGGGGCTACGGCGCCATGACCAACAGCTACAACGACATCCACAAACCCGGGCGATGTTCCTGATCGGGGCAACCCGGCCGAGGCGCATCCGGTTTCGCTGCTGCACATGCTGAAGGCCAAGGAAGAGAACAACGCGCCGCTGATCGTCTGCGATCCGCGCTTCACCCGCACGGCGGCCCATGCCGACGAATATGTCCGCTTCCGCCCCGGCACCGACGTGGCGCTGATCTGGGGCATCCTGTGGCACATCTTCGAGAATGGCTGGGAGGACAAGGAATACATCCGCACCCGCGTCTGGGGCATGGATCAGATCCGCGACGAGGTGAAAAAGTGGACGCCCGAGGAGACCGAGCGCGTGACCGGCGTGCCCGGCAGCCAGCTGGAGCGGGTGGCGCGCACGCTGGCCAACAACCGGCCCGGCACGCTGATCTGGTGCATGGGCGGCACCCAGCACACCAACGGCAACAACAACACCCGGGCCTATTGCGTCCTGCAACTGGCGCTCGGCAATATCGGCATCGTCGGGCGGCGGCACCAACATCTTCCGCGGCCATGACAACGTGCAGGGCGCGACCGACCTTGGCGTTCTCAGCCACGACCTGCCGGGCTATTACGGCCTCGCGCCCGGCGCCTGGGCGCATTGGGCCCGGGTCTGGGGCGAGGATCTCGACTGGCTCAAGGGTCAGTTCGTCGATGCTCAAGGATGCCGACGGCAACGACGCCAAGGACACGGACGGCAACCCGATCAGCCTGATGAACACCAACGGCATCCCGGTCTCGCGCTGGATCGACGGCGTGCTCGAGGACAAGGCCAACATCGAACAGAACGACAATATCAAGGTCATGGTGCTCTGGGGCCACGCGCCGAACTCGCAGACCCGCGGGACCGAGATGAAGACGGCGATGGAAAAGCTCGACATGCTGGTCGTGATCGACCCCTATCCGACCGTCTCGGCGGTGCTGCATGACCGGACGGACGGCGTCTATCTGCTGCCCGCCTCGACCCAGTTCGAGACATCGGGCTCGGTCACCGCCTCCAACCGGTCGCTTCAGTGGCGCGACAAGGTGGTGGCGCCGGTCTTCGAAAGCCTGCCGGACCACGTCATCATGGCCAAGTTCGCCAAGAAGTTCGGCTTCGCCGACCGGCTCTTCCGCAATATCGAGGTGAAGGACGGCGAGCCGATGGTCGAGGACATCACCCGCGAATTCAACCGCGGCATGTGGACCGTCGGCTATACCGGCCAGTCGCCCGAGCGGCTAAAGCTGCACATGGCCAACCAGCACACCTTCGACAAGACCACGCTGCGCGCGGTCGGCGGACCGGCCGACGGCGATTTCTACGGCCTGCCCTGGCCCTGCTGGGGCACGCCCGAGATGAAGCATCCCGGCACCGCGAACCTTTACGATATGTCGCTGCCGGTCAGCAAAGGTGGCCTGACCTTCCGCGCCCGTTTCGGCGTGGAACGCGATGGCGAGAACCTTCTGGCCGAGGGCGTCTATTCGGTCGGGTCCGAGATCCAGGACGGCTACCCGGAATTCACCATGCAGATGCTGATGGATCTCGGCTGGGACAAGGATCTGACCGACGACGAGCGCGCCGCGATCGAGGCGGTCGGGCGGACCCAAGGCCAACTGGAAGGTGGACCTTTCGGGCGGCATCCAGCGGGTCGCGATCAAGCACGAATGCGCGCCCTTCGGCAACGCCAAGGCCCGCACCGTGGTCTGGACCTTCCCCGACCCGGTGCCGCTTGCACCGCGAACCGCTCTACACAAACCGGCGCGATCTCGTGGCCGACTATCCGACCTATGAGGATCGCAAGCTCTACCGCCTGCCGACGCTTTACGCCTCGATCCAGAAAAAGGACTTCAGCAAGGACTACCCGATCATCCTGACCTCGGGCCGTCTGGTCGAATACGAGGGCGGCGGCGACGAAAGCCGGTCGAACCCGTGGCTGGCCGAGCTTGCAGCAGGACATGTTCGTCGAGATCAATCCGCGCGACGCCAACAACCTTGGTGTCCGCGACCGGGCGCAGGTCTGGGTCGAGGGCCCGGAAGGCGGCAAGGTCAAGGTCATGGCAATGGTGACCGAACGGGTGGGCGAAGGCGTGGCCTTCATGCCCTTCCACTTCGGCGGCCATTTCCAGGGTCAGGACCTGAGGGACAAATATCCCGAAGGCGCGGATCCCTATGTCCTCGGCGAAAGCAGCAACACCGCGCAGACCTATGGCTACGACATGCGTCACCCTGATGCAGGAAACCAAGGCCACCCTCTGCAAGATCAGCGCAGCATAAGGAGAAACGGATATGGCAAGAGTTAAATTCCTCTGTGACGCCGAACGCTGCATCGAATGCAACGCCTGCGTGACGGCCTGCAAGAACGAGCATGAGGTGCCGTGGGGCATCAATCGCCGCCGGGTCGTGACGATCAATGACGGCACGCCGGGCGAGCGGTCGATCTCGGTCGCCTGCATGCATTGTTCGGACGCGCCCTGCATGGCGGTCTGCCCGGTCGACTGCTTCTACCAGACCGAGGACGGCATCGTCCTGCACTCCAAGGACCTGTGCATCGGTTGCGGCTATTGCTTCTACGCGTGCCCGTTCGGCGCGCCGCAATATCCGCAGGCCGGCAATTTCGGCTCGCGCGGCAAGATGGACAAATGCACCTTCTGCGCCGGCGGCCCGGAAGAGGACAATTCCACCGCCGAGTTCCAGAAATACGGCCGCAACCGGATCGCCGAGGGCAAGCTGCCGATCTGCGCCGAGATGTGCTCGACCAAGGCGCTGCTGGCCGGTGACGGCGACGTCGTCTCGACGATCTACCGCGAACGGGTCGTGGCGCGCGGCTTCGGTTCCGGCGCGTGGGGCTGGGGCACGGCCTACGAGAAGAAGGTGGCCAACTGAAAGTGCCGCGATGAAGCCTCATCCCGTGGCGCAGGGCGTCACGGGATGGTTTTCCGACAAAAAACGAAATCGGGGAAGACGATGTTCCTGCGCAGGCTCCTGAGCGTTCTGGCCGCGATCACCGTCCTGGCGTTGCCGGCGCTCGGGGCAGGAGGCGCCGGCCAGCGGGATGCCGGGCCCGCGTGCCGCCACTGGCGGTGCCCAGACGCTGGACGACATCCTCGCCCGCCAGCAGGGACTGCAAGGTGGACGACAGTTTCCGCCGCGACGCGATCGGCAACCCCGCCGCCGCGGCGGCTCAGACCGAGCAGCTCGGCACGCTGGGCGGCGTGTCCGACCCGGAGCTCTGGCGGGCGCTGCGCTACGGCGAGGCGGACCTGACGGTCTCGACGCGGATGCCGGGCGCGGACATGGTGATCCAGGATGGCGGCATGCGCTGGCTCGCCTTCCGCGAGGGGCCGCTCCTGCACTATGGCGGCTACCTGCTTCTGGGCGTGATCGCGATCCTCGTCGTCTTCTACCTCCTGCGCGGCAAGATCCGCATCGAGGGCGAGCATGGCGGCGAGACGATCACCCGGTTCAACGCGCTCGAACGCTTCGGCCACTGGTTGATGGCGGGGTCGTTCATCGTGCTGGCGGTGACCGGGCTCGTGATGATCTTCGGCCGCGTCGCGCTGATTCCGCTTTTCGGCAAGGAGGTCTACGCCCCCATCGCGGCGGCCGGGAAATTGGCGCACAACAACATCGCCTGGGCCTTCATGATCGGCCTCGTGCTGGTGACCGTGATCTGGATCTCCCACAACATCCCCAACCGCCACGACCTGAAATGGCTCGCCGTCGGTGGCGGGCTTTTCTCCAAAGGCGTCCACCCGCCGGCGCGAAAGTTCAATGCCGGGCAGAAGATCATCTTCTGGGCGGTGGTGGTGCTCGGCCTGTCGATCTCGCTCTCTGGCCTGTCACTGCTCTTCCCGTTCGAACTGCCATGTTCGCCAAGACCTTCGTGGTCCTGAACGGCACCGGTCTGCCGCAGGCGCTCGGGTTCGGCGAATTGCCGACCGCGCTCGGCCCGCATCAGGAAATGCAGCTTGCCCAACTCTGGCACGGCATCGTCGCCTTCGTCTTCATGGCCATCGTCATCGCCCATATCTACCTCGGCTCGGTCGGAATGGAGGGCGCCTTCGATGCTGTGGGCACGGGCGAGGTTGACGTCCAGTGGGCCAGGGAACACCATGCGCTCTGGTACGAGGAAGTGACCGGCAAGGCGCCGGCGCATCCGGGCACGGAGCCGGCGGAATGACGACGCGATCGGGCAGACCGAACGAGGGGGAAGGTCAGGCGATGAAGGTCATGGGCTTTGCATTCCTGACCGCGATTGCGATAGCGGTGATCGCCGATCTCGCGCTTGACCGCGCGGGCTTTTCGGCCCGCGAGGTGACGAGCGGCCCCGACGTCCGGCTCGATTGACGCGGAAAGGTCGTTGACGAAAATGCTTCAGGGCGGGCACCCGCCGCACAAGGATGCCGACCCGGCCGCGCCGACCGAGATTGACCGGGTGCTTCGGCATGTCTCTATCCTCGTCGTCGATGACGAGCCGGGGATGCGGAATTTCCTCGTGCGCATATTCGAGCCGCGCTGCAAGCGGATCGAGGCGGCGGCGAGCGCCGAGGAAGCCTCGCAGCTACTCGACAGCGCGCATTTCGATCTCGTCCTCCTCGACAATGTGATGCCCGGCCAGTCCGGCCTCGACTGGCTGACCGAACAGCGTCGGGTCGGGCTTTTTGCCGAGGCGATCCTGATGACGGCCTATGCCGATCTCGACACCGCGATCCAGGCGCTGCGGGTCGGGGCGGCGGATTTCGTGCTGAAACCCTTCCGCTCGAACCAGATTCTCAACGCGGTCAACCGCTGCATGGACCAGCGCTATCTCCGGCGCGAGAACTACCTGCTGAAATACGAACTCAAGGCTGACGCACTTGCCGCGCGCGGCCGGCTGATCGGCAAGTCGCCGAGGATCGAGGCGGTCAGGAAGACGCTCGAACAGGTTGCGCCGCCTGCCGACGCCGGTGCTGTTCACCGGCGAGAGCGGCACCGGCAAGGAGATTGCCGCGCGCACCCTCCACGCGCTTTCCGACCGGGCCGACAAACCCTTCGTGCCGATCAACTGCGCCGCGATCTCTCCCGACCGGCTCGCGGTCGAGCTGTTTGGCGAGGTCGGCGGCGCCGGGCGCGACGGGCTGCTTGATCCATGCCAGCGGCGGCACGCTCTTTCTCGACGAGATCGTCGAGCTGCCGCTGTCGATGCAGGCGACGCTTCTGCGGGTGATCGAGGACAACCGCATCCGCCCCGACGGATCGGAGCGCGAGGTGCCGCTGAACCTGCGGTTCGTCTTTGCCAGTAATTCCGATCTCGACCGCGCGGTGGCCGAGGGCCGGTTCCGCCGCGACCTCTTTCACCGGATCAACGTGCTGACGGTCGACATGCCGCCGCTGCGGGAGCGGGTCGGCGATATCGCGGAACTGGCCGAGCTTTTCATCGGCAGCCTCGCCCGGCAGCTCGGCGTGTCGCCGCCTGACGGTGACCGAGGAGGTTCTGCGGAACCTCGCGCGCTACGATTGGCCGGGCAATGTGCGCGAGTTCCGGAACCTGATCGAACGCTCGCTGATTCTCGGCGAGTTCCCCGCCGAGATCGCCGGTGGCGGCGGACAGGGCGAAGACCGAGCCGGTGGAGAGCCTTCAGGCGGTCGAGCGCCGGCATATCCTTGCGATCCTCGAGGCCTGCCGCGGCAACCGGGCCGAGGCGGCGCGCCGGCTCGGCGTGTCGCGCAAGACCATCGACCGGAAATGCGCGCAGTGGAATGTCTGAGCCGCGACCCGTGACCCCGGCGCCGCGCTTCTGGCGCTCTGTCCGGGCGCGGATGCTGCTGATCGCGCTTTTGCCCGCGCTGATTCTCTTGCCGCTCGTCCTCGCCTCGACCGTGAAGAACTGGATCGACCGCTTCGACGAGGTGCTGATCGCCAAGGTCGGCAGCGAACTGACCATCGCGCATCAGCATCTGGCCGGGCTGCTGGGCCGCCGTGGCGCCGATATCGAGGCGCTCGGCCAGTCTGCCGCCTTCGTCGAGGTCGGCTGATGCTCCGCACGCGCTCGACGCCTTCCTCGAAGATCGACGCGCGGCGCTCGGCCTCGACTTTCTCTACTTCCTCGACCGGACCGGCGCGGTCCATTCGGCGCCCGGCGAGCGGCCGCGTTACCGATCCCTCACGCTGGCCTGTCGTCGCGGCCGCGCTGGCCGGGCGGACGGGTGTCGGCATCGACATCTTCGACGCGGCTGACCTGCAAGCCCTCTCGCCCGACCTCGCCGAGCCGCGCGCGCCTGGCGCTGGTGCAGACGCGCGCCGCCGTGCCGACCGACCGGACCGAGGAGACCCGCGGCATGGTGGTCCACGCCGCCGCCCCCGCGCGCGGCGGTGCGCTGGTGGGCGGCATTCTTCTCAACCGCAATCTCGCCTTCATCGACGAGATCAACACTCTCGTCTATCCCGCCAGCCGTCTCGACGAGGGCGGGCAGGGGACGGCGACGATCTTTCTCGATGATGTGCGGATCAGCACCAATGTCCGGCTTTTCGAAGATGTGCGCGCGCTCGGCACCCGCGTCTCGGCGGCGGTCCGCGCCCGGGTTCTCGACGAAGGGCAGGTCTGGCTCGACCGCGCCTTCGTCGTCAACGACTGGTATGTCTCGGCCTACGAACCGATCGTCGACACGTTCGGCGCCCGCGTGGGCATGCTCTATGTCGGCTTTCTCGATGCCCCCTTCAAGGCGGCCGAACGCCAGACGCTGTTCGAGATCGTCGCGACGCTGATGATTGTCCTCGCCGTCTCGGTCCCGATCCTGCTTCGCTGGGCGCAAGGTATCTTCGCGCCGCTCGAACGGATGAATGCCGCGATCGAGAAGGTGGAGAAGGGCGATCTCGGTGCGCGGACCGGGATGGCCTCCGCCGATGACGAGATCGGCCGCGTCGCGACCCATCTCGACAATCTGCTCGACCAGTTGCAGGAACGCGACCGCGCCTTGCGCGACTGGGCCGAGGAACTGGAGGCGCGGGTCGAAGGACCGCACGCGCGATCTGGAGGATGCGAACCGCCAGATCGAGGTGACGACGCGGCAGTTGATCGTGTCGGAAAAGCTGGCGGCGATCGGCGAGATCACCGCAGGCGTCGCGCATGAAATCAACAACCCCCTGGCGGTGATACAGGGTAATCTTGATGTGGTGCGCGACGATCTTGGCCCGCGCGCGGAACCGCTCAGGACCGAGTTCACCCTGATCCAGGAACAGATCCAGGCGATTCATATTCTCGTCACCAAACTCCTGCATTTCGCGCGGCCCGAGGAATATGCCGATACCGGCTCCGGCAACGATCCGGACACGGTGATCCGCGATACGATGCCGCTGGTGCAGCACCTCCTGTCGAAGGCCCGGATCGAGGTGGAACTGGATCTTGCGGCCGGCGTCATCGTGGCGATGAACCACACCGAGTTGCAGCAGGTCCTGATCAACCTGATGGTCAACGCTATCCAGGCGATGCCCGACGGCGGCCGGCTGACGGTCCGGACGCGGCGGGAAGACGCAAAAGGCCGGTCGATGGTGCGGATCTCCGTCAGCGATACCGGCGCCGGCATGACGCCAGAGGTGCTGGGGCGGATCTTCGACCCGTTCTTCACGACGAAGCGCAGCAAGGGCACCGGTCTCGGCCTCTCGATCAGCCGCAACCTCGTGACCCGCGGCGGCGGCACCATCGCCGTCGAAAGCGCACCGGGGCAGGGGACGCGGTTCGAGATCCTGCTGCCCATCGTTCGCGGCCGGGGATCAGGCGCTGTAGACCTCGCGTCCGGCGAGAAGGGTCAGAAGCACCTTCGTGTCGCCGATCTCGTAGACGCTGCAATCGTAGATGTCGCGGTCGAGCATGATGAGATCGGCCCATTTGCCGAGCGACAGCGACCCGGTCTCGGCCTGACGCCAGCCAGCCATCGCGGCGTTGATCGTGTAGCCCTCGATGCATTCGCAGAGCGTAAGCCGCTCCTCCGGCAGGAACACCGGGTGTTCGCCCTCCTTCTTCGGCGGCTGGCGGGTCATCGCGGTCTCGATGATCTCGAACGGGTTGAGGGTGGAAACGGTCCAGTCGCTCGAAAGCGCCAGAAGCGCACCGGCATCGCGAAGCGAGCGGAAGGCATACATCCAGCGCCCGCGATCCTCGCCCACCATAGGCAGCGCGATATCGGTGACGGACGGTTCGTGAGCGCGCCCAGAGCGGCTGGATATTGGCGACGACGCCCAAGTTCGGCGAACCGCGGGATATCGGCGGGGTCGATGCACTGGACATGGGCGATCTGGTGCCACGATGGCCAGGGCGCGTTCTCGGCCCGCGCGGCCGCCATGCCGTCGAGCGCGGCGCGCACCGCCAGGTCGCCGATCGCATGGACGTGGATCTGGAACCTGGCCGCATCAAAAGCGACGAACATGTCGTTGATCTGATTGGGGGAAAACATCAACGGCGCATTGCCGCCCTCGGCGTCGGAATAAGGCTCGATCATCGCCGCCGTGCGGTTCTCGATCACCCCGTCGAGGAAGAATTTGGCCGAATGGATCCGGAACATCGGCGACTGGCAGTCGCGGCGCATCGCCTCGAGCCGCGCCAGCGCGTCAGCCGTCGTCTCCGACGCATCGACCCGCGCGGTGGCGAGGACGCGCACCGTCAGCGCGTCCTCGGCGGCCAGCCGGCGATAGACGCGCGCGTGTTGCTCGTGAACCGAGGCATCGAGCACGCCGGTGATGCCGTGCGCGTTGGCATGGGCCTGGGCAAATCGCACCCCCGCGGCGAAATCGTCATCGGTCGGCTTCGGCTTGCGCGTCGTCGACCCAGTTCGTCGCGCGCTCGTAAAGAAGCCCGGTCGGTTCGCCCTTCGCGTCGCGGACGAAATGGCCGTTCTCCGGATCGGGCGTCGCGGCGGTCAGGCCGACGCGGGCGATGGCGGCGGAGTTGATGCAGCCGTTATGGCCGTCAGACGCCATGATCATGCAGGGCCGGTCCGGCACCGCGGCGTCGAGGACATGGCGGTCGAGGTTATGTTCCCCGAAGACGCCGGAATAGTAGAAGGCGCCATACACCCAGTCGCGCTCGTGGCTCGCCGCGAAGTCGCGCAGCATCGCCTGCAGGTCCGCGGACCGTATGCGCCGCCGAAAGGTCCGCGCTTTCCGCGTGATGCTGGCCGCCGTCCTGGACATGCAGATGGGTGTCGTGGAACCCCGGCAGGATCAGATGCCCGGCGGCGTCGATCACGCGTGTCCCGGCCTCGGCCAGTCGCGCTGGATTTCCGAGGTGGAGCCGAGCGCCGCGACGCGCCCGGCCGCGATGGCCAGCGCCTCGACGCGGGGAAAGTGCGGGTCCATCGTGCGGATATCGCCGTTGATGACGACGGTTTCGGGCGGGAACATGCGGGCCACTCCTGCGCTGGACGCCGAGACTGTCCATCTCCTGGCGAGGTTCAGGCAAGGGGGTAGCGCGATCTTGCTGTTGAAGGATCGTATAATTTCGCTTTGCGGTTCGAAAAACGATGCTAAGCTTTGTCGACAACTGGCGACCACTGGGGAGCGATGAAATATGCAACGCATTAAGTTTCTTGACAAAATGATCGACGGCAAGCTGTCGCGCCGGCAGATGATGCAGGCTGCGGGCGCCTTTGGTGTCGGGACGCTCGTCCTGCCCCGCCCGTCGGTTGCGGCCGAAGTCCTGACCTGTCTCGAATGGGGCGGCTACGATTCGCCGGACTATTTCCAGGCCTATGTGGACAAGTACGGGGCGCAGCCGAACTTCTCGATCTTCGCGGGCGAGGAGGACGCGCTGGCCAAGGTGCTGCGCCGGCTTCGCCGCCGATGTCATGCATCCCTGCAACTACTCCGTCGCCCGCTTCGTCAATGCCGGCGTCGCGGCCGAGATCGACACCTCGCGCCTGACCCACTGGAACGACATCTTCCCGGCGCTACAGACCGCCGAGGGCGTGGTCTGGGACGGCAAGACCGTGATGGCGCCGGCTGACTGGGGCAACTCCTCGCTCGCCTACCGGCCCGACCTCGTCGACGAAGAGTTCAATGCCAACCCGTCCTGGTCGATCTTCTACGACGAGAAGTACAAGGGCCGGGTGTCGATGAGCGACAACGAAATGGCGATCATCATCGGCGCGATGGTCGGCGGCATGCCCTATGACGAGGCCTACAAGCTCGAAGGCGCGGCGCTGGAAGCGGCGGCGAAGGAGTGGGGCACCAAGGCCGTCAACATCTCCAAGTTCCTCTGGACCGATTCCTCGGAAGTGCAGCAGGCGATGGCTTCGGGCGAGATCGTCGCGGCCTATGCCTGGAACGACCTTGTCGCGAACCTGCGCCGCGAAGGCGTGCCGGTCGCCTTCGCCAATGCCGAAGGAAGGCATGTTTCACCTGGTTCTGCGGGCTGACGCTCCTGAACACCGGCAAGGCCGACGAACAGGCGGCCTATGATTTCATCGACGCCTGGCTCAGCCCCGAAACCGGCAAGGCGCTGATCGAAGGGTCGGGCTACGGCCACGCCAACATGAAGTCGTTCGAGATCGCCGACAAGGAGGCGATCGCCAACATGGGCATCACCGATCCGGTGGCGATGATGGCCGACACCATCGTCTTCAAGACCCCGTCGGATGCGGTGCAGGAAGGCTTCAACAAGGTCTGGGGCGACACGAAGGCGCTCAAGTACTGAGCTGACCATGACCGCGATCTTCCGAACCCGAAACGGCGTCGCGGATTCGCGACGCCGAACGCATGCGCCGGTGGCTGAGGGGTTACGGTCTCCTGTCGCCGGCGCTTGCCGTGATGATCGCCATGCTGGCGCTGCCGATCGCGGCGCTGGTGGTCCTGAGCTTCTGGACCCAGAACGGGTTCGAGCTCGACCGCACGCTCGACGCTGGAGAACTACGCCCAGCTGGTCCGGCTGACCGACGAGCCGACGGTCTGGTTCGGCATCCCGTTCTACTTCGCCTATCCGGTCCCGGCGATCCTGATGATCAAGTCGGTGATCATGTCGCTGAGCGCGACCATCGCGGTGATCGCGCTGGCCTATCCGATGGCCTATTTCCTGGCCTTCCGGGTGCACAAGCACAAGGCGCTCTGGATCATCCTGCATCACCATCCCGTTCTGGACCAGCTACCTGCTGCGGGTCTTCGCCTGGAAGATCGTGCTGGGCTTCAACGGCGCGATCAATTCCGGCCTGAAGGCGATTGGAATCATTGATCAACCGCTCGAATTCCTGCTCTACAATCCCGGCGCGGTGGTGATCACGCTGGCCCATTCCTGGGTCGCCTTCGCGATCCTGCCGATCTATGTCTCGCTGGAAAAGATCGACCGCTCGCTGCTGGAGGCCGCCTCCGACCTCGGCGACAGCCGCTGGCAGGCGGTTCTGTCAGGATCACGCTGCCCTTGTCGGCGCCGGGCACGATTGCGGCGTCGCTGCTGGTCTTCATCCCGACGGTCGGCGACTACGTCACGCCGACGCTGGTCGGCGGGCCCGGCGGCACGATGATCGGCAACCTCGTGCAGGAGCTGTTCCTGCAAGCAGAACAACGCGCCGCTTGGGGCGGCGGTGTGCGATCACGATGATGCTGATCATCGCGGTGATCGTCGCGATCTTCCTCTGGGCGATCGGCTATCGCCGGATCCGCGCGCGGAGGGCATGACGATGCTGAAAACGACTCGACGGCATATGGGTTTATGCGATTGCTTTCGTGGTCTTTCTTTATGGGCCGGTGCTGCTGATGCCGGTCTTTGCGCTGAATGACGGCACCTTCGCGACCTTCCCGCTCAAGGGCTTCACGCTGAAGAACTTCTCGGCGATGGCCACAGAACACCTCGATGATCCTCGCGCTTCGAGAACAGCCTCAAGATCGCGATCATCGTCGCGATCCTCTCGACCGTTCTGGCGATGCCGGCGGCGCTGGCGCTGACGCGGTTCCGGCTGCCGGCCGGCGGCGCCGATCCAGAGCTTCATGATGCTGCCGCTGGTGATTCCCTCGATCGTCATCGCGGTGGCGCTTCTGGTGATCATCCTGCAAGATCCTCGGCATCCAGCTGTCGCTCTGGACCGTCGCGGCGGGGCATGTGCTGATCTGCCTGCCGTTCTGCATGTCGGTGCTGATGTCGCGCCTCGAAGGCTTCGACCCGAACCTCGAGGAGGCGTCGCGCGACCTCGGCTGCACCGCCTGGCAGACCTTCTGGCGCATGACCTTCCCGCTGGCGCTTGCCGGGGGTGATCTCGAGCCTGCTGATGGGCTTCATCATCTCCTTCGACGAATTCGTCATCGCCTTCTTCCTCACCGGCACCGAGAACACGCTGCCGGTCTATCTCTTCAGCCAGCTCAGGTTCCCCAACAAGCTGCCCGGCGTGCTTGCGCTCGGGCTCGCTGATCCTCGTCGGTTCGGCCGTTCTCGTCATCGCGGCCGAGGTCATCCGCAAGCGCGGCGCGCCGTCGAACAATCCCGGAGACTACTGATGAATGACCGACACCCCGATCATCGAGCTTCGGGACATCGTCGAAGCGCTTCGGCACGCTGACCGTTCTGCGCGACATCACATTCGACATCGGGCAGGGCGAGTTCTTCTCGCTGCTCGGCGCGTCGGGCTGCGGCAAGACCACGCTTCTGCGCATCCTCGCCGGGATCGAACAGCCCTCTGGCGGGCTCGCTGCTGATCGACGGGCAGCCGATGGCGGGCGTGCCGGCGAACCGGCGGCCGACCAACATGGTGTTCCAGAGCTACGCGATCTTCCCGCATCTCAATGTCGAGGAGAATATCGGCTACGGACTGCGCAACATGGCGCTGTCGAAGGACGAGGCGCGGGCGCGGGTGGCCGAGGCGATCGGGCTCGTGAAGCTCGACGGGCTGGCCACGCGCAACGCCCATCAGCTCTCGGGCGGACAGCGGCAGCGGGTGGCGCTGGCGCGGGCGCTCGTCTGTCGGCCGAAGGTGCTTTTGCTCGACGAGCCGCTCTCGGCGCTGGACAAGAAGCTGCGCGAGGAGATGCAGCTTGAACTGCGCGCCCTGCAGCGGACCGTCGGGATCACCTTCGTCTTCGTGACCCACGATCAGGAAGAGGCGCTGACGCTCTCCGACCGCATCGCCATCATGGCGGACGGTCGGGTCCTGCAGATCGACAGCCCGCGCGGGCTATACGAGCGCCCGTCGAACCGCCGGGTGGCGGAGTTCGTCGGCACGATGAACCTCATCCCCGGACGCATCGCCTCGGTCAACGGTGGCACTGCCGGACTTGATGCGGGGTCGCTCGGTCGGTTCGAGGCTGCGACGATCGGTGCTCCGCCGACCGGCACCGAAGCCTTCCTGGCCCTTCGTCCGGAAAAGCTGATCCTGTCGGATACCTCGACGGGCAAGGCGGCGCGGCTCAAGGGAAGGGTATCGGAAGCGGCCTATCTCGGCGACCGCATCCACTACCAGGTGGCGGTCGAAGGGCTGGAACGGCCGCTTGCCGTGTCGATCAACAACCTTGCCGACAGCACCGGTTTCGGGCTTGGCGCCGAGGTGGAGGTGACCTGGGCGGCAGAGGCCGGGCTGATCCTCGGCCGCTGAGGCGTTCAGTCGCCGGTGAAGTGGCGGGGGAAGAACGCCCGCGCCATATGCATCACGACGCTGCGCGCCTCTTCCCTGTTGAACCGTTCGGAATAGAGGTGGAAATCGTTCCAGAGCCCTTCGAGGAGCGCCATGAAGGCAAGTGCCGCAAGACGCGGATCGACGCCCGGATAGGGGCCTGCTTCGCAAAGCTCGGTGCAGATCTCGGTGAAGGCGGCCTGAAGCCGGGCGTCGCGCGAGTCGATGAAGGGCATGTAGTCGGGCGAGGATTGCGCCTCGCTCCGGAAGGCGATCCAGACCGCCATCATCCGGCGATTGAGGACAGCGGGGTCGAAATCTGCCGCCACGATGGCACGGAGCCGATCCTCGGGGCGGGGGCCTGCCGCATCCATCGCGCGCTGCCAGTGGGCGACGTAGTCGTCGGAATAGTGCCGCACAACTTCCAGCAAAAGCTTGTTCTTGCTCTGGAAATGCAGGTTGATCATGCCGCGCGACAGTCCTGCGCGTTCGAGGATCCGGCTCACCGACAGGTTCGCGAGCCCGTGGTCGAGAATGGCATCCGCCGTCGCCTCGATCAGCGCCAACCTGTGGCGCTCCTTCGCCGCCTCGCGGCTTCTGCGCGGCGCGGCTGACCCTTCTGCCATCCCGGCTATCCCTCCGTCGGACCTGTCGCAAAGCAGTTGCGTATGTGGCCCGGAAAAACAAGGGTTTTGACATTGAATGAACGTTTGTTCATTATGGACGGGTCCGGGAATCGCCTTCCGGATCGAAGCGAGGTGCGAGATGACTACTCTGATCAACGATTTCGACCAGGTCCGGGATTGGGACAACGCCCATTTCCTTCACCCTTGGGAGGCGATGGAGGATCACGGCCGGAACGAGCGCACCTTTGTCGAGGCCGCCTCGGGCATCTACGTGCGCGACGAGAAGGGCCGCAAGCTCATCGACGGGCCGGGCGGGATGTGGTGCGTCCAGATCGGCTACGGGCGCGAGGAGATGGGCCGCGCGATCGCCGAGCAGGCGGTGAACATGGCCTATTACTCGCCCTATTCGATGGGCAATTCCTCCGCTGCGGAACTCGCCGCGAAGATCGCGGAGCGGACGCCGGGGGATCTCAACAAGGTCTTCTTTACTACCGGCGGCTCGACCGCAGTCGATACCGCCATCCGGTTCCTGCACTACCGTAACAACGTTCTGGGCAAGCGCGAGAAGAAGATCGTGATCTCGCGCCAGAAGGCCTATCACGGCTCGACCTATCTCTCGGCCTCGGTGAGCGGCAAGGAACGCGACAGGAGCTGGCTCGATTTCGCGAACGATCTCGTGCACTTCCTGCCGGACGTCAATCCCTACCGGCGCCCCGACGGGATGAGCGAGGAGGACTTTCTCGACGCCAAGGTCGCCGATCTCGAGACGGCGATCCTGAACCTCGGCCCGGACCGCGTCGCGGCCTTCATCGCCGAGCCGATCCTCGCCTCGGGCGGGGTCATCGTGCCGCCGGCGGGCTATCATCAGCGCTGCCTCGACGGTCTGCCGCAAGCACGACGTGCTCTATATCTCGGACGAGGTCGTGACCGGTTTCGGCCGTCTCGGGCACTGGTTCGCCTCGGAGGAGGTCTACGGCATCACCCCCGACATCATCACCTGCGCCAAGGGCATGACCTCGGGCTATGTGCCGATGGGGGCCTGCATCATTTCCGACCGGCTGGTCGACGAGCTTTCGGGCGCCGATGCGAGAGGCCTCGGTCTTCTCCAACGGCTATACCTATTCCGGCCATCCGGTCGGCCGCGGCTCGGGATTGAAGAACATGGAGATCATCGAGCGCGAGGGCATCCTTGAGCATGTCCGCGCCGTCACCCCGCATTTCCAGGAGCGGATGCGAGCGCTCTCCGACCTGCCGATCGTCGGCGACGTCCGGGGCGAGGGGCTGATGGGGTGCGTCGAATGCGTGGCTGACCGGGTCAGCCGCAATCCGCTCGCGCTCGACAAGGAGGTGCGGAACCCGGATCGACGCGCATTGCCAGGAGCTGGGATTGATCGTGCGGCCGCTGATCAACATGTGCGTCTTCTCGCCGCCGCTCGTCATCACCACGGGCGAGATCGACCGGATGTTCGATATCCTCGCCGAGGGTATCCGTCGGGCGAGTGACGATCTCGCGCGCGAGGGGCTCTGGGCGGCGTGATTCCCGATTTCGCCGCGCTTTCGCGCGTCGACCCGCCGGGGAGGCGCTGCCTCCCCGGACCCCTCCGAGGTATTTCCGAACAGAAGAAGGCGGCGGTCAGATCCGCCCGGCGAGGTCCGGCAGCAGCAGCCGCAGGTGGCCGAGCGCCTTGTCGAGAGCCCCGGCACGGCTGACGGTCTGGCCGTAGATATGCATCTGCAGCCAGAGGCCATCGGTCATCGCGTCGATGGAACTGGCCAGAAGCGCCGGGTCGGGGCCGCCGGCCAGCGCTTCGCAGGCGGCGATCATCGCGGCATAGCGGACCTGTTCGGCGTCTTCGCAGATGCGGTTGTAGAGCGGCTCCGCCCCGGCCTCTCCCCAGAAGGCGAACCAGAGCGCGAGTTTCCTGCGGGTGCAGACAGCCGGCCCGAAATCGGCCCGGACGAGGCCGAGGATGCGGTCGAGCGGATCGGGGGCGGCGAGTGCCGGCTCCCAGGCCTTGCGGTATTCGTCCGAGAGCCGCCGCAGGGTTTCGGTCAGGAGCCCCTCCTTCGTCTTGAAGTGGAAGACGAGGACACCTTGCGAAACCCCGGCCGCGGCGGCGACGTTGGCGAGCGTGGTGCCGGAGAGGCCTTCGGTCGCCACGGTCTCCACCACCGCGTCGATGATGCGGGCCTGGGTGCGCTGGCTGGTGGGCGAGACTTTCTGGGTCATCGGGTCCTGTCCGGCATCTGTTGCCCCGATCTTATGTCCGGCTGCGGCAAAGTCAATTTATTGACTGAACGCACAGAAATAATTTTGACTGAACGCTCAAAAAATGCTATCCGGACGAAAAGCGGAAAAATGCCGGAGGGGGGAGATGACTTACGACGCCATCATCGTCGGTGCGGGGCATAACGGGCTGACCACCGCCTGTTTCCTCGCGCGCGCAGGACTGAAGACCCTCGTCATCGAGAAGAACGACTATATCGGCGGCGCCGCCGTGAGCCGCGAGCTGACGCCGGGATGGACCTATTCCAACTGCTCCTATGTCTGCTCGCTCTTGCGCCCCGAGATCATCCGGGCGCTGGAACTGCCGAAATTCGGGCTCCAGGTCATCCCCTACGAAAGCGGCGCCACCTTCAATTCGAAGGGCGAATACTTCAACTATGCCTCCGACCACGATGCGTTGCGGCGCGAGTTGATCCGCCACAATCCGCGCGACGCTGACGGCTACGAGCGCTATTCCCGCGCGGTGATGAAGCAGTGCAAGTTCATCAAGCCGCTTCTGCTCAGGACCGCGCCCGATCCGGCCTCTTTCAAGCCCCGCGACCTCTCGGAGCTTCTCTATATCGGCAAGCGATTCCACGATCTCGGCGAGCGCGACATGGCCGAGACGGTTCGGTTCTGGACCATGTCCATCGCCGAGTTTCTCGACGAATACCTCGAGACCGATATCCTCAAGGCGCATCTCGCCGGGTCGGGCATCATCGGCACCGGACTTGGCCCCTATTCGCCGGGCACGGCCTATGTGCTTTTGCATCACTACATGGGCGAGGTCGACGGCTCGATCGGCGCCTGGGGTTTCGCCCGGGGCGGCATGGGGGCGATCACGCGGGCGATGGCCGACAGTTTCCGCGCCTCCGGCGGCGAGATCCGCGCCGGGTCCGGGCTCGACCGGTTTCTCGTCTCGAACGGCCGGGTGACCGGGGTCGTGCTCGAGAACGGAGACGAGTTTCAGGCGAAGACCGTGGTCTCCGGCATGGATGTGCGGCGGACCTTCATCGAGCATACCGACGAGGCCGACCTGCCGGAGGATTTCGTCAAGGGCGTGAAGCGCTACCGCTTCCGTGGTTCGTCCGGCAAGCTCAACATCGCGCTCGACGGGATGCCGACGTTCAATGCCGCGCCGAAGGGCGCGCGCTTCCTGCGTGGCGATCTGCATTTCCTCGACGACATGGAGGAGATCGAGCGCGCCTATGACGACTGGAAGGCGGGGCGCTGGTCGGCCAATCCCTACATGGACTTCCTGATCCCGACGCAGATCGACCCGACGATGGCGCCGCCGGGCAAACACTATGCGACGGTCTTCGTGCAATACGCGCCCTACGAGCTGGCGACCGGCAGCTGGGACGATGCCAACCGCGAGGCCTTCGCCAGGACGGTGATCGACAAGGTATCGCGCCACAGCCCGGATTTCGCCGATCTCATCGTCCACAAGGAGGTGCGGAGCCCCGCCGATATCGAACGCGAGGTCGGATTGACCGAGGGCAATATCTTCCAGGGCGAACTGACCTTCGACCAGCTTCTGTTCAACCGCCCGGTGCCGGGATATGCGCAATACCGTTCGCCGATCCGGGGGCTCTACATGTGCGGGTCGTCCACCCATCCCGGCGGCGGCGTCATGGGCGCGCCCGGGGCCAATGCGGCGCGCGAGGTGCTGAGCGACCTTGGCAAACGCATCGACATGGGGGCGGCGGCATGAGCTATGACGCCATCGTCATTGGCGCGGGCCACAATGGTCTGATCGCCGCAGCACGGCTCGGGCAGGCGGGGCGCAAGGTGCTGGTTCTCGAGGCGCAGGCCCAGCCCGGCGGACTTCTGGGGGACGCCGGCGGCATGCGCATGGCCGCGATGCCCACCGGTCTCAACCCCGAAATTTCGCGGACGCTGGCGCTTCATCGGCACGGGCTGAATTACGGCAAGCGCCATGACGACGATCGCGCTCGGCGCCGGGGTGCCGGTGCGGATCGACGGCGACAAGGTCGACGGTGTCGATGCCGCGACCGCGGCGGCCTATGGCGGCGCTGCATCGGCGCCTCGTGAAGCAGGCCGCCGCGCTTGGCGGGATGCTTCTGAAAACCCCGCCCGCGTCTCGGGATGGCGGGATCGGCGACCTGATCTCGCTCGGCCGGATGGGGCTTTCGGTGCGGATGCTCGGCAAGGCCGACATGCGCGACCTTCTGCGGATCGTCCTGTCGAATGTCTGGGACTTCCTGAATGACGAGATCGGCGACGGCCCTCTTGCCGGTGCGCTGGCGATGGATGCGACGCTCGGCGGCGCGATGGGGCCGCGCTCGCCCGGGACCGTGCTTGGGCTTCTCTACCGGATGGCGGGGTCGGGGGCGGGCGCCCCGGGGCAACGGGCGACGCCGCTCGGCGGGCCCGGAGCGCTGATCGGTGCGCTGGTGAAGGCGGTCGAGGCATCGGGCGGCGAGGTCCGGACCGGTGCGGCCGTGGACCGCATCCTCGTCGGCGATGACCGGGTCGAGGGCGTGCGCCTCGCGGGCGGGGAGGAGCTGCGCGCGCCGCTCGTCCTCTCGAATGCCCATCCGCGCCGGACGCTCGTCGATCTTCTCGGCGTCGCCGAGATCGACGCCGAGGATGCCCGCCGCGCCCGGACGATGGCCACCGAGGGCATGGTTGCGCGGGTCGACTTCGAGCTTTCCGTCCTGCCCGAGGTCGCGGGGTTGAGTGCCGCCGACCTCACCCAGCGGCTCGTGGTGGCGCCCGACATGCAAGGGATCGAGACCGCCTTCAATGCCGCGAAATACGGGGAGCTTCCGGAGCGCCCGGCGATCGAATGCAGCTTCGTGCCGGGCGAGGTTCCGCGCCTCTCGGTCAGCGCCGAGTTCGTGCCCTGCACGCTGAAGGCCGGCTGGACCGAGGCGAGCCGCGAACGGCTGGCGGCCTCCATCCTGACCGTTCTGGAGGAGGCGATGCCGGGCATCGGCGCCGGTGTCACCGGAACCGAGATTGCTACCCCCGCAGATATCGAGGCGCGCTTCGGCCTGCCGGGCGGTCACTGGCATCACGGCGAGTTCCGCGTCGATCAGATGTTGATGCTGCGCCCCTTCGGCGGTGCCGCGCAATACCGGATGCCGGTCGCGGGACTCTACCTCTGCGGCGCCGGCGCCCATCCGGGCGGCGATATCTCCGGCGCACCGGGCTGGAACGCTGCCGGGCAGGCGCTGAAGGACGGGAGGGCCGCGAAATGAGTGCCGCAAAGAAAACCCACCCGCCGGTGCCGATGGGGCTGCAACCGACCCCGTTCCACGACCGGATCGCGGCCGCGAACCACCAGCGGGGCTGGATGAACTGGATGGGCTTCGCTTCCGCGTCCGTCCTCGACACGGTGGAGTTCGAATATTTCGCAATCCGAAATCAGGCGACGGTCTTCGATATTACCCCGATGAACAAATACCGGATCGCCGGGCCGGAGGCCGAGGCGGTGGTGAACCGTCTCGTTACCCGCGATATCCGCAAGCTGGGGCCGGGCCGGGTTGCCTACGTCATCTGGTGCGACGAGGAGGGTAATGTCGTCGATGACGGCACCGTCTTCCGCTTCTCCGACACGGAATTCCGGCTCTGCTGTCAGGAGCCGCAGCTCGCCTGGCTCGACGACATCGCCTGGGGCTTTGACGTCACGGTCGAGGATGTGAGCCAGGCCATCGCCGGCCTCGCGCTGCAGGGGCCGACCACCTGCGCGGTCCTGAAGGATATGGGGCTTGCGGGCGTCGAGGCAATGAAACCCTTCGATATCAGGGAGTTCAAGGTCAATGATAAGGTTCTGACGGTCTCGCGCACCGGGTTTACCGGCGACCTCGGCTATGAGCTCTGGATGGCGCCTGAGGATGCGCTGTCAATCTGGGATCACATGATGGAAGCCGGGCATCTGCGCGGCATAAGGGTCATCGGCAACGAGGCCTTGGATATGGCACGGATCGAGGCGGGATTCCTGCTGCCACGCGCCGATTTCGTCTCCTCCCAGACACATCTCCGCCCCGGCCGGGCGCGCAATCCCTATGAGCTTGGGCTCGATTGGCTGGTGACGCTGGACAAGCCGCATTTCAACGGCCGCCGCGCGCTTCTGCGGCTTACGCAGCAGAAGCCGAAGCGCAAGCTCGTGGCGCTGGAGATTGATCGCGACAAGCCCGCCCATCACGCCCTTGTCTATCACCGCCGGAAAAAGGAGGTCGGCTTCGTCACCTCCGCCCTCTGGTCGCCGACGGTGAAACGCAACGTCGCCTATGCCTGGCTCGATGCGCCCCATTACGAGGCGGGCGATGAGCTCTGGGTCGAGATTTACCTGCAGCGCGAGCTGATCTGGCAGCGCCGCATGGCCCGCGCCCGGATCGTGGAGCGGCCGTTCTTCCGCAATCCCCGCCGCACGGCGACGCCGCCGGCGGATTTCTGACGGGCGGATTTCTGACGGGCGGATTTCTGACGGGCGGGGCGCTGAGGGGCAATGCCTCCCTTGCTGCGTCCGCCCCGGCGGTCACCCAGTCCGCCTATGGCACCCGGTGCGGGCGCAGGTCCGACCGTTCGATCCGTTCCTCGGCAAGCGTTGCGCCATCGGCGCCCCGCACCCGGACGCTGAGCGCGGTGAGACCCTTCTGCGCCGGCGCAAGAGCGGTCGTGTAGCACTTCTCCCCGACAGGAATCGGAAAGCTCGCAACGCTGAACGACCGCTCCGGTGCGAAGCTCCGGCCCGCGTAGTGGAACGCCACCCGCATCTCGGGATCGTCCGGCCCGGTCATCAGGCAGGTGTCGGCCACATGGACGAAGACATGCGGGCCAAGGCAGATCTCACCGCCGCTGACGAGGGGGGAGCAGGCGATGTCGTCCATGAACGGCTGGAAATCTTCAAGACAAAGATAAGCCATGCCTTCGTGGATGAAGGCGGCATCGGCGGCAGGGAAGGCGTGGCAGGCGCGCGGGCTGACGGGGAGCGAGGCGGTGTCCTCGGCCCGCCCGTACATCTCCTTGAAGATTCCGAGGCGCGGGTTGCCGGCATGAAAGCTCGACCAACCCGCGAGACTGCCCCAGGACAGGTCCGGATAGTCGACACCGCCGACAATGCGGAACGGCGGGCCGGCATAGCCGGGCAGGGCGGCAAGCCGCGCCTCGATCGCGCGGGCCAACTCCTCGTCGCGGGCGCCGACCCGGGCGCTGTCGGACCAGAATGCGCTGGCGGTCAGGGCAAAGACTGTCCCGACGAGTGCCATGACGGCCATACCGACAGTGTAGAGGCGTCCGGATCGCGCCGCCGGCGCCGCGAGAGTCAGGCCGAGCACGAAGATCGCCGCGATCCAGAAACCGATGTAACCGAAGGCGCGGGCCGGGGGCGCATCTCCTTCGTAGCCGAGCCAGAAGAGCACCGGGAAGACGAAAAGCGCCAGCGCCGCCCCGATGCCGAGCCGCAGCACCGCAAGCGCACGCCCGCCCACAGGCCCAGCCCCCGCAACCGCGCGCAGGGCCGCAGCGCCAAGGAGGCCGATAGCGGCGAGCGAGAATAGCCCCATCGTCGCCCGCAGCACGAACGGCAGCAGCATCAGCGTCCCGGTGTGAAGGCTCCGCATCAACGCCGGCAGCGCATCAATCTTGGCCGCGACCCCCGCCGCATCTGTGCCGGAGAACCGCTCCGACACGATGGCGACACCCTTCAGGCCCGCGTAGAGCCGCCATTCGCCGAGATAGAGCGCGATCGCGAGAACCGAGGCGATGGCGCCAAGAACCGCAAGGCGAACCGCGCCGGAAAAGCTCACCCGGTCGATCCGAAGGAGCGCCAGCACCGGCACGATCAGCCCAGCGACGGCGAAAGTCTGGTAGATCCCGAGGCTGAGCGCAAGAAGCTGAGCCGCCGCAACGACCGCCCCCGCCTGCGCCACCGACGCGCGTCCCTCGGCCCGCGCGATCAGCTCGAACGCTCCGACCGACAGGGCGAGCGCCAGCGGATAGGCAAAGACGTTGCTCGCAAAGCTCAGGGCATCGGCTAGGAAGATGTGGTTCACCGCGACGGCAAAGATCGCGAGCGTGGCGGCCGGCTGCCACGCTTCGGGTGCTACATGCCGGGACAATGTCCGCGCGACCCAGTAGAGGCAGGGGAAGGCCAGCGCGAGCTGGATCGGCAGCAGGAACCGTTCGCCCAGAAGATCGCGAAAGATCACCTCGAGGACCCAGCGCCCCTCGACGGCCGTCCAGAGCGGCGAGACCCCGGCGACATGGCGCCAGTCGTCGGAATGAAATCCGTCGTTCAGGACTCCGTATCCGGTGGTCAGACCGTAAAGGAGAACCGCGAGGCCAAGTGCCCGGACCTCGCCGAGGCCCGCCCGGTCACTCCTCGGCATCGTCGAACCCCAGCGCGCTTTCGACGATGTAGAGCGGACGCTGCTTGGCCTCGCTGTAAAGCCGCCCGAGATACTCGCCGATGATCCCCAGAACCAGAAGCTGAATGCCACCCATGAAGATCACTGCCACCATCGTCGAGGCATAGCCGGGCACATCTGTGCCGAAGAGCAGCGTCCTGAGCAGCAGGAAAACTCCGTAAAACATCGCCAGCACGGCGAAGGCGAGCCCGAAATAGGTCGCGGCGCGCAACGGCGCGGTCGAATAGCCGGTGATCCCGTCCAGTGCGAAGTTCCACAGCTTCCAGTAGTTGAACTTGGTCTTGCCCGCCGCCCGCCGCGGCCGTTCGTATTCGACGCTGGTCTGGCGGAACCCGACCCAGGAAAAGAGGCCTTTCATGAAGCGGTTGCGCTCGCGCAACCCCTTCAGAGCGTCGATCACTCGCCGGTCCATAAGTCTGAAATCGCCGGCATTCTTCGGGATCTCGACATTGGAGACGCGGTTCAGCATCGCATAGAACGCGGCCGCCGTGGTCCGCTTCATCCAGCTGTCGGTATCGCGGGCGTTGCGGACCGCGTAGACGACATCGTAGCCCTCACGCCAGAGCCGGACGAAATCCGCGATCAGCTCCGGCGGGTCCTGAAGGTCGGCGTCGAGCGGCACCACCGCACGCCCCCGCGCATGGTCGAGCCCGGCGGTCATCGCCAGTTCCTTGCCGAAGTTCCGCGCGAGGTTGATGACCCGGATCCTCGCGTCCCGCTGTCGCGCGGCTGCCAGGATCTCCGCAGTCCGGTCGCGGCTGCCGTCGTTGACGCAGACAATCTCGTAACTTTCGCCGATCCCGCCCAGCACCTCCTCGAGGCGCGCGAAGAATAGGTCGAGGACGTCTTCCTCGTTATAGGCCGCGACGACGATGCTGAGCGTCGGCACATCCCCGGCGCCGGGACCGTCGGCCGCGCCTGCCGACCTGTCGTGGCTTTGAGCCGCTATCCGGGACATCGGGAAATCCTGCCTAAGCACTGAATGCGAACGTTTTTTCAATCTCCCTTTCTATAACGCGAAATCCGGCGCTGTCAGGGATTTTTCACGTTTCGGCGGATCCGGGTTTCCCAATCAGGGACAGCGACGAAACCCGAGTGCCATTGCGCAAAGCGAAACGGATCATCGAGAGATTTTGGCTCCGGCGGTAGGGATCGAACCTACGACCAATTGATTAACAGTCAACTGCTCTACCGCTGAGCTACGCCGGAACACGGGGCGGGATATAGCAAGGGTGGCGGGGGGCGTCCAGAGGGGTTGGCGACAAAAATACGCCCGGGTCAAAGGGTCCGGAAGCGGGCCCCGGCCATCAGGGGCCCCAAAGGTGCTGCGAGGTTTCGTTCCGTCAGATCAATGAGATGGGCGAAAACGTTGCGGGCGGCCGCGCGCATCAGGGCGGGCGGGGTGTCGGTGTAGATGCGCCGCGCGAGGTCGGTCGCGTCCGCGGGGCCGTCGGCAAGGGCGGCACGGATCGCGGTCTCCCGGGCGCGGCGGTGGGCCGCAAGCTCGGCGATCCGTGCCGTCGCATGGTCGATCGGCGCCCCGTGGCCGGAATAGAGGCGCCTCGGCCCGAGGCCCGCCAGCCGGTCGAGCGACGCCATGTAGGCCCCCATGTCGCCGTCGGGCGGCGAAACGAGCGAGGAGGCCCAGCCCATCACGTGATCGCCGCAGAAGATCGCGTCCTCCCAGCGGAAGCTCAGATGGTTGCCGAAATGGCCGGGCGTGTGGAGCGCAGTCAGGACGAACCCGTCGCCCGCGATCTCGGCGCCGTCGGACAGCGTGACGTCCGGCACGAAGTCCGCATCCACGCCTTCGCCGCCCTCGAGCCCGCCCGAAGCGGCCAGGCGCTCCATCAGATCCGACCGGCCCGCCCTGGCGTCGCCGAAGGCGAGCACCGGGGCGCCCGTCGCCTCCGCCAGCGGTCGCGCGAGCGGCGAGTGGTCGAGATGGGCATGGGTGACGAGGATCTGGGTCACCGTCTCGCCCGGCGCCAGCGCGGCGAGGAGGGCGGCAAGATGCGCGGGATCGGCAGGGCCGGGGTCGATCACCGTCGACCCGTCCCTCGCCGAGGATATAGCTGTTGGTGCCGTGCAACGTCATCGGCGACGGGTTCGGCGCCAGGACCACCCTGAGGCCGGGGGCGAGGCGCTGCACCACTCCCGGTCGGGGACCCATATCGCTGCCGTCGGTCATCTTGCGCTTTCTCTCGCTTTCCACGGCGGATAGGGTTCGCCCATGATCTCGACCTGGTTCAAGAATGTCCTGCCCCGCGGCCTTTACGGCCGGGCCGCGCTCATCCTCATCCTGCCCATCGTGATCATTCAGCTCGTGGTGTCCATAGCCTTCATCCAGCGCCATTTCGAGGGCGTGACCCGGCAGATGAGCCGCAACATCGCCCAGGAGATCGCGCTGATCGTGACCGAGGTGGAGGCGGAGCCGGATCCTGGCGAGGCGAGCCGCGACGCGGCAGCGCTCGGCACCGCGCTCGCGATGAGCGTGACCCTGTCCGGCGAGCGCCGAGGCGCCGGTGGAAGACAAGCGGATCTTCTACGACCTGTCGGGCCGGGTCCTGATCGCCACCTTGCGCGACGTCTTCCCGCGGCTCGGGCCGGTCGATCTGTCGGATCTCCGGCGGGTGCGGTTCGTCCTCGGCACCGATCACGGCCCGATGGAGATCGGCTTCGACCGGGGCCGGGTCTCGGCCAGCAATCCGCACCAGCTTCTGGTGCTGATGCTCTTCACCGGCCTCCTGATGACGCTGATCGCCTTTCTCTTCCTGCGCAACCAGCTCAGGCCGATCCGGCGCCTCGCCCGGGCGGCGGAGGCGTTCGGCAAGGGGCGCATCGTGCCCTACAAGCCCGCCGGCGCGATCGAGGTGCGCTCGGCCGGCAACGCCTTCCTCGACATGCGGGCGCGGATCGAGCGGCAGATCGAGCAGCGCACGCTGCTGCTGTCCGGGATCAGCCACGATTTGCGCACGCCGCTGACGCGGCTCAAGCTCGGCCTCTCCATGCTCGGCGACGATGACGACGCGGCGGCGATGAGCCGGGATGTCGACGACATGGAAAAGCTTCTCGACGCCTTCCTCGCCTTCGTCCGCGGCGACGCGACGGACGAGGAGGCGGACTTGCAGGACCCTGTCCCGCTCGTGCAGGGAATTGTCGAGGATGCCCGGCGCAGCGGCCAGAACGTCCTTCTGCGCGCGGTGGAAGGGGCGGGACAGGCGCCGCTCCGGGCCAGTGCCGTGCGCCGCGCGGTCGAGAACCTGATCGGCAATGCCACCCGCTACGGCACCCGCGCCGAAGTGTCCCTGACGATCCTCGACCGGGCGATCCGGATCACGGTCGAGGATGACGGGCCGGGGATCGAGCAGGCGCGGCGCGAGGAGGCGATGCGGCCCTTCACCCGGCTCGACACCGCGCGCAATCAGGACCGGGGCCCTGGCGTCGGGCTCGGCCTCGCGATCAGCGCCGACATCGCCCGCAGCCACGGCGGCACGCTTCGTCTCGGCGACAGCGCCCGGCTCGGCGGGTTGAAGGCCGAACTGGTGCTGGCCCGCTGATCCCGGTCAGAAGAGCAGGGCGCCAAGCCCGATCCAGGCGGGAATCGCCAGCAGCAGAACCGGCAGGATCCACCAGCCGCCGACCATCTCGCGGTCCTCCGGGGCCCGTGGCGGCGGCTCATAGCTCGGGTCGCCGCTGTCAAGCGGCGTGGCCTCCTGAATGTACCAGTATTCGAGTGCGTCGCGCTGAGCGAATTCCTCCGCGCCGCGACGCTGCGCCGAACGGTTCCGTTCCACCATGACCATTTCCCTTTACCCGGGGAAAGGGTAGCCGGGAATATCTTGCGATCTGGTTACCGGCTTCGGCGCGGGGATGGTAGGCCCGGAGGGACTCGAACCCCCAACCAAGGCGTTATGAGCGCCCTGCTCTAACCAATTGAGCTACAGGCCCGGCCGGGTTCTTGCTATGATGATGACGCGGCCCGGTCAATCGGCTTTACGCAACGGGGTCCGCCACGATAGGTAGGGCCGCGTTCCTGCGGTCCGCATCTCGAGGATTTCGATGCCGAACATGCGCCATGTGACCCTGGTCTATCTTCTCGGGATGGTCCTGTGCGCGATTCTGTTCGGCGGGATGAACTATCTCGGCCAGACGTTCCTTGGGGCCGGGGTGCCGCGCGGTGTCGGTTCGGTCAGCGTCCTCGTTCCGGCGATGCTCGCGGGGATGGCCTTCGTCAACCGGGCCGGAGTGCGGCCAGACCGGCGCGAGGTCTGGGCGCTCAGCCTGTGGTTCTCGCTGATCCAGATCGTCGCCGCGGCGATCCTGCTTTGGGCCATCGACGTCTTCGTGGCCGCGCCGGTGACGACGGCGGTGGCGACCGGGCTCCTCCTCGTCCTGTTCGTGATCCTCCTTGTCGGCTCGCGGCTCGGCCTCGGCCTCGGTGTCTATACCGCGCTCCGGCAGCGGGAACGGGCACGACACAGCTGACACGTTGCCCCCATGACGCATCTGCGGTAACCGGGCGGCAACAGAATTCCGGGGGACCCAATGACCAAGAAGAACGGGCTGACCTATGCCGATGCGGGCGTCGATATCGACGCGGGCAACGCGCTCGTGGAGCGGATCAAACCGGCGGCGAAACGCACGGCGCGGCCGGGCACCGTCTCGGGGCTCGGCGGTTTCGGCGCGCTCTTCGACCTGAAGGCCGCGGGCTATTCCGATCCGGTTCTCGTCGCCGCGACCGACGGGGTCGGCACCAAGCTCCGCATCGCCATCGACACCGGCAACGTGGACACGATCGGCATCGACCTTGTCGCGATGTGCGTCAACGACCTCGTCTGCCAGGGGGCTGAGCCCTTGTTCTTCCTCGACTATTTCGCGACCGGCAAGCTCGATGTCGATCAGGCCGCGCGGATCGTCGAAGGCATCGCGGAGGGCTGCGCGCAGTCCGGCTGCGCGCTCATCGGCGGCGAGACGGCAGAGATGCCGGGCATGTACCACGCCGGCGACTTCGACCTTGCCGGTTTCGCCGTCGGCGCGATGGAGCGGGGCGGTGACCTGCCGCGAGACGTGGGCGAGGGCGACGTGCTGCTTCGGCCTCGCCTCGAACGGGGTCCATTCCAACGGCTATTCCTTCGTGCGCAAGGTGGTGGAGGTGTCCGGCCTCGGCTGGGACGCGAAGGCGCCCTTCGGCTCGGCCTCGCTGGGCGAGGACCTGCTGGCGCCGACCCGGCTCTACGTGACCCAGCTTCTCGCCGCGATTCGCGCGGGCGGCGTCCATGCGCTTGCCCATATCACCGGCGGCGGGCTGACCGAGAACCTGCCGCGCGTCCTGCCCGAAGGGCTCGGCGCCGAGATCGACCTTGGCGCCTGGCCGCTTCCCCCGGTCTTCCGCTGGCTGGCCGAGACCGCCGGCATGGCCGAGGCGGAGCTGCTCAAGACCTTCAATTCCGGCATCGGCATGATCGTCGTCGCGGAACCCGGCCGCGCCGCTGATCTGCGGCTCCTCCTCGAGGCCGAGGGCGAGACGGTGCACGAGATCGGCCGGGTGACGAAAGGGCAGGGGGTCGCCTACCGGGGACGCCTTTTGTGAAGCGTGTGGTCATCCTGATTTCCGGCGGGGGATCCAACATGGTCGCCCTCTGCCGCAGCATGACCGGCGATCACCCGGCGCGGCCCGTCCTGGTCGTCGCCAACGATCCCGCCGCCGGCGGGCTCGCGAAAGCCCGCGACGTGGGTATCGCGACCGCGGTCGTCGATCACCGGCCGTTCCGGAGCGATCGCGCGGGGTTCGAGGCGGAACTTCTGAAACTCATCGAGGCCGCCCGGCCGGACATTCTCTGCCTCGCCGGGTTCATGCGGATCCTGACGCCGGATTTCGTCAACCGGTTCGCAGGGCGGATGCTCAACATCCACCCCTCGCTCCTGCCGAAATATCCCGGTCTGCACACCCATGCCCGCGCGCTTGCCGCCGGCGACGCCGAGGCTGGCTGCACGGTGCACGAAGTCACCCCCGTCCTCGATGACGGGCCGATCCTCGGACAGGCTCGGGTGCCGGTCCTTGCCGGACGATTCCGAGGCGACGCTCGCCGCGCGCGTCCTCGAAGTGGAACACCGTCTCTACCCCGAAGTCCTTCGCCGCTTCGCATCGGACGACCGGCGACCGGTCCGGCTCTGACGCGGCCGGTTACCGTCGCCGAATCGGCACAAATGCCGCCTGCCGCCCCAGATTGGGGGCTTGCACCCGCTCCGGATCACGACAGTGCCCACCGGGTCTTCCCTTTCCCGCCGGCCTCGCCTAAGACGGCCAAAATGGCGGGACGACCCCGCGCCAAACGGAACTTCCATGAAAACGATCACGACGACCGAAGACCTTGCCCGCTTCTGCGACGCGGCCAAGGGGGAGCCCTATGTCACCGTCGACACGGAGTTTATCCGCGAACGAACCTACTATTCCAAGCTCTGCCTGATACAGCTCGCGCTACCCGGGGCGGAGGGCGAGGCGGTGCTGGTCGATCCGCTGTCGGGCAACCTCTCGCTCGATCCGCTCTACGACCTTTTCCGGCACGAGGCGACCGTCAAGGTCTTCCATGCCGCGCGCCAGGACCTCGAGATCTTCTTCGTCGAGGGCAATGTCTTCCCGATCCCGCTCTTCGACACCCAGGTCGCAGCGATGGTCTGCGGCTTCGGCGATCAGGTCGGGTATGAGACGCTGGTGCGCAAGATCGCCAAGCAAAGCCTCGACAAGACGTCGCGGTTCACCGACTGGTCGCGCCGGCCCTTGAGCGAGGCGCAGAAGACCTACGCACTGGCCGACGTCACCCATCTGCGCGTGATCTACGAATTCCTCGCCGGGGAGCTGAAGCGTACCGGCCGGCAGAAGTGGGTGGAGGAAGAGCTCGCGATCCTGCTCGACCCCGAAACCTACACCACCCGTCCCGAAGAGGCCTGGGTGCGGGTCAAGACCCGAACCACGTCGGGAAAGTTCCTTGCCATCGTGCGCGAACTTGCGAAATTCCGCGAGGACTACGCCAAGACCCGCAACGTTCCGCGAAGCCGCGTCTTCAAGGACGACGCGCTGCTGGAGCTTGCCTCGACCAAGCCGACGACGATCGAGGAACTGGGCCGCTCGCGGCTGCTGCTCCGCGAAGGCCGCAAGCCCGACATCGCCGAGGGGATCCTCGCCGCCGTGCAGGCCGGTCTTGCCGTGAAGCCCGAGGATTACCCCCGCCCCGATACGAGGCGCGAGCAGCTCCAGATCGATTCCGCGCTGGCCGATCTCCTTCGGGTTCTCCTCAAGGCCAAGTCCGAAAGCGCGGGCGTCGCGCAGAAGCTCATCGCCTCGTCCTCCGATCTCGATGCACTCGCAGCCGGCGACCGGACGGTCGCGGCGCTCAAGGGCTGGCGCGGCGAGGTCTTCGGACAGGATGCGCTCCGGCTCTGTCAGGGCGAGATCGCGCTATCGGCCAAGGGCGGCGCCGTCCGGGTCGTCAGTATCTGAGCGGGCTCAGCGCCGGCTCGACCGGCTGTTCTCGGCGCCGAGAACGACGATCCGGCTGACGTCGGCGAGTTTGATGTCCGAGACATAGGTCGCCGCCGTCAGTTCCCGCGACTGCGGGGTGGAGACGCGATTGGGCTTCAGGGGCTCCGCGATGACGAAACGGTAGGTCAGAACCCCGTCGACCGGTTCGCCGTCATTCTCGGCCACGAGGTCCGTATTCCACCAGCCTTGAGTCGGCGGCAGGCCAGAGGCGCGGATGATCGCGCCGCCGGGTTGGCGCGCGACCTCCATGTCGGTGACCTGCGCTACGAGGATGCGGCCGTCGTCAGGCCGTCCCGGCACCGCCCCTTCGGTGACGGTCTGGGTGGTCTCCACCGACCGTCCGAACCAGTTGAACGGGTTCAGCCGGCTTTCGCGAACCCGCCCGCATCCCGCGAGTACCAGCGTGACGATCAGCAATCCGGTGACAGGCAATCTCATGCGCGGCCGCTCCCTACCCATTTGCCTCGTGGGTAGCCCATTCGCAGGCGCATGAAAAGAGCGTCGATGGCTGGAACTTCACCCGGTCAAGCACTACGTGAGGCATATCGGAACGGAGACGCGCATGGCCACGGCGGCATTCGAGGATATTGTCGAGACCTTTGAATTCCTAGACGACTGGGAAGAGCGCTACCGGCACGTCATCGAGCTTGGCAAGGGGATGCCCCCCCTCGACGAGGCGTTCCGGGTGCCCGCGACCAAGGTCGAGGGCTGCGCGAGCCAGGTCTGGCTCCTGCCGCGGATCGAGGGCGAGGGGCCCTCCGCCCGCTTCGACTTTCAGGGCGAGAGCGACGCGATGATCGTGCGCGGTCTGATCGCGATCCTGTACGCGCTCTATTCCGGTCTGAGCGTGACCGAGGTGACGAAGGTCGACGCGCCTGCCGAACTCGCGCGGCTCGGGCTCGAAGAGCATCTCTCCTCGCAGCGATCGAACGGGCTCCGCGCGATGGTCGGCCGTATCCGCAAGCTTGCGGCCGAGGCCGCCGCCTGACCGCCCACGCCCGAGACGCGAAAGCTGGAGTGGATTGAAACCCGCCTTGCCTGCGCCCGCGCGCCTCAAAGTCCCGACAGCGCCGTCTTCAGATCGCCGTAGCCGGTGAAGCGCCGGACATAGGCCAGCCCCAACCGCTCCGCGCAGTCCCGTGCCTTGGCGTCGAGCGCGGGATCGTCGGTCTGGGCCTGATAGACCAGCCGGTCGTAATTGCCGAAATACGTGTCCCTTAGCTCCGGATACCGGTCGAGGCCCATCGGCTTCCAGACGAATGCATCGAACTGCCGGACCAGGAAGTCGGTCAGGTAGAAGGCGCCCATCTCCTCCTCGGCGTGCTCGGCGAAGGCGGCATTTCCTTCAAAAAACGAATAGCAATGCGGGCCTGCGATCATCTCGACGCCCAATTGCTTGCACGTATCGAACAATTGGCCACCAGTCCCGCAATCCGCATAGACGACGAATATCCCGTCGTAGGAGTCGCGCTGCCTCGCGACTGTCTCCTCGACAGCCGCTGTGATCTTGTCGGGCCAGAGATGGTATTTCGCCGGCAGGCAGGTCAGGTCGAGGTGATCCCAGCCATTGGCCGCCTTGAGGTCGACAATCTCGCGCGCCAGCGCCCCGCAGGCGATCAGCAGGATCCGGCCTTTGCGGGCGGGCGGAAGCCCGGCCTCGGTCAGTGTGCGGTCGTCGGGAAGCGTCATCACGGTGCCTTTCGGCCAAGGCGAAGGAGGAGGGCAGCCAGCAGCAAGAGCGGGAGGCCGAAGCCGGCAAGGGTGGGAAGGCCCGCCCCCCAGAATGCGACGGCAATTGTCAGGCCCGCCGCCAGAATCACGACCGCAAGCAGCAGGAAGAACCGGGCAGGGGGCATGGTGCTTCTCCTTCTTGTCCTTCAATCTGGGGGCGGGGCCGGGCTTTGTGAAGCGCCGGATGCAAAACGGCCCCGCCAGAGGACGGGGCCGATCCGCAATTTCCCGTCGTAAATCGGATCAGCCAGCGGCGAGCTTGTTGTGCTTGCGCGCCATGAAGTCTTTGGCGGTCTGGACGGCGACAGCGGCGTCGCGGCAATAGGCGTCCGCACCGATGGCCTTGCCAAACTCCTCGTTCAAAGGCGCGCCGCCGACCAGCACGATGAAGTCGTCGCGCATGCCCTTTTCCTTCATCGTGTCGATCACGACCTTCATGTAGGGCATCGTCGTCGTCAGCAGCGCCGACATGCCGAGGATATCGGCATCCTCGCGCTCCAGCGCCTCGATGTATTTCTCGACCGGGTTGTTGATGCCGAGATCGACGACCTCGAAGCCCGCACCTTCCATCATCATGCCGACAAGGTTCTTGCCGATGTCGTGAATGTCGCCCTTGACGGTGCCAATCACCATCTTGCCGACCTTCGGCGCGCCGGTTTCGGCCAGCAGCGGTTTAAGGATATACATGCCGGCTTTCATCGCGTTGGCGGCCAACAGCACTTCCGGCACGAAGAGAATACCGTCGCGGAAGTCGGCGCCGACGATGGTCATGCCCGCGACCAGCGCCTTGGTCAGGACGTCATAGGGCGCCCAGCCGCGATCGAGAAGGATGCGAACGCCCTCTTCGATCTCTTCCTTGAGACCGTCATAGAGGTCGTCGTGCATCTGAAGCACCAGCTCTTCGTCGTCGAGCTCGCTGAGAATGATTTCGTCTTCGGCCATTGGCGTGTCTCCTGGCGGTCCTCAAGCCGTTATTGCGGCGATTGCCGCCCGGTCACTTGGCGATTTGCGACATGGGCCGTACCTGCGGCGACGCGGAGCGACAAGCTGGGGCCGGAACAAGCATCTGCCTTGCCTATTGTTCACTCTATGTTCTATTCTGACGCCATGCCGCTTCCGCCGCCAGATCCGTTCCTGCGTCTCAAGGCCCGTGGTGCCGACACCAATGGCGCGGGCCGGTTCGAGCCCTATCACAGAGTCCGCGAGGCCGACGGTTGGGACATCGCCGAGGACGAACGGCTCCTGCGCACTGAAGTGACCGAGGAGCGGCCACGCTCCGTCATCAATCCCGTCACCTCGCCGGATCTTGGCTTCGACCGCTCGATCAATCCCTACCGGGGCTGCGAACACGGTTGCATCTACTGTTTCGCGCGGCCGGGCCACGGCTATCTCGGGCTCTCGGCCGGCCTCGACTTCGAGACCAGGCTCGTGGCGCGGCCGACGGCGCCCGAGGTGCTGGCGCGGGAACTGGCGCGCAAGTCGTACCGGCCCGCGCCGATCGCACTCGGCACCGATACCGATCCCTACCAGCCGATCGAGGCGCGCTACCGGATCATGCGTGGCATTCTCCAGGTCCTGTCGGACTGGAACCATCCGCTGACCATCGTCACCAAGGGAGCGCTGATCGCCCGCGACCTCGACCTCCTTGCCGACATGGCCGCGCGCCGCCTCGTCCAGGTCGGTGTTTCGGTCACAACGCTCGACCCCGACCTCTCGCGACGGCTGGAGCCGCGGGCGCCGGGGCCGGACCGGCGTCTTGCGACGATCCGGATGCTTGCGGCGGCCGGCATCCCGGTCCGGGTCATGGTGGCGCCGCTGATCCCGGTCCTGACCGAGGCCGAGCTTGAGCGCATCCTCGCCGCCGCGCGCGAGGCGGGGGCAAGTGCCGCGTCATGGATACTATTGCGTCTCCCGCACGAGGTGGCGCCGCTCTTTCGCGACTGGCTCGACCGGCATGTTCCGGGTCGCGCCAGCCATGTGATGAACCGCCTGCGCGAGATGCGCGGCGGCAAGGATTACGACGCCGAATGGGGCAGGCGGATGCGGGGCGATGGCATTCACGCCGACCTCATCGCCCACCGGTTCGCCATCGCGACGCGCCGGCTCGGCTACGCCAGGGACCTGCCGCCGCCCGATCTCTCGCGTTTCGGCCCGCCAGAGCGCCCGGGCGACCAGCTCAGCCTCTTCTAACTGCGTCCGTCTTCTCTTGTTCGAAAATACCTCGGGGGAGGCGCCGCGCCAGCGGCGGCGGGGGCAGCGCCCCCATCGCCCTCTCAGCCGCGCCGCCGACCCCGGCGTTCGCGCCCGGCGCCGGCCTCGTCGCCGGTCCCGTCCGACGCGGAGGAAAACCCGCCAAGCTTCGATGCGATCTCGTCGAGCGTCGGGCGCGGGCCGCGCGGCCGGCTCTCCAGCGCATTGCGCATCGCCATCAGATGCTCGGGCATCGTGCCGCAGCAGCCGCCGATGATCGTCGCGCCAGCGTCGCGGGCGAGGACGGCATATTCCGCCATCAGATCCGGTGTGCCGTCATAGTGGATATGTCCGTCATGATATTTCGGGATGCCGGCATTGCCCTTGGCGATGATCGGTTTCTCCGGCCCCACCGCGACGAAGCCCAGCACCGTGCGCATCAGATCGGCGGCGCCGACGCCGCAATTGGCACCGAAGGCCAGTGGCGGATGGTCGAGCTTGTCGACCATCGCCACCATCTGCGCCGAGGTCAGGCCCATCATCGTCCGCCCCGCCGTATCGAAGCTCATCGTCCCGCACCAGGGCATGCCGGCCTTGGCGCAAGCCTCGGCCGCGGCCCGGAACTCCTCGGCGGCCGAGATCGTCTCGACCCAGAGCACATCCGCACCGCCGTCCTTCAACCCCTCGGCCTGCTCGTGGAACATCTCGACGGCGATCTCGTGGGTCAGCGATCCCATCGGCGCCATGATCTCGCCCGTCGGGCCCATGGAGCCCGCGACGACGACATCCCGGCCGGAAGCGTCGGCGATCTCGCGGCCAAGCTCGGCGCCGATCCGGTTCAACTCGTGGACCCGGCCTTGCGCGGAATGGAGCTTCATCCGGCTCGCATTGCCGCCGAACGTGTTGGTGAGGAAGATGTCCGACCCCGCCTCGACCGCGCCGCGATAGAGCGCGCGGATATTCTCCGGCTTGTCGGTGTTCCACAGTTCCGGCGCTTCGCCCGCGGTCAACCCCATGTTGAAGAGGTTCGTCCCGGTCGCGCCATCGGCCATGAGCCAGTCGCGCGACGCGAGAAGACGGGAGAGAAGATCGCTCATGGAGAAAGCCTTTCGGTGAAACTTCGTCGGGCGGCGCTCCGGCAGCCCTTTCCCCCGATGTGCCACGCCCGTGCCGATGAATCAAACCGATCTTGTGCATGAAGATGATGCGCGGCGGGAAAGCGCTGCGCTCCGGCGCGGTCAGGCGTCCCTTCCTGTCGGGGCCGCTTGGGGCCTGACCGACTGCGCCGCGTCGCCGCCGGGGGCGGATGCGCCGGGCAGCGGCGCCGGCATGTGAACCTCCCGCGCGATGTCGAGGGCGACGAGAAGAAGAGCCAGGGGCGAGGGAGCGGCGATATGGAGCCGCTCGCGCCGCGGCGCGAACCCCGCCTTGAACCGGGCAAGGCCGGCCACGCCCGGCGACCGCTCCAGGGGGCGACGGAGATGGGACGACAACCAGGCGAAGGCGTCGGTGGGGCAGGGCAGGGCGGCCAGCGACAGCAGGGCGATGCCCGAACCCGTCGGGTCCGGTCGCTCAGACCTCGGTCATGACCTGGCGCTTGGCCTCGATCATCAGTTCGGCCATCTTCGCGCGGATCGTCATCTCGTCCGCCTTGTCGCCGAGATCGCCCGCGACCTTGCGGTAGACGTCCTCGTCGCCGGCCTCCTCGAAGTCCGAGGCGATGACCTCCCTGGCATAGGCGGCGGCGGCGTCGCCCGACTTGCCCAGCAGCGCCGCGGCCCAAAGACCGAGGAGCTTGTTGCGCCGGGCCTCGGCCTTGAACCTCATCTCCTCGTCATGGGCGTACTTTGCCTCGAAAGCGTTTTCGCGGTCATCGAAGGTGGTCATTCCGGGGCCCCCATCTGGTCAGGTTTCATTGCCCCCCATATGCCCGCCGCGCCCCTGCTTCGCAAGTCCCCTGTCGGGGCGCTCCCGTCAATGGCTTGCGGCAATGGGCGGGTTGGCCTATAGCGGCGGCTCAGAAGTGCTGCGCAGTCCGGCGCGCCCGAACGGAGCTATCATGGCACGTCGCAAGAAAATCTACGAAGGCAAGGCGAAGATCCTCTACGAAGGCCCGGAGCCCGGCACTTTCGTGCAGTATTTCAAGGACGACGCCACCGCCTTCAACGCGCAGAAGCGGGCGACGGTCGAGGGCAAGGGGGTGCTGAACAACCGCCTGAGCGAGTTCTTCATGACCGGGCTGACCGCGGTCGGCGTCCCCAATCATTTCATCCGCCGCATCAACATGCGCGAACAGCTGATCCGCCAGGTGGAGATTATTCCGCTCGAGGTGATCGTGCGCAATTTTGCTGCGGGCTCGCTCTCCAAGCGCCTCGGGATGGAGGAAGGGACCGCCCTGCCGCGTCCCATCGTCGAATACAGCTACAAGAACGACGCCCTCGGCGACCCGATGGTTTCCGAGGAATACATCCTTGCCTTCGGCTGGGCCAACCAGCAGGACATGGACGACATCATCTCGCTCGCGCTCCGGGTGAACGACTTCCTCTCCGGTGTCTTCTACGGCGTGGGCATCAAGCTCGTGGACTTCAAGATCGAGATCGGGCGAATCTGGGACGGCGACTTCATGCGACTGATCGTGGCTGACGAGATCTCGCCCGACAGCTGCCGGCTCTGGGACATCAAGACCGGCCGGAAGCTGGACAAGGACGTCTTCCGCCGCGATCTCGGCAACCTCACCGACGCCTATACCGAGGTCGCCCGCCGGCTCGGCGTGCTGCCGACGCAAACCGCGCATCTCACCAAACCGACCCTGATCAACTGAAAGGCCCGAACGCGATGCCCGCGACCCTGAAAGCCCGCGTCCATGTCATGCTGAAGGATGGCGTTCTCGACCCTCAGGGCGAGGCGGTCAGGCACGCGCTCGGCACGCTCGGATTTCAGGGCGTCGAAGGCGTGCGTCAGGGCAAGGTGATCGAGCTTGACCTGGCGGCGACCGACAAGGCCGCCGCCGAGGCCGAGGTGAAGGCCATGTGCGAGAAGCTCCTCGCCAATACCGTGATCGAGAAATACACGATCGAAGTATCGGGCCAGACCGCCTGATGCGCGCGGCGCTGCTGACCCGCTACCGGGCGCCGCTCGAGATCGCCGACCTTCCCGACCCGGACTGCCCCGAAGACGGCATCGTCCTGCGCGTCCTCGCCTGCGGCATCTGCCGCTCGGACTGGCACAGCTGGACCGGATCCGACCCCGATATCGTCCTGCCGCAGGTGCCCGGCCACGAATATTGCGGCGTGGTGGAGGAGGTGGGCGCCCGTGTCACCCGCTGGAAGGCCGGCGACCGGGTCATCGCGCCCTTCATTCTCGCCTGCGGTCAATGCCCCGCCTGTGCCGCCGGCAACCAGACGACCTGCCCGACGCAGGTGATCCCCGGCTTCACCCATCCCGGCGCCTTCGCCGAACGCATCGCGGTACCGCGCGCCGACGGAAACCTCGCCGCGCTGCCCGAAGCGATGGACCCGGCGCTCGCCGCCGCGCTCGGCTGCCGCGTCACCACTGCCTGGCACGGGCTCACCGGGCGGGCCAGCCTCCGCGCCGGCGAATGGTGCGCGATATTCGGCGCCGGCGGGGTCGGGCTCTCTGCCATGCTCCTCGCCCGCGCCATCGGCGCGCGCACCGTTGTCGTCGATGTGGTGGCCGAGAAACTCGCCCACGCAAAAGCCCACGGCGCCGACGCCGTGGTCAATGCCGCCGAGACCGACCCGGCCGAGGCGATCCGCGAAATCACCGGCGGCGGCGCCGATGTCGCGATCGAGGCGCTCGGTATCGCCGAGACCACCGTCAACGCGCTGAAATCGCTGCGCAAGCTTGGGCGCATGGTGCAGATCGGCATGCCAGCCGGCGCGCATACCCAGATGACGCTGCCGATGGACGCCGTCTATTCCGGCCAACTTGCGATCTTCGGCACCCGCGGCATGCCTGCCTGGCGCTACCCGAGCCTTCTGAACCTCATCGAGGCCGGCCAGGTCGACCTCACCCCGCTCATCGCCCGCCGCGTCCGCCTCTCCGACGCCTCGGCCGAGCTTGCCGCCTTCGACCGGCCGGCCCCTCCCGGCGTCGCGGTGATCACCGATTTCGGCCTCTGACACTTCATCTTGCCGGAAATATCCCGGGGTTTGGGGCAGGGCCCCAATCCACCGCTGGAAAACCCGCGCCGTTTGAGCTACGAGCCCGATCATCTCCAATGCCCGAGGACCGCCCATGAAAGCCGCCGTCATCACCTTTCCCGGTTCCAACTGCGACCGCGACCTCGCCGTCGCCTTCGAACAGGCCGGCGCCACGGTGACGCGGGTCTGGCACAAGGATGCCGACCTGCCGAAGGGTATCGACATCGTCGCGATCCCGGGCGGGTTTTCCTTCGGCGACTATCTGCGCTGCGGCGCCATTGCCGCCCGGTCGCCTGTCGCGGCGGCGGTGAAGAGCTTCGCGGCCAGGGGCGGCCATGTTCTCGGCATCTGCAACGGCTTTCAGGTCCTGACCGAGACCGGCCTCCTGCCCGGCGTCCTGATGCGCAATGCCGGGCTCAGGTTCGTCTGCAAGGCGGTAGATCTCAGGGTCGAGACGGCGCAGAGCCCCTTCACCAACCTCTGGGCGAAGGGCGATATCGCCCGGATGCCGGTCGCCCATCACGACGGAAACTACGCGATCGACGCCGACGGGCTAGAACGTCTTCGGGACGAGGACCGCATCGCCTTCAGTTACGTTGCGAACCCCAACGGCTCGACCGCCGATATTGCCGGCGTGCTTTCCGAGAACCGGCGCGTGCTCGGCATGATGCCGCATCCCGAGCGGATGACCGAGGCGGCGCATGGCGGCACCGACGGATCGGTGCTTTTCCGCTCGCTCATGGCCGCGCTGGCGCTCGCCTGACCACGGGCGCTTGAGGCCGCCGGGCCACACGCCTAGACTGTCGCAATGGCCGACGCGCCCGACACGACCAGCGATCCCGACCCGAGCGCGGCCGATCCCGGTACCGCGCCCGTCCCCGTGCCGCTTGCGACCGAGGCGTCCGGCATCGTCTCGATGCGCAATCCGTGGTGGCTCCGGCTCATCGTCATCACCTTCATCGCCGCCGCCGTCTCGGTGATCTGGTACACCAATGCCTTCCTCTCCGAGCGCTTTACCGAGACGACGCGCAACCGCGCCGAGGTTCGCCTCGCGCTCTATACCGGCCACATCCTCAGCGAGTTGCAGCGCACCTCGGTCGTGCCGCTGCTCTTGGCGCGCGACCCCGCGCTCATCTCCTCGCTCAATTCCGGCGATTTCTCGGCGACCTCGCAGCGGTTGATCTCGGCCCAGGACGAGATCGGCGCCGCCTCGATCCAGCTTCTCGACGTGACCGGACGCGCGGTGGCCGCGACCGACCGCACCCAGATCGGCTCGAACCACTCCACGGCGGCGCATTTCGTCAATGCTCAGCGCTCGAAGGATACCGTCTTCACGCTCGCCGAGAATTCCAATGGCGGCTACGAATTCTCCTATTCCCGCGCAGTCCTCTCGGAGAACCGGCTGGTCGGCGTGATGGTCGTTGGCGCCGAGTTGCAGAAGTTCGAACGGGTCTGGGCTGGCATTTCCGAGGCCGTCGCGGTCATCGACAGCGAGAACAGGGTGATCCTGACGACCGAGCCGCGCTGGCGCGGCCTGACGCTTGGCGAAGCGCTTGCCGGCCGGCCCGCGCCCTCGGCGCTTGAGCGCGCCTTCCAGGCCACCGCCGACTGGGCCAACGACCCGCCCGATGCCTATGTCGGCGGCGAGGCGGTGATGCGCAACGACGCCCGTATCCCGTTCCGCGGCTGGCGCCTCATCAGTTTCACCACCTACGATTCGATCCGCGAGAGGGTGAACACGGTCCTCGCACTCGAGATCATGGGGTTTGCCGTCCTGCTCGCGCTGATCTTCTACGTCCTGTCGCGCCGGGCGCGGTTGCAGTCGGCGGTCTTCCGGCGGGAATCGGCGGAACTGCGCCAGCTCAACTTGCGCCTGCAGCGGGAAATCGCCGAGCGCGAGAAGGTCCAGAAGGACCTCGCCGTGGCCGAACAGACGCTTGCCCAGTCCTCGAAACTCGCCGCCCTCGGCGAGATGTCGGCGGCCGTCAGCCACGAGCTGAACCAGCCGCTCGCCGCGATGAAGACCTACCTCGCCGGCGCCCGTCTCCTCCTGCAGCGCCGCCGCCCGGAAGAGGCGCTGTCGTCCTTCCAGCGCATCGACGATCTCATCGAGCGGATGGGCGCGATCACCCGCCAGCTCAAGAGCTACGCCCGCAAGGGCGGTGAGGCGTTCGAACCCATCGATGTAAGGGCCTCGCGTGTCCTCGGCCCTGTCGATGATGGAGCCGACATTGCGCACCCGGTCGGTCAAGATCACCCGGATGATGCCGCGGACGCCGGTCATGGTTCAGGCCGACAAGGTGCGGCTGGAACAGGTGATCATCAACCTCCTCCGCAACGCCCTCGACGCGACCAAGGACCACGGCCGAGCCGCAGGTCGAGATCCTGCTGACGGCGGGCGAAACGGCGACCCTCGCGGTGCGCGACAACGGCCACGGCATCGCCGACCTCGACAATCTTTTCGAGCCCTTCTACACCACGAAGAAGCCCGGCGAGGGCGTCGGGCTGGGGCTTGCCATTTCCTCGGGGATCGTCAAGGACCTCGGGGGGCGGCTCACGGCGCGCAATGCACCGGGCGGGGGGGCTGTATTCGAGGTTCAACTCCCCATATTGGCAGCAAAGACGCAAGCAGCGGAATGAGGTGAGCGATGGCGCGCGCGATGAAAGTGGCAATCGTCGATGACGAACAGGACATGCGGCAGTCGATCAGCCAGTGGCTGGCGCTGTCGGGCTTCGACACCGAGACCTTCGCCTCGGCCGAAGAGGCGTTGAAGGCGATCGGGTCGGACTATCCGGGCGTCGTCGTCTCGGACATCAAGATGCCCGGCATGGACGGCATGGCCTTCCTCAAGCGGCTGATGAGCGTCGACAGCGGCCTTCCCGTGATCATGATCACCGGTCACGGCGACGTGCCGATGGCGGTCGAGGCGATGCGCGTCGGCGCCTTCGACTTCCTCGAAAAGCCGTTCAACCCCGACAGGATGACCGACCTCGCCAAGCGCGCGAGCCAGTCGCGGCGGATGACGCTCGACAACCGGGCGCTGCGCAAGGAGCTGTCCGACGGCTCGACGATCATGAAGAAGCTCATCGGCGCCTCGCAGGCGATGGAGCGGCTGCGCGAGGATATCCTCGATCTCGGCCAGGCCGACGGCCATGTGCTGATCGACGGCGAGACCGGGACCGGCAAGACGCTGGTGGCTCACGCGCTCCATGCGGTCGGCCCGCGCGCCGGCAAGAAGTTCTGCGTGATCTCCTGCGCCGCCTATACCGAGGACCAGCTCGCCACCCGGCTCTTCGGGCCGATGGACGAGGGCGGCCAGATCCCGCTCGTCGAGGAGGCGCGTGGCGGCACGCTGGTGCTCGAGGACGTCGAGGCGCTGAGCCAGGGGCTGCAGGCCCGGCTGCTGACCTTCATCAACGACCAGGGCACGCCGGCCGAGACCCGGATCATCGCGATCTGCAACGATCACGAACAGGGTCGCACGGTCGAGGACGCGCTGCGCCCGGACCTCTATTTCCGGCTCGCGGCCCTGAAGATCATGCTGCCGCCCTTGCGCCAGCGCGGCGAGGATATCCTGACGCTCTTCACCCGCCTCGCCGAGCAGTTCGCCGAGGAATACGGCTGCGACGCGCCGCAGGTGACAGCGCAGGAAGCGGCCCAGCTTCTGCAGGCGCCCTGGCCGGGCAATGTCCGCCAACTCATCAACGTCGCCGAACGCGCGGTCCTTCAGAATCGGCGCGGCTCGGGCTCCATCGCCTCGCTTCTCATGGCCGAGAACGAAGAGGCAGGCCCGGCGATGACGACCGAGGGCAAGCCCTTGAAGGACTATGTCGAAAGCTTCGAGAAGATGCTGATCGACAACACGATGCGCCGGCACAAGGGCTCCATCGTTGCGGTGATGGAAGAACTCAGCCTGCCGCGCCGGACGCTGAACGAGAAGATGGCGAAATACGGATTGCAGCGGTCGGACTATCTCTGATCCGGGAGGGTGGGAGGTAGCGTGGGTTGAAACCCACCTCGCGGGGCCAAAAGTCCAATTCTTTCTGGAGCGCCAGTGCGCCGTGAGCGGAGTGTAAGGTGGGTTTGAACCCATCCTGCCGGGCGGCGCCGGGCCGGGCGCGACAACTTTCGGCCAAATTGGCCATTGTCTTTGACCGACCTTCGCCGCTAAAGTCGGCAAACGTCGTTCTTCGCGCATTGCGTGTGAGGCGACCTTTCAGAATTCTCTGCTGATCCGGTGTCCCGGCAATGATGCCCCGACATGGGAAATGGCAGGCGGAATGGCCGCAAGGCCGCACTTACGCCCCCAACCGCGACGCGGCCGGGGCCAGAAATGGACGCCGCGAGGTGTCCGGGACAGAACCGCGATGAAACGCGTGAGGACAGAGCAGCGGATCTCAGGCAGGCCATTGGCCGCCCCCGCTGCATTTTCCGCGCCTCAAATCGCCTCAGCAATTGACCGCGATCCCGCATCCGGCCCGCAAGGGTTCCGGACTCGTGTCGCGTTCGGAAAGATCTACATGGCCAAGAAAATGCTCATCGACGCCACCCACGCGGAAGAGACCCGCGTCGTGGTGGTCGACGGAAACAAGGTTGAGGAATTCGACTTCGAGACCGTCAACAAACGCCAAATAGCCGGCAATATCTATCTAGCGAAAATCACCCGCGTCGAACCCTCGCTCCAGGCGGCCTTCGTCGATTACGGCGGCAACCGCCACGGCTTCCTCGCCTTCTCGGAAATCCACCCCGACTACTACCAGATCCCGGTCGCCGACCGGCAGGCGCTCCTGGCCGAGGAACGCGCCTATCGCCGAGGCGCTCGACGCCGAGGAGAACGGCGGCCGCCAGCGTCGGCGCGGCAAGCCGCAATCCAGGGCCGAAAAAGCACGCCGCGACGACGCCGTCGCGACCAGCGACGAGATCCCCGGCATGACCGTCCTCGACCACGGCGACGACGCCGAGGACGAGGCGCAGGCGACACCGGTCGCAGGCGACGAGGCCGCCGCTGCGCCCGAAGTCGCGACCGAACCGTCCGCCGAGCCTGCGTCCGAGCGCGAGGAGCCCTATGTCGCCGCCGACCATGCCTCCGACACCGACGAGGACATCGAATCCGTCGCCGACGAGGATGTGAGCGAGGAAATCCGCCAGACCAGAAAGCCCCGGCCGCGCAAGTACAAGATCCAGGAGGTGGTCAAGGTCCGGCAGATCATGCTGGTCCAGGTGGTCAAGGAAGAGCGCGGCAACAAGGGCGCGGCGCTGACGACCTATCTCAGCCTCGCCGGCCGCTACTGCGTGCTGATGCCGAACACCGCCCGGGGCGGCGGCATCTCGCGCAAGATCACGCAACGCCGCGGACCGCAAGAAGCTCAAGGAAATCGCGAACGAGATCGAGGTGCCGGAAGGCGCCGGCCTGATCATCCGCACGGCCGGCAGCCAGCGGACGAAGTCCGAGATCAAGCGCGACTACGAATACCTCCTGCGGCTCTGGGAACAGATCCGCGAACTGACGCTGAAGTCGATCGCCCCAGCGCCGATCTACGAGGAAGGCGACCTCATCAAGCGCGCGATCCGCGACCTCTACAACAAGGACATCGACGAGGTGCTCGTCGAGGGCGATCGAAGGCTACCGCGCGGCCAAGGACTTCATGAAGATGATCATGCCGTCCCACGCCAAGCACGTGAAGCACTACCACGAAGGCCTGCCCTTGTTCGCCCGCTTCCAGGTTGAAAGCTACCTCGCCGCGATGTTCAACCCGACCGTCCAGCTCAGGTCCGGCGGCTATATCGTCATCGGCGTGACCGAGGCACTCGTCGCCATCGACGTGAACTCGGGCCGGGCGACGAAGGAAGGCTCGATCGAGGAAACCGCGCTCAAGACCAACATCGAGGCGGCCGAAGAAGTGGCGCGCCAGTTGCGCCTGCGCGACCTCGCCGGCCTCATCGTGATCGATTTCATCGACATGGAGGAGCGGCGCAACAACGCCGCCGTCGAGAAGCGCCTGAAGGAAAAGCTGAAATCCGACCGGGCGCGGATCCAGGTTGGCCGCATCTCGGGCTTCGGCCTTCTGGAGATGAGCCGCCAGCGCCTGCGCCCCGGCATGCTGGAGGCGACGACCGCCCCGTGCTCGCATTGTCACGGCACCGGAATCATCCGCTCAGACGACAGCCTGGCCCTCCAGGTCCTGCGCCAGCTTGAGGAGGAGGGGACGCGCAAGCGGTCGCGTGAAGTGCTCCTCAAGGCCCCGGTCGCAGTCGTCAACTTCCTGATCAACCAGAAGCGCGAGCACGTCGCCCAGATCGAGGCGCGCTACGGCATGGCGGTTCGGATCGAGGGCGACCCGGCGATGGTCAGCCCGGATTTCTCCATCGAGAAGTTCAAGACCGCGACCCGCAACGTGCCGGAGGCCGCATCGCCGGTCGTCTCGGTCGATGCCTTTCGGATGGAAGAGCCGGAAGAGCAAGACGAGGATATCGACGTCGACGAGGCCGAGGAGGTCGAGGCGACCCCCGCCGTTGCGACAGGAGAGGGCGAGGGCGAACCCGGCAAGAAGAAGAAGCGTCGCCGGCGGCGGCGGCGGAAGTCCGGCAATGGCGGCCAGGCCGACATGACGGCGGACAGCACTGACGAGCGGCCCGAAGCCGCCGTCGCTGCCGAGGCCGAGACCGCTGTGGCCGAAGCCGAGACCGAAACCGCGCCCGAAGAAGTGGCCGCGAAGCCGAAACGGACGCGGAGCCGCAGCCGGACGAAGTCGAAACCCGCCGGGGTAGAGGCCGAGGCCGCTCTCCCCGCGGCCGAGGTTCCTCCGGCAGAGGTCGCCGTCGCGGTGGCCGCCGAGCCTGAAGCCCCGGCCGAGGCGGAAAAGCCGAAACGCCGGACAGCCACACGGAAGAAGCCTGCGAAGAAAGAGGCGGCACCCGAGGCCGGCGCCGAAGAAAAGGCTCCGAAACCGCGCGCGACGCGGTCGCGGGCCAAGGCGAAGACGGCCGAGGTCCCCGAGACCGTTGCCGAAATCGCCGCGGCACCCTCAGCCAAACCGGTCGCCAAATCTGCAGCTATCGCCAAGCCCGTCCCCGAACCGATGCCGGAGCCTGTGGCCGCCCCGGCGGCGGCAGAGCTTCAGCCCGATCCGGATCTCGGCAGCGGCGCGGCTGCCGAGGACGACACCAAGCCCAAGCGCCGCGGCTGGTGGTCCCTCGGTCGCTGAGCCGGGGACGGGTCGAAAGACTGGGCCGGGTCTTCGGACCCGGCCTTTTCCTGTCCGGATCCGCGTACAGCTGGGGAGCGGCACCCGTCTTCTCGCGGGTCCGCCGCGCCACGCCGATGTGATACCCTCGTGACCCATTGACCGCGTGACCTTGCGCGAGGCTTGCGCTAAGGCTTGGCCATGTTCGAGACAGGCATCATGGATGCGGGCTTCGCGCTCGCCGCGCTCATCGCGCTTCTCGCGGGATTTCTGTCGTTCCTCAGCCCCTGCGTCCTGCCGATCGTGCCTCCCTATCTCGCCTATATGGGCGGGATCACCATGGGCGAGATGCAGGACGATCGGGCCGGGCGGCGGCGGACGCTCGCGGCGGCGGGGTTCTTCGTCCTCGGGCTTTCGACGGTGTTTCTCTTTCTCGGATTTACCGCCTCGGCCTTCGGGCAGTTCTTCCTGCGCAACCAGGACTGGTTCTCGACGCTCGCGGGCGTCGTCGTCATGGTCTTCGGTGCGCATTTCCTGGGGGTCATCCGCATCCCCTTCCTCGACCGCGAGGCGCGGATCGACGCGGGCGACCAGGGCGGCTCGGCCTTCGGCGCCTATCTCCTCGGCCTCGCCTTCGCCTTCGGCTGGACGCCTTGCATCGGCCCGCAACTCGGCATGATCCTGGCGCTCGCCGCGCAGGACGGCTCGATCACCCGCGGCACCGGGCTGCTCGGCGTTTACGCGATCGGACTCGGCATTCCGTTCCTGCTGGTCGCGGCCTTCTTTCCCCGCCTCAAGGGCGTCATGGCCTTCCTCAAGCGCCACATGACCCGGATCGAACGGATCATGGGGTTGCTGCTGTGGACCATCGGGCTTCTGATGCTGACGGGCGGATTCAGCCAGTTTTCCTACTGGTTGCTGGAAACATTCCCCACCCTCGCGGCCCTCGGCTGAGGTGCTTCCGGATTAAGCGTGGATTGTAAGCGTCGGGATTCGAACAAGAAACGTCCGAATTCCGATTCTTCTCAATCCTGAAACGCCCTAGGCCCCTCAGTTCCCACAGGACCCGGAGAGCTTCGCCAGCGCCGCGTCGCCTTCCTTCACGCTCATGTAACGGCTCCAGCCCATCCGGTAGGCAAGCCCGTCGCCGGCCTTGTTGATGAACTCGGCCAGCGTATCGCCCGCGGGGCTGAGCAACAGGAGCCGGCCCGAATTCTCCTCCTCAACCATGAAGTGCCCGTCCGGCAACCGCCGGAAAAGGCCTTCGAAAAGCGTCTTGATGTCAGGCCTCTCCATCATCTCGGCCCAAGGATTGCTGATCTCTCCGGTGTCGAAATCGTAGACCGTGATCTCGTTCGTCCCGTAGACACGCGCACCGGTTCCCTTGTCGTAGGCATTGTTGTTGAATACGGCGATCCGGTGGTCGTCCAGGATATCCACATCATGCTGCGCGAGCCACGGTCCCTGGTGCTGCCAGATGATCTCGTCCGTCGACGGCCTGTAGAGCATGATCATCGACAGGTGCCGGAAACTCAGGAACAGATCACCCTTTTTCCAGTAACGGCCATCTTCAAGAACCGGCTGTATATCGTTGATATGGATCGGATCCTTCTGATAACGCCCGGCGGTGAAGAGCGCGTATTCCATCCCGTGGCGCAAGAGGATGCCCGCCGCCGAGATATTTTCGAGCACGGTTCCGTCGCGGCCGACATGGGCGAGCGAATCCTCGACGAAATCGGGCGAGATCCGGTCGATCTTGCTTGGCTCGATATAGGATGGAATCCACCAGCCGCCGGCGCCGTCGATCTCGGTCGAATGATGGAACAGCACTGCCTCCTGTCCCCAGAGCTTTTTCGAGCAGGAGTCGAGCGCGTAGAGGAAGGACTGGTGATCCTTGATGATCAATTCGCCGGAATCGGTGAGAATAGGGTGAATCACGCGATAATGCCGGGTGTTCCAGTTGGTGTACTCGGCGATGCGCGATTCGCGCGGCGCCCCGGCCAGAAGTGTGTCGGCATCCGGCAGCCAGCGGTGCTTCACCGCGCCGTCGGCGAGCGATACGAGTTCCACAACATGCCGCGCCAGGTCGCCATCGTAGCGCGAAAGGAGGATGTAGCCGGGATCGCGCATGCCCTCGGCGAAGGTCCAGCCGGCAGGCTTGTCCTTGAACCGGTCTGGCACGAAAGCTGCCATCGAACGGTCTTCCTGCAAGAGTTCCTTGATCGTGTCCGGGATCTCGGCAACCGCCAGCGCCGCCGGGCCGATCGGCCCGAATCGGCCGCTTTCCCGCTCTCCGTCCAGAACCGCCGAGCCGAAGCCCACGGCAGCAATCATTCCGATCAGAAAGAGGATGAGGACCACCCAGAATTCGATCTTCGCGAACAGCAATCTTTGCATCAAACCACCCATTAACAGCCCATTTTCCCCGTAGAGCCGACAGTATCACCGCCGCTCTGCCCGACAAAGCCGCAATCCGGGCAGGTATTACGGGCTTGTGCTAGGGATTTCGGACAGATGGGGCGCGATTCGACGCGTCGGCTTTGGCAAGGCGCGGGTGGTCGTGCTAGCGTAACGGGCGCGCCATTTGCGCCCCGCCCGGAGCCGGCAACGGTAGCGGCCGAAGGATATTTGAGAATGGATTTGATCGCCCTTTGCGCAAAGATGCGCGCCGAGTTTTCCGCCTCCGACCGTCGTGGGGCCAGCGCGGCTGAGTCCGCCGCGCCGGGCACGACCTCAGCCCTCCGTCCAGCGCAGGTCGCCGTCGAGCTTGCCGCTCTGGACCAGTCCGCGCAGCACGTTCAGCCGGATGAACCGCGACTCGCGCACCGCAGCCTCGCCGAGGTCGATGGCCCGCACCTCGTCGGCAAGCTCGCGCACCGCCGTGGCGAAATCCTTCTGCGGCTGATGGTTCGGGGCAAGCGAGGCGAAGCGCGAGAAGTCCACCCGGTAGGAGCGTTTGTCGGGCGCGGCATTGGTGTTGATCTCGACCGCGACACCGCCGAGGAGCTCGGCAACCTCGCTGGCGAGCTGGCCGACCTGCCAGGTCCAGGCCTGGCTGCCGACATTGACCTCGATCATCTTCTCGCCGTCGCGCGTCACCGCCCATTCGATGGCCCGCGACATGTCCTCGACATGGATCAGCGGGCGCCAGGGAGTGCCGTCGGACAGCACCTCGATCTTGCCGGTGCGGAGCGCGGTCGCCACGAAATCGTTGAGCACGAGGTCGAGGCGCAGCATCGGGCTTGCCCCGCAGGCGGTGGCGAAACGCAAGCTGGTGATCATGAACCCCTCGGTGGCAAGGCCCCGCAGCCCTTCCTCGGTCGCGACCTTGGACTTGGCATAGGCGGTCAGCGGGTTCAGCGTATCGGTCTCTTTCCGCAAGCTGTCCGATCCCGCGCCGTACATCGAGCAGGACGAGGCGAAGACGAAGCGCTTCACCCCGGCCGCACGGGCGGCTTTCGCGGCCTTCAGGACGGCGGCCGAATTGATGTCGGCGGTGGCGTTCTCGAACTCCTTGCCGATCGGGTCGTTCGACACGGCGGCGAGGGCGACGACGGCGTCCATGCCTTCGAAATCGGCCTTTGTCAGGTCGCGCACATCGGCGCGGCGCTGGCTCGCGAAGGCGGCATCGGGAAAGGTCGCGGCCTCGGAGCCGGCAAACCAGTTGGCATCGACGCCGTGGACGCGGGCGCCGGGCACCGCGCGGGCCAGATGGGTTGCGGCGACCGGGCCGATATAGCCGCGGTGTCCGACAAGCAGAATGTTCATGTGCAATCTCTTCCTTCTGAAATGCCGCCCCGACCAGGCCGGGGCCGTGTCTCCCGCCGGTCCTGTACCGGAGGCAGGACGGCGACCCTGGCCGGCTGGCGGAGGTCTCCCCAGCGCCATAGCTGTAGCGAAACCAAGGGCTTTGTGCTACCCCGCAGCGTGGGGATCAAGAGCGCCGGCACGGGACTGCGCGGTCCTGGCCCGTGGCGCGAAGGAGGGCGGCTGGACTCCGGTCCCACCGATCTGCCCGTCAGGCGTGTGAAGGAGTTCAGATCATGAAATGTGTTCTGCTGGCCGGCGGGCTCGGCACCCGCCTTGCCGAGGAAACGGTGCGGATCCCCAAGCCGATGGTCGAGATCGGAGGCCGTCCGATCCTGTGGCACATCATGAAGATCTACGCCGCCCACGGCATCAACGACTTCGTTGTCTGCTGCGGCTACAAGGGCTACGTGATCAAGGAGTATCTTCGCCAACTACTACCTGCACGGCGCCGACGTGACCTTCGACCTGCGCAAGGGCGCGACCGAAATCATCAACAACCAGACGGAACCCTGGCGGGTGACGCTGATCGACACCGGTCAGGAAAGCATGACTGGCGGGCGCCTGCGTCGTGTGATGCCCTACCTCAAGGACGAGGAGGCGTTCTGCATGACCTATGGCGATGGTGTCGGAAACATCGACGTGACGCAGCTTGTCGCCTTCCACAAGGCGCATGGGCGTATGGCGACGGTGACGGCAGTACCGCCCGCCGCGCGCTTCGGCCGGCTCGACATCAATGACGGTCATGTGCGGGAGTTTTCCGAGAAGCCGGCCGACGACGGCGGCGTCATCAATGGCGGCTATTTCGTCCTGTCGCCCAAGGTCGCGAAATACCTCGAGGATGACGCCACCATCTGGGAACGCGCGCCACTCATGGGCCTCGCCCGCGACGGCGAGCTGATGGCTTACGAACACAAGGGCTTCTGGCAGCCGATGGACACGATCCGCGAGAAGCAGGAGCTCGAGGCGCATTGGGAAACGGGGAAAGCGCCATGGAAGATTTGGTAAGGGCCGGACGACCCAGGAGACAGGAGAGTATTGCGTGACCAGTAACCCGAAATGCCGCCATTGCGGCACCGAAATGCCATTTGACCTTCGTCGATCTCGGCCTCTCGGCCGTGGCCAATTCCTACGTTCCGATGGCGAAGGCCGGGGAGCCGGAGCCGAAATATACCCTGCACATCCGCGTCTGCGAGAATTGCTGGCTGGTGCAGGTCGACGCGGACGTGCCGCCGGAAAAGATCTTCACCAGCGACTATGCCTATTTCTCCTCCTTCTCCGACAGCTGGCTCGCCCATGCCAAGGCCTATGCCGACATGGTGACGAAGCGTTTCGGCCTCGGCCCCGACAGCTTCGTGATCGAGGTCGCCTCGAACGACGGCTATCTCCTGAAGAACTTCGTCGCCGCCGGCATCCCGGTTCTCGGGATCGAGCCGTCGGGGTCGGTCGCAGCCGCGGCCGAAAAGGCCGGGGTGCCGACGCTCGTGGAGTTCTTCGGCGAACGTATCGCGAAGGCGCTCTATGACGAGGGCAAGCGGCCCGATCTCATCTGCTCGGCACAACGTGCTGGCCCATGTGCCCGACATCAACGACTTCGTCGCGGGTGTGGCGCAGCTTCTCACCGGCGGCGCGGTCTACACGGTCGAATTCCCGCATCTCCTGCGTCTCATCAAGGACGTGCAGTTCGACACGATCTATCACGAGCATTATTCCTACCTGTCGCTTCTGGCGGTCGAAAAGGTGTTCGCATCCAAGGGCCTGCGGGTCTTCGACGTGGAGGAACTGCCGACCCATGGCGGCAGCCTCCGGGTCTATGCCTGCCGCACGGACGACGAGCACGCCGAATGCCCCGGCGTCGCCAAGGTCCGCGCCGACGAGACGGCGGCAAAGCTCGACAGCGCCGAGGGCTACAAGGGCTTTTCCGAACGGGTGGAGGCGGTCCGCGACGGGCTTCTCGATTTTCTCGCAAAGCGCCAGCGCGCAGGGCAAGATTGTCGCCGCCTATGGCGCGGCCGCGAAGGGCAATACGCTTCTGAACTACTGCCAGATCGGTCCTGACCTCATCGCCTATTGCGTCGACCGCAATCCGGCCAAGCAGAACACGCTTCTGCCCGGCAGCCGCATCCCGGTCCTCGACGTGGACGAGCTGCGGAAACGCCAGCCCGATTTCGTGCTGATCCTGCCGTGGAACCTCAAGGCCGAGGTCATCCGTCAGCTTGCGGATCTGCGCGAAGGTGGCACCCGCTTCGTTACCGCCGTGCCCGGCAATCTCCGTGACGGCATGAGCGCGGGGCGCGTTCTCCTCACCGGCGGGACCGGTCTGATCGGGCGCCATGTCGGTGCGGCGCTGAGGGCGCTCGACTACGAGGTCGTGGCGGTCTCGGCGCGGGCCCGGCTGCATGACCGGCAATCTTCTGGCCGATCCCGAAGGGGTCGTGGTGCCGGGCCGGGGCCGATCACCTGATCCACCTCGCCTGGCATGACGCGCCGCCGGACCGCTGGAACGCGCCGGAAAATCTCGATTGGGTGGGGGCAAGCCTGCGGCTTCTGCGCGCCTTCGCGGAGGCCGGGCGGCAGCCGCGCGGTCATGGTCGGAAGCTGCGCCGAATACGACTGGTCCGGACGGCCACCTGTCCGAGACGACGCCGCTCCGGCCCGCGACGCTCTACGGCGCCGCCAAGGCCGCGACCTCGATAGCGGCGCTCGCCGGGGCAGGGGCGATGGGCCTCTCGCTCGCCTGGGCGCGGCCCTTCTTCTGCTACGGTCCGGGCGAACCGAAGGGCCGGCTTTTCGGCGACATCATCAAGGGCCTCGCGGCCGGTGAAGCCGGTGGACTGCACCGACGGCCTCCAGCGCCGCGACTTCCTCCATGCCGAGGATATCGCCGGGGCGCTCGTCCGGCTTCTGGGAAGCGGGACGGAAGGCGCGGTGAATATCGGCTCCGGCCACGCAGTCGCGGTCGGGGACATGATTTCCACGCTCGCCCGCGACATGGGGCGCGAGGATCTCATCCGCCTCGGCGCGCGCGCCCGTCCGGCGGGCGATCCGGCGCTGATCGAGGCCGACGTGACGCGGCTCCGCGACGAGGTCGGTTTCCGCCCCCGCTACGACATGGAGACCGGCATCCGAGCGGTCCTTGAGGCGGAAGGGGTGATCCGGTGATCCTCGCGCTCCGTTCCCGCCCCGATCTCTGGCGCTTCGTGAAGTTCCTCGTCGTCGGGGTCGCGAATACCGCCTTCGGCTTTGCCGTCTACGCGGTGCTCCTCCGGCTCTTCGGGCTGCCCTGGCAATGGGCGCTCGGACTTTCCTACGTGCTCGGGGTGCTGTGGAACTTCGTCACGCACGGCCGCATCGTCTTCGGCACGCAGGGGCTCGCGCCGGCTGCCGGCCTATGTGCTGGCTTACGTGGCGCTCTTCTTCTCAACAAATGGGTGCTCAGCGCGACCATCGACGCCGGCATGTCGGAGCTTTGGGCGCAGGCGCTTCTCGTCTTCCCGATGGCGATGGTGGCCTTCGTCCTGGTTTCGCTCGCTCTGACCGGGCGGCTCCCTTTCGCGAAAGGTTCTCGATGACGCCTTCGCCGATACCCGCACCGACATCGCCCCGCGCGCGATGCTGATCCTCGGCCTTGTCGTTCTGATCTCTGCGGCGGTGACGCTGGCCGGCCTGCCGACCTTGCGCGACACGCTGATGCAGTGGGATCTCGGGCTGGGCGACAGCCCCTATTTCCTGCCCGGACACGCGCTGCAACTCTACCTCGTCACCCCTGCCACCGCCCTCGCGACGAGCATCTTCCTCCTTGCCCCCGGCCTCATCCTCACATCGGTCTTCGGGCGCGAAAAACATCCCGCTGCGTGGCTCGTCTCCGGTCTCGCGATCGCGATCCTGGTCCATATCGGCGTGACCACCGCGTTCCAGTTCGCCACCGGGATCACTGCCAAGGGGGTCAGCTATTTCTGGCTCATCCTCGCACTCGACATCGCCTGCCTCGTGATAGCAGGCCTGCGCCTGTCAATGGGCGAACCGCACCGGCTCAGACTTTCGGGACGGGGGACGGACCTCTGGGTGGCGCTCGGGCTCTTCTGGCTCTGCCTCATCCTCTTCGCGCCGAAGTTCTATTGGGAGAACTTCACCGGGGACGGTTCCGGCAGTCCTGCAATTCGCACGGCTCTATGTCGCGAAGCTCTGGCCCTTCTGGACGGCCCGAGGCGGGGCCGATCCGCAATGCGCCGGGCTTGACGATGGTGCTTTTCGTGATTCCCGAAAGCTGGTTCGTCCGGCTCTGGGGCGAATGGGAATTCTCGGTTCGCGCGCCCCTCCTGATGTATCTGGCACTCCTCTACCCGGTGCTGACTCAGCTCATCCGCACCGGACGCGAGGCTGCCGCCGCCCTCCGCCCCGCCGACCATGCGCTAATCGTCGCCGCTCTCCTGCGTCTACACGCTCGCCAACGTCTATTCCGGCGGCTACCACGTCTATTTCGGTGACAGCCCGATGCCCGCCGCGCGCGAGACGCTGTCGCTGATCTGCTTTCTCGGCTACGCGCTCTTCTTCATCGAGGACCGGCGCTGGCTGATGCTGGCGACAGGCGTGATGACGCATCTCGTCATACCGACCGGCGGGCTCTGGCTCCTGATGTGGCCGGCCGCAGTCTTCCTGACCTTCCGGCCGATTCCCTGGGCGCGGCTCTTCGTCGCCGCCGGGATTGTCGGCGTGGCGGGCTTCATCTCGGTCATCCTGCCGAAGCTCATCGTGCTGATGGGCCTGCCGTTCCCCGGCAACGAATTCGGCTCGGACAACATCATCACGCGCCTGCGCTTCATGACGTTCGCGGATTGGAGCCGCTTCGCCTTCTGGGCCGTGCCCGCCGGAATTCTCCCTGCGCTCTTCCTCCTGACCTGGCCGAAGCAGAACCGGATCGCGCGGGCGCTGACGCTGGTGACGCTCGGCTATTTCCTGTTTTTCTACTTCCAGGCCTACCGGGTGCTTTTGCACCATTTCATCCCGGCGATGATCCCGCCCCTCGTGGTGATGTATCGTTCCGACCTCTGGGCGCGATATCAGCCCGGCCTCCGCATCGCGGCGGCGCTGCTCATCGCGCTCTCGGTCTGGCTCTCCTGGCCGCGCGAGATGAAGATGCACGGGTTCGAGCGGGTGATCGGCCAGCATGTCGCGACCGAGGGGCCGATCTTCGACCGCGCTCCGCGTGGCGACGGCGACCGGTTCCGTGGCTTCGACGAAAAGGCGCTCGACATCGCGCATGTGCTTTTCGGCAATCTCTTCAAGATGACCTATGGCGAGGATGATCCGAAGGAGCGCTATCTACGGCGCGCCGCTCGTCTGGTGGTATTATTCGGAGTTCGACAAGCCCGAGGGCCAGGTCGTCAACTACGTGCTGAAACCGCTCGATCAGGCGACCGAGGCGGACGGGACGCTCTTCGGCGAAAAGGACGGCTACGGGCTCTTCATCCGCGACATGGCGCCTTTACCAGGCGCATGCGAACACCAGGCTTCCCGTCGATACCGGCGCCGCGATCTACATCACGCCCCGGACGGTGATCTACGGCCACGGCGCGAAACGCGGCGACCGCTTCGTCTTCGACATCGTGCCGCCGATCAAGCAGCTGCTGGGGCTGAAGGAGAAATGAGCGGGGCAGGGCACGCGCTCCCGGGTCCAGCCGGGCGCGCGCAGCCGAGCGCGGTAAACCGAACGCAAGACAACAGGCAGGACTGATGGACAAGGCGAAACTCTTCTTCCTCCTCGGCGCGGGCGCGCTGGTGCTCGGCGGGACCTTCACCGCCGGCCTTTACTCCGCCGTGCGCGAGAACAAGGCCTACGACCTTGTCTGGGGCACGCTCGACGAGGCAAAGACGCTTTACGAGGAGCTGCCCAACTTGAGGGGCACGGAGCCGATCCACTTCTTGCGACCCGCGCGCTACGACGGGCAGGGGGTGACGGTGAACACGTCGGGCAAGGACGACCTGATCCTTCTCTCGGGCTTCATCGACGGCAACAACCGCGCCCGGCTCATCCGCCGCGACGGGACGGTGGTGAACGACTGGGAGTTGAGCGCGAAGGCGCTCTTTCCCGACACCTCCTTCTTCCGCGACGACCCCGCGACCGACTGGAACGCGATCACCCATGGCACGATCATCACGCCCGAAGGCGATATCGTCTTTTCGTTCGAGAGCGGCGGCATGGCAAAGCTCGACCGCTGCGGCAAGCCGGTCTGGACGACGCCCGGCCTCGTCAACCACCACTCGCCGAACTGGCTGTCGGACGGCGGCGTGGTGATCTCGGGCGGCCGCTACGTCGACAAGGCGGACCGCGACATCCCCTGGCCGTTCTCGGGCCCCTACTGGGAAGACCTCGTCTTCAAGTATGACGCCGAACGGCAACAAGGTCTTCGAAAAGGCGCTTGACCGAGCTGATGATCGAGAACGGGATGGAGGCGTTCCTGACCTCCACCGGCTTCTTCAAGACCCGGGTCGAAGGGGGAGTTCCACCTCAACGAGGTGGAGGAACTGTCCCGCGAGCCTCGCCGCCGACTTCCCGATGTTCGAGGCGGGCGATCTCATGCTGTCGCTCAGGAACCGCAACATGATCGTGGTGACCGACGCGAAGGTCACGAAGATCAAGTGGTGGAAGATCGGCCCCTTCATGCGCCAGCACGACCCGGACTGGGAAAAGGGCGGCAAGATCACCGTCTTCGACAACCATTCCGACGAGAGCCTCGACGGCAGCCGCGCCGGCGGCAGCCGGATCTGGCAGATCGACCCCGCGACGGGCGCGGCCGTGACGCTCTATGGCGGGCGGGCGGATCAGTTCATGTATTCGCCCGAACGCTCGACCCACCAGACCCAGCCCGACGGAAACATCATGATCACCGAGGCGCAGTCCGGCCGGGCCTTCGAGGTGACGCCGGCCGGCAAGATCGTCTGGGAATACGTCAACCGCTACGACCGGGACCGCGTGACCTGGCTCCACGACGCCGAGGCCTTCGATCCTGTCCTTCTTCACCGTCACGGACTGGACCTGTGGCTGATAGCGGCAGGGCAAGGTGGGATTCAACACCACCTTGCCCGATCGGTCACGCCGGCGGCCGGCGATGCGACCATTTCGCGTCGTAGCGGATGATCTCACGCGCCCGGGAAGGCCGCACGCAGCGCCGTCGTCGTCGAGCGTCCCGGTATCGAGCAGGAAGATCGGCCCCGGCCCCGATAGCCAGGGATCGTTGAGGATGAAGGCCGAGCCTTCGTCGCCAGAGGGCGCAAGGATCACCACCGCATTGCCGAACTGACCGGTCTGCGCCGCCTCGCGGTAGTGTTTGTGGAAGCTGCCGTATTCATAGAACTTCACCACGCCGCGCCAGGGCGTGAAGACGAAAAGCCCGAAGATGCAGCAAAGCCCGAGGATGGAATCTGATGCGGACGAAATTCATCCCGTCCGCACCCGGGAAGCGGGCGCGCAGGGCGTCGTAGCCACGCGCGCACAGGTAAAGGAGCGGGAAGGCCGCGAGGAACCAGTAGCGCGGCCCGAAATAGTAGCTGTCGGCGAACCAGTAGAGCGCCATCGACAGCACCACCGCCGCGATCACCGCCACCATCACCCAGTCGAAGGCAAGCTTGCGCCCCTGCCAGAGGAAGAAGGCGAAGACCAGCGCCAGCGACCCGATCGACCAGCCGAGAAGCTCGAACTGAAGGCTCGCGATCTGGTTGACCGTGTTCAGCACCGCCTCAAGCGGTCCGTGCCCCTCCCAGAGGTCGAGCATCTGCCAGCCGCCCGGCGGGCCGATCTCGGGCCCGAAGCCATAGGCGTTCGCCCCGATGCCCCAGTTGAGGTCGAGATAGTCGCTGAGGGCGAGCCGGAACGGCGATCCGGTCATATGGTAGTTGTGCAGCAGAAGCAGGCTCCCCACGGCCACGCAGCCCGCCGCGAAAATGCCGGCGCGACGCAGCGATCCGCCCGGTCCGGCGAGGATCCAGAGCCCGGTCAAACCGCCGATCACCAGCCCGTCGAGCGGCCGCGTCGCGAAGATCCAGCCCATCGCCAGCCCCGCAAGCACCAGCCGCCGCACCTCGCGTCCGCTCGCAGCGCGGGCGCGGAGCACCATCCACCAGGCAAATAGCATCAGCGCGAGCGACAGCGTGTGCGGCATCAGCGAGGCGGCGGCGGCAAGGAGCCAGGGCGAGGAGGCCATCATCAGCGCGACGAGGTCGGCCTGATCGCGGCCGACCTTCCTCAACGCGATGTCATAGGCCAGAAGCACAGAGATCGCGGCAAGAATCGGATTGAGAAGCCAGGGCACCCCCAAAGCCACGAACGGCGCCAGCGCCACCGGCCAGCCCGGAACCGAGGTCGAGAACCAGCGCCCGTCCCGGATCTCGAGGAGATAGTAGTCCAGTCCCGGCACGGCTGCGTCCGGCGGCGCCGGAACGCTCAGCGCCCCGCCGGCGAAGGTGCGGGCCTGGAAGAGATAGGCGACCTCGTCCTCGACATGCGGCAGATGCTCGAAGGCGAAGTAGCCGAGCGCGAGGCTCGCCAGAGCAGGGTGAAGCTCGCGGGCACGATCGGTGACAGACGGTGCAGCCCGCTGATCGGGCTCCTGACCTGGCTCATCGCCACCAGAACTGACAGGTGCAGCACGATCAGCGCCGCGCCGACCACGACATGGGCGAGCCAGGCCCCCGTCGCGCCGCGCCAGATATAGTTAAGGACCGGACAGCAGAAGGCGAAGCTGAGGCCGAGGAAGATCGCGATCCGACCCCAGCCGAGCCGCGCCCCGGCCTCGGTCACGAGCCGTCCGAAGCCAAGCCGCGACAGTGCGGCCACCGCAACAGCCGCCTCCACCGCCATCACGGCAACCATGAGCCATTCCCGGCCGTTCTGCGGCTTCAGATGCATGGCAGGGAACCACAAGGGCTCGGTCATGTAGATCTGCGCGGCCCCGCCGGTCACGAATACGAAGGCGAGAATCCCGAAACACCCCGCGCCGCGCCTGATCGAAAGGCCAAGCACCAGGAGCGCCAGCGCCAGCACCGACAGCGCCCAGCGGTCGATGGGGTCGATGATCGCGCCCGGCCCCGACATCACCACCGGCGCGAACAGGGCCGCTGCGAAAACGGCAATTGCGGCGAACACCGCGAGCGGCCCCGCCAGACCGGACCGATAGGCCGCGGTCGTGCTCATGCCTTATGGGCAGCCAGCGAGGTGACGCGATCGGTTCCGGCCTTCCGCCCTGCGGGGGCGCCGTTTCCGGCGACGTTGATCAGCTCGCTCTCGATCACCGTGGGCCCCCCGCGCACCTGGTTGTGGATCGCCGTGATATACTCGCCGAGCATTCCGATGAACGAGCAAGTTGGATCCCCGACAGGAAGAACAGCGCGACGATGATCGTCGTCGTCCCGCGCGGCGCGTCGCCGATGCCGAGGAACCAGGCGAAGACCGAGAAGACCGAGAACAGGATCGAAAGAACGGCAATTCCAACGCCGACGAAGGTGCAGAACCGCATCGGCGCCTTGGTGAAGGCGAAGATCGCGTTCAGCGCCTGGTCGATCAGCATCATCAGGTTGTGCTTC
>CAVPRV010000013.1:0-83768 GCA_963707885.1 uncultured Alphaproteobacteria bacterium
CGCAAGATAGACAATGGGCTCCGGCGGCCAGGCCTTCACCAGCCACAGATAGTGCACCGCACCGGCCAGCGCCGCCGGATAGGTGAGCAGGTGCACCTGTCGCCAGCGCGCAGCTCCGAGCTTGCGCACCGACCAGTCGTTCGAGGTGAGCGCCAGCGGTATCATCGCCAGAAGGCCGACCATGCCAATGGTGATGTAAGGCCGCTTGACGATATCGCCCAGCGCCTGCGCCCATAGCAGGCCCATGTCGAGCACGATCCACGCGAGGAAGTGAAGCAAGACATAGAAGAAAGTCAGAAGCCCGATTGCCCGGCGATACTTGATGAGGTTGACGCCAGCAACGCGCCGCAGCGGCGACACGCACAGTCCCACCACAATCAGCTTCAGCCCCCAGAGGCCAAGTGTATGTTCGATAGCTTTGACCGGATCGACCCCAAGCCCGCCCGTCGCCCCTTGCCAGAACAGCCAGACCGGCAGCCCTAAGCCGACTATATATATAGGCCAGGCCGGGACACTCCGAACGACCCGGTTCAAAGCATCGGCGAGCGCCATCAGTAGTCCTTCGCCAAATCCTGACTCGCATAGAGACCCGCGACCTGATCGCCGTAGCCGTTGAACTTCATCGTCGGCTCACGACCGCCCAAGAGACCTGCGCCTATGCGGCGCTCGGTCGCTTGACTCCAGCGTGGATGATCGACTTCCGGGTTCACGTTCGAATAGAAGCCGTATTCCCGCGGATTCTGCATGTTCCAGGTTGCCTGCGGCTGGGTGTCCGTCAGACTGATTCTTCACGATCGACTTGATCGACTTGAAACCATACTTCCACGGCACCACGAGCCGGATCGGCGCGCCGTTCTGCTTCGGCATCTCCTCTCCATACAGGCCGGTGGCCAGAATCGTCAGCGGATGCATTGCCTCATCGATCCGCAGGCCCTCGCGATAAGGCCATTCAAGGATCGGATGGTTCTGCCAGAGCATTTCGTCAGGTCGCACCAGGGTCTCGAACGCAACGAACTTGGCGCCGGGCTGAACACCTATTCTGTCAAGCAGATCAGAAAGCGAAAATCCGATCCACGGCACAACCATGCTCCAGGCCTCGACGCAGCGCAGCCGGTAAATTCGCTCTTCGAGCGTCACGCCGGACAGGATTTCTGCAAGATCGTAGTCGCCCGGCTTGTCCACCAGACCATCGATTTTCACCGACCAGGGATCCACAGTCAGTGCCCCGGCATAAGTGGCGGGACTGTCCTTCGATGTTCCGAACTCGTAGAAATTGTTGTAGGTCGTGATCTCCTCGAAGGTATTTGGTTCCTCATCCGTCGAGTAGGTCGAAGGGACATAGGAAAGTTTCGCCGCCGCAGGACCGGCAATGGCCAGCGCCGCCGCACCGGCGATCAACTGACGGCGGTTCACGAAGTCCGTCCGCGGCGTGACATCGGACCATTTCAAATCGGGTGTGAAGCGGCGGCGCATGACAGTCTCCGAGGCTTATACCTTCGCCGCAGGCTACACCGAAGCAGGCCGTGCGCCCAATAAAGCCGTCTCACTTCTGCGTTGGCGAATTGTAACGATACGGCCTCGGATCGTACGGGGCGCTCCGCCCCCCCATCGGGCGACGGCTTCCACCGTTCATCGGTTCATTGAACCAATGAATGTCCCCCGGAAGATTTCCGCCAAAAGGAAAGGGGGCGGATCGCTCCGCCCCCGCCCGGATCAGTGAAGAACCGCGGAATCTGGTCGCGGCCGCGAAGAGGTCGACACCTTTTCGCCGAAGATCAGCCCCTCGGCGCCGGCGCCGACCTCCAGCGTGTCGCCATCCATGACATCGCCGGCCAGTAGCATCTCTGCCAGCGGATCCTGCAGGCTGCGCTGGATCACCCGCTTCAAGGGTCGCGCGCCGTAGACCGGGTCGTAGCCTTGGTCGGCGAGCCACTTCCTCGCCGCCTCATCAAGGCCGAGCGTGATCTTGCGCTGTGCCAGACGCTTTTCAAGGTGGCGGAGCTGGATCTCGACGATGCCGGTCATGTCGGCCCGCGTCAGCCGGTCGAAGATGATCTGATCATCGAGCCGGTTGAGGAACTCGGGTCGGAAGTGCGCCCGCACCGCATCCATCACGTCACGCTTGGCATCCGAGGCATCCGCCCCTTCAGGCAACTGGCTGAGCGCCTGCGACCCGAGGTTCGAGGTCAGGATGATCAGCGTTTGCTTGAAGTCGACCTGATGGCCCTGCCCGTCAGTCAGGCGACCGTCATCGAGCACCTGCAGGAGCACGTTGAACACATCCGGATGCGCCTTCTCCACCTCGTCGAAAAGCACGACCTGATAGGGCCGGCGCCGCACCGCCTCGGTCAGCACGCCGCCCTCGTCATAGCCGACATAGCCCGGAGGCGCGCCGATCAGGCGGGAGACCGAGTGCTTCTCCATGAACTCCGACATGTCGATGCGGACCATCGCATGCTCGTCGTCGAAGAGATATTCGGCGAGCGCCTTCGTGAGCTCGGTCTTGCCGACACCGGTGGGGCCCAGGAAGAGGAACGAGCCGAGCGGCCGGTTCTCGTCGTTGAGCCCGGCGCGGGCCCGACGGACGGCCTTCGACACGGCCTCGACCGCGCGATTCTGGCCGACAACGCGGCGGCCGAGTTCCTCCTCCATCTTGAGGAGCTTTTCCTTCTCGCCCTCGAGCATCTTAGAGGTCGGGATGCCGGTCCAGCGTTCGACCACCTCGGCGATCTGCTCGGGCCGCACTGCTTCCTCGACCATCAGCGCGTCGTCCTTTGCCTCGGCCTCGGCCAGCTGTTTCTCGAGCCCGGGAATCACGCCGTAGGACAGCTCGCCCGCACGGGCGAGGTTGCCTTCGCGCTTGGCGTGGTCGAGCTCGTTCCGCGCGCGGTCAAGCTGTTCCTTCAGCCCGCGCGCCGATTCGAGCTTGTCACGCTCCGCCTGCCACTTGGCCGTCATCTCGGCCGAGTGCTGCTGCAGGTCGCCAAGCTCCTTCTCGAGCTTCTCCAGCCGGTCCTTCGACGCGGCGTCGTCTTCCTTCTTCAGCGCCTCGGCCTCGATCTGCTTTTGCAGGATCTCGCGATCGAGCGCGTCCAGCTCCTCGGGCTTCGAATCCACCTCCATCCTCAGCCGCGACGCGGCCTCGTCCATGAGGTCGATCGCCTTGTCGGGCAGGAAGCGGTCTGTGATGTAGCGATGGCTGAGCGTCGCTGCGGCGACAAGCGCCGAGTCTGAGATCCGCACGCCGTGGTGCAGCTCGTACTTCTCCTTGATCCCGCGCAGGATCGAGATCGTGTCCTCCACCGTCGGCTCCTCGACCAGCACCGGCTGGAAGCGCCTGGCGAGGGCCGCGTCCTTCTCGACGTACTTGCGGTATTCGTCGAGTGTGGTGGCGCCAATACAGTGCAGCTCACCCCTCGCGAGCGCGGGCTTGATCAGGTTCGCGGCGTCCATCGCGCCGTCGGACTTGCCGGCGCCGACGAGCGTGTGCATCTCGTCGATGAAGAGGATGATCTCGCCGGCAGCGGCCTCGATTTCCTTCAAGACGGCCTTCAGCCGCTCTTCGAACTCGCCGCGATACTTCGCGCCCGCGATCAGCGCGCCCATGTCGAGCGCCATGAGCCGCTTGTTCTTCAGGCTTTCCGGCACGTCACCGTCGATGATGCGCAGCGCCAGGCCCTCGGCGATGGCGGTCTTGCCGACTCCGGGATCGCCGATCAGCACCGGGTTGTTCTTGGTGCGACGGCTGAGGACCTGCATCGCCCGCCGGATCTCCTCGTCGCGGCCGATGATCGGGTCGATCTTGCCTTCCTCGGCGGCCTCGGTCAGGTCGCGCGCGTATTTCTTCAGGGCGTCATAGCCTTCCTCGGCCGATGCCGAGTCCGCCGTGCGGCCCTTGCGGATATCGTTGATCGCGGCGTTGAGGTTCTGCGCCGTCACGGCACCCGCGTACAGGGCGTCCTTGGCCTTGGTGTTGACCATCGCCAGCGCCATCAGGATGCGTTCGACCGGCACGAAGCTGTCGCCCGCCTTCTTGGCGATCTTCTCGGCCTCGTCGAGCACCCGCACCAGCGAGGTGTCGATATAGACCTGGCCGTCGCCGCCCGACACTTTCGGCATCTTCGCGATCGCCTGATCGACCGCCTCGGCCACGCGCTTCGGCTCGCCGCCGGCGCGCTGGATCAGGTTGGACGAGAGCCCCTGATCGTCATCCATGAGGGCCTTCAGCAGATGCTCCGGAACCACCCTTTGATGTCCCTCGCGCATCGCGATGGTCTGGGCGGCCTGAAGGAAACCGCGCGACCGCTCCGTGAACTTCTCCATGTTCATCGGTTCTCTCCTTTGCTAGCCCCCGGGCTTCCGGTCGCCCGCTTCTGCGGCACGACACATCCCGGGTCTCGCCAGTGACTTGGCCATCGTCCGGGGCGATTTCAAGGATGCGCGTGACGCGAAAAACCGGAAACCAAATCGAAAGGAGATTCGCGCTTAATCGGACTTAACCTTAACGGAGGAACTTGAGATGAGCCTGATCGAATCCCGCATCGCCGGCGCGTTGGCCCGTGCCGCCCATCGCTGGCAAAGGGCGTTCCTGATCGTCAGCGAACCGCCGTCGCCGCAGCTTATGGCGATCGCCGTCCGCCGCGACACGGCGCCAGGGCCGGGCCGGGCGATACCGAATCCGTTCCGGCCCCGGCGGGCCTGACGTGATGCGGATCCTGTCAGCCCGCATCGCCCGCGCCCGACTTGACCGCCGCACCGGACGGGTGGAGGCATTGGTGGCGCTGACCGTGTTCTGGGGGGATGGCCCGATTCGGGCCTTCGTCCCGATCTCGGCCCCCGCCCGCGCGCCGGGCGGCGCCCGGCTGCGTGACCGCCTCCTCGGTGCGGCGAAGCTGAGCTTCGCCGCCGATCCGGTGCGTTGCGCGCCGCACCGTGCCGCCTGAATGGACCACCTCGGCCGACCGCCCGACCGGACGGTGTTAGAGACCGCATTTCCGGACGACCCGACCGGACCGGCTCCGCGCCCGAACGCGGCGATCCGCGCTTGACAGGCCGCCGCTTGCGTCCCAAACCCGGCCGGAGCCTGGAAAGGACCGCCGATGCCGCAAGCCGAACGCCGACACGCCGATGATCGCCTTGCCGATGACCGTCTGATCGTCGCAATGGACGTTCCGAACGCTCTCGTCGGGCTCGACCTCGCCGGGCGGCTCGGCGACCGCGTGAGCTTCTACAAGATCGGCCTCGGCATGCTGACCGGCGGCGGCCTGTCGCTCGCCAACGAGCTGAAGCAAGAGCATGGCAAGCGCATCTTCCTAGACATGAAGCTCTTCGACATCGGTGCAACGGTGGAGGCGGCGGTGCGGGGACTCGCGCAGTTCGACCTCGATTTCCTGACCGTGCACGGCGATCCCAACGTCGTCCGCGCCGCGAAGGAAGGGGCGGCCGGTAAGGAGCTGAAGATCCTTGCCGTCACGATCCTCACTTCGCTCGACCGGGCCGATCTCGACGCGGCGCTGATCCGGCCGGGAGACGTGGCCGAGATCGTCAGCGAACGCGCGGCCCGCGCCTTTGCGGCCGGCGCCAACGGGGTGATCTGCAGCCCTCAGGAAGCGGCGCGGATCCGTGCCCTGCCGGAAGCGGCGGGCAGGCTGATCGTCACGCCGGGTGTGCGGCCGCATGGCAGCGATCACGGCGACCAGAAGCGGATCGCCACACCGGCTCAGGCCATCGCCGCCGGCGCCGATCATGTCGTCGTCGGCCGCCCCGTCTGGGCGGCGCCCGACCCGGCCGCCGCCGCCGAGGCGATCCTGGCCGAGCTCGCCTCGCCGCAGGCGCAACGCCCGAACCGCTGAAAGGCGGTCGGGACAGGACCGCAACACCTGCCGGCGCCGTGCTATCATCACGCCCTTCGTCCCGAGGGAAGTCCGAAGATGCCCGATTCCGACACCACCGCCGGCCAAGCTGACAATTCGTTGGTCCTGTCCTATGTCGCCGTGCGCCAGGCGCTCGGCTATCTGGGGTATTTCCTGCCGCTGTCCCTGCTGATCCATGCGGCCCTGACCGGCCGCCGGCTCGAACCCTCGATCAGCGACTATTACTATACGTCGATGGGCGGAGTGCTGACCGGAACGCTCGCGGCCATCGGGATCTTCCTCGTCGCCTATTGTGGCTATGACCGTGCGCCGGGGGAATGGCTGTCGGACAAGTGGCTCTCCCGGATTGCCGGCGCCGCCGCACTCGCGGTGGCGCTCTTGCCGATCAGCCGCGCCGGCTATCCCGTCTGCATGGGAGAGCCGCGCGTCTGCTGGATCTTCGGCGCGACCGCGCATTCCGACCTCCTGCACTACGCCGCCGCCTTCGTCTTCTTCCTCTGCCTCGCCCTTCTCTCGCTCGTGCAGTTTCCGCGCGGCGAACGCGACGCATCGGGCCGGCTCCGCTGGACGGGTCGGACTTTTACCTTCCTGCTCTCGGGGACCGTGATCCTGGCGATGATGGTGACGATCCTGCCCTACTTCCTCGCCGACGCGGCAACAAAGGCAGTCCTGCAGGACAATCACTATCTCTTCTGGTGCGAAAGCATCGCGGTCCTCGCCTTCGCGACCTCCTGGTTGGCCAAGGGCCGCGCGCTCGGCACGCTGGTGCGGACGATGAGCCGCATGGCCGGCGGAGCCTGAGCGGCTCCGCCGTTCGATATCCGCCTATTCCGTCGCCGGCATCGCGCCCGCATCGGTCGGCAGGGATGTCGCCGAATCGTCCGGCGCGACCACCGGCGCCGAAAGCTGGACATCGCCACCGGCCTTGCTGCCTCCCATCCAGATGACGATCCCCAGTGCCGCGACGATCACCCCCACAAGAAGGAAGATGCCGCCGGCCCCGCCTTCGCGGTGGATCTGAGCGCGCGCCCGCGACGGGTCGTAGGAAGAGCGTCCGTACATGTGCTGTTCGTAGTCCACGAGAGGCTCCTTTTCGTCAGGACTGCACCTTGAGAATCGGCCCTTTCGGCGCCGGATTCCATAAGCGGATTTCCACTCAGCCGGCGCCGGCCTAAATGCCGCCCTGGGTTTGCGTCTTTCCGCCGAGTCACTCTGATATTGCACGATCTTCCTGCGGTCGGCCGGTGCGGCGCCTCAGAAGGTCGGCGGCGTGCAGGCCGAGACGATGACGCAATCCTGCGGCCCCGGGTTGCGGAACCGGTGCGGCGTGCGGCTGTTGAAGAGGTAGCCGTCGCCCGCGCTCAGTAGCTGGGTTTCCTCGCCGACGGTGACGAGCACCTGCCCTGCGATCACGAAACCCGCCTCCTCGGCGTCGTGGCTGTAGAGCTCCGGACCGGTATCGGCGCCGGGCGTGTAGGTCTCGTAAAGCATCTGGAGCGCGGCCGCTCCGGGCCGGCCGATCTGGCGGAAGACGACGCCGGCACTTGCCTCGCCAACTTTCGCGACTGGGGTGATTTCCCGCAGTTCCGCATGGGTGTAATGCCATTTCGCCCCGGTCTCGGCACCGTCCGCGAAGAAGTCGCCGAGCGAGATGTCGAGCCCGGCGAGGATCTTTTTCATCGTCGCAACAGAAGGGCTGGTGCGGTTCTGCTCGATCATCGAGATCATGCCGCTGGTGACGCCGGTCGTCGCCGCGAGCTGGCGCTGCGACATCCGCCGCTTCTCGCGTTCCTCCTTCAGCCGCGCGCCCGTGTCGAAATCCATCGCCAGCCCTCCGCCCACGCATCGATTGCGGGCTTTCTCCCTTAGTGATAAATTTATTAGGCAGCAACTCGCAATATTGATCATTCCGTGCCGAGCGGCTATCGAATCCGCGAACCGTTTGAGGAGAGCCACCATGCTGAACGCCGAGATCGAAAACCGCCGCAAGGCCGCCATGTCGCGCGGCGTCGGCGTGATGACCCAGATCTATGCAGACCGGGCCGAGAACGCGGAGATCTGGGACAAGGAAGGCAACCGCTACATCGACTTCGCCTCCGGCATCGCGGTGCTGAACACCGGCCACCGGCACCCGAAGGTGATTGCGGCGGTGAAGGACCAGATCGACCATTTCACCCATACCTGCCACCAGGTCGTGCCCTACGAGAACTACGTCCGCCTGGCCGAGCGCCTGAACGGCATGGTTCCGGGCAAGGGCGAGATGAAGTCGATCTTCGTCACCACCGGCGCCGAGGCTGTCGAGAACGCGATCAAGATCGCCCGCGCCGCGACCGGGCGCCAGGCCGTCGTCGCCTTCACCGGCGCCTTCCACGGCCGGACCTTCATGGGGATGGCGCTGACCGGCAAGGTCGTGCCCTACAAGGTCGGGTTCGGCGGCATGCCGGCCGACGTGTTCCATGCCCCCTTCCCGGTGCCGCTGCACGGCGTCAGCGTGGACCAGTCGATCGCGGCGCTGGAATACCTCTTCAAGGCCGATGTCGACCCGAAGCGCGTCGCCGCGATCATCCTCGAACCGGTTCAGGGCGAGGGCGGCTTCTACGAGGCGCCGCGCGAATTCATGTCGCGCCTGCGCGCGATCTGCGACGAGCACGGCATTCTCCTCGTCGCCGACGAGGTGCAGACCGGCTTCGCCCGCACCGGCAAGATGTTCGCGATGGAACACCACGAGGTGAAGCCCGACATCACCACGATGGCGAAGTCGCTCGCCGGCGGCTTCCCGCTCGCCGCCGTGACGGGCCGCGCCGAGATCATGGACGCGCCGGCCCCGGGCGGCCTTGGCGGCACCTATGGCGGCAGCCCGCTCGGCATCGCGGCCGCGAATGCGGTGCTCGACGTGATCGAGGAAGAGGGTCTCTGCGACCGCGCCAACCAGCTTGGCGCGCGGCTGAAGCAGCATCTTTCGTCGCTCCGCGACGACGTGCCCGAGATCGTCGACATTCGCGGTCCGGGGTTCATGAACGCGGTGGAGTTCAATCTCGGCGGCAAACCCTCGGCGGATTTCGCCAACAAGGTGCGGACCGAGGCGCTGTCGCGTGGCCTTCTGCTTCTGACCTGCGGCGTCTATGGCAACGTGATCCGCTTCCTGTCGCCGATCACCATCCAGGACGCGATCTTCACTGAGGCGCTCGGCAAGCTCGAGGAGTTCGATCCGCGCTGCCCGCAAGGGCTGAGCCGCCGCCCATGACGTTCGAACGGCCGTCCCCTCGGGGCGGCCGTTTCGTTTTCGCGCCCGCCCAGACCGGATGCGATCCAGCGGAGACGCCTTCGGCGTCACTGTTTTTCCGGCTCCGCACCAGAGGCGCTTCGCGTGCCTCCGGCGGAGGTATTTGCACCACAATGAAAGCGGGAGAGACTCGTAAAAAGAACAAAGCGTGAATATAGTCGGTGCGCCAGCGGGGATTCCATGTTCGTCGAACTTTCAGCCACATCGAATTTCACCTTTCTCACCGGCGCCTCCCATCCCGAGGAGCTGATGGCCACGGTCGCGGAATGCGGCCAGCCGGCGCTCGCCATCGCCGATCTGAATTCCGTCGCCGGGATCGTCCGCGCCCATGTCGCGGCGCGGGAAATCCGTCGCAAGACCGGCGCGGCACCCCGGCTCGTGCCGGCCGCGCTGATCCGCCTGACGGATGGCTTCACCGTCACCGCCCTGCCGCGCGACCGCACCGCCTGGGGCCGTCTCTGCCGGCTGATCTCGGCCGGGCGGCTTCGGGCGCCGAAAGGGGAGTGCGAGCTCACCTTCGACGACCTTCTCGCATGGGGGGACGGGATGGAGGTCCTGCTACACCCGCCGGAAGCCGCGCTGTCCGGCGTCGCGACGCCGGGATGCGGCGCGGGCGGATGGGCGTCGCAGGCGGAACAGTTGACGCGCCGCCTTGGCCGGGAGAGCCTCGCACTCCTCATGGCGCCGCGCTACGACGGCCATGACCGGCGCCGCTTTGACCGGTCCGGCGCCCTCGCCCGCGGCCTCGGCCTGCCGACCGTCGCCTCCGCCCGTCCGCTCATGCATGCCGCCGCCCGCCGCCGCCTGGCCGATGTGCTCACCGCCATCCGCACCGGTCTGCGCGTCGACGAGCTTGGTCGCAGCGCCCTTGCCAATGATGAACAGCGCCTTCGCTCCGAAGCCGAGATGCTCGCCCTCTTCGCGGGGCATGAGGCGGCCGTTCACCGCAGCGGAGAGATCGCCGGACGCCTCGTCTTCTCGCTCGACGAGCTGCGCTACGAGTACCCCTCCGAGGTCCTCGGCGGGGAGGAGCCCTCGGCCCGCCTCGCCCGGCTGACCCGGGAGGGGCTGCGCTGGCGCTACCCGCAGGGCGTGCCGGCGAAGGTCCAGTCGATGGCCGACCACGAACTCGACCTGATCGCGCGGCTGAAATACGAGCCCTATTTCCTCACCGTCCGCGATGTTGTGGCCTTTGCCCGCGAGGAGGGCATCCTCTGCCAGGGGCGCGGGTCGGCGGCGAATTCCGTCGTCTGCTACGCGCTCGGCGTCACCTCGGTCAGCCCCGAGATCGGCACGATGGTCTTCGAACGATTCGTCTCCGAGGCGCGCGACGAGCCGCCCGATATCGACGTCGATTTCGAGCATGAGCGGCGCGAGGAGGTGATCCAGCACATCTACGGGAAATACGGCCGCCACCGCGCCGGGCTCTGCGCCACCGTGATCCATTACCGCGGCAAGCGCGCCGCCCGCGAGGTGGGCCGGGCGATGGGGCTGTCCGACAATTCGCTGTCGGCCATGTCGGGCCAGATCTGGGGTTGGGGCGGCGGCACGGTATCGCCCGAACGGCTGCGCGAGATCGGACTCGACCCGACCGACCCCCGGCTCCTGCAGACGCTCGACCTCATCGCCGAGATCCAGGGCTTTCCTCGGCATCTGTCGCAACATGTCGGCGGCTTCATCATCACCGAGGGGCGGCTCGACGAATTGGTGCCGGTCGAGAACGCGACGATGGAGAACCGCACCGTCATCCCCTGGGACAAGGACGATATCGACGCGCTCGGCATCCTCAAGGTCGATGTGCTGGCCCTCGGCATGCTGTCCTGCATCCGCAAGGCCTTCGATCTCCTCGGCAAGCATCACAAGCTCGACTGCACCCTCGCTACCCTGCCGCCCGAGGATCCCGAGGTCTACGACATGCTCTGCGCGGCCGATTCCATCGGTGTCTTCCAGGTCGAAAGCCGGGCGCAGATGAGCTTCCTGCCGCGGATGAAGCCGCGCAAGTTCTACGACCTCGTGATCCAGGTCGCGATCATCCGGCCGGGGCCCATCCAGGGCGACATGGTGCATCCCTTCATCCGGCGCAGGAACGGGCTCGAAAGCGTGACCTTCCCGTCGGACGCATTGGGCGAGGTTCTCGGCAAGACGCTCGGCGTGCCGCTCTTTCAGGAACAGGCGATGCAGATCGCCATCATCGGCGCGGGCTTTTCGCCCGAGGAAGCCGACCGCCTCCGCCGCTCGCTCGCGACCTTCAAGAAACACGGCAATGTCAGCGAATTCCGCGACCGGTTCATGGAGGGCATGCGCCGGAACGGCTACGAGGACGACTTCTCGGCCCGTTGCTTCTCCCAGATCGAAGGTTTCGGCAGCTACGGCTTTCCCGAAAGCCACGCGGCGAGTTTCGCGCTTCTGGTCTATGCCTCGGCCTGGCTGAAATACCGACATCCCGGCATCTTCGCCTGCGCGCTTCTGAATTCCCAGCCGATGGGTTTCTACGCCCCCGCCCAGATCGTACGCGACGCCCGTGAACACGGGGTGAAGGTCCTGCCCGTCTGCATCAATGCCAGCACCTGGGACAACCGGATGGAGGAGTGTCCCGACGGCTCCCTGGCCCTCCGCCTCGGCTTCCGCCAGATCAAGGGGGTGGCGGAGGAGGAGGCGGAGTGGATCACCGCCGCGCGCCGAAACGGCTACCTCGCGATGGAGGACGTCTGGCGCCGCGCCGGCGTGCCCCCCAGGACACTGACGCTTCTGGCAGAAGCCGACGTCTTCGCCTCGCTCGGCCTGTCGCGCCGCGATGCGCTCTGGACCGCCCGCGCCCACATGACCGCGAAGCCCCTGCCCCTCTTCGCCGGCGATCTCGACGGCGAGGGGATCGTCGAGCCCGCGGTGATCTTCGCCGAGATGAGCGAGGGCGAGCATGTGGTGGAGGATTACGCCGCGATGCGGCTGACGCTGCGGACCCATCCGGTCGCGCTGCTCCGACCCCGGTTGACGCCGGGAGCCCCTCTTGCGCTTCCACTTGGCTGAAATATCCCGGGGGGGGTGGGGGCAGCGCCCCCACGCGATTCCGGAGGCCAGGCCCCGGAAATGAAGATTCTATGCCTCCGGCGGGGACGCCGATGACCGTCCAAGTGGAAGCGCCCTGCCTCGCTCACGCACGGCAGGGCTCTTTCATCTCAGCCGCCGGAGGATATCGAGGCTCGCATAGCCGTCGGGAATCATCCCGATCGAGCGCTGATAGGCGCGGATCGCGGCGATCGTGTTGGGGCCGATCTTGCCGTCGACGCCGCCGGTGCTGAAGCCGGCCTTCGACAGCCGCTCCTGCAATTCCTTGCGCTCGGCGAAGACCAGCGCGCGGTCCTCGCGCGGCCAGTTGGCCTGGATCGCCCGCCCGCCCTTGAGGCGATCGGCGAGGTGCCCCACCCCGATCACATAGGCGTCGGCGGTGTTGTAGCGCTCGATCACATGGAAGTTCTGGAAGATCATGAAGGCCGCGCCGCGCGCACCGGCGGGCATCAGGATCGACGCCGCGCCGTGGTTCGGAACCTTGCCCCCGTCCACGTCGCGCACCCCGAGCGCGGCCCATTCGGCGGGCGATTTCTTCACCCGCTCGCCGGTCAGGCCGAAATCGAAGCCGCGCGGCAACTGCACCTCGACGCCCCAGGGCTGGCCCTTCGTCCAGCCGAACCGCGCGAGGTAGGCCGCCGTCGAGGCCAGCGCATCGGCGGGGTTGTCCGACCAGATGTCGCGCTTGCCGTCGCCGGTGAAATCCACCGCATAGGCGAGGTAGGAGGTCGGGATGAACTGGGTGTGCCCCATCGCCCCCGCCCAGCTTCCGGTCATCTGGCGTGGATCGACGTCGCCCGCCTGCACGATCTTCAGCGCCGCGATCAGCTGGCTTTCGAAGAAGCTGCCGCGCCGCCCGTCGAAGGCAAGCGTCGCCAGCGCCTCGATCAGCGGCGTGTCGCCGCGATAGGTGCCGTAGGAGCTTTCGAGCCCCCAGACCGCCACGACGACTTCCTTGTCGACGCCGTAGCGCGCCTCGATCTGGTCAAGGAGCCGCCGGTTCTGCCGCAAAGCCGCCTTGCCATTCGAGACCCGGCTGTCGGAGACGGCACTGTCGAGATAGTCCCAGATCGCCTTGGTGAATTCGCTCTGGTTGCGGTCCTTCTCGATCACGTAGGTGTTGTAGTCGACCCCCCGGAAGGCGCGGTCGAACGTCGCGGCGCTGATGCCCTTCGCCAGCGCGCGGCCGCGGAAGCCCGTCGATCCAGCGGTCGAAGCCGAGATTGGCCGAAGCCGGGATAAGCTCTTCGGGTCCGCTCATGATCCTGCTCTGATTGTCCGGGGATGACGGCGCCATGCCCGCCCCGGCCGCCATCGCGGGGAGGAGCGTCGAAACCACGGCGATGAGTGCTGAAACGCGCATGTCCTGCCTGCCTGCTCTTGTTCTTTGCGCGAAGTGTAGCGCGACGGGCCGGGGCGGAAAAGCTCCGTTTCCCGGGCCGGCGCAGGTTCGCTTCAGCGTCGCCGGCGTTCGACCTTGCGGCGGGTCTTCGCGGCCTTCGCCTTGGCCGCGCCGGGTCGCCGCGCCGTCGGTTTGCCGCGCCGCGCCGAAGCCCCGGCCGGGACATCGCGCCCTTCGATCTCGAGAAGCTCGAGCATCAGCCCGCCGGTGACCGGCACCGCCTCGGCCAGGCGCACGGTCACCCGCTGGCCGATGCCGATCGTCAGAGCCGGTATCTGCGCCCATCAGCGTCTGGGCCTTCGGGTCGTAGTGGAAGAACTCGTCGCCCGACCGAGCGGATCGGGATCAGGCCGTCGGCGCCGGTCTCGTCGAGCTTCACGAAGAGGCCGAACCGCGTCACGCCGCTGATGCGGCCGGCGAACTCGCTGCCCACCCGGTCGGCGAGATAGGCGGCGAGGTAGCGGTCGGTGGTGTCGCGCTCGGCCGCCATCGAGCGGCGCTCGGTATCGGAGATGTGCTGCGCCGTCTCCTCCAGCATCTCGATATCCTGCGGCGACAGCCCGTCCTCGCCCCAGCCGTGGCCGAGGATCAGCGCCCGGTGGACGATCAGGTCGGAATAGCGCCGGATCGGCGAGGTGAAATGCGCGTAGCTTCTCAGCGCGAGGCCGAAATGGCCGAAATTCTCGGGCGTGTAGTAGGCCTGCGTCATCGACCGCAGCGTCGTGATGTTGAGAAGCTCGTCGAAATCCGTGCCTTCGGCCTGCGCCAGAAGCCGGTTGAGGTGCTCGGTCCGCAGCACCTGCCCCTTGGCCAGCGTGAAGCCCGAGGCGACTGCGACCTCGCGCAGGGCGTCGAGCTTCTCGGGCGACGGTTCCTCGTGCACCCGGAAGAGGAGCGGGCGGCGAAGCCGGATCAGCTCCTCGGCGGCGGCGACATTGGCGAGGATCATGAATTCCTCGATCAGCCGGTGCGCGTCGAGCCGTTCGCGGAAGGCGACGGATTTCACCCGCCCGTCCTCGGTCAGCTCGATCTTGCGTTCCGGCAGGTCGAGGTCGAGCGGCTGGCGCATCGCGCGCGCCGTCTTCGTCGCCTCGTAGGCGGCGTAGAGCGGTGCGATGACCTCGTCCAGGAGCCGGCGCAGCGGTCGTTCGGGCGGCCGTCCTGCGCCTCCTGCACCTCGACGTAGTTGAGGCTGGCGACCGACTTGATCATCGCCCGCGTGAAACGGTGCGACGATCTTGCGGCCCTTGGCGTCGAGCTTCATCCGCACGGCGATGACCGGCACGGGCGACGCCTTCGTGCAGCGAGCAGAGGTCGCCCGACAGCCGGTCGGGCAGCATCGGCACGACGCGGTCGGGGAAATAGGTCGAATTGCCCCGGTGCCGCGCCTCGCGGTCCAGCGCCGAGCCGGGCGTGACGTAATGGGCGACATCGGCGATGGCGACCCAGACGATATGGCCGCCGTCGTTCTTCGGATCCTCGTCGGCATGGGCGTAGCAGGCGTCGTCGTGGTCGCGGGCATCGGCCGGGTCGATGGTGACGAACGGCAGATGCGCGCAGGTCCTCGCGGCTCGCCGAGAGGCGCGGGCTTCATGCGGTCGGCTTCCTCGATCACGGCGTCGGGGAAGTCGTCGGGGATGCCGTGCTGGTGGATCGCGATCAGCGACACCGCCTTCGGCGCGGAGGGATCGCCCAGCCGCTCGACGATGCGCGCGCGCGGCAGGCCCATGCGGCCCTTCGGCCCGGCCAGTTCGGCCTCGACCAGTTCGCCGTCCTTCGCGCCCTGCGTGCGCTCGGCGGCGACGGTCCATTCCTTGTCCGCGCCCTTGTCGATCGGCACGATCCGCCCGCCCTCGGTCCCCTTGCGGAAGATGCCGAGGATCTTGTGCGGGTTGGTGCCGATCTTGCGGATCAGCCGGGCCTCATACTGGTGGTCCTCGCCCTTCACCTCGTTCACGCGGGCGAGGATGCGGTCGCCCTCTGCCACCGGCGCGTCGGCCTTGCGCGGCTGGAAGAGGACGCGCGGCTCCGGCGCCTCGCCCTGCCATTCCATCGGTCGCGCGAACTGGTCGCCGTTGCGGTCGGGCGGCAGGATCGTGAGGATCGTGACTGGCGGCAGCTTTTCGGGGTCGCGGTAGGTCTTGCGGCGACGCTCCAGCGTGCCCTCGCCCTCGAGCTCCTTCAGGAGGCGCTTCAGCTCGATCCGCTCGGCGCCCTTGATGCCGAAGGCCTTGGCGATGTCGCGCTTGGCCGAGAGGCCGGGATTGTCGGCGATCCAGTCGAGGATCTCGGATTTGGAGGGGATGCGGGCCATGGCCGCTGGCTAGCACGCCCGCGGCGGCGCCGTCATGTGGAAATGGCAGGCGCGGCGCGCGGCGGAGAGCGAACGCGCCGCAGGTATTTGGACCACAGTGAAAGATTGGGGAGGTTGCGTGCAGTTTGACTGTCCACGGCCGCCAGGGAGCGTCAGGCGAAGTAGTCGCGCAGGATCCGGGCGTAGATCGCCTTGAGCCGGCCGATCTGCGCGACCTCCACCCTCTCGTCGACCTGATGCATGGTCTTGCCGACCAGTCCGAACTCCACCACCGGGCAGTGATCCTTGACGAAGCGCGCGTCCGAGGTGCCGCCGGAGGTGGACAGCGCCGGGCTCACGCCCGGTTTCGACCTTGACCGAGCCCGCGACGAGCCGGACGAACTCGCCCGGCGGAGTCAGGAAGCTTTCGCCCGAGACCTGAACGTCGAGACCGAAGGTCACGCCGGTCGCGGCCGCGACCTTCGCCGCCTCGGCGCGAAGCCAGTCCGCGAGGCTCGCCGACGAATGGGCATCGTTGAAGCGGATGTTGACGGTCGCGCGCGCCCGCGCCGGGATCACGTTGCCGGCCGGATTGCCGGTGTCGATCGTGGTGATCGCGAGCGTCGAGGCGTCGAAATGTGCGGTCCCTTCGTCGAGCTCATGGGAGGAGAGCCGGTCCAGAAGACGAACGAGCGCATGAAGCGGATTCTTCGCCCTGTGCGGATAGGCGGAATGGCCCTGCATGCCCTTGGCGTCGACATGCGCGGTCAGCGAACCCCGGCGGCCGATCTTCATCATGTCGCCCAGCGTCTCGGGGCAGGTCGGCTCGCCCACCAGGCAGACCGACATCGCTTCTCCCTGGGCCGCCATCCAGTCGAGCAGCGCCACGGTGCCGTCCTTGCCCGGCCCTTCCTCGTCGCCGGTGATGGCGAGGACGATCGCGCCGTCGGGCGGCGTCTCGCGGACGAAATCCACGGCGGCGGCGACGAAGGCGGCGACCCCGGATTTCATGTCGGTGGCGCCGCGCCCCCAGAGCCAGCCGTCCACGATTTCTCCGCCGAAGGGATCGTGCGTCCAGGCGCCCGCGTCGCCGACCGGCACCACGTCGGTATGGCCGTTGAAGCCGAAGCTCCGGTTCGCGCCGGGCCGACCCCAGCGGGCGAAGAGGTTGGGTGTGCCGTTGCGGTCTACCCGATGGCAGTCGAACCCGGCCTCGGCCAGCACACCCTGCAACAGCACCAGCGCGCCGCCTTCCTCGGGCGTGACCGAGGGGCAGCGGATGAGATCGGCGGTCAGGCGGACGGGATCGATGGGTTCGGGCAAGAAACGCTCCTTCATGGATGGTTCCAGCACTACTCCCTTCACCGCGGGGCTTCAATGTGCGGTCGGTGTTGCAGGAAGGCCACCTGCATGCACGTCGGGAGCGCAACGTCCTGACAATGGTTAACAATCGTCTGCGGCCCGGACATAGTCTCGTTACCAAGCAGATCCGGAAGCGGACAAACGGGGCATTGGCGCAACGTCGCCAGGAATGAGCGGTTGGTGCGATGACAGGACAAGCAGGGGCCGATCCTCTCGGACCCGGGCATGCCGTCCTCCGTGGGGCGGAGGAATGAGCTGGCAGCTCCTTCGCGATCGCGACGGCCGGGTGCGCCATTATGGCGACATGACGGGCGGCGCGCTGGAATGGGGCACGCTCGTCCTCGAACTTGACCTCGGCGACATCGTCCGCGCGCAAGGGCCGATCCTGGGCCTGGCGCCACGCGGCGGGCCGGAATGCCGCTTCACGATCGAGCCGATGGCGGACGGGCGAATGCACCTTCTGCGTCGACACGGCACGGCGGTCAGCCATCTTTCCATCGGCCTCGGGCGCGAGCCCGCCTCCGGCCGACTGCGGCTCAGCTATCACTGGGACAGGGCGCACGGCCGAAGCATTTTCACCGCCGAGAACCTCACGCGCGGCACGATCCGCCAGCAGGAAGCGCGCGGTGCCCTGCCAGTGCATCCTGACGAGGTCGCGGCGCTCTTCGACGCCGACGGGTCTGCGACCTTTCATCCGGCGCTGGATTGGGTCGGCCTCGCCGATCACTGGCAGACCGTGGGTCCGGTTCCGGGCCTGGCCCCCGGCACGCTCATCGATACCCGCGACGGTCCCCGCCCCATCGAAACGCTGTGTCCGGGCGACCGTGTCCGGACCGCCGATGCCGGCGAGCAGCCCGTCCTCTGGCAAGGTCGCATCGCGGCGCCTGCCATCGGCGCCTTCAGGACGGTTCGCCTCGTCGCGCCCCATTTCGGTCTGCCGGTCGACTTGACCCTGAGATCGGGGCAGCGCGTCGCCCTGTCAGGCGCCGACGTCGAGTACCAGTTCGGTGAAGACCGCGTCCTCGTCGAAGCCCGGCATCTGATTGACGGCCGCAGCGCGGTCTGGGGCGCTGAGGGCGGGATCGAGGTCAGCCACGGGCTGCTTCTGGAGCACCACGCGCTGGTCCGCGCCGGTGGTCTCTGGGCTGAGACCCTCTATCTCGGCCGCATCGGCCGCACTCCCGACCTCGCGCGGGCGACCGCGCCCGGCGCCCTTGCCGATCGCGGGCGGATGCCGCTCCATCGCGGCCCCGTCCGCCGCGAACTTCTCGAGTTCGAAATCCGCGCCCTCGCCCAGTCGCGCCAAGGCGGAAGGTCGCCTCTCGCGGCCTGACCGCCCGATACTCAAGACTCCTGTCTCGAGGTCTTCGCGACCGGCGCACGGTGGTTCAGAGATCGAACGTCGCGAAGACCGGGGCGTGGTCGGACGGCTGCTCCCATCCGCGCACGGTGCGCAGGATACGGCTCCCATGCGCGGCATTAGCGATGTCGGGCGTCGCCCAGACATGATCGAGCCTGCGGCCCTTGTCGGCCGCGTCCCAGTCCGGCGAGCGGTAGGACCACCAGCTGTAGAGTAGCCCGTCGGGAATGTCCTTCCGCGTGACATCCACCCACTTGCCGGCCGCCTGCGCGTCCGCGAGATGCTCGACCTCGACCGGCGTGTGGCTGACGATCTTCAGAAGCTGCTTGTGGCTCCAGACATCGTCCTCGCGCGGCGCGATGTTGAGATCGCCGACGAGGATCGCCTTTTCCGGCCGCTCCTCAAACGCCCAGTCCCGCATCGCAGTGACGTAGTCGAGCTTCTGGCCGAACTTTTCGTTCACCTCCCGGTCGGGCACGTCACCCCCGGCGGGAACATAGAAATTGTGGATGGTGACGCCGTTCTCCAGTCGCGCCGCGACGTGCCGGGCATGGCCGAGATCGACGAAATCATGCGCGCCGACCTCTGTCAGCGGCAGTTTCGACAGGATCGCCACGCCGTTGTAGCCCTTCTGCCCCCGCGCCACCATGTGGCGGTAGCCGAGTTCCGCGAACCCCTCGATCGGGATCAGATCCACCGGCGACTTGCATTCCTGCAGACAAAGGATGTCCGGCGCCTCCTCGCCCATCAGCCGGCGCACCAGCGGCTCCCGCAGGCGGACCGAGTTGATGTTCCAGGTGGCGATGGTGAAGGGCATTGCGGTTCCTCGTCTTTTGCGCCGCGCGACCATACCGGGGCGGCACCAACAATGTCCATGCCGCGTCCGCTCCCTCTCGAGCGGCTTGAGATGCGGCGCGGCCCGTGCAAGATGCCGGGATCTCAATACGGAGCCAACACGATGACGCTTTTTCGGTCCTTCGCCCTCGTCCTCGCCGTGCTGATGGCGCATCCCGCCGCCGCCCGCCCGCTCGACGCGGGCGAAGCCAAAGCCCTCGACACATCGCTCGGCGCCTATCTCAAGGCGATCGGCCGGAGCGATGCCAAGGGCATCGTCGCCGCCCTGCCGCCGCGCGTCCTCAACGTCTTCGCCGGCGCGACGGGGGTCGAGACGAAGAAGCTCGAGGCGACGCTCGTCGATCAGACAAAGACGCTGATGAAGGGCACGAAGGTCCGCGACGTCACCGCCGACCAGTCGGCGCTCGATGCCGGCGAGGATGACCTCGCCGACGGGACCAAGGTCATCTGGGTTCTGGTTCCGACCGCCTTCGTCACGGAAGCTGGTGGTGCGGTTATGCGGAACGAACAGCCGCTTCTCGCGATCGAGGACGGGGCGAAATGGTATTTCCTGCGCATCGACGGGCCAGAGCGCCAGCAACTCGCCGCCCTCGCCTATCCGTTCCTCGCCGGGAGGGAGTTCCCGCCCGCCACGATCACGGCGGTGAAATAGGCGCTGCCGGGGCCTTGCGCTTCGGATACCTTCAGAGATTCTGGCGGCATCAGAGAGCAATGGACCGCTGCCGGCAAAACTCCCGCGCCGCAACCGCAACTTCTGGCCGGTCCTCTCGGCCAGCGCGGTCTCCAATCTCGGTGACGGGGTCTCGACGCTGGCCTTTCCCTGGCTCGCCTCGCTCCTCACCCGGGACGCGATGCTGAATTCGTTCGTCGCGATGGCAGGGCGGTTGCCGTGGTTCCTCTTCGCACTGCCGGCGGGGTTCCTTACCGACCGGGACGGCCGGCGAGGGCGCAACCCCGATCCTCGCCCTTGCGCTTGTGGCCTTCCTGCTCGGCACCGCCGAGGTCCTGCCCTCAATCGTTGATCACGCTGAACTCGATCGCGCCAACGGACAGATGTGGAGCGCCGAGCGAGTCATGGGCCAGCTCGTCGGCCCGCCGCTGGCGCGGGCGTTGACCGCCGGGGCCGCCGGCGGTGCGATCGGCGGGCTTGTTGCCCCGGCGGTCGCCGCGCGGGCCGGCATTTGGGTCAGCCTCCGCGCCAGCCTCGCGGTCCGCGCGGGCGCGCATCTTCTCCTCGCACTCACCCATTCTCCGGTAGTTACCGGCACTTCTATGATCATCGAAGCGCTCGCGGGCATGCTCTGGAACGTCGTGACGGTCAGCTACCGGCAGCGGACGATCCCGGACGATCTCCTCGGCCGGGTCAATTCGATCTATCGGTTCTTCGGTTGGGGAGCGATGCCCTTGGGCGCGCTTGCCGGAGGCGCGCTGGTCAGCCTCGGTGAAGCCCTTCTCGGCCGCGATCTCGCTCTGCGGCTGCCGATGTTCGCCGCAGGCGCCCTTCTGGCGCTTCTTGCACTAGTTCGGTTGCGGCAGGACTGAAAAGCTTTGCGATCCACTTGCGGCGAGGTGGCGGACCGATGACCGAGGCGGGCGAGAAAAAAGGCCGGGCACGAGGCCCGGCCAGTCCAACAGGGAGGATGCCGTGCCATAACCCCGACACGACAAGGGGAACTCATGCCACCAGTCTATAGCCCCCGGATTCGGTCACAAGAAGGCGGGCATTGGACGGATCTGGTTCTATTTTCTGGCGAAGACGGTAAATATGCGTCTCCAGCGTGTGCGTCGTGACCCCGGCATTGTAGCCCCAGACCTCGTGCAAGAGCACATCGCGCGCCACCACGCCCTCGGTCGCCCGGTAGAGGAACTTGAGGATGTTGGTCTCCTTCTCGGTCAGCCGGATCTTGCGGTCGCGCTCGTCGATCAGCATCTTCATCGCCGGCTTGAACGTGTAGGGCCCAAGCTGGAAGATCGCGTCCTCGGACTGCTCATGGGTCCTGAGCTGCGCCCGGATCCGTGCCAGCAGCACCGGAAACTTGAACGGCTTCGTGACATAGTCATTCGCGCCGGCATCGAGCCCGAGGATCGTGTCGGCATCGCCGTCATGCCCGGTCAGCATCAGGATCGGGCATTTCACGCCCTGCTTGCGCATCTTCTTGCACAAGCTCGCGCCCATCTGTATCGGGCAGGCCCACGTCGAGGATCACGAGGTCGTAGATCCCCTCCTTGACCTTCTCGATCCCCTCGGCGCCGGAACCGGCCTCGAACACGTCGAAATCCTCGGTCGAGACGAGCTGTTCGGCCAGCGCCTCGCGCAGGTCCTCGTCATCGTCGACGAGCAGGATTTTCTTCAGGTTGGCCATCGTCTTGCCCTCCGCTTCTTGATCATGAGATGCGTACTGCACGGGCAATTCGGCAAGTCGCCGTGCCGATATCTCACGCGCTCGTGTCGCCTGCGCGGCAAATGTTTCAATTTGTGTCGCGCCGGACTATCTAGAAGGCCTGTGACCCAGCCGGATTGAAACATGGCCCTCGGCCCCGACATCGTCGAACGTCTGAACCGCGCCCGGGCCGATCTGCGCATGGGCGTGCCGGTTCTGCTCACCTCCGGCGCGACTGCGGCGCTGGCGCTCGCGGCCGAGGCGCTCGATCCGGCGCGCTTCGCCGCCCTGTCGTGCGATGGGGCCGCTGACGCTTGCGATCACCGCCCGTCGCGCCGAGACGCTGAAGGCGCGCGCCTATGACGGCGATCTCGCGCGGCTGATCGTGCCGGAGGACGCGTCGCCCGGCCTGGATCGACGCCGTCGCCGATCCGGCCGACGATCTCGCCTCGCCGATGAAGGGCCCCTTGCGCAGTCACCGCGACGGCGACCCGACACTCGCCCGCGCCGCCATCGCGCTGGCGAAATCCGCGCGGCTTCTGCCCGCCGCGGTCCTTGTCGCCTGTCGCGGATGCCGCGTTCCTCGCCGCGTCCGAGGGGTTGACGCTCATCGACTGGGACCGCGCCGCTCCGGCCCTGTCGCAAGCGGCCCCTATTCACCCCGTCGTCTCCGCCCGCCTGCCGATGGAAGCCGCCGAGGCTGGCCGGCTCCACGTCTTCCGCCCCGAGGACGGCGGCGAGGAGCATTACGCGATCGAGATCGGCCACCCGCCGCGCGACACGCCGGTGCTTGCCCGGCTGCATTCCGCCTGCTTCACCGGCGACCTCCTCGGCAGCCTGAAATGCGATTGCGGGCCGCAGCTCAGGGCGGCTCTCGCGCAGATGGGGACCGAGGGCGCGGGCATTCTGCTCTACCTCAACCAGGAAGGCCGCGGCATCGGGCTTGCCAACAAGATGCGCGCCTATTCCCTGCAGGATCAGGGCTTCGACACGGTCGAGGCCAACCACCGGCTCGGCTTCGAGGATGACGAGCGTGATTTCCGCCTCGGCGCCGCGCTCCTGAAGAAACTCGGCTTTTCCGCCGTCCGGCTCCTCACCAACAACCCCGCCAAGATTCGCATGATGGAGGCGAACGGCATCGCCGTGGCCGAACGCGTGCCGCTGAAAGTCGGCCAGACGCGGCCACAACGAGGCCTACCTCGCCACCAAGGCGAAGAAGTCCGGCCACCTGCTGTGAGCGCCGCCGACCTCGTCCTCACGCCCACGGGCCTGCGTTTCCTCGGCCGGACCTTCCCGGTGAGCATCGGACGCTCCGGCATCGCGACCGACAAGCGCGAGGGCGACGGTGCCACACCCGCCGGCATCCACCGAGTCATCGGCCTTCTCTACCGGCCCGACCGGATCGCCGCCCGAAGCCTTCCGCGACTGGGCCGATACCGATCCACCTCGAAGACCGCTGGTGCGACGCGCCCGGCCATCCGGCCTACAACCACCTCGTCCGCAAACCTTTCGGCCCGAGCCCGGAACGCCTCCGCCGCGCCGATCCGCTCTACGATCTGGTGCTGCCGCTCGACTGGAACTGGCCCGACGCTGTGCCCGGCAAGGGCTCCGCGATCTTCATCCACCAGTGGCGCCGCCCCGGCTATCCGACCGCCGGCTGCCTGGCCTTCGCGCGGGCCGACCTGATCTTCATCGCCCGCCACGCCGCCCCGGGCGCGCGAGTCATGATCCCCGACCGCATCTGACTTCATCTTGCCGAAATATCCTCGGGGTTGCCGGAGCGGAGGGGCAGACAGCCCCCGCCGGCGCTAACCGTAATCGCGCGCGCCGAAGATGGCCGAGCCAACCCGGACATGCGTCGCGCCAAGCGCGATCGCCGCCTCGAAATCCGCGCTCATCCCCATCGAGAGGCCCGGCAAGCCCGTTCCGCTCCGCCATCTCAGCGAGCATCGCGAAATGCGGCGCCGACGTCCTCGCCTTCGGGCGGAATGCACATCAGGCCCCGAACCGGCAGGCCAAGCGCGCGGCAGCCGCGCGACGAATGCGTCCGTCTCGTCCGGCAGAACGCCGGCCTTCTGCGGCTCCTCGCCGGTATTGACCTGCACGAACAGATCCGGGCAGGCCCCCCGCGCCTCGGCCAGCCGCGCCAGCTTCTCGGCCAGCGACGGCCGGTCGACGCGTATGGATCGCGTCGAAGAGCTCGACCGCGACCTTGGCCTTGTTGGTCTGCAAGGGCCCGATCATGTGCAGTTCGACCTTGCCGAACCGCTCGCGAAGCGCCGGCCATTTCCCCGCGGCCTCCTGCACGTAGTTCTCGCCGAAGACCCGGTGACCCTCGGCCAGAACCGCCTCGACCCGTTCCAGCGGCTGCACCTTCGACACCGCGATCAGCGTGACCGAACCCTCGGCCCGCCCTGCCCGACGCTCCGCCTCGCGCACGCGCGCCAGGATGTCAGTCAGTGACATGGCCGCCTTCCTGTCAGCGCATCGAGCATCGGCTTCAGCTCCTTCTCATAGCGCTGCCAGGCCTTGACCGAACCCTTCGAGATCGGCTGGCGCACCTGATAGACGCTACAGCGTCTCCACCTTGCGCTTGTTCTCGTGGAAACTGAGACAGGCATCCTCCCAGTCCAGCCCGCAGGCCGCGATCAGCTTGCGCGTCTCTTCCTCGGGGTTGGCCACCAGCTCCTCGTACTGCACCTCGTAGAACCAGTCCGGCACACGCTCGCGCCAGAACTCGATCATGTCGACGAAGGTGCTCGTAGAACGCGGCGAGGTCGCGCTGGTCGTAGGCATAAAGATGGGTGTCGTCGGGAAACTTGTTCTTGTAGATCGACAGGAGATTGTCGCGCGGATCGCGGCGGACGATGACGAACCGGGCGTTCGGCAAGGCGAGCTTGACCAGGCCCAGGTACATGTAGGTCTGGATCGACTTGTCGGTGATCCGTTCCGCGCCGGGGAACTCGGCGCGGATATACGCCTCGAATCGTGGCCGAGCCCGGCGACTGGTCAGCCGTGGCAGGATGGAGACGTGCTCGGGTTCTTTCCGCTCGGCGAGTCAGAAGCTGCGCGGCGCGCGCGCATTCACCGATCTCACCGCCCCCAGTGACAGTCGAATGGCTCGCGATGATCTGCTCGATCAATGTCGTGCCAGACCGCGGCATGCCCGTCACGAAGATCGGCGCGAAATCTGTCGTGCCCTCGATCGCGCGTGCTGTGCCAGTCGAAATCGTCGAATGCGGCCTTGGTCCGAGACGACCTGCTCGAAGCGCTGCGCGATGTTGTAGGGCGCTGACTTGCGCATCAGCGCATTCGCCTCGCCAAGGTAGCGGAACACCCGGTCGTATTCCTTGATATCCTCGAGAGCCTTCGCGATCGCGAAGCCCATGTTCATCCGGTCCGGCAGAAGACATGGCTCGGATCGTCGTAGCGGCTGATCATCATGTCGATCACCGGATCGCCCGGCTTCGTCTTGTGCGACATGATGAAGGCGCGGAAGTTCTCGCCGTTCAGCGGGTCGATCTCGAAACCCTTGCGGAACAACGTCTCGGCCTCATCAAATTCGCCGAGGGTTTGCAGAAGCGTCGCCTTTCCGCCCGTCGCAATGGGCGAAGTCCGGGTCCAGCGATAGCGCGCGGTTGTAAGTTCTCCATTGCCAGCACATCCTTACCAAGCCGCGCCTGGGACTGCGCGAGACAACGCAATGATCTGGCGATGTTCGCCGTTGGATACAGCCATCGCGCGCTGGAAGGCCGCTTCGGCCTTCGCGAAGTTCTTTAGCCGCGTATGGGCGTTGCCCATCGCCATGTGCAGGGGGGATGCATCGGCACCGCCTGCCAGGGCACGCTCGAGCAGGGTCAGAGCGACGGCCGGCTGGCCGATCTGTGTCAGGCTGGTCGCCAAGTTGACCAGCGCCGACGGCAGCCCCGGCGCCAGCGTCACCGCCTTGCGGAAGTGCTGCACGGCTTCGTCCTCGCGCTTCCTGTCGATCAGGAAGCGGCCGAGATTATCGTGGGCCTCGGCATAGGTCGGATCGACCTTGAATCGCCTTGCGGAAATTTGCTTCGGCAGCGGCGGCCTTGCCCTGCGCCGCCTGTGCCGTCGCAAGAATGTTGAGTGTGAGGGCGGAAGTCGGGTGGAGGCGCAGAGCCGTCGCCGCGATTCGCTCCGCTTCGGCATTGCGACCGCCGTCGAGCAGCGTAAGCAAGCGTCGGATTTCAGCGGGCTTCATCCCTCCGGCGGCGGGCTTCGTGCTCTTTCGCCGGGCACCGAAACGGTCCTGAAGCGCAATCCGCGTCTCGACCGCCAAGGGTGCGGCCTTAAGCCGGTTCAGAAAGTCTGCCTCCGCGTCCGAATTGCCACCAAGGGCCACGGCATCGGCGAAAGCTTGCCAGACCGCGCTTTCCGCGGGACGCAGGGCGACCGCAGCCTTGAGATGCTGAAATGCGCGATCGAACAGGTTCTTTGCCGTGAAGATCCTGCCCACCTGAAAGTGCGCCTCGGCGATCTTCGGATTGGCCTCGATGATGGCGCCATAGAGGCGCAGCGCCTCTTCCAGCCGCCCGGCGTTGTGATGCGCGAGAGCCTGCGCATAGGTGGTCTGGATATCGGTCGCGGTCATCACGGTCATCGGCACATTCCAGGGGTAAGGCGGAGTGCCGCGGACCTTATCCCCGGCCCCAGGGGATGTCGAGTTGATGGCAGCAGGCACAAAAGAAAAGAGCGGGCAATGCCCGCTCTTTCCAGGATTTCGCTGATCGGTCGATCAGAACGACAGGCCGAGGCCCAGCGAGAAGGTTTCGGTACCGTTGCCGTTGCCGGCACCGTACTCGTTGCCGCCCGCGCCGGTGCCGCTGCTCGCGCCGTAGGACGCCATCGCAACAGCGCCGCCGCCGAGGTCGTAGTTGGCCACGACACCCCAGCCGCTCGGGTTGCCGTCCAGCGCGTTGGTCGCGTCGTACTCGCCGTAGTTCACGCCGAGGGTCAGGGCGCTCATGGTCGCCGGGGTGTAAGCCACCCCGATGCCCCACCAGCTGTCAACCGCAACGCCGTTGCCGACCGCATCCGAGGTGCCGTCGAGGTCAGCATAGCCGAGAGCGACCGAGAAGCCGTTCGAGAAGGCGGCCGAACCGCTCAGACCCCAAACGCTGTTCGTGCCGTTGTCCTGGTAACCGATACCCGCGCCAACATCGACGCCGGAGACGTTGCCGGCCCACTTGCCACCGATCGCGAAGCTGGTGTCGCCGGTCAGGCCGTCAAAGGCAACGCCGGTGTTCCGGTCATCGTCCATCTCGGCCGAGATCGCCGCAGAGAAATCGCCGAACGAGTACTCGTAACGCATGATCTGGTTGTCGTAGGCGCCGTCAAGACCAGTGAACCAGTACGCACCAGCATGGGTCGAATGGTCGTCCTGCAGACCGGTGCCGCTGTAGATTTCCGAGAGGGCCCAGTCGAAGGCACCGTCGGTTTCACCGAGCGTCACCTTGCCGAACGCGCCCGAAACCCAGAAGGCCTCATCGTCGCTGCCAACGTTGCCGTTGATCGCGCTCGGGGAGTTCTGCTCCTCGATCTGGACCTTGCCGCCGAATTCGACGCCGTTGTCGGTCGTGCTCGAGAAGTTGAAGTTCACTTGCCAGTCGTTGTGGAACTGGGTCTCAGTATCCACTGTCGCGCTGTTCGCGTTGGGGCCGCTGCCGCCGTAGATACCGATTTCGGCATAGCCCGACAGCGAGATTTCCGCAGCCGCAGCGCCGGCGAAGCCGACGAGAGCGGTGGAAGCGAGAAGGATCTTTTTCATTTCGTATTCCCTCGTTGATCTTAGAAATGAGGCCCAACTCAGGGGAATCCGAATTGGGTATGCCCCTATTTCCGCCGTTGGCCGGCCCAATGCAACGGAAAGGACGGGGCGGCGGGGAAGAGTCGACGGCGATGGTGCAGTCTTGCCACAGTCGCCGTGACCCGGCCCGGAATCGCTGCGAACCCCCTGACCTGAAAAGCCTTGTTCACGCGGGGAGCGTCGGCTAGACAGCGGAAAGGGCAGCCCGGGGGTAGGTCATGAAAGTCCGGAAGGTGATGCGCGGGGCGATTCTTGCGGGAACGGTGGCGACGCTCGCCTCCTGCGGTGGAATCGGGTCCGGCGACAGCGGGCTTTTCCGGCGCAAGGCGCCGCCGACGGCCGACGAGGTGATCGCGAACGAGGACGCGCGCCAGCAGGCGCTCGCCCGGCAGAGAGGCACGCCGGAAGGCCTTGTGACCAAATCGCGGTCGCGCACGGAAAGCGCCGCAGGCCAACCGCAAGCGGTCGCGCCTTTTCGATCTCTTCACCAATTCCGCCGATCCCAACAATACGGTCGAGGTCAACAAGTACCTCTGGCAGGCCTCGCTCGAAGTGCTCGATTTCCTGCCGATCCAGTCAGTCGATCCGTTCTCGGGCGTTATCGTCACCGGATATGGTACGCCTCCGGGCGGCGGGCGGGCCTATCGCGCCACGATCTATGTCCAGGACCCCGCGCTTGACGCCCGCTCGCTGAATGTGGCGCTGATGTCGAAGGCGGGCCCGGTCGATCCCGACACCGCTCGGGCGGTCGAGGATGCGATCCTGACCCGCGCCCGCCAGTTGCGGATCCGCGACAGCAAGCTCTGAGTTCTATGCCCTGATCCGTGTCGGGAGCGACCGGGGCGGCTGCCCCGGACCCCGAGGTATTTGCGAACAGAAGAAGGGCAGAGGGAAACTCTGGACCTCGCGCGCCGCACTTGTATAACCGGCGGGCCAAGCGCCGAGGAACATGAGATGTCGCGTTACGACCCCGCAGCGATTGAACCGAAATGGCAAGAGGCCTGGGAGAAGGCCGGATGCTTCACCGCCCGGCGCGATCCGGCGCGGCCGAAATACTACGTGCTCGAGATGTTTCCCTATCCGTCGGGGCGCATCCATATCGGCCATGTGCGCAACTACACGATGGGTGACGTGGTGGCGCGCTACAAATCCTCTTGCGGATTTTCGGTGCTGCATCCGATGGGCTGGGACGCCTTCGGCATGCCGGCCGAGAACGCGGCGATGGAGCGGGGCGGCCATCCCAAGGACTGGACCTACGGCAACATCGCGCAGATGCGTGGCCAGATGAAGCCGCTGGGGTTGTCAATCGACTGGAGCCGCGAATTCGCCACCTGCGACCCGGAATATTACGGCCAGCAGCAGTCGATGTTCATCGACTTCATGGAAAAGGGCCTCGTCTACCGCAAGAACGCGGTGGTGAACTGGGACCCGGTCGACATGACCGTGCTGGCCAACGAGCAGGTGATCGACGGCGGGGCTGGCGGTCCGGCGCCGAGTGGAGCGGCGCGAGCTGACGCAGTGGTTCTTCAAGATCTCGGATTTCGCCGGAGAACTGCTGGACGCCTCGACGGGCTCGACGGACTGGCCCGAGAAGGTGCGGCTGATGCAGGCCAACTGGATCGGCAAGTCCCGCGGCCTGCAGATGCGGCTGCAATCGTGACGGCGCCATATGCCGGCATCGACCGGATCGAGGTCTATACGACCCGGCCGGACACGCTGATGGGCGCCTCCTTTCTCGGTATCTCGCCGGACCATCCGCTGGCCCGCGCGCTCGAGGCCGAGCGGCCGGAGGTCGCCACGTTCGCGGCCGAGGCGCGCAAGGGTGGGGACGACAGAAGAGGCGATCGAGACGGCCGAGAAGCTCGGCTTCGACACCGGGCTGAAGGTGCGCCATCCGCTTGATCCGAATTGGGAACTGCCGGTCTGGATCGCGAACTTCATCCTGATGGACTATGGCACCGGCGCGATCTTCGGCTGCCCTGCGCATGACCAGCGCGACCTCGACTTCTGCCGCAAATACGAGCTGCCGATCGTCGATACCTTCCTGCCAATGGCCGGCGACTGGGAGCATCGCGAACGAGCGCCTTACGTGCCGCTGAAATCCGAGAAGGTGCGCTATATCGCGCGGCTTCGCCGGGGCCGAGGAGCAGACCGGCGAGGAGGCGGTCGACGCCGCCATCGTCTATTGCCGAAGCGCAAGGCTACGGCACCGGCGTCACCAAGTACCGCCTGCGCGACTGGGGGCTGTCGCGCCAGCGCTACTGGGGCTGCCCGATCCCGGTCGTGCATTGCGAGGCCTGCGGCGTCGTGCCGGAGAAGAAGGAAAACCTGCCGGTCCGCCTGCCCGACGACGTCAGCTTCGACAAGCCCGGCAACCCGCTCGACCGCCATCCGACCTGGCGCGACTGCGCCTGCCCCGCCTGCGGCAAACCGGCACAGCGCGAGACCGACACGATGGACACGTTCGTCGATTCGTCCTGGTACTTCGCCCGCTTCACCGCGCCGCACGCCGCCACGCCGACCGATGATGGCCGAGGCCGACTACTGGATGAACGTCGACCAGTATATCGGCGGCATCGAGCACGCGATCCTGCACCTGCTCTATTCGCGCTTCTTCGCCCGCGCGATGCATATCTGCGGCCACCTGCCGGCGAAGGCGATCGAGCCGTTCGACGCGCTCTTCACCCAAGGCATGGTGACGCACGAGACCTACGCGACCAAGCGGCAAGGACGGCCGCCCGGTCTGGCACCTGCCCGAGGATGTCGACGCGCACGGCCGAGGGCGCGACGCTCGCCGACGGCACGCCGGTCGAGATCGGCGCCGGTCGATCAAGATGTCGAAGTCGAAGAAGAACGTCGTCGACCCGATGGACATCATCGCGCGCTACGGCGCCGACACCGCGCGCTGGTTCGTGATGTCCGACAGCCCGCCGGAGCGCGACGTCGAATGGACCGCCGCCGGGGCCGAGGCGACGCAGAAGCACCTCGCCCGGGTCTGGCGGCTGTGCGGCCGAGATCGACCAGCGCGCCGCGGCACCAACACCGGCGCAGGACGAGAGCCTGCCTGAAGGCCATGCACCGCACGATCGCTGACGTGACGCCGGGATCGAGGGCTTCGCCTTCAACAAGGCGATCGCCAAGCTTTACGAATTCACCAACACCTTCGCCGAAATCCGACGCCAGCGCCGCGGCCAAGCGCGCAGGCGATGCTGACCCTGGCGCAGCTGATGTCGCCGATGACCCCGCATCTGGCCGAAGATATCTGGGCGCATGCTGGGCGGCAAGGGGCTGGTGGCCGAGGCGCCCTGGCCCAAGGCCGATCCGGCGATGCTGGTCGAGGACACGGTGACCCTGCCGATCCAGATCAACGGCAAACGGCGCGCGGAAATCACCGTGCCGAAGGACATGCCCGCATCGGAGGTTGAAAAGCTCGTGCTGGCCGACGAAGCTGTGATCAAGGCGCTTGCCGGGCGCCGCGCCGAAGAAGCTGATCGTCGTGCCGGGCCGGATCGTCAATGTCGTCATCTGACCGCCGCGCCATCCTGACGCTCACTTGCCGGCCCTGCCGCTGGCCGCCTGCGGCTTCACCCCGGCCTACGCGCCGGGCGGCGCCGGCGGCCGGGCTTGCTCGACCGGGTCGACGGTCGACGCGCCCGACGACAAGAACGGCTTCGATCTGGTCGAGCGGCTCGAGGAGCGGCTTGGCCGGACCCAGGCGCGCCGCACTACCGGCTCGGCTACCGGATCGAGACCGACGACGAAGGGCCAGGCCATCACGCCCGACGAACGCGATCACCCGGTTTCAGCGTCATCGGCAGCGTCGACTTCACGCTGATCGATGCGGCAACCGGCGCCGTGCTGAGCCGAGGGACCGTCGCTCCTTCACCTCCTATTCCGCGTCCGGCACCGCCGTCGCCACCGCCGCGTCCGAGGCGGACGCCCATACGCCGCCTGATGCGGCTTCTGGCCGACCAGATCGTGACCCGGCTGATCGCCACCTCCGCGACGTGGAACCGGCGCATGAAGCTTGCCGGGGCCGCCGCGAACGCGGTTTTTCGCCAAGCCCGAGCCCGACCGCGCCGGCCTTCTGATCTTCGGCGCCGACGCGATGCGGGTGGCGTTGAAGCGGCAGGAGGTGATCGCGGCGCTGATCGGACCCGAGGGCGAAGCCGAGATGCGCCTGACCCGCATCGCCGGCGGCGATCTGCGCAAGGACCCCGCGCTTGTCGACGATGCGATGCAAGGCGCAGGGCTTTTTTCCCGGCCCGCGCGTCGCCTTCGTCGAGGAGGCCGGCGACGGCGCCGCGCCGGTCGCTGAAAGCGCGCGCTGGCCGACTGGCGCGCAGGGCGACGCGCAGCTGATCGTGACCGCCGGCAGCCTCGGCCAAGGCCTCGGCACTGCGCAAGCTGTTCGAGGACCATCCGAACGCCTATGCGGTCGGCATCTACGACGATCCGCCCAGCCGCGACGAGATCGAGGCGACGCTGGCCAAGGCCGGCCTGAACGGACATCGACCGCGAGGCGATGACCGATCTCCTGGCGCTGGCGCGCGAGCTCGACCCCGGCGATTTCCGCCAGACGGTCGAGAAGATCGCGCTCTACAAGTTCGGCGACGCCACGCCGCTGACGCCCGCCGATGTCGCCGCCTGTGCGCCCGCCACGATCGAGGCCGAGGTGGACGACGTCCTGCACGTCGTGGCCGAGGCGCGCGCGGCGCGAGGTCGGCCCGCTGATGCAGCGGCTCGACGGCCAGGGGGTGAACCCGGTCGACGCTCTGCATCGGCGCGATGCGCCATTTCCGCGCGCTGCATGCCGCGGCCTCGGCCCCCGGCGGGCCCGTCCGCGGGCATCGCCCGGATGCGGCCGCCGGTCTTCGGGCCGCGCCGCGACCGGATGCTGCAGCAGGCGCAGAACTGGGGGATGCACCGGCTGGAACAGGCGCTGCGGCATGCTCATCGACACCGATCTGACGCTGCGCTCCGCCGCGCGCGCCCCGGCGATGGCGGTGATGGAGCGCGCGCTGATCCGGCTTGCGATGCTGAACCGGCGCTGACCCGAGCGGCGGTCCCGCATCGGCCCTCTTGCACCCACCGCGCCCGCGTGGCTCCATGCGCCAGATCCACAGCGGAGCCCGTCCAATGTATACCGTCATCGGAACCGTCAAGAGCCGCGCCGCCCGCGTCCTGTGGATGCTGGAGGAACTGGGGGTTCCCTACGAGCACATCGCCGCCCCGCCGCAATCCGAAGGTGTCACCGCCTTCAATCCCGCCGGCAAGGTGCCGGTGCTGATCGAGGACGGCGACGCCGATCACCGATTCGACCGCGATCATCCAGTATCTCGCCGACAAGCACGGCAAGCTCACCCATCCGGCCGGCACGCTCGACCGCGCCCGGCAGGACAGCCTCACGCAGTTCCTGCTCGACGAGTTCGACGCGGCGCTCTGGATGGCGGCGCGCCACAGCTTCGTCCTGCCCGAGGAATTGCGCCACGCCGCGATCAAGAACACCCTGCGGTGGGAGTTCGAGCGCAGCCAGAAGACGCTCGTCCACCGCATGGGCGACGGCCCGTTCCTGATGGGCGAGGTGATGACGGTGCCCGACATCATCCTCACCCATTGCGGCAACTGGGCGCTCGGCGCGAAATTCCCGATGGTCGAGCACAAGCTGACGGAATACCTCGAACGGATGCGCAATCGGCCGGCCTACCTGCGGGCCATGGCGCGCTGAGCGGATGCGCAAGTTGGGGTCAAACACACCCTACCGGACGGACGCCGCCCGTCCCGCCCAGATCCCTGTCGCAAGGCAGGCCGTCAGCAGATAGCCCCCCGTCGGCGCCTCCCAGTCCAGCATTTCTCCCGTGGCGAAGACACCCGGCAGGGCTTTCAGTTCCAGCCCTTCGGTGAGGCTTTCCCGCGTGATGCCGCCGGCGGACGAGATCGCCTCTTCCAGCGGGCGCGGTCCCGCATGGCGCACTGGCAGCGCCTTGACGAGTCGGGCAAGCTTATCGCCCTTCGGCAAGGGCCGGCCCCATTCCTGCAGGAGCGCGAGCCTGACCGGGTCGAGCTTCAAGGCTTTCCTCAGCCAGTTCGCCACCGTGTCCTTGCCCGGGCCTTTCGCGAGCCGCCCCGCAACCTCGATCGGGCTCCGCCCCGGCAGCGAGGTCGAGGCGCAGTTCCGCACCGTCACGCACCGCGCGCGAGACGGCGTAGACACCGCCGCCCTCGATCCCGCGGGCCGAGATCACGAATTCGCCACGCTCGACCCGGTCGCCCGCGATCAGCGCGGCACCCTTCACCGGCTGGCCGAAGAACCGCTCCATCTGCGCCGACCACTCGACCCGAAAGCCCATGTTGGCCGGCCGGAACGGGCGCGATCCCGACACCCTGCGCCGCCAGCCACGGCACCCAGGCGCGCGTCGGAGCCGAGCCGCGGCCAGCTGGCGCCGCCAAGCGCCAGCACCGTCACAGCGGGCGTCAGCACCTGCCGGCCGTCGGGCGTGTCGAAGGCGAAGCCGTCGCCCTCGAACCCGCCCAGCGCCAGCGCGTGCGCAATTCGACCCCAGCCTCGCCCAAGCCGCGCACAGCCAGGCGCGCAACAGGGGCGAGGCCTTCATCGCGACCGGGAAAGACCCGGCCCGAGGAGCCGGTGAAGACGTCCTGCCCGAGGCCGCGCGCCCAGTCCATGCACCGCCTCCGGCCCGAACGCCTCCAGCATCGGGCGGAGCCAGTCCGCGTCGTAGTGCTGCCACGAAACGCCGGCAGGCGGTTCGTCCTTGGTCAGGTTCAGCCCGGATTTGCCGGCCATCAGGAACTTGCGCGCCGGCGATGGCTTGGCCTCGCAGATCACGACCCGCCGCCCGGCGGAGGCCAGCGCCTCGGCCGCCATCAGCCCGGCCGGCCCGGCGCCGATGACGAGCGCGTCGCGTCACCTCGGGAAGCCCGCCCTTCAGCTCCACTACCCGGTGCGGATAGGGGATCTCGATCCCGGCCGCCTTGAGCGCGTTCCAGACCGCGAAGAGGACCTGGCTCGCATACTTGTTGCGCCCGTCGTCGATGCCGTTGACCCAGTACTCGACCGCGAAGTCGATGCCGGACTCGCCGAAGCCCTTCAGCTCGCAATCCGGCCCCTCGGGCTTGGCGAGCACGAACGGCAGCGCGCCGACCGCGGCGTTGATGATCTCGGGAACCGCGTTGATATCGGTGTCGTAGCTGACCGAGAACGGAACCTCGTAGCGGTTGGCGCTACCCTGATCGGAGAAGTTCACCACCCGCGTGGTGATGAAGTGCTCGTTCGGCACGACGATCCACCTGCCGTCGAACGTCTCGAGGATGCAGGCCCGCGCGGTCATCCTGACGATGGTCCCCGCCTCGCCACCGTCAAGCTCGACATAGTCGCCGACCGTGGTCTGGCCTTCGATCAGGAGGATGATGCCCGAGATGAAGTTCGCCGCGATCTGCTGGAGGCCGAGGCCGATCCCGACGCCCAGCGCGCCTCCGAGGACGGCGACGGTCGTCAGGTCGATTCCCATGATGTTGAGAAGGAGCAGGAAGGCAGCGCCGAAGATCGCGATCTCGGCGGCCTTCGCGGCCAGTTCCCGCGTCGCCGGCCGCAACTCCTCCTTCGCCTTGATGTAGTCGGAGCTTTGCCGGTTCGACCACGAGCCGAGCCAGAACAAGAGGCTCCCGGCAATCGCCCCCCGGATCAGCGCGGCCATCGAGACCGTGATGTTCCCAAGCTCCACCTTCAGGCTTTCGAGCCAGAGAGCCGCCTCGTCGGTCAGGCCCAGCGCATAGAGCGCGGCAACGGGGATCAGCACGTAGCGACCGAGAAGCCGCAGGAACGGATCGCGCAGGATCTTCGTCGCGAAGGTCCGCGCGGCTAGGAAAAGGAAGACCCGCTTTCCGAAAGCGATCACCGCGCCGGAGCCGAAGACCGACCGTGTGAAGGCCTCGCCGATGGCGGTGAACCCGTAGGCCAGAAGCGGCAGGAGGAGTGGCAGGAACCGCAGGGCGAACCTGCGCAAAGCCGCAACCGGCCCCCGCGCGCCGTCCTTCGGCCCTATATAGGCGCTTATCCGTGGCCCGAAGCGGCGCGAGACCAGGACGGAGAGTATCCAGGACAGTACCAGCAGCGCGAATTGCGACCATGCCGCGGGGTTCGTGAGCCAGCTCAGCGCCAGAACCCAGCCGTCTTGCACATAGGCGAGCGCTTTCGCGACGATTTCCGGCTGGCCGTCCATAGGGTCTCCTCCGGCTTGCTCCCCGGACACATCCTCTGGCAAGAAAGCCGCGTGGAGACAAGGAGAAAGCCCCGTGCGGCCGGAGGAGAGCGACCCGATCTGCCCGCTTTGCGGGCGGTGGAGGCGATCCTCGGAAACCTGGGCTTTCTCGCGCTCGCCTTGTGGACCCAGCCGACGGGTACCGCCTACGCGGTCTGGACCGGGATCGGCACCGAGGGGGCTGTCGCGCTCGGCATCCTTCTTTTCAACGAACCCTCCGACGCGCTGCGGCCTGTCTGCCTCGGCCTCATCCTCACCGGCATAGTCGGATTGAAGCTCGTTTCCGCTCACTAGGCCGGTTCAGCGGACAAGCGCCTTGATCTTTGCCGCATGCGCCGCCGTAGCGCCAAGCGTATCCGCCGCGAGCGCCGCCACGGTCTCGTCCAGCGTCCCCGGCGCAACGACTCGCTCGATCAGACCCCAGGCCAGCGCCTCCTCGGCCTCGATCTTCTGCCCGGCCATGAGAATCATCTTCGCCCGGGCGGGCCCGACCAGCGCGGCCAGCCGCGCCGGATCCGAAGGCTGCGGCAGAAAGCCGAGCTTCATGACCGGGTAGAAGAACTTCGCGCCCGCCGCGGCGATCCTCAGGTCGCAGGCCAGAGCCATACCGAAGGCGCCGCCCGCGAGCGTGCCGTTCAGCGCGGCGATGGTCAGGCAGGGCAACCCGGCGATGGCGCCGGAAAGGCGCTCCCATACCGGATCGGTGGCTAGCCCCGTCCGAGCCTCGTCGAGGTCGGCGCCGGCGGAGAAGACCTTGCCCTCGCCGGTCAGCACCAGGACCCGAGCCTCCGCTCGCCCGGCGGCCTCGGCGATCGACGCCAGCTCCACCAGCATGCCGCGCGTCAGCGAATTCGCCTTCGCCTCACGCGCGATCACCGCCCGCCAAAGTCCGCCCTCCTTCTCCAGCCGGATCATGATCAACCGCCTTGAAATCGCCCGATTGTTCCCCTGTAACAGCTTCCGATGGTGGAATTCCATCCCCCGGCAGCCCTTGACCGCCCTCCTCGGTCGTCGGATGCTGCGGCAGATATTTGGAAACAAGGCAGGCTTGATAATGAAACACTGGACAGGTCTTGGCGCCGGCGCGCTTTCCGCCTTCCTGCTCGGCTCCACTGCACTCCACGCCGATGTGACGGCCGAGGAGGTCTGGCAGGGCATGGCGGACTACTATGCCGATCTCGGTCAGACGGTGACCGCGGGCTCCAAGGGCATGGACGGCGATACGCTGGTGGTCACCGACGCGGTCTTCGCGACGCAAACGCCGGAGGGCAGCTTCTCGGCCACGGTCGCCGAGATCCGCCTGAAGGAACTCGGCGACGGCCGGGTCGAGGTGACGATGTCGGACGACATTCCGGTGGCGCTCCTGACCAAGCCCGAAACCGGCGAGAAGGTCGACATGGGGATGAAGATCACCCAGAGCGGGCTCTCGATGATCGTCTCGGGCAGTGCCGGCGACACGACTTACGACTTCACCGCGCCGGAAATGGCGATCATCATCGACGGGATGAAGGTGGACGGCGCCGATGTGCCGCTGACGCTCAACGCGACGCTGAGCGGCAATTCCGGCAGCTACCGCATGGTCAACGAGGGCAGCCGGGCGATCACCTCGAACATGAAGGCCGACAAGGTCGACTTCAAGATCGCGGCCCAGGATCCCGAGGGCAAGGGCAACTTCACGGCATCGGGCTCGCTCACCGGACTTTCGGGCACATCCTCGGCCTCGCTCCCGGACGGGATCGACATGGCCGACATGAACGCGGCGTTGCAGGCCGGCCTCTCGATGGACGGCACGTTCGGCTATACCGGCGGCGGCTACGTCATGGACTTCAAGGACGGCGAAGAGACGGTGAGCGCCCAATCGACCGGCGGCGGCGGCACGCTGCATTTCAAGATGTCGAAGGAGGGCCTCTCCTATGGTGGCGAGGGGCGCGACGCGAAGGTGTCGATGCAGATGTCGGCCTTCCCGCTGCCCATCGACCTGTCGCTGGCGCACTCGGCCTTCGACCTGACGCTGCCGGTCTCCAAGGGCGAGACGGCGCAGCCCTTCGGGCTTCTGGTCAAGCTCGTCGATCTTGAAGTGTCCGACGGGCTCTGGTCGATGTTCGACCCGACGAGCCAGCTTCCGCGCGACCCCGCGACGGTGATCCTCGACGTGAAGGGCGCGGCAAAGATGCTGGTGAACATCTTCGACCCGAAGGATGCCGAAACCCTCGCCGCCGCCCCGCCGGGCGAGGTCGAGGCCCTGGATATCAACGAACTCAAGGTCTCGGCCGTCGGCGCCAAGCTGACCGGCACCGGTGCGATGACCTTCGACAACTCGGCAGGCAGGCCGGTGCCGATCGGCGCTGTCGACCTCCAGCTCGTCGGCGGCAACGGCCTCATCGACAAGCTCGTCGCGATGGGCTTCGTGCCCGAGGATCAGGCGATGGGTGCGCGGATGATGATGGGCCTCTTCGCAGTGCCCACGGGCGAGGACACGCTGACCTCGAAGATCGAATTCAAGGAGGGCGGCAGCGTCTTCGCCAACGGCCAGCAAATCCAGTAGGCCGAGTCGCCGGTCATGTGCGGGCAAGGTGGGTTTCGACCCGCCTTGCGTCGTTCCGCCGCTTCAGCCTCGCCCTTGCGCCGATGGCCGCCGCCGACTAGGTGCTAGTCGACCGCAATCGCATCAGGACCGCCCCCCATGCCCGACCGTCTCGCCCCGCTGACCGAGGCGCTTCTCGCCGCCGCGACGAAGGCCGGCGCCGACGCATCCGACGCGATCGCGGTCGATGGCACTTCCGTCTCCGTCGACGTGCGCGCCGGTGTGCTGGAACAGGCCGAGCGTTCCGAGGGGATCGAGATCGGCCTTCGCGTTCTCGTCGGCCAGCGGCAGGCCTGCGTCTCGGCCTCCGACACGTCGGACCGCACCATCGCCGAGATGGCCGAACGCGCCGTCGCGATGGCGCGCGAGGCGCCCGAGGACCCGACCCTCGGGCTTGCCGATCCGTCCGAGCTTGCCAGCGCCTGGGATCTCGTCGCGCTCGACCTTTCCGACCGTGCGCCCGAGCCCGCCGCCGCCGCGCTCGAGGATGATGCGCGCCGGGCCGAGGCGGCAGCGCTTGCCGTCAAGGGTGTCAGCCAGTGCCAGTCGGCCTCGGCCAGCTATTCGCGCCGCCGCATCTTCCTCGCCGCGACCAATGGTTTCGCCGGAGGCTACGGCCGCACCTCGCGCTCCACCTCCGCCGTGGCCATCACCGGCGAGGGCCTGAAGATGGAGCGCGACTGGGCTGCCGAAAGCCGCACCTACCAGTCCGACCTGCCCTCCGCCGAAGAGATCGGCCTCCTCGCCGGCGACGCGCGCCGCCGAACGTGCCGGCGCGCGGAAGCCGAAGACCGGCGCCTATCCGGTGCTATTCGACGAACGCATTGCCGCCGGGCTCATCGGTCATCTCCTTGTCGGCGATCAACGGCAGCGCCATCGCCCGTGGCTCGTCCTGGCTGCGCGACGCGATGGGCACAGCAGGTGCTGCCCAAGGGCTTGTCGATTTTCGAGAACCCTCACCGCCCGCGCATCTCCGGCTCCCGCCCCTTCGACGCCGAGGGGCTGGCGACCGAGGCGCGCGACGATCGTCGACGACGGCGTGCTGACGGGCTGGACGCTGGACCTCGGCACGGCGCGCAAGCTCGGGCTGGACTCCACCGCCTCGGCCACGCGCGGCACCTCGTCGCCGCCCTCGCCCGGCGATTTCCAACATCGCGCTGACGCAGGGCGACCACAGCCGCGAACAGCTTGCTGCGCAGAGATGGGCACCGGCCTTCTCGTCACCTCGATGATCGGTGCGTCGATCAACCCGACCACCGGCGACTATTCGCGCGGCGCCTCGGGCTTCTGGGTCGAGAACGGCCAGATCGCCTATCCGGTCAACGAATGCACCATCGCCGGCAATCTCCGCGACATGCTCCTGCGGATCATCCCCGCGAACGATGCCCGCGCGCATCTGAGCCACGTCGTGCCCTCGCTTCTCGTCGAAGGTCTCACCCTTGCCGGCGAATGACCTCGCGCTTCTGACCGAAGCCGCGAAGGCGGCGGGCGAGATCGCCCGGCGGTTCTGGCGCCAGAGGCCCGAGACCTGGGACAAGCCCGACGGCGCCGGCCCGGTGACCGAGGCCGACCTCGCCGTCAACGCGATGCTGCAGGCTGAACTTGGCGCGGCCCGCCCCGATTACGGCTGGCTGTCGGAGGAGACCCCCGACGACCCCGCCCGGCTCGGCCAGCAAAGCAGCTTCATCGTCGACCCCATCGACGGCACCCGCGCGTTCATCGAAGGCGACACGAGTTTTGCCCATTCCCTCGCCGTGGCCGAGAACGGAGAGATCACTGCGGCCGTCGTCTACCTGCCGATGAAGGACGCGCTCTATGCCGCGACGAAGGGCGGGGCCGCGACGCTCAACGGCACGCCCGATCCGCGCCTCGGCGCGGACCCGGTCGCGGGGCGCCACGCTCCTGACCTCGAAGCCGAGCCTCGCGCCGGAATACTGGAAGGACGGCACCCCGCCACCCTTCCGCCGCGAATTCCGCGCTTCGATCGCGTGGCGGCTCTGCCTCGTGGCGGAAGGCCGCTTCGACGCGATGCTGACGCTGCGCCCGACCTGGGAATGGGACATCGCCGCGGGCGACCTCATCGCCCGGCAGGCCGGCGCCTGCGTGACCGACCGGACAGGCCGCGCCATCGGCTACAATGCGCCCGAACCCCGCGCCGCCGGCGTCATCGCCGCACCGGAACCGCTCTGGCGCGACCTTCGTCGCGCGCTCACCGACGGCTGACCGGGGCGGCGATCCCCAGCTCGTAAGGCGAGGGCTAGATCAGCAGCCGGATCCGCGCCCCGAGCTCGGCTAGAAGCGCCGCGGCATAGTCGCCGCAGACGTAGCGCGCCTCCGGCAGATAGTAGAAAAGCGGCGCCTCCTCCCAGCGATTTCCGAACACGAAGACAAGGTCCTCTGCCCGCCAGTCGCGCCGCATCGCCGCGGCCAGCGCTTTGTAGTCGCGCGGGCTGCCCGGCTTTTCGAAGGAATAGGGCGCGCCCGCGAATTGCAGGCGCCGGAGCGCTGCCGGGCGAAACGGCGTCAGGGCCGGCAGCACCAGCCCCGCCCAGAGGATATGCTGCCGATCACCGGCCATGTCGACTTGATCGTCTGCGCCCCAGCGACGAGGCTCGCCACATAGTCGGCACCGATCCGGCCGCGCCGCCGCTCTCCATAGACGAACGCGAGAAGAAGCGCGACCGACAGGCGTCCCCAGAAGGCGCCGGCATCGTACATTCGCGCCACCTGGCTCCAGAACAGGTGAAGGTCGTGGAGCGTCAGAACCACCGGCAAGCGCGCCCGCCGCCGGCCCGAAGGAACGCCGCCCGACGACGAAGGCAAGCCAGACCGAGGCCACGCCGAAGTCCGCGCTTGGAAAGCGCAGCGCCCATTCCGACACACCGGCATCCGGGTCCAGCCGAACATCACGACATAACAGCCCATCGGATGCGGTTCATCATGGAAATGCATCGAGATCACGGCGGCGAAGATCAGGCGCGGCGGCGGCACCGAGATGTCGGGCGGCAGGGGTATGCCGGGGACATAGACCTCCGGCGCGCTGATCGACCGCAGGTCGATATCGTGAAGACGAAGCGAGAAGGCGATCGCCACCGCGACAAGCGCCAGCCATCCGCACCGCCTTGAGACGCCCTGCCCCATCGCATAGGGTGTGCGCGAACCGTCGGACAGATCTCGGAGAGCCCCATGACCCAACGCCTGCACCTCGTCTTCGGCGGAGAGCTGACGGACCCGACCCGGACAGTTTTCAAGGATCCCACGAAAATCCATGTCGTCGGCGTCTACCCGGACTACCAATCCGCCTACAACGCTTGGAAATCCGAGGCCCAGCGCACCGTCGACGATGCCCATACGCGCTACTTCATCGCCCATATCCACCGGCTCAGGGACGAGGACACTGAAGCGGGCCCGACCGAGGAACTCGGGTCCTGAGCCGCCGCGGCGATGGGACGGTCGCTTGCCCTTGCGCTCTACCTCATGGCCGCCGCGCGGGGCGGCCCGGCGCCCGTGTCGGCGCGCGCGGAGCGCGGCGACGGGGTTCTCGTCTGGCTCCATCTCGGCGAAGGGGCCGGGCTGCGTAGCCTTGCCCAGCTTGCTCGCCAGCTTGGGCGCGAACGGCCGGACCTGCGGTTCCTTATCACGTCGAAAAGCGACGAAGCTCCGCCTGCGGCCGGGTTTCCCGCAGGAACCGCGACGGATGTCCTGCCGCCCGACCGGCTGTCGGCGCTGCGGGCCTTCCTCGATCACTGGCGACCTGATCTCGTCCTTCTCGCCGGGGCCAGCCTGCCGCCAGCGCTGATAGCCGAAACGCATGAGCGACGGATTCCGCTGATCCTCGCCGACATCCGGCTTACGCCGGCGGCGGTCGCGCACTGGCGCTGGCGGCGCGGCATGGCGGGATCGCTTCTTGCGCGGTTCGACCGGATCCTCGCCCAGGATCCCGACACGGCGGTCCGGCTCCGCGCCATCGGCGGCCGGCTCCTGCAGGTCGAAGTCGCGGGCCGGATCGAGGAGACGACCGAACCGCTGCCCGGGAACGAGGCCGAACGCGCGGCCTTGGCGGAGCTTCTGCAGACCCGCCCGATCTGGCTCGCCGTCGCCTGCCCGGAATCCGAGGAGGAGGCGGTACTCGCCGCCCATGCCCAGGCGATGCGGCTCGCCCACCGGATGCTCCTGATCCTCGTGCCCACCGATCCCGCCCGAGCCTCCGATCTCGCCGAGCGTATCACCCGCGACGGCTGGACGGCGGCCCAGCGCTCCCTCGACGAGGAGCCGGAACCCGAGGTGCAGGTCTTCCTCGCCGACGGCGAGAGCGAGCTTGGCCTCTGGTACCGGCTTTCGCCCGTCACCTTCATGGGCGGCACGCTGGCGCCGGGCGGCGGCGGCCGCAATCCGTTCGAGCCGGCGGCGCTCGGTTCGGCGATCCTGCATGGACCGCATCCCGGCCCCTATCCCGACGCCTATGCGCGCCTGACCGAGGCTCGCGCGGCACGGCTCGTCCCCACGCCAGCGGCGCTCGCCGAGGCGGTCGCCGACCTCATCGCGCCCGACAAGGCCGCGACACTCGCCCATAACGCCTGGGCGGCTTCGTCCGGAGGGGCCGAGGTAACCGAGCGGGTGGCGGAGGCCGTGCTCGCAACGCTACGAGCCCGGACCGGAAAGGCGGCCGCCTGATGGTTCTGCGCGCTCCGGAATTCTGGTATACGGCCCCCGACCGACCCGCGTGGCAGGCCCGCCTTCTCGCCCCGTTGGGCCGACTCTATGCGGCCGGCACAGCGCGGCGGATGGCCTCCGGGCCCGGGGTTCGCGTCGGTGTCCCGGTGATCTGCATCGGCAATCTCAATGCCGGCGGCACCGGCAAGACCCCGACGGTGATCGCCCTCGCCCAACGGCTCGCCGCGCGCGGGGTGACCGCCCATGTCGTCAGCCGCGGCCACGGCGGACAGCTCACCGGACCGACCCGTGTCGACGAGCGCCGGCACGAGGCGGAGGATGTCGGAGACGAGCCCCTCCTCCTCGCCGGCTTCACGCCGACCTGGATCGCCCGCGATCGCGCCGCCGGGGCGCGGGCGGCCGTGGGCGCAGGGGCCGAGGCGATCCTTCTAGACGACGGATTCCAGAATCCGGCACTTGCAAAGGACCTGTCCGTCGTCGTCGTCGACGCCGCGCGCGGCTTCGGCAACGGCCGCTGCCTGCCTGCCGGCGCCTTGCGCGAACCGGTCGCGACGGGCCTTGGACGCGCCGACTTCCTGCTCACCATCGGCGCAACGCCGGCGCAGGAAGAGTTCACCCGCTCCTGGGGAGAGGCGGCCCCGGTTCCCCGCCTCAAGGGCGCGCTCGTACCGCTGCCGACGGGTATGGACTGGCCGGGCCTCAAGGTCCTCGCCTTCGCCGGCATCGGTCATCCAGAAAAGTTCTTTGCGACGCTCCGAGATCTCGGCGCGGAAATCCTGCGCGCCGTGCCGCTCGACGACCATCAGCCGCTGATCCCTGCGCTTCTCCGCCGGCTTGAAACCGAGGCATCGGGTCTTGGCGCGCAACTCGTCACCACCGAGAAGGACGCCGTGCGCCTGCCCCGAGACTTCCGGCCGAAGGTCCTGAGCGTCCCGGTCCGGCTGGTGCTTGACGACTGGGCTCCACTCGACGCCGCGCTGTCCCGGCTCGGGCTCTGAGGCGCGCTATCCGCCGTTATCCTCGCCAAGTTTTGGCGACGGACGCACTAACGCCAGTTCCGCGTCCGAGAAGGTGAAGGGCGACCGCACCCCCGGCACTCCATCCAGATCCACCCGCATCCCGCGCGCGACGATCTGTGGATCGGCGAAGACCTCGCCCATGTCGTTGATCGGCCCGGCGGGCACGCCCTCGACCTCGCAGGCCGCGAGCAGGTCGGCCTTCCGCCACTCACGGGTCTTCGCCGTAACCGCCTCGATCAGCGCCGCGCGGTTGGCGATCCGGTCGGCATTGGTCAGGTAGTCCGGCGCCTCGGCCAGCGCCTCGAGGCCCAGCACCTTGCAAAGCCGCCGGTACTGCCCGTCATTTCCGGTCGCGATGATGATCCAGCCGTCGGAACAGTCGAAGACCGAATAGGGCACGATGTTCGGATGCGCGTTCCCCATCCGCATCGGGGGCCGTGCCAGAGGCGAGGTAGTTCATCGCCTGGTTGGCCATCACGCTCGTCGCCACGTCGAAAAGCGCCATGTCGATATGCTGCCCCACGCCGGTGCGCCCCCGCTGGAGCACGGCGGCAAGGATCGCCGTCGCCGCATAGACGCCGGTAAAAATATCGGTGACGGCCACGCCCACCTTCTGCGGCTGGCCGTCCGGCTCCCCGGTCACGCTCATCAGGCCTGACATGCCCTGGATGATGTAATCGTAGCCCGCGCGATGGGCATAGGGCCCGTCCTGCCCGAAACCTGTGATCGAGCAGTAGATCAGCCGAGGGTTCAGCTTGCGCAGGCTCCCGAAGTCGAGTCCGTATTTCGCCAGCCCGCCGACCTTGAAGTTCTCGATGAGGATGTCGGCATCCTTCACCAGTCCGCGGACGAAGTCCTGCCCCTCCGCGGTGCGGAAATCGGCCGTCACCGATTTCTTGCCGCGATTGCAGGCGTGGAAATAAGCGGCGGACCTGTCGCCGTCACGCTCGATGAACGGGGGCCCCCAGCGGCGGGTGTCGTCGCCTTCCGGCGCCTCGACCTTGATCACCTCGGCCCCGAGATCGGCCAGCGTCTGACCGGCCCAGGGGCCGGCCAGAATCCGCGCCAGTTCGACGACCTTCAGCCCGGACAGCGGCGTCATCCGTCAGTTCGCCAACTTCTCGTCGAGGATCTTGGCGAACTCCTCGTAGGACATGTTGGAGTATTTCTGGCCGTCAATTACGAAGGACGGGGTGGAGTTGATCTCGTCCTTGGTGGCATTGGCCTGATAGGCGGCAACCAGCGCCTTGGCCATGTCGTTGTCCTTCATGCAGGCATCGACCTGGTCAGCGCCAAGCCCGGCCTTTAGCCCGATCTTGCGCAGATTGGCGGCGATCCCCGCCGCCTCGCCGGGGGCGAGCCAGTCCTTCTGGGTGTCGTAGAGCATGTCGGAAATGCCAAAATACTTCTCTGGCCCGCCGCAGCGCGCCACCATCCCGGCCCAGAGCCCGAACTTGTCGAAATAGACCTCGCGGTAGACGAATCGGATCTTGCCGGAATCGACATAGTTTGACTTCAGCTTGCCAAGGACGGTTTCATGGAAATGCGCGCAATGCGGGCAGGTGAAGGAAGCGTATTCGATCACCTCCACCGGCGCCTCGGCCTGGCCGAGCACCATGTCGGGGATCACTGCCGCCTCCGACGATGCGGTGGCTTCCTGCGCCACGGCGGCCGTGGAAATCAAGGGCAGCGCCGGGCCGCTCCGGCTCATCCAGAACGCGCCGCCGGCGACGACCAGCGCCAGCGCGCCGGCAATGAGAAACGTCTTCGACATGAAATCAGCCTTTCTTCAGTCCGGGGCGAGATAAGACTTTTTCGCCCAAAGCTTCAAGCGCCTGCCTCAGCGCCTCGTCGCACACCTCCCCCGAAAGGGCAGCCGCCTCGCGTCGGATCGCGGGATCGGGGTCACGCGGGGTGAGGCGGGGGGCCGGCGCGAAGGCCACCTGGCCCTCGGCGAAGCCCACCGGCGCGGTCTGGGTAATCACCACCCGCGATATGGCGTTATATCCATAGCAGGCATTCACCTTGTCGCGAATCTTCGGCAACTGCATCTGCAGGACGGGTGCCGCAGCCCCGGTGGTCAGGAGAGTCAGCGTCGCCCCGAAGCCCTCGCGGCCGTAGCCGACCTTCACCGGGCGGGCCATCGCGGCGACCTCGTCGCCCACGACCTCGGACCAATGGGTCAGAAGCCGGGCCACCGCGAAGCCACGCAATTCGCCCGCTTGCCGGATGCGGTCCTTCAAGAGCCCCGCGGCAGGCTCGAACCCGCGTCGGCGGCGCTTCGGTTCAGATGGGGTAACGCTCATCCCTGTCCTTTCCCGTCTCAGGCTCTATCTTATGCGGGCGGCGGGGGCTTGCCCACCGGATTGCGGATGACGGAGACATAAAGATTGCGTGACGACGAGATCGGCACCGCACTTCTCGACTGGTACGACCGGCAGGCCCGTATCTTGCCCTGGCGCGTGGGACCGGCAGAGCGGCGGGCGGGGACCCGGCCCGATCCCTATCGGGTCTGGCTGTCCGAGGTCATGCTGCAACAGACCACCGTGGCCGCCGTTCGCGACTATTTCCGCCGCTTTACCGAACGTTGGCCGGATGTCGGCGCGCTCGCTGCGGCCGAGGACGGCGAGGTGATGGCCGAATGGGCGGGGCTCGGCTACTACGCCCGCGCCCGCAACCTGCTGAAATGCGCCCGCGCGGTCGCTGCCGATCACGGCGGGCGCTTTCCGGAAAGCCGCGAGGGGCTTCTCGCGCTGCCCGGCATCGGCCCCTACACCGCCGCCGCGATCGCCGCGATCGCTCATGACGAACCGGCAACAGTCGTCGACGGAAATGTCGAACGCGTCATCGCCCGACTCTTCGCCGTGGAAACCCCACTGCCGGCGGCCAAGCCGGAACTGACCGCACTCGCCGCCCGACTGACCCCCGCCGGCCGGCCCGGCGATCATGCCCAGGCGATGATGGATCTCGGCGCCACGATCTGCACGCCGCGGGCACCCGCCTGCGACATCTGCCCGCTCCGTCCCGCCTGCAAGGCCGAGCGCCGCGGCATCGCCGCCGACCTGCCCCGCAAGGCGCCGAAAAAGGCCAGGCCGGTCCGCCGCGGCATCGCCTATGTCGGCCGCCGGGCCGACGGCGCCGTGCTGCTCGAACGGCGCCCCGACAAGGGCCTTCTCGGCGGCATGCTCGGCTGGCCCGGCACCGGCTGGGCCGAGGCGTATCCCGACCCTGCGCCCCCGGTCCCGGCCGACTGGCGCGAAGCGCCGGGCGACGTGCGCCACACCTTCACCCATTTCCACCTGATCCTCTCGGTCATGACCGCCCGACTGCCCGACACCGCGCCTGCCGGCGCCGGCCTCTTCCTCCTGCCCGGAGATTTCCGCCCCTCGGACCTGCCGACGCTCATGCGCAAGGTCTACGACGTCGCGGCGGCCGCCCTCCCCGACGATTGAGCCCCGCCGACAGCGGGTCTAGACTGCCGCCGCAATCGACGATCCGGAGCACCTCATGCCAGCCCCCATCTCCCGCCTCGGCGCGGCCCTGCCCTTCTGGCTGTCGCTGGCGCTCGTCCCGCTCGCCATAATCGGCGCCGTCCACGGCGGCTGGGCGGTCTGGCTCCTGCCGGTCTACGGCTGGATCGTCAACACGATCCTCGACGCTGTCGCCGGGCTCAACCACGACAACCCCGCCACCGACACACCTGATTCCGAGCTCTTCTGGTACCGTCTGATCACGCTGATCTGGTTCCCGATCCAGGCGGTGACGCTCTACGCGCTCATCTGGTACGTCACCCATACCGCCCACCTCGACGCTTTCGAGAAGATCGTGCTCTTCTTCGGTGTCGGCGTCATCTCGGGCTCGGTCGGGATCACCTATGCGCACGAACTGATGCACCAGAAGAACCGGGTGGAGCGCTGGCTTGGCGACCTTCTCCTCGCCACCGTGCTCTACAGCCATTTCCGCACCGAACACCTCCTCGTCCATCACCGCTATGTCGGCACCCCCCGCGACGCGGTGACGGCGCGCTACAACGAAGGCTTCCACCGGGCTTTCTTCCGCATCCTGACTGAGGGCCCGGGCTCCGCCTGGCGGGCCGAGCGGCAACTCCTCGCCCGAGCCGGCCGCCCGGCCGTGCATCCCTCGAACCCGTTCTGGCGCTACGGGGCGCTGCAACTCGGCGCCCTCGGACTCGCCCTCGCGCTTGGCGGCTGGGTCGGACTCGCGCTCTTCCTCTGGCAGGCCTTGGTCGCGATCTGGCAGCTCGAGCTCGTCAATTATGTCGAACATTACGGCCTGACGCGCCGCCATCTCGGCGACGGGAAATACGAACACGTCCTGCCGCGCCATTCCTGGAACGCCGATCACAAGGTGACGAACTGGCTGCTGATCAACCTGCAGCGCCATTCCGACCACCACTACAAGCCCGACCGGCGCTTCCCGCTCCTGCAGACCTATTCCGCCGAGGAGGCGCCGCAACTGCCCTTCGGCTACCCGGCGATGACCGCGCTCGCTATGATCCCGCCCTTGTGGCGGCGCCGGATGAACCCGCGCGTGCGGGCGTGGCGCAAACAGTACTATCCCGACATCGCCGACTGGTCGGACTACAATTCCGGCAGCCTGCCAATGCCGAAAGGCGCGAGCTGACGGTTTCCACTTGGTCCAAATATCCCCGCCGGAGGCCGCCCGCCGCAAGGCGGGCCAGAATTAGGCGTTGCGCCGCAAGGCGCGGCAACCGGATCTCGCCCGATCTAAAAAAGAGGCCCCGCCGGGGGTGCAATCCGGCGGGGCAAGTTCGTGCCGTGGTTGGGCCACAGGCACCGGCGGTAAACTCAGGTCAGTTCGGGCGGCCGTCGTCCATCTCGGCGCGGATCTGCTGGCGCAGGATGTCGATGGAGACGAGCTTGCCGTCGCGCTTGAAATGCCAGTAGGTCCAGCCGTTGCAGGAGGGGGCACCCTCCAGATGGGCGCCGACCTGATGGATGGAGCCCTTGACGTCGTTGCCGATCAGCGTGCCGTCGGCACGGACCTTGGCCTTGAAGCGGTTGCCGATCGAGTAAAGCTCCTCGCCCGGGCGCAGCATCCCACGCTCGACGACCTGCCCGAAGGGCACGCGCGGCTCGGCGCGTTTCGACGCCGTCGTCTCCAGCGCCGCGCGGTCGAACTTGCGCACCTTGTCGATGCGCTTCGCCGCCGCCTCGCGGTAGGCCGCCTCGCGCTCGATCCCGATGAACTCGCGGCCAAGCATCTTCGAGACGGCGCCCGTCGTGCCGGTCCCGAAGAACGGATCGAGCACAACGTCGCCTGGATTGGTCGTCCCGACCAGCACCCGGTGCAGAAGCGCCTCGGGCTTCTGGGTCGGATGCGCCTTGTCGCCAGCGTCGTCCTTCAGCCGCTCATGCCCGGTGCACAGGGGGATCACCCAGTCCGAGCGCATCTGAACACCCTCGTTCAACGCCTTCAGCGCCTCGTAATTGAACGTGTACTTGCCGCCCTCGGACTTCGACGCCCAGATCAGCGTCTCGTGCGCATTGGTGAAGCGCTTGCCACGGAAATTCGGCATCGGATTCGATTTGCGCCACACCACGTCGTTGAGGATCCAGAAGCCCTGGTTCTGCAACTCCGCCCCCATGCGGAAGACGTTGTGGTAGGATCCGATGACCCAGATCGCGCCGTTGGGTTTCAAGATCCGGTGCGCGGCGGACAGCCAGTCGCGGGTGAACGTGTCGTAGGCCTTGAAGCTCGCGAACTGGTCCCAGTGATCGTCCACCGCGTCGACCTTGGAATTGTCCGGTCGGTGCAGATCGCCCCTGAGCTGGAGGTTGTAGGGCGGATCTGCGAAGATCAGATCGACGCTTCCAGCCGGCAGAGAGCGCATCACCTCGATACAGTCACCGGACAGAATCTGGTTGAGCGGAAGCCCCGCGGCCCCCTTCGTCATGGTCTTCGTCATCGCTGCCTCATCCCCGGCATTTGTGCCGTTCTCGTTGACCCAAAGATGAGTCAGGAGCAATTCGCCGTCAAATTCTTTTTTGAATCAAGAGCTTATGGATTTCACTTGGCACAAGATATTGTGCACTGGCTTGAACGAACGTCTATGATGAGGGGTCGGCCCGAGATTTCGGAGCGCTTCGAGATGATCCCTGGTCGGATATCCGGCGTTTCTTTCCCAGCCATAGCCGGGATGCTGTTGCGCCAAATCCACCATGATGCCGTCGCGCCACACCTTGGCTACGATGGAGGCCGCCGCGATCGACAGCGACCGCGCATCGCCCTTCACCACTGCCTCGGCCCCGGAGCCGAGGCCGGTCGGGATGCGATTGCCGTCGACCAGGACGTGATCGGGCCGGCGCGGCAGCCCCGCCACCGCCCGGCACATCGCAAGGTGGCTCGCCTGGAGGATGTTCAGCCGGTCGATCTCGGCCACGTCGGCCTCCGCCACCGACACCTCGGCCACCGCGCGGATCTCGGCGCAAAGCGCCTCGCGTCGCGCGGCCGTCAGCTTCTTGGAATCGTCCAGCCCCACGGGAATGCGCGCGGGGTCGAGCCGCACGGCCGCCGCCACGACCGGTCCGCAAAGCGGCCCCCGGCCGACCTCGTCGGTCCCGGCCACATAGGCCAGACCGCGGGCAAAGGCCGCGCGTTCGAAACTGAAATCGGGTCCCGCCGTCATCACGCCACCATGCGCGAAAGCGCGCGGACGGCAACCCCGCCCGGCCCGGCACGGCCTGAAAAACTCTGCGGACATGAAAAGAGGGCGGATGCCGAAGACATCCGCCCCAAGGTGCGGCGCGAGCGATTGAAGGGGGAGCCGCGCCGCCTGCTCGAACCTCGGTTCAGTGGGCCCGGGCTATCCGGAACCCGTTCTCCTCAAGGCAGCGCGTGCCATAGACGGTGCGCCGGCCCCAGTTGCTGTTGATCTCGAACGCGCAGCTCTGCGGCAGACGCCGCGCGACGCCCTGTTCCTGAATGCAACGACCCGAGACGACCTCGCGCGGGCCGCGCGTCCCACGGATCGAGAAGAGGCATTGCGACGGGATGGTTGCGTGCCGGCGCCGGTCGCGGTCGCGCCATTTCTTGCCGTGATCGTCGTCGTAGCCATAGCCATAGCCATAGCCGTTGCCGTAGCTGTCATGGGTCCGCGTCACCGGCGCGGCCTTGCGCTTCTTGTTCTTGTTCGCTTCGTTGATCAGAAGCCCGACGGCCGCGGCGCCAAGAAGCAGCGTCAGCACCTTCTTGTCGCGGTCACCCGCGGCAACGGGCGAGGCCATTGAGGTGGTCAAGGCAAGGGCGGCGGCGGTCACGGTGGCGATGATGCGGCTTTTCATCCTGCGTCTCCTCTTTCGGTCCATGTCGCGGGCGGCGGAAATGCCCAATTCATGACCCGACCCTGCCGCCACCTCCCGGGCGCAGGCAATAACACCACCCGGCTAGGCGATAACGCCGCCGCGCCTCGGCTTTGTTATTGATTAGCCGCCCGGCTCGAAGCAGGGTGGCCGCACCATGAAACGCATCACGCTCCCCCTCCTGGCGCTTGTCGCCCTTCTCGCCGCCGGCACAGCCGACGCCGCCTGCCGTGTCGAATACAAGGCCAAGCGCGACAACCCGCTGAAGCTCGATTTCGGCACCGCCGACCTGCCCGACAGCGCCTGCGCCTCGAAAGCGGCCGCCGCGGCCGCCCTGGCGCCCCGCCTCGCAAAGCAGGGCTGGACGCTTCTGGCCATTGTCTCCATCCTTGGCGGCGGATAACCGCACCGGGACGACAGACGGGGACGACAGACGTGACCGAGCCGACCTCCCTCACCGCCGAGGCCTTGCGCGCCGGCAACCGCGTCGTTCTCTGGGGCATCGCCGCCATCGTCGCGATCCTCGGTCTCGCCGCGATCCTGCTTTTCCTCTCGCTGCCCGACGCCAACGCCTTCAACGCCCGGGTGGAGCGGATCTTCGTCGAGAACGACGCGCTGACCACGGGCGACCAGATCAAGCTTCTGGAAATCCTCGCCCAGTCCGGCACCACCTTTTCCGAGGTCCTGACCAGCTACCGCATGGTGATCTTCGTCCTGCTGGTCTTCTCGACAGCCCTCCTTATCGCCGCCCTCGTCTTCCTCGTGATGATCGTCGCGCTCAACAGGCGCATGGGTGAGATCGAGCGGCAGGGAATCCAGGTCTCCTCCCTCCTCATCAGCCGGGCCGAGAACGCGGTGGTGCTGAACAACATGGAGTTCAAGCTGACTGCGGCGGCAATCGAGACGCTGTCGGTCCTCGCCGAGGCGCGGATGGACGACGACATCCTCTCGGGGTCGGAAATCGAGGCGGTGATTTCCGGCAGGAACGCGGCCGATTGTGACGAGGCGTCGGGCGCGATGCGGATCAAGCGGCTGCGGGATGCGCTCGGAAACCAGATGGTGGCCGAGCTTCTCGTGAAGAACATCGCCCGGCGCGGCTACATGCTCTCGGTCGACAAGGACGCGATCCGGATGATCTGACCGTCCTTGCGCCAGGGGCGGCGGACCTCTATATCGGCCCCTCCTTTGGCCGGTGGGGGGCGCCCGATGATCCAGACACCCTTCTATCTGATCGACAAGGCGAAGCTGCTTCGCAACATGGAGATCATAGATCGGCTCCGCGCCGGCTCCGGCGCCAAGGCCCTGCTTGCGCTGAAATGCTTCGCCACCTGGTCGGCCTTCGACATGATGCGCGGGCATATGGACGGCACGACATCCTCCTCGCTCTACGAGCTGCGGTTGGGCCGGGAAAAGTTCGGCAAGGAAACCCACGCCTATTCCGTCGCCTGGGCCGATCACGAGATTGCCGAGGCGGTGTCCTATGCCGACAAGATAATCTTCAACTCCATCGGCCAGCTCGACCGCTTCGACAACCAGTCGGCCTCGATCCAGCGTGGCCTGCGCCTCAATCCCCGTTTCTCGACCTCCGGTTTCGACCTCGCCGATCCGGCTCGGCGGTTCTCGCGCCTCGGCGAATGGGACGCCGGGAAGATCGCAGAGGTCATCGACCGGATCTCCGGCTTCATGATCCACTACAACTGCGAGAACCGCGATTTCGACCTTTTCGACAAGCAGCTCGGCCGGATCGAGACGGACTTCGCCCGGCTTCTCGAAAAGGTGCATTGGGTCAGCCTCGGCGGCGGCATCCACTTCACCGGCGAGGGCTATCCGGTCGATGACCTCGCCCGGCGGCTGAGGGCGTTTTCCGAAAAGTTCGGCGTGCAGGTCTATCTTGAACCGGGCGAGGCGGCGATCACCAATTCGACGACGCTCGAAGTCACCGTCCTCGACCTTCTCAACAACGGCAAGGACCTCGCCATCGTCGATTCGTCCATCGAGGCCCACATGCTCGACCTTCTGATCTACCGCGAAAAGGCGAGGCTGCCGCAAAGCGGGGACCACGAATATCAGATCTGCGGGAAATCCTGCCTCGCCGGGGACATCTTCGGCGAGGCCCGCTTCCCCCAACCGCTGAGCGTCGGCGACCGTATCTCGGTTTCCGATGCCGCCGGCTACACGATGGTCAAGAAAAACTGGTTCAACGGCGTGAACATGCCGTCGATCGCAATCAGAGAGTTGGACGGAACGGTCCGACTCGTCCGCGAGTTTGGCTATGAGGACTATGCCTCAAGCCTGTCGTGAGCGTGTTACACGCTCCCCTTCCCCTGTCCTGAGAACAAGGAGACAGCCGAAGTGAAAAATACCGTGCTCATCATCGGCGCCGGCGGCGTGGCACAAGTCGTGGCGCACAAATGTGCGCAACATAACGACGTGCTGGGCGACCTCCATATCGCGAGCCGCACCAGGGCGAAGTGCGACGCGATCATCGAGAGCGTGCACGCCAAGGGCGCGATGAAGGTGCCGGGCACGTTCGACGCGCACGAGGTCGATGCGATGCACACTTCGGCCGTGGCCGCGCTGATCCACAAGACCGGCGCAGAGATCGTGATCAATGTCGGCTCGCCCTTCGTCAACATGTCGGTGCTGGACGCCTGCATCGAGACGGGCACCGCCTATATCGACACCGCGATCCATGAAGAGCCGGGCAAGATCTGCGAAACCCCGCCCTGGTATGCCAACTACGAATGGAAAAAGCGTGCCGCCTCCGAGAAGGCCGGCGTCACGGCGATCCTTGGTATCGGCTTCGACCCCGGCGTGGTGAACGCCTATGCGCGGCTGGCCGAAGACCAGTATCTCGACACGATCGAGAGCATCGACATCGTCGACATCAACGCCGGCTCCCACGGCCGCTATTTCGCGACGAACTTCGATCCGGAGATCAATTTCCGCGAATTCACCGGCACCGTCTATTCCTGGCAAAAGGGCGCCTGGCAGGAAAATGCGATGTTCGAGGTCGGCCGCGAATGGGACCTGCCCGTCGTTGGCAAGCAGAAGGCCTATATGAGCGGCCATGACGAGGTGCACTCGCTCGCGGCCCGCTATCCGGATGCCGACGTTCGCTTCTGGATGGGCTTCGGCGATCACTACATCAACGTCTTCACAGTGCTGAAGAACCTCGGTCTTCTGTCCGAGCAACCGGTCAAGACCGCCGAAGGGCTGGAGGTCGTGCCGCTGAAGGTGGTGAAGGCCTGCCTGCCCGACCCCGCGAGCCTCGCGCCGAACTACACCGGCAAGACCTGCATCGGCGACCTCGTGAAAGGCACCAGGGACGGCAAGCCCGCCGAGGTTTTCATCTACAACGTCGCCGACCACAAGGAGGCGTACGAGGATGTCGGCTCTCAAGGGATCTCCTACACCGCCGGCGTGCCGCCGGTCGCCGCCGCGATCCTGATCGCCCAAGGAACATGGGACGTGAAGAAGATGGTCAATGTCGAGGACCTCGACCCCAAGCCCTTCATCACCCTCCTCAACCGCATCGGCCTTCCGACGCGGGTGAAGGACGAGGCCGGCGACCGGGCGGTCGAATTCGGCTGAGGATCGGACCCGAAGAGTGGGCATTCGGCCGAGCGGCGAAGCGACGTCTACTATGCGAGCTTGGCGGCCGTTCGTGGTCAAGCACTCCGTCACCCGGAATCAAGCTGAAGGCGCCGCAGGGCGGGCGCCTTCCCGTCCCGGCAGGCCATGTCGGAATTCCGGGCGATGTGCAGCGTCTGCTCCAGGTCCTGTGGCGGAGGCTGGTTCGAGAGGGTCGGCGGCGGCCCGATCCAGATCTGAGCGGCCTCTCGCAGCCCTCTCGCGGGGCGCAGATCAGGTTTGTGCCCAAGCCAGGCTGGGTTCAGCGTCAGGGATCCACCCCATCCCCGGGCACTATTCTATTGATAATGTGTAATTAGACTTACGCCGGAGGCTCATAGAAACACGCGCCCACGGATTTGCATGTCGCAAGACTTTGGGTCGGGAGATTGGCGCGGGGTCCAAGCGGCGGTCTCAGCCCAAAGAAATCGTCATGGTTTTTGCTAGCTTGGTGATCTTCTCTTGCCAAAACCATCATAAGTGATATTCAAAACATCTGTAGAGACGTATTTGGTGATACACCTCAACATGGACCGCACATGATCACCGGACCGCAAATCAGGGCCGCGCGGGCTCTTCTGGGGCTGGACCAAAAGCGCCTTGCCGAACTTGCCGGAGTTTCCGTGCCGACGGTGCAGCGCATGGAAGCGCGTGCCGGAACGGTCGGCGGTGCGGTCGACACGCTCACGCGCGTGGTCGAAGCCATCGAACGGGCGGGCGTCGAATTGATCGGCGATGGCGCCGAGAGCCGCGGCGGGGGGCGCGGTGTCCGGTATGCCCAGCCGAATGCAAGTTGGCGCACTGACGACCGACTTTCTTCCGGGGCTGAAGAATGATCGAGACAGCCGTCACGACAACGGGAATGTTGCTGGCTCTGTCGGTCGTTGCGGCGGTGCTTCCAAAGCGTCCTGCATCGCCAGTGCTCGTCTACGGGGCAAGCGCCGGGTTATGCGGCCTCTTGGCCATCATCGCAGTCGCCTTCCTTTCGGTGTCGGCAGCTCCGGCGGGCATGGTTCTTCCCATCGGCATGCCCTGGCTTGGCGCACATCTCAGGATCGACGCGCTCTCGGCCGTATTCCTGTTGCTGCTCGGCGCAGGCGGAACCGCCGCAAGCCTCTTTGCGATCGGCTATGGCCGGCATGAGCACGAGCCGCACCGGACCTTGCCGTTCTATCCGGGCTTCCTGGGCGCCATGGCGGTCGTGGTCATGGCCGATGACGCCTTCACCTTCCTGCTGTCCTGGGAGGTAATGTCGCTGCTGTCCTGGGCGCTGGTGCTGACTCATCACCGCGCCAAGGACACGCGGCAGGCGAGCTACATATATCTCGTGATGGCCGGTTTCGGCACCATGATGCTTCTGCTGGCCTTCGGACTTATGGCCGGCAGCGCGGGCGACTACGATTTTGCCGCCATCCGCGAAACGGGTCGCAGCGGGGCTCTGGCCGCCGTCGTCCTGATCCTGATGCTGATCGGTGCGGGCTCCAAGGCCGGCCTCATGCCATTGCACGTCTGGTTGCCGGTCGCGCACCCGGCCGCGCCAAGCCATGTGTCCGCCCTGATGAGCGGCGTCATGACGAAGATCGCGGTCTACGGCTTTGTTCGCGTGGTTTTCGACCTGCTCGGCCCGATTCCCTGGTGGATCAGCCCGCTCGTCATTCTGGTCGGGTCCATCACCGCGGTCATGGGCATTCTCCATGCGATCAACGACGGCGACAGCAAGCGGGTTCTGGCCTGGTCGACGATCGAGAACATCGGTGTGATCTTCGCGGGGCTGGGCTTGGCGCTTGCCTTCAGGTCGAGCGGAATGCCGGGCCTCGCGGCGCTGGCGATGACGGCGGCGCTGGTCCACGCCATGAATCACATGCTCTTCAAGAGCCTGCTGTTCATGGTCGCCGGCGCGGTTCTGAACGCCACCGGACGGCGCGACCTCGATGCGCTCGGCGGGCTGATCCACCGGATGCCGGTTACCGCCGTCCTCGCTCTTGTCGGGGTCACGGCGATTTCGGCGCTGCCACCGCTGAACGGGTTCGTGTCGGAATGGCTGATGTTCCAGTCCGTGCTGCAAAGCCCGCAGCTTCCGCAGCCGGGGTTGCAGTTTCTTGTTCCTGCTGCGGGCGGCATCCTGGCGCTTACCGCGGCACTTGCCGCGGCTGCCTTCGTGCGCTTCTACGGCATCATCTTCCTTGGCCGTCCCCGAAGCGTTGCTGCCGAAGGATGCGCCGAAGTGGACCGCTGGTCGCTTGGCGCCATGGCCGGGCTGGCTGCCCTGTGCGTCCTGGCCGGTGTGCTTCCCGGCTTCCTGATCGACTTCGTGGGGCCGGCGGTCGGGATCGCCACGGGCGGACAACTGGCCGCGCAGGGCGGGAATGCCTGGCTTACACTGGTGCCGCTTCCGCAGGTTGACAGCAGCTACAGCGGGTTCCTGGTGATGGCGTTCATCGCGATCGCTGGCGGGGGTGCGGCCTGGATCGTGCACCGGATCGCCTCACGCGGGCTTCGCCGGGGCCCGGCCTGGGATTGCGGCTTCCCCAATTCCGACCCGATCACCCAATACGGGGCCGGCAGCTTCGCACAACCGCTCCGGCGGACATTCGGACCTGTCCTCGCAGCGCGCGAGGCGGTGACGATGCCGCCGCCGGGGAACAACGCGCCGGCCCACCACCAAGCGACGACTGCGGACCTGGCCTGGCGCCACATCTACGAACCCGTCATTGCCGCAGTCAACGCCGCCACCACCAGAGCCAACGCGCTGCAGTTCCTGACGATCCGGCGCTACCTGAGCCTGGTCTTCGGCACCCTGATCCTCCTTCTTGTCGGACTTGCGATATGGAACTGATCGGCGCTCTCCTGCTGCAGGGCCTGCAGATGATCGTGGTGCTGGCGCTGGCACCCGGCCTGACCGGCCTGGTGCGCAAGATCAAGGCGCGCCTTACCCGCCGTCGCGGCGCCGCGGTGGTCCAGCCCTACCGCGACCTTTGGCGACTGATGCAGAAGGACGTCGTTCTGGCCGAGAACGCCTCGTGGCTGTTCAGGGTCTCGCCCTACATGATCTTCGCCGCGACCTGGGTGGCCGCAGCCCTGGTGCCGACCTTCGCCATCGGCCTTCACTTCAGCTGGACGGCGGACCTGATCGCCATCGTCGCGCTCCTCGGCAGCGCGCGCTTCTTTCTCGCGCTCGCCGGCATGGATGTCGGCACCAGCTTTGGCGGCATCGGATCGTCGCGCGAGATGATGATCGGCGCCTTTGCAGAGCCGGCGATGCTGTTGATGGTATTCACCGTGTCGCTGGTCGCCGGATCCACGCAGCTTTCCAATGTCAGCGCCTTCTTGCAGTCGGACGCCGTGGGCATCCGGGTGTCGCTCGGCATGGCCCTGGTCGCGCTGATCATTGTCGCGCTGGCCGAGAACGCCAGGATTCCGGTGGACAACCCGGCCACGCACCTGGAACTGACAATGGTGCACGAGGCCATGGTGCTGGAATATTCCGGCCGGCACCTCGCCATGATCGAACTCGCCGCCTCGCTGAAGCTCCTGCTCTACATGGCGCTGATCGGCGCGATATTCCTGCCGGTCGGGATCGGCCCGGCCAGCGCCAATCTCGGCGGGTTCGTGCTGGGGCTCGCGTTCTTCCTGGCCAAGCTCGTTGGGGCCAGCCTGCTGCTTGCGGTCGTCGAGACGTCGATCGCCAAGATGCGGGTGTTCCGTGTGCCAGACTTCCTTGGGGCGGCGCTGATGCTCGGTCTTCTGGGCACGCTTTTGCTGTTCGTGTCACGGAGCCTGTGAGATGCACGACCTTTCCTTCGACATCGCGCACACCCTCGCCGGCAGCCTGGTGCTGGTCAGCTTCATGATGATCTACCAGGACCGGCTCTACGCGTTGCTCAACACCTTCGCGATCCAGGCCTTCCTGCTGGCGGCCGCCGTCGCCTGGCAGGCCTTCATCCGGGACGCACCGCATCTCTATCTTTCCGCGGGGATCGCTCTTGTCTTCAAGGCGATCATCGTGCCTTGGGCGCTTCACAAGATGATCCAGCGTCTTGGCATCCACCGCGAAGTCGAAACGGTTGTCGGCGTCATGCCGACCATGCTCGCGGGCATGGGGCTGGTGGCGCTGTCGATCCTGCTGATGCTGCAGCTGACCGCGACCGCCGAAAGCGCGCTGGCGCGCGAGGATCTTGCCTTTTCTCTGTCCGTGATCCTGCTGGGAATGCTGATGATGGTGACGCGACGCAACGCGGTCAGCCAGGTCATCGGCTTCATGTCGCTGGAAAACGGATTGATCCTGGCCGCGACCGGCGCGCAGGGGATGCCCTTCGTCGTCGAGATATCGGTGGCCTTCTCGGTGCTTATCGCGATGATCGTCATCGGGGTCTTCCTGTTCCGCATCCGCGAACGCTTCGACTCGGTGGACACCGAGGCGATCGAGCAGTTCCGCGGGGAGAAGCGGTCATGAGTTTCGATCCCCTCATGCTGACGCTCGTCGTTCCGGTCGCCGCGGCGGCGCTTCTGGCGCTCGTGCCGGGATACCGCACGAGCGCCTGGCTCAACGTCGCCGCGAGTGCTCTGACCTTCATCGCCGCCGCGTCCCTCTTCGTGGTCGAGCGGCCGGCGGCGGGCGACTATCTCCACGTGGACGACCTGAACATCGTCTTCATCGTTCTCAACACCTTCGTCGGCCTGACCGCGGCGGTGTTCTCGGCCACCTATATCGGACACGAGCTGGAGACCGGCCGGGTAACCACCGCAAGCCTGCGGTTCTACCACGCGATGTATCAGATCATGATGTTCGGGATGAACCTCGCGCTCATGTCGAACAACATCGGCCTGATGTGGGTCGCGGTCGAACTGGCGACGCTGTCGACGGTGCTGATGGTCGGGCTCTACCGCACGCACGAGGCGCTCGAGGCCGCCTGGAAGTACTTCATCCTCGGCTCGGTCGGGATCGCGCTGGCGCTTTTCGGGACCATCCTCGTCTATATAGCCGCCCAGCCGATCCTGGGCGAGGGTCTGCCGTCGATGGTCTGGACGCAACCTGATGGCCTCGGCCGCAAGGCTCGATCCGGCACATGCTGAACGTGGCCTTCGTCTTCCTGATCGTGGGCTATGGCACCAAGGTCGGGCTCGCGCCGTTCCACGCCTGGCTGCCCGATGCCCATGCCGAGGGCCCGACGCCGATCTCGGCGGTGCTTTCGGGGCTCCTGCTGAACGTCGCGCTCTATGCCGTCCTGCGGTTCAAGATGCTGATGGCGGCGAACGAGGCGGCCGTCGCGCCGGGGCCGCTGATGATCGGCGCTCGGCCTGCTGTCGCTCGTCTTCGCGGCGGCTCATGCTCTACCGGCGGCGCGACATCAAGCGGCTGTTCGCCTATTCGTCGATCGAGCACATGGGCATCATCGTCTTTGCCTTCGGCATGGGCGGGCCGCTGGCCAATTTCGCCGGCCTCCTGCACATGGTCATGCACAGCCTGACCAAGTCGGCGATCTTCTTTGCCGTCGGCAACATCGCGCAGATCAAGGGGACGCAGCGGATCGGCCGATATCCGCGGCCTGACCCAGAGCCACCCGGCGCTTGGCTGGGGGCTGGTGGTCGCCGTCCTGTCGATCGCCGGCATGCCGCCCGTCGGCGTCTTCATGAGCGAGTTCCTGGTCGTCACCTCGAGCTTCGCGCGCACGCCGGCTGCTGGCGCTTGTCCTGGTCGCTCGGCCTGCTGCTCGCCTTCGGCGCGCTGCTGTTGCGTCTGACCGGGATTGCTTTCGGCGAGCCTACCGGGCAAGGACGAACGCCATGCACGGCTCGCTCGCGCCGCTCTGGCTGCATCTGGCGCTGGTCCTGCTGATCGGTCTGCACATGCCAGGCCCGATGGTCGACTGGTTCCGGTCGGTCGCGGCAGCTTCTGGGATGAGGTGCGACATGACCGTGCAGCCCGAAACTATCACCGGACCCGGCCGCGGGATTTCCGCGCCCGGCCGATGCCGACGGCGGATCGTCACGCCGGCCGGCTGGACAGCTGGCGGCCGAAGCTGGCCGCGGGACAAGCTGACGCTCCTCGGCCTCTGGGCCGAGGCGTCGGCGAGGTGGCCATGGCCTGCACGATCCGGACCGCGCCATGTCGCGGTCGCTCGCGTCAATGCGCGGCGCGGCGCCGTGTCCCGTCGGTCGGCGCCATCCACGCCGCCGGCGCAGCGGCTGGAGCGCGGCGATCGCTGATCTCGGCGGGGCTGAGTTCCCGACGGCGCCGAGGACACGCGGCCCTGGCTCGACCACGGACGCTGGGACATCGCTCCATCCGCTGGGCAAGGCGCAGGCCCATCCGGGCCAGCCTGCCCTATCCCTTCCTGCCGGTCGAGGGCGACAGCCTGCACCAGGTGCCGGTCGGTCCGGTCCATGCCGGGATCATCGAGCCCGGTCATTTCCGCTTCACCGCCCAGGGCGAGACGGTCGTCCGCCTCGAGGCGCGGCTCGGCTACGTCCACAAGGGCGTCGAGCGGCTGATGCAGGGCGCCGACGCTCGCCCGCGGCGCCGAACTGGCCGGCCGAGTCTCGGGCGACAGCACCGTGGCCTATGCCTGGGCCTTCGCCCAGGCCGCCGAGGCGGCACTGGAGGTCGAGGTGCCGGAGCGGGCCTTCACGCTGCGCGGCGTCATGGCGGAACTCGAACGGCTGGCCAACCACCTGGGCGATATCGGGGCGATCTGCAACGATGCCGCCTTCGCGATGATGCTGGCCCAGACCAGCGTGCTGCGCGAGCAGGTGCTGCGGGCCGCCAGGCCGCGCTTCGGCCACCGCTTCATGCGCGACCGGATCGTGCCGGGCGGCGTCAGCGTCGACCTCGACGCCGCAGGCGAGCGGCCCTGCATGGGCTGGTCGAGCGAGCTCCGCGCCCGCTTTCCGGTTCTGGTCGGATCTCTACGACAACACCCCCTCGCTGCTCGACCGGACCGTGTCGACCGGACGGCTCGCCCCGGACCTTGCCGCACGCTTCGGCGCCGGCGGCTATGTCGGCCGCGCCTCGGGCCGCGATTTCGACACCCGCCGCGACCTGCGCTATGCGCCCTACGACATGCTTGCGCCTCGAGGTGCCGCTGCGCCGCGACGGCGACGTGAACGCCCGGGTCTGGATCCGCATCCGCGAGGTGGAGCAGAGCCTGCTCGCTCCTCACGCAGATGCTCGATGCGCTGCCCGCCGGGCCCGATGCGCGCCGACCTGCCGATGCCGCCGGCCCCGCGACGGGCTCGGCCTGGTCGAGGGCTTCCGCGGCGACATCCTGGTCTGGCTCGGCGCTCGACGCCGAAGGCCGCATCGAACGCTGCCACCTGCGCGATCCGTCCTGGTTCCAGTGGCCGCTGCTGGAGGCCGCGATCGAGGGCAACATCATCGCCGACTTCCCGCTGTGCAACAAATCCTTCAACTGCTCCTATTCGGGGCACGATCTCTGAGGCCTCGCCATGCGCAAGCTTCTCCTCGAAGGGCTGCTCCGGCGGCCGCTGACCGAGCCGGCCCCGTCGCCCGATGCCGCGACACTGAGCGAGCTTGGCCGCGGCGCTCGCCGAACGCGCTGCCGCGCCCGTCTCGGCCGCAGCCTGGCGATCCGGCACGTCGACGCCGGCTCCTGCAACGGCTGCGAGCTGGAGATCCACGCGCTCTCCAACCCGCTACTACGATCTCGAGCGCTTCGGCCTGCACTTCGTCGCCTCGCCGCGGCACGCCGATGTGCTGACTGGTCACCGGGCCGGTGACCCGCAACATGGCCGAGGCGCTGCAGCGGACCTACGACGCGACGCCCGACCCGAAATGGGTGATCGCGGTCGGCGACTGCGCCCGCGACGGCGGCTGCTTCGCCGGCAGCTATGCGATCGTCGGCGGGGTCGGAGGCCGTCCTGCCCGTCGATCTGCACATCCCCGGCTGCCCGCCCGAGCCGATCGACCTGCTGAAAGGGCTTGTCGGGCTCCTGGATCTGTCCGTACAGGGTCGCCCTTCGGGTTGATCGACGCACCATCTCGGCGTTCCTCGGGGCCGGCATTCAACGGTAGTCTTCTGGCCGGTTGCGGGACAACCGCCCATGCCGCCATGCATGGCAACCCGACCGGGCTTGGGTGACGGACACCACCTGAGCCGCCGCCCTGACCGCTTCAAGCCACGATCTTCTGACAGGCTCCTATATGCCCTTTCGCGATGGCAGCTCCACACAGGCGCGCAGTCCCGGCCGGTTGTCTGACAGGTCCAGCTGCCCTCCGTGCAGGCGGGCAATGGCGGCCACGAGGCTGAGGCCCAGTCCCGTACCTGGGCGGTTGCGGCTTCGGTCGAGCCGGTAGAAACGGCGCGTGACCTTCGTGCGTTCCTCGACGGGGATGCCGGGGCCGTTGTCGCTGACCGTCAGACAGACGCCATCTTGAGTTTGCGCCGCCTCGATCCGGATGCACGTGCCGGGCGGGGTGTGGCGCAAGGCGTTGTCGGCGAGGTTGACAAGCGCCTGGGCGATGAGCTCGGCATTCACCTCCGCCACCACCGGGCCCTCCAGCAGGGACAGCGCCAGCCCATGCCCCGCATCCTCGGCAATCGGCTCCAGCATCTCGTGCACCTCGCGGGCGATCTCGCGCAGGTCGGTTGGCAGAGCCTCAAGCGCCATGTTGCCGGTCTCGATCTGCGACAGTTGCAGGATGGCATCGAAACTGGCGGCGATCGAATCGAACTCTCCAGCGAGGCGGCGATGGCGGCGCGGGTGTCCTCGGGAAGGTCGTCACGCAGGGCCTGCGGTTCCAGCCGCAGCCGCAGACGCGTGAGCGGAGAGCGCAGGTCGTGCGTGATGTCGGCGGAGACCTGGGCGAGGCGTTCGACATTCGCCTCGAGCCGCTCGAGCATCCGGTTGATGCCTTCGGCCACCTGCGAAAGATCGTCCCGGCCGCGACCTTCCACCGGGTAGCGCGCGGTGAGATCGCCTTGCGCCACCGCCGCGAGTACCTGGTTGATGCCTGACACGCGCCGCGCATCGCGCCGCCCAACCGCGAAGGCGAGCAGCACCGTCGCCACAAGGGCCACACCAAGACCCCAGGCGATGGACTGGATCAGCACCTCCTCGCTGTCGGCGACCCACTGACTGTCGCGCGCCACGACGATCCAGCCAGCCGGGCTGCGGATCCCCCAGGCGAAATAGGCCTCGCCTTCCTGGCTGCCGGGATCGGGTAGTAGCGTCATGTCGCGCCCGGCGACGAGGCGGCGCGGGCCTTCGAACGGCTCGGCGAGCGTCATGTTGCCCGCCACCTTGCCACCACCCGCCGGCAGGAAGCTGTAGAGCGTGCCGTGATCGTCGCCGAAAGCGGCCATGGCGCGGATCTGCCGCGTGAGTTCCTCGGCGCCGCCCGAGTCCAGTTCGGCGGCCAAAGCCTCGGCCTGAAGCCGGGCGTCGTCGTGGAGCCGGGCGCGCAGCTCGTCGCCCATAACCACCCAGGCCACCGCGCTGGTCTTGGGATGCGAAGGCACGGAGTGCCTCAGGACCGCAGTCCAGGAGCATGGTCCTGGTCTGGGCACCCGGCCGGAGGCGGTCCCTCCATGAAATGTTTGAGCAGCAGGAACTCGCGCGGCTGAAGCTCGATCCGCTGGCCGTCGCGAGTGACGGTGCGGGTGAGGAGGTCGAGATGCAGCGGCCCGACCTTCAGATCGGTGGTCTCCTTCCGTTCCTTGGGGCGGCGGGCGATGGCGGCGATGCGAGCGGCGAGTTCGGCCATGGAGAAGGGCTTCACGACGTAATCGTCGGCCCCGGCGCCCAGCCCGTCCACCTTGTCTTTCACCGAACCGAGTGCGGTCAGGAAGATCACCGGCGCCTCGATCCGCGCCGCACGCAGCGACTTGACCAGCGACAGCCCGTCAAGCTCCGGCATCGTCCGGTCGATGATGAAGATATCGTACGGCCCCGACATCGCCTGCGCCGGCCCCTCGCGCCCGTTGAGAACGTGGTCGACGACATGGCCCTCGCCGGACAGCCCCTTGCGGATCCAGTCGCCGGTTTCCTGATCGTCCTCGGCAAGAAGTATGCGCGTTGTCGGTCACGCCTTCGTGTTGCAACATGGGTAACGGAATGTGCCGGGCCGGCACAAGGCCGGCCCGGCTGCAGTGCGGTGAGAAGTGTTCAGCCTTCGTCGGCTTCGGCCCCCTCGCCGTCATGGCCGCCGTCCTGGTCGCCATGCCCCTGTTCGCCGTCTTCATCGTCGAAGTTGCTGGCCAGGCCCTTGCCCAAGACCGAGCCGCTGTCGGCATCAATCTTGACGATGTAGGCGTTGCCATCGGCGCCGACTACCACGGCCTCCCAGACGCCCTTGCCGATCTCGTCGTTGAAGCCGATCGCCGAGAGGGTTCCCCGGCGCCTCCTTCAGCGCGATCTGGCTGGCCTGGTCCAGCTTGACCTTTGCGGCCCTGAACATCTGCTCTTCGGTCATTCCGCCATTGCCGGCGGTCGTGGTCCCGGCATTCGCGGCGAGGCCGGCGGCGGAAATGCCGACGGCGGTCAGCATGGTGGCGAGGATAAGATTGCATTTCATGGTTTTTTCCTTTTGGTCTGCGGGATGCCGGAATGGCGCCCTATGACCTAGGAGATGGGACATGAACCCGGGGAATGACTGGCCGGCTTCTTACAATCGCGTAAACTGATGCAAGGCAGGCATCACAGATCCATGCCCCCGCCCGAAATCGCCTGCCGGGCGGCATTGAGAGCGTCGAGCGCCCCGGCAACCCTTTCGGGTTCTGCTGCCGAAACCGCGATCAGGAGTGCTTCCAGCAGCGCCAGCGTGCCGGCATGCATCCCGAAGCCCTCGACCCGCCCCCGCGGAACCCTCAGCGTGACACCGGCGCGGGTGTCGGGACGTGGCGTACCGGCCGAAGTGACCAGCGTCGAGAAGAGGCCCAGCGAGACGCAACGATCGAACAGCGCGCGCACTTCCGGGTAGGGCCGATCATAGGCCAGCGCCAGCACCACATCGTCTGGACCGATGCCGACGAGATCGTCGGCGAATTGCAGCCCGGTGCGCGTGAGCGACCGCGCATCGACCCCGAGCCTCGCGAGTTGCGTCGCCATGTAACCCGCGACGAAACCGGACGGCCCGATGCCAAAGACATGAACCCGGCGCGCCTTGCCGATTTCCTTGACGACCTGGGCGATGTCGGCGGCGTCGAGACGCTCGATCGCCTCAAGCGACGCGCGCAAGGCGCTCGTGGTCGCCGCAAGTGGGCTGTCCGCCGTGGCGCGGGCCACCTCGCTGGCCATGCGCTCGGTCAGCGTCAGGTCGCGGCGCAGGTCCTCGGCCAAGGCTGTGCGCAGCGCCCCGAGCCCGTCATAGCCCAGCTTCCGGGCAGTGCGGATCACCGTGGCGTCGCTGGTGCCCGCCTCGGCCGCGATCCGGGCGGCCGCGGCATGAAGCGCGGTTTCGCGGTTGCGCGCCAGCCAGTCGAGGACGCGCGCCTCGACCGGAGAGGCCTTGGGCGCAAGGGCGGCGATGCGTTCAGAAAGGGCGAGGCCTGTCATGTTCGCAACCTATATGTTGTGATTACTACACGCAAGCCGTATGAAATACACCAAGCAAGTCGCAATCGCGACGTAACCGCAGGAGTGCGCCATGCCCCCCGACTTCTGGACGGTTCTGTTTCCCGCCGTCACCGCGGCATTCCTTGCCTCGATCGTCGAGGTGGTTGAGGCCTTCACCATCGTGCTCGCCGTCGGCACCACGCGCGGCTGGCGTCCGGCGATTGCGGGGACGGCGGCGGCGCTTGCGGTTCTCGGGTTGATCGTTCTGATCCTGGGGCCGGCGCTCCAGTTCATCCCTATCCATATCCTGCAGCTCTTCGTCGGGGTTCTTCTGCTCCTCTTCGGCATGGGCTGGCTGCGCAAGGCAGTGCTGCGCGCGGCCGGGGTGATCGCGCTGCATGACGAGGCCGAAGCCTTCGCCGAAGAAACCGCCGAGCTGCGGTCGCAAACTGGGGAGCCACAGACGCTGCAATGGATCGCGGGAATCGCGGCCTTCAAGGCGGTGCTGCTGGAGGGGCTGGAGGTCGCCTTCATCGTCATCGCAGTGGGCGCCGGCAAGGGCCTCCTGTGGGAGGCGTCGCTGGGCGCGCTCGCCGCTTGCGCACTGGTTCTGATTGTCGGCGCGGCGGTGCACAAGCCGCTGGCGCGGGTTCCCGAGAACACGCTCAAGTTCGGGGTCGGTGTGATGCTTTCGGCCTTCGGCGTCTTCTGGACCGGTGAGGGGCTGGGCGTGGAATGGCCGGGCGCCGATCTCATGCTCTTCCCGCTCGCCGCGCTGTTCCTGGTGGCGGGGCTCATTCTGGCCCGCGCCGCGCATGCAAGCCTTGAAAGGAGCCCGGCATGAGCATCCTGCGCGACGTCTTCCGGGAACTCTTCAAAATGTTCGTGGCGGATCTGCGGCTGACGATGGCCATCCTTTGCGGCATCGTCCTTGTCGCGATCCTGCTTGGGCAGGATGTCGTCGGCCCAATCGCCGCTGGCGTCCTTCTCGCCGTCCTGACCGTGTCGGTGCTCGCCGAGGCTGTATTGCGCGAGGCGCGCCGGCGGCGCAAGGAATAACGGCGGAATTACAGACATGTAAGACCTTCGCAAGGACTTCGCCGCCTGCTAGACGTACCCTCGGTTTCGGCGCCAGTTGTGCAGTGCAGTTTCCGGCGCCCATTTGTTCAAGGAAAAGGTTTTGCGCATGGTCGAGGCGAGCGACAATACCGCCGGCAAGCCGGCATCGCGCGCCTCTGCCCTGCGCCATGTCTTGCCGGTCGTGCTTGGCCTCGGGCTTTTCGCGCTTGGCGTCTACGCGCTTTACCACCTTCTGAAGCCGGTCAGGGCGGCAGATGTGATCGCGCAGGTACGCGGCACGCAATGGACGACGCTTCTGGCCGCCTTCGCGGCGACCGTGGCGAGCTATGTGGCGCTGATCGGCTATGATTGGTCGGCGCTGCGCTATCTGGGCAAGAAGGTGCCGTTGCGCATTGTCGCGGTGGGTGGCTTCCTCGGCTACAGCTTCGGCAACACGATCGGCATCAGCGTGGTCTCGGGCGGCGCGGTGCGCTACCGCATCTATTCTGCCTTCGGGCTCAATGCCTTCGAGGTCGCCAGCGTCTCGACCTTCGTGGCGCTGGCCTTCGGCGTCGGGATCACGGTGATCGGGCTCGGGGCGCTGACAATCCATCCCTACGCCCTGGGGGGCGTGCTGCCCTTTTCGCCCGGCGCCATCCGGATCTGGTCCGGGATCGGGGCGCTCGGGATCATCGGTGTTCTCGTTTGGCTGTCGGTCAGCGGCGGAACGCTGAGGGTCCGCAAGGCCGAGGTCTCGGCCCCCTCGCCCGGTATCCTCATGGGCCAGCTGGCCTTCACCCTGATCGACACCGCGATGGCGGCGCTGACGCTCTATGTCCTCCTGCCCCAGGGCGCGCCGGATTTCCTGACCCTCCTCGCCATCTTCGCCGCCGCGGCGATGGCCGGGGTGCTCAGCCACGTGCCCGGCGGCGTCGGGGTTTTCGAGTCGGTCATCATCGCAGCCATGCCCGCCGGCGTGCCGCTCGAGCAGGTGGCGGCGGCGCTGCTTCTCTACCGGATCATCTATTACCTCGTGCCCTTCGCACTCGCGCTCGTCGTGGTGGCGCTGAACGAGGCGCGGCTGGCGGGCGGCGTCCTGACCCGCGTCCTCGGCGAGGTGCCCGAGCCCTTGAAGCCGGTCATGCAATCGGCCACCGCCGCCGCACCCGCGCTGGTCGGGATCACCGCCTTCGGGCTCGGCGCCTATCTGCTGCTGATCTCGCTCGTGCCCTCGGTGCAGCCCCACGAGATCGACCCCAACGATCTTCTGGCGGCGATCCTGCTGGAAGGCGGCACGCTCCTGTCGGCGATCCTGGGTGTGATCCTCCTGATCCTCAGCCAGGGGCTGGCGCGGCGCATCTCGGGGGCCTTCTGGCTGACCGAGGCTGCGCTGATCGCGGGCGCGGTCGCCTCACTCCTGAACGGGATCGACATCGAGACCGCGGTGCTTCTTCTGGGCACGGCGGCGGTTCTCTGGCCCTTCCGGCGCGAATTCTACCGCTCGGCCAAGCTGACGCGCGGCGTGCTCAGCCCGGGCTGGATCATCCTCGTCGCCGGCATCGTGCTCGGCGCCGCGGCCTTCTTCTTCTTCATGCACGAGGCGACGCCCTACACCAATTCGCTCTGGACCGAGTTCTCGGGCACGGCCAATACCCCGCGCGCGCTGCGCGCCGGGCTCGCGGCCTCGGCGGTGCTGCTGATCGCCACGGTCTGGCTCGCCATCCAGCCCGCCCGCGCCCATACCCGCCTGCCCGACGCCGCAGCGCTCGCCAGGGCGCGCGGGATCGTGCTCGCCCAGAACGACCCCGAGTTGTGCCTGGCGCTGTCGGGCGACAAGGCGCTCTTCTTCAACGACGCCGAGACCGCCTTCATCATGTATGCCGTCCAGGGCCGGAGCTGGGTCGCCTATGCCGATCCGGCTGGCCCGCGCGAAGCGATCGAGGATCTCGCCTGGGCGTTCTGGGACGAGGCTTACGAGAACGCGGCGCGGCCCGTCCTTTACGAGGTGAGCGAACGCCATCTGGCGCTGTGGATCGAGATGGGCTTCAGCCTGCAGAAGATCGGCGAGGAGGCGGTGGTCCGCCTGCCGGACTGGTCGCTTGCGGGCGGCCGGTTCAAGAAGATGCGCGCGGCCCACAACAAGGCGTTGAAAGAGGGGTTGGAATCCGCCCTGCTGTCGCCGCCCCATGACGCGGCGCTCATGGACGAGCTCAGGGCGATCTCGGATGCCTGGCTGGGCGACAAGGTCGGACGTGAGAAGGGCTTTTCGGTGGGCCGGTTCGATCCCGATTACTTGCAGAATTTCCCCATCGCCGTGGTGCGGCGCGCGGGCCGGACACTGGCCTTTGCCAACGTGCTGGCGCCGGGCGACGGTTGCCGCGTCTCCATCGACCTGATGCGCTATCGGCCCGAGGAGGCCTCGGGGATGATGGAGTTCCTGTTCATCGAGCTGATGGAGCACTACCGCGACGCCGGCGCGAGTGAGTTCAGCCTTGGCATGGCGCCGCTGGCGGGATTGGAGGCGCGGCGCGGCGCGCGGTTGTGGAACCGCTTCGGCGCGATCCTCTTCCGCCACGGCGGCGCCTTCTACAACTTCGAGGGCCTGCGCGCCTTCAAGAACAAGTTCGGGCCCGATTGGCGCCCGCGCTTCGTTGCCGTGCCGCCGGGCGTGACCCCGCTCACCGCGCTCAAGGACGCGGCCCTGCTGATCGCCGGCGGCGCGCGCGGGCTCGTCGGAAGGTAGACCGCACAGTTGCCGCACACGCTCGGCCAGATCCTGCCCTCGCTGGAGGCCCTTGGCATCTGGTCCTACTGGATCATCGGCCTGGCGGCGATGCTCGAGGCGTTCTTCGCCACCGGCGTCTTCATTCCCGGCACGCTCGTCGTCGATGCCGGCGGCATCCTGGTGCAGCACGGCGCGCTCGACTTCTTCGACCTCGCCTGGTTCGTCGCCATCGGCTCGATCCTCGGCGGTGAGATCGGATACTGGGCGGGCATCTGGGCGCGGCGCGGAATGAACACGCGATGGAAGCCTGAAAATTCACCCAGCTACCAGAGGGCCGAGCGGCTGTTCCGGCGCCATGGCGGATTGGCGCTGGTGCTTGGGAGGTTTTCCGGCCCGGTCGCGGGACTGGTGCCATTCGCGGCCGCCGTCTCCGGGATGGAGCGCCGGCGCTTCGTGATCTGGAACATCGTCTCGGGTGCTGGCAGACAAATGCGAACCAGTCTCCACAAGGACGGGATGGCTGTCGCTTACGCCGCGCAGAGGCTGCGCCACTCAGTGAGAGCGGCGGCGCGGTTGTGCTTGAAATTCTGTCGTGAGTAGAGGTGACGTTCCTGGCTGAAGTGGTTGTGGGCCGAGGCGTGGACAGCGGCGAATTTCTGAAGACTTCGCATGCGCCGGAAGCGGAGCATCGCCCGCTCCCGTCGTCGGTATGCAAGGTGCGAATTCTCAGCCCTGTTGTTCAGCCAGCGGCCGGTTTCCTGCCGGTCCGCCGCGCCGATCCCCCTCAGCGCGGCACCGTAGGACCGAAGCTTGTCCGTCACAAAGATCTGCGGCCGTCCGTAGCGCTTCATTGATTTCTTGAGAAATTTCAATGCGGCCTTCTTGTCCCGCGTCTTCGTCACGAAGCTCTCAAGGACCTCGCCCTCATGGTCGACCGCCCGCCACAGGTAGTGACGCTCGCCGTTGATCTTCACGAACATCTCGTCGAGATGCCACCGCCACTGCGGCCAGGAGCGCAGCCGCTCACAACGCTTCCGCCGGATTTCGGCGGCAAACAACGGGCCGAAACGGTTTCACCAGAACCGGACAGTCTCGTAGCTGATGTCGATGCCGCGTTCATGCAGCAGATCTTCGACGTTCCGGAGCGACAGCGGGAACCGGACGTACATCTGTGGACGCCCCGCGGAAGGCAAGTGGCAATTCGGGCATGAACTGCGCTTGTTCGGATGCTGCCATCTGTCCGGCCTCTTGATGCCGCAAGGTTGGCGGCAGGCCTGTATGGGAGTTCGCGGATCGGATCCAAAACATCATCGCGTGCTCAAGACACACCGTACGTCACTGGCTTTCCGACCCCGTCTGACCGACTGTTGCGCCATACCCTCCTTCGTCCACTTTCCGTCCTCCGACGACCTCAGGTGGTCCGTCGGCTTACGCCGCTGCGGCCACCGGAGCCCTGTAAGTCTCGTTCCTCACCAGCAGTGCCCAGACGATGCGCGCCGTCTTGTTCGCCTGTGCCACCGTCACCAGCATGCGAGGTTTGCGCGCCAGCATACCGGCCAGCCATGATCCCTCAGGTGCGCCGCGACTGCTGGCATACTTGACCACAGTGCTGCTGCCGATGATCAACAAGCGTCGCAAGGTTCGCTCGCCCATCTTCGAGGTCCGACCGAGCCTGGTCTTGCCGCCCGTCGACTTCTGTCTCGGCGCAAGCCCGAGCCAGGCCGCAAAATCGCGTCCCCGCCTGAACGTTCCGGCCGCCGGCGCCAGCGCGACGATTGCCGTCGCCGTGATCGGCCCAATGCCCGGAATGGTCATCAGCCGACGGGCGACTTCGTCCTCACGTGCGCGTCTTGCGATCTCCTTGTCGAGTGCGGCAACCTGACGGTTCAACTCCGCAAGCATCGCCAGCATGACCCGAAACATGTTCTGCGCCGCCTGCGGCAAAGACGCGCCGACCTCATCTTCCATCAGATCGCCCAGCTTCGTTACCCATGACGGCCCCTTGGGCGCGACCCACCCATACTCGGCCATATGCCCGCGGATCGCGTTGATCGTTTGCGTCCGCTGCCGGACCAGCAGGTCACGCGTACGGAACACCAGGGCCGAAGCCTGCTGCTCCTCGCTCTTCACCGCAACAAAGCGCATGTTCGGGCGCTGAGCGGCTTCACAGATCGCCTCGGCATCGGCAGCATCGTTTTTCTGCCGCTTCACGAAAGGCTTCACATAGGCCGGCGGGATCAGCCGAACATCATGGCCCATCCGTGCCAGTTCGCGCGCCCAGTGGTGTGCGCCGCCGCAAGCCTCCAGCGCCACCAGGCACCTGGGCTGATCCTCAAAGAACTCCAGCACTTTCCCGCGCGTTATTCGGCGGCTGAACAGCTGCTGACCTCGCGCGTCTGCGCCATGCGCCTGAAAGACGTTCTTTGCGATATCCAGACCAATCACCGTAACCTCACTCATGGTCGCCTCCTCTCATAGGTGTTCAACAACACCTACCTTGGCACATCGATGCCGTCGGGGGGCGTCCATCCCATCATCATCACCGCCAGGCGGATGATCTCCGGGCTGCTGTGGAAATACTTGAAGGGGTCGCGTTTCGTCATGGCCGAAGCCTAAGAGGCCGCCCTGCCCGCCTCAACCGGATTCCCTCTGACAAGACCTACCCGCGAAGGTGCTGCCGGAACGCGCCAAAAGGGCCAGTGCTGCGCGCCGGATCCGCGGTCAGTCGACGCGGCACGCGAGTGACGCGAGCAATGGCATCGCTGGCCTTCACGGCGCACTGAAACTGGCCCTGCTCGAAGGCTTCGATGTCGGTGAGCGTGTAGGGCTCGCGTCCCCCGAGCTTTAGGAAGGTCGGTCGCTGGCCGCTATGTCTCATGTCAGCGCCCGCCGGACAGATTTGGGGTTTGAGCACCGGAAGATTTCTGGTGGCACTGTCATGTGTGGACGGATACATGAACTCTATGGGGTCGCACGGCTGCTTCTGCCCGTCGTTTGGCCCGCCATCAACGCGATCGTTGCTGCCATATTGGCTCACGCCATCCAACAACACCCCGCACGATCGGCCCGTGAACGAGACAATTCTCCGCCGAGTTCATGTCAGATAGAAAAAGTTGATGTTGTCCCTGAGCGATTGGTGATATGGATCGCAAGCGACCTTGTGTTTGCCAATGCTCCTGCAGCAATTGCGCAGCGCCAAGTCAAATAAGTACATCGCAACATCGCGGAGTGGCGAGCGAAAAGCCGCCTTCGCGGAACCGTCAAGCGCTTTAATATTCCACCCGTCAAAGCTTAAGTCTTTGATATTTATCACTGTTATTGTCATTCGAGCAGATGGCGCGGCGACCTCGGAACATTGTGCCGAGGCGCCGCGTTATTTTATTGAAATCAACCAAGGTAAGGCGATCACCTGTGACCCGACCGACCGCGTCCATCAGAACAATCATCATTCCCGCTGCCGGCAAAGGCACGCGTATGCTCCCGGTAACCCAGGTAACGGCGAAAGAGCTTTTGCCAGTCTATGATCGCCCGGTCATCCAGTTTGCCATCGACGAGGCCATCGAAGCCGGTGCCGACCGGATCATCGTTGTCGTCAGTGCCATAAAACCTGCGATCCGCGAATTTCTTGGCGACGTTGCATTCGCTTCGACCGGGAAAGGGACGGCCCACGAAGGCGCTGCGCAATCAGCCCCGGAGATTGTCTACGTAACCCAACCCGAGCCGATGGGCCTTGGCCACGCGATCCTGTGTTGCAAGGGCCTGACCCTGCCGGGACCGTTCGGGATCATTCTGCCGGACGATATCATCATGGGCCACAGCGCCATGGCCGAAATGGCCGAAATCTATAGCGACGGGCACATGATCGCGGCGATGGCGGTGCCAGAACATGAGACAAGCCGGTACGGCATATTCGCTCTGAGCGGCGCTGCGACCGGCATATGTATTCCAGTCAGCGGCATGGTGGAAAAACCGCCCCGGGGCACCGCACCTTCGTCGATCGCCGCCGTCGGGCGTTACATCCTGCAGCCGATGATCTTTGACATTCTGGGCCACATGCCGACAGGCACTGGAGGCGAATTGCAACTGACCGACGCGATTGCCACTGCGACGCGTTCCGTGCCGCTGACGGCATTCCGGTTTTCCGGTACCCGGTACGACTGCGGTACGCACGATGGCTTGCTTGCGGCCTCAAACGCGCGGCAGGCGGGGGTCAAGTCCGCTCGTGTGAACGCACCGCGCTCCATCACGCGCCCCTCCGCTAGCTCCGCGAGGAATGGCGAGGCCTACAGTCTGGATCACGCAGGGTTGGTTTGCGCGCCTGCGCGCTACGCAATCTGACGTTCGGCCCGCCATTCGCGTGAAGGCGCAAGGGCGGCGCGACCGTCCTCTCTGGCCCGCCCGTCGAGGCGACGGAACGGGTCTCGAACAACTCGTCATTGCCATGACATGAAAGGAGGAACCTATGGATTGGGATCAGATCAAAACCAATTGGACTGAAATGGCCCGCCGCATACGCGCCGATGTGCACTGCGGAAAGATTGATGATGGGGCAGTATTGCAACGCCCCGCCGGCAAGGGTGACGCGGCAAAAAGCGCCGGGACCACTCGACTAGCTGCGATGAGCGCCGAGATCACTCGGAAGCGCAATCGCGCGTCACCGCGTTGATCTTTAAGAAGACCCTGTCCCGCTTGTCCTGGGCCTTACCACGGATTTTCGTCCGAAAGAGATTGGATGTGTGGCGAGATAGGTCGCCAATCAGGGCCGACATTTTTGGCACAGAACGACTTGAGCACCATGCGCAAACGCTGGCCGCGGCGCAGGATGTCATCAAGGGCGTCGAACGTAGGATGCCGCGCCTGGATGCGCGCGTCACCAACAACGCCGAGGTTCTGCTTGGTGCCTACCGAACCTGCGCGCGCGCTCTGGAAGCGGGGCATGCGATCACGCCGGCGGCCGAATGGCTATTGGACAACTTTCACCTTGTCGAAGAGCAGTTACGCCAAATTCGCGATGATCTTCCGCCGGGGTATTATCGCCAGCTGCCGAAACTTGCCGATGGGCCGTTTGCGGGCTATCCGCGCGTTCTGGGGCTTGCCTGGGCCTATGTTGCGCATACCGACAGCCTCATTTCGGGCCCAGTACTAAGCCGGTACGTGCGTGCCTATCAACAGGTGCAGCCCCTGATGATCGGCGAGTTATGGGCAGTAGCGATCACGCTGCGCATCGTACTGATCGAGAACATGCGCCGACTGGCGTTGCAGATTGTTGAGGGGCACGCCCAGCGCCAACAAGCCGATGCGATTGTGAACGCGGTACTGGCCGCCGAGCAAACGCCCGGCCAATCGCCACTTTCAGCGATGCAAAGTGCCGTCGCTGCGTATGAAACCGCCCCGTTGCCCGAGATTGTCGGAGCCCAGATCGCCAAGCGACTGCGCGGCTTCGACCCGGCGCAGACGCCGCTTTATGCATGGCTTGAGGATCGACTGCACAGGCAAGGGACGTCGATTGAGGAGGTTGTCACCGGCGCGCAAATGAGGCTTGCCGCGTCGAACGTCACGATGCGCAACATCGTCACCTCAATGCGGCTGGTGTCCGAGATGGAATGGGCCGATTTTTTTGAAGAGGTCAGCCTAATTGATGCACGCTTGCGGGCCGGATCGGCCTTTGCCGAAATGGATTTTGCCACCCGCAACCGCTATCGCACAGCGATCGAGACGATTGCGCGCGGGACTCACGAGACAGAGATTGATGTGGCCGAAACCGGACTTGAGCTGGCCACGTCAGGCGATACGGCGCACAGCCGCGATCCGGGGTATTGGTTAATTGGTGCCGGGCGGACGGCGCTGGAAGCCAAGCTGAAATTCAAACCGTCGTTGCGTCTGCGCGTCTACCGCCAGATCGGGCGCCTTGGTCTGCCGGGATATCTGGCAGCGATTGCCGCGTTGTCGTTGGTGGTCCTTGGCATTGGGCTTTCTCTGGCGCGGGCGGAGGGGGCAGGCATTCCGGCGCTGTTGGTCCTGGCTTTAACCGGACTGGCTATCGCGATCGACGTGGGCACGGCGATCGTCAATCTTATCGTCACGCGGTCGGTGGCACCGACGGCCCTTCCCGGTCTTGAACTCGCCAAAGGGATTCCACCTCACCTACGCACCCTCGTTGCGGTGCCGGTGCTTCTGCATGACACAGACGAGTTGCACGCGCAGATCGAGCGGCTGGAAGTGCACCACCTGTCGAGCACGGGCGGCGCACTGCATTATGCGCTCTTGTCCGACGCGATGGATGCCACGTCCGAGCGGACGGTGCAGGACGAGGCCCTTGTTGAAACTGCCCTGGCGTCGATTGCGGAACTGAACAGGCGCTATCCATCTGATCATGGACCACTTTTCTATTTCCTGGACCGGCGCCGGTTGTGGAACCCCAGCGAAGGCGTTTGGATGGGGTGGGAGCGCAAGCGGGGCAAGCTTACCGAGTTAAACCGGCTGTTGCGCGGGGCGACCGACACCAGCTTTACCATCAAAAGTAGCCCGCTGCCGCAGGACATCCGCTATGTCATCACGCTGGACGCCGATACGCGCCTACTGCATGGGACCGTGCGCCAGATGATCGGCAAGATGGCCCACCCGTTGAACCAGCCGCAGTTTGATATCACGGACAAACGGGTAACACGAGGCTACGGAGTTTTGCAGCCGCGCGTAACCGCCGACCTGCCGACAGGCGAAGAGGGATCGATCTATCAGCGCATCTTTTCCAGCCCGGGCGGAATTGATCCCTATGTGATGGCGACTTCAGACCTGTATCAGGACCTGTTCGATGAAGGATCATTCACCGGCAAGGGCATCTATGATGTGGATGCGTTCGGGGCCGCACTGGCCGGGCGCGTTCCCGAGAACACCATGCTAAGCCACGATCTTTTCGAGGGCGTGTTTGCGCGCGCTGCACTGGCTTCGGATATCGAGGTGGTGGAGGATTTCCCAAGCCGGTATGGCGTGGATATCCGCCGCCGCCATCGCTGGGTGCGGGGGGATTGGCAGCTTTTGCCGTGGGTCTTCGGTAAAAGGGGCGCTGATGCCGGCGGCATGCCGGCACTGGGCCGCTGGAAGATGATCGACAATCTGCGCCGTTCGCTGCTGGCCCCAATGGCGATGCTGACGCTGTTCGCCGGCTGGATGATGCCCGCCGCCGTGGCGCTATTCTGGACAACGTGGATCGTGGGCTTGCTGGCCCTGCCCCGCCTGCTGCCCCTGCCCTTCGGGATAATGCCCGCGCGGTCGGGCGTCACGCTGCGCAGCCATTTTGCGGCCCTGGGCAATGATACGCTGACCGCTCTCGAACAGATTGCCCTGTCGATGATCCTGCTGGCTGACACGGCGGCATCCGTGGCAGACGCCATTTTTCGTACGATCTGGCGGCTCGCCGTCTCGCATCGGCACTTGCTGGAATGGGTGACGGCCGCCCATTCGGGAAGCAGCGATTTACCCTCCGTGGCGGGTCAATATCGGCGGATGGCCCCTGGTGTCGTTCTTGGGCTTGGTACTTGCGCGGTCGCTGCAATGGTCAACCCCACCATGCTGCGCTGGCTAGCCCCGTTTGCGCTGGCCTGGACGTTCGCACCGGCCGTAGCCCGCTTCGTCAGCCTGCCGCGCATCGCCCGACCGGTGGCGCCATTGTCAGACGAACAGGCGCGCGCGCTGCGCCTGATCGCCCGCCGGACCTGGCGCTACTTTGAGGCCTTCGTGACAGCGGAGGAGAATTTCCTGCCGCCGGACAATTTTCAGGAGACGCCGAAGCCCGCCATTGCCAGCCGGACGTCACCCACCAATATCGGCCTCTACCTCTTGTCGACGGTCGTGGCGCGCGACATGGGGTGGACCGGGCAGGCCGCCGCTCTGCACAGGATGAAGGATACGTTGCAGACAATCCTTCGGATGCCGCGCTATCGCGGCCACATCTACAACTGGCATGATACCCGCGATTTGCGCGTGTTGGATCCGGCCTATGTTTCGACGGTGGACAGTGGCAATCTGGCCGGCCAACTGATCGCCATCGCGCAGGCGTGCCGTGAATGGAAAAGTATTCCCGTTTCAAAGTCCACCTTTCGCCAATCGCTGGGCGACACCATCAGCCTTGCACAAGAGGCGTTGAGGGCCGGGCCGAGTAACGCCATTCTGGGACAACTGCTGGACGCGCTTGCCGTGGCGGCTGAGACTCCGGCGACTGATTTGGCCGACATGCTCCCCGATACGGACATAGCGCGGGAAATGGCATTGGGGCTGGCGGGGGAAAGCTCAGACATCGCGTTCTGGACCAGAGCCGTTCACCAAAGCCTTCAGGAGCACCTTGCCGATCGGGTGCGACCGTCGGACACGAGCCTTCTTGCCGAAGTCGAGACGATGGCGCGCACCATTGCAAGCGAGATGGAATTCGGTTTTTTGCTGGAGCCGGACAAGAAGCTTCTCTCCATAGGTTTTTCGGTGGCCACCAATAGGCTGGACACGAATTGCTATGACCTTCTGGCGTCCGAGGCGCGATTGGCCAGTCTGTTTGCCATTGCCAAGGGAGATGTCGACACCCGCCACTGGTTTCGGCTAGGCCGGTCCGCTACGCCGTTTGGATCCGGGTCGGCACTGATTTCCTGGTCCGGCAGCATGTTTGAATATCTCATGCCGTCCTTGGTGATGCGAGCCCCGGTGGGGTCAGTGCTGGAGCAAACAAACCGGCTGGTCGTTGCCTGTCAGAAAGCCTATGGCGCGGCGATTGGGGTACCGTGGGGGATTTCGGAGTCCTCCTACAATGCCCGCGATATGGAAATGACCTATCAATATTCCGACTTCGGCGTACCCGGTCTTGGCCTAAAGCGAGGGCTGAGCGAAAATCAGGTGGTCGCGCCCTATGCCACGGGGCTAGCCGCGATGGTCGATCCAGTGGCGGCGGTGCAGAACTATGACAGACTTGCAGCACTTGGCGCGCAAGGGCGTTTCGGATTCTACGAAGCGGTAGATTTCACGCCAGCGCGCCTGCCGGAAAACCAGAGCTTCGCCCTCGTGCGCAGTTTTATGGCGCACCATCAGGGCATGACCATCACCAGCATCGCCAACGCTTTGCAGAACGGCCGCCTGCGCGACCGGTTTCACGCCGAACCAATGATCCAGGGAGTGGAATTGTTGCTGCATGAGCGTGTGCCGCGCGATGTGGCTGCAGCCCCGCCGAGGGCCAAGGATGTGCTGGTCGGCGCCGTGCAAATCACCGATGCGCCTACCGTGCGGGTGTTCGACGCACCGGCAGAGGCGATGCCGACGGCGCATCTCCTGTCTAACGGGAACTACGGTGTCATGCTGACCGCGACGGGCGAGGGCTTCAGTCGCTGGCGCGATCTGGCGATCACCCGCTGGCGAGATGAGGCGACGCAGGCAGCCCTTGGGTCATTCATCTTTGTGCGGGATACGACGACCGGTACGCTTTGGTCCGCAGCAGTTCAGCCGATGCACGCGGATGCAGCACGCCACCGCGCCGTATTCAGCGAGCATCAGGCGTCCTTCGCACGTGACGAACCGCATTTCGCGACGATGACCGAGGCTGTCGTGTCGGCGGAAGACGATGCAGAGGCGCGGCGGGTGACACTGACCAACACGGGTCGCCGCGTACGCGAGGTGGATCTGACCTCTTACGCTGAACTGGCGCTCGCCCCGCAATCGGCAGATCAGGCGCATCCGGCATTTTCCAAGATGTTCGTCGTGACCGATTACCTGCCTGAACTTGGAGTCATCATCGCCACCCGACGCCGACGGTCGTCCAGCGACCCGGAGGTTTGGGCCGCGCATATCGCGGTCGTCGAAGGAACCGAGACAGGACCAATCGAGATTGAAACGGACCGGGCGAAATTCATCGGGCGCGGGCGCAGCATTGAACAGGCAGCCATGGGGGAAACCCCGCTTTCTGGCACGACGGGCACGGTACTGGATCCGATCTTTTCAATCCGTCGCCGTGTCAGCGTTCCCGCGGGCGGGGTCACCCGGGTGACGTTCTGGACGATGGTGGCAGAATCGCCCGATGCCCTGCTTGACCTAGTCGACCGCCACCGCGACCCCTCGGCCTTCGCGCGGGCCGTCACCCTGTCCTGGACGCAGGCCCAGGTGCAATTGCGCCATCTTGGAATCACCCATGCCGATGCAGCCGATTTTCAGGCACTGGGCGGAATGGTCATGCGCGGCGACGGGCGGCTGCGCGCCTCGACCGCGCAGATCGCTGCGGGCGCCGCGCCGCAATCGACGCTGTGGGCGCTCGGCATTTCGGGCGATCTGCCGATCGTCTTGTTGCAGATCGACGATGTCCTGGACATCGCCGTTCTGCATCAGGTTCTCAATGCGCACGAATACTGGGGGATGCGGCAGTTTCCCGTCGATTTGGTGATCTTGAATGATCGATTGTCGTCCTATGTTCAAGACCTTCAGGTCGCCATTGAAAGCGCTGTGCGCGCCGTCCGGTCGCGACCCCGGGCAGACGGCATTCATGCGCCCGCGAAGGGCACCATTCACATTCTGCGGTCCGATATTCTTCACCCCGGCGCGCGCGGACATCTTCTGTCCGTGGCGCGACTGGTTCTGGTGGCGGGGCGCGGCAGCATCAGCCAGCAGATGGCGCCTCTGTCCACGCAGAAAGTGATCACTGCTCCGCTCAGGATATCGTTGCCACAGAGCCCACAACTGCCGGCATTGCCCGAGATAGAGTTCTTCAACGGCACGGGCGGATTTACCGATCAGGGCCGGGAATATGTGACCGTATTGCGCGATGGCAAGACGACACCGGCGCCGTGGATCAATGTCATTGCCAATCCCAGTTTCGGTTTTCAGGTGTCGGCGGAAGGCTCCGGCCATATCTGGTCTGAAAACAGCCGCGAGTATCAGATCACGCCATGGTCAAATGACCCGGTGACCGACCCCGCGGGTGAGGCAATTTACCTGCAGGATCTGGACACCGATCAGGTCTGGACGCCAACTGCGCTGCCTATCAGGGGACGCGGCACCTACATCGCGCGTCACGGTTTTGGCTACACGGTGTTCGAGCATGAGGCCAATGGCATCGCTGCCAACATGGTTCAATTCGTGCCCCTTGACGCCTCGGTCAAAGTGACCCGCCTGACCTTGCGCAACGCCAACGCTGCGGTGCGCAGACTGTCGGTCACTGCCTATGCCGAATGGGTGCTTGGAACGTCGCGCAGTGCGACAGCGGCTTACTTGATAACGAAGCCAGATCCCGCAACCGGGGCGATTCTGGCGCAGAACACCTTCAGCACCGCCTTTCCAGGCCGCGTTGCATTTGCCGATTTTGGCGCACGCACGAGCAGCATGACTGCGGACCGGGCGGAGTTCATTGGTCCCGGTGGCACTCTTGCGGCACCGGCGGCGATCAACGGTAAGCCGCTCTCCGGTTCCACCGGTCCAGCACTCGACCCCTGCGCCGCTCTGCAACGCCGCGTGACGCTGCAGCCGGGCGAGACGGTCGAGATCGCATTTATGATTGGCCAGGCAGATAGCGAACAGGCCGCCAGCGCTCTGATCCAGCGCATGCGAAGTACCGATCTCGACGATATGCTGCAGGCAGTGAAACTGCATTGGACGGACCTGTTGACGACGGTGCAGATCACGTCGCCCGATCGGGCGATGGACATCATGTTGAACGGCTGGTTGCTGTATCAGACATTGGCCTGCCGGATCTGGGCTCGGGCCGGCTTCTATCAGGCAAGCGGTGCCTACGGCTTCCGCGATCAGCTGCAGGATTGCATGGCGCTGACCTTCAGTCGACCGGATATGACCCGGGCGCACCTCTTGCGTGCCGCCGGCCGCCAATTCCCCGAGGGCGATGTGCAGCACTGGTGGCTGCCGCATTCCGGACAAGGGGTCCGCACACGCATATCGGACGACCGCGTCTGGCTTGGCTACGGCGTGGCCAGCTATATTGCCGTATCGGGGGATGTGGGCATTCTGGATGAGGCGTTGCCCTTCCTGCAGGGACCGGCCGTCCAGCCTGGTGCGCATGACGACTTTTTCAAGCCCTCCGTGTCGGACACCAAAGCGAGCGTCTTTGAACACTGTGCTCGTGGTCTGGACCAGGCCATTGACCTAACGGGCGAAAACGGAATGCCGCTGATCGGCACGGGCGATTCGGAACGACGGGATGAACCGCGTGGGTGAAGGTGGCGCTGGCACCAGTGTCTGGCTTGGCTGGTTATTGATCGCGACGATCGACATGATGGCGCCCTTGGCAGACAGCCGCGATCCCGCGCGGGCCGCGCGGTGGCGCCTTCATGCGAGAGTCCGTTCGCAAGGCAATTGAGGCGGAAGGTCGGGACGGCGCCTGGTATCGGCGCGGCACGTTCGACGACGGAACGATCCTTGGCTCTGCCGCATCCGATGAATGCCGGATCGACAGCATCGCGCAATCCTGGGCCGTGCTGTCCCGCGCTGCCAATCCGGAACGCGCGAAGATCGCGATGGCCTCGATGACTGAGCATCTGGTGCGCCCCGATCCGGGTCTTGCACTGCTATTCGCGCCGCCCTTCGACCGCGCGCCCGTCGATCCCGGCTACATCAAGGGCTATCCGCCAGGCCTGCGCGAGAATGGCGGCCAGTACAGCCACGCGGCGATGTGGGCCATTCTGGCGCAGACAAAACTGGAAAAAGGCGACGCGGCAGGACAGCTTTTTTCCATGCTGAACCCGATCAATCACGCGCTGACGCCCGGGGCGGCTGACCGTTACAAGGTGGAACCCTATGTGATTGCCGCCGACGTCTATTCAACCGCGCCGCACGAGGGGCGCGGGGGCTGGACATGGTACACCGGGTCGGCCGGCTGGATGTACCGGGCAGGTGTCGAAGGGCTGCTGGGCCTTACTAGGTCCGGAACGAACCTTGTGTTTGAAATCCTTGTTTTCCGAAGGCTTGGCCTAAGCTTTCGGCGACGGTCACCCTTGGCCGCGCCCGGATCGGGATCACCATCCTTAATCCCGAGTGTACAGGGCGCGGAATTGTCGCTGCAGAACTGGACGGCGCAATTCTATCAGTCGGGAATGACGGCGTGAGTGTGCCGCTGGTGGACGGGTCACATGAGCTGAAAGTGGCTCTGGGACCGGTGACAGGATAGGGCAGAACCTGCACTTTGCTGAGGCTGGCTGTCTAGCAAAACTCGCTCAACCGGCGCGGCATTGTCAGATTAAGCTGATCTGCTAGGGT
>CAVPRV010000014.1:0-6658 GCA_963707885.1 uncultured Alphaproteobacteria bacterium
CGTCCTTCGCCTGTGGCGGCAGGTAGACCGCAAAGGTCATGTCGCAGCCGCAGGCCTCGGAGGCATGACGATAGACCGACTGCTCGCCGCCGAAACTCCGGTTGCGCGAGAAGCTCCATCGATCTCAGTACACCACCACGCTGCGGATCGACTTTCGCCCTCGTGCATCAGGTCGAAGGCCTCGTTGATGTCGTCGAGCGGCATGGTGTGGGTGATCATCGTCGATCTCGATCTTGCCGTCCATGTACCAGTCGACGATCTTGCGGCACATCGGTGCGTCCGCGCGCGCCGCCGAAGGCGGTGCCGCGCCAGGACCGGCCGGTGACGAGCTGGAACGGCCGGGTCGAGATTTCCTCGCCGGCGCCGGCGCTACGCCGATGATGATGCACTCGCCCCAGCCCTTGTGGCACGCTTCGAGCGCCTGGCGCATGACGTTCGACATTGCCGATGCATTCGAAGGTGTAGTCGGCGCCGCCCTTGGTCAGGTCGACCAGATAGGGCACCAGGTCGCCTTCGACTTCCTTGGGGTTGACGAAATCGGTCATGCCGAACTGCTTCGCCACTCGACCTTGCGCGGATTGAGGTCGACGCCGACGATCAGGTCGGCGCCCGACCAGCCGCAGCCCTGGATCACGTTGAGGCCGATGCCGCCCAGACCGAAGACGATCGCCTCGGCAGCCGGGCTCGACCTTGGCGGTGTTGATCACCGCGCCGATGCCGGTGGTCACGCCGCAGCCGATGTAGCAGACCTTGTCGAACGGCGCGTCCTCGCGGATCTTGGCCAGCGCGATTTCCGGCACGACGGTGTAGTTCGCAGAACGTCGAGGTGCCCATGTAGTGGAGGATCGGCTTGCCATTGAGCGGAAACGGCTGGTGCCGTCGGGCATCAGGCCCTGGCCCTGGGTCGCAGCGGATCGCCTGGCACAGATTGGTCTTGCGGATTGAGGCAGTATTCGCACTCGCGGCATTCCGGCGTGTAGAGCGGGATGACGTGATCGCCCTTCTTCAGCGATCGTCACGCCGGGCCCGACATCGACCACGACGCCCGCGCCCTCGTGGCCGAGGATGGCCGGGAAGATGCCTTCCGGATCGGCGCCCGACAGCGTGAACTCGTCGGTGTGGCAGATGCCGGTCGCCTTGATCTCGACCAGCACCTCGCCCGCGCGGGGGCCGTCGAGATCGACCTCGGTGATCTCAAGCGGCTTTCCAGCCTCGAAAGCAACTGCTGCACGTGTCCGCATGTATCTTTTCCCCCTGAGCGTTTTTTGAAACTTCTTTTGGTCGTTGCTGAATTTTATGAAAGCCACCCGACACCCGGACAACCGCGACCTTAGTTTAGATCGGGGGCTCTTGCGCGACGCGCATGTGCCGATAACATCGTTCGCGAACGGGAGTGCATTGCATGACGTCAGGCCTTTTCCGCGGCACCGTCCTTTCGATCGCGCTGGCCATCGGCGCAGGGCCGGTCGCGGCCGTGGACTATTCCGATCCGACCTGGCCCTGCATCCAGCGCAAGGTGGAGAACCTGTCGGTCGGGCTGATGTGGCCGCATCCGCTTCCCGAAACGATGGATGAGGCGCCCTATGCCGACATTATCGACACCCTCTCGCTGCGGCGGCTGTCGGAAGACGAACTTGCCGCCGTCATCGACACCTACATGACCGCAAATCCCGACACGGACCTCGACACCCTCGGCATCATCTTCAACGGCGTGTTCGAGAAACTCGGCAGCCTGCGACGCGAACTGATTGCAGGGATCGAACGCTACTCCGAGCAACAGATCGCCCTCGCGCAGAAGATCGACGCCCAGCATACGGAAATGGCCCAGCTCGAAGCCCAGGACGAGCCCGACTTCGACCGGATCGACGAGATCGAGGCCGTCGTGGACTGGGACGAACGCATCTACGAGGACCGGGTTCAGGCTCTCACCTATGTCTGCGAGACCCCGGTGCTGATCGAAAAGCGGCTCTATGCGCTGGCGCAACTGCTGCTTGCCCGCGCCCCGGAGTGATCATTCCCATTCGAGTTCGGTATAGGCGACGGTGGCGTTGCGGGGGTTGAACAGCTCGAAGAGCTGCCAGTCTCCACTGGCCTCCGTCGCGATCGTCTCGGCGGCTTCCGCCAGTCCCGTCCCGGCCTCCAGCGCCGCCCGCGTGTCGGATTCGAGCAGCGACAGATAGGCCCGCAACGGCGCGCCCCCTTCCGGCCAGGGCAGGATAGGCCCGCCATGGCCCGGCACGACGCGGTCGGCCCCGGTCTCCTCGAGCAGATCGAGCAGATCGAGCACCGCCTGCCAGCCCCGCAGCGAGCCGTCGAGCGCCGGCGCGTGCTCGTCGAACAAGAGATCGCCGGCCAGAAGCACGCCGTTTTCGCCGTCGGTCACCGTGAGATCGGTTCCAGTATGCGCAAGCGGCCAGGGCACGAGATCGATGCTGCGGCCCCCGAGATCGATCGCGAACGGCGTGTCGAGGGCGAGATCGATCGGCGGCACATAGGTGCCGAGAAAGCTCTCCGGCCCGACAAGGTCGGCGAAATTGTCGAGATAATCGGCAGTCCGGTCGGCAAGCGCACGCGGCAGGTTCGCATGCCCCACCACAAGCGCGCCGGCTTCCGAAAAGACCGAGGCCCCGAAGACATGATCCGGGTGCATGTGCGTCAGCACCAGATGGGAGATCGGAAGATCGGTCTGTTGTCGCACCGCCCGCCAGACATCCTCCCCGATCTTCCGGCTGCCACCGGCATCGACGACGACGACACGCTCGGTGCCGACCAGAAACGCGATGTTGGCCACATCGCCCGCATTGTCCGGATCGGGTTCGGCGATCGCGCCGCGATGTACGAAAAGGCCGGGCGCGACCTCGGCGAAGCTCAAGGTCGTCGGACGCGCCGCCTCGCAGACGAGGGAGTCGAGCACCACGCTGTCCACGATCCATTCGGGTCGCGCATCCGGCAGCCCCGACTGGCACGCCTCGCGGTCGACGTTCTCGAATCCCGGAACAAGCACCTCGCGACAGATCTCTCCCGATCCGGTCAGGCATAGTATTGCGATCGCCTCGAACATCGAATTCGGCCCTCCGTTATCGGCCGATCGTAAGGGTCCGGGCCGGTTCCGGGCCACGCATCCCAAAGGATCGGTTCCCGCATGCATGGGTGCCTGTGTTATGATATGAGGACGTGACCATTTCCGACGGTCGAGACAGGCTGCCTTGCGCGGCCGCTGACAGGACGAGGCGCCCGATGAAGACAGGCTTCCTGACGATCCCGGCACTCCTGATGGCGACACAGTTGTACGCCGGCGATCCGGAAATAGCGAACCCGATGATCGACAGCCCGACCTGGACGGAGCTTGCCGGCGACCTCGCAGGAGAGGGCCCGATCGCGGAGGCGGCAGGCGTCTTCACGCTGGACGCTCCGCTGCGCGCCCACGACGCCGCAACGGTGCCGATCACCCTGCGACAGCCGGCGGGCTCGGTGGAGCCGATCCGCAAAGCGCGCCTGATCGTCGACGAAAATCCCGCTCCGGTGGTCGCGGACATCGAATTCGGCGCGGCGATGGCGCCGCTGGATTTCGAGATGCGGGTGCGGGTCAACCAGTATTCCAACGTCCGCGCGATCGTCGAAACCGACAGCGCCCGCTACATGGACGGACGTTTCGTGAAGGCCAGCGGCGGCTGTTCCGCCCCGGCGACCCGCGCCACCGAGGATGCCCTGGCCGCGATGGGCCAGATGAAGTTCAAGGCCTTCGGCCCGGAGGGCGAGGTCTCAACCCCCCGGCGCGAAGCGCAGATCATGATCCGGCATCCGAACTATTCGGGCCTCCAGCGCGACCAGATCACGCAGCTGTTCGTTCCGGCGCACTTCATCAACCGCATCGAGGTGTTTCAGGGCGACGACCGGCTCTTCCTGCTGGAAGGCGGGATTTCCCTCAGCGAAAACCCCGTCTTCAGGTTCGGTTACGCGGACAATGGCGCCGAAACGCTGCGCGTGCTCGCCGAGGACACCGAGGGCAACAGCTTCGAACGGGTGTTTTCCAAAGCCGGCAGCTGACGCCTCAGAAGCAGAGGATCTCCGCTTCCGCCTGCGCCCGGCGCAAGTCCGAGACGAGCACATTCGCCAGCTGCGTCGTGCGGAACACCGCCATCCGCTCGCCGCCGGTCTGCCGCAGCGACAGGACCGTCTCCGCCTCGACATATTGCTCATAGGGAATGATCGACGCGATGACGTCGATCGAACAGGAGCAGCGCGTGAGCGCGACCCGCGTCTGTCCGTTCGTCGCCATGCACCCGAACACGTAATCCGCCCGCGCCTCGGTCGGGTAGTCGTTGTATCTTTCCGAGGCGCTCTGGGCGAAACCCGGCCCGGCCGGAGCAAGGGCGAGCACGAGCGCGGCCACCGGGAGTTTCATTGCATGTCTCCTCCGACAATCGTGATGTTGTAATCGTATCCGCCGGCCGCCGGCATCCGCGCCATTATGGTGTGATACCAGCCGGGCACAGCCTCGGACACGTCGACGGAGACCTCGAGGTCATCCAGTCCGGGAAACCGTTCCGCATTCGGATCGTCCCGGAACGGATGCAGCGTCACGCGACTTCCCGAGACCTCCTCGGCGCCGAATCGTACCGAGACCTCCTCCGACGCCGTCTCCGCGGCAATCGAATCCTTCAGACGGTTGCGGATGTAGAACGGGCTTCCGCCGGTCAGGTCCGACAGGTCGCGCACCACGATCTCCATCGCGTACATCAGAAGCGGATTGCCCACTTCCGTCGGAAACACCCCGATGCGCCGGAAGGCATCGGTTCCGACCATGTCGAGATAGGTATCGGCCTCGTCCTTCACCGTAACCCGTAGCGCAAGGTCCTGCGCGCCGGCGACGGTTTCGCGCACGGCGCTGCCCGATTGCGCGTAATCGAGCTCGGACCCTGCCTCGAGGCCATCGAGCGTACCCGTCCGGAACAGGATGTCGTACGCACCCTCCGCACGGGCGAGGCCCGCGGCCGATGCCGTCAGGATGAGGGTCGCGAGTGCAGTCTTCATAATCATGCCGGTCTCTCTGTCACGAGGATATCCCATGGGGTCGCGGCGTCACCGCCGACTTTTGTCTGTGCCGTTCGGCCTGGAAGGAGGTGCGGGTCTTCCAGTCGATCAGGGCCCGAAGCTGCGCGATCTTGACGGGCTTCGTCATCACGGTGAAATCCTCGACCTCGCCCAGATCGCGCAGCTTCTGCCCGCGATCGGACGCCATCATGATGGCCGGGATATGCTCCCCGGCCCAGTCGCGCAAAGCCCGAATTGCCGCAAGGCCGGTATCGGCCCCCGCAAGGCGGTAATTCGCGAGGATGATGTCGGGTTTCGCGCCGATCTGCTTGACAAGCGCGATCGCTTCTCCGGTCGTGCGCGCGCCGAGAACGCTCGCGCCCCATCCCTCGAGGCGGGCGGTACTGGCCTCCAGCACGCTGGCTTCGTCCTCGACGATCATGACGATCAGTTCCAGGTCATCGGATCGAGCATCACTTCCGCCGATGTCGGCGAGTTCCCCGACGCCTTCCGTCGGCGCGTCGACGATCGGTATCTCGATCGAAAAAGCCGACCCCCGGCCGAATGCGGAGCGCAGCAGCACCCGGTGCCCGAGTTGCCGGCAGGCGCGCTCGACGATGGAGAGCCCGAGACCGACCCCGGGCCCCTGCCCGACTCCGTTGATCCGGGTGAACTCGTCGAAGACCCGGGCCTGATCGTCCGGGAGGATCCCGATCCCGGTATCCCAGACCTGTACGAGCAGCTTCCCGCCCTGACGCCGCGCACCGACCAGCACCCGGCCGGCCGGCGTATACTGGATCGCGTTCGTGATGAGGTTCTGGATCGAGCGCTTCAGGTAGTGGGGATCGCTCCGGACCCATGCGCGGCAGGACACGTGCCGGAGCGCGAGCCCCTTTTCCTCGGCGAGCGGCGCGAGATCACGCAGCAGCGGGTCGAGGATCTCGTCCAGCCGGAATGTGGTGACATTGAATTCCGCGCCCTGGGTGTCCAGCCTCGAGATGTCGAGCAAACTCTGGAGCAGCGTCTCGACGGACTGGAACGATTTGCCGAGGCGATCGACGATCCCCGCCGCGTCGGCCGGCACCGACCGCTCGCGAAGGCCCGATATGTAAAGCTTCGCAGCATTCACCGATTGAAGCAGATCGTGGCTGGCGGCCGCGACAAAGCGGGTCTTCGCCCGGTTCGCCTCCTCGGCCACCTCCTTGGCGACCCGGAGTTCCTCCTCGGCACGGGCCAATCCGTCGAACTGGAGGCGCATCAGCCGGTTCGCCTCGGTCAGTTCCGCAGTCCGCTCATGGACGCGGCGCTCGAGAGGTCTCGTTGATCCGGCGCAGCAACTCGGTCGCCACATATTCGGGCGTCACGTCGAGGATGCTCGCGATGAACCCGCCATCGGGCAGAGCGTGAACCCGCACGTCGAGATGCGCCCCATCATCGCGCCGCAACCGCTCGCGGACCGGCACACCGGCGCGTACGGACCGGACCCATCCGGCCAGGTCGACGGTCTCCCCGGAGTTCGATCGCACCCCGCTGCGGGAGAGCTCCTCGCCGATCCGCCGGATTGTCGTCCCTTTCCGCTGCAGCACCAGCGGAAGTCCCAGAAGGTCGCCGAAGCGGCTGTTAA
>CAVPRV010000015.1:0-18811 GCA_963707885.1 uncultured Alphaproteobacteria bacterium
CTTTCCGCCGCCTCGGGGCGCTGCACTTCCTGCCCCGCCGATGATGAGATCGATCTCCGGCGTGTCGAAGCCGGTGATCGTGAGGTCGAAGTCGATGGCCCCCTCGAGCTTCAGGTCGGCGAGCTCCGCGAACTCGATGGAGAGCGCCTCCTCGTTCCAGCTCGACAGTTCGGGCACCGGCGTTCGAACAGGCCGTGGCGACGGCGATCGCGGATCATCTCGAGGCAAGGGCAGCCCGGCACCAGATCCTTCAGACGGCAAGTGTCGGTGACGCCGGAGAGATCGCGACGCGCGTGGCAGCGTTCGTGAACGACATCCGTCGGCGAGGAGCATCAGCGGCCTCGGCAATCATCTCCAGGGGTGAAGTGACGGCCGGGACCCTTCGGATTGTGCTGGACCGGGAAGCTTTGGCCAGCAAGTTGTATCTCTGTGCCGAGGATATCGATGCCAATCTCGTCGAGTTCACGGCTCCCTCCACTCGTAGACGCCGCGGCGTCGAGATGAAGATCGTCGCCGGCGAAAGGCAGCCGATGCCTGACCAGGCGATGATCCGCGCCCTTCGGAACGCGCATCGCTGGGCTGACATGCTGAAGTCCGGCACCGCTCTCAAGGACATCGCCGAGCGCGAGGGATTCTCCGAAAGCTACGTCGGGCGCATCATCCCACTCGCCACGCTCTCGCCGAAGATCCAGGAGGCGATCGTCACCGGGGTCGCAGCCGCTCGAACTCACACTCGAGACCTTCATCCGGGCCCGAATGCCGATTCGACTGGGCCGATCAGGAACGGCTCTTCGGGTCTCGCGTCCTGAGCACTTCCCTATTCCACCGGTCCGTTCCCTTATTCGTCCTCACGAATTCCCTGCTCGCCACTGAAAATTCCCTGTTCCATGGAGTAGGGAATTGTCCCGCAAGTCTCTGATATGACTTGGGGATTTAAGGTCCCGATGGCGAGATTCTGCCTCAAATCCGCTAAATTCCCTGTAAATTGCCTGTTATCAGGGAAATCCCCAGAAACCTCACCGGTAAAACCGGGCAACTGAGACCGCGTCCGGAATTGGTCTTGCTCCCTGCTTTCGGTGAGTTTTAGGGTGCGGATGGATGTCCGCAAGCGCCCGGAATGTCGCGGGAATTCGAGGGCAGTATCTGCATGGGGAAATGAGACGGGGGTCGGTGGCGGAGCGAGAGGGCCTGACGTCAAACCTTCTCCAGTTTAAGTCATTGATTTATATAAGTCCCAAGGGTCGCGCTCATGCAGCAGGTCCTCGACGTTCCGTAGGGAAAGCGGAAACCGGACATACATCATCACCGCCAGGCGGATGACCTCCGGACTGCTGTGGAAATACTTGAAGGGGTCTTTTTTGCTCATCCCCGGAGGCTATGGAACCGCCCCGCCCGTCTCAACTGGATTTATTCTGACAAGACCGTCAGGTTTGCTCATGTTCCGACGCTATGAGGTCGCCCTGCCCGTCTCAACCGGAATTCGTCTGACAAGACCCCGGGCTGCTGTGAAAGCCCTTGAACGGATCGCGTCTTGCCATGGCCGGACGCTACGAGGCCGCCCTGCCTGCCTCAACCGGATTCCTTCTGACAACGCCCGTCCACCTGGTCATCGTGTTTCGCATTGCCGGATATCACCACGCCGCGGCATAGATCTCCAGCACATCGGCTTCGGATAGCGGACGGGGGTTGTTGACCAAGAGGCGCGTTTGCTTCATCGCGCTAGCGGCCATGGCGGGCAGAGCGGCTCTCGGAATGCCCACGTCGCGCAACCGCGTCTGCATCCCGAGGCGCGCTATTAGATTATCAAGCGCCGAGACAAAGGCCTCTGCCCGCAGCTCCGGTGCCACCTTGGCAATATCCGGGAAAGCATCGCCGGCAATCTTTGAATAAAGGTCAGTCGCAGAAGATAGGTTGAAACGAAGAACCGTCGTGAGGATTAGTGCGTTCGAAAGACCATGTGGTACGTGGAACATCCCACCGATCGGATAAGCAAGGGCGTGAACAGCCGCCACCGGCGAATTGGCAAAGGCCTGACCGGCAAGCATGGAGCCGATTAGCATCGCCTCACGCGCCGCAACATCGGTGCCGTCGTTCACAGCAGTCTCGATATTCCCGCCCAACATACGAAGCGCCTCGCGCGCCAGCATGCGCGACTGCGGATTGTTGTTCGGACTGGCAGAGGCATAGGCCTCAATGGCATGGACCATCGCGTCGATACCGGTCGACGCCGTGATCGCGGGCGGAAGACCCCGCGTAAGGTCTGCATCCAGAAGCGCGAGGTCGGGCAGGAGAAGAGGCGAGGAAATACCGCACTTTTCGTTCGCGCCGACGGTCAGGATTGCGACAGGGGTCACTTCCGATCCGGTGCCGGCAGTGGTCGGCACCAGAACGAGGCGAAGCCGCGGTCCGCGTGCATTGTTCACACCCCAGGCGGTGTCCAGAGCGTCACCCGACCCCAGCCGCAGCGCCACCACCTTTGCCACGTCAAGCGAGGAGCCTCCACCGAGTCCAAGGACCCCTGTCGCACAAATCGCTGTTCCGGTCACCACGGCGGCCTCGACGGTCTTGACCGAAGGATCGGGCTCGACCGCGTCGAACACGGTCACGGTGGCGCCAGCGCCTCGCAGCGCGGCGACAGCGGGATCGACCAAGCCGAGGTCGCACAATCCGCGATCGGTGATCAGCAAGACGCTCTCGCCAAGGAAATCGCCGACCACCTCATCGAGAGCTGCGGACGAACCACGTCCGACTACCACGCTCGGGGTGGTGTGAAAGCGGTAGCGTGTCACAGCGCCGCCGGCCTACCTACATTGTTGGACAAGAAGACGCCGGCAACTCTGCCCAAGCGCATCATGCGTGATCCGGGGCCCGGCGTCCCCGCGTGAGCTGCGAGATCGTTACCGCCAGGATCAGCGCCGCGCCGTTGAACACGTTGGTAACCCAAAGCGGAATGCCGAGCATCGTAAGCCCCGTGATCCCGGTACCCAGAAAATAGACCGCGACCATCGTGCCGCGCGGGTTGAACCGACCGGGCGTAATCGCGGTCGAGCCGAGGAATGCGGCCGCAAAGGCCGGCAGAAGGTAGTTGAGGCCGGAATAGGGATCCGCAGAACCCAGCACGCCAGCATACAGCACACCCGCCGCGGACGCGATGACACCAGAGGCGACAAGTGCACCCACACGGATGCGTTCCACCGGCAGGCCGTTGAGCCGCGCCACCTCACGGCCCCGTCCGACGAACAGCAAACGCCGCCCGATCGGGGTGTAGTCGAAGATGTACCAGAGCACGAGAGCAGCCACGAGGGCGTAGTAGAAGGCGTATGGAACACCCAGGAAACGCCCGCCCACCACGGCCATGATCAACGCATTGTCGATCCCGCCGATGGTGCTGGAATTGGTGATCAGCTGGACGATTCCGCTCATCAACGAGGTCGTTCCCAAGGTGACCACAAGCGAGGGAATTCGAAAATAGACGATGAAAAGGGCGTGGAACAGCCCGACAAACACCCCGGTCAGCAGCGCGATCAGCACGCACAGCTCAATAGGCACACCGTGCCAGACGTTGAGCACACCGATCAGGCAGGAGGACAGGGTAAGTGTCGCCCCGACCGAGAGATCGTAGTCGCCGGAGGTCAGCGGCACGATGATCGCCAGAGCCAGCATCGCCGCCGGAGCATAGGAGGCGAACAGGATCGAGAAGTTGCCCCAGTTGAAGAACGACGCCGGCATCGCGATGGAAAACCCCGCGATCAGCAGGATCCACACGAAGACGAGGGCGTATTTCTCCAGAAAACGCCGGCTTTCGATACTGAGACTGGCACTCCGGGCGCCGGTATCGGTGGCGTCGCTCATGACTCGGATGCTCCTTGGGTTTGGAAGGTCAGGCCGCGGTACTGCTGCGCATCTTCTCGGCGGCTTCGATGGATGTGTAGCAGGCCTGAACGATGTTGTCCTTGGAGAGACGTTCGCCCGTGATCTCGTCCACGATGCGTCCACGCGCAAAGACCAGCACTCTGTCACAGATTTCGTCCAGTTGTTCTGGATCGGAACTGGCGCAGATCATGGACATGCCCTGCTCGGCAGCGTCTGAAAGGGCGGCAAAGATGTTCGCGCGGGTGCCCACGTCGACACCCTGGGTCGGCTCGTCCAGCAGAAGAAACCGAGGATTGCGGTTCATCCATCGTGCGATCAACACCTTTTGCGCGTTTCCGCCGGAAAGATCGGCCAGTCCCTTGTCTGGATCGTTGGGCCGCACCTCGAACTCCTCGCCCAGCCGCCTGGCGTCGGATCGCATCCGGGACGTCCGCAGGAAGCCGGCGTCGTAATAGTCGCCCATGCCGGGAAGGAACATATTCTCGAAGATTGACAGGGTGCCGACGCCACCCTGCTCGTTGCGGTCTCCCGGCAGCAACGCAAAACGGCGGGCGATCGCCCTAGCCGGGGTCATCGTGGTCAGATCCACGCTCTCGCCCTCGGCGGTCGTGATCCGGCCCGCGCTGGCCGGCGCCGCGCCGAAAAGCAGGTAGGGCACGCGCTCGAAGCCGGACCCGATAAGCCCGGTCAGGCCCACGATTTCGCCTTCTCCAATAGTGATGTCGCAAGGCTGAATGCCTTCGCCGGACAGGCCCTCGACCCGCAGGTAAGGCGTCTTGCCGGCCTCGGGCGGAACGTGGGTCTCGTGCCTGGGTTGCGACGCGAGATTGCGGCCGATGATCATCTCGATCATCCGGTCGCGATCGGCAAGGCGGGTCGCGATCTCGCCCGAGACCTTGCCGTCGCGCAGCACTGTCACGCTGTCGGTGATATCCATCACTTCGTCGATGTCATGCGAAATGAAGATAACGCTGGACCCCGTGGCCGCGATCTTGCGCATCAGGTCGAAAAGTTGCCTCACGCCCTCGCTTGGAAGGAACGGAGTGGGCTCGTCCAGCAGAACCAGCCCCGGTCGGTCCGTTCGCTCGCATTCCTGACGGATCTCCTCGAAGGCGCGGACGATGGCAAGAAGTGCACGGTTGACCGCGCTGAGTTCGGCGACCTGCCGCCAGGGCTCGATCTTCAGGCCGTAGCGCTCCAGGGTCTCTTCGGTGGCACGCTGCTCGGCGGCCCAGTCGATGCGCCAGCGCCGGGCGATGGCGATGCTGGAAAGTCTCAGGTTCTCGAGCACTGTCATGCTGGGGACAAGGCCCAGGTTCTGGTGCACGAAACTCATGCCAAGGCGACGAAAGTCACTTGGCTTCAGGGGCAGCGAAACCGGCGCGCCATTGAATTCCATGCGGCCGCCGGGGTCCGGCGCATGAACACCCGCAAGCACCTTGATCAGGGTCGACTTGCCCGACCCGTTCATCCCGAGCAAGCCGTGGACTTCTCCGGGGCGGACCGTGAGCGACACGCCATCAAGCGCCAGCGTGCCGTTGAACGACTTCGAGATATTCTCTAGTCGCAACGTCGGCGGCCCCGTCTCCGGGGCCGCTGTTACGGAAGGCGCGTGGTGGCCGTTCATGCCGGTTAGTTCAAGCCCCAGAGTTCGTTGAACCCGGCGATATAGGCGTCGCCGTAACCGGTGTCGAACTGGGCCGGAGTGCCGGCATCTGCCGCGTTGTCGGCGTCGAAGATGTAGAACGGCACGTTCAGCCGGTCCGGCATCTCCATCTCGCACAGGTCGCGGGCCTGACCGTCGATCGTCGCGTAGGCGATCCAGTCGAGGCTTTCGCCGATGTTCATGCTGACCGCACCCTGCTGGATGAAGTCAAGGACGAACGGCGTGCCGTTGAACGTGGCAACGTCGACCTCCCCAAGACGACCGGTCAGACGCAGTGCCGGCACGACGAACTGAGACATTGAATCATAGATCGGGATGATCACGTTGATCTCGGGGTTGGCCTGAAGTGCGGACTGGACGGCGGGCTGGATCTTGGTGCCCCACTCGGCGACGCCGACGTTGATCTCTTGGACGATCTCGCAGGTCGGGCAGTTCTTCGGCCAACTCGGTCTCGATTCCGTCGACCAGCGGGATCGTCGGCGGAACTTCGCGCGACACGATGGTCAGGATCTTCGCTTCGCCGTTCGTGTTGACCGCGGTCCAGTTCGCGAGGATCTTGCCGATCTCGTTGAACCCGATGGGAAGGCTGCTCGACAGAGCCGGGTGCGGCTCGAACGACGGGTCGTAGAAATGCGAGGTCGTGACCTTGACGCCGGCTTCGTTGGCTGCGGCGATCTGCGGGCTCGACCGTGTCCGGCGAGATGCCCGAGATCAGGTTGATGATGTCGAAATCCTCGCGGATCGCGAAGTCGAAGCCCTGAACCCACTGGCTGGGCTGCCCCTGGTTCTCCCACTCGACGCACTTCAAGTCCGATTTGCTCGCCCACCGTCTTCATCCGGTCGATGATGCCCTTGAGGAACGGGTTGCGCGCTGCTGTTCGGAATTGCCAGCATCTTGCTGCCCATCGACGCAGGCGCGAATGTCGAAGGCCTCGCCCGGAGGGGTAAAAACGGGTTGCTGAGTGTAGACCGCGAGGCGCTCGGCTGCACGCGCGAGCCCCTCGTCGGTATCCTGGGCGTGGGCCGCGGTCACAGCGACGGCAGCCGCGGTAGCCAGGGTGGTCGTCTTGAGATGTCGCAGCATAAGACCTCCTCGTGTTGCAGGCGGCCGCATGGCGGCCCCAAGCCAAATTGAATGCGCATTCAAAGTATTGCGAGAATTGCCTCTCGGTGTCAATGACGGAGGCGTGGCCCGGCGAAAAATACAGTGGCAGTTAGTCACACGACGCTTCCATTGGAGGTAGGCAATTGTGTGCACCGTCAGGGTGTGGAGGGACAATGGCGGGCAGGAGAAGGGGAAGCAGGGTAACAGCCTATGATGTGGCGCGCCTCGCCGGCGTGTCGCAGCCCACGGTATCGCGCGCTTTCACCGCGGGGGCGAGCATCGCCAAAGAGAAGCGGGAGAAGGTTCTCGAGGCGGCGCGCAAGCTTCGTTATGTACCGAACGCACTGGCTTCGAACCTGACGACGGCCCGGACCAACACGATCGCGCTGATCATCGGGGACATGCGCAACCCGTTCTATGCCGAGACCCTGCAGACTTTCATGGAACAGCTACAGGAGCGGGACCGGAAGATCCTGACCTTTTCGGTTCCGAGCACCGGCGACCCGGACGACGCGCTGATGGACGCGATGCGCTACCAGACTGACGCGATCGTTGTGACCTCAGCCCAGATGTCTTCGGACATCATCGCGCTGAGCGAACAGCTTGAGGTGCCGGTCGCGATGTTCAACCGCTCGGTCGGCCATGCATCACTGCCCAGCGTCTACACCGACAACATCAACGGCAGCCGGCTTCTCGCAGAACGAATGATCGCGGCAGGGGCGCGGACCTTTCTCGTGGTGCGCGGAGACCCGAACGGCTCGACCAGTCGCGAACGGGTGGAAGGTTTCTGCGCGGCGCTCGATGCGCACGGCTTGCCCCGCAACCGCGTCGTAGAGATCGACGGCACATCAAGCTATGACGGCGCCCGCGAAAGGACCGCCGGGTATCTGGCCGACAACGACTGGCCCAACGCGATTTTCGCCGTGAACGACATCATGGCGATTGGCTGCGCCGATGCGGTGCGGGTGGACCATGGCCGCCTGATCCCGGGCGATGTCATGCTTGCCGGCTTTGATGGCATTCGCGAGGGTCAACGCGCGGCCTATGGGCTGACCACCGTGCGCCAGCCGATCGAGGACATGGTGCGACGCACCCTCGACCTCATACTCGATCCGCACAACCAAGAGGCACCGCGCCAGCCGATCGCCCTGCCCGGCCGGTTCATCGCGGGCAAGACTGTTCCCGGCCCCTCGGACTGAAAACGAACGGAGCTTCGCCTCAAGCCCGCCGTCTGGATGGGGTGGGACGCGGCAGTGGCATCTGCCGCGTCGCCAAGGTCACTCGGCGGCTGTGCTTATACCGGGAATATGACCGAAGTCGAAATCAGAAGCCGGGCCGCGTTCTGCGCGCATCTCCTTGCGGCGTTTCTCTGTTGCCACAGCGTCGACCGCGCCGTCCTTCAGGATCACCACCCCGTAGTCCCGCGCCGCCTTTTCGATCGATACGAGACCGTTGGACACGTCACGGGCTGTCTGGTCGGCATCCCGATCCAGCGGGTCGCCCCAGCCACCGGACCCGGCGGTGATGAAGATCACCCTGTCGCCCGGCTCGACCTTCAGATTGTCGATCTTCGACGGGATACGTTCGCGCTCGTCCGATCCGGCGCGCTGTAACCATTTCGACGAGGTGCCGCCGTGCAGGCCACCGTTGATGCCCCAGGGCGGCACCGTTTCGCGGTCGTCGTGGATCGAGACCGAGCCCGACTTCGAGCACGCGGTAGATCTTTTCGATCCCCGCGCCGCCGCGATGCAGACCTGCGCCGCCCCCATCCAGGACCGGGCGATAGCTCTCGACCACCACCGGGTAGTAGTTCTCGATATACTCGATCGGCGTGGCGCTGAAGAGCGGCCACCACGCGTGCCCGTCCAGACCGTCGCCCAGCGGGCGTCCCGGGCACGCCGCCGAACAGCAACTCCATCAGCTGGAAGTACTTGCCGTCCTTGTCCTGCCCGTGAAGATGAAGTGCGGGCTGGTCCCATATCCCGCCGCCATCGACAGGTGCGGAGCCTTCTGACCCAGGGCCCCGGCCTGGCAGTCGAAGAAACGCGTGTGCGTGTTCAGCCGGTTCGACAGGGCTGCCGGGAAGCGCGGGTTCAGCAGGCTGCCTTCGGGCAGGATGATCTCGAACAGATCGTAGAAGCCCTCGTTGAACATCACCTTCGGATCGAAGGCCATGATCATGTAGACGCCGAAGAACAGCTTGCAGAGGCCTTCGTGGATATGAAAGTTGATCGGCCCTTCCGCCTGGTCGGCGGTGCCGGTCCAGTCGATCACCGCGACATCGCCACGCCGGTAGATCGACAGGTGCATCTTGAACGGACCGTTGCCCAAGCCGTCATCGTCGACATAGTCGGTGAAGGTCACCGGCTCTTCCGGGATGTACTTGGCGATCAGCTGCTTCATCGCCTCGCGGGTGCGGTCGCATCAGCATCGTCGCAGGCAGACACGTAGGTGTCGCGACCGAAACGGTCGCAGATCTCCTGCACCCGCCGCGCCGCCGTGCGGCAGCCGGCGATCAGCGCCATCAGGTCGGCCCGGTTCATGTCCGGCGTGCGGCTGTTGTTGAGCATGATCTCGAGCACGCCCTCGTTCAGCACGCCCTTGTCGTAGATCTTGACCGGCGGAACGCGCAGCCCTTCCTCCCAGATCGAGCGGGCATCGGCAGGCATCGAGCCCGGCACCTTGCCGCCGACATCGACCATGTGGCCGAAGATCGAGCAGAAGCCGACGTGCACCCCGTCGTGAAAGATCGGCAGCATCACGCACCAGTCGTTGTTGTGCGAGATCGAGCCCTTGCAGGCGTAGGGATCGTTCCAGACGAAGATGTCGCCTTCGTGGATGTCGCTGCCGAATTCTTCGACGATCGCCGGGATGTAGCTGCCGAACTGGCCGACGATCATCTGGCCGCGTCGTTGCAGATCATCGGGAATTCGTCGTGCTGCTCGCGGATCACCGGCGACAGCGCGACCCGCACGACGACGCTGTCCATCTCGAAGCGCGCGTTCATCAGGGCGTTCTCGATGAGGTCGAGAGTGATCGGATCGACCTTGTCGCTCATGGCTTCACGCTCCCTTTCCCGTTGGGCCAGATCATCAGGTTGCCGTCGTCGTCGACCATCGGCGTAGTGGTCGGGCAGCAGCACGGTCGTCGTGTCGTACTGGCGGATGATCGCCGGTCCCTCGACCCGCGCACCGACCGCGAAGCCTGTCGCGGTCGATATGCGGCGTGTCCAGCCAGGCGCCGTGGAAGTAGGCCTGGTCGGTCTCGATCACCGCGTCCTCGGCAGCGGTCGCTGCCGGTGCCGAGATCGGCAACTTACCGGCGGCGTCGCCCCGGTGGCAACGACCCGCAGCGCGACCAGTTCGATCGGCAGGTCGAATCGCACGCCGTAAAGCCGCTCATGGGTGGCGTGGAAATCGGCGATAGACGGACTCGAGCCGCCCTTCTCCGCGACACGAGATCGGCGGGCACGTCGATGGTCACCTCGAAGCCCTGCTGCTCGTAGCGCAGGTCGAGCGAGTAGACGATGGAGCGGTCGTCTTCGGCCACGTCCTGCTCGTCGAGCCACTCCACCGCCTTTTCCTTCAAGTCGCGGAAACGTGCCCAGATGCTTGTCGTCGTCGAGTCCCGGCGATCGAGCCGATCAGGGTCTGCACGAACTCGTTCTTGAACTCGGCCTCGAGGAAGCCCGAGCGCAGACAGCACGCCGGGATTCGGCGGGCACCACGACCGGATAGCAGCCCAGCAGTTCCGCCATCGCGTTGGCATGCAGAGGGTCCGGCACCGCCGAAGGCGACGATGCCGAAGTCGCGCGGATCAAGCCCGCGCTGCACGGTGATGACCCGCAGCGCGCCCAGCATGATCTCGTTGGCGATGTCGAGGATGCCTTGCGCTGCCTCTTCGGGGCCAGGCCGATCCTGCTCGCCGAGCTCGGCCACCGCCGTCGCGCGCGCCCTCGACGTCAAGCGTCATGTCGCCGCCCAGCAGACGCTCGGGCAGATAGCCCAGCACGACGTTGGCATCGCTGACCGTGGGTTCTGTGCCGCCGCGGCCGATAGGCCACCGGACCCGGCTCGGCACCGGCGCTGCGCGGGCCGACGCGCAGCGACGATGGTCAGTTCGGAGACCTCGGCGATCGAGCCGCCGCCCGGCGCCGACCGACGCGCACGTCCAGCGTCGGCACCTTGGCCGGGAAAGTAGCCGACGTCGGTCGAACGGGTGATCGTCGGCTGGCCGTCGATGATCACCGACACATCGGTCGAGGTGCCGCCCATGTCGAAGGCAAGCAGCTTCTTCAGGCCGGTGCGCCGGGCGACCATCGCCGTTGCCGTCACGCCACCGGCCGGCCCGGACAGCACGGTGTGCACCGGGCGTTCCGCGGCGCTCTGCGCGCTCATCAGGCCGCCGTCGGACCGCACGATGTGCAGCGGCGCGCCTGACGCCCACCTCGTCCAGCCGGTCCTCGATCCGCGACAGGTAGCGGGTCATGATCGGCCGGACGTAGTCGTTCATCACCGTGGTGATGGCGCGGTCGTACTCGCGGAACTCGGGCAGGATGTCCGAGGACAGCGACACCGGCAATGTCGCGGAAACCGCTCGGCCACCAGCTGCGCGCAGCGCGCTGCTCGTGCGCCGGATTGGCGTAGGAGTGCATCAGCGAGATCGTCAGCGCCTCGATTCCCGACGCGCAAAGATCGTCGATCAGGGCGATCGCCTGAGCCTCGTCGAGTGGCGTCAGACACCTCGCCCCGCGCGTTCATCCGCTCGGAGATGCCGCGCGTGTCGCGCAGCGCGGCCAGCGGATCGGGCTTTTCCATCACGATCCAGCCGAACAGCGGACCCGGCGTCCAGGACTTCGCCAGATGCAGCGTATGCTCGAACCCCGGGTCACCAGCAGCCCGACCCGGGCGCCCTTGCCCTCCAGCACCGCGTTGGTCGCGACCGTCGTGCCATGCAGGACCAGCGAGATGTCCGACGGCGAGATGCCCGCCTTTTCGCAGATCAGCTTGACGCCCGCCGCGACGCCGATCGACTGATCGTCCGGCGTCGAGGGTGTCTTGGCCCGAAAGGTCCGCCGTTCTCATCGTCATGCAGCAGCAGGTCCGTGAAGGTGCCGCCGACGTCGACCCCAAGCCTCATGTCGCTCTCCTTGTGTTCGCGCGCGACTGACTCGCAGACGGCGCTCCTGATTCATCTTGAATGCGCATTCAAGTACTAGTAGAGCTACGTTTCCCGAATCAAGAGGAAACTAAGTCGCCCGCCCCGGGACGTCTGCCGATCTGGCGCTACAAATGCCGGTCGGCGGACAATGAAGGAGCGCAGCCTTGGCTGGCCGAACCATCTACGACAAGGTCTGGGAGCGGCATGCCGTGCGGCATCTATCCGAGACGGCGACACGCTGCTCTACATCGACCGGCATCTCGTGCAGGAGGTGTCCAGCCCGCAGTCCTTCGCCGCGCTCGACGCAGCCGGCGGCGACGCGTGCGCCGCCCCGACGCCCATCTCGCCGTGGCGGACCATGCCGTGCCGACCGTCCGCAGCGGACATGACGCTTCGCCGAAGGACTGGCGCGCAGCCAGGTCGGACCGGCTGATCCACAACTCCGAGCGCCACGGCATCACCTATGTGCCGATCGACGATGTCCGGCACGGCATCGTCCACGTCATCGGCCCCGAACTGGGCTTCACGCTGCCCGGCCTGACGCTGGTCTGCGGCGACAGCCACACCTGCACCCACGGCGCCTTCGGCTGCATCGCCTTCGGCATCGGCGCCAGCGAGTGCATCGCGTCTTCGCGACCCAGTGCCTGCGCCAGACACGACAGAAGACCATGCGCGTCCGTCTTGACGGCCGGCTTGCAGCCCGGGCGTGACCGCCAAGGACGTCATCCTCGCCATCATCGCGAACTTCGGCGCCGGCGTCGGGGTCGGCTATGCGCTCGAATTCGCGGGCGAGGCCGTGCGACGCCATGTCGATGGAAGAGCGCATGACGCTTGTGCAACATGTCGATCGAGGCCGGCAGCCGCGTCGGCATGGTCTCGCCCGACGAGACGACCTTCGCCTACCTGAAGGGTCGCCCGCTGGCCCCGGACGGGGCGGAGTGGGACGCCGCGGTCGGCGGACTGGCGCGCGCTGGCCACCGATGCGGACGCGGTCTTCGACCGCGAGATCGCGATGGACGTCTCCGTCCTCGCGCCGCAGGTCTCCTGGGGCACAAGCCCGGAGCAGACCGTCCCGGTCACCGGTTCACCTCCCGATCCCGCGGCGTCCGAGACGCCCGGAAATTCGCGGCAAGATCGAGAAGAGCCTCGACCTACATGGGCCTGGAGCCCGGGAGTCCCGGTTCGCGACATCCGGATCGACCGCGTGTTCATCGGCTCGTGCACCAACGGACGGCTCGACGACCTGCGCGCGGCGGCCGAAGTCGTCCGGGGCCGCCGCGTTGCCGATAGCGTCGCCGCCATCGTCGTGCCCGGGTCGATGTCCGTGCGCGCGGCCGCCGAGGCCGAGGGCCTGGACAAGGTCTTCCTCGACGCCGGATTCGAGTGGCGCGAGTCCGGCTGCTCGATGTGCGTCGGCGATGAACGACGACCGCCTGACCGAAGGCGAGCGCTGCGCATCGACCTCCAACCGCAACTTCGAGGGCCGCCAGGGCAAGGGCGGACGCACCCACCTGATGTCGCCGCAAATGGCCGCCGCCGCCGCCCTGGCCGGGCGGATCGCCGATGTCAGAGAGTATCTGCCAGCATGACCGACCGGATCGCAGCCATCCCTGCCCTGCTGGCCGAGGACAACATCGACACCGACGTGATCTTTCCCGCCCGTTTCCTGCTGCTGCTGGACCGGCAGGGGCTGGGCAGATACGCGTTCTACGAGCGCGCGGGACGAGGCGAGCGATTTCGTTCTCGACCGCGCGCCCTTCGAAGGGCACCGGCATCCTTGTCGCGGGCCGCAACTTCGGCACCGGGCTCCAGCCGCGAACAGGCGGTCTGGGCGCTGGAGGATCTCGGCATCCGCTGCGTCATCGCCCCCAGCTTCGGCGAGATCTTCTTCAGTCCAACTGCTTTCGCAACGGCGTGCTGCCGATCATCGCTGCTGCCCGACGACATCGCCCGGGTCGACGGCCGCGGCCCGAGGCGGGCGACGGTCACTGTGGACTTGTCATGCGCAGTTGGTTCACCTGCCGTCCGGCCCCGCGATGAAATTCGAGATCTCGCCGCACCGCAAGTCGGCCCTGCTGGCCGGGCTCGACGAAATCGGCGTGATCCTCAGCGAAGACATGACGCCGTTGCCGATCACGAGGCGAAAGCAGCGCGCGACACGCCCTGGGTGCAGATCCCCGGAGAACGCATGGCGGCGCTGCGGCGCGCCATCTCGGGCGATACCGGCCAATGACACATAGCGAAGGGAACGGGACAGTGCAGACATCCTCCGATCTCACCGAGAACTACAAGAAGGCTTACGACAATCGTATCGGCTTCGGCAAAACACCTGCGCTGATCCTGATTGACTTCGTCGAGGCCTATTTCGACCCGGACTGCGAACTCTTCGCCGACGTCGAGGATGCGCTCGCGGCTGCCCTGACCCTGCGCGACGCGGCCCGCGCGGCAGGCATTCCCGTAATCTACACCAACGTCGTCTATGACGAAGGCGGCGCCAACGGCGGGCGGTTCTTTCAGAAGGCCCGGCCGCTGCGCAACTTTGTTCGTGGGAACCCGATGGGTGCCTGGCCCAAGGGGCTGGAACCCGCCAAAGGCGAGATGGTCATATCGAAGCAATACCCGTCGGCCTTCTTCGGCACGCCGCTGGCCGCCACGCTGACAAGCCAGGGCATCGACACTCTGCTGATGACCGGCCTGTCCACCAGCGGATGCGTCCGCGCGACCTGCGTGGACTGCTGCAGCCACGGCTTCATCCCGATCGTGGTCAGGGAGGCCGTGGGGGACCGTCACCCGGCCCCGCACGAGGCCAATCTCTTCGATATGAACGCGAAATATGCCGACGTCGTCAGCCTCGACGACGCCATTAGCTACCTTCGGACCCGTGAGGACCAAGATGACCAAACCGAACCTTCGCATCGCGCTTGACGCAGGCCAGTTCGTCGCCGCGCCCGGCATCCACGACATGATCGCCGGCGTGGTCGCCAACAAGGTCGGGTTCGACTTCGTCTATTCCTCGGGCTACTGGGGCACCGCCTCGGCTTACGGCCTGCCCGACGCCGGTATCGTCTCCTACTCCGAAATGGTCGAGCGCTTGCAGATCCTCTGCCGGACGGTCAACGCCGGCGTCATCGCGGACGCAGATACCGGCTATGGCGGCCTTCTTAACGTCGACCACACCGTGCGTGGCTACGAGGCCGCCGGCGCCGTCGCGATCCAGATGGAAGACCAGGAATTCCCGAAGAAATGCGGCCACACACCGGGCAAGCGCGTGATCCCGCAGAAGGACATGATGCGAAAGATCCAGGTTGCGTGTGCGGCACGGCAGAATCCCGATACTCTGATCATCGCCCGCACGGATGCCCGCCAGATGGAGGGCTTCGAGAAGTCCATCGAACGCGGTCTTGCCTATCGCGATGCCGGGGCCGACGTCGTCTTCGTCGAGGCTCTGACCTCCGAGGACGAGATGCGCATCGCGTGCGAACGGATCGACGCGCCGATGATGGCCAATATGGCCGATGGCGGGGTCACACCGATCCTGACTGCCGACCGGCTGAAGGAAATCGGTTATGCTCTGGCGATTTTCCCGTCGCTGACCGGCCTTGCGGCGGCGGCAGCGACGGAAAAAGCCCTGACCGCCTTCAAACGCCTGGGCACCTCGCGCACACCCGAGATCCCGATGATGGAGTTTGGCGAGTTCAACAAGCTGATCGGCTTCGAGCGGGTCTGGGAATTCGACGCGCGTTGGGCAGAGTCGCCGCCGGAAGCGGCGGAGTGATCCGTGAGCCAGGTCGCATGCATCGGCGCCGGACTCGTGGGCGGGGCATGGGCCGCGGTGTTCGCTCGCGCCGGCCACGAGGTGCGGCTTTTCGACAGCGATGGCGAGCGTCTACGGCAGGAGACCCTTCCGGCGATCCGCCGGACGATCGAGAGCCTTCGGCCGAGACGGAGGCGTGCGCCGGGCAGCACCGGCGCGGCGGTCGCGCGGATCACAGTTGCCGACAGTATTGCCGAGGCCGTGGACGGCGTGGTGCATGTGCAGGAAAGCGTCCGCGAGGACGTGGACCTAAAGCGGCGCATCGCGACCGAGATCGCCGAGGCGGCCCCGCGCGATGCGCATCATCGCGTCCTCGACCTCCGCCCTACCCGGTTCGACCTTTCTCAGGGAAATCGCCGGCACCGGAACGTGCGCTCGTCGCGCACCCGGTCAACCCGCCCTCGCATATCGCACTGGTCGAATTGTGCGGCACCGGCTTGACCGCGCCCGAGACCATCGACCGCGCCGTAGGTCTTCTACGAACACCTCGGCATGTCTCCGGTGCGCCTCTCAAGGGAGATCGACGGCTTCCTTCTGAATCGCCTGCAATTCACGCTGGTGGCTGAGGCCATGCACTTGGTGGCCGAGGGTTATGCCAGCCCCGAGGATATCGACCGCGTGCTGACCGAAGGTCTTGCGCCTCGCTGGGCCTTCATCGGCCCTTTTATGACCGCCCATCTGAACGCCCGTGACGGGTTCAGGGGCTTCGTCGACCAGCTCGGCCCGATGATGCGCCGGATGGGTCAGCAGGCTCGAACGGACTACCCCTGGGGCGACCAGACCGTCGACCTGATCCACGCCGCCATGTGCGAACAGGTCGCGCCCGAGGAAATCCCCGCCGCGCAGCGACAGCGCAACGCAAACCTCCTTCGCCTGCGCGCCCTTCGGCGCGAGGCAGAGACAAACAGCTGAAACTGCCGCCCCGCAGGGCGGTCCCTCAACCTCAGACCCGGGATACAGACAGATGACGATCGAGCACCTGAAAACCGGAAAGCCCGAGAGCGAGCGCGTCGAAGACGACGCACAGGTCCGCGCCACCGTCGAGACCACGCTGGCCGATATCGAGAAACGCGGAGACGCGGCGGTGCGCGATCTCAGCCGGAAGTTTGACGGATACGCGCCCTCCGCCTTTCGGCTCAGCGACTCCGAGATCGAGGCGGCGATGCAGAAGGTGTCTACTCGTGACATGGCCGATATCCGGTTCGCGCAGACCCAGATCCGCCGCTTCGCCGAGGAGCAGCGCGCCAGCATGACCGACATCGAGATAGAAACGCTTCCGGGCGTCATTCTTGGCCATCGCAACATTCCGGTGCAGTCCGTGGGCTGCTATGTGCCCGGTGGCAAGTTCCCGATGGTGGCCTCGGCCCACATGTCGGTCCTGACGGCAAACGTTGCAGGGGTTCGGCGCATCGTCGCCTCCGCACCGCCAGTCAATGGCGAGCCACACCCGGCGATCGTAGCGGCGATGCATCTGGGCGGCGCGCACGAGATCCTCTGTCTCGGCGGCATCCAGGCCGTGGGGGCCATGGCGATCGGGACCGAAACGATCGAGCCGGTGCATATGCTGGTCGGCCCCGGCAACGCCTTTGTGGCGGAAGCCAAGCGTCAGCTCTATGGCCGCGTCGGGATCGACCTTTTCGCCGGTCCGACCGAAACGATGGTCATCGCCGACGATACCGTCGACGCCGAAATCTGCGCAACGGACCTTCTCGGGCAGGCCGAGCATGGGTACAATTCGCCCGCTTGCCTCATCACCAATTCCCGGCGACTGGCCGAGGCGACACTTGTCGAGATCGAACGCATCCTCGAGATCCTGCCCACCGCCGAGACCGCCCGTACCAGCTGGCGCGACTACGGCGACGTGATATTGTGCGGCAGCCATGACGAGATGCTCGCCGTGGCCAATGACATGGCCTACGAACACGTCCAGGTCATGACCGACCGCGATGACTGGTATCTCGAGAACATGCGCAGCTACGGCGCTCTGTTCTTGGGTCCCCGCACCAACGTGGCGAACGGCGACAAGGTAATCGGCACGAACCATACCTTGCCAACGAAGAAGGCCGGGCGGTATACCGGCGGCCTCTGGGTCGGCAAGTTCCTCAAGACCCACAGCTACCAGCGCGTCACTACGGATGAGGCGGCCACGCTGATCGGGGAATACGGCTCACGCCTGTGCCTTCTGGAAGGCTTTGTCGGCCACGCCGAACAGTGCAATGTGCGGGTTCGCCGCTACGGCTGCATCAATGTTCCCTATGGCGCACCGGCGCCCTATCGTGAGCCCGCCGAGTAACGCAGTGGACCTGCCTGCTTCTCCATCCTTCCGCCTCGACGGCCGACGCGCCCTCGTTACCGGGGCCTCGTCGGGCATCGGGCTTGGCGCGACCGTGGCGCTTGCGCGCGCGGGCGCCAACGTCATGCTGGCGGCGCGCCAGCACGGCCCGTTGCAGGCCCTGCGCGACGCGCTGGCAGCAGAAGGTTGCACGGCCGAGGCGGCTTCGCTCGACGTGACCGATATCTCCGCGACGTCCGCCTTTGTGGAATCCGAGGGGCCCTTCGACGTGCTGGTGAATGCCGCCGGTATCGCCCGCCACGGCCCCGCCGTTGACACCGCGCCGACAGATTACGACGCGGTATTCGAGGTCAACACCCGCGCGGCCTACTTCCTGGCCCAGGCCGTCGCAAAGGGCCTTGTTGCTGCGGGACGTCCCGGCAGCCTGATCACGATCTCAAGCCAGATGGGTCATGTGGGCGGGATCGACCGCGCGGTTTATGCCGCAAGCAAGCATGCGCTCGAGGGCATGACGAAGTCGATGGCGATCGAATGGGGGCTGCATGGCATCCGGGTGAACACGCTTTGCCCCACCTTCATCCGCACCCCACTGACGGAGCCGACCTTCGCCAATCCGGACCGCCGCGCCTGGATCGAGGAGAAGATCAAGTTGGGCCGCGCAGGCACCGTCGAGGATATCATGGGACCGGTCGTTTTTCTTGCCTCGGATGCTTCGGCCCTCGTCACCGGAACCGCGCTTATCGTCGATGGCGGATGGACGGCAGACTGATGAAAGTGCGAACAGCTCACATCATCGGACGTGGAGGTGTCAGACAGATTTCGAACCGGTCTCAGCAAAGACAGCGACACTGCCCCTTAGGCGGCGCCGAGGCCGCGCCACTCGGCGAGAGCGGCGGCGCG
>CAVPRV010000016.1:0-71468 GCA_963707885.1 uncultured Alphaproteobacteria bacterium
AATCCTCCCATTCCCGCGCGGTCTTCTCGGCGATCTCGTCCGGCAGGACGCGCAGCGGCCGGCCAGTCTGCAAGGCACGGATATAGGTCTCGGCCGCGCGCTCGAAATAGTAGAGCCGGTTGAAGGTCTCGGCGACCGTCTCGCCGATCACCAGCACGCCGTGATTGCCCATGATCATCGTGCGTCACCTTCGGGTCGGTCAGCAGCGCGGCGCAGCGCGCGCCCTCGTCGCCGAAGGCCATGCCGCCGATAGTGGTCGTCGACGACGTGGCGGTTGAAGAACATCGCGGTGTTCTGGTCGATCGGCGGCAGACGGCTGTCGGCGAGGCTGGCCAGCACGGTCGCGATGGATCGAATGGACATGCATCACGCAGCGCGCATGCGGGCAGGCGCGGTGGATCGAACCGTGCAGCCCCCAGGCCGTCGGGTCCGGGCGCGTCGGGCCGGTCCAGCGTCGCGGGATCGTTCGGCGTCGAGAAGGAGGAGGTCGGTGGCGCGTGATCCGCGCGAAGTGGCGGCCGTTCGGGTTGATCAGGAACTGCGTGCCGTCGTCGTTCACCGCCAGGCTGAAATGGTTGGCCACCGCCTCATGCATGTTCAGGCGCGCGGTCCAGCGGAAGGCGGCGGCAAGGTCGCAGCGTTCGGTCATGTGATCGATGTTGATCCGGCTTGGCTTGTTCATCTCGGCCCTTCTTTTCTTGTGACAATTCCAGTCTGAGCGCCGGGCGGGCCGGGTGCTGGTCAGCGCGCGCCCTCGGCTGGCCTCTTCGCGACCTCGCCGGCCGCGTCGGCGAGCGCGCCGATGGCTGCCGCGATCGCGACGAAACTCGCCCCGGCGCGGCCCGACATGTGGCGGGCGCGGAGATAGCCGTGGACGAGGCCCCTTTCCTCGAAGCATTGCGCCTGTCCGCCCGCCGCCGCGATCCTCCGCGCATAGGCCGGGCCATCACCCGCCAGCGGATCGCATTCGGCGGTGAAGATCACCGTCGGCGGCAGGCCCTCGAACCCGCCCGCGCGCAGCGGCCAGGCGGTGTCTGGCCCGGGGCCGCCGCCGAAGCGCACGCCTTCGTAGTAGACCATGTCCTCCCGGGTCAGCATCGGCGCATCGGCATGGAGGAGCGCCGCACCTTCGGAATAGTCCGCGCCGAGGGCGGGATAGATCAGCACCTGTCCCGCGATCCGCGACGATTTGCGGGCCGCCGCCGCGAGGGCGGCGAGTGTGCCGCCGGCGCTGTCCCCGGCAAGGACGACCCGGTCGTCGCCCTGGCCGAGAAGCGCGTCGAGGGCGTCGAGCGCATCATCGCTCTGCGCCGGATCAAGGTGCTCGGGCGCAAGCCGGTAATCGACCGCGATCAGCGCCCGCCCGGTCATCGCCGCAAGCTCGGCGCAGATGTCGTCATGGCTGTCGAGCCCGCCGACCACGTAGCCGCCGCCGTGGAAATAGAGGATCGTCGCACCCGGCCTTGCCCCGCGCGGCCGGTAGTGACGGCAGGGCACCCCGCCGAACGGCGCATCCGTCGCAGTCACGCCCTCGGGATAGCCACGCCGGAACGCGGCGCAAAGCCGGTCATAGGCGCGGCGCTGTTCGGCGAGCGGCTGGCGCGCGGTTTCGGGGTCGTAAAGGCTGTCGGTCTTCGCGATGAAGGCCCGGATTTCGGGGTCGAGGAGCGTCGTATAGTCGGGCATGGCCGGTCCGAGCTGGGTCTGGCCGCAAGGTCGGCCTTTCCGGGCCGTCCGGCAAGGAAAATCGTGGGGATGGCTCAGCCCGCCGACGGGTGGAGAAGCGGCGCGTAGCCCGCCTTCAGGACCGCGACCAGCGGGGCGGGGGTGAGCACCTCGACCCGGCCGGTCTCGGGACGGGGGAGGGCGGGGCCGTAGCCGGACGGCGTGTAGGGCAAGAGCTTTTGGTCGAGGATGAGACACGGCCCCCCGGCGCCGGCGATGAAGCTGCCGTCAGGCAGCTCCGCAAGGTCGGCCTCGACCGTCACCTTGTCGCCCCGGCGCGGCACGATCCGGGCGGAGTGAAGTGCGGCGTCGATGACATCCGCGAGCGGGGCAGGGTGATCCGTCGCCCCGGTCCAGGCGGCGCGGAACCGCAGATAAGCCTCGCGCCGGCAGAGCGCGCAGGGCCGGTGCCCGGCAGCCAGCGCCACCGCCTCGTCGAGGAAGAAAAGCGGCGTCCACGTCCGGGACGAGGCGAGCGGCTGGCGGTGGTCGCGATACTGAAGAACGCAGGAAATCCAGGCCCGGTGACGATAGAGGTGCCGGCGCGTCCCGGCCTCGTCGCACAGGATGCCGCGATTGCCGGTGAGCAGCCCGCGCCCCGGATCGGCAATGATCCGTCCCTCCGGGGTGACGCGGTTCTCGCGCGGCATCAGCGCATCCGGAGCGCGCCGTCGAGGCGGATGACCTCGCCGTTGACGTATCCGCATTCGACGATGAAACCGGCAAGCGCGGCATATTCGGCCGGATCGCCAAGCCGCTTCGGGAAGGTGCACCTCGGCGGCGAGGCTGTCCTGCACCTCCTGCGGCAGGCCGCGCAGCATCGGCGTGGCGAAGATGCCGGGGGCGATGGCGCAGACGCGGATACCGATGTTGGGCAAGGTCGCGCGCGGTGGGCAGTGTCAGCCCGACGATCCCGCCCTTCGACGCGGCATAGGCCGCCTGGCCCTTCTGGCCGTCGAAGGCGGCGATGGAGGCGGTATTGACGATCACCCCACGCTCCGGCCCGGCATTGCCGGCCATCTCGGCGGCGGCAAGCCGCATGACGTTGAACGTGCCGGTGAGGTTGACGTCGATCGTCCGGCGGAACGCGTCGAGTCGGTGCGGCCCGTCGCGCCCGAGGGTCTTCTCGCCGGTGGCGATGCCGGCGCAGTTGACGAGGACGTCGATTCCGCCCATCGCGCCCTTCGCGGCGGCAATACCGGCGGCGACCGAGGCCTCGTCGGTCACGTCCACCACGGCGAACCCCGCGCCGATCCGCGCGGCGAAATCCGCGCCGTCGGCCGCGCGGTCGAAGATCGTCACCTGCGCGCCTTTGTCGCGGAACGCCTCCGCCGTCGCCGCGCCAAGGCCGGACGCCCCGCCGGTGATGATCGCCCTTGCCTTGCCAAGTTGCATCGCCGCCTCCCGATTTAACTGAACATTTGTTCATAAAATAGCGGTGCAAGCCGGAACTGTCCAGTCGGCAGACGCGCGCCCATCCGTCGGGCCGTCGGCCATGTCCCGCCGATGCTGAGCACGAATTAGCCGTTACCGATCAAGCGTTTGTGAGACCCCCTTGGAACCGGACGGGGCCGGCATAGGTTCTTCACGCGGGCCGAAAGCGGCCGTTCGGCAAGGGCCGACGGCGGGTTCCGGGCTCCTCGAAAAGACTTGAGCAGAACTGGAGACGAAGATGAACTTGCTGACCAAAGCTGCGCTCGGCGTGGCGATGTCGGGGGCGCTGGCAGTGCCGGCTCTGGCCGGCGGATACTCCGCGCCCGTCACCGAAGCGCCGGTCGCGGCGCCGGTGATTGCGGCTCCGGTCGGGACCGACTGGACCGGCGGCTATGTCGGGGCGAAGATCGGCTATGGCGACGCGTCGGCCGGACCGGTCGATGGCGATGGCGCGACCTACGGTCTGCGCGGCGGCTACGACTGGGATCTCGGCAACTGGGTCGTGGGTGCCGGCGTCGACTGGGACAAGACCGAGATCGACCTCGGCACCGGGGGCGACAATATCGACAATATCGCCCGGCTGAAGTTCCGCGCCGGCTACGATCTTGGCCGGACGCTGGTCTACGGCACCGCCGGCGCCGCCCGTGCGAAGGCCGACCTCGGCGGCGTGAGCCGGTCCGACAACGGCTGGTTCGCCGGTATCGGCGCGGAATACGCGCTGAACGACCGCTGGTCCCTGGGCGGCGAGGTGCTGCACAACCAGTTCGACGATTTCGACAATACCGGGACCGACATCGACGTGACGACCGCCTCGGTCAACGTCGGCTTCCGGTTCTGAGACCGGGTCTTTGAAACATCGCGCGGGGGCCGTCCGGTCCCCGCCGCCTACCAGCGCCCGGTGGCCCCGCCGCCGGACGACCGGCCGCCGCCAAACCCTCCTCCGCCCCCGTCCGACGCCGACCTCGTAGGGATCGTGTAGTCCCGATCTTCGTGGAAATCGCAGTGCCGGCACGTCGTCCGCTCCACGCCGCGCCCCGCGGCCTCGGCCGTAGCCGCTGTGAGGATATCGCGCCCGCGCCGCATGCCGAGGCGGCCGCAGGACGGGCAGCGGCGCAAGGCAAAGCTCGCATCGGCTATTCGCCGCCTTGCCGAGATCAGCCCGCCGACGACCGCGATGGCGACGATCGGCAGCCAGCCCGGCATCCCGCCTTCCGTCTTCGGCAACGCCTCTGCCGGCAGCCTCGCCGCATGTCGCCGGGCAATCCGGGCGATTGTCTCTCCGGTCCCCGCGACGATGCCGCTCTGGTAGTCGCCCGCGCGGAAGTCCGGCAGGTAGAACCGGCCGATGATGTCCTGGGCGAGCACGTCGTAGTCCTGGTTGTAGGCGCTGCCGAGTTCGATCCGCATCTCGCGGTCCGCCGTCGCGACGAGGACAAGGATGCCGTCGTTGCGGTCGGCCCGGCCGATGCCCCAATCGTTGAAGAGCCCCGTGGCGAACGCCTCGATCGAGGCCGAGGAATCGTAGTCGTCCCGGCTCCGGATCGTCAGGACCGTCATCTCGATCCCTGTCTCCGCCTTGAGCGCCGCGAGCGTGGCGCGCAGCCCGTCCTCCGCCGCCGGATCGAGGACCCGGGCGTGGTCGTTGACGAAAAGGTCAGGATGTGCCGGATAGGTATCTGCCCCGGCAGGCGCGGACCAGGAGAGCGCGACGAGGATGGCAAAGGCGAAGAAGCGGCGCATCCGACGGTATCCTTCCCGCAAGGCCCGGTCGTCCGGGCAGGTCCCTCTTCGATAGCCGCGCGGGCGGGCTCGAGGCAACAGCGGTTGCTGCGGCGGGCGCCACGCCGGATCGTCCGGAGCCGCCACTCCAGCGGCAAATTCGCAACAGCAAGCCCGCCGGATCGGCAAATTGGTGACAATTGTCGAATTCTCCCCTTAACCCCGCCATGATTCGGGGCGAATTCGGATAAAACGGCGGATAAGATTCGACGCTTGTAACTATGGACGGAGTCCAGAATGCGATTTCACAATGTTGCCGCCAGGCTGTCGGCCTTGTTGCTCGTCATGGCGCTCGCCGCCTGTGGCGGGACTTTCCGCACCTATTACGACGCCGGCGCGGATGCAGCGAACTGGCACGTGACGGACGTCGAAGTCTCGGCGCCACGGACGCTCGTCGTGTCGGAGGAGGAGGTGTACATCCCCAAGGCTGACATCGTCTGGCGTGAGGACCCGGTCGGCGACCGCTATAGCCAGGTCGAGGCGATCATGGAAGCAGCGATCCGCGAGGGCGCGGCAGGGCTCAAGGGAGACCGTCCGGTGCGGCTCGAAGTGACGATGTCCCGCTTCCACGCGATGACCTTCCTCGCCGAGACCCGCGCGCCGGGCGGCGTCCACAACATTGAATTCACGATCACCGCCCGCGACGCGGACAGCGGCGCGATCCTGACGGGCCCGGAATATATAGAGGCCTCGTTCCCGGCGATGACCGGGGCCGCGATGGCGAACGCGCGGGCGCGCGGCGATTCGCAGAAGAGCCAGATCATCCGGCACGTGGCCCTGACCATCGCGAGCTGGCTCGGCACCGCTCCCGACGCGCGCCAGACCTTCTCGAGCATCGGCGGCTGAGGCGGGGGCGGATCGAGGCACGGCCGCGCCGGAATGGGCGCGGGCCGTGTCATCAGACCGGCGGTAGCGGGCCGAGGCCGGCCTGCACCTTCTTCGGCAGGCCGCCACGCACGATCGCGTAAGAGCGCAGAAGCCGATGGCGGAGTTCGTCCGTCTCCGTGCCCCAGGGCAGGTTGACCCAGCTGCGGTGAAAATACGGCGCCTTCACCGCGACACCCGCCGCGATCAGCATCTCGGCCGTATCGATGCTGTCGGTCTTCACCGAGACGCCGGGCATCACCGCGCCGATACAGGCAAACATCTTGCCGCCGACCTTCCACGCATCGTGACCGCCGCCCCAGGGGTCGGACACATCGGCGCCCGGAAAGGTCGCGCAGATCGCATTGACGAGATCGCGGCTCATGGCGCCGAGGATGCCATACGGGCCGGGCAGGGGAAAGCCTTGGCAGGGCAGCGAATTCGCGCTATGCAAAGGCCCATGAAGAGCAACGGCATCATCTGCAACATCTGCATTACCGGCTGACACAGGCGTTTCGGGATCGAAACGCCACATCAGGCGGGCCGTTCTTCTGTTTCCAACATCCGAAGAGATTGGTAAGCCCGCCGCCGGAATGCGTGCGCGAGGACAAGGCATGACCACGATCAGGCTTACCAACACGAAGACCCGCAAGAAGGAGGTCTTCGAGCCCATCGACCCGAAGAACGTGCGCATGTATGTCTGCGGGCCGACGGTCTACGACCGCGCCCATATCGGCAACGCGCGCCCCGTCATCGTCTTCGACGTCCTGTTCCGGCTTCTCCGCCACGTCTACGGACCGGATCACGTCACCTATGTGCGCAACTTCACCGACGTCGACGACAAGATCAACGCCGAGGCGCAGCGCCGCAAGGCGGCGGGCGATCCGCGCACGCTCGAGGACCTGATCCGCGAGCGGACGGACGAGACGATCCGCTGGTATCACGAGGACATGGGCGCGCTCGGCAACGCTGCGGCCCGACGGATGAGCCGCGCGCGACCGAGTATATCGGCCAGATGATCGCGATGATCGCCGACCTCATCGCAAAGGGCCACGCCTATGCGAAGGACGGCCACGTCCTCTTCCGGGTTCGGAGCTACGAAGGCTACGGCAAGCTCTCCGGCCGCTCGGTCGACGACATGATCGCGGGCGCGCGGGTGGAGGTCGCGCCGTTCAAGGAAGACCCGATGGACTTCGTCCTCTGGAAACCCTCCACCGACGACCTGCCGGGCTGGGACAGCCCCTGGGGCCGGGGCCGCCCCGGCTGGCACATCGAATGCTCGGCGATGAGCCACGAGCTTCTGGGCGACAGCTTCGACATCCACGGCGGCGGGATCGATTTGCAGTTCCCCCACCACGAGAACGAGATCGCCCAATCGATGTGCGCCCACCCGGACGCGGAATTCGCCCGGGTCTGGATGCACAACGAGATGCTGCAGGTCGAGGGCAAGAAGATGTCCAAGTCCTTGGGCAACTTCTTCACCGTGCGGGATTTGCTGGACAAGGGCATACCGGGCGAGGTGATCCGGTTCGTGTTCCTCTCGACGCATTATTCCAAGCCGATGGACTGGACGGAGGAGAAGGCGCGCGGGCGGCAAAGGCGACCTTGCTCGGAATGGTTCGAGAAAACCGACGGATTGGACAGCGACGAGCAGGGAGCGTGGGCCGTATTGCCTTATCTCTGAATGACCTCGATACGGCGGGTGCGTTAGCGGAGATGCACCAACTAGCGCAGGACCCGCTGAGGCTCCCAGAACTGGTCGATATGCGATGCACCTCTTTGGCGTTCTACTCGACCGAAGGATTCGTGCCATCGAGCCTCCGATCTGAGGAAGCGAAGAGCATCGTTAGCGGGACGTTGGTACATGTGACGTATTCCGGCGCAGTTTCAGAAGCGATTGAGCAGTTGGCCTTTTCACTGGTCACAGGTGGATGGCCCTTAGAGATGCGAGAGACTTCGCTGCGGCGGATACCCTGAAAAATCAGGCATTAGTGGCTGGTGCCGAACTGCGAGTGTCACCGAGGCGCGGATCAAATTGATGCAGAAGTTGGCACTGGCGTGACAATATCGACCCCGCGAAACTGGAGGCCCTGAAATGAGCCTCCAGACCGCACAGCAGCCAACAGAGGGCAGCGCCCGGCCCGTCGGGGTGGGCGAGAAGCGCCAGCCCCGGGGCGGGCGGGTCGGCGCGGGAACGTATCGGGAGGTCGGTTCTCGTGACTAAGGAACGCCTCACCCTCTACGACACCACGCTTCGCGACGGCCAGCAGACCCAGGGCGTGCAGTTCTCGGTCTCCGACAAGCTCCAGATCGCGGGCGCGCTCGACGCGCTCGGGCTCGACTATATCGAGGGCGGCTGGCCCGGCGCCAACCCGACCGACAGCGATTTCTTCGAGGCGCGTCCGCAAACGAAAGCCACCTTCACCGCCTTCGGCATGACCAAGCGGGCCGGCCGTTCGGCCGAGAACGACGACGTCCTCGCCGCCGTCCTGAACGCGGGCACCCCCGCCGTCTGCCTCGTCGGCAAGACCCACGACTTCCACGTCACGACCGCCCTCGGGATCACCCTCGACGAGAACATCGAAAACATCGCCGCCTCCGTCGCCCATATCGCCGCGAAAGGCCGCGAGGCGCTTTTCGATGCCGAGCATTTCTTCGACGGCTACAAGGCCAATCCCGACTACGCCCTGAAATGCCTCCACGCCGCGCATGAAAAGGGCGCCCGCTGGATCGTTCTTTGCGACACCAATGGCGGCACGCTTCCCGCCGAGGTCGGCCGGATCACCGCCGAGGTCATCGCCGCCGGCATCCCCGGCGAGCGGATCGGCATCCATACCCATGACGACACCGGCAACGCCGTCGCCGCCAGCCTCGCCGCCGTCGATGCCGGCGCGCGCCAGATCCAGGGCACGCTGAACGGCCTCGGCGAGCGTTGCGGCAACGCGAACCTCACCTCGCTGATCCCGACGCTCCTGCTGAAGGAGCCCTATGCCGGCCGGTTCGAGACCGGCGTGACCCTCGACGCGCTGGCCGGCCTGACGAAGTCATCGCGGCTTCTCGACGACATCCTTAACCGGGTGCCGCTGCGCAGCGCGCCTTACGTCGGCGCCTCGGCCTTCGCCCACAAGGCGGGGCTCCATGCCAGCGCGATCCTGAAGGACCCGACGACGTATGAACATATCGACCCGGCCCTTGTCGGCAACGAACGGGTCGTGCCGATGTCGAACCAGGCCGGCCAGTCGAACCTGCGCATGCGCCTTGCTGCCGCCGGGATCGAGGTCGACGCGAAGGACCCGGCCCTTGCCCGGATCCTCGACGTCATCAAGACCCGCGAGGATCAGGGTTACGCCTATGACGGCGCCCAGGCGTCGTTCGAGCTTCTGGCGCGGCGCGAACTTGGCCTCCTGCCGCGGTTCTTCGAGGTCAAGCGCTACCGGGTGACGGTGGAGCGGCGGAAGAACAAGTACGACCGCATGGTCACGCTCTCCGAAGCCGTCGTCGTGGTGAAGATCGCGGGCGAGAAAATGCTCTCGGTCTCGGAATCGATGGACGAGACCGGCGCCGACCGGGGGCCGGTCAACGCGCTATCGAAGGCGCTGGCGAAGGATCTCGGGCCCTATCAGGCGCATATCGACGACATGAAACTCGTCGATTTCAAGGTCCGGATCACGCAAGGGGGGACCGAGGCCGTGACCCGCGTCATCATCGACAGCGAGGACAGCGCGGGCCGCCGCTGGTCCACCGTCGGCGTCAACCCGAATATCGTCGATGCGAGCTTCGAAGCGCTTCTCGATGCGATCACCTGGAAGCTTGTCCGCGACGGCGCGGCCGCGGCGTGAAGAGCGCGGCGTTCTTCACGCGTCACCGCGACCTGCCGCCCGAGGGGCCGGGGGAGGCGGCGGACGTGCTCCAGACGCGCGCGGCCCGCCTTGTCCGTAGCGCGGCCCGGGTGGCCTATCATGTGCCGCACGCCGGGCGGATCGCGCGCCTTCTGGGCGACGGCGTGACCGGGGGGGGCGAGGCGGAGCAGCGGAAGGCGGAGCGGGAGAGCGCGGCCCGGCGGCGCTACCCCGACGGAATCGCCTGTCTTCTTTCCGTGGTGGCACCGGCATGAGTGTCACGGCTTGTGCCGAGCTCGTCGCGGCCGGCGATCCCGACCGCTTCGCCGCGACGATGGCGGCGCCGGTCGCGACACGTGCGGTGCTCTGGCCGCTCTACGCCGCCAGTCTGGAGATTGCCCGCGCGCCTTGGGCGTCGGCCGAGCCGATGGTCGCCGAGATGCGGCTGCAATGGTGGATCGACACGATCGGCGACCTGGCCGAGGGGTCGGGGCGGGCGGGCCACCCGGTGACCGAGGCGTTGCTGCCGGTGCTTGCGGCGCGTCCCGAAATCGCGACTTTGCTGACGGAGATCGCGGAGGCCCGGCGCTGGGACTGCTGGCACGACCCCTTCGCGGACCGCGCGGAGTTCGACGCCTATCTCGACGCCACCTCGGGCAACCTGATGTGGGCCGCCGCCCGGGCGCTCGGCGCCCCCGCCGCCACCGAACCCGCGATCCGGGACTTCGCCTGGGGCGCCGGGCTCGCCGCCTTCTTTCGTGCCGCCCCGGAACTCTCCGCGCGTGGCCGCACACCCTTCCGCGACACAAGTCCCGACGCCCTCCGAGCCCTTGCCGCCGAGGGTCGCGCCCGCATCGCCCGCACGCGCCGCGCCGCCATCCCCCCGGCGGCCCGCCCCGCGCTCTGGACCGGTGCGACCGCCCCGGCAGTGCTTGCCCTTGCCGAACGTGATCCCGACCGGATCGCAGAAGGAACGCTCCATCTCTCCGACTTCCGGCGGAAATGGATGCTCCTCGCCCGCGCGCTCACCGGCCGCATCTGACGACGAGCTTCTTTTTGGCCGAAATACTCCGGGGGAGTCCCCGCCCCTGCGGGGACGGGGGCAGCGCCCCCCGGGCGCCCTCAGTCGCGGGGTTGCATCACCAGCCAGATGAGGGAGCCGCCGGCCAGCACCAGGAACGGGAGCATCGCGATATTGACCGCCTGCCAGCCTGCGACGACGCTCGACCCCGAGCAGTTCATCAGCGTCCCCGACGAGAGCGAGGCGATCGTCACACCGCCGAAGACGACGAGGTCGTTGATCCCCTGGATGCGGCCGCGCTCCTCGGGCGCGTGGGCGGAGGACAGGAGCGTCGTGGCGCCGATGAAACCGAAATTCCAGCCGATGCCAAGAAGAACGAGCGCGATGTAGAACTGTTCGAGCTCTACCCCGGTAAGCGCGACGGCCCCGGCAGCGGCAAGGATGAAGAGGCCGGTCCCGACGATCACCGGTGCCCCGAACCGCGCGATCAGGTGGCCGGTGAAGAACGAGGGGATGAACATCGCCAGCACATGGGCCGACACGATGTCGGCGGCATCGTTGCTTTCGAAGCCGCAGCCGACGACGGCGAGCGGCGTCGAGGTCATGACGAGGTTCATCAGCGCATAGCTGACCATGGCGCAGATGATCGCGACGACGATGGTCGGATCGCGCAGCATCTCGATCCGGCTCCGGCCCATCGGGTCCCCGTCGGCGCGCCGCCGCGGGGTCGGGATGTCGAGCATCAGGAAGAGCGAGGCGCCGAGGATGTTGAGCACGATGACAGCGAGATAGGTGCCGAGGAAGGCCACCGGCATCGCCTCGGACGTCGCCTTGACGAGTTGCGGCCCGACGATGGCGGAGGCAAGTCCGCCGGCCATGACCCAGGAAATCGCCTTCGGCCGGAACGCCTCGGTCGCGGTATCGGCGGCGGCGAAGCGGTAGAAACCCTGCGCCGACATGTAGAGGCCGGTCAGGAACGAGCCGCCGAGGAAAATCGGAAAGGATCCGGCCTGGAGCGCGTAGGCGCAGATCGCCGCCCCGGCCGCACCGCCCGCCGTGCCGGCCCAGAAGCCCGCGCGGCGGCCGAAGCGGCCCATGAAGGACGACAGCGGCGTCGCGGCGAGCATCGAGCCGAGCACGATCATCGAGATCGGCAGCGTTGCCCAGCAGGGATTGGGTGACAGCATCTGCCCCGCGAGCCCGCCGACCACGAAGACCATCGGCATCTGCGAGCCGAGAACAGCCTGCGCGAAGACCAGCACCGCCACGTTGCGCCGGGCGCGGCTGTCGCTGTCGTCGAGGGTGGGGTCGGCGGCGGTCATGGCCCATCCCTAGTTGCCACCGCAGGCCCGGGCAAGAGCGCTTCGCGGGCGGGCCCGGGCCAAATTGTCACGAGTACAATCGCCGCGCGGCAGATCGGGCGGCGGACCCGGCGACCGGTGTCAGTTGTCCGGTGGAACGAGGCCGAGGCCGCGCAGGTAGATGCCGATCCCGGTCTCCAGAAGTTCCTCGGGCGGGAAGGGCGCGCGGGCGCCCGGCGCGCCGCGGGTGAAAAGCTCCACTACGCCGTGGCTCATCGCCCAGATATGGGCCGAGAACATCGAGGCGGGCGGGCGCTTCCCCGCCGGAATGTGCTGCGACAGTGCCTCGGCCGCGCGGGTGAAGACCTGCCGGGCCCGGTCGGCGGCGCGGGCGAGATCGGGATTGGTGTTGAGCGAGATGCCGCTTTCGAACATCGCCATGTAGTGGCCGGGGAACTTCCGCGCGAAGGCGAGATAGGCGCGCCCCGTCGCCTCGAAGGCCGAGAGCGCGGTGGGCTTGCCGCCATTGTAGGCGTGGTCCATCAGGTCGGCGAAGATCTCGAACCCCTGGCGGGCGATCTCGGCGATGAGGTCGTCGCGGCCGGCGAAATGGCGGTAGACGGCGGCCGGCGTGACGCCCGCGAGCTTCGCCGCGTCCGAAAGCGTGAAGCCCTGCGGACCCTGCTCCTCGATCAGCGTCAGCGCCGCGTCGATCAGCGCCTGGCGGAGATTGCCGTGATGGTAGCCGCGTTTAGCCATCCAGGACGCCGGTGCCTCCGCAGATCTTGCCGTCGATCTTGCCGATCGCCTTCTTGTCCTTGCCGGCATAGTCGACGGCGCTCAAGACCGTCTGGATCGCCGCGATGCGGGCGCGGGCCTTGTCGTCGGCACGGATCACCGTCCAGGGCGCGTGTTTCGAATGCGTCCTGGCCAACGTCTCCTCGATCGCGGCGGTGTATTCGTCCCACTTCTTCAGCCCCTCGACGTCGATCCAGGAGAGCTTCCACTGCTTCAGCGGATCCTTTTCGCGTGTGAGGAAGCGGCGAAGCTGCTCGGCCCGGCCGACATTGAGCCAGAGCTTCACGAGGATGATGCCCTCGTCGACCACCATCTTCTCGAATTCCGGCAATTGACGGAAGAAGAGCTGGCGCTGCGCGGGATTGCAGAAGCCGAAGACATGCTCCACCACGCCCCGGTTGTACCAGGACCGGTCGAAGAGCGCGACCTCGCCCGCTGCCGGCAGCCAGTCGATGTAGCGCTGGAAATACCACTGCGTCGCCTCGCGCTCGGTCGGCTTCGGCAGGGCGACGATATAGGCCGCGCGCGGATTGAGGTTTTCCCGCATCCGCTCGATCGCGCCGCCCTTGCCTGCGGCGTCACGCCCCTCGAAGAGGACGCAGAGCCGCTTGCCGGTGGTGCGGAGGTCGAAGAGCATCTTCACCAGCTCGACCTGGAGCTTCTCCATGTGCTTGTCGTAATCCTTGCCCTTCATCTCGCGGTCGTAAGGGTAGGTCTCGGACAGGATGTCGTCCTTGTCGCCGCTCAGGATCGCCTCGCGGACCGAGGGCGGCGCCCCGGTTTCGAGATATTCCGTGATTTCGCCCACGAAGGGGATTTCCTGGGGCTCTGCTGGCTTCGCCATGTCGCTGCCGTCCTCTGCCGTTTGCCGGACAAGTATGATCATCCGCCGCCCGGGTGCAATCGCGCCGGCGGGGTACTGGATCAGGCCCCGATCTTCGCCAGATCGAAGGGCGTCGACTGGTAGATCTCGTTGATCCAGTTGCCGTAAAGGAGATGCGCGTGGCTGCGCCAGCGGTTCACCGGGACCCGCGAAGGGTCGTCGTCGGGGTAATAGTTCATCGGCACGTTGATCGGCGTACCGTTCGCGACGTCGCGATCATATTCTTCCTTCAGCGTGCCGCTGTCGTATTCGAGGTGGTTGATGATGTAGAGCGCCCGGTGGCACGGGTCATCGACGAGACAGGGGCCCGACTCGTCGGAGGTGAGAAGCGTGGTCAGGCCGGGCGCCTTGTCGATATCGGCCTGCCGCATTTCGGTCCAGCGACTGACCGGCATGATGAAATCGTCCGAGAAGCCTCGCAGGTAGGGCGAGGCGGGGGCAAGGTTCTGGTGTCGGAAGCAGCCGAAGGCCTTGGCATCCAACATGTACTTCGGCACGCGGTGGAAGTGCCAGGCCATCGCCATGCCGCCCCAGCAGACACCGAAGGTGGAGTGGACGTTGGTCTGGGTCCAGTCCATCACCTCGGTCAGTTCGTCCCAGTAGGTCACTTCCTCGAACGGCAGATGCTCGATCGGGGCGCCGGTGATGACGAGGCCGTCGAACTTCTCGTGCTTCACCTCTTGGAACGGCCGGTAGAAGGCCTCCATGTGCTCGGCCGCAGTGTTCTTGGTCTGGTGCTCGGACATCCGGATCAGCTGGAAGTCGATCTGCAATGGCGTCGCGCCGATCAGGCGGGCGAACTGGTTCTCGGTCTGGATCTTCTTCGGCATGAGGTTGAGAAGGCCGATGCGCAGGGGCCGGATGTCCTGATGCGCGGCGCGGTCCGGCGACATCACCATGACGCCTTCCTTCGACAGGACCTCGAAGGCGGGAAGCGTCTCGGGCAGGGTGATGGGCATCGGGCGGTCTCCTTCCGGGAAGCCGGAGATAATCCGGCTAGGGCCGGGCCTCAAGGGTGCGGGCGACGAGGGCGATGAAATCCCCGGCCGAGGCGACCTTGGCAACCGCTTCGGCCGTGACGCTCAGACCCCAGTTCCGCGCCATCGCCGCATAGCGCGGCTGGCGGTGGGCAAGCGCGCGGGCATAGGTCCAGCGGACGAAGGCATCCGGATCAACGTCGGCCTCCTTCAAATTGTTATCGCTCAGATATTCTTCCCACGCGGTGTGAAGGAATTGTGGCTGGTAATACATCGGCTTCGGCGCCCGGTCGAAACGGCGGATGAGTTCGGCGGTATGCGCCTCGGAGCCTTCGATCCAGATCATCAGGACCGAGCGGGACAAGGCCGTCAGCACCGGGTCGGCCGGATCGTCGGGATCGACCACCTCGCAGATCGAGCCGCCGGAATCGCAGACGAAGTTGTCGTAGCCGTAAAGCTCGTGGGCCCGGTCGATGAAGCGGCCGGTATCGAGCAGGGCGGCGATCTCGGCCTCGCGGTGCTGTTCCTGGCGCTTCATGTATTCGGCGAAGGGCAAGCCGCCCTTGGCCGGATCGCCCGGCTTGCCGAGATAGGTCGAGAGCGGCGCGAGGTTGTTGAAGGTGATGTTGGAGCTGATATGGACCGAGTTGGTCATCAGAAGCTCGCGCAGGAGCGGCACCTTCATCGCCTCGCGCTTGAAGTTGTCGGCGATGTGTTCGCCCATGTAGCGGGTGCCGATGCGGTAGTCGATCGAGTAGTGGAACCAGCCGCCGCTCGCGCGCAAGAGGTTCGAGACATGGGTCTTGCCCAGCCCGGACATGCCGAAGAGCAATACCCGCTTGCGCGGGGCCGCGTTCCAGTCTGCGGGGGATCGGTAGAGCATGGGGCGTTCCTGTCCGGTTTCCGGCTGATTAGCGGGAAGCGGCGGGAGTTTCACGCAAAATCTTGAATCCGGGGCCCGCGCAAAAGCAAACGGCCCCGCGGGGCGGGGCCGTTCGGAGGGCACGAATGTGCCCGATCAGAACGTGTAGGCGACCCGAAGACCGGCGCCTATGGCCGAATTATCCTGGAACTGTGCGCCGAGGGTCGTGGTCGCACCACCGACATCGATGTAGCGGATACCGCCGGTGATCTTCATGTTGTTGTGGGTATAAGTCGCGGCAAGACCGATGCTCGTGAAGCCGTCTGTCGGGCCGAGATTGCCGGTGATGTCCCCGCTTGACGCCTCATGGCTGAGCACGACAGCGCCGGACCATGTTTCATTGAACTTGCGGCCAATGCCAATGTTGTATGTCACCCGGTCCGACTGATACGACACCAGTGGCCGCGGAGGATAGACAGCATTGTAGACCGGCGGATTGAGCACAAAGGCCGTCCAGTCAACCCATCGGATCGAGCCGAAGAGAAGGGTGTCGGCAGCAATACCGGTCTGGAATTCGAGGTTCACCGATTGCGGTATCTCGACGTCCTGCTGGATCACCGAGGATGGCGTTACGCTGCTGGATTCACGCATCTCCAGCGAATGGGTGATCGCCGAATTGTAGGTTAGCGCGACGCGGGCCGCGATCTCGGGTTTTTCCCAGGCAACGCCAAAGACATAGCCGGCCTGATAGTCGCGGTCGGTCTGGAGAGTGTAGCTGACCGGGATCGGTCCGACCGGGGGCGCGGTCCGGATGTTGACTGTGCCCTCGACGTACTCAAGCCGGACGCCGCCGTAGATCGAAAAGTTGGATGGCATCTTGTAGCGGATCAAGCCCGTCAGTGCCAAGGAGTTGAGCTCGGCGGTGGTGCCAGCCAGAGGATAAGCGGCGGTGGAGGAATAATCGACATCGGCTCCGATCGGTTGGTCGAGGATCAACGCGATGTCGAACTTGTCTCCGAGCGGTTGCTTGTAACCCAAAGAGACAGTGTTGTAGCTGCCCAGCATATTGTCCGAGTTGAACACGCCGGCCAAATTGCCCGACACGTCCGGAGCTACATTGCCGATGCTGAACTCGGCATACTTCCCGGTCTCGAACAGAATTGCCACCGACTGACTCGATCTCTCAACTCCAGCTGCGTACGACGATGTTGCGCCCATGGCCAAGGCGCCTGCCGTCAGTAGAACACGTCCCATTTTCCTCATCCCTAACGTGTTGACTTTTTTTCGTGTGAAACCGTATGACGGCGCCAGCCGGCGCGTCAATCAATGTCGTGGCGTTTCGGCTGCTTTCCGTCAGGCTGTGACGTAACGGTACTTCGCTTCCGCGCGCACATTGATCCAGTTCGCGGCGAAGATCACCGCGCCTCCGACGAAGACCCAGAGGTCCAGGGGCTCTGCATAAAGCGCCATTCCGACGAGGCCGATGAGCGGCAGGCGCAGGAAGTCGATCGGCGTCACGACCGAGACCGGAGCGAGGGTCAGGGCCTTCGTGAGGCAGAAATGCGCGAGAAGGCCGGCGAGGCCCATGACCACAACCCAGGGCCCCGCCTTCGGGCCGGGCAGGGCGATGCGCCCGTCCCAGCCCGCGAGGATCAGCGCGAAGGCAGACTGCATCACCGCGAGCCAGAAGAGGATGCAGAGGATCGTCGCGACCCGCGTCAGCCGCTTGGTGACAATGGCCGACCCGGCGAAGCCGATCGCGCAGAGCAGCGCCGAGACGAGGCCGACCGAAAGCCCGCCCGCGCCGAAGGGGCGCGCGACGATGAGAATGCCGGCGAACCCGACGCCGGCGGCCAGGAGCTTCGTCGGCGTCAGCCGCTCGGCCAGGAAGATCGGCGCGGTCAGCGCGACGAGGATCGGGTAGGAGAATTCCAGCGCGAAAAGCTGGGCGAGCGGGATGAGCGCGAGCGCGTAGAGCCAAAGGTTCTGACCGGCGAAATGCACCACGTTGCGCAAGGCGTGAAGACCGAGATGCGCGGCCTTGATCTCGCCCTGCCGGCCGCTGCCGAAGGCCACCGACACCACCACCACGATCCCGATGAGCGAACGGTAGAGCATCATCTCGAACGTATCGAGCGACGCGCCGATCTCGCGCCCCGACACCGCGAGCGCCGAGAAGCCGAGGATCGAGCCGAGCATCCAGAATGCGGCGGCGACGGGACGATGGATCTGGGTCATCGACGCCCCGGCAGGCAGCGCGACGGATGGCCGGGGTCGGTCTTTGCCTCTCGGTTTCCGCTTGTCCGGATCATTGTCTCACCCCGCCACGCGGGCGTGGAAGATGAATCCGAGGACATTCAGCAGAACCTGCGCCGCGAGGATCGCGTGGCTTTTTTCAGTGTCGGTATGGACGATGTCGGCGTCGCCCATGTCGAACGGCGCGTCGAGCACCGCGACATCGGCCTCGATCCGGTCCCAGTCGGCGACGTAGGGGCGCTGGCCGAACGTCGCGATGCCGACGAAGGGCAGGTTCAGCCGCCCGCTTTCATACCCGTGTCCGCCCATGCTCTTTCCCGCCTGTTTCGCCGGGAGGCTAGACCGGAGGCGGCGGGCAGAGAAGCCGAAACACGGCAGGGAAACCGCATTTTCGCGAAAAAGCCCGGGTAAGCCGCTCTTTCCTCTCGCAAAACGATGCCGAACGCGGCAAGCTCCAGAAAAAAGCTTCATGAGGCAGGCAATGACATTCAAACCTCCGGCGCCGACGCCCCCGGGCCTGTGGCGGCGCGTTCCTCCAGCGGTCTTCCCCTCGATCATGGGCCTTTTCGGGCTCGGCCTCGCCTGGCGGCGGGGAGCGGACGTCTTCGTCCTGCCGCGCGGGATAGCCGAGACGATCCTCGGCGCGGTGGCGCTCCTCTTCGTCTTCGCGCTTCTGGCCTATTTGACAAAGGTGATCCGCCGCCCCTCGGTCATCGTCGAGGAATTGCGGATCCTGCCGGGGCGGGCCGGCGTCGTGACAATGGTGCTCTGTCTTTACCTGCTCTCCATGACGCTCGCGCCCTATTCGGCCGTCGTGGCGCAAGGGGTCCTTGTCGCCGGTTTTTCGGTCCATGCGGCCCTTGTCGTCCTTCTTGTCCACCAGTTCGTCACCGGCCCGGCCGAGCAGCGCCGGGTGACGCCGATCTGGCATCTGAGCTATGTCGGCTTCATCATCGGCGCGCTGGCCGCGACGCTCTTCGAGTTCTACATCCTGTCGCTCGTGCTCTTCGTCGCCACCGCGCTCATCGCGGCGCTGATCTGGTCGGTGAGCCTTGAGCAGGTGATCAAGGAAACCGTGCCGGCACCGCTTCGCCCGCTTCTGTCGGTCCACCTCTCGCCGGTCGCCCTTCTCGGCCTCGTCGCGGCGGCGCTGGAACTCGACGCGGTCGCGATGGGCTGCGCCGGGGTCGCGGCGCTGATGATGATCGCACTCGTGGCGCGGGCGCTGTGGCTGACCGAAGCGGGGTTCTCGGCGCTTTGGGGGGCGTTCACCTTCCCGCTCGCCGCGACGGCCAATCTCTGGCTGACCGTGGGGGGCTTCTGGCGCTGGCCGGGCGGAATCGCACTCGTCGCGGCGACGCTGATCGTTCCGGTGATCGCCTTCAAGGTGGTGCGGCTCTGGGCGGGCGGTCAACTCGCGGTCAAGACGAACGCCGCGACCGCCTAGGGCGATCGGGTTCATACGATTGCAGGCTGAATCCGATACGTTTCAGATCAGCGCCACCCAGGCCCGGGCGAGGGCGAGGCCGGCCCTGTCGGCATCGGGGCCGTAGGCGGCGGCAAGGGTCGGGTGATCGCGTTGCCAGCCGGGCCGGATCGCCTCTGCCGCATCGGCGAAAGACTGCGTCCATTCGGCGACGACGCCGAGGTTCGCCTCGAAATGGAACTGGGTACCATAGGTCGCGCGACCGATGCGGAACGCCTGATTGGCGACGGCGCCGTTTTCGGCCAGATGCACCGCACCGTCCGGAAGGGTGAACGTGTCGCTGTGCCACTGGAAGATCGGGAAATCCGCCCCGGCCGCGCTGAGGACCGGATCGTCTGCCCCCGCCGCCGTCGGGCGCACCCGGTGCCAGCCGAACTCCGTCGTGGTGCCGAGGACGTTGGCGCCGCCAAATCCGCGCGCGAGAATCTGCGCGCCAAGGCAGATCCCGAGGACGGCCTTGTCCGCCTTGCCGTAGGCCCGCACCAGCCGGGCGAGGGCGGGCAGGTAGGGGTGGCGCGCGTCGTCGATCGCGTTCTGCTCGCCGCCGAGAACGACGAGCGCGTCATGCGCCTGCCGGTCCTCCGGCAGCGCCCCGTCCAGGAAGGGCCGGTAGATCGCGATCTCGGCCCCGGCCTCGGCGAGCGCCGTGCCCACCTGGCCGAGCGGCGACACCCTGGTATTCTCGACGACCGCGACGCGCATGATCCCCTCCGGCTGGCGCTCCTGATTGATCATGCCGCCGGCCCTGACGCAAGCCGTAGCCGCGGATGGACGGATTTAGGGCTTGCACTCCTGCCGCCCGCATGAAACAGGGAAGCGCCAAACGAAAGCTCCCCTGAGAGGTGTCCCATGGAGATTTGCGAGGCTCTCACCTTCGATGACGTTCTTCTGGTTCCGGCCGCATCCAAGGTGCTGCCGTCGGATGCCGATACCTCGACCTTCGTCACCAAGGCGATCCGGATGAACATCCCGCTTCTCAGTTCGGCGATGGATACGGTGACGGAGGCGCGGATGGCCATCGCGATGGCGCAGGCTGGCGGCATCGGCGTCATCCACCGCAACCTCGACCTGGAGGCGCAGGCCGCCGAGGTGAGCCGGGTGAAGCGGTTCGAGAGCGGGGTGGTCTACAACCCGATCACCCTGACGCCCGACCAGACACTGGCCGATGCCAAGGCCTTGCAGGAACGCTACAACGTCACTGGTTTCCCGGTCGTGGACAATAACGGCCGAGTTGTCGGCATTGTCACCAATCGCGACATGCGCTTCGCCTCCGACGACAAGACGCCGGTCAAGGTGATGATGACCGCCGACAACCTCGCGGTCCTGACCGAGCCGGCTGATCTCGACGAGGCGAAAAGCCTTATGAAGGCGCGGCGGATCGAGAAGTTGCTGGTCACGGACGGGCAGGGCAAGCTCACCGGTCTCCTGACGCTGAAGGACACCGAGAAGGCGGTGTTGAACCCCCATGCCTGCAAGGACGAACTCGGGCGTCTGCGCGTCGCCGCGGCCTCGACCGTCGGCGATGCCGGCTTCGAGCGCAGCCGGGCGCTGATCGAGGCGGGCGTGGACATGGTGGTGATCGACACCGCGCATGGCCATTCGGAAGGCGTCGCGAAGGCTGTTGAGCGGGTCAAGGCACTGTCGAACGCGGTGCAGGTCATCGCCGGCAACGTCGCCACGGCCGAGGCGACGCGGGCACTGATCGCGGCAGGGGCCGATGCGATCAAGGTCGGGATCGGGCCAGGCTCGATCTGCACGACGCGAATCGTCGCGGGCGTCGGCGTGCCGCAGCTGACCGCGATCATGGATGCCGCGGGGGCAGCGGGCGACATCCCGGTCATCGCCGATGGCGGCATCAAGTATTCGGGCGACTTCGCCAAGGCGATCGCCGCCGGCGCATCCTGCGCGATGGTCGGATCGGCGATCGCCGGCACCGACGAGAGTCCCGGGGAAGTCATTCTCTATCAGGGGCGTAGCTTCAAGAGCTACCGGGGCATGGGCTCGCTCGGCGCGATGGCGCGCGGCTCGGCCGACCGCTACTTCCAGAAGGACGCGGCCTCGGACAAGCTCGTCCCGGAAGGCATCGAGGGGCAGGTGCCCTACAAGGGGTCCGCCTCGGCCGTGGTGCACCAGCTTGTCGGCGGACTGCGCGCCGCGATGGGTTATACCGGCAACGGCACCATCGCCGAGATGCGCAAGAACTGCCGCTTCGTCCGCATCACCGGGGCAGGGCTGAGGGAAAGCCATGTCCACGACGTGCAGATCACCCGCGAAAGCCCGAACTACCGGGGCGTGTGAGCCGGTTTGGCGGACGCGCCGGAACTGATGCTGAACGGTTCCGCCCGGCGAACATGCTGGGTTGATCTTTCACTGCGTTTTGCGTCCGTCGTGGTTCGGCTTGCGAACGTGGCCGCCATATGAACGCATCGTCATCCGATCTGGTGACAGGTTTCGAAAACGGTCGCCTCCTGCGGGGTGCCGTCCTTTGCGGTGGCGTGCTCAACGAAGGTCGGCAGGCCAGCGGGAATGGCGGTATCTCTGCGCGCAACACCCACATAAATGTGCTTCGATGTCGCCGGCCCGATGGGAAACCAACATGGATCATCGAAGGTTCCAGCATAGATGCCGACGGCATCCGGGAATTGTTCGAAGCTGAGCCAGAGCTTCGTGCCGCAATCCGCGCAAAAATGGACGTGGACCACTTTTCCGGATCCCGCAGACACCTGATCGTAAATCCGTGGCGAGCCGGCGAGTACGACGAAGTCGTTGGCGCCAAAGATCGGTTCGACCATATAGGCGGAACCGGTGGCCTTCTGACAGAACCGGCAGTGACAAACGGTCACTCGGCTTGGCATCGCGAGAGTAGCGTAGCGAACGTCCCCGCACAGACACCCTCCCTCGTTTCGTGTCATTGCCGTATCCCCTTCCGTTCAAGGCTGATTTCGGCGACCGACCCCGAGAAAGCGCGTCACATCAAGGCGCGGCTTTTACCGCCGGCCCCTCTCAGCATTTGTTGACCGCCGAATGCAGGTCGCCGCTGATTAATAGCATGTCTGATCCCGGATTTCTCCAACCGCTGTCACGCGGCTGTTCCGGACAGGAAACTCGTCAGGTTCGCGCCGAGGTCGGGCTGGAGGTAGCCGCCCTCCTGCACGATCAGCATCGGCAGACCCGGCGCCGCGATCCGTTCGGCGATACGCGCGAAGCCGGGGGTGGTGACCCGGAACCCCTTGAAGGGATCGTTCTCATGCGCGTCGAGGCCGAGCGCCACGACGATCACATTCGCCCCGAAGGCGCGGATGCGGGCCAGCGCTGTATCGAGCGCTTCCAGATAGGCCGCGTCGTCGGTGCCGCGCGGCAGCGGCAGGTTGAGGTTGTAGCCAAGCCCTTCGCCCGCGCCCCGTTCGTCGGAATGCCCCCAGAAGAAGGGGTAGAAGCGGATCGGGTCGGCGTGGATCGACACCGTGAGCACGTCGCGGCGATGGTAGAAGATGCCTTGCGTGCCGTTGCCGTGGTGCACGTCGACATCGAGGATCGCGGGGCGGAGGCCGGCCGTGAGGAATGCCTCCGCCGCAATTCCGGAATTGTTGAGAAAACAGAACCCCCCGGCGAGGTCGCCGAAGGCGTGGTGCCCCGGCGGGCGCGACAGGGCATAGACCGCGCGCTCGCCCGCGATCACCGCACCCGCGCCGCTGAGCGCCGTCTGCGCCGACCAGTAGGCGGCCTCCCACGTCCCGGCCGAGATCGGGCAGGAGGTGTCGGCCTGGTGGAACCCGGCCTGGCCGGTGGCCGAGCGGGGATAGGAGGCGGTGCGGCGGTCGGGGTGGATGTTCGGGATCACTTCGTCGGAAGCCCCTTCGATCCGGCTCCAGCGGGTGTGGATCGTCTCAAGAAAGACGAGGTATTCCGGCGAGTGGAGCGACGCGATCGGGCCGCGCCCGTGATCGGTCGGCGCCTCGAAGCGGCATCCGGCCGCCTCGGCCCCGGCGCGCAGCACCTCGATCCGGGCGGGCTGCTCGGGATTGGGCAGGCGGACCCCGTTCGCCATGAACATCTTCGGATCATGCACCCTCTGTCTGTCGTCGAGTATCGCCTTCATGTCCCGTCTCCGATTGCCCTGAGGGCCGCGCCCTCGAGGATCATTCCGACCTCTCCCGCCCGCGCGGCGAAGCCCATCCGTTCGTAGAACGCCACCGCGCGCGGATTGTCCGTATAGACGGCGAGCCGGATGAATCCGGCGCCCCAGCGGGCCTCCGCCTCGTCCCGCGCCGCCGCGAGGAGCCGTGGCCCGAGCCGCGCGCCGCGCGCCGAATGCGCGACCCAGAGATCGGAGACATAGGCCCCCGCGACCCCGCGCGTGGTCGAATAGAGCGGCGAGAAGACCGCGACCCCGACGACCGCGTCGCCCTGAAGCGCGAGAACCGCCCGGAAGGCCGGATCGGGTCCGAACCCCGCCGCGGCGATATCGGCGTCCGTCGCCCTGTGGGTGTCGCCGAGATCGCCCGAGAGGGCCCGGAGTGCCGCGTTCAGGCGCCCGGCATCCGCTGCCCCGGCCAGCCGGATCGTGATCCCCGCCGCCATTCAGAACCCCACCGCGTCCGCGCCCTTGAGCCCGAGCATCGCCCGCGCCTCGTCCGGCGTGGCGACGCTGCGACCGAGGCTTTCGACGATGGCGCGGACCCGCTCCACCTGCTCTGCGTTCGACTTCGCCAGCACACCCTTCGAAATATAGAGGTTGTCTTCCAGCCCGACCCGCACATGCCCGCCCATCGCGGCGGATTTCTCGGCCATCGGCATCTGCTGGCGCCCGGCGGCGAGCACCGAGAACATGTAGTCGTCACCGAAGAGCCGGTCCGCCGTGGCCTTTAGGTGATCGAGATGGTCGGGTTCCGCCGCGATCCCGCCGAGGACGCCCATCACGAACTGGATGAAGATCGGTCCCTCGACCAGCCCGCGGTCGGCGAAATGGCGCAGCATATAGAGATGGCCCACGTCATAGCATTCGAATTCGAACCGTGCGCCGCGCTCCTGTCCCATCCGCCTCAGGACGCCCTCGATGTCGCGCGGCGTGTTCTTGAAGACCAGGTCGTCGGAGTTGCGCAGGAACGGCTCTTCCCAGTCGTGCAGCCAGTCCGTGCGCTTGCCCAGCATCGGGTAGAGCGCGAAGTTCATCGCTGCCCATGTTGAGCGAGCACATCTCGGGGCGCAGCTCCAGCGGCGCGGCCAGCCGCTCGTCGAGCGTCATCATCGCGCTGCCGCCGGTCGTCAGGTTGACCATCGCGTCGCAGCCTGCGCGGATCGTCGGCAGGAAGGCCATGTAGTGCCTGACCGCGGCCGATGGGCGCCCCGTCTGCGGGGTCGCGGGCGTGCAGATGCAGGATCGCCGCACCGGCCTTGGCGGCGCCGATCGCCTGCGACGCGATCTCTTCGGCCGTGACCGGCAGATGCGGCGACATCGACGGCGTGTGGATCGAGCCGGTGATGGCGCAGGTGATGACGATCTTCGACATGCCCTCAGGCGCTCTGCTTCAGCGCCGGTTCGACCCGCTCGGCGAAGCCGTCGAGGGCGGCGGTGAGCATCGCCATGATCTCCTCGACCTGTTCGGCCGTGGTGATCATCGGCGGGCAGACGAGGAAATGGTCGCCCTCGGTCCCGCCGCGGGTGCGGCGGGAATAGATGATGAGACCTTCCTGATAGGCGAGTTCCACCAGTTCCGAATGCGCGTTCAGCGCCTTCGGCAGGGGCGCATGGTCTGGCGGTCGGCGACCAGTTCGAAGGCCAGCAGCAGGCCCTTGCCGCGCACGTCGCCGATGAAGGAATAGCGCTGCATCAGGTCGTTCAGCCGCGACTTCAGCAGATCGCCCATCGCTGGCGGCATTCTCCATCATGCCGCCAGCCTCGATCTCCTCGAGCACCGCGAGGCCGGCGGCGCAGGCGAGCGGATTGCCGGCATAGGTGTGGCCATGCATGAAGCCGCCCGCCGTCAGCACCGGCTCGACGATCCGGTCATGCGCGATCATCGCGCCGAGCGGCGCGTAACCGGCGCCGAAGCCCTTCGAGATCGCGATGATGTCGGGCGCCACGCCCCAGTGCTCGGCGCCAAGGAAGCGGCCGGTGCGGCCGCCGCCGGACATCACCTCGTCATGGATCAGCAAGCACGCCGTAGCGGTCGCAGATTTCGCGCACCGCCTCCATGTAGCCGGCCGGCGGCACCAGCGCGCCGGTGGAGGCGCCGCCCACGGGTTCGTGGATGAAGGCGAGCACCGTCTCCGGGCCTTCCTCGAGGATCTTCGCCTCCAGCATCGCGGCGTAATGCGCGCCGGTCGCCGGGTCGTCGAGGTCGAGCCCGTCGAGATAGGCGCGCGGCGCCGGGATCTTCGGCATCGCCTGCATCATCGGCTCGAACGGTCGGGTCAGCGGCGTGTAGCCGGTCAGCGCCAGCGCGCCGAGGGTCGAGCCGTGATAGGAGGGAGCGCGCGAGATCACCTTCCAGCGCGAGGATTGTCCAATAGTGACAGCATATTGCCGGGCGAGCTTGATGGCGCTCTCGACCGCCTCCGAACCGCCGGAGACGAAGAAGACCTTGTCCATCCCCTCGGGCGTCAGGCCGGCGACCTTGGCGGCCAGCTTCTCGCCCGGCTCGGTCTCGAAATGCAGGCGGTAGCCGAAGGTGGACTTTTCCATCTGCCGCCGCATCGCATCGAGCACGCGCGGGTTGGAATGGCCGATATTGGACACCATCGCCCCGGACGAGCCGTCGATGTAGCGCTTGCCGTCGACATCCCACATGTAGATGCCGCGCGCCTCGGCCAGGACCGGGCGTCGGCTGTCGGTCTGGTAGAAGAGATGGCTCTTGGTCATGTCCGGGGCTCCGAGGGCAGGGCGGCGCAATCGCGGGCGCGGAAGCGCACCGAGACGGAGGCCCCGATGGGAAGGGGGTGGGTGTCGATCATGTTGATGGCCTGCAACTGCGTGTCGGCCGACACGCAGGAAATAGCGCGCCGACTGGCCCTGATAATCCACCGTCTCCACCGTGCCCGCAACGGTGTATCCGTCGTCCGGGGCGGCATCGGCGGGACAGACGTCAGCTTTTCGGCCCGGATCACCAGCCGCGCCGGGCCGGCGCCCGTGATCCCGCGGCGCGCGGTCGCGCGGCACGGCGACGGCCGGCAGGTCGGGCACGTCGAGCGCGACATTGTCGCCCTCAATGCCCTTGCAGTTCGCCGAAAGGATGTTCGAGGCGCCAAGGAACGGTGCGACGAATTCGGTGGCAGGCGTGTTGTAGACCTCTTCCGGCGCGCCGACCTGCTCGACCCGGCCTTTCGACATGACGATGATCTGGTCCGACATCGCCAGCGCTTCGGTCTGGTCGTGGGTGACGAAGACGGTGGTCACGCCAATGCGTTGCTGGATCCTCTTCAGCTCGACGCGCATGTCCTCGCGCAGGTTGGCGTCGAGCGCCGAGAGCGGTTCGTCGAGCAACAGCACGTCCGGCTCGATCACGATGGCGCGGGCGAGCGCGATGCGCTGCTGCTGGCCGCCCGACAGCTCCTTCGGATAGCGCGCGCCGAGCTCGGGCAGCTGCACCAGGTCCAGCGCCTCGGCGACGCGGCGCCGGATCTCGTCCTTGCCGACATTGCGGTAGTTCAGGCCGAAGGCGACGTTGTCGGCGACGGTCTTGTGCGGGAACAGCGCGTAGTTCTGGAACACGAGGCCGAGATTGCGCTTGTGGATCGGCACGTCGTTCACCCGCTTGCCGCCGATGGCGATCTCGCCCTCGCTCGGGTCGAGCAGCCCGGCGATCATGCGCAGCGTCGTCGTCTTGCCGCAGCCCGACGGGCCGAGCAGCGTCACGAAACTGCCTTGCGGAATGTCCAGCGACATCTGGTGGACGGCGGTGAAGGCGCCGAAGCGCTTGACGATATCGGTCAGGGTGACGGCGCTCACGGGGCGCTTGCCTCCTCGGTTCAGGGGGTGGCCGGCCCCGCCATGTGCGGCGGGGCCGGCAGTGTCAGGCTCAGTAGCCGCGCTGGACGCGGCCGAAGGTCTTGGACCATTCCGCCTCGTTGCCGTTCCAGTAGGCCGGATCGGCGAAGGTCAGGCCCGACAGCGTGCCGGTCGGATCGAAGGCCGGCAGCGTCGGGATCTTCGCGCCGAGATCGACCTTGGTCGGGTCGAGCGCCGGCGGATAGTTCTGCCCCTCGGCCACCGCGATCGAGGTGTCCGGGTCGAGCATGAAGTTCAGAAGCTCCTCGCAGGCCTCCATCGGGCTGCCCTTGATGACGAACAGGCATTCCTGCCAGCCGAAGCCCTTCGGCGGATCGTAGTAGCCGATGTCATGGCCCTGTTCCTGCAGCGCGTAGATGCGGCCCGACCAGCCCTCGGTGACGTGGATCTCTTCCTCGGCCAGCAGGCTCATCAGTTCGGCGCCCGAGGCCCAGTATTTCAGCGCGAGGTCGCGGTGCTTGCGCACGGCATCCCAGACCGCCTCGATGTCGGTGATGTCGTTCGGGTCCTGTCCGGTCTGAAGCGCGCCGTACCAGACCCGGGTGCGCCAGTCGCTCCAGCCGCCGATCTTGCCCTTGTAGGCTTCGTCGATCAGGATCTTCGCGCCCTTCTCCTTCATCTCGTCGTCCGAGATGTACTTGCGGTTATAGGCAAGCCCCGTGCGTGCCGTAGTCGTAGGGCACGGCGCTGAGGCTGTCGGGCGTGACGGCCGCGAAGGCATTGGTCAGCGCCGGCATCACCAGCGACATGTTGGGGATGTTGTCGAGGTTGAGCTCGCTCGTCAGGTCGAACGAGTGATAGCGGGCATAGTCGAAGACGCCCGACAGGTGGGCGATGTTGTATTCGCCGGGCTGCGAGGCGCGCACCTGGGCGAGGTATTCGTCGCCGCCGGGGAAGGTGCCGTCGACGACGGTGACGCCGGTCTTGGCGGTGTAGGGGTCGAAGGCGTATTTGCGGAACGCCTCGGAGACGACGCCGCCCCAGCCGTCGAAGCGCACCTGGGAGACGGTCTGGGCGTTCGCGTATTTCGGCGAACGGCGTCTGCAGCCCGTAGGCCGCACCTGCCGCGCCGATCAGGCCGAGGAAGTTGCGCCGGTCGAGATCGCCGTTCTGAAGCCGCTCGCGCAGCCGTTCGTAGCGTGTCGTGTTGTCCATGGTCAGCCTCCTTGCTGGTTATGGGTTGGTCAGGCGGTTCATCCGCCGCTTCTGTTGGCCAGGTACCGGGCGATCGCCGGCCCCGATGCAGCGGCAGCCCGACGGTCATCACGATCATCACGGTGCCGAGCGCGTTGATCTCGGGCGAGATCGAGTTGCGCAGCATCGAGAAGATCTGCGTCGGCACGGTCTCCACCCCGCCGGGCTTCCAGAAGAGCGTGCCGGTGATGTCGTCGAAGCTGATGGTGAAGGCGAAAAGCGCCCCGGCCGCGACCGCGGGCATCAGCAGCGGCAGCGTCACCGCGAAGAAGGTCTGGCGCGGCGAGGCGCCAAGGCTCAGCGCCGCCTCCTCGACATCGCGGCGGATCGATGACCAGCCGCGCCTGCACGACGAGGATCACGAAGGGCAGGGTGAAGATGACATGGCCCATCAGGAGCAAGCCCGAAGCTCTTGTTGATATTGAGGAAGTTGAGAAACAGCAGCAGCGCCACCGCCAGCACCACCTCGGGCACGAGGATCGGCGCGATCAGCAGCGTGGTGATCATGTCGCGCCCCGGCACCCGGTAGCGCACCAGCGCCAGCGCGGCGAGGACGCCGAGCGTGGTGGAGACGACGGCCGTCATCAGCCCGAGGGTGATCGAGGTCTGGAAGGCCCGCACGATCGCCTCGTTCTGCCACAGCGTCTCGAACCAGCGGAACGAAAAGCCGGTCATCGGGAAGCTGCCGAACTGGCTCGCGTTGAACGACAGCAGCACCACCACCGCGATCGGCAGGAACATGAAGAGGTAGACGAGGACCGTGTAGGCCCGGATCAGCGCCCAGCCCATCAGCCCAGACCCTTCGCAAGCTGCGCCATGCCGAGATAGCGGTTGTAGATCAGCACCAGCGCGCCCGAGCACGACGAGCAGCAGCAGCGACAGCGCCGAGCCGAGCGGCCAGTTGAGTTGGCGGATGATCGCCTCGAAGACGAGGTTGGCGAACATCGCGTCGCGCGGGCCGCCGAGGATCACCGGGCGTGATGTAGGTGCCGGCGCCAAGCACGAAGCAAAGACAGCCCGCCGGCGGCGAGGCCAGGCAGCGACAGCGGCAGGGTCACCTGCAGGAAGCTCTGCCAGCGCGTCGCGCCGAGCGAAGTGGCCGCGTCCTCGAGGTTGGTGTCGATGCCTTCGAGGCTGACATAGATGTTCAGCACCATGAACGGCAGCAGGAAATGCACGAGGCCAAGGATCACCGTCATCTCGTTGTAGAGCATCTGAATCGGCTCAGAGATGATGCCGACGCCAGAGGAGCGCCGAATTCAGCGCCCCCGAGATGCCGAGAATGTTGATCCAGCTCATCGTGCGGATGATGTAGCTGATCCAGAAGGGCAGCATCAGAAGCACCAGCAGGATCAGTCTTGTTGCCTCTCGACCGGGCGATGAAATAGGCCGCCGGATAGCCCATGACCGCGCAGAACGGCCGTGGTGATCGCGGCGATCTTCAGCGTGTTCAGCAGGATGTCGCGGTAGAACCGGTCGCTCAGCACCTTCTGCCAGTTGTCGAGGTAGAAGCCCGGCGTGTCGGCGCCGGCGGCGCTGCGCAGCCAGAACGAATAGACCACGATGAAGAAAAGCGGCACGACCAGAAGCAGCACCACTGCCGCCAGCGCCGGCGACAGGAGGATCCAGGGCTGGCGTCTTTCCCGTGAACTCGATGCTCATCTGGCAGGGTTTCCGCGAAAGGTCATTTCGCGGACAGGATGGTGCTTGCGGCAGGCATCAATCAAATAGATAATGAAGATTATGATCATAGATTGTAGCAATGCCTAGACCATCTGACCCCGACCGAAAAACTTGCCCGCGATCTCGACTGGAACCTCCTGCGGACATTCCTGGTCCTTGCCCAGTCGCGTTCCGTCACCGATGCCGCGGACCGGCTCGGCCTGAAGCAACCCTCGGTGTCGAGCGCGCTGAAGCGGCTGGAAGACCGGCTGGGCAAGCGTCTGATCGACCGCCGGCCCGGGCGGTTCGAACTGACGACGCGGGGCGGCTGCTGGCATCGGAGGCGACCGACATCCACGGCGCTATCCTGCGCCTTGGCACCGTGATGCGCGATGTCGAGGACGAGGTGCGCGGCCATGTGTCGATCGCGATGGCGAGCCATGTGGTCTGCCCGATCTTCGATTCGACCCTGACCGAGGTCCACGCCTCATACCCCCGCGCCACGCTGTCGATCGAGATCATGGCCAGCCGCGAGGCGATCGCCGCCGTGACGGCGCGCCGGGCGTCCTTCGCGGTCTGCCTCGTCAACGAACACCGTCCTGGCCTCGAATACCGCCGGCTGTTCCGCGAGCATTTCGGCCTCTTCTGCGGCCCGACCCATCCCCTGTTCGGCCGCCGCGGGCTGAAGATCGGCGGATCTCGCCGGTCAGTCCTCGGTCAGTTTCGTCGACCGACCAGATAAGCGACGCCTTGCGCGCTGTGACGGTGATGCGCGCCGAGGCGCGGCTGGACGAGCGCATCGTCGGCACCTCGGCGAACCTCGAGGAGGTGCGCCGGATGATCATCGCCGGGCTCGGCATCGGGCCGCTGCCCCTTCATGTCGTCGCCGAGGATGTCGAGATGGGCCGGCTCTGGCGATTGCCGCCCTACGAGACGCCGCCGGCGATCGACGTCCATGTCGTCTGGAACCCGCGGACCCGGATGAACCGGGCCGAGGCTATGACGCTCGACAACCTGTTGAAACGGGTGGACGCGACGCCGATGGAGGAAAGGATCTACTTCTGAGCCCTCGCATCGCGGGCGATGATCTTTTCACCAGCGCGCCGATGGGGTAGCTGGTTGGATGGCGCTGGATGAACACGGAAAGAAAGCTAGATAACCCCATATATCGCAATGCGTTGCATCGCATTCCTCAGATTACGGAGACGATGGCAGAATGACCCCCGCGGCCCGGATCGACGCAGCGATCGGCGTTCTCGACCGGATCCTCTCCGGCACGGCGGCCGAACAGGCCCTGACCGGCTGGGCCCGCGCCAGCCGTTTTGCCGGCTCCGGCGACCGGGCGGCGGTCCGCGATCTCGTCTTCGACGCCTTGCGCCGCCGGCGTTCCCTCACCGCGCTCGCCGGCGCGCCCGAGGCTTCGGGCCGGGCCTTGATGATCGGCGCTCTCGCCGCCTCCGGCACCGATCCGGGGGAGGTCTTCACCGGTCAGGGCTACGCCCCGCCACCGCTTGACGGCGCCGAACGCGCCGCCCTTACTACAGCGCGGGCAGAGGAAGAGCTGCCCGAGCTTGTCGGGCTCGACTGCCCCGACTGGATAGCACCGGCGCTCCGCCACGCGCTCGGCGCGGATTTCGCGGCGGTTCTGAAGATCTGTCGGGAGAGGGCGCCGGTCTTCCTCCGCGTCAATGCGATGCGGACGAGCCGCGATGACGCTGAGGCAATCCTTGCACGCGACGGCCTCGAAACCGAACCCGTGCCGGATGTGAGCTTCGCACTGAAAGTCACTGGCAACCCACAGAAAATCCGCAACGCGACCGCGTATCTCTCCGGCATGGTCGAACTGCAGGACCTCAGCCCCCAGGCCGCCGTTGAGGCGCTGCCGCTTGGTCCCGGCGACCGGGTTCTGGACTATTGCGCCGGTGGCGGCGGCAAGACGCTGGCCATCGCGGCACGAGGGGTCGGAACCGTCACCGCCCACGACGCCCTGCCGCAGCGCATGCGGGATTTGCCGGCCCGCGCCACGCGCGCCGGCACCGCCGTCACGATCGCCGACCGCGCCGCCTTGGACGGAAAGAGCTTCGATCTCGTCCTGCTCGACGTGCCGTGCTCGGGAACCGGAACCTGGCGGCGAACGCCGGATGCGAAATGGACGCTCACGCCCGAACGCCTTGCCGAACTCGTGCGGCTCCAGGCCACCATTCTCGACGCCGCCGCGCCCTACGTGGCGCCCGGCGGGAACCTTGCCTACATGACCTGCTCGCTTCTCGCCGAGGAAAACCGCGCCCAGATCGACGCCTTTGTTGCCCGCAACTCGTCGTGGCGGCTGATCGGCGACCGATTGCACACACCACTTGGCGGCGGCGACGGCTTCTACAGCGCTCTCTTGACGCGTGCTTGATCTCGGGTTCTACACAATTGATGGTTGTGTTTTCGTGGCGGTTAATCGCCGTTTAAGCATTTCAGGTCGGAATGCGATGGAACCGAATCTGAAGGGAGACTCGTGGTGTCGCATCCGGCGCTTTCCCCGCATCCGCTGACCAGAACCGCGCTGACCCTCGCGCCGCGCAGCCTCTATCTCGTTGCCGCGGCCGTTCTTTGCGCGGCCGTCGCCTATTTTGTTTCCGACGGCGTGATCGGGCTTGCGATCTTCTCCGCCGCCGGGACATTCGCCGCGCTGGCGGGGTTGATCGCCTGGCTCTCGGGGCGTCACGGGCGCGCCCACGGCGACCTTCAGGCGCAGATAGCGGACTTCATCGCCAACGACGCCTCGCCGAGCTTCACGACCGATGCGGAGGGCGAGATCGGCACCCAGAACCGGGCCGCGATCGAACGCTTCGGCAGCCGAGGCGGCCAGACGCTGACGCGCACGCTGGGCGAGGTCTTCGCCAATCCGGCCGCCGTCCTTCACCGGATGCAGAACCGCGCCGAGGCGCTTGGTGCCGCGCGCGAGGATCTGGTGACGCGGCGCGGCCATGTCCGGCTTGCCGTGCACCGGATCGGCGAGGCGGGATTCCTCTGGCGGCTCGAGGACATGGCCGAACGTGCGGTCGGCGGACGCGGGGCCGAGACCATCAGCCTGCCGATGCTGACGGTCTCGAAAACCGGGACGATTCTCTTCATGAACGAGGCGTTGCGGCGATTGGTGGGCGAAAGGGTCAAGACGCTCGACCGGATCTTCAAGGACCTTCCCCTGCGTCCGGGCGAGGAGCATGAGATCGCCTGTGCCAACGGCCCGATCCGCGCGCTCGTCGCGTCGCTCGAAAATGCGGGCGGCCGGCGCGAGATCTATCTGCTGCCGGCGGCCGGAGGCGCGCCCTCCTATGCCGGCGATCCGACCGCCTTCGAAACGCTTCCCGTCGCGCTCCTGCGGCTTTCCGGCGCGGGCGAACTGCGCGAGGCGAACCGCGCCGCGCGCGCACTTCTCGGCGACGCCGAGGCCGGGACCGGCCTCGCGGCGCTCCTCGAGGGGCTCGGACGGCCGGTGAACGACTGGCTGGCGGATGCGATGGCGGGGCGGGCCGATCAGCGGCCCGAAGTGCTGCGCGTGCGGGGCGCGGAACAGGATATCTATCTGCAGGTGACGCTGACCCGCGTCGTCGAGGAAGGGCGGCCGGCGCTCGTCGCGGTGCTGTCGGACGCGACCAAGCTGAAGACGCTCGAGGCGCAATTCGTGCAAAGCCAGAAGATGCAGGCCATCGGCCAGCTCGCCGGCGGCGTCGCGCATGACTTCAACAACCTCCTGACCGCGATTTCGGGGCATTGCGACCTCCTGCTCCTGCGCCATGACAAGGGCGATCCGGACTATGCCGACCTGGTGCAGATCAACCAGAACGCCAACCGGGCGGCCAGTCTTGTCGGCCAGCTTCTGGCGTTCTCGCGCAAGCAGACGCTGAAGCCGCAGGTGATCGACCTGCGCGACTCGCTGTCGGACCTGACCCATCTTCTCAACCGCCTGGTCGGGGAGAAGGTGCGCCTGACGCTGGTCCACGACCCGGAGCTGCGGCCGATCCGCGCCGACAAGCGCCAGCTGGAGCAGGTCATCATGAACCTCGTCGTGAATGCCCGCGACGCGATGCCCGGGGGCGGCGAGATCCGGATCGAGACCGAGAACCAGGCCCTGAAGGACGAGCTGAAGCGCGACCGCGCGGTCGTCGCGCCCGGGCGACTATGTTGTCGTTCGCGTCACCGACTACGGGACCGGGATCGCCGCCGACAAGCTCCCGAAGATCTTCGAGCCGTTCTTCACCACCAAGCGCCAGGGCGAGGGGACCGGACTTGGGCTTTCGACAGCCTACGGCATCGTCAAGCAGACCGGGCGGGTTCATCTTCTGCGACAGCATTGCCGGGCAGGGGACGACCTTCACCCTCTACTTTCCGGTTCACGATCAGGTCGAGGAAACCGACGTTCAGCCGCAGCCCGCGCCCGCGCCGCGTCGTGTCACCCGCAGCGGCGAAGGGGTCGTGCTTCTGGTCGAGGACGAGGCTCCCGTCCGCGCCTTTGCGAGCCGCGCGCTCCGGATGCGCGGATATACGGTGATCGAGGCGGAGAACGCCGAAGAGGCATTGAAGACGCTCGAAGACAACTCGCTCGCGATCGATGTCTTCGTGACCGACGTGATCATGCCCGGAATGGACGGGCCGTCCTGGGTGCGCGAGGCGCTGAAGGAGCGCCCGAATACCCGCGTGGTCTTCGTTTCGGGCTATTCCGAGGAAAGCCTGACCGAGACGCGGGACCGGATTCCGAATTCGGTGTTCCTGCCGAAGCCGTTTTCGCTCAGCGAACTGACCGCGACGGTTCAGGGCCAGATCCATTGACGCGGGTAAAACGGCCCGCGGGGGCGTCCCCATCCCGCGCACCATCCCGAAAGGGGACGCAACATCGTTGATGCAAGATCGGCGGATGTCGACAGACTGTGACTGCGAAGGAGCCTGGCTGGGACGGGCAGCTTGGCCCTCGACCGGGCCTCGGGTCTCGGCTGGATGCGGACGAGCGATGACCATCGCCCAGAGCGGTTCGGGTCGCCGTTGCAGCCGGAACGTCAGGACTTGAGCGAATCATAGAGGGCGAAGTCCTTGGCGCAAGCATCCCGGAGCCGCGTCTCCAGCACCGGATCGAGGTCGGTGGCGCCGGCCGGGGAAACGTTGAGCCGTGGCAGGGTGATTTCGCAGTCCAGCCGGTCCTCGAGGAATCCGACAAGGCTTTCCATGTTGTCATAGCGGAAGAGCCGGTCGACGCCCGGCCCCTTTTCGGGGACGAGGAAGCGGCTCTGCTGACCGACATTGGCGAATTCGGGCTGGGGATCGCTCAGATATCCCTCGACAAAAGTGTTGAAACTCATCCCCGAGGTGCTGCGGTCGGGATGCACACCGCTGGTCCGTTGCCGGTAGCGATACCAGCTGCCGAGCCAGTCGATCGGCTCGCGCATTACCGCGACCACCATGAAATCCTCGTCCGCGGCAAGCTCGAGATAGGGCGCGAGGAACCGCCAGTAGCGATGCACCGAGGTGTGCTTCAGCTCCGGCGGCCGCTGGATGACGACGCTTGCCAGCGGCTCCAGCGCGGCTTCGACCGCGGTGGTGCCCGTCTTCGGCGTCGCGAGGTAGACGAGTCGCTGTTTCCAGAAAACCAGCATGCCGATCCCTTTATTTGCACGTCAGGCACGAAATCATGGCGCCATTAACTAAACATTTACCCAAAGGAGAAAAGCTCGATTTTCAGAAAATTGGGTTGAAATGTTCTCTTTTTGATCTCATAAGGTCGAGAACAAGAGGCGAACACGAGCAATGATTGCCGCGCCCCGGCGTGTGTGAAATAAGGAACCGAACAATGGCAGTGACGAACCTTCTCGACATGAACGACAAGCGCTCCGCGGACAAACAGAAGGCGCTCGACAGCGCCCTGGCCCAGATCGAACGGCAGTTCGGCAAGGGCTCCATCATGAGGCTCGGCGCCGATAACCCGGTGATGGAGATCGAGTCGACCTCGACCGGCTCGCTCGGGCTCGACATCGCACTCGGCATCGGCGGCCTGCCGAAGGGGCGGGTCGTGGAGATCTACGGGCCGGAAAGCTCGGGCAAGACGACGCTGACGCTGCATGTCGTGGCCGAAGAGCAGAAAAAGGGTGGCGTCTGTGCGTTTGTCGACGCCGAACACGCGCTCGATCCGCAATATGCCAGGAAGCTCGGCGTGAATCTCGACGAGCTTCTGATCTCGCAGCCCGATACCGGCGAGCAGGCGCTCGAGATCGTCGATACGCTGGTGCGCTCGGGCGCCGTCAGCCTCGTCGTCGTCGACTCCGTCGCGGCGCTGGTGCCGAAGTCCGAACTTGAGGGCGACATGGGCGATTCGAGCGTCGGCGTCCATGCCCGCCTGATGAGCCAGGCGATGCGCAAGCTCACCTCCTCGATCAGCCGCTCGAACTGCATGGTGATCTTCATCAACCAGATCCGCATGAAGATCGGCGTGATGTTCGGCAGCCCGGAGACGACGACCGGCGGCAACGCGCTGAAATTCTACGCCTCCGTCCGCCTCGACATCCGCCGCATCGGCGCAATCAAGGACCGCGACGAGGTCGTCGGCAACGCTACCCGCGTCAAGGTCGTGAAGAACAAGGTGGCGCCGCCCTTCAAGCAGGTCGAGTTCGACATCATGTATGGCGAGGGGATATCCAAGACTGGCGAGCTGATCGACCTTGGCGTCAAGGCCGGCGTCGTCGAGAAGTCCGGCGCCTGGTATTCCTATGGCGACGAACGGATCGGACAGGGGCGCGAAAACGCCAAGCAGTTCCTCAAGGACAATCCCGAGGTCGCCCATGCGATCGAGGACAAGATCCGCGCCAGCCACGGGCTCGAGTTCGGCGCTTCCGACGACACTCCGGGCGAGGATGTCATGGAAGCCTGACGGGGCCGCCGTGACGGATTTCGAGGCCGGGCAGCGATGTCCGGCCTTTTTCGGTCTGGCATCCGCGACCGGCAGCCACGGCTCTCCACGCAGCGATAGCCCTGTAGCGGCGGTGCAGAGAGGAGCCTTCGCAGCTGCGGAAACCCTTGCTGGACAGGGGGGCGGGCGAAAGATAAACGTGTCGAGCCGACTGCCCCTCGCTTTCCCGGAGCCGCGATCCGATGCCCAGCTTGAACGACATCCGCTCGACCTTCCTCGACTATTTCAAACGCAACGACCACCGCGTCGTCGCGAGCTCGCCGCTGGTGCCGCGCAACGATCCGACGCTGATGTTCACGAACTCGGGCATGGTGCAGTTCAAGAACTGCTTCACCGGGGTCGAGAAGCGCGACTACGTGCGCGCCACGACGGCGCAGAAATGCGTGCGCGCGGGCGGCAAGCACAACGACCTCGACAATGTCGGCTACACTGCGCGGCACCACACCTTCTTCGAGATGCTCGGGAATTTCTCCTTCGGCGACTACTTCAAGGAGGAGGCGATCCCCTATGCCTGGGAGCTGCTGACCAAGGATTTCGGGCTGAGCAAGGACCGGCTTCTGGTCACGGTCTACCATACCGACGACGAGGCGGCGGGGATCTGGAAGAAGGTCGCGGGCCTGCCGGACGACCGCATCATCCGCATCCCGACCGACGACAATTTCTGGCGCATGGGGCCGACCGGCCCCTGCGGCCCCTGCACCGAGATCTTCTACGATCACGGGACCGAGCATCTGGGGCGGCCCGCCGGGTTCGGCCGAGGAGGACGGCGACCGCTTCATCGAGATCTGGAACCTCGTCTTCATGCAGAACGAGCAGTTCGAGGACGGCTCCATGCGCGCCGCTCGAGATGCAGTCGATCGACACCGGCATGGGGCTGGAGCGGATCGGCGCGCTGCTGCAGGGCAAGCACGACAACTACGACACCGACCTCATGCGCAGCCTGATCGAGGCCTCGGCGCATGCCACCTCGACCGATCCCGACGGGCCGGGCAAGATCCACCACCGGGTGATCGCCGACCATCTGCGGTCGACCTCGCTTCCTGATCGCCGACGGGGTGATGCCGTCGAACGAGGGGCGCGGCTACGTGCTGCGCCGGATCATGCGCCGGGCGATGCGGCATGCGCATCTTCTCGGCGCGGAGGAGCCGCTGATGCACCGCCTGGTGCCGGCGCTGGTGCGGCAGATGGGCACGGCCTATCCCGAGCTGAGCCGCGCGCAGGCGCTGATCGGGGAGACGCTGAAGCTGGAAGAGACGCGCTTCAAGCAGACGCTCGAACGCGGGCTGCGGCTGCTCGACGACGAGCTTGCGAAGCTCGGCGAGGGCCAGCCGCTTCCCGGCGCGGCGGCGTTCAGGCTCTACGACACCTTCGGCTTCCCGCTCGACCTGACGCAGGACGCGCTGCGCGAGAAGGGCCGCACCGTCGACATCAAGGGCTTCGATGCACGCGATGGACGAGCAGAAGGCCAAGGCGCGCGCCGCCTGGGCCGGGCTCGGGCGAGACGACGGATGCCGCGATCTGGTTCGACCTCGCCGAAAAGCACGGCGCGACCGAGTTCCTCGGCTACGACACCGAGACCGCCGAGGGCCAGATCCTGGCGCTCGTCGCGGACGGCAAGGAGACCGGATCGGCGGCGACCGGGGCGAAGATCCAGATCGTCGTCAACCAGACGCCGTTCTACGCCGAGGCGGGCGGCCAGGTCGGCGACACCGGCGCTGATCCGCACCGAGACCGGAACGGCGACGCGTGACCGACACCAAGAAGGCGGCCGGCGTCTTCATCCATTTCGCCGAGGTGAGCGAAGGCCAGATCGCCCGCGGCCAGCCGGCGAAGCTGGAGGTCAACCATGACCGCCGCGTCGGCGATTCGCGCCAACCACTCGGCGACGCATCTTCTGCACGAGGCGCTGCGCCGCGCGCTTGGCGCCCATGTCGCGCAGCGCGGCTCGCTGAACGCCGAGGACCGGCTGCGCTTCGACTTCAGCCATTCCAAGGCGCTGACGCCCGAGGAGATTGTCGGCCGTCGAGGCAGAGGTGAACGACTACATCCGCCAGAACAGCCCCGTCGAGACCCGGATCATGACGCCGGACGATGCGCGGGCGCTCGGCGCGCAGGCGCTTTTCGGCGAGAAGTACGGCGACGAGGTGCGCGTCGTGTCGATGGGCCAGTCTGGCCGGCGCCGGCAAGGGCGCCGACGGCGCCACCTATTCGATCGAGCTTTGCGGCGGCACCCATGTGGGCCGCACCGGCGATATCGGCGCCTTCGTCCTTCTCGGCGACAGCGCGTCCTCGGCCGGCGTGCGGCGGATCGAGGCGCTGACCGGGCAGGCGGCGCTCGATCACCTGCGCGCGCAGGATCAGCGGCTGGCCGAGGTCGCGGCGGTGCTGAAGGCGCAGCCGGGCGACGTGCCGGCCGGGTCAAGGCGCTGATGGACGAACGCCGCGCGCTTGCCAACGAGGTGGCGCAGCTGCGGCGAGAGCTTGCGATGGGCGGCGGCGCGGGCGCGTCGTTGCCCGAGGCGCGCGACATCGGCGGGGTGAAGTTCCTGCCGCAGGTGGTCGCCGGCGTGTCGGGCAAGGACCTGCCGGCGCTGGTCGATGAGCTCAAGGCGCGGATCGGCTCCGGCGCGGTCCTCGTCGTCGCCGATACCGGCGGCAAGGCCGCGGTCGCGGCCGGCGTCACCAGCGACCTGACCGGGCGGCTCTCGGCCGTCGACATCGTCAAGGCCGCCGCCGCCGCGCTTGGCGGCAAGGGCGGCGGCGGCCGGCCCGACATGGCGCAGGCTGGCGGCGCCGATGCGTCAAAGGCCGAGGATGCGGTGAAGGCGGCCGAAGCGGTAATCGGAGGTGCAGCATGACCGAGACGAAATCCGCCCTTTGGATCGCCCATGTAAAGGTCCTCGACGCCGAGGCCTACGGCAAGTATGCCGCCCTCGCCGGGCCGGCGATCGCCAAGCACGGCGGCACATTCCTCGCCCGGGGCGGCCGCTACGTCCAGCTAGAGGGCAACGACCGGCCACGCAACGTGGTCGCGCGCTTTCCGTCGCTGGAAGCGGCGGTCGCATGCTATCACAGCCCTGAATATCAGGCCGCGCTCGCCCATGCGAAGGGCGCCTCCGAACGCGACCTCATGGTGGTCGAGGAAAGCTGACGCGGAGGGCCTTCGGGCCGCCGCGATATTGCCGTTTTGAGCAGGTAGAAGGACGGAAGTCCCCGAATGGAACGGACGAGAGACGACAATGTGCAGGTGGGCAGCCTATACCGGTGAGCCGGTCTTCATCGAAGAGATCGTGAGCCGGCCGGGCCATTCCCTGATCCATCAAAGCCACGGCGCGACCGAAAGCAAGACCGCGATCAATGCCGACGGATTCGGCATCGCCTGGTATGGCGAGCGCGAGGAGCCGGGGCTTTTCCGCGACATCCTGCCGGCCTGGTCGGACCCCAACCTCCGCTCGCTCACGGCGCAGGTGAAATCGCCGCTCTTCCTCGCCCATGTCCGCGCTTCGACCGGCACGGCGACCAGTCGCAACAACTGCCACCCCTTCGCAGTCGGCAACTGGTCCTTCATGCACAACGGCCAGATCGGCGGCTATGACGGTTTCCGCCGCGACGCGGAGATGCTGATCCCCGATCCGCTCTATCCGCACCGCAAGGGCGCTACCGACAGCGAGGCCCTGTTCCTGATCGCCCTCGGAGAGGGCCTCGACGCGGACGCGAAAGGCGCGCTCGAACGGGCGACGGCCCGGCTCGAAAGCCTGTCGCGGAGCAAGGGCTCGGCCCCGCATGTGCGCATGACGGCGGCGTTCTCGGACGGAAAGCGGCTTTTCGCGGTGCGCTACGCGACCGACGACAAGGCGCCGACACTCTATCACCGCTGGTCCGACACCCGGCGCGGGCGCGCCGTCGTCTCCGAACCGCTCGAGGCCGGAGAATGCTGGGACGCGGTGCCTCCGGGAAGCTTCTGCACGTTCGAGGGCGACGGGGTGGCGATCGAACCCTTTGAGCCCCGCTGCCTCGCCCGCGTCGCCTGACCTCCGCCGCGGTCCTGCGCTGCTGCACCCGCTGCCAGACCGGGACCAATGTCGTTTTCGCCCGCCAGATGACGCAAACCGCAGCCGTGCCTGCGTCAATAGCGGTAAAAGATGGCCAGAACCGGCAGTGTCAGGAGTGTGCGGCATGAACGAGGTGGCGGAAGGGCGGCGGGCCCGCGGTGGCGGCGGAGCGGCGCGCCGGGCGGAACGGACCGCCGTACGCATCGAATGCGCGAAGTTCATCGAGCGCAACATTCCCAATCTGGAGATCCTCAACGACGAGGCGCTCGAGATCATCGAGACCAATGCCGAGACGATCCTCGAGGAGATCGGCGTCAATTTCGTCGAGAACCCCGACGCGCTGGCGCGTTGGAAAGAGGCGGGCGCCGACGTGCAGGGCGAGCGCGTCCGCATCCCCCGCGGGCTCGCGCGGGAGCTGTGCAAATCCGCGCCCTCGTCCTACGTCCAGCACGCCCGCAACGCCGAGCGCAACGTGACCGTGGGCGGCCGGGGCCTCGTCCTCGCGCCGGTCTACGGGCCGCCCTTCGTCCGTGACGCCGATGGCGGGCGGCGCTACGCGACGCTCGACGACTTCCATAAGTTCGTGAAGCTCGGCTACATGTCGAAATGGCTCCACCATTCCGGCGGCACGGTCTGCGAACCGACCGACGTGCCGGTGAACAAGCGCCATCTCGACATGCTCTTCGCGCACATGACGCTGTCGGACAAACCCTATATGGGCTCCGTGACCGAACCGAGCCGCGCCGCGGATTCGGTCGAGATGTCGAAGATCCTCTTCGGCGACGACTTCGTCGACCAGAACACCGTGATAACCTCGCTCATCAACATCAACTCGCCGATGACCTTCGACGGGATCATGATGGGCGCGCTCGAAGTCTACGCGAAGGCCAACCAGGCCTGCATCATCTCGCCCTTCATCGTCGGCGGCGCGATGGCGCCAGTCACGGTCGCGGGCACGCTGACCCAGGTCCTGGCCGAAGTGCTGGCGGGCGTTGCCTACAGCCAGCTCGTCCGCAAGGGCGCGCCGGTGATCTTCGGCGCCTTCGTGACCTCGATTGACATGAACTCCGGCGCGCCGACCTTCGGCACGCCGGAAGCGGCGCACATCACCTACGGCGCGGGCCAGCTTGCCCGCCGGATGGGGCTGCCCTACCGCTCGGCTGGGTCGTTCTGCGGCTCGAAGCTGCCGGATGCGCAGGCAGCCTACGAGACGTCGAACAGCCTCAACATGGGGCTTCTGGCGGGCGTCAACTTCATGCTTCATGCCTGCGGCTGGCTCGAAGGCGGGCTGGTGTCGTCGTTCGAGAAGTTCGTGATGGATGCCGATCAGCTCGGCACGCTCCATCACCTCGCGAAGGGCATCGACATGTCGGAAACCGGGCAGGCGATGGACGCGATCCACGAAGTGGGTCCGGGCGGGCACTACCTCGGCTGCGCCCATACCCAGGCGAATTTCAAGCAGGCCTTCTGGCGGACCGAGATCCTCGACTACAAACCCTACGAGACCTGGGAGGAAGAGGGTGCCCGCGACACGGTGCAGCTGGCGCGCGAACGGGTCGTGAAACTTCTGAACGACTATCAGAAGCCGGCGATCGACCCCGCGATCGAGGAGGCGCTCGTCGACTATGTCGCGCGCAAGAAGGCAGCGGTTCCCGACGCCTTCATGTGATCCGCGCGGTCACCGCAGATCCGGCCGCTCCCACCTCGGGGGCGGCCTTTTCGTTTCCGGTCAGGCGCGGCCGGGACGGGGCAGAAGCCGGGCTTCCGCCATCATCGCGATCAGGACGTCGATATGGCGCAGGAAGCTGTAGGACGCATCCCCCGAGCGCCGCGTCGCCTCGATCCTCTCCTCCTCAGCCATCAGCGCGCTGAGCGCCCGGTCCGGCGCCGGCGCCTCGGCGATCCGCATCAGACGCTTGAGGTCGCGATTGCGGTTGTATTCGGCCAACCCCGCCCGCGCGGCCCGGATCAAGAGCCGGGGCCGGCGGAGTTCGGATACAACTGAGAGCAGATCGGACATCTTCATCCTCCTTGAGAATTTCAATCGGAAGATGAAACAGGAATGCCCCCTGTTGCGGATTGTATCCGTCCTGCGTCCGCCAGTTTTAAAGTTATTTATGATTTATCAACAAATATCGGGATCGTGCTCGATTTTAACGATCAGGTAACGAATGCAGCCCACGGTTGTTTTCGTTGTGGTTAAGGCGACGTAAAGACGCCGCAGACATTTGGGGGAATTGATGACGGTCCTGGCCCAGACGCCGGCGGCTTTGCCCGCCTGGTTACCGGAAAACGCACGCCTCTATCTTCGTCACATCGAAGAGGGGCTTTCGATCCGCGCTCTGGCGAGAAGCGAAGGCTGCCATGCCTCGACCGTCTTGCGCAAGGTTCGTGCGTTCGAGAACCGCCGCGACGACCCCCTGATCGACGAAGCTCTGAACCGGCTCGGCCGCCTGCATCTACGGCTGATCGGCGCGGAACGGGCACAGGACACTCCACCAAAGCCAGTGACACAGGAAGGAAACTGCCCGATGACCGCACCGATCCGTTCGTCCCACATCCAGATCGCCGACGAAGTCCACGGTGCTCCGCGAGGCGCGCCGCATCCTCAGAAGGCTCTGCGAGATCGGGGCACTTCTTGTCGTCTCACCCGAGATGGAGAAGGCGGTCGTGCTGAAGGGCACCGTCCGCACCGCCGTCGTCGATCGCACCATCGCCCAGGCCTTCGCACTGAAGGACTGGATCGCGGTGCAGAAGGCGGGCCGGGTGACGACCTACGAGATCACCGCGGCAGGGCGCTCGGCGCTGAAACGGCTTCTGGCCGAAGATCAGGATGCCCGCGCGACCGGCTTTGCCGAAGCGCAGACCCCGTTCGGCGAGCAGCACCGCGTCTGGGACGAACGCGCGGTGATGGAGCCGAGATCGCGGACGCCGCGGCGGATGCGTTTCAACCTCGCCGAAAGCCCGCTTGCGGTCCTCGCGCGCCGCAAGGAGAAGGACGGCAGCCCCTTCCTCAGCCCCGAACTGGTCGCGGCAGGAGAGCGGCTTCGCGAGGATTTCGAACTGGCGCAGATGGGGCCGCGGGTCGCGCAGAACTGGGACAGGTTCCTGACCGCGGGTGACCGCGGCAGCTTCGTCGGAGAGGGTGGGGCAGGCGGCGGATCGGGCCGGGCGCGTGATCGCGTGGCGGCAGCGCTCCGCGATCTCGGGCCGGGTCTCGGCGACATGGTGCTGCGCTGCTGCTGCTTTCTCGAAGGGCTCGAAGTTGCCGAGAAGCGCATGGGATGGTCGGCGCGATCGGGAAAGATCGTGCTCCGCATCGCGCTGCAACGGCTGAAGCGCCACTATGACGAGACCTATGGCGGCAAGGCGCCGCTGATCGGCTGACACCGGGCCGCCGACCGAGAGGCGATCAGGGGCCGCTCTCGCGGCCCCTTTGTCATGAGGCTCGCGGCTTCATTCGTCTGTCGCCCGCGTCGCACCCGCGCGCGGATGAGGGCGCCGCATTCGCGGCACCTATCCACGTTGTTTTCCGCGCCGAAAAGGCCTAACTGGAGGTAGGCCCAGAGTTAGGGGGAAATACCCGTGCGCGATCTCAAGATTCCCGGCGAGCGCCATCCCGAAAAGGCGCATCGCGCCGATCAGGCGCAGCCGAAGAAGCCCGACTGGATTCGGGTCAAGGCCCCGACCTCTGCCGGCTACAAGGAAACCCGCGACATCCTGCGCACCAACAAGCTGGTGACGGTCTGCGAAGAGGCGGGCTGTCCCAATGTTGGCGAATGCTGGAGCCAGGGTCACGCGACGATGATGATCATGGGCGACATTTGCACCCGGGGCTGCGCATTCTGCAACATCGCCACCGGGCGTCCCGACGCGCTCGACGCGTTCGAGCCGGGCCGCGTGGCCCATGCGGTCGAGACGCTGGGGCTGAAGCATGTCGTCATCACATCGGTCGATCGCGACGATCTCGACGATGGCGGGGCGGAGCATTTCGCCCAGACGATCCGCGCCGTCCGCCACCGCGCGCCCGGAACGACGATCGAGATCCTGACCCCGGACTTTCTCAAATGTGCGCCGGAAGCTGTTGAAAAGGTTGTTGAAGCTCGGCCCGACGTCTTCAACCACAACCTCGAGACGGTGCCCGGCCTTTACCCCTCCGTCCGCCCCGGCGCGCGCTACTTCCACTCGCTCCGGCTCTTGCAGCGGGTGAAGGAGCTGGACCCGGCGATGTTCACCAAGTCCGGCATCATGGTCGGGCTCGGCGAGGACAAGCAGGCGGTCGGACAGGTGATGGACGACATGCGCGCAGCGAATGTGGATTTCCTTACCATCGGCCAGTATCTGCAGCCGACGCCGAAGCACCACCGGGTGGACCGATTCGTGACGCCGGAAGAATTCAAGGCCTACGAGAAAGCCGCGTTCGGCAAGGGCTTCCTGATGGTTTCGGCGACGCCGCTCACGCGGTCGTCCTACCATGCCGGCGAGGATTTCGCCCGGCTCAGGGAGGCGCGGCTCGAAAAGCTCGGTCGCGCCTGAAGGGCGGAAGCCCCGGACCGTAGGCCCGGGGCGCGTTGCCAGATCAGAACTTGTAACCGAGCGAGAGGTCCCAGATCGGGTCCGTGCCCGACGTGTCGAGGACGCCGGCCTGAACATAGGCTGCATTCCACAACGTGTAGGATCCGCTCAGGCCGTAGATTGCGGCGGCGGTGTCCGGGTCGACAATGCTGGCCGTGACATCGAGTTGCGTCATCGGGCGGTAGGTCGCCCAGGCCATGAATGCGTCGGGCACGAAGTTGCTGCCTTTGGTATAGCCGATACCGGCCTCGTAAAGGTCCGCTTCCGCGCCGATTTCCGCGTGCAGAGACGTCTGGGTCGATGTTCCGGCGACATCGACCGCTTCGTACGCGCCGTTTGCAAAGAACGCGCCTCCGTCGTAGCTGACCGCGACAGCGTAGATGTCGGCGTCGATGTCGGAGAAGCGGTGGTAGGACGCCGCGGCCTTGAGCGCGCCGTAGTCGCCGTCGTAGCGCAGACCGTAGGGTGTGTCGTCGCCGAGCAGGTAGACCCGTTCGACCATTCCTCTGGTGATGCTGTCCAGGCTGACCTCGATCAGTCTGACGCCACCTATGGCAGGCATCCGGCTATAGGTGCTGGCGGCGCTGCGGGGGATACCGAAGCTGAACTTGCCGTAGCCCGTCCTGTAGGTGAGCGCGGCGAAGATCGCGGACTCGCCCGAGGAATTGTCGGTATCGATCGCGTAGAGACCCGCGTCGAAGCCCAGTCCCGCTCCGCCCGATGCCGGGCCGAAACTCAGATCCACATTCCCGAACAATACCGTCGCGTCCGAGCCGTCGGATGTGAGGTATTCCACTTCGACATCGCCGGAGATGTTCATGCCCGGAAGGGACTGGGCGTTGGCTGCAACCGGCACGATGGCGCCGAGGATGGCCGCGGGAAGAAAACCGATCATGGCTTTGACGGACATGGTGAACGACTTTGCTCTTGTTGTTGTCCTTGCTCATTCGATGCGCCACCGTCGGGTGAGTTGCAATGGCGAAGTTTCGGCCCGCAGGTCGCATTGCAATCGTAGCACGATATCGCGCCCCAAAACTCGTCTCACTCGACGGGTGTGACCCGTTTCAGGTAGGCGGCGATCGCTGCCCGGTCCTCGACCGGCAGATGCGCGGTGTTCTCCACCACAAGCGCCATGTGGCCGCCGGCGCTGTCGAAGTCCGGGGTGAAGCCCGAGGTCAGGTATTCGACGATATCGGCTCCGGACCAGGTGAGCTTGGCCGGAGTGATGTTGGGGAAATTACCCTTGCCGGCCGGCACCGGCCCGCCCGCGAGCCAGCGTGCGCGGTCCATCCCGCCGAGAGCGTTGCGCGGGGTGTGGCATTCGCCGCAATGGCCGAGCGCCTCGGCGAGGTAGCGCCCGCGCTCCTCTTCCGGGGTCAGATCGCCGGTCACGACCCAGCTGTCGTCGAGGAAAAGGAACTTCCAGGCGCCGAGGGTCAGGCGGATGTTGAAGGGAAAGCTCACCTCATGCGGCGCCGATGGCGTCGGATCTGCGGGCAGCGTGGCCAAAAAGGCGCGCAGATCGACGACATCCTGCAATTTGGCCTTGGCATAGCTCGCATAGGGAAAGACCGGATAGTAATGCTGCCCCTCGGGCGATACGCCGCGGATCATTGCATTGGCAAGATCGAGGTCGGTCCAGGCGCCAATCCCTGCGGCCGGATCGTTCGAGATATTGGGCGCGACAAACGTCCCGAACGGCGACGCGAAGCGCTGGCCGCCCGCGAGGATCAGCTTCTGGTCGCCCTTGGCCTCGGCATCGGCGTGGCAGGCGGCACAGCCGCCGGCCCAGAACACCTGCTCGCCGTGCGCCATGTCTGGAACCAACCCCGCCAGCGCATCGGCCGCGAGAGGCCGTGGCCGCGTGACCACCCAGAAGACTCCGAGGCCGATCACGGCGAGAAGCAGGAGGATGGTCAACAGCTTGCGCATCGAGATCGGCTCCGTATCTTGTTTGGGCCGGCGCGTCCGGGGTTGGCCGGGCACGCCGCGCTGTATGTCGGTGGTCCTACTCGGACTTACGATACTGCTTGTGACACCCGCCGCAAGCCGCACCCATTCCGCCCATAGCGCCTTTCAGCGCCTCGACATCCTTGCCGGCAGCCGACGCCAGATCATTCGCGGCGGTCCGCAGTTCGTCGAACTTGGCATTTCGATCCGCGGTGTTGGCAATCGCCTCCGGAAGGGCGGAACTGTCGTCGATTGCTCCGGTCTCGGTTCCCGGCGCCCAGAGCATCGAGTTGTCGACCCCTGCAAGTGCGACCAGGCTGTTGGCCGCCTTCGTCGCGGCCTCGGCGTCATAGGGCACCTCACCCTTGGCCATGCCGCCAAGCGGCGCGAGGTTCATCGCCATCATCAGCATGTAACCGTGGCGGGCGGTCAGGATTTCTTCGGGATCGCTCAGATCCTCGGCCAGTACAGGCCCGCAGGTCAGCACCGCGGCTGCAATCAGAGACAGAAATTTCCGCATCGTCAACTCCTTGACGTCATGTCGTTATGCGTCGTCTCAGCGTCGACCGGACATGGCCGGAATCGGACGCTGCAACGCGGCGACATGGAGTGCCTGACGCCGGCAGAAAGGGAATAAGCCTCGACGCTATTCTTCTATAACTCCGGATGGAGAGGCTTCGATTTCAATGCTTTGCGGCAAGGATCCGCGCACCGGACCGGTGCGAAGCGGCGAATGGCCACTTGCTACGACGAAGGGCGGGACCTATCCCGCCCTCGCCCCTTGTATCTGCCCGGATCAGTTCGTCGGGACGCGGAATGCCTTGTGGCAGCCGCCGCAACCCTCGCCGACCGGCCCCATTGCGGTTTTCAGGCCGTCGAGTCCGGTCCCCGCCGCCGCCTGCATCGCTGCCCCGGCGTCGACCATCGCCTTGGCCTTGTCGCCGATGCCCGAGCCGTCTTCCCACATCTTCGCGAGCGCGGTCGAGGCGGGATTGGCGGAATTGTCCGACCCTTTCGGCCACAGCATCGAGGCGTCGATGGTAATCGCGGTCATCAGGTTGTCGGCGGCCTTCTGCGCGGATTCGGCATTGTATTCGATTTCGCCCTTGGCCATGCCGCCAAGAACGCCGAGCTGGATCGCGCGGTAGGTCATGATGCCCTGGCGCGCCTTGATTTCGCGGGCGAATGGGGCATCCTGTGCCGTCGCCACGCTGGCGAAGGCAATCGTGGCAATCGTCAGTCCGGCAAGAAATTTCTTCATCATGCAACTCCGTGTTGAGGATGGGGAAAGTGTATCTGTGAGAATTTTCATTACCATTCGAAAATTCCGCAGGGTATTGGTGAAAAAACGCACATGGCGGATCGCGGCGCGGAAATCCCGCGGTTTGCGCGGATCGTCGCGCGATGCGGCGGCCCGTCATAACGAAACCGTGATCGAGAGGGGAAACCGGATGGTGCGCGACAACTGGGACGATCTGCGATTCATCCTTGCCGTGGCCGACGAGGGCTCGGTCAGTGCCGCCGCGCGTCGGCTCGGCGTGAATCACGCGACCGTGCTCCGCCGCGTCGCGGCCTACGAGGAGGCGGCCGGGTTCGAGATCTTCGACAAGACCGCGCGCGGCTATGTCGTGCCCGGCGCGCGCAAGCGCATCATCGACGCCGCGCGGGAGGTCGACCGGGCGGTCCAGGCGGTTGGCCGGATGCTGCAAGGCGCCCGAGCGCCCCTGGCAGGCGAGGTGCGCGTGACCTCGACGGACTCGTTTTGCCTCTGCGTGCTGCCGCCGATCGTCGCGCGGCTCCGCCATGTCTCGCCCGATCTCAGGATCGAGCTTCTGTGCTCGAACAGCCATCTCGACCTGGCGCGGACCCATGCCGACATTACCGTGCGCCCGGCGATGAAACTGCCGGACGATCTTGTCGGCGAGGCGGCCGCGATGCTCGGCTTCGGCCTGTTTCGGGCGCGGCGCGCACGGGGGGCGCGGGGCGAGGCCTGGCTCGGTATTTCCGGGCCCGCATCGCGGTCGCGCGTCGGCCAGTGGATCGCGGCCGAGGTCGATCCCGCCCGGATCGTCGCCGCCGCCGACAGCTTCCTCGTCCTGCGCGAACTGGCAGCCGAGGGGCAGGGGATGGCGATCCTGCCAGACTTTCTCGGCTCCGAGGATGCTCGGCTCGAACGGGTGGCGGGGCGGATGCCGGAGATGGCGGTGGACATCTGGGTGGCGAGCCATGCCGACCTTGCCGACGTGCCGCGCATCGCCCAGACCCGCCGCGCGCTCTCCCGGGCGCTGGCTGCGGTCGCGGGACGGCTGCGCGGGCAGGTGGGTGACACCGCCGGCGCGGAACCGGCCTGATCAGGGCAGGACCCGCACCTTCGGCGGGTTCGGCCGGGGGTCGAGGCCCAGCCCCTCCGGCAGAAGCCCCGCCCATTCCAGACCCGCGAACGCAAGGCAGATCGCCACGACCGCGATGACCAGAACGACGCGGCGGGCCGAGGGCGGATGGCGCGCCCAGCGGGACATCCGCAGCAGGTGCCGCAGGTTCATGCCGTGGCTTCGGTGAACCGGACCTTGCCGATATAGGGCAGGTTGCGGTTGCGCTGCGCGAAGTCGATGCCGTAGCCGACGACGAATTCGTCCGGAATCTCGAACCCGGTCCAGCTCGCCTTGATCGGCACCTCGCGCCGCGACGGCTTGTCGAGGAGCGCGCAGACCTCCAGCCGCTTCGGCGACGCGCGACCGCAGGAGGTTGACAACATGGTGCAGCGTGAAGCCGGTATCGACGATATCCTCGACGACGAGCACGTCGCGGCCGGCGATCTCGCCGCGCAGGTCCTTCAGGATCCGCACCTCGCGGCTAGCTCTCCATCGCGTTGCCGTAGGAGGAGGCTTCGAGGAAATCGACCTCGACCGGCAGGTCGATCTCGCGCACCAGATCGGCGATGAACACGAAGGAGCCGCGCAGGAGGCCGACGACGACGAGCTTGTCGGTGCCCTTGAACGCCCTCGTGATATCCTTGCGCCAGCGCCTCGACCCGGGCCGCGATGGCCTTGGCCGAGATCATTTCGTCGATGACATAGGGTCGGTGCGGCATGGCGGCCCCTTGATTTTACGCCTCCATTTAGCGACATGGGGCAGCTCCTGTCACCAACGGACGAGCGGATGCCGACACATTCCGAGACCCGCGCAATGCCCTACACCGCCCGGCAGATGTATGATCTGGTCGCCGATGTCGCGCGCTACCCCGAATTCCTGCCCTGGACCGCCGCCGCCCGCATCCGCTCTCGCACGCCGCGTCCCGACGGGGCGGAGGTGATGGAGGCGGACCTCGTGATCTCGTTCAAGGTGTTCCGCGAACGCTTCGGCAGCCGGGTGACGCTCTGGCCCGAGGCGATGAAGATCGATACCGAATATCTCGACGGGCCGTTCAAGTTCATGCGCTCGAACTGGGCATTCCGCGACCGGGCGGAGGGCGGCTGCGAGGTCTCGTTCTTCGTCGATTTCGAATTCCGGAGCACGATCCTGCAAAAGCTGATCGGCGTGGTCTTCGACGAGGCGATGCGACGGGTGGTGCGAGCCTTCGAAGCCAGGGCGGCGGTGCTCTACGGCCCGGTCTGATCCAGTCTGATCCAGCGGAAAACGGGGCCGGATGGCCCCGTTTGAGCCTTTCCTGCTGCGCGTCGCCGGAATGTGATGTCATTGCCGAGCAACCTGCCGGCGGCGCAACGAGCACGTCGGGGATCAGCCGTCCAGCGCGGCGAGGAGGAGGTCGAGTGCATGCTCGACCGTCGCGCGGCGCACGCCCGCCCGCCCGAGCGGGCCGAACTCGACGGTTTCCACCCGCGTCGGTCCATCACGGCGGGCCAGCCCGAAGCAGACCCGACCCTCGGGCTTCTTCTCCGATCCGCCGGGGCCGGCGATGCCGGTGACGGCGACGGCGAGCGTCGCGTCCGACCGCGCCAGCGCGCCCTCGGCCATCTCGCGGGCGACGGCTTCGCTCACCGCGCCTTCGGCGGCGAGGGTGGCCGCGCGGACGCCCAACATCGCCGCCTTGGCGGCGTTGGAATAGGTGATGAAGCCCCGGTCGAAGATGTCGGACGATCCCGCCACATCGGTGATCGCGGCGCCGATCATGCCGCCAGTGCAGCTTTCGGCGGTGGCGATCACCGCGCCCTTCGCGCGCGCCGCCGCCAGAAGCGCATCGGCGCGGGTCACGCCGCCATGATCCCGTGCGCGACCCCGGCCGCGATCAGCGTGGCGATGCCGGCGAAAAGCCCGGCCCAGAGGTCGTCCTCCATCGTGCCCGACGCGTCGCCCCGCCGGTCGGCCCGGCCGATCGGCCCGGGTTTCCAGATATCGAAGAGCCGGAAGAAGAGGAAAGCCGCGATCCAGCCCGGATAGGCGACGAGCCACCACTGCTCCATCCCCCGCATCCAGAAGGCGGCCGCGGGGAAGAGAATCGCGATCCACTGGCCCGCCACCTCGTCGATGACGATCTCGGAGGGGTCCTTCTCGGCGCTGTCCGCGACCATGCGCGCGGTCGCCCAGTAACCGATGGGGATCACCGCGAGCGTTGCGATCAGAAGTGCTGGGAACCCGAGGACATGGTCGATGGCGATCCCGGCCGCGACGGCGACCGCCGATCCCCAGGTGCCGGGGGCTGGCTTGAGATATCCGGTGCCGAAGACGGTGGCGACGAGGCGGGGCAGGGTCATGATTTCACCAATGTGACGGTGGCAAGGGCGGCGATGCCTTCCTCGCGGCCAGTAAAACCGAGCCGTTCGGAGGTGGTGGCCTTGACGCTTATCCGGTCGGCACCGACGCCGACGATCCGCGCGAGTTCTTTTGCCATTTCAATAGCATGCGGTCCGATCTTCGGGTGTTCGCAGATCAGCGTCACATCGGCGTTTGAAAGCGCGTAACCTCTGGCGCACGCCAGTTCCGCCGCGTGGGTGAGGAAGATATGGCTCCCAACCCCCTTCCATTGCGGGTCGGAGGGCGGGAAGTGCCGGCCGATATCGCCCTCGGCCAGAGCGCCATAGATGGCATCGGTGAGGGCATGCATGCCGACATCGGCATCGGAATGCCCCAGAAGCCCCCGCCCGTGCGGCACCCTCACGCCGCAAAGCATCACGTGGTCGCCCTCGGTGAAGGCGTGAACGTCGAAACCGTTGCCGGTGCGGATATCCATCCTGTCCTTCAGCATCCGTTCGGCCCGCGCGAAATCGCCGGGCCAGGTGATCTTGATGTTCTCCTCCTCGCCCTCGACGATGGCAACGTCAAGCCCGGCGGCAAGCGCGACCTCGACATCGTCGGCGGCATCGCCGGGATGGGCGCGGTGAGCAGCGAGAATCGCTGGGAAGTGGAAGCCCTGCGGCGTCTGCGCCCGGAAAAGCCCGTCGCGCGGCGCGGTACCGGTGACCTGGCCGCCGGACCCGGTCCAGAGCGCGTCGGTCACCGCAAGCGCCGGCGCCGCGGCCGGCGCGCCATCGAGCGCGGCGACGACACGGCCGATCAGCCCAGGCGACACGAACGGTCGCGCGCCGTCATGGATAAGGACGCGGGAAATTCCCGATAAAACAAGCGATTCGAGAGCGTTACTTACCGAAAGCGCCCGGCTCGTGCCGCCCGCGATCAGCGTGACTTTCCCGCCGAACGCCGCCACCCCGCGCGCCATGTCCTCGGGATGCAGTACCACGACGATGCGGCGAAACCCCGCGAAGGCGGCCACCGTCCGCGACAGGAGCGAGCGCCCGCCGACCGTGCGCCATTGCTTCGGTTCTTCGGTCCCGGCCCGGGTCCCGCGCCCGGCGGCGACGATGATGACCGCTGTCTTGTCCGGCTCTGCCACGCTGACCTCCGCTCCTGCTTCCGGTCTAGTCCGCTGCCGTCGCGCGGGCAATGCCGTCTGTCACGGCAGGACCCGGGCGGCGCTGCGCAAATTTTGGGCAATCCCTGTCTCCGCCGTCAAAGCCACGGCGTTTTCATTGCAGTTTTTCGGAAGCGCGACTATCAGAAAGGCAATTGCATAAGGATTAGGCATTTGTCCCTGCGGCTCGGCGACCTAGACATCGACCCCCCGGTTTTCCTCGCGCCGCTCGCGGGGATCACCGACCTGCCGTTCCGCCGCCTCGTCGCGGGATTCGGGGCGGGGCTCGTCGTCTCCGAGATGGTTGCCTCGGGTGAGCTGCTGACGCAAAAGCCCTCGGTCCGGGCCAAGGCGCGAACCGATCTCGGCCTTGCCGACGGAGTCAGAACCTCGGTCCAGCTTGCCGGGCGCGAGGCCGGCGCGATGGCCGAAGCGGCGCGCGTCGTCGCGGACATGGGCGCGGCGATCATCGACATCAACATGGGGTGCCCGGCCAAGAAAGTGACCGGCGGCGCCTCCGGCTCGGCGTTGATGCGCGACCTCGACCATGCGCTCTCGCTGATCGAGGCGGTCGTCGGCGCGGTGGACCTGCCGGTGACGCTGAAATGCCGGCTCGGCTGGGACACCAATTGCCTCAACGCCGCCGAGCTCGCGCGGCGGGCGGAAGCGGCGGGCGTCCGGATGATCACCGTCCACGGCCGCACCCGGCAGCAGTTCTACAAGGGAACCGCCGACTGGGCCGCGATCGGCGCGGTGAGGGACGCGGTGCGGATTCCGGTCATCGCCAATGGCGACATCCTCGACGCCGAGAGTGCCGGCGCGGCGCTGGCCCTGTCCGGCGCGGATGGCGTGATGGTCGGGCGCGGAGCGCAAGGCGCGCCCTGGCGTCTGGCCGAAATTGCCGCCGCGATCTTCGGTGCTCCGCCCCCGAACGTCCCCAACGGAGCGCATCTTTCTGACATGGTTTCAGACCATTACGAGGCAATGTTGAGTTTCTATGGGACAGATGTCGGCGTGCGGATCGCCCGCAAGCATCTCGGCTGGTATGCCGACGAGGCCGGGGCGGACCCGACCTTCCGCGCCGGCATGATGACGGAGACCGACCCCGCGGAGGTGATGGCGCTGATCGGCCGGGCCTTTTCCGGTACAGCGATGAGGCGCGCCGCATGACGCTTCCCTCCGCGCCGACGCTCTGGGCCTCGCTGCCGGTTCCGGCGATCCTGATCGATGGGTCCGACCATGCGGTCGAGCTCAATCCCGCGGCCGAGCAGTTCCTCAACGTCTCCACCAAGGCGCTGAAGGGCCAGCCGCTTTTCGACCGTCTCGCCATCGACGCGCCGCTCGAAGAGGTCTTCGCCCGGGTTCGCACCAACCAGTCCTCGCTCTACATCAACGATGTCGATGTCGGCACCGGCGAGCGCGCGCCGGTGATGTGCAATCTGCAGGCGGCACCGGTGGCGCGATACGGGCGACCATGTGCTTCTTCTGATCTCGCCGCGCGAGTTCGCCGAGCGGATCGGGCGCGGGCAGGGGATGAAACACGCCGCCCGTTCGGCCATCGGCATGGCCGAGATGCTGGCGCATGAGATCAAGAACCCGCTGGCCGGGATCACCGGGGCGGCGCAGCTCCTGTCGATGAACCTTCGGCGCCGAGGATCTGGAGCTGGCCGACCTGATCGTCGCCGAGACGCGGCGGATCGTGAAGTTACTGGAGCAGGTCGAGCAGTTCGGCAATCTTCGCCCGCCCGAGACCCGGGCGGTCGAACATCCACGACGTGCTCGACCGCGCCCGGCGGTCGGCTCTGCTGGGCTTCGCCTCGCACATGACGATCCTCGAGGACTACGACCCGTCGCTGCCCGCGACGCTCGGCGATCCCGACCAACTGTTGCAGGTGGTGCTCAACCTTCTCAAGAACGCGGCCGAGGCGTCGGGCGGGCGATCCGGCACGATCCGGCTTCATACTTTCTACGACCATTCGCTGCGGCTGCGCCGGGTCGATGGCAGCGGCTCGTCCCTGCCGCTGCAGATCGAGGTGATCGACGACGGCCCCGGCATCCCGGCGGAGCTTGCCGACGCGATCTTCGACCCCTTCGTCTCGGGTCGCGAGAACGGCACCGGGCTCGGCCTCGCGCTGGTGTCGAAGATCGTCGCCGATCACGGTGGCTGGATCAGCGCCGAATTCGGCGCCCGGACGCACCGTTTTCCGCCTATCGCTTCCTGTCGCCCCCAAGGACGGGGCGCCGAAATCCGAGGAGACAGTCTGATGGACGGCACCGTTCTCGTCGCCGACGACGATCGCACCATCCGCACGGTCCTGACCCAGGCCCTGACCCGCGCCGGCTGCAAGGTCCACGCGACCTCGTCGCTCGTCACGCTGATGCGCTGGGTCGAGGAGGGGAAGGGCGATCTCGTGATCTCCGACGTCGTGATGCCCGACGGCAACGGGATCGAGGCCTTGCCCAGGATCGCCGCCGAACGGCCGGGCCTGCCGGTCATCGTGATCTCTGCGCAAAACACGATCATGACCGCGATCCAGGCGACGGAGGCGGACGCCTTCGACTACCTGCCGAAACCCTTCGACCTGCCCGACCTGATGAAACGCGCCTCGCGCGCGCTGAGCCAGAAGCGCCTCGCGGCGCCGGCGGTGGAACCCGCGCCGCGCGGGGCCGGCGACGATCTGCCGCTCGTCGGCCGGACCCTGGCGATGCAGGCGCTTTATCGCCTCGTGGCGCGGGTGATGAATACCGACCTGCCGGTGCTGATCACCGGCGAATCGGGCTCCGGCAAGTCTCTGGTCGCGCGGGCGATCCACGACTTCTCCGACCGCCGGACACTGCCATTCGTCACGGCGCTGTCCGCCGACCTTCAGGGCATCGACGGACCTTCGGCGCTTCTGGCGCGGGCGCGGGGCGGCACCATCGTCTTCGACGAGATCGGCGATTTCGATCTTGAGGCGCAGGGCCGCATCGTGCGCATGCTCGATGCGCTGCCGGCAAACGCCCCCCGCGTCATCGCGACCAGCCAGAAGGACCTCTCCGCGCGGCTCGACACCGGCGCGTTCCGCAACGACCTGTTCTACCGTCTGGGCGGCGTCACGCTGGCGGTCCCCGCACTCCGCGAACGGGTGGAGGACATCCCGCTCCTGGCCGAGCACTTCCTCGCCCGTGCCGAACGCGACGGGGCCCCGGCGCGGCGGCTCTCGTCCGAGGCGACGGCGCTCATCCGCGCCTATCGTTGGCCGGGCAACGTGCGGCAACTGGAGAACACGCTCCGCCGCCTCATCGTCACTGCGCTCGAACCCGAGATCTCCAGGGCAGAGGTCGAGGCCGCCCTCGGCTCGGCGCCGGCCGAAAGCCTCGGCGTCGGCTCGGCCGAGGAAGGTGAGCGGCTTTCCGCCTCCATCGCGCGCCACCTCCGGCGCTACTTCGACCTTCATGATGACGGCTTGCCGCCACCGGGGCTTTACGGCCGAATCCTGCGGGAAATGGAGGCGCCGCTGATCGAGATCGCGCTGGATGCGACGGCCGGAAATCAGGCGAAATGCGCCGATCTCCTCGGCATTAACCGCAATACCTTGCGCAAGAAGATCACCGATCTGGATATCCGCGTGACACGGCGGCGCAAGTTGATGTAAAACCGCAACACAAAAGTGGCCCATCGGCGTCAGCCGGTGCAAGGACCACGACATGTCGGCGGTAGCCGCGAAAGCGGCGCAATATTCAGGGGCGAGCTCTTGCAGGGCCTGGCGCGCAGCGCATCATGGGACCGGTTCACCCGGCTCCGGCGGCAACGCCGGTTCCAGAATGCCGTGACCCTCGGCCTCGTGGTGCTCGGGCCGATCCTGGCGCTTGCCACCTTCGTCGCTCTGGGTCCGTTCGGGCAGGGGGCGAACTCGACCGCGTTGCGGCTCGTCCTGCTCGCCGACCTCGTCTATTTTCTTATGCTCGGCGGCATGGTCATGGCCCGCATGGCGCGGATGATCGCCGCACGGCGGGCGAAGTCGGCGGGGTCGCGGCTTCACATGCGGCTGACCGGGGTGTTCGCGGGAATTGCGCTGGTTCCGACGATTCTCGTCGCGGTCTTTGCCGGGCTCACGGTCAATATCGGCCTCGAGGGCTGGTTCTCCGACCGGGTGCGCGGCGTCGTCGGCACCTCTCTCGCCGCGGCCGAGGCCTACCAGGATGAGCATCGCCGCGATCTCGTCTCGGATGCCGAGGCTCTGGCGCTCTACATCAATGGCATCCGCCAGGGCACCTTCCTGCTGTCGGACGGCGATCTGCGCCAGATCCTCACCCAGGGCCAGAGCCAGATCCAGCGCGGCCTGCGCGAGGCCTATGTGATCGACGGCGGCGGCGAGATCCGGGCGCGGGGCGAGCGCAGTTATCTCTTCGATTTCGAACGACCGGAAGACGCGGAGATCGCGCGCGCCAAGGCCGGCGAGACGGTGCTGATCGAGGACTGGGCCAACAACGAGTTCCGCGCCCTCGTGGCGCTGCCTGCCTTCGCCGACCGCTACCTCTATGTCAGCCGCAATGTCGACGGCCATATTCTCAGCCTCCTCGACGAAACCCGCGCCACCGTCGGCCTTTACCAGCAGCTCGAGGCTTCTCGCGGCAAGGTCCTGTTCGAATTCGGCCTTGTCTATATCGGCTTTGCTCTCATCCTGGTGCTCGCCGCGATCTGGATGGGGCTTTGGTTCGCCGAACGCCTGTCGCGGCCCGTGGGCCGGCTTGCGGGGGCCGCCCAGCGGGTCGGCGCGGGGGACCTCGAAGTGCAGGTGATCGAGGAAGAGGGCGACGACGAGATCGCCATGCTCGGCCGCGTGTTCAACCAGATGACCCGCCAGCTCAACAGCCAGCGCCAGACGCTGATCGAGACCAACCGCACCACCGAAGCCCGCCGCCGGCTGTTCGATTCGGTGCTGTCGTCCGTCACCTCCGGCGTGATCGGCCTCGACGCGGACGGCCGCGTCGATTTCCTCAACCGCGCCGCGACACGTCTCCTGCACCTCGAGGAGGCGGCGGATCACAACCGACGGCTGGCCGACTCGGTTCCGGAATTCGCCGGGCTCTTCGACCGGCTCCGCGACGGGATCGGCGAGGTGGCGCAGGAAGAGATCAAGCTCAGCCGGGCAGGGCGGCTCGAAAACCTCCTCGTTCGCATGGCGATCCGGCGCAACGTCGACGGGCGGCTCGAAGGCTATGTGGTCGCCTTCGATGACGTCACCGACCTCGTCTCGGCCCAGCGCATGGCGGCCTGGGGCGATGTCGCCCGCCGCATCGCGCACGAGATCAAGAACCCGCTGACGCCGATCCAGCTTTCGGCCGAGACGGATCAAGCGCAAATTCGTGCGGCTGGTGGGTGACGAATCCGATTCGCTCGAGCAGATGACCGACGTGATCGTCCGCCAGACCGGGGATCTGAGGCGCATCGTCGATGAGTTCTCCAAGTTCGCCCGGATGCCCGAACCGGACCGGCGCGATCATGATCTGACGAAACTCATGCGCGACGCGGTGACGTTGCAAGAGGGCACCTTGCACGGCGCACGTCTTGTTGCAGATCTTCCCGATGCGCCGGTGATCGCGGAATTCGACGCGACGATGATTTCTCAAGCGGTCACCAACCTGATCAAGAACGCCGGGGAAGCGATTGAATCGCTTGTTGAAAAGGGCGCACCGGACGGATACGCGCCCGAGGTCCGGGTGACGATGACCGCCGACGACGACCTTGTCACCATCCGCATTGCCGACAACGGGATCGGCCTGCCCGAGGACCGGGCGCGGCTCTTCGAGCCCTACGTGACGACGCGCGAGAAGGGCACCGGGCTCGGCCTGCTCCATCGTCAAGAAGATCATCGAGGAACACGGCGGCACGCTGACGCTCAGCGATGCCGAAATATTCGCAGGCAGCACCCACAAGGGGGCAATGGCCGAGATCCGCCTGCCAAGGGCGCGGGCCGGCCGTGGGCAGAAGGAAAAGGCCGCGGAACCGGCCGGAGGTGAGATATGAGCGATATTCTGATTGTTGACGACGAACGCGATATCCGGGAACTGATCTCGGACATCCTCAAGGACGAAGGCTTCACCACCCGGCTGGCGGCCAATTCCGACGAATGCATGGCCGAGATCAATGCCGAGGCGCCGGCGCTGATGATCCTCGACATCTGGCTCAAGGACAGCCGGATGGACGGGATCGACATCCTGAAGACGGTGAAACGCGACAACCCCGATGTGCCGATCATCATCATTTCGGGCCACGGCAATATCGAGATCGCGGTCGCGGCGATCAAGCAGGGCGCCTACGACTTCATCGAGAAGCCGTTCAACATCGACCAGCTGACGGTGGTGATTTCCCGCGCGATGGAAACCTCGCGGCTGCGGCGCGAGAATGCCTCGCTCCGCCGCCGCGACGTCTCCTCGTCCGAGATGATCGGCACGTCGCCTGCCTTCCGGACGTTGAAGGGCCAACTCGACAAGGTCACGAAGTCGAACGGCCGGGTGATGCTGACCGGCCAGCCCGGTTCGGGCAAGGAAGTCGCGGCGCGCTACATCCATGTCAATTCGAACCGGGCGAGCGGGCCCTTCGTCACCGTCTCATCGGCCTCGATCGAGCCGGAGCGGATGGAAGAGGTGCTCTTCGGTCGCGAAACCCCCGAACGCGGGTTCGAGAAGGGCCTGCTTGAGCAGGCGCATGGCGGCGTCGTCTATTTCGACGAGGTCGCGGACATGCCGCTCGGCACCCAGTCGAAGATCCTGCGGGTGCTGACCGAACAGCAGTTCACCCGCGGTCGGCGGCGGCGACAAGGTGCGCGTCGACCTCCGCGTCGATCTCCTCCACCACCCGCGACCTGCCGGCCGAGATCGCCGCGGGGCGCTTCCGGCAGGAGCTCTATCGACCGGCTGAACGTGGTGCCCGATCGCGGTGCCCTCGCTCGAGGATCGTCGCGAGGACATCCCCGAGCTGTCGCGCCATTTCATCGAGAGCTTCAACAAGAGCCAGGGCCTGCCGCTCCGCCCGATCAGCGACGAGGCCGAGGCGCTGATGCAGACGATGTCCTGGCCCGGCAACGTCCGCCAGTTGCGGAACGTCATCGAACGGGTGCTGATCCTCGGCGATCACGGCGGCGCGATCGAGGCCGCGCGAATTGCCGGGCCAGAGCGAGGGACCGGCCGAGGAAGGCCGCATCGTCCTTTCCGGCGGACTCGCCACCTTGCCGCTTCGTGACGCGCGCGAACTTTTCGAGCGCGAGTATCTGCTGACCCAGATCAACCGCTTCGGCGGCAATATCAGCCGCACCGCGACCTTCGTCGGGATGGAACGGTCGGCGCTCCACCGCAAGCTGAAATCGCTCGGCGTGGTGACGACCTCCAAATCCGGGGCCCGCGTCGCGCATCTCGAGGACGAGGAGGAACAGGAAGAGCTATGACAGGCAGGGAGTTCTTCGCCACTCCCGCCGCCCGTCGCGACGTTGACCCCGCCGGGGGCTGCGCCTATCAAGAGCGGCAGCCTCAGGCGGGAGAGCGGACATGAAGGTCATCATCTGCGGCGCGGGCCAGGTCGGCTGGCAGATCGCCCGCCATCTCTCGGGCGAGAAGAACGATGTGACCATCGTCGACAACAATGCCGAACTGGTGCGCCGCGCGACCGATACGCTCGACGTGCAGGGCGTTGCGGGCTTCGCCTCCTATCCCGACGTCCTCGAACGCGCCGGCGCGCGCGATGCCGACATGATCATTGCCGCGACCTATTCGGACGAGGTGAACATGGTCACCTGCCAGGTCGCCCATTCGGTCTTCGGCATCACCCGCAAGATCGCCCGTCTTCGCGCGCAGTCCTACCTGGACGCGATCTATTCCGACCTCTACCGGCGCGACCACCTGCCGATCGACGTGGTCATCAGCCCGGAACGCGAGGTGGCCGAGGCCGCGCTCCAGCGACTCGCCGCGCCGTCGACCTTCGACACCGAAAGCTTCATGGACGGCAAGGCGCAGCTTCTGGGCATCGCGCTTGACGAGGACTGCCCGGTCCTCAACACGCCCTTGCGGCAGTTGACCGATCTGTTTTCGACGCTGCGCGCCATCGTCGTCGGCGTGCGCCGCGACGGGCGGCTCTTCGCGCCGGATCCGGACGACCAGCTCTTCGCAGGCGACCAGATCTACGTCTTCTCCCATGTCGAGGACGTGAACCGCACGCTCGAGATCTTCGGCAAGGCGACGAAGAAGCAGGAGCGGGTCGTCATCATCGGCGGCGGCAATGTCGGCCTCGCGGTGGCACGGGCGCTCGAAAAGCGCACCGACCGCATCCGCGCCAAGATGATCGAGAAGAACCGCACGCAGGCCGAACGTGCCGCGGATGCGCTCGAACGGACCATCGTGCTGCAACGGCGACGGGATGAGCATGGAATTGCTGGCCGAGGCCAATATCGACCGCGCCGATGCGGTCCTCGCCGTCACCGACGACGACAAGACCAACATCCTCGCCGCCGTCCGCGCCAAGCAGGCGGGCTGCCCGATGGCCATCGCGCTCATCAACGATCCGACGCTGGTGCCGCTGATGGGCGCCCTCGACATCGACGCCTATATCAACCCGCGCGCCACGACCGTGTCGTCGATCCTGCGCCATATCCGCCACGGCCGGGTGCGGGCGATCTATTCCATCGGCGACGCCGAGGCCGAAGTGATCGAGGCGCAGGTGCTCTCCACCTCGCCCATCGCGGGGCGGCCGATCCGCGACATCGAATTCCCCGAAGGCGTGCTGATGGGCGCGCTGATGAAAGGCGACAAGGTGGTGAAGCCGACCGGCGACACGCGAGTCGAGGAGGGCGACGTCATCGCGCTCTTCTGCATGTCCGGCGACGTGCCGGAGGTCGAGCGGCTCCTGCAGGTCTCGATCGACTTCTTCTGAGCCATGCGCCGCCTCCTCGATCTTCCGTTCATGGTGATCCTGATGGGGATCGGGTCGGCGGCGATGCTGGTTCCCGCGGCCCATGCGCTAGCGGTCCGGGACCATGCCGTGGCCCGCGCCTTCTTCTATCCCGGGATGCTCTTTCTGATGCTGACCGCGCTTCTGGGCATCGCCACCGCCGCGAACCGGCCGGGCAATCCTGCGCGCAATCACCTGCTGACGCTTCTCGGCACCTTCACGGTCCTGCCACTGATGCTCGCCGTTCCGTTCCACGAGGCGGTCCCGGACACGACCCTCTACAACGCCTGGTGGGAGATGGTGTCGTCGCTGACCACGACCGGCGCCACGCTCTTCGAACCGGACCGCCTTCCGCCGTCGGTCCATCTCTGGCGGGCGCTCGTAGGCTGGATGGGCGGGTTCTTCGTCCTCGTCACCGCGGTGGCGATTCTCGCGCCGATGAATCTCGGCGGGTTCGAGGTGCTGAGCGGCGCACCAGCCGGGCAGGGGGTGATCGCCGCGGGACAGGCGGCGCGGGGTGCCTTGCCGTCCGAGCGGCTTTGGCGCCATACCAAGACGCTGCTGCCGGTCTATGCCGGTCTGACGCTGGCGCTCTGGATCGGCCTCATCCTCGCCGGCGATACCGCCCTCGTCGCTGCCTGCCACGCGATGTCGACGCTATCGACCTCCGGCATCTCGCCGGTGGGCGGGCTTTCGGGCAGCCGCTCGGGCGCCTGGGGCGAGGTGGTGATCCTCGTCTTCCTCATCTTCGCCCTGTCGCGGCGGCTCTACCCGTCGGGCCGGACGCTGAGGAACCCGGGCGGCCTGCTCGTGGACCCCGAGCTTCGCATGTCGCTTCTTCTCGTCACGCTGGTGCCGGCGCTCCTTTTCCTCCGCCATTGGGTCGGCGCCCTCGAGGTGGACGAGGTCAAGGACACGGCGGCGGCCCTCAGGGCGCTTTGGGGGACGATCTTCACGGTCCTGTCGTTCCTCACGACGACCGGCTTCGAAGCCGTGGAGTGGACCGAGGCGCGCGACTGGTCGGGCCTTGCCACGCCGGGCCTGATTCTTGCCGGTCTCGCGGTCATCGGCGGCGGCGTCGCGACGACGGCGGGGGGCGTGAAGCTGCTGCGGGTCTACGCCCTCTACCGCCACGGCGAACGCGAGATCGAGCGTCTCGTGCATCCAAGCTCCGTCGGTGGTGCCGGCGAGCAGGCGCGGCGCCTCCGCCGCCAGGGCGCGCAAATGGCGTGGATCTTCTTCATGCTCTTCGCGCTCTCGATCGCGGTGACGATGCTGGCACTGGCGCTGACCGGGCTCGACTTCGTCGCCTCGACCGCCTTCGCGGTTTCGGCGCTGTCGACGACCGGGCCGCTTGCCGCCGTCGCGGCCGAAGCGCCGCTGCCGTGGTGGGAACTGAACGACGCCGCGCGCGCGGTCACTGCCGCCGCGATGGTTCTGGGACGGCTCGAAACCCTTGCGATCATCGCGCTTCTGAACCCCGACTTCTGGCGCGGCTGATCGCCCGCCTGACGTTAGGTCCGATCCGGCCGCAAATTGGGGGTGGAAACTCCCGAATACTTAAGCATACTTCCCCCAAGTCCCCGGTGCAGCGCCGAGGGGCGGGGATACCGTTCGTAGAAAAGACCTCAAAGAAAAGTACAAGGCGACGATAATCATGGCTGCCGACAAGCAAAATTTGCAAGATGCCTTTCTCAACCATGTCCGCAAGGCCAAGGTTCCGGTGACGATCTTCCTGATCAACGGCGTGAAACTTCAGGGCGTGATCACCTGGTTTGACAACTTCTGTGTGCTCCTGCGCCGCGACGGGCAATCGCAGCTTGTCTACAAGCACGCGATCTCGACGATCATGCCGGGGCAGCCGATCTCTCTTTACGAGGGCGAAGACTGACGGACCCGCATATCGTCAAGGACAGCCCGACCCGGGCGTTTGTCCTCCATCCCGACCTGAAAACCGGCCGCGCCCGGCGGCTGCCTGACGACGCCCTGGCCGAGGCCGTGGCGCTCGCCGCCGCGCTGCCCGACCTCGAAGTCGTCGGGAGCGAGATCGTGCGCCTGCCGAAGGTGCAGGCGGGGATGCTCTTCGGTTCCGGCAAGATCGCCGAACTGAAGGCGCGGTTCGAGGTGGAGGAGGTTGACCTCGTCCTCGTCGACGGGCCGGTGAGCCCGGTCCAGCAGCGCAACCTCGAAAAGGAATGGGGAGTCAAGCTTCTCGACCGGACCGGCCTCATCCTCGAGATCTTCGCCGACCGGGCGCGGACGCGGGAAGGGGTGCTGCAGGTCGAACTCGCGGCCCTTTCCTACCAGCGCACCCGACTTGTCCGCGCCTGGACCCACCTCGAACGCCAGCGCGGCGGCCTCGGTTTCGTCGGCGGCCCCGGCGAGACCCAGATCGAGGCCGACCGGCGCGCCATCGACGACCAGGTGGTGAAGATCCGACGCCAGCTCTCCAAGGTGGTGAAGACGCGCGAATTGCACCGCGCCGCGCGGCGCAAGGTGCCGTTCCCGATCGTCGCGCTCGTGGGCTACACCAATGCCGGCAAGTCGACGCTCTTCAACCGGATGACCGGGGCCGAAGTGCTGGCCAAGGACATGCTCTTCGCCACTCTCGACCCGACGATGCGGGGCGTCGTCCTGCCGTCGGGCAAGAAGGTGATCCTGTCGGATACGGTGGGCTTCATCTCCGACCTGCCGACCCAGCTTGTCGCCGCCTTCCGCGCGACGCTGGAAGAGGTGCTGGAGGCCGACCTCATCCTCCATGTCCGCGATATCTCCCATGCCGAGACCGAGGCGCAGGCGGCCGATGTCGCCGAGATCCTCGAAAGCCTCGGGGTCAAGAAGGACGTTCCACTCTTCGAGGTCTGGAACAAGATCGACCTCCTGCCCGAGGCCCGGCGCGAGGCCTTGAAAGTGCAGGAGGCCCGCAGTCCGGGCGTCCACGCCGTCTCGGCCCTGACCGGGGAAGGGCTGCCGGGTCTGCTTGACGCGATCTCGGCCACGCTCGACGACGAGCGGATGGAGATCGAGCTCGTCCTGCCCTTCGCCGCCGGCAAGGCCCGCGCCTGGCTCTACGATGCCGGCGTGGTCGAGGCCGAGCACGATGGCGAGGACGGCCACCACCTGAAGGTCCGCTGGTCGGCCCGGCAACGGGCGGCTTTCGAGGCGCTCTGAGAGGGCAGCAGCAATCGTTTGCAAATGAGACCGAGGGCGGCGCCCGGCCCGAGCGGGCGAGAAGCGCCCGCCTGGGGGCGGAGCGGGTGCTGCCCGGCATTGCCGCCGGGGCGATCCGGTGCCGACCTGTCTTCGGCCTACTCCACCGGCTCCAGCCGCGTGATCCCGGTCGCCGCGGCCCGCGCGAGGTCAGGGTCGAGCGACATCGGCACATATTCGCCCCGCCGCCACAGCGCGCTCAGATCATCGTAGTGCCTGCTCAGCGGATGGCCCGACTGCCCGGTCGAGATGATGAAGACCGAACTGTCCGGGATCGGCGAAATCGTAGACCCCGCGATAGCCCGCGCCGTTGACGTTGAGATAGGGTTCCGGCCCGCTGCCCGCCGTCCGCCCGCGGTCGAGCGTATGGTCGCCGCCGCTCGTCGACTGGCGGATGTTCACCAGCCACTTGACCACCGGCATCCGGCCGAGAACCGGGTGGTCCTGCGTCGCCTGGTGGGCGTCGCCCCAGCGCCAGCTCTCGACGTTGGTGCCATAGCGCTCCGACAATTCGACGAGCGCATCGTCAAGCGCCATCCGCGAGATCTCGGTGCAGGTCTCCTCCGGCGCCGACTGCATCACGTCGCACCAGCGGCTGGCCCCGTCGATGTCGCGGTAGACCCGCTCGATGAAAAGCGGCTCGACATGGGTGAAGCTGTCGGCCAGCGGGCCAAGCTCGTCGCGGATCAGCCGGTTCTGCAGGGCCCGCGCCCAGGCGGCATAGATCAGCGGCTCCGGCAGGTGCTCGTTCATGTCGCCGTCCCATTCGGCCAGAACCTCGAGCGCGCGCTGGCGAAGCCGCTCGGGCGTGCCGGCCGGCGCCGCTTCGCCGGTAAACCAGAGGTCGGCAGCGATCAGTGGCAGGATGGTCCGCGCGGCGGGAGAGACGGTGTCGAGTTGGGCCGCGATGAAGCTCTCGCGGCTGTGGACCTCGCGCTCCTGCATCAGCCGGGTCCAGCGCTGGACCCGCTGGGTGTCGCCCCAGGTGAAGCTGACATGGCGCGGGAAGGGGCGATCCACGGTCTTGTTGTTGGTGTTGCCGACGATCCCGCCCTCGGGGTTCACGAAGCGCGGATTGGCGGCATAGGGCAGGGTGCCCTTCCAGCGGTTTTCCGGCATCCAGCCGAGCGCCGGCAGCCGGCCCTGTCCCTGCGTCCGCCCATCCCGATCCGGCATCGCCCCGAACATCGCCATGGCGATGCCGTTCTGGTCGGCCATGGTGACATTCTGCGCCGGCGCCACGAAACCCTGCCCGGCGGCAATGCCGTCGTCGATGGTTTTCGCCTGCATCAGCCGCACAGCCGAGGTCATCGAGGCATCCGCGGGGTCAAGCGCGGTCCAGCTCAAGGCCGCGACATGGCCCTGCGGCGTGACCGAGGCGAGGTCGTAATGCGTGCCCGGCAGGATCGGGCCGTTATCGCTCCAGCGCAAGGTGACGGTGATCGGAGGCTCGTCCTTCACCTCTATGATCGAACGGCGGCTGACGAAGGGCTTCCAGCCCTCCGCCGTGCGGTATCGCTCGGGATCGGCGGGGTTCAGCTCCTCCAGCCTTATGTCCTGGTCGTCGAGCCAGGCGGCGCTGATGCCCCAGCCGAAATTCGCGTTGCGTCCCGAAAGCACCGCCGGAATTCCCGGGATCGTCGCCCCGATCACCCCGCCGGACCGCAGTTCGAGCCGCGCGAGATACCAGAGTGAGGGCGCCGAGAAATCGAGATGCGGATCGTTGGCCAGTAGCGACCCGCCCGCCGCCGAGCGGGACGGCGCTGCCGCCCAGGCGTTCGAGGCACCGGCAAAAGGCAGGTGGACGATTGGCGAAAGGGGATCGTCCGGGCCAGTATCCAACGCCGCGTAGGACCGCTTCACCCCCGGCACAAGGCTCGCATAGGGCGGCAAAGAGGCGACGCCCGCCCCGGTCACGTCCGGCATCAGGTCGCGCACCCAGTCCTCGGAGAGAAGCGAGACCCGCGCGCGGAGCACCTCCGCCTCGATCTGCGCGGTCGAACGCATCGCCATCAGCTTCAGGATCGCGATCGAATCGGCCGGCTGCCAATACGAGATCGCGTTGGAGAAGAAGAAGAATTCCGGCGCACCGCGCCCCTTGGCCTCGGCGTTGACGATGCCGATCCAGGCATTCACCCCGCGCGCATAAGCCTCGAGCGCCGCCGTCGTCTCGGCGTCCTGCGCGGCGACGGATCGGACGGCCAGCCCGTGGAGGTCGAGCCGGCGCATCAGCTCGTCGGACTTGACGCTGCGCTCGCCGAAGACTTCGGAAAGCCGCCCCTGCACCGTCCGGCGCAGGATCGTCATCTGCCAGAGACGGTCCTGGGCATGGGCGAAGCCGAGGGCAAAGAAGACATCCGCGTCGGTCTGGCCGAAGATGTGCGGCACATCGGCGGTATCGCGCACGATGTCGACCGGGGCGCCGATCCCGTCGATGCGGAAATCCTCGCCGTAGCCCGGCAGGGACCGCGCGGCGAAATAGTAGCCGAGCGCCAGTGTTCCCCCGGACAGAAGGACGAGCGCCGAGAAGATGCGCAAAAGCCAGCGAAACGCAGTCAGCATGGGATCCGACGAACTCGGGCCAGGTGCGCCCGCCGCCGGCACCGGACCACGCAACCGGTTGACGGCACGGGCAGGGCGGTTAACTAGGGCAGAACGGCTCCGGCTGCAATGATCTTGGGAGAGACATATGGCAAAGGTGGCATTTCTCGGCCTCGGCGTGATGGGATTTCCGATGGCCGGGCACCTCGCGGCGAAGGGGCATGAGGTCACGGTCTACAATCGCAGCGCCGAAAAGACCGTGTCCTGGGTCGAAAAGCACGGCCATCGCTCGGCCCCGACTCCGCGCGCGGCGGCCGAAGGCGCGGACTTCGTCATGGCCTGCGTCGGCAACGACGACGACCTTCGCGCCGTGTGTCTTGGCCCGGAGGGCGCCTTCGCCGGCATGGGAAAGGGCGCGATCTTCGTCGATCACACCACCGTTTCGGCCGCCGTCACCCGCGAACTGTCGGGCCTCGCGGGCAAGGCCGGCATCGGCTTCGTCGACGCACCGGTTTCCGGTGGCCAGGCGGGGGCTGAGAACGGCGTCCTTTCGGTCATGTGCGGCGGCGAGGAGGCGAGCTATGCGAAGGCCGAACCGGTGATCGCGGCCTATGCCAGGATCTGCCGGCTCCTCGGCCCGTCGGGGGCAGGGCAGCTTGCCAAGATGGTCAACCAGATCTGCATCGCGGGTCTCGTCCAGGGCCTCTCCGAGGGGCTGCATTTCGCCGAAAAGGCCGGGCTCGACATCGAGGCCGTGGTCGAGGTGATCAGCCAGGGCGCCGCCGGTTCGTGGCAGATGGTCAATCGCCACAAGACCATGAAGGACGACAAATTCGACTACGGCTTCGCAGTCGACTGGATGCGCAAGGATCTCGGCATCTGCCTCTCCACCGCGAACGACACCGGCGCGAGCCTTCCGGTCACGGCACTGGTCGACCAGTTCTACAAGGATGTGCAGAAGATGGGTGGCAACCGCTGGGATACGTCGAGCCTGATCGCACGGCTCCGCGCGGCAGGGTAGACCCGCGCAAGGCCAGCCGGTTTCAGGGTGCCAGCATCCGGCCGCCATTCATTGTGGCGCAAATACCTCGGAGGGGTCCGGGGAGGCAGCGCCACCCCGGCGGGTCGCCCCGGACGTGATCCGGGGCGAAATTCCGGATCAGGGAATGATGCGGGTGTACTTCGTGCCTTCGAGCGTCGCGCCGGCGATGAAGCCCGACTGGCCGAAGACGAGGGCGATGACCGGCGCGAGCGTCGTCGTGGTGTCGGCCGCGAGCGAACCTCCCTGATCGGGCAGCGCGTATTTCGCGTCCGCCCCCACCGCCCAGCCATCGGCCGCACGGAAGTCCGCCAAGGCCGGCTGGGTCATGAAGAAAAGCGCGTGCGCGTATTGCTGCGCGCCGATCTGCAAGCCCCAGCTCGCCTGCGTGGCGGAATAGTAATCCACCGTCACGTCGTTGATCCGAAGCGCCCCGCGTCCGTAGGCACCGCCGAAGACGAAGCCCGCCTCCGTCATCAGCGGCATGTAAAGGACGCCCGCCGCCTTGTTCATCAGGTCCTGCGTACCGGGATAACGCGACGTCAGGAAGTCCCGCGTCGCATCCACCCGCCCATCAAGCCGCGCGCCGTTATTGCCGCCGATACCGTTGCCGCAGGCCGACACCCCCAGAAGGGCGCCACCCGAAAAGACCACATTGCGACGGGTAAGTCCGTTCATCTCACTGCTCCGCTCTCAAATGTCCATGCCGGCCTTATCCGGCCGGTCCCATACCATCTATAGGGCAGAACGCCCGGCCTGTCATTAAGTGTTGTGGATACTCACGCGGTCTTGCGCGATCTACCGCCTCACCCGTCTAGCATTCGCGCGACATCGGGCGCGAAATAGGTCAGGACCCCGTCGCAGCCCGCCCGCCGGAACGACATCAGGCTTTCGAGGATCACCTCCTCCTTCACCCAGCCTTGCAGGACCGCGCCCTTCAGCATCGCGTATTCGCCCGAGACCTGATAGGCGAAGGTGGGCACTCCGAAAGCGTCCTTCACCGCGCGGCAGATATCGAGATAGGGCAGGCCCGGCTTGACCATCACCATGTCCGCGCCCTCTGCAATGTCGCGGGCGACGAGTCGTAGCGCCTCGTCCGAGTTGCCGGGGTTCATCTGATAGGTCTTCTTGTCGCCCTTGAGCGCGCCCGAGGCGCCGACTGCGTCGCGGAACGGCCCGTAGAAGGCGCTCGCATATTTCGCGGCGTAGGACAGGATCGTCACATCCTTGTGGCCGGCGCCTTCGAGCGCCGCGCGCATCGCACCGATCCGCCCGTCCATCATGTCCGACGGCCCGAGGATATCCGCCCCCGCCTCGGCCTGCGCCAGCGCCATCCTGACCAGCGCCTCGACCGTCTCGTCGTTCAGGATCACGCCGTCGCGGACAAGCCCGTCATGGCCGTTGGCATTGTAGGGATCGAGCGCCACGTCGGTCATCACCGCGACCTCCGGCACCGCCGACTTGATGGCGCGGACCGCCCGGTTCGACAGGTTCTCCGGGTTCCAGGCCTCCTCGCAGGCCTCGGTCTTCAGCGCGGGATCGGTATAGGGAAAGAGGCAGATCGCCGGGATGCCGAGCGCCGCCGCCTCTTCGGCGGCCCTCGCCGCGCCTTCGACCGTGCGCCGCACCACGCCGGGCATAGACGGCACCTCGACATCCGCGCCCGGCACGTCGGTCACGAAGATTGGCCAGATCAGGTCCTTCACCGACAGCCGGTGCTCCTGCACGAGGTCGCGCAGGGCGGGCGTGCGGCGAAGGCGGCGGAGCCGCGTGGCGGGGAAGGGGGCCTGGATCGGGGTCATGTCGCGCACTCTGGTCTTGGACGGATCAACGGGTTACATGGATCGGGGCACATCTCAAGGGTGGAAACCGTCGCAGGGCGGGACTAGCATCGCCCGTACGCGGGGCCGGGGGCAGGATTTGGACTGGACGAGACTGATTTTCGACCTGATCGACCTCAGGTCCTTCTCCAACCTCTGGTACTGGATCGCGCTTGCGGTCACCTGGTCAACGGCCTCGCACTGGGTTCTCGGCATTCCCTACGACATGGTCCTGCGCGCCCGCCGCTTCGGCGGCCAGGCCGAAGCCGACCTCGAGGACATGGCGCGAATCAATATCGGCCGCATCCTCTATATCGAGCGTGAGGCAGGGGTGATCCTTCTCGCCATGCTCGCCTTCGCGCTGACCTCGCTCGCGCTTCTGGGTTTTCTCTACAAGGTGGAGTTCTGCCAGGCCGTTTTCCTCATCGCGCTGCCACTGTCCGGCGTCGGCATGATGAGC
>CAVPRV010000017.1:0-16472 GCA_963707885.1 uncultured Alphaproteobacteria bacterium
ACATGCGCGGATGCGCCATGGCGCCGAATTCGCTGAACGATCTAAGCTGCGGAAAGAGCGACAGGAAGAGCTGCGCCACCTGCGGGTCGAAGCCGTCTGCCATCCGCGTGCCGGGATGGTAGCTTTCAATCTCGAGCCCTGCCGCCCGCAGGGACCCCTGGCGTTCGAGCACGATATGATACACCGGGACCGGCGCGACCGGCGTCACCTCGATGATCGACACCCCGTCGGCGAAGCTTTGCGCCGGCGCATAGGCGCTGTCGATCCCGGTCGCGAAGCGGCAGCGCGCGTCGCGCACCAGAAGCCGGGCGCGCGGTCCGAGGATGAGGTCCGGCATCGGACGGCCGACGCCGAACGCATCGGCGGTGATCCGCGTGAGCTTGCCGCCAATCATCCCCGGCATCGCCCGGGGCGGGAAGAGCGTCATCGAGCCGATCCAGGTGATCGTCTCGGCCCGCCCTTCGCCGGTCAGCGCCTGCATTCCGGGCACGAGGTCCTCGACGGCGACCGGACCTTCGGTCGTGGCGATGACGCCGCCCCGCGCGAAGGCGGAAAACGCATCCTCGAATTCGGGGATCGCCGGGGCAAGGCGGGTGCCGGTCTCGATGGCGCCCGAGGCGTCGAGATAGGCGATTTCATAGCGCCGGGTAAGGGGCGCGCGCCGGGCCTGCCGGGTCTCGGCCGGGGCGGCGGGAAGCGCGGGCGGATGAGCGGGAATGCTCCTGCCTTGAGGAACGGGCGAATTGAAAACATCCGTCGTGAGACGGACAATACCAGCATGAGGGTACGACACGCGAACAGCCTTTCGGTCTGGTCACTCTGCGGAGCCCCCACCCCTAAATGCAGATTGACTATGTGGACAATCTGACCGCTTTCAATCGTCCTGTCAAAAAATGGGGATGATTTTCAAGGCGCTGCCGCCCAATCGCGGGTCCGGATCCGGCTTTGTTGCATGGGGCGCGACAAGCGCGGCGCGTTAACGCTTCGACAACAATTCGCTGGGCCGGGGGCGGACGAATTGGCGCGCCGGGACTGTCGGACAGCGGAAGCCGGCGGACCGAACCCTGGGGGGAGAGCGATCGGTCCGCCGGTTCTTGAAGTCCCGCGCGGGGGGTGCGCGGGGACAGTTATGGGCAGGGAAGGGTCAGCTGCGGGCGGACGGACCGGTGTCGCTCTGGCACTCGCGCTTGCGGGCGGCGAGTTGGCGGGTGCCGCGTTGCCAGGGCAGGGCGGGCCCCGGCTTGGCGCTTTCGGCGAGAACCGATTTCATCCAGCGACGTTCCGGTTTCATCTGACTGCTCCTTTGCCTCAATCCACGACCTCTTGCGGGCCGCTTGATTTGGTTCCGATTCTGCGACCGGATGAGGCGATATTACCCGGCATTGAGGCGGAGATTGGGCAAGGTTCGGGGTATTTTCGAGGCAGGCCCCAAAGCATTCCGTCGGGCGGAAGGCCGAAATCCGTTTCGATATCAGCCGTTTGGATGTGGAGCGCTTGGTGGTCGGGCGCGGGCCCGGCCCGCCCGGCCGGCTCAGAGACGGATGGCCGAGATCAGCCGCCCGTAATCGGCCTCGTGCCGATGAACGGACCGGCGGTAGGAATAGAACCGGGCCGGATCGGAATAGGTGCAGTGCCGGGTCCATTCCGCCCGGCCCACCCCCGCCTCGCGCAGCCGGTGAAGCCCGAAACCCGGCAGGTCGAAATGCGCCCGGTCGCCCTGACCGCCGGAGAAGAAGCGCGCAGTAGCGCGGGGTCGGCGCCCAGGAACTCGTCGAGGAATTCGGGGCCGACCTCGTAGGCGCGCTGGCTGATCGTCGGGCCGATCACCGCGACGGTCGTCTCGCGCCGGGCGCCGAGCGCCTCCATCGCGTCGAGCGTCGCTTCGAGCACGCCGTCGAGCGCGCCGCGCCAGCCGGCATGGGCCGCGCCGATCACGCCGGCCCCGGCATCGGCGAAGAGCACCGGCTGGCAATCGGCGGTCAGCACCGTCAGCGCCAGCCCCGGCGTCGCGGTCACCAGCGCGTCGGCGCGGATCGAGGTCGCCATCGGGCCGGTGACGGTGACGACATCGGCGGAATGGACCTGATGCACGCCGATCAGCGCCGCGGACGACACCCCGATCGCGGCCGCCGACCCGCGCGCGATTGATCGCCACCGCCTCGGTCTGGTCGGACGAGCCGTGGCCGCAGTTCAGCCCCGCGAAGATCCCCGACGACGCGCCGCCCTTGCGGGTGAAGAACCCGTGGCGACAGGGGCAGCAGGGCGTCATGCGTGAGGATTTCGAGCGTCATGGCAGGGGGTCAAATCCGGGCGGTGGGGGGCCTCCCCGTGGGTAACTCGCAATCACCTTGAACAACTGTCCCATTTCCTCCGGGTGGGTCAAGCGCCGATGCGCGGCGACATGGGCGTCGAGCGCGGCGCCGCCGAGCCTGCGGGCAAGCGCCTCCGCCCGCGCCGTGATGCCGAGCCGTTCGAGAAGCACGCCTTGCGGCGTCATCGCGGTGACCGCGCGTTCCGGCACCGGCGAAGGCGGCGGCGAGGGCCTCGAAATCGACATGGGCGGTCAGGTCGGCCTCGCCCGGGTGCGGCGAACGGATCGGCGGCTCTGGTGGGCCTTCAGCGCCTGAAGCGTGTCGCCGAGCGAGTGCCAGCCGCCGTAGTCGACGATCAGCGCCACGCCGCCTGCCGCGGCGATGCGGGCCCCGATCGCGGCGGCAATGGCGGGCAGGGCGGGGCAGATCTCCACCACGTCGCCGGGGCGGGTGTCGCCGAGCCGGGCGGCGAGGGCGGGGTAGCGCGTGACCGGGCCGAGACCGGGGGCGAGGCAGCCGTCGCGCAGCCCGACATGGCGTTCGGCCCAGCCGTCGGCCTTTCGTTCGAACTGCCGGATCGGCAGGGCGTCGAAGAACTCGTTGGCGACCAGGAACAGCGGCAGGTCGGGCAGCGTCTCGACCCGGTCGTGCCAGACCGGCCGATGCCCGGCGAGCGTCGTCGGCCTGTCGGGCGCGCAGCACCGGCGAGGCCTCGACGAGGTGCACCTGCGCGGCCTCGGCCATGCCCGGCACGCGCGCGGATCGCGCGCAGGATATCGGCCATCAGCGTGCCGCGCCCCGGCCCGATCTCGGCCAGCGCGAATGGCGCGGGGCCGCCCTGATCGAGCCAGGCCTGCGCGAGGCAAAGGCCCGAGCATCTCGCCGAACATCTGGCTGATCTCGGGCGCGGTGGTGAAATCGCCGGCCGCTCCGAACGGATCGCGGGTGGCGTAGTAGCCGTGCTCGGGGTGCAGCAGGCATTCGGCCATGTAGTCGGCGACGCTCATCGGCCCTTCGGCGGCGATGCGCCGGGCAAGGATCTGCGCGAGCGGCGTCACGCCCGCGCCCGACGCCAGAGCCAGAGCCCGGCCACGATCATCGGCAGCGACAGAAGCTGCCCCATCGACAGCCCGATCCCGCCGGCATGGATCACATGGCCCATCGGATTTTCCGGCGTGATGAACTGGGCATCGGCCTGGCGCACGAATTCGACCACGAAGCGCGAGAGCCCGTAGCCGAGAAGGAAGATCCCGGTGATCAGCCCCGGCCGCTTCAGCGCGCCGGCGCGGAGAGCGGCGAAAAGGACGAGGCCGAGAACCAGCCCTTCGAGCCCCGCCTCGTAAAGCTGGCTCGGGTGGCGGGCGCAGGTGCCGGGCGATAGCCCGCGCAATCCTGCGCCGCCTCGCCGGGAAAGATCACGCCCCAGGGCAGGTCCGTCGGCCGCCCCCAAAGCTCGGCATTGACGAAATTCGCGAGCCGTCCGAAGAACAGGCCGACCGGCGCCACCAGCGCCATCGCGTCGGCCAGCTGCATCGGCGGCACCCCGTGGCGGCGGCAGAACCAGAGGCCCGCGACGACGACGCCGAGAAAGCCGCCGTGAAAGGACATGCCGCCTTCCCAGACCTTCAGGATCTCGACCGGGTGCGACAAGGTAGTAGCCGGGCTGGTAGAACAGGACGAAGCCGAGCCGCCCGCCGAGGATGACCCCGAGGATGATCGCGGTCAGAAGATCCTCGGTCCGCTCCGGCGCCATCGGCGCGCGGTCTCCGGGCCAGAGCGCGGCGCGGCGCATCAGCGCCCGGACGATGAAGAAGCCCGCCAGAAGCCCGCGAGATAGGCCAGCGCATACCAGCGGAGCGCCAGATGGAAGCCGAAGAGGTCGATGGCGAAGATCTCGTTCGAGATGTCGGGAAAGGGAATGGCGGCGTGCATGCGGTCTCCTTGTCCCTTCTCTGAGCGCGGGGCCGCGACGAAGTCAACCTTGAGCTTTCGGCCCCCCGCGCGCATATAGGCGGCAGATGTGATTTGCCCCGTGGGAGGCGCCCGATGAGCGGACCGAACAAGTTCTTCGACGACATGTCGAAGCTGATGACCAACGCGATGGGCGTGGCGCAGGGCGCGAAGACCGAGGCCGAGACGGCGATGAAGTCGCTGGATGGACCGCTGGCTGGCCGACCGCGATTTCGTCACCCGCGAGGAATTCGACGCGGTCCGCGCGATGGCCCAGAAGGCGCGCGAGGAGAACGAGGCGCTGAAGGCGCGGATCGAGGCGCTGGAGGCCGTCGCCAACCCGCCGCGCGCCGGCCGGGGCGGCAAGTCGAAGGGCTGAAGCCCGCGCCGCCACCCCTCTAGGCTGCCGCAGCGGCAGCTTTTCCCCTGCAAACTGTCCACAGCTAATTCGCCGCCGGTCCCCGGTGTCGGACACGATTTCGCTTTACAGCCGGGGCTTCTGCCGACACCATATGAAGTAGGACGGCGGCAGGCAAACGCCGATCCTAGTTGGCTCACCCAGCTCCTTGTGGGCTTGCACTGCAGGGGGCCAATAAGGACAGAGGCCGGGCATGTCAGTTTCCGAATCCTATCTCAACACCGAGGACCTGCATCCGATCGACATCGTCGAGACGCTTGCCGAGCATCACGACTGGGATTTCGACCGGGTGACCGACGACCAGATCGCGATGGCGGTCGAGGGCCAGTGGCGGACCTATTCGATCACGCTCGCCTGGTCGGGCTATGACGAGACGCTGCGCCTCATCTGCACCTTCGAGATGGACCCGCCGGACGAGACGCTGCCGGCGCTTTACGAGGCCCTGAACCGCGCCAACGACATGGTCTGGTCCGGTGCCTTCACCTTCTGGCGCGAGCAGCGGCTGATGGTCTGGCGCTACGGGCTCTGCCTTGCCGGCGGCCAGATCGCCGGACCCGAGCAGATCGACCGGCTGATCACCGACGCCGTGACGACGGCCGAGCGTTTCTACCCGGCCTTCCAGCTCACCTGCTGGGGCGACGAGACGCCGGAGCGGGCGATGGACGTCGCCATGGCGCGGGCCTACGGCCGCGCCTGAGCGATTGCGGCGGTCGGGGGTTTCCCTCGGCCGCGGGATCGCTAATCTCGCCTCCGGATGAAGGAGGCGATCATGGACATGGAAACGGTGCGCGACCGGGGGCTGGTGCTTCTGGGCTGCGGCAAGATGGGTTCGGCGATGCTGGCGGGCTGGCTGAAGGGCGGGCTGCCGGCGGACAGTGTCTGGGTGCTCGATCCCGCATCCGTCGGACTGGCTGACTGGCGCAGGGCGTGCATCTGAACGCGGGCCTGCCCGAGGCGCCGGCCATCGTGCTGATCGCGGTCAAGCCGCAGATGATGGCCGAGGCGCTGCCGTCGCTGACCGCGCTCGGCGGCGGCGGGACGCTTTTCGTCTCGGTCGCGGCCGGCACGACCATCGCCACCTACGAGACGGCGCTGGGCGCCGGGACGCCGATCGTCCGCGCCATGCCCAACACGCCGGCGGCGATCGGCAAGGGCATCACCGCGATCTGCGGCAATGCCGCAGGCGAGCGTCGGCGCATCTCGACCTGGCCGAGGCGCTGCTGAGCGCCGTCGGGCAGGTCGTGCGGCTCGAGGGCGAGCATCAGATGGATGCGGTCACCGCCGTCTCCGGCTCGGGTCCCGCCTATGTCTTCCACCTGATCGAGACGCTGGCGGCGGCCGGGGTCGCGGAAGGGCTGCCCGAGGCGCTGGCGCTGCAGCTCGCGAAGGCGACGGTGGCCGGGGCGGGGCGCTCGCCGAGGCGGCCGGGCGAGGATCCCGGCCGGCTCCGGGTCAACGTCACCTCTCCGGGCGGCACGACGGCGGCGGCGCTGACGGTGCTGATGGACGAGGAGCGCGGGTTTCCGGCGCTTCTGAAGGAGGCCGTCCATGCGGCGGCGGAACGGGGCCGGGAGCTTGGGCGATGACGATCACGTTTCGACGATTTCCTGAAAGTGGATATCCGCGTCGGCCGGATCACCCGGGCCGAGCCCTTCCCCGAGGCGCGCAAGCCCGCGTTCAGGCTCTGGGTCGATTTCGGCCCCGGGATCGGCGAGAAGAAGTCCTCGGCCCAGATCACGAAGCATTACACGCCCGAGGACCTGATCGGCCGCCAGGTGCTGGCCGTGGTGAACTTCCCGCCGCGCCAGATCGGCCCGGTGATGTCCGAGGTGCTGGTCCTCGGCGTGCCGGACGAGGCGGGCGAGGTGGTGCTGATCGGGCCGGACCACGAGGTGCCGCTCGGCGGGCGGCTCTACTGAGGCGCGACCCCGGCCGGCCGCGCGATGAGGTCGCAGAGGCCCGGCAGTTCCGCGCCCTCGTCGACCAGCCGGCCGTCGAGGGTAAAGACCGTGTAGCCGTGGCGCCGGAGGACCCGCAGAGGTGCGTCGGCGGGCAGGTCGCGTATTTCGGTGGATCCTCGGGCTGAACTCGAAGACGATGGCGTCGATGAGTTTTTCGTCGAAAAGGTGCGCGGCGCCTTCGAACACGTCGGCCTCGAACCCTCGACATCGACCTTGAGAAGCCCGACCCGCTCCCCGATCCGGTCCTGCCAGAGTTGGTCGAGCGTGGTGACCTCCACCTCGAAGGTGGAGCGGACCTTGCCCTTGTTGTGCGGCCCGAGACTGTGGATGCCGTGGGATTCGCGTTCGTAGAAGGTCGCGTGGCCTGAGGCGTTCGAGACGGCGAGGCGCAGCGGTTCGACATTGTCGAGCTTGCGGATGCGGATCTGGTCGAGCAGGAAGGCATGGTTGCCGGGATGCGGCTCGATTGCGAAGACCTTCCGTGCGGTGCGGGCGAAGCGCGCCACCGTGCCGCCGATATTTGCGCCGACATCGACGACGATCCGCCGTCGTAGTCGAGCTGATCCTCCAGCGCGGCCCAGTCGTTCGTCGGACGGCGGCCGTTGCTCGTCGGCCGCGACAAGGGTAATGCCGCGCGCCTTCCAGGTGATCGGTGCGAGGATGTCGTCGGCCCGGTTGTAGACGAAGACGAAGAGGCCGGGCTGCCGCGCGACATGCGCTCCGATCAGCCGGAGTGCGACGTTCAGGACCTTGCGGTGAAGCCGGGTGCGAAGGGTGGAAAACAGTGACGCCGCGCCCATGGTTCTGTCCTAGTCAGCCCTGCCGATCCCCATCCACCCCTAGCGCAGCCGGCGGAGGCTGTCCATGAGCGGGCCGTCAATCCGCCGGAAGGTCGCCGATCTCGTCCCGCCAATGGCGCCGGCAGAGCGAGACATAGGTTTCATTGCCGCCGATCTGCACCTGCGCGCCGTCACGCAAAGCCTTGCCGTCCGGTCCGCGCCGGACCACCATCGTCGCCTTCTTGCCGCAGTGGCAGATGGTGCGCACCTCGCGCATCTCGTCGGCCAGCGCCAGAAGTGCCGCCGAACCGGGAAAGAGCTCGCCCCGGAAATCGACGCGGAGCCCGTAGGCCATGATCGGCAGGCCGAGGTCGTCGACCGCGCGGGCCAGTTGCCAGACCTGATCCTTGGTCAGGAACTGCGCCTCGTCGAGGAAGACGCAATCGACCGGCGCCTTCAGCCAGCCGTGTCTGCAAGAGCGCGAAGAGGTCTGTTCCGGCGTCGTAGATCTCGGCCGGTTCACCGATGCCGATGCGGCTGGCGATGCGCCCGGCGCCGGCGCGGTCGTCGAGCCGGGCGGTGAGCAGATAGGTCACCATGCCGCGCTCGCGGTAATTGTGCGACGCCTGCAGAAGCAGCGTCGACTTGCCGGCGTTCATCGTGGAGTAGTGGAAATAGAGCTTGGCCATGCGCCCTGATAGCTCCTCTCCGTCCCGCGGTTCAAGCCGGGAACCCCAGGGTACCGGGGAAGATCACCACGATCCTCCCCGGCCCCCAGCTTCTTGGAACACCAACGCCCGTCGCCAGGGGAAACAGCCCCCCGTGACGGTGCTGTCACTCGTACCAGTTGAAAGGCCCGCCGCGCTTCTGCCGGTCAGACCGGCTTCGACTCTCCCACCCGTCGAAGGCGCGACGAACCCCTACTCGAACCGGCGTTGGGTCACCGGAACCTCTTACCCATCCCCGCAACATCGGAGACGGTTTAGAAATGACAAATGCGGCTCGAGGGATTAAGGGGAAAGGTGGTGGCGATTTCCCCCGGCTGCCGTGGCCGGGGACCTGAAGTATGGGAGAATTCGTGTGGCAAAATCGGTCGGCAACTATCTGAAAAAGCACAGCGAAGCGCTGGTAAAGGATGTCGGCATCGAAGCCTCCGCCGAGCTGTGCGGAAAATCCAAGGCGACGCTCGGCCGGTACTACTCGCCTGATCCCGACCATGCCGACCGCTTCATGCCGATCGACGTGGTGGCGGCGCTGGAGGGGGCGGCCCGGTTTCCCCATGTGACCGCGGCCCTCGCCGATCTGCGCGGAATCACGCTCAGCTACGATCACGACCGCCGCAATTCCCCGCAGGGCGGGGTCAATTCGACCGTGGTCGCGCTCAGCCAGCGCTTCGCCCAGCTGATGGCCGAGTACAATATCTCCATCGAGGACGGGAAGATTTCCATCAACGAGGCCAAGCGCCTCCTGACCGAGACACTGGCGATCCAGAAGGTGCTGCTCGACATGAAGCTGCATCTGGAGGACGAGGCCGGCTGAGTAGCCCGCGACGAGACGCCGTCAAGCACTGGCCATTGCGGCCCCCCGTGTCCGGATGTAGCTTCCGACCGTCACATCGCGGAGGAAAAGATGGCACGAAGCGTCAAACAGATGATCGACGAGGCGAATGCCGCGGTGCCGCAGCTCGGCTTCGATGAGGCGCGGGCAATGATCGCGAAGGGCGGGGCCCTCGTCGTCGATGTGCGCGATGCGCCGGAACTGGCCATGACCGGGACCGTCGCGGGGGCCCGGCATGTCTCGCGCGGGATGCTGGAATTCCGCGCCGATCCGGCCTCGCCCTATCACGATGCGGATTTCGACCCGGCGCGCCCGGTTCTTGTCTACTGCGCCTCCGGCGGGCGTTCGGCCCTTGCCGGCAAGGTGCTGAAAGACATGGGCTATTCCCAGGTCTTCAATATCGGCGGCTTCAAGGACTGGGCGGAGGCGGGCGGTGCGGTGGATCATCCGGTCGATGCCGGAATGAGCTGATTGGAAGCCGGGGCGCTTGCCGCGCCCCGGCGCCCTGGGTCACGCCGCCTTGGCGCGACGCGGCCGCCGCGAGGGGCGTTTCGCCGGACGAGCCTTCTGCCCGTCGTTACGCTGCTGCGGCCGGCCCTTGCCACCGCGTCCCTTCGCGGCCTTCGCTTCCTTCGCCGCCGCATTCGCCTCGGCACCCGAGGGGGCGTCGCCGCCGATCACCGGGATCGCGGCCTTCAACACCTTCTCGATCGCCTTCAACTCGCCGAATTCGGCCGGGGCGCAGAAGGCCACGGCGCGGCCCGCCTTGCCGGCGCGGGCAGTTCGGCCGATGCGGTGGACGTAGTTTTCCGGCACGTTTGGCAGGTCGTAGTTGTAGACGTGGCGGACATCGGGAATGTCGATCCCGCGCGCCGCGACATCGGTCGCGACAAGCACCTTGAGATCGCCGTTGCGGAACGCTTGCAGCGTGCGCTCGCGCTGACCCTGGCTCTTGTTGCCGTGGATCGCGCCGACATTGTGCCCCCAGCTGTCGAGCAGTTTCATCAGCTTGTCGGAGCCGTGCTTGGTCCGGCCGAAGACCAGCGCCAATTCACCGGGATGCTTCGAGATGTAGTCTGCGAGGAGTTTCGCCTTGTCGCCCTGATTCTACGAAATGCACGCCCTGGTCGATCTTGTCGGCGACCTTGCCGGGAGGCGAGACCTGGACCCGGACCGGTTCGGTCAGGTAGGCCGCGGCGATCTCGTCCATGAGCTTCGGCATCGTTGCAGAAAAGAGCATGGTCTGCCGTTTCGGCGGCAGGAGCCGGGCGATCTGGCGCAGCGCGTGGATGAAGCCGATGTCGAGCATCTGGTCGGCCTCGTCGAGGACGAGGTAGCGGACTTCGCTCAGCTTCACCGCCTTGCGCTCCAGCAAGTCGATCAGGCGGCCGGGCGTGGCGACGAGGATGTCGATGCCGGAAGCAAGGCGATGGGCCTGTGCGTTGAGGCTGGCGCCGCCGACCACGCGGAAGGTGCGGACCGGGGTCTTCAACGCGTATTTCTGAAGGTTGTCAGTGATTTGCGTCGCGAGTTCCCGCGTCGGCGCAAGGATCAGGGCGCGGGCCGTCTTCGGCTCCGGCCGGCGGCCGATCTCCAGAAGCTTGGTCACCAGCGGCAGGCCGAAGGCGGCGGTCTTGCCGGTGCCGGTCTGCGCGAGGCCGAGAATGTCGCGCCCGTCCAGGGCGGCCGGGATGGCGCGGCTCTGGATCGGCGTCGGCTCGGTCAGGCCGATCGCGGAAAGATTGGCGACGACACGCGGGTCGATGCCGAGTTCTTCGAAGTAATTCAATGTGTTATCCTAAGGGTTCGGCAGCGGTCGTGCGGCCGGAAAACGTCATTGCGCCGAGTCCGCAAGGAGCTCGGCACAGGCTATCGGGGCGCGGTCCAACGCGGACCGCAGGACCCCTGGCGTGACATGGGAACCGGTATCCGGGCCTCTGTCCCCGTCTCAGGGGAACGGCTGCTCACGCGGCAGCGGGCCATCGGACTTGTGGCAGATGGGGCTTTTCGGTGGATAAGTCAAGCGTATCTGTGCCGTAGGGGCTGCCGCGCGCAACCTTCGCGCGCCTGCCGGATCGTCAACGCGACGAAGCCCGAGGCGCTGGAGGTCGGCGCGCCGGGATTGGGTGTCGCCACGGCCGAAGAATACGCTTTCGCCGGTGCGGGCGCCTCAGTATGGTCTGCCCGCCATTATCGCCTGACCTCTCCCAACCGGAATGCGGACCGAGATGACGATCAAGACGGTGTTCGAGAACAAGCGGCCGAAGCCGGAGGGCGTATTCGAGACGCTGACAAAACGTTTCATGGAAAAGCGCCTGAAACGGCTGGCGACCCAGTATGGGGGCCGGGGGCAGCGGATGGTGATCTTCTCGCATGACCTGATGGGCACACAGATCAACCTCTACGGCCGCGGCGAGCGCGACGAGATTGAGGACCTCTTTTTGTTTCTCGCCCCGGTGATGGGGCAGATGAAGGACGGGGTGGCACTCGATGTCGGTGCGAATTTGGGCAACCACGCCACCGCCTTCGCCGATCATTTCGCCGCGGTCTTCGCTTATGAGCCCAATCCCGAGGTGCATGAGATTCTGGTCATCAATACCCGCAAGCACCCGAATGTCCGCACGTTCAACTATGGCCTCGGGTCCAGCCGCGCCACAGCGCGGTTCCTCGAAGGGCAGGCCAATCTCGGCGAGTCGCGGGTGATGGACGAGGGCGGCGGTGCGCCGGAAGGCCGAACCGTCATCGAGGTGAAGCTCGAACGGATGGACGATGTGCTTTCGGACGGCAACCACCCGGTATCCTTCATCAAGATCGACGTCGAGGGCCACGAGACCCAGGTCCTCGAAGGCGGTGTGGGAACCTTGTCAGGGCAGGCCCCCATCGTCGTCTTCGAACAGCACAGGGGTGAGTTTTCCGGCGGTACCACCCCGTCGATCGAGCTACTCCGGTCGCTCGGCTACACGCTCTGCTGGTCGGAATATCCGCGCGAGCGGGCGCGGTTTTCGATCATTCGAGAGGCGATGAAGATTGCCGACCGGATCCTGCGCCGGCGTCCCCGGATTGTCACCGGCGACGCGGTGACGGTGAAGTCGCACAGCATGCTGATCGCGGTGCCGGAGCGGTTCAGGGCGGCGCTTCTGGGGTGAACCGGGCGTCGGGGCAGCCCAAGTGCTCCGGTGCGTCTGCACTGCGGAGATGCTCACGGCGGCGGCGGTGAAATAGGGGATCTTGTCGTAGAGCGCGACGGCGCGGATTGAAACGCTGTCTTCGATCTTCGTCATCCCCTCCGGTCTATTGCCTGCGGCTCAAGCCTCGGCCAGGACCCGGCCTTCGCGGTAGCGAAGCTTGGCGCGGCTGGACGTCATCGACGCGGCAACGTCCTCGATGTCGGGAAAGATCGACAGGAGCTCGTCGCGGACCCCGAAGCGGGGTCCGTTCATCGCGAGATCGCCGAGAAAGAGGGATTCGGCCAGCGCGCCCTCGGCGACCACGACCTCGTGACGCTCGAAGAGGAGGTGCACGTATTCGACCTCGTGCGCCTCGGTGTCTTGGCGGATGGAGGTGCCGTTGATAAGCGACTTGGCGGGAACCAGCGCCTCGTCCTGCCCGAAATGCAGCTGCGTGCGCCAGTCGCCCATCAAGAGCTTGTGCATCGGCGACAGGCGGAGCGGACGGTAGGGGGCCTCTCCGTCGAGCGCGCCACGCTCGAACCGGATCGGCTTGTGCCGCTCAAGTTCGGGACTGCGCGTGAAATCAATGTGGCGACGCCCGACCCAGCGGACCGGCTGCAGGCCGCGATCGACCGTCTGCACGAGGTCGCCCGGGGCGATGTCCGTCGCCCGCTCGGCACCGTTCGCGGTTTCGATCAAGGTTTCGCCGCAGAAACAGAGCGGCACCGCGACGTCGTTCGGAAAGACCAGCGGAAGCGAGACCGATACGATCGACGCACCGAGGGGAAGATTGGGAAAGAGAATGTAGGTGTCGTCGATGAACCCGGATTCGATGGTCACGCGGATTGGGGTCAGCGACAGGCTGACCTGGACCCCGCCGACCATCGCGACGACGAGTTGCGGGCCGACCGCCTGCTCCAGCGCGTTGATCGTGACCGGGACGCCGTCAAGCTCGGCCGACTGGTTGTTGCCGGACGCGTCGAGCGGCGCCTCGAACGAGCGGTCGTCGTCGTCTATCAGGCGCAGGGTCGCGACGGGAGGACCGAGGGCGAGAAACGGATTGTAGAGTGAAAATGATCGTGAGGGCATGCAATTTCCAAATGGAACTGGCCGGCTTCGGGGAAGCGTGACACAACCTCAGGCCGTGTCAATGGGCGGCACTCCCTTTTTACGTCAGCGTTGCATGCGCGGTCCGCGCAGCGCCGTGCCGTGAAGCCGCCAGATGCGGAGCGCGCGGTGTCCCGGAACGGGCCGGGTTCAGCCCTGCAGCGTCCTGACCCCGATCCCCTCGCCGCGTGCCTTCATCGCCTGCACGGCGGAAATGCTTGCCGCCGCCGTAGTGAAATAGGGGATCTTGTCGTAGAGCGCGACGGCGCGGATCGAGCGGCTGTCGTCGATGGCCTGCCGGCCCTCGGTGGTGTTGAACAGAAGCGCGATCTCGCCGTTCTTCAGCCGGTCGACGATGTGGAGCTTGCCCTCCTGCCGTCCCTCGTAGACCTTGTTCACGGTCTCGGACGCGATGCCGTGTTCGGTCAGGAAGGCGGCGGTGCCACGGGTGGCGATGAGGTCGAACCCCATCGCGACAAGGTCGCGGGCGGCGGCGGCCATCTCTTCAGTCTTGTCCATGTCCTTGATCGAGATGAAGACGCGGCCGGCTTCGGGCAGGTGGGTGCCGGCGCCGATCTGGGCCTTGAGGAAGGCGAGCGGGAAGGTGCGGTCCCATCCCATGACCTCGCCGGTCGAGCGCATCTCGGGGCCCAAAATCGTGTCGACGCCAGGGAAGCGGGCGAAGGGCATGACGGCCTCCTTCACGCTGAACCAGGGCGTGATCGGGTCGGCCAGTGTCAGCGGGTCGGCATAGGGCAGGGGCGTGTCGGGACCCACTCCCTTCGCGTAGGGCGCACGGAGCGGGAAGGCGGAAAGCGGCTCTCCGGCCATCAGGCGGGCGGCGATGGAGGCGATGGCCGAGTCTGTGGCCTTGGCGACGAACGGCACGGTGCGGCTGGCGCGGGGGTTGACCTCGAGGACATAGATCACGCCGTCCTTGATCGCGAACTGGACGTTCATCAGGCCCTTGACCTCGAGCGCGAGGGCCATCGCGACGGTCTGGCGTTTCAGCTCCTCGACCGTCTCGGGGGTCAGCGAATGGGGCGGCAGGCAGCAGGCGCTGTCGCCGGAATGGACGCCCGCTTCCTCGATATGTTCCATGATACCGGCGACGTGGACGTTGGTGCCGTCGCAGAGCGCGTCGACATCGACCTCGATGGCGCCGGAGAGGTAGCTGTCCAGAAGCACCGGGTTCTTGCCGGAGACGTCCACCGCATGGGTGATGTAGCGCTTGAGGTGGTCCATGTCGCGCACGATCTCCATCGCGCGGCCGCCGAGGACGTAGGACGGGCGGATAACCAGCGGGAATCCGACGCGCTCGGCGATGGCGATGGCCTGCTCGTCGGAGGCGGCGATGCCGTTGACCGGCTGCTTGAGGCCGAGCTTGTTCAGGAGTTTCTGGAACCGCTCGCGATCCTCGGCGAGGTCGATCGCGTCCGGCGTGGTGCCGAGGATCGGTATGCCCTCGTCCTTCAGCGCCTGTGCAAGCTTCAGGGGCGTCTGGCCGCCGAACTGGACGATGACGCCGTGGAGCGTGCCGTTTTCCTGCTCCACCCGGAGGATTTCGAGGACGTGTTCCAGTGTCAGGGGCTCGAAATAGAGCCGGTCGGAGGTGTCGTAGTCGGTGCTGACCGTCTCCGGGTTGCAGTTGATCATGATCGTCTCGTAACCCGCGTCGGTCAGCGCGAAGCAGGCGTGGCAGCAGCAATAGTCGAACTCGATGCCCTGGCCGATGCGGTTCGGGCCGCCGCCGAGGATCACGACCTTCTTCGCGCCGGAGGGCCACGCCTCGCATTCGACGTCGCCCATCGCGGGGGCCTCGTAGGTGGAATACATGTAGGGCGTCTGGGCCTCGAACTCGGCGCCGCAGGTGTCGATGCGCTTGAACACCGCTTGTACGCCGAGCCTGAGCCGGGCGCGGCGGACCTGGCCTTCGTCGCGGCCGGTGAGTTGCGCCAGCCTTGCGTCGGTGAAGCCCATCATCTTGAGGCGGCGCAACCCATCCTCGGCGACGGGCAGGCCGGCTTTGCGGATCTCGGCCTCTTGTTCGATAATCTCACGAATCCGGGCCAGAAACCACGGGTCGAAGGCCGTCGCATGTTGGATTTCGTCATCCGAGAGCCCGTGGCGCATCGCCTGCGCGATCAACCGCATACGGTCGGGGGTCTGGGCCGAGATGGCCCGGATCACGGCGGAACGGTCGGGCGCGCCCTCGATGGCGATCTCGTCGAAGCCGGTCAAACCGGTCTCCATCGAGGCGAGCGCCTTTTGCAGGGACTCGTGAATGGTGCGGCCGATGGCCATCGCCTCGCCCACCGATTTCATCGCGGTGGTCAGCTCGGCCTTGGCGCCGGGGAACTTCTCGAAGGCGAAGCGCGGGATCTTGGTGACGACATAGTCGATGGTCGGCTCGAAGCTCGCCGGGGTCACCTTGGTGATGTCGTTGTCCAACTCGTCCAGCGTGTAGCCGACGGCGAGTTTTGCCGCGATCTTGGCAATCGGAAAGCCGGTCGCCTTGGAGGCCAGCGCCGAGGAGCGCGACACCCGCGGGTTCATCTCGATCACCACCATGCGGCCGTCCCTGGGGTTGATCGCCCACTGGACGTTGGAGCCGCCAGTTTCCACCCCGATCTCGCGCAGGACGGCGATCGAGCCGTTGCGCATGATCTGGTATTCCTTGTCCGTGAGCGTCAGCGCCGGGGCGACGGTGATCGAATCGCCGGTATGAACGCCCATCGGATCGACGTTCTCGATGGCGCAGACGATGATCGCGTTGTCCGCCTTGTCGCGGACCACTTCCATCTCGAACTCCTTCCAGCCGAGGAGCGACTCGTCGACGAGGATCTGCGCCATCGGCGAGGCGTCGAGGCCGGAGCGGCAGATGCGCTCGTAATCATCTCGGTTGTAGGCAACGCCGCCGCCGGTGCCGCCAAGGGTGAAGGCGGGGCGGATGATCGCCGGCAGGCCGACATATTCGATGGCCTCCATCGCCTCGGCGACGCCGGCGTTGATGTCGTAGCGGCCGTTGTCCTTCTTCGGGGCGGCAATGATCGTGGCCTTGGGGTTTTCCAGCCCGATCCGGTCCATCGCCTCGCGGAAGAGCTTGCGATCCTCCGCCATTTCAATCGCTTGCCGGTTGGCGCCGATCAGTTCAACGTTGAACTTGTCGAGCACGCCCATATCGGCGAGAGCCAGCGAGGTGTTGAGGCCGGTCTGCC
>CAVPRV010000018.1:0-176725 GCA_963707885.1 uncultured Alphaproteobacteria bacterium
CTGGTGACCGAAATGACCCTGGTGAAGCATCCGTTCAGGTCGGGCATCAAGGGGCAGAAGGGCGTCGAGTTCTGACGGACTGGCCGGGGGCGCTGCCCCCGGACCCCGAAGGTATTTTAACCACAATGAAAGAAAGATCGGGAATGACTGGCGTCACGGTACAGGCGGAGGCGCCGATGACCGTCCACAGTGAAAGTACCCCCGTCTCCCCGGATCTATCCGCCCGAGGCGGGGTGCCATCTGTCGTCCTGCCTTTTCATTGTGGCGACAATTACCTCCGCCGGAGGCTTCCATCGGGGCCGCAGGCGCGGCGGCGGGAGGGTCGCGTGACGGCGCTCATGATCCAGGGCGCGGGCTCGAACGTCGGCAAGTCGCTGCTGGTCGCGGGGCTGTGCCGCGCGGCTGCGCGCGGCGCGGGCTGACGGTCGCGCCCGTTCAAGCCGCAGAACATGTCGAACAATGCCGCCGTCACCGCCGACGGCGGCGAGATCGGCCGCGCCCAGGCGCTGCAGGCCCTGGCCTGCGGGCGTCGCGCCGCATGGTCGACATGAACCCGGTGCTGCTGAAGCCCGAGACCGACACCGGCGCGCAGGTCATCGTGCAGGGCAAGCGGCTCGACGACGGTCAAGGCCCGCGACTATGCCGCGCTGAAACCGAACTGCTGGCCCCGGTGCTGGAGAGCTTCGACCGCCTGGCAAGCGCCGAGCTGATCTCGTCATCGTCGAGGGCGCGGGCAGCCCGGCCGAGATCAACCTGCGCGCCGGCGACATCGCCAACATGGGCTTCGCCGCGCGCCGCCGACGTGCCGGTGGTGCTGGTCGGCGACATCGACCGCGGCGGCGTGATCGCGCAGCTCGTCGGCACCCACGCGGTGCTCGACCCGCGACGAGCCGCGATGATCCGCGGCTTCATCGTCAACAAGTTCCGCGGCGACCCGCGCTGTTCGACGACGGCTATCGGCTGATCGCGCAGCGCACCGGCTGGCGCGGCCTCGGCGTCGTGCCGTGGTTCGCCGACGCGTCGCAGCTGCCGGCCGAGGACGCGCTCGACCTCGGCGGCACGCGCGGCCCGGCGGCGTCGCTGAAGGTCGCCGTGCCGCTGCTCTGTCGCGCATCGCCAATTTCGACGATCTCGACCCGCTGGCGCCGGAACCCGGCGTCAGCGCTGACGATCGTCGCGCCCGGCCGCGCGCTGCCGGGCGACGCCGATCTGGTGCATCCTGCCCGGCTCGAAGTCGACCATCGCCGACCTCGCCTATCTTCCGCGCCCAGGGCTGGGACATCGACCTCGCCGCCCATGTGCGGCGCGGCGGGCATGTGCTCGGGCATCTGCGGCGGCTACCAGATGCTCGGGCCAGCGAGATCGCCGATCCGGACGGGATCGAGGGCGCCGCCCGGCGACGACGCCGGGCCTCGGCCTGCTCGACGTCGACACCGTGCTGACCGCGGACAAGCGCCTGACCCGGACGGACCGCCGCGCATCCACGCCGCGACGGGCGCGCCAGTCGCAGGGCTACGAGATCCATCTCGGGCGGACCGACGGCCCCGACCGGGCCCGGCCTGTTCGCCGATGGTCGAGGGCCACCGAGGGCGCGGCGTCAGCGCCGACGGCCGGGTCATGGGAAGCTACTTGCACGGCCTGTTCTCGGCCGACGGTTTCCGCGCGCGCCTTCCTTGCCCGTCTCGGCGTGCCTGTCGGACCACGTCGCTATGACGCACGCGTCGAGGCGACGCTCGACGCGCTGGCCGCGCATCTGGAGGCCCATCTCGACGTCAAGGGCCTCCTTGCGCTCGCGCGCTGAGCCTTGGTTGCGATCCGGGGGCGGCAAACGCGAGCGGTTGGCCTATCGCTTCTGCCACTCCGTCGACCGGTTCTCCTGCCAGCCAACGCGGTGCAGTAGCGGCGTGTCGTCGGTGAATTCCGGCCATCCAAGGCAGAGATAGGCACTAAATTCCCATCCTTTCGGCACGTCGAACAACCGCTCGATCTCGCCGGGATCGAGAACCGACACCATGCCGAGCCCGAGATTCTCCGCCCGCGCCGCAAGCCAGAGCGCGTGGATCGCCATCGCCGTCGATTGCCGCAAGGTCGCGGGCATTGTGCGCCGACCCAGCCCGCGCCCCTCAGCCGGATCGGTGACGGTGAAGACGGCGAGTTGCACGGGCGCGGCATCCAGTCCAGCGAGCTTCAGGCGCCGGTATTCGGCCGCCGTCGCATCGTCGTAGTCCTCCGCTGCGCTGCGATTGCAACGCTCGAACTCATCGCGCACGGCTTGGCGGAGGTCGGCATCGCAGACCCGGATCACCCGCCAGGGTCGCGCGTTGCCGACCGAGGGGGTGAAATCCATGGTTCGGCGCAGACGCTCCAGAAGACTTCTCGGGCACCGGATCGGTGCGGAAATGCCGGACATCGCGACGCCAGCGCAGGATCCGTTGCAGCACGTCCGCGCTTTCGGGGCCGAACTCCATCATGAGAGCGCCGCTGCGAGCCGCACCCATTCCGCCTCGGATCCCGGCAGGCCGAGCCTCAGCCAGCGGGCCGAATAGGGGAAGATCCGCGACCAGATTCGGTTGCGGGCGAGCCTTTCCTGGGCCGCCGCGGCGTCGCCGGTGTCGTATAGGCGGAAGAGAGCGCAACCACCGATGAGGGACCAGCCCGCCCGCGAAGCCAGCCCGTCGATCCGGGCGGTTTCAGCCGCAAGGCGTGCGATCGTGGCGCGAGTCCAGTCGCGGTCGGCAAGCGCCACGCGCCCGATCTCGATCGCGGCGCCGGCCACCGGCCAGGGTCCGGCCATCTCGGAAAGGGCGCCGATCTCGGCCTCGGCCCCGAGGACGAAGCCGAGCCGAAGCCCGGCGAGACCGTAGAACTTACCGAAGGAGCGCAGCACGAAAAGCCCCGGCTCTCCGGATCTTGCGGCCAGCGACAGCGTCCGGTGCCGGGTCGGCGAAGCTTTCGTCGACGACGAGACGGCCGACCCGGCCGGCAAGGTCCAGCAAGTGCGTCCGGCCTGTGCCGCCGCCCGTCGGGGTTGTTGGGATTGACGACGACGGCGAGATCGGCGCCCGCAAGCGCCGCCGGATCGGCAACCTCGGTCACCTGCCAGCCCGCCGCCGCGAGCGATCCCGCATGTTCGTTGTAGGTCGGCCCGAGCACCCGCGCCCGGCCCGGCGGCCCGAGACGCGGGATCATCTGGATCGCCGCCTGCGCGCCTGCGACCGGCAGGATCGCGGCGGGCGTGCCGTAGGCCGCGCGCGCCGCCGCGATCAGTGCCGTCGTCGCGGCCCGCGTCGGCAGCGCGGTCCAGGCCTCCGGCGGCAGCGGCGGCAGCGGATAGGGCACTCGGTTGATCCCGGTCGAGAGGTCGATCCACTCCGCCGCCCGGCCGCCATGCCGCGCCATCGCGCCGTCGATATTGCCGCCGTGATCGCGCATGCCCCCTCCCCGTCAGATCAGCGCGCATACCGTGACGGCCAAGGTCAGGGCAAGCATCACGAACTGGAAGAGCCGCAGCGCCCGGCCGATATCCTCGGGGACCGGATCGGCGGCGCCGGGATTGACCCACGGCTCCTCCGCCACACGGTCGCCGTAGCTGCGCGGCCCCGAAAGGCGGATGTCGAGCGCCCCCGCGAGCGCCGCTTCCGGCCATCCGGCATTGGGCGAGCGGTGATGCCCCGCATCGCGCCACATCACCGCCAGCGCTGCCCGCGGACGAGTCGAGACGGCGGCGAAGAGGAGGCCCGTCAGCCGCGCCGGGATCAGGTTCGCTACGTCGTCGATCCGCGCCGCGGCCCAGCCGAAGGCCGCGTAACGCTCGCTCCGATGGCCGATCATCGAATCCAGCGTGTTGATCGCCTTGTAGGTGGCGATGCCCGGCAGTCCGAAGATCACCCCCCAGAAGACCGGCGCAACGATTCCGTCCGAAGTGTTTTCCGCAAGGCTCTCAAGCGTCGCCCGCGCCACGCCTTCCCGGTCGAGCTGGTTCGGATCGCGCCCGACGATCATCGCCACCGCGCGCCGCGCCGCGCCGAGATCGCCCGCGGCGAGGGGCCTCGCAACGGCGTCCACATGATCGCGCAGCGACCGCATGGCGATGAGCGGCCAGGCGAGGACGCCCGCAAGCACCACGCCGGGCCAGCCCCCGGGCAGGAAAGACGTCGCCAGCCAGGCAATCTCAGCGGCGGTCCCGATGATGACCAGCGCCGTGACGACGCCGGCGATCCGGCGCGCGCGCTCGTCGCCACCATCGAGGTTGATCCAACGATCCAGCGCGCCGATCAGGGCGCCGATCCACGTTACCGGATGGCCAATCAGCGCGTAGAGCCGCGGTGGCCAGCCGATCAGCGCATCGATCCCGAGCGCCACAATCATGATCGCGGCGCCGGTCATCCGCACCCTCCCACTCGAAATCGCACGATCCCGCTCATCCCCGCCGCGCGCAGAACCGTCGCCGCGGTTTTGGGGATTCGGTCCGGAAGGAATAGCAGTCCGCGCGCCGAACCGGTATGGCCGATTACCAGCCCCACCGCGCCAAGCTGGCGGGCCAACCCGACGGTCGGGTCGCCGTCCGGGCCCCGCAGCGCCAGGGTGCGCGCCGCCGAGGTGCCGGCGATCTCGGCCAGGGCCGCCGCCTGGCCGGTCGCCGCCGCCCGCCGCCACGGGTCGATCAGGTCGGCGATATCGGGAAAATCCATGTCCCGCGCCTCCGTCCGGCGCGGCGGGCCGTAGAACCCGCCGATCACGTCGAGGCGCGGCAAGGGCGGCAGGACGTCGAGCACCCGCCCCGCGCGGGATGCCCAGAGAAGCCGTTCGGCCGCCGGAAACATCAGGGGATCGCTCGCGCCCTCGCTCGCGATCGCGGCGCGCGCAAGGGTTTCGGGTGTCAGCCGCGCCCCGGCCAGACGCGCCAGCGCCACCAGCGCAGCCGTCGACGCCCCCGCCCCGCCCCCGGCCGGCATCGCCGCCCGCATCGTCACCCGCCCCGAGAGCGGCAGGCCGAGGCTGGCCAAAAACCGCCGCGCCCGCTCAGGCGTCAGCAACCGCTGCCCGGCGCCGTGAACGCAGAGCCCCGGCCCCGGCCGAAGCCGCGCCTCCAGCACCAGAGCCCGGCACGGCAGGGAGATCAGCGCGACGGGACCCTCCGGTCCGATCCGGCCCTGCATCAGCTCTCCGAAATGCCCGGCAACGCGAACGATCCGTTCCGTCATGCCGGCATCCAGTTGACCGCACCGATCGACCAGCCGCCGCCCGGCAGCGCCCGGATCCGGGTCAGAGACAGCGGCGCCACCTCGAAGGCCAATGCCTGCGGCACCGATCCGAGCGCCAGCGCGAGGCCCGCGCGGACGGTTCCGGCATGGGCGACGATGGCGACACGCCCGCCGCTCGCTGCCCGGATCAGGGCCGGCGCCACCCGCGCGCAGAGATCTGCGAAGCTTTCTCCGCCAGGCGGCCGATGCTGCGCCAGCGCCGCAGGGTCAAGCGGCCCGAGATCGGGAAGCGCATCATGCGGCATCCCCTCCCAGGCGCCGAAATCCTGCTCCCACAGCGCGGCGTCCGACAGCATGTCGGCGCCGTGAGGCCAGAGCGCAGCGGCCGTCTGGCGGCAGCGCAATGCCGGGCTCGTGACGATCCGGTCCGGCGTCCCCACAGCGGCGCGCAGGGCCGCGATCCGGACGTCGCCGCCGCATTCGGCCGCGACATCGGTGCGGCCGCAGAGCCGCCCGCCGGTCAGCGCGGGTGCGTGACGGATCAGGATCAACTCTGTCGCGGCGACGACACCCACGGTCGCATTCTCCCTTCCACGTTCGGGCCGTTTCTGCTTTGAGAGCGGACCATGGGCAAGACGATACTCATCACCGGCGGCGCGCGGTCGGGCAAAAGCGGCATCGCCGAGACGATGGCGCTGTCCTTCGGCCGGCCGGCGGTCTACATCGCCACCGCCGAGGCGCATGACACCGAGATGGCGGCCCGCATCGCCGAGCATCAGGCGCGGCGCGGCGCGGAATGGGTGACCCATGCCGAATCGCTCGATCTCGTCGGCGCGCTGGCGGCGACGGACGGGCAAGGGCCGCGTCTTGTCGATTGCCTGACGCTCTGGCTGACGAACCTGATGTTGACCGGAGATGACTGGTGTGCCGCCGGTCAGGCGCTTGTCACTGCCCTGCCGACCCAGACCGACCCCGTCGTGATCGTCACCAACGAAGTCGGATCCGGCATCGTCCCCGACAACGCGCTCGCCCGCGAGTTCCGCGATGCGGCCGGGCGTCTAAACCAATGGGTCGCGGCGACGGCGGACGAAGTCCACCTCGCCGTTGCCGGCCTTCCCTTGAAAGTGAAATGACATGAGCCTGCCGCGCCTCTCCTCTCTCTCGCAGATCCCGCTGCTTGCCGACAAATTGCCCGTCGCGGACGCCCACGCGGCCGAAGCTGCGCGGGCGCGGCAGAATTCGCTGACCAAACCGCCCGGATCGCTCGGCCGGCTCGAACAGATCGCCGAGTTCATGGCCGCCTGGAGCGGCGACTGCCCGGCCCGAGATCTGGAAGGCGCAGGCGCTTGTCTTCGCCGGAAACCACGGCATCTGCGCGCAGGGCGTGAACCCCTATCCGCAGGAAGTGACCGCCCAGATGGTGGCGAACTTCCGCAGCGGCGGGGCGGCGATCAATCAGCTCTGCGCGGTGAACGGCGCCGAACTGGAGGTGATCGCGCTGGATCTGGACCGGCCGACGGGGGATTTCACCGAGGGTCCGGCGATGACGGAGACCGACTGCCTCGATGCCTTCTGGCAAGGCGCGTCCGCGGTGGACGAAGGCGCCGACATCCTGATCCTCGGTGAAATGGGCATCGGTAATTCGACCGTCGCGGCGGCGCTCGCCGCGGCCTGCTTCGGCGGGCCGGTGGCGGAATGGGTCGGCCCCGGAACAGGGTCTGACAAGGCCGGAATCGCCCGGAAGGTCGATGCGATCGAGCGTGGGTTGAAGCGCCATGCCGAGTTCATCGGCGACGCGCCGGCGATCCTCGCCGCCCTCGGCGGACGCGAACAGGCGGCGATCTGCGGCGCGGTGCTGGCAGCGCGGGCGGCGCGGATTCCGGTGATTCTCGACGGGTTCATCTGCACCGCCGCCGCCGCTGTTCTCTACGCCGCCGACAAGCGGCTTCTCGACCATTGCCTCGTCGGTCATGCCTCGGCCGAACCCGGCCACCGCAAGCTCCTCGCGCGATCCACAAGCGCCCGGTCCTCGAATTCGACATGCGGCTTGGCGAAGGCTCGGGCGCGGCACTGGCGCTCGGCATCGTGCGGGCCGCGCTCGCCTGCCACAACGGCATGGCGACCTTCGGCGAGGCGGGGGTGTCCGAGGCATGAGTGAGGGCCGGGCAGAGGAGTTGCGGCTGGCCTTTCTCTTGCTGACCCGGTTGCCCGTCGGCACGATCCGGGGCACGGCCCCCGGCATGGCGGCCACGTCCTGGGCCTGGCCGCTGGTGGGCGCCGCCGTGGGCGCGATCGGTGCGCTCGCTTGTCGGGATCGGCCTCTGGCTCGGCCTGCCGCCGGCGATGGCGGCGGTTCTGGCGCTGGCCGCCTCGGCTTTGGCCACCGGCGGACATGCATGAGGACGGGCTGGCCGACCTCGCCGACGGGTTCGGCGGCGGCGGCGACAGGGAGCGCAAGCTCGAGATCATGCGCGACAGCCGAATCGGCTCCTACGGCGTGATCGCCCTCATCCTTGCGCTTGGCTTTCGCGGCCTTGGCATCGCGGCGCTGGCGGAGAGCGGCTCGGCCGCGGCGGCGCTCATCGGCCTCGCGGCGGCTTCGCGCGCCGTGCTTCCCGCTGCGCTCGTCCTGATGCCGCCGGCCCGGACCGACGGGCTCGGCCAGTCTGCCGCCAGCACCGAACCGCGTCCCGCGCTGATCGCGGCAGGGATCGGGTTCGCCTGCCTTCTGCCACTGGGCTTCGGCACCGCACTTGCCGCCGTACTCGCCATCGCCCTCGCGGTGACGACCGTCGCGGCGCTGGCGATGCGTCAGATCGGTGGACAGACCGGCGACGTGATGGGGGCGATGCAGCAGATCGCCGAATGCGCCGGCTGGGCGGTCGTGGTTGCCCTCCTTTGATTTGATCAAACCCTCTTCGGCCCACGCCAACACGGCTAGGAGGTGCCCGCTGCGGCCACTTCCAATTTGATCAAAAATCGGAGATAAGGCGCCGTCCCTTAGGAGCGGCGCCATGCCCAATGCAACCGAAACGATCGCCGGCATTACCCTGAGCCGCTTGAAGAAGGTCGCCGCGCGCGAAACCAAACGCTTCGCGGCCTCGCGCCCGAAGACCAAGGCGGCGCTGAAGGCCGGGGCCGGCCACTACCTCGATTCGGTGCCGATGCACTGGATGAAGGACTGGCCGATGCCATTCCCGATGCTGGTGGCCGAGGCGAAGGGCGCCAGGCTGACCGATATCGACGGCTACGGGCTCGACGATTTCTGCCTCGGCGACACCGGTTCCATGTTCGGCCATTCGCCGGCGCCCGTCGCCAAGGCGATCCGCAAGCAGGCGCGGAACGGGTTGACCTACATGCTGCCGACCAAAGCGGCCCTCGAGGCCGGCGCCCTGCTGACCGAGCGCTTCGGCGAGTTCAAATGGCAGATCGCAACGACCGCGACAGACGCCAACCGCTTCGCGCTGCGTGTCGCCCGCGCCGTGACCGGCAAGCCGAAGGTTCTGGTCTTCAACGGCTGCTACCACGGCACCGTCGACGATGCGATGGTGGCGCGCCAGAACGGCAGGACCGTGACCCGCCCCGGCCTGACCGGGCAGGTGACGGATCTCACCGAAGTTGCCACCTGCGCCGAGTTCAACGACCTCGCCAGCGTCGAGGCCGAGCTGAAGACCGGCCAGATCGCGGCGATCCTGACCGAGCCTGTGATGACCAATTCCTGCATGGTCCTGCCGGAGCCCGGCTTCCACGCCGGCCTGCGCAAGCTTGCGAGCAAGTATGGCGCGCTGCTGATCATCGACGAGACGCACACCATCTCCTCCGGACTTGGCGGCTATACCGCCGTTCACGGTCTCGACCCCGACATCTTCGTCGTCGGCAAATGCGTGGCCGGTGGGATGCCGACTGCCGTGTGGGGCCTGCGGCCCAAGGTGGCGACGGAGTACCTTGCCTACAATGCCGGCCGGGCGTCCGACCATTCGGGGATGGGCACGACGCTGTCAGCCAACCCGATGCAGTTCGCCTGTCTTCGCGCGAACCTTGCCGATGTGATGACGAAAGACGCCTACGCGCATATGGAAAAGGGCGCGGAAAGGCTCTATTCCGGCCTTTCTGCGGTCATCGACAAGCACGACGCGCCCTGGCATGTCGTCCGCGTCGGTGCGCGGGTGGAGTTCATCTGCGCCCCCGGCCCGCTGAAGAACGGAACCGAGGCTGCGATGGCCCATATGCCCGAGGTCGAAGCCACGCTGCACACCGCGCTTCTCAATCGCGGCTGTCTGATCGCGCCTTTCCACAACATGATGCTGATCAGCCCCGCGACCAAGAAGCGCCAGATCGACCGCCTGATCGCGGCTTTCGACGAAATCCTGACCGAACTCTTTGCCTGAGGATACCATGACCCAGACCTGCCCCTCGGGCGCCACCCTCGCGGAAGCGGAAGCCTTCCTTGCCGCCCATCCCGAGATCGAGGCGATCGACATCGTCCTCCATGATTCCAACGGCATCGGCCGCGGCAAGATCATTCGCCGACACGAGCTTGCCAGCCTCTACAAATCGGGTCGGCACATGCCGATTTCGATCCTCGGCCTCGATATCTGTGGGGAGGATGTGCATGAAACCGGCCTCATCTGGGACCAGGGCGACGGCGACCTCCGCGCTTGGCCGATTCCTGGCACGCTGAAGCCCATTCACGACACCAAACCGGCGCGGGCCGAGGTGTTCCTGTCGCTCTACGAACTGGACGGCAAGGTCATGACCTCCGACCCCCGCCATGCGCTGCAACGGCAGGTCGATGCATTCGCCAGGCGCGGGCTGAAGCCTGCCGGCGCGTTCGAGTTGGAATTCTTCCTGCTGGCGAAGGATCGCGGCCCCGATGGCAAGGTCCGCCCCGCCGCCGACGTGGTCGACGGCCGCCCGAGCCACAAGACCGAGGTTTATTCGGTCGATCACCTGCACGGGATGCTGCCCTTGTTCTCCGACATCTATGCGGGGGCCGAGAAGGCCGGGATCAAGGCAGAGACGCTGATCTCGGAATACGCGCCGGGCCAGTACGAACTGACGCTGCACTACCGCGAGGACGTGATGCAGGCCGCCGACGATCTCGTGCGGCTGAAGCGGATCGTGCGGCAACAGGCTCGGATGCATGGTGTGACCGCCTGCTTCATGGCCAAGCCGGTGGAGGAATATGCCGGGTCCGGCATGCATTTCCACGTCTCGATGATGAACGATGCGGGCACCAATATCTTCGCCGAAAAGCCCGGTTCAGGCTGGACAGAGCCGCTTTTGCACGCGCTCGGCGGGCTTCGCGCGACGATGGGCGAATCGATGCTGGTATTCGCGCCCCATCTCAATTCCTGGCGCCGTTTCGCCAACCAGAGCTACGCGCCGGTCTCGACAAGTTGGGGTGTGAACAACCGCTCTGTGGCGCTTCGCGTTCCCGAAGGCGATGTGAAGGCGCGGCGGATCGAGCATCGCCCGTCGGGCGTCGATGCCAATCCCTATCTCGTCGCCGCGACCGTGCTCGCGGGGATCCGGCACGGCCTCGACAACCGGCTCGACCCCGGACCCGAGACCACCGGGAACGGCTATGCCGAGGATGAAAGCGGCCCGGCGATCCCGCGCGACTGGCGCGCGGCGATCGAGGCGGCGCAAGGGTCAGCCTTCCTCAAAGAGGCGCTTGGCGAGGACATGCACCGCACCTTCACCGCCGTGAAGGCCGCCGAGTATGCCCGTGTGGCCCGCACAATCTCCGAGGTCGATTACGACCTCTACCTGCATACGGTCTGACGCTCAGACCTTCGGTCGCGATGCGGGGCCAGCGAACCAGCCGCCCAGCGCGTTCTCGTAGGCCAGGCCGGCGCGGAACACGTCCGCGTCGCAATAGGTCCGCCCGACGATCTGGATTCCTGTCGGCACCCCGTTCGCGGCATGGCCCGAAGGCACGGCGAGGACCGGACAGCGGCTCAGCATGTTGAAGGGCAGCGTCATGACCCAGCCGAGGAACGGGCTCACCACCTTGCCGTTGATCCTGACGGTGTCCTTCGACTGGTCGAAATCCGCCGGCACCGCAGGCAGCCCGCTCGTCGGGCAGATCAAGACGTCGTAGCGTTCGAGGATCGGGCCGAGTGTCAGGTACATCTCCGCCGCCACCTCGAGGCTATGCAGGAAATCGATCGGCTTCGACTTCCGCCCGTCCTCGGCGAACTGCCGGGCATAGGTCGTCATGTCGTCGGCATGGTCCTTCAGGAGTTGCGAGATATAGGCGCCGAAGAGGTGGCGAAGATAGGCCATCCCGGCGTCGAGAAGGTCGGGCGTCCAGCCGAGGTCCACCTCCTCCACCGTCGCGCCGAGCGAGCGGAAAACGTCGAGCGCGGCCTCGGTGTTCCGCCGCACGTCCGGATCGACCTCGTAGATGCCGAGGTCCATCGAATAGGCGATCTTCCAGCCCGTGATCGGCTTCATCTCCAAGGGTATCCGCAGCTTCGGCCGCAGGGTCACGATATCTTTGGGGCTTGGCCCCGCCATGACGTTCTGGATCAGGATCGTGTCCTTCACCGTCCGTGCCATCGGCCCTTCGTGGCAATAGAAGTCGAGGTTGAAGGGCGGGTCCTCGGGGTTTCGGCCATAGGGCGGTTTGTAGCCGACGACGCCGCAACACGAGGCGGGAATGCGGATCGACCCGCCGATATCCGACCCCGTCGCCAGCGCGGCGCTGCCGCAGGCCAGTGCCGCGCCCGACCCGCCGGACGATCCGCCGGGCGTGAAGTCGGTGTTCCACGGGTTCCGCGTGACCCCCCAGAGCCGCGACCAGGTGTAACCCGCGCAGGAAAATTCCGGCGTCGCGGTGCGGGCATGGACGATCCCGCCTGCCGCGAGGATGCGCTGGTTCACGACCGAGGTATGGTCGGCGATTTCGTCCTTCATGATCAGCGATCCGCCCGAGGTCGGCATGCCCTTGATCGCGCTCTCGTCCTTCACGGCAACCGGGAGGCCTTCCAGCGCGCGGGTCCGCGCGCCCCTGGCATATTTCGCCTCGGCCTTGCGGGCTTGATCCATCGCGCGGTCGAAATGGGTGAAAGTCAGGCTGTTCACCTTGCCCTGCACCGCCGCGGCCCGGGCGATCACCGCCTCCATCAGCTCCACCGGCGACAGGGTCTTGGCACGAAACCGGCTCAGCGCCTCATGTGCCGGCATGTAGCATAGATCGAGATCGTTCATGGACTGTCCCCCATCACCTGGGCCACCCGGCCCATCCTACGAGAGGCTGGAACACGAGCGGCGCGAAATCAAAGGAAATCGGGCCGGGATTGCCAAGCCGCGCCGTGCAGTGCATGTGGCAATCAACACGATGTCGGGAAAAGGAATCCGCCATGCTCGAAGACAGACCCGGCCAGATGGAGGCCATCCGCGACCGCTTCGCCCATGTGGAGGCCTGCCCCTTCGACGGTCCGCGCATCTTCTTCGAGAACGCCGGCGGGGCGCTCCGGTTGAAATCGGTGATCGAGACCTCGGCCGCCTATGCCAGCTACCCCGACAATCAGGGGCGCGACAATCCGGCCTCGAAGGCGCTGATGGCGACGATCGACAAGGGCAAGGCCGACATGCGGACCTTCCTCAACGCAAGGGGCGGCCAGGTCTTCGTCGGCGAGAGCGGGACCGAGGTCCTCTTCCGGCTGATCCGCACAGCCGCGCTTGGTGCGGCGCCCGGCGGCGCGATGCTCGGCTCCACGCTCGAACATCCCGCCTCGCGCAGCGCGATGGCGCGCTGGGCCGAGGTGACGGGGCGGCCGCATCTGCTGGCGGTCCATGACGACGCCACCGGCACGGTCGACCTCGACGCCTATCTTGGCCTCATCACGCCAGAGGTCCGCGTCGCGACCATCGTCCAGACCTCGCCCGTCACCGGCATGTCGGTCGATGTCGTCGCCATCGCCGCCGCGATTCGCGCGAAGGCGCCCGACTGCTTCATCATCATCGACGGAATCCAGCACGCGAGCCACGGTCACATCGACTGCGCGGCCTACGGAGCCGACGGCTATGCGGTCTCGCCTTACAAGGTGTTTTCCCGGCACGGCTACGGCGTCGGCTGGGCCTCGGACCGGCTGACCGAATGCACCAAGGAGCACGTCATCGGCGGCGCGCAGACGAACTGGGAGCTTGGCACCCGCGACGCCGGCGCCTATGCGACGTTCACCGACGTCGTGGACTATTTCGACTGGCTCGGCAGCACGGTCACCGACGCCACGAACCGCCGCGACCGGATCGAGGCGGCCGCACGGGCAATCCACGATCACGAAGCGCGCCTGATGGCGGCGATGCTCGGCGGCACCGGCAATCTGCGCGGCCTGGCCGAGATGCCCGGCGTCACCGTCATCGGCGGCACCGGGACCGATGGCCGCGAAGGGGTGGTCTCGCTCACGCTCGACGGCATGGCGGCGGGCGACCTCGTCCGGTTCCTCGGAGACGAAGGTATCCGGGTGCATATCCGCAACGACGACCACTATTGCGGCAACATCCTTCACCCGCTCGGTCTCGACGCATGCGTCCGCGTTTCCGTCTGCCACTACAACACGACGGCAGAGGTTGCCCGGTTCCTCGCTGCGATGGAGCAGGCAGCGGCACGGGCGGGCTGAGGCCTCCCCGCCCAATTGATCTCGATCAGTCGTGCCCGCCCGCTGCGCGTTAGCGTGGCGCGGATGGCGTCAGCCGTCGCCTGCCCCCTTGCCGGGAAAGGAGCGAGACGTTGAGCGACATGATCCTGCGAAAGAGTCGGCCGCCGCACGCGCGGCCAACATGCCGGACTACCTCCGGGCCGTCGCCGAGTTTTCCTGGGAGACGGAGCGTGAGGCGCTCGCGGGGCTGCCCGACGGCAGGCTCAATATCGCGCACGAAGCACTCGACGCCCAGATCGCGGCCGGGCAGAGGCGACGTGCCGGCGCTGCGCTGGTTCGGCCGCGACGGAAGGCAGACCATCTTCACCTACGCCGCCCTGAACCGGGAGGCCAACCGGTTCGCCAATGTCTTGACATCACTCGGAGTGCAGCCGGGCGACACCGTCTTTTCGCTTCTCGGCCGGGTGCCCGAGCTCTACGTCGCCGCGCTCGGCACGCTGAAGGCCGGCTGCGTCTTCTCCCCGCTGTTCTCGGCCTTCGGCCCGGAACCGGTGCAGTCACGCATGGAAATCGGCGCGCCCGAGGTGCTTGTCACGACGGCCGCGCTCTACAAGCGCAAGGTCAAGGGCATCCGCGACCGGCTGCCGAACCTCGACCATGTTCTTCTGGTCGACGGCGAGGACGGAGGGGTGCACCGCCCTCCCGCGCTGATGGCGGAGGCCGCGAGACGATTTCCGATCGCGCCGACCGATCCGGAGGATACCGCGCTGCTGCACTTCACCAGCGGCACGACGGGCAGGCCGAAAGGCGCGGTGCATGTGCACGAGGCGGTCGTCGCCCACACACGCCACGGCGCGGCTCGCGCTCGACCTCCGGCCCGACGACGTCTTCTGGTGCACCGCCGATCCCGGCTGGGTCACCGGCACGTCCTACGGCATCATCGCGCCGCTGACCAATCGGCGTCACGATGATCGTCGACGAGGCGGAATTCGATCGCCGACCGCTGGTACGGCATCCTGCACGCGAAGGTGACGGTCTGGTACACCGCGCCCACCGCCATCCGCATGCTGATGAAGGCCGGGGCCGGACCTGATCGGCGACCGGACATTCCCCAAGCTGCGCTTCATGGCCAGCGTCGGCGAGCCGCTCAATCCGGAGGCGGTGCTCTGGGGCAACGAAGTCTTCGGCATGCCCGTTCCACGACAATTGGTGGCAGACCGAGACCGGCGGCATCATGATCGCCAACTACGCGTCGATGGACGTCAAGCCCGGCTCGATGGGCAAGCCCCTGCCGGGGATCGTCGGCCGGGATCGTCGAGGTGACGGACGGCCGGCGTGACGCGAACTGACGAAGCCGAAGGCGATCGGCGAACTCGCGCTGCGCCCCGGCTGGCCGTCGATGATGCGCGCCTATCTGCACGAGGAGGCGCGCTACAAGAAGTGCTTCCGCGACGGCTGGTATCTGTCCGGCGATCTCGCGATGCGCGATAGCGACGGCTATTTCTGGTTCGTCGGCCGCGGCGACGACGTGATCAAGAGCGCCGGACACCTGATCGGTCCCTTCGAGGTCGAAAGCGCGCTGATCGAGCATGACGGCGGTGGCCGAGGTCGGCGTCATCGGCATCCCCGACGAGACGGCGGGCGAGATCGTCAAGGCCTTTGTCGCGCTGAAGCCGGGCTACGAGCCGAGCGAGGAACTTGAGCGCGAACTTCTCGGCCATGCCCGCAAGCGTCTCGGCCCGGCGGTCGCGCCGAAGGAGATCGTGTTTCGCACAGAACCTGCCCAAGACCCGCTAGCGGCAAGATCATGCGCCGGCTCCTGAAGGCGCGCGAGCTCGGCCTGCCCGAGGGCGATATCTCGACCCTGGAAAGTGACGAGAAATGACCGGTGCCGACGCTGAAACCCCGCCTCGACCACGACCATGTCGGTCGACCTTCTGAAGTCGATGATCCGCATCCGCCGGTTCGAGGACAAATGCGCCGAGCTCTACACGCAGGAAAAGATCCGCGGCTTTCTGCATCTCTATGACGGCGAGGAGGCGGTCGCGGCCGGCGTCATCCCGCGTCCTGACGCGAAGCGACCGGGTCGTCGCGACCTATCGCGAACACGGCCACGCGCTGGTGCGCGGCGTGCCGATGACCGAGGTCATGGCCGAGATGTACGGCAAGGCCGAAGGCTGCGCCGGCGGGCGCGGCGGGTCGATGCATCTCTTTTCTCCAGGACGCGAATTTCTATGGCGGCAATGCCATCGTCGGCGGCGGGCTGCCGCTCGCCGTCGGCCTCGCGCTCGCCGACAAGATGCGAGGCAACGACGCCGTCACCGCCTGTTTCTTCGGCGAAGGCGCGGTGGCCGAGGGCGAGTTCCACGAGGCATGAATCTCGCCTCGCTGTGGGATCTGCCGGTGCTGTTCGTCTGCGAGAACAACGGCTACGCCATGGGCACCGCGTTGACACTCTCCGAGGCCGAGACCGACATCAGCGCCAAGGCGAAGCGGCTACGACATTGTAGCCGAAGCAGTCGACGGCATGGATGTCGTCGCGGTCGAGGCGGCGGCGCGCCGTGCGCTCAAGCCCAATGCGCGAGACGGGGAAGCCACATTTCCTCGAATGCCGCACCTATCGCTTCCGCGCCCATTCGATGTTCGACGCCCAGCTCTACCGCCCGAAGGACGAGGTCGAGGACTGGCGCAGCAAGGGGCCGATCGTCCGTTTCCAGGGCTGGCTGGAGCAGAACGGCCTGATCCATGCCGAGGAGGTCGCCACGATCACCGCCGAGGTCGATGCCGAGATCGCCGAGGCCGTCGCCTTCGCCGAGGCGGGCAGCGATGAACCGGTCGGAGACCTTGACGCGCTACGTCATGTCGCCGAGGAGCGACCCGCGCCGCCCAGGCCGCCGAACACCCGGCAAGATGGTCGAAACGACCTACCGCGAGGCCGTCAAGGCCGCGATCGCCGAGGCGATGGAGCCGCGACGACCGCGTCTTCCTGATGGGCGAGGATGTCGGGCGCTACGGCGGCTGCTACGCGGTCTCGAAGGGGCTTCTCGACACGTTCGGCCCCGAGCGCATCCGCGACACGCCGCTTTCCGAATCCGGCTTCACCGGCGCCGGCATCGGCGCGGCGATGGCCGGGATGCGGCCGATCGTCGAGGTGATGACGGTCAACTTCTCGCTGCTCGCACTCGACCAGATCCTGAATACGGCGGCCACCTTCCGGCACATGTCGAACAACGCAGTTCGGCGTGCCGGTGGTGATCCGCATGGCGACCGGCGCCGGCCGCCAGCTCGCCGCGCAGCATTCGCACTCGCTGGAAGGCTGGTACGCGCATATCCCCGGCATCCGGGTGCTCGCGCCGGCGACGCTCGAGGATGCGCGCGGCATGCTGTGGACCGCGCTGGAGGACCCCGATCCGGTGCTGATCTTCGAGAACGTCATGCTCTACAACAGGGCCGGCGAGCTGGCCGAAAACGCCGGCCCCGTCGATATCGACCGCGCCGCGGTCCGGCGCGAGGGGCAGGATATCACGCTCATCACCTATGGCGGATCGCTCTGGAAGACGCTCGACGCGGCCGAGGTGCTGGCGAAGGACGGGATCGAGGCCGAGGTGATCGACCTGCGCACGCTGCGCCCGCTCGACATGGAGACGATCATCGCCTCGGTCGCGAAGACCCACCGCGCGCGTGATCGTCGACGAGGGCTGGAAGACCGGCAGCCTCGCCGCCGAGATCGGCATGCAGCTGGCAGAAGATGCCTTCTTCGACCTCGACGCGCCGCTCGCCCGCGTCTGCAGCGCCGAGGTGCCGATCCCTTATGCGCGCGCATCTGGAAGAGGCGGCCATCCCGCAGGTGCCGCGCATCGTCGCGGCCGCGCGGCGGCTTTGCGGAAAGGGCTGAGCCATGGGCGAGTTTCGCATGCCCTCGCTCGGCGCCGACATGGAGGCCGGAACGCTGGTCGAATGGCTGAAGAAGCCCGGCGACAAGGTCACACGCGGCGACATCATCGCGGTGGTCGAGACCCAGAAGGGCGCGATCGAGATCGAGGTCTTCGAGGATGGAACCCTTGACCGGACGCTGGTCGGGATCGGCGACAAGGTACCGGTCGGCACGCCGCTCGCCATTTTCCGGGGCAAGGGCGAGGGGGCGGCGCCCGCAGTGGAGAAGGCCCCCGCGCCTGAGCCGGTTCCGAGGCCGGAGGCACCGGCGCCGAAGGCAGCGTCGCGCGCGAAACTGTCCCCTGCCGCCGCGAAAGGCGCGCGCTTGCGGATCACCCCGGCGGCGCTTCGCGCGGCCGAGAAGCTGGGACTCGATCCCGACCGGCTGCGGGCGATCCGGGGCACCGGCCCCGCTGGCGCGATCACCCTCGGCGATATCGAGGCGCTGGCCGAAGCGGCGCCCGAAGCGCCGGGCGCGATGTCCGAGATGCGGGCGGCCATCGCCGCCGCGATGGCGCGCTCTAAGCGGGAAATCCCGCATTACTACCTGTCGCAGATTGTGGATCTGACCCGCGCCTCCGAGTTCCTTGCCAAGGCAAATGCTGACCGCGCGCCGGAAAACCGCCTGCTGCTGGGGGTACTGTTTCTGTCTGCCGTGGTTCGCGCCGCCCATGAGCACCCGGAATTCAACGGCCACTTCATCGACGGCGCCTTCCGTCCGGCGCCGAATGTCCATGCGGCGATGGCGGTCGCTCTGCGGGGCGGAGGGCTCGTCGCGCCGGCGATCCTCGATTCCAGCGACTGCGACCTCGACTTCCTGATGGCGGGGATGCGCGACACCCTCGGCCGGGTTCGCGCCGGCCGTTTCCGCGCGCGCGAACTTTCGGATGCGACGATCACCGTCACCAGCCTGGGCGAGCGCGGGGTGGATAGTCTATACGGCGTGATCCAGCCGCCGCAGGTCGCCATCGTCGGCTTCGGCAGCCCCGCCGATCGGCCCGTTGTTCGCGACGGAACCCTCGCCGTCGCCCTCTCCACAACCGTCACGCTCGCCGCCGACCACCGGGTCAGCGACGGCCATCGCGGCGCGCTCTTCCTGCGCGCCATCGACCGGCATTTGCAGGAGGTCACCGCATCGTGATGAAGGACGACATCGAAAAGCTGATCCGCGGCGCACTTGCGCGTATCGCGCCGGACATCGACCCGGACGAGATCGACCGCGACGGCGACCTGCGAGAGGAATGCGATATCGACTCGCTCGATTTCCTCAACCTCGTCACGGCCCTCGGCAAGGCGCTGTCGATGCCGATGCCCGAGGCAGACTATCCCGCGATGCGCAGCCTGAACGGGCTGGTGTCCTATCTCGCGCGCCGATCAGCCGCTTCGGCCGGTTGAATGGGCGGACAGCACCGGGGCGTCCGGACGCGGGCCGGCCCCGACGATGAGAAGCGGACCGTGCGCCGCGTCGATCAAGTGCCGAAACTCCTCTTCCGCCAGCGCCGAGGCTGCGCGATGCGGTGATTTATGAACTGCTCCGGATAGAGTGCCGCCACGTCGATGTGATCAGGATTGTCGAACCAGTCCTGGCCGCGTATTCGGCGGCGCGTGTCACTCATGATCGGAGCATCCCGCGTGAAGCGAGGTTGTCCATCAGCGCCCTTGCCCCGAAGGTCCAGGGCTCGATCTCGTCGCATGGCCGCACGATGTTGACCAGCCGCCCGAGCGGATCGGACGCGATCTCCACCCGGTCGCCGTATTGGTGGGTGAAGCCCTGCCCGGCGCCGTCCCTGTCCATTGTCGGCGCGAACATCGTGCCGAGGAAGAGCATGAACCCGTCGGGATACTGGTGACTCCGGTTGCAGGTCTGCGCCACGATCCCGGCCGGCGAACGCGAGATTTCTGCCATGTTCGATGCGCCGGAGAGCACGAAACCGTCTTCGCCCGTTACATCCAGGCTGATCTGCAGCCGCGATACCTGGGCAAGCCCGAATGCCCCGTCGAAAATACGGATGAAGGGGCCGATCGCAGCCGACCCGTTATTGTCCTTCGCCTTGCCGAGAAGAAGCGCCGACCGACCCTCCACATCCCGAAGGTTGACGTCGTTGCCAAGCGTCGCACCGCAGACACGGCCGGCCGAATTCACGGCCAGCACCACTTCGGGCTCGGGGTTGTTCCAGCGCGAGGCACTGTGAACGCCGATATCGGCGCCGCAGCCCACCGCCGACATCGGCTGGCCCTTGGTAAAGACCTCGGCGTCTGGCCCGATGCCGACCTCAAGGTATTGCGACCACATGCCGTTCTTCTGCAGATGCGCCTTGATTTCGGCCGCCTTCTCCGATCCGGGAACGACGCCCCGGAGATTGCCGCCAAGGATCGCGGCCAACTCCGCCCTTATCGCATCGGCGCGGTCCGGCTCGCCCGTCGCGCGTTCCTCGATCACCCGTTCGATCATCGATCCGGCGAAGGTGACGCCCGCCGCCTTGATCGCCTGAAGGTCGCATGGCGCGAGAAGACGGCCGAGAGATCCACGGTCCCCGCCGCCATCGAGATAGTCGTCGAGATGTCCGAGCGGGGGAAAGCTGCCGCGAAGCTCGAGGGCCAGATCGGGCCGTTCCAGGACGCCCGCCATGGTCGGCGACAGCGCCGAAAGGTCGAACACCTCGCCCGCGCGGACGAGCACCGGAGCGGGGCCGCCCTGCCTGTCCGACCAGACTCGTCCGACCAGAAGCGCCTCGGGATCTGCGGGAAGAATTGCCGCCGCGCTGAGCCGAAGTGGATGTTCCGTCATGTCTCGCTCCTTCAACTTCTGACCCGGTCGCCGCGGCCGTAGACGAGCAGCATCCCGACGATGGCCGATCCTTAGACGATCTGCCGGAAGGCCTCCGGCATCTGCATGATCGACAGGACCGAGTCGAGCAAGACGATCACGATCACGCCGCCAAACGTCCCGGCATAGCGCGCCCCGCCTGCCGAGGACTTAGGTGCCACCCAGAGCGACCGCCACGATGTCTGGCGCCGCAGCGTCGTCGCCTTCCTCGCCCGGATGGTAACGGGCGGAACGCTCGGGAATGCGAACGCCGCCCGAATCGTGCATCGACTCGCCGTTGGCGCCGCGAAAGAGGTCTACCGCCTGCTGGGCGGATTGGCCCAATCAGCACAGATCCAGCAGTTCGTGAGCGGCCGCCAGAAACGTCCTGCCGTCTTCCGGCCGGTTGTATCCCTGGACCGAAAGCCGCAGAAAACACCGCTCGCCCCAGCGCAAAGCCGGGATCTCGATCCCGTAGCGCGACAGCAGGTCGTCGTGCAGCCGCTCCGTATCGCAATCTGGAATGGGCATGGCGATCATCTGGGGCGCCAGGAACTCCGGGTTCGCCAGAGCCGGCAGGCCGGTCATGCCTGCAAGCTCCGCCGCGATCTCCCGCGCGAGGTTACGGCACCTCTCTGCGACCGCCGCCCATCCCTGCTCGGCCCTGAACCGGATCGCCGCAGGCACAGCGAGCCAGGCCGCCGGATCGCGGGTGCCCTGAAACTGGAACCGGTCGAGGAAGGCCGACCCGCCGAACGGCCCCAACTCCTCCCCCGCCCCGGTCCAGCCGTGGCTGATCACCGGCGGCACCAGTCGGGCCTGCATATCCCGCCGGGCATGAAGGAAGGCCGTGCCCTTCGGCGCCATCAACCATTTGTGGCAGTTGCCGACATAGTAATCCGCACCGAGCGCAGTGACGTCGAGCGGAATGTGGCCGGGCGCATGAGCGCCGTCGATAATCGTCACGATCCCCTGCGCCCGCGCTTCGTCGACGATGCCTGCCACGGGAAGGACCAGCGCCGTGGGCGAGGTGATTTGGCTGAGGAACAGCACCCGGGTGCGCTCGGTCATCCCGTCCCGCAGCGCATCGAAGAATGTCCCCTTCGTCAGTGGCAGCGGCACCCGGACCGGCCGGATCACCGCCCCGGTCCGGGCGGTGACGAAAGCCCATGTCTTCTCCAGTGCGGAATATTCGTGATCGGTCGTCAGCACCTCGTCGCCCGGGCGCAGATCGAGCGAGCGGGCGATGACGTTCAGCCCGGCCGTGGCGTTCACCACCCAGACAAGATCGTCGGGATGGGCGCCGACCTCAGCCCCGAGCGCGCGGCGCACCTCGGCGAAGCGCTCCGCCAGATGGGCGGGATTCATGAACGCGACCGGCTGCGCCTCCAGCCGCTCCTGCCAAAGGCGGTACGCCTCCATCACCGGGCGAGGGCAGGCCCCGTAGGAGCCATGGTTGAGGAAGGTGACGGCGGGGTCGAGAAGGAAGTGGCGGGCAAGATCGTCGGGCAAGGCGCGCTCCCGAAAGGGTCCGGGGGCGACCCTAGCACGGGCCGCGCGCCGGAAAAGCGCCGATCATGTCCAGTCGAGCACAACCTTGCCGCTCTTGCCCGATCGCATCACCTCGAACCCCTCGGCGAAGCGATCGACGGGGAAGCGGTGGGTGATCACCCGGCGGATATCGAGGCCGTTTTCCAGCATCGCGATCATCTTGTACCAGGTCTCGAAAATCTCTCGACCATAAACGCCCTTGATTGTGATCGCCTTGAAGACGATCCGGCTCCAGTCCACCGGCGACTTTCCAGGCGGGATGCCGAGCATCGCGATGCGCCCGCCCATCACGAGGTTTTCGACCATCTGGTCGAGCGCGGCCTGATTGCCCGACATCTCCATCCCGACATCGAAGCCCTCCTTCATCCGCAAGGCGCCCTCGACCTCGCGAAGGTCCTGTTTCGCGACGTTGACCGGAACCACATCCGTCACTTGTTCGGCCAGGTCGAGCCGATCCTGGTTCACATCGGTGATCACCACATGGCGGGCGCCGACATGGCGGGCGACTGCGGCGGCCATGATGCCGATAGGCCCGGCGCCGGTGATCAGCACATCCTCGCCCACGAGGTCGAAGGACAATGCCGTGTGGACGGCATTGCCGAGAGGGTCGAGAATCGCCCCGATCTCGTCGTCGATCTCGTCTGGCAGGGGCACGACGTTGAAGGCCGGCAGCTTCAGGTATTCGGCAAAGGCGCCTTGTTCGTTGACCCCGATCCCGCGCGTTGCCGGGTCGAGGTGGAATTTGCCCGCCCTGCTCTGCCGCGACTGCTTGCCGATGAGATGCCCCTCGCCCGAACAGCGCTGCCCGATGGTCAGCCCTTCGACGTTGCGGCCGATCTCGACGATCTCACCGGCGAATTCGTGCCCGGTCACCAAGCCCACCGGCACCGTCTTCGACGCCCAGTCGTCCCAGTTCCAGATATGGATGTCGGTGCCGCAGATGCCGGTCTTCCTGATCCGGATCAGCACGTCGTCTGGCCCGATCTCCGGCACCGGCCGATGCTCCATCCACAACCCGGTTTCCGGTTTCGCCTTCGCCAGTGCCTTCATGTCGTTGCGCATCAGATCGCTCCCACGGCCTTGCCCGCCGCCCTGAAGGCGTCGAGCGCTTGATCGAGATCGGCGCGGGACAGACGCGCGTTCATCTGGGTCCGGATGCGGGCCTGGCCCTTCGGCACGACTGGAAAGAAGAACCCCGCGACGTAGACGCCGCGGTCGTAAAGCGCCGCAGCCATCCGCTGCGACAGCGTCGCGTCGCCCAGCATCACCGGCACGATCGGGTGCTCGCCCGGCAGGAGCGTGAACCCCACCGCCTCAAGCCCGGCGCGCCAGTAGCGGGTGTTGTCGAAAAGCTTCGCCCTGAGGTCGTCCGCCGCCTCGACGAGGTCGAACGCGGCGATCCCGGCGGCAACTACTGCGGGCGGCAGGGCGTTCGAGAAGAGATACGGACGTGCCCGCTGCCGCAGAAGGTCGATCACTGGCTGCGGCCCGGCGACATAGCCGCCCAGCGCCCCGCCCAGCGCCTTGCCGAGAGTTCCGGTGAGGATATCAACCTCCACCCCGGCGTGGGCCGGCGTGCCCTTCCCCTTCGGGCCCATGAAGCCGGTCGCGTGACAGTCGTCCACCATGACAAGTGCGCCGTAGCGATCCGCCAGCGCCACGATCTCCGGCAACTTCGCGAGGTATCCATCCATCGAGAAGACGCCGTCGGTGGCGATCAGGATGAATCGCGCGCCGCCCGCCCGTGCGGCCTGCAACTGCGCCTCGAGATCCGCCATGTCAGAATTGGCGTAGCGATAGCGCTTCGCCTTGCACAATCGGATGCCGTCGATGATCGAGGCATGGTTGAGCGCATCGGAAATCACCGCATCCTCCGCCCCCAGAAGCGGCTCGAACAGCCCGCCATTCGCATCGAAACAGGCCGCGAAAAGGATGGAATCGTCCTTGCCGAGGAACCGCGCGATTCGCGCCTCAAGCTCGCGGTGCAGGTCCTGCGTCCCGCAGATGAAACGGACCGAGGCCATGCCGTAGCCATGCCCGTCCATCGCCGCCTTCGCCGCCGCGACCAGTGCGGGATGGTCGGCAAGGCCGAGATAGTTGTTGGCGCAAAGGTTCACCAAGTCGCGCCCCGCGACCGTCACATGCGCGCCCTGCGCCGAGGTGATGAGCCTCTCGCGCTTCATCAGGCCCTCGGCGTCTATCCCCGTCAGGGTGTCCGCGAGATGGGCGAGAAAGGCGGATTTATCCGACATGGCAGAAACTCCTCCGATATGACGGAATAATATCCGCCGCCGCGCCGATGTCAATATAACGGATTGATATCCCCGATCACGGAAATCGTTTTCTCCTGTTTCCAAATACCTCCGCCGGAGGCTCCCTACCCGTCGCCCGCCCGGCGGTCAGGAATTCTGCACGATCAGGATCGCCCGCGCCGCCCCGCCTTCGGCCTCGATCCGGTGCGGACGATCCGCAAAATAGCGCGCGGTATCGCCGACATCGAGGCGCGTCCTCTCCTCGCCCGATACCACGACCACCGCCCCTTCGAGAACCGTCAGATGCTCGCGGCAACCCGGCCCATGCGGATCGCTGACGAGCGAACCGTCCGCATCGAAACCCAGATCATAAACCTCATGTTCTCCGGCCGCCTCGGCGGGCGAAAGGATGCGAATGCGCACCCCCTGCCCGCGCCCGGCGATGACGGGCGCGGCCTCGGCGCGGATCACCTCGATCCCCGGTGCCGACCGACCTTCCAGCAGCCCGGCGAAATCCACCTGCAGCGCCTGCGTGAGGTTCCAAAGCGTCGAGACGGTCGGGCTGCTCTCCCCCCGCTCGATCTGACTGACCATCGAGCGCGAAACGCCGGACAATTTTGCCACGGCGTCGAGACTCAGCCCCTTCGACTTCCGCGCTTCCTTCAGCGAGGCGGCAAGGCGGTCGTGGATGTCGGGGCGCGTGTTCATGAAGCGAGGGTGATCGCGCGGCGGCGAAAGGTCAACGGGGCAGCATCGCCTCGCCGTCCGGATCTGCCGCTTCCGCCTGAAGCCAGTCGCGGAAGGCCTGAAGCGGCGGATACCAGGCGCCGACCGAGGGCCAGACGAGGTAATAGCTGCCCTCGGTCCGCACCGGTCCGCCGAACGCCTCGACCAGCCTGCCGTCGGCCAGTTCCTGCCGCGCGAGAAATTCCGGCAGCAGCGCCACGCCGAGCCCGTGGATCACCGCCTCGATCATCGGCGCGAACTGGTCGAAGAGCATCCCCTGCGGCACCCCGTCGGCGACCCCGTGATGGGCGAACCAGGCCGCCCATGCGTTCGGCCGGGTTTCGAGCTGCAGGAGCGGAAGGCCGATCATGTCGCGCGCCGCGCGGACCGGATGCTGGGCCAGGAAACCCGGCGCGCAGCACGCCACCAGCCGCTCGTCGAAGAGCTTGATCGCGCCGGCGCCGGCCCAGTTTTCGGTGCCGAAATGGATCGCGGCATCGAACCCCTCCTCCTCGAAGTCGAAGGGCTTCAGCCGAGTGCCAAGGTTAATCGTCACGCCTGGATGCACCGCGAGGAAGCGCGGCAGGCGGGGTGCCAGCCAGCGGGTGCCGAAGGTCGGCAGGATCGCCAGCGACAGGGTTCCGCCGCCGGTATTCGACCGGACCCGCATCGAACCGCGCGAAATGAGATCGAGCGCCTTCGCCACATCGCGCGCAAAGGCGAGTGCGGGGTCGGTCGGCACCAGCCTCCGCCGCTCGCGCAGGAAGAGCGTCACGCCAAGCTGCGCCTCCAGCGCCTGGATCAGCCGGCTCACCGCGCCCTGCGTCAGGTCGAGATCGCGCGCCGCGGCGAGCGTCGATCCGGTGCGGATTACCGATTCGAAAGCGGCAAGCAGCGAGATCGAGGGCAGAAGCCTGCGCGGCGTAGCCATTCTATGTGCTCCATGCATATAATATCGTCAGAATATCGCTATTCCCGCACGCATGAATAGCCCATAGTGCATAAAACCCTGCGCGAGGCTTCCATGTCAGACCCTTTCCGCCGCTCAGCCCGGATCGACGCCGTCGAACTCTCGGAGATCCTGAAAATCTCGGAACTGGCCGACGCGCTGAAGCGCGAGGGGCGCGACATCATCACCCTCGGCACCGGAGAGCCGGACTTCCCGACACCGGCACCGGTGATCGAAGCCGCCCACCGCGCGGCGCTCGCGGGTGAGACGACCTACACTCTGACCGCCGGCACACTTGCCCTGCGGGACGCCATCGCGACGGCCTGCGAACGCGAGAACGGCTACCGGCCGGAGCGGGGCGAGATCATCGTCTCCACCGGCGCGAAGCAGGTGCTCTACAACGCCTTCGCCGCGACGCTCGACCCCGGCGACGAGGTCCTGATTCCTGCGCCATACTGGACGAGCTATCCCGATATCGTCACGGTCTGCGACGGCCGCTCGGTGATCCTGCCGACCTCGGCCGCGACGGGGTTCCGCGTGACGCCCGACCAGCTTCGCGACGCCATCGGGCCGAAGACGCGCTGGCTTCTGCTCAACTCGCCCTCGAACCCGTCGGGCGCGGCCTATTCGGCCGCCGACCTCGAGGCGCTGGCCGAGGTGTTGCGCGAGGCGCCGCATGTCGGAATCATGGTCGACGAGATTTACCAGCACATCTCCTACGTCCCGTTCCATTCCTTCCGCGCGGTGGCGCCGGACCTTGCCGACCGGACGCTCATCATCAACGGCGTGTCGAAAAGCTACGCGATGACCGGCTGGCGGATCGGCTGGGGCATCGGGCCGAAACGGCTGATCTCGGCGATGATCGCGGTGCAGAGCCAGATCACCTCGGGCGCATCGTCAGTCAGCCAGGCGGCGGCGACGGCCGCTCTCGCCGGCGACCAGCAACTTCTAGCCGAACGCTGCGACGATTTCCGCGAACGGCGCGACATGATGGTGGCGGCGCTGAACGCGACGGGCCTTCTTCGTTGCCCTTCGGCCGATGGTGCCTTCTACCTCTTCCCGGATTGCACCGCCGCCTTCGGCAAGCGGACCCGCGAGGGGCGCACCATCTCGACCGATGCCGATTTCTGCGAGGCGCTTCTGGCCGCCGAGGGTGTCGCCCTCGTCCCCGGCCGCGCCTTCGGCACGCCGGGGCATATCCGGCTTTCCTACGCCTATTCCCGGGCCTCGCTGCGCGAGGCCGCAACCCGAATCGCGCGTTTCTGCGCGTCGCTCACGTGAGGACCCAGATGGCCCTGAAACCGAAAGACGCCCCCGACCTTTCCCGGTTCGACTGGGAAGATGCCTTCCGCATGGAAGACCAGCTTTCCGAGGAGGAGCGCATGCTCCGCGACGGCGCCCGCGCCTATGCGCAGGAAAAGCTCCAGACCCGCGTGATCGCGGCCTATCGCGAGGAAAAGACCGATCCCGCGATCTTCCGCGAGATGGGGGAGATGGGGCTTCTCGGCGTGACCGTCCCCGAGGAATATGGCGGGTTAGGGTGCTTCCTACGTCGCCTACGGCCTCGTTGCCCGCGAAGTGGAGCGGGTGGATTCGGGCTACCGCTCGATGATGTCGGTGCAGTCCTCGCTCGTCATGTATCCGATCTACGCCTACGGGTCCGAGGAGCAGCGCAAGAAATACCTGCCGAAGCTCGCCTCCGGCGAATTCATCGGCTGTTTCGGCCTGACCGAACCGGATGCCGGGTCCGACCCCGCCGGGATGAAGACCCGCGCGACGAAGACCGCGAACGGCTATGTCCTGAACGGCTCGAAGATGTGGATTTCCAACGCGCCCATCGCCGACGTGTTCGTCGTCTGGGCCAAGTCCGAGGCGCATGGCGGCAAGATCCGCGGTTTCGTGCTCGACAAGGGCATGAAGGGTCTCTCGGCCCCGAAGATCGGCGGCAAGCTGTCGCTTGCGCGCCTCGATCACCGGCGAGATCGTGATGGACAATGTCGAGGTCGGCGAGGACGCGCTTCTGCCGAACGTGGAAGGGCTGAAAGGCCCCTTCGGCTGCCTCAACCGCGCCCGCTACGGCATATCCTGGGGCGTCCTCGGCGCTGCCGAGTTCTGCTGGCATGCGGCGCGGCAGCTACGGACTCGACCGCAAGCAGTTCAACCGGCCGTTGGCGCAGACGCAGCTTTACCAGAAGAAGCTTGCCGACATGATGACGGAAATATCGCTCGGCCTGCAGGCCAGCTTGCGCGTCGGGCGGCTGATGGACGAGGCGAAGGCGGCACCGGAGATGATCAGTCTCGTCAAGCGCAACAATTGCGGCAAGGCGCTGGATATCGCCAGGGCATCGCGCGACATGCATGGCGGCAACGGCATCCAGGAAGATTTCCAGATCATGCGCCACATGGTCAATCTGGAGACGGTGAATACCTACGAAGGCACCCATGACGTCCACGCGCTCATCCTCGGGCGGGCGATCACAGGATTGCAGGCCTTTTTCTGAGTTCTTCTGTTCGAAAATACCTCCGCCGGAGGCTCCCGGCCTAGCCGGCAGATGCCTCCGGCGGGGATATTTGAACCAAGTGGAAACGCCACGGGATAGAGACTGAAATGGACCGCGCCAACATCGTTCACGAGAACTTCCTCGCCCGCGTCGCGTCCGGCGATCTGCCGGAGGGCCCCGCGCCGGTGGGCCCGCTTGGACCGGCAGAGGCGGTCGCGATCTATCGCGCCGGCTGTCTGTCCCGCGCGCTCGACCGGCAGAGTCGGGCAATGCAGAAGGCGGGACAGGGGTTCTACACGATCGGCTCATCGGGGCACGAAGGGATGGCGGCGGTGGCGGCGGCGCTGCGGCCGAGCGACATGGCCTTCCTGCATTACCGCGACGCGGCGTTCCAGACCGCGCGGGCCGGCCAAGTGCCCGGCCAGTCCATCGCCTGGGACATGCTCCTGTCCTTCGCTGCCTCGTCCGAGGACCCGATCTCGGGCGGTCGACACAAGGTTCTGGGCTCGAAGGCCCTGATGATCCCGCCGCAGACCTCCACCATCGCTTCACACTTGCCGAAGGCAGTGGGCGCCGCCTATGCCATCGGCGCGGCGCGGCGCCATGCGCCGGAACACAGGGCGCTGCCGGACGATAGCATCGTCTGCTGCTCGTTCGGCGATGCCTCCGCCAACCATTCGACCGCTCAGGGTGCGTTCAACACCGCTGGCTGGACCTCCTACCAGTCGATCCCTCTGCCGCTTCTCTTCGTCTGCGAGGACAACGGCATCGGGATTTCGACGAAGACCCCGAAGGGCTGGATCGCGGCGACGTTCCGCGGACCGGCCGGGACTGAAGTATTTCCACTGCGACGGGCTCGACATCTACGAAACCTTCCGCGTCGCCGGTGAAGCCGCGCATTACGTCCGCAGCCGCAAGAAGCCCGCCTTCCTCCATATCCGCACGATCCGGCTTTACGGTCATGCCGGGGCTGACATGCCGACCACCTATCTCAGCCGCGAGGAGGTCGAGGCCGAGGAGGCGATGGATCCGCTGCTGCATTCCGTGCGGCTGATGGATCAGGCCGGGGCGCTGTCACCTGAACGAAGCACTTGCGATCTATGAGGAAACGAATGCACGGGTGGCGCGCATTGCAGGCGAGGCCGTCAAGCGGCCGCGGCTTGAAGACGGCCAGGGACGTCATGGCGAGCATCATCCCGCCGAAACGGGCGTGTCGCCCCACGAACGGGCCCGAGCGCCGAAGCGCGGGCGGCGGCGTTCGGCGGCGACATGAAGGCGACGGACGAGCCGCAGATCATGTCACGCCTGATCAACTGGGCGCTGACCGACCTGATGCTGGAGCATCCCGAGATCGTCATGATGGGCGAGGATGTCGGCCGCAAGGGCGGCGTTTATGGCGTCACGCAAAAGCTGACCCAGCGCTTCGGGCCCGACCGGATGATCGACACGCTGCTGGACGAACAGTCGATCCTCGGCCTGGCCATCGGCATGGCGCAGAACGGCTTCCTCCCGATGCCCGAGATCCAGTTCCTCGCCTATTTGCACAATGCCGAGGACCAGATCCGGGGTGAGGCGGCGACGCTGCCGTTCTTCTCGAACGGGCAATACACCAACCCGATGGTTCTCCGGATCGCGGGGCTCGGCTACCAGAAGGGCTTTGGCGGGCATTTCCACAACGACAACTCGGTCGCTGTCCTGCGCGACATTCCCGGCGTGATCCTCGCCTGCCCCTCGAACGGGGCGGATGCGGCGATGATGCTGCGCGAATGCGTGCGGCTGGCGCGGGAGGAGCAGCGGGTGGTGGTCTTCCTCGAACCCATCGCGCTTTATTCGATGCGTGACCTGCACGGTGAGAAGGACGGCGGCTGGATGCGACTCTATCCCGCCCCAAACGAGGTCATTCCGCTCGGTGAGGTCGGGGTTCACGGTGACGGGACGGACCTTGCCATCGTGAGTTTCGGCAACGGCTACTACCTGTCGCGACAGGCGGAAAAGGGTTTGGCGGCGAAAGGCGTCAAGGCCCGGGTGATCGATATGCGCTGGCTCTCTCCCCTGCCGGCCGATGCTCTGATTGATGCAGTGAATGGCGCGAAACGTATCCTGATCGTCGACGAAACCCGCCATTCCGGCGGGGTGGCCGAGGCGCTGATGGCGCTATTCGCAGAACGCGCCGACGTGCCCAAGGCGCGACTGACTGCCGAGGACAGCTTCATCGCCACCGGTCCCGCCTATGCCGCGACCATGCCGTCGGCAGACAGCATCCGTGACGCCGCGATGGCGTTAATCGGGGGGGCGATATGAAGACCGCCGTCGTCATCTGCCCGGGTCGGGGCACCTATACCAAGGGCGAACTCGGCTATCTGAAACGGCATTTCGCCGACCGTGCGCTTTTCGGCGCCTTCGACCAGACCCGCGCGGGTCTGGGGCAGGAAACCCTTTCAGCGCTCGACGGAGCCGCGAGCTATTCGGTCGCGAAGCATACGCGCGGCGACAATGCCTCGGCGCTGATCTACGCCGCGACGCTTGGTGATTTCCGTGCCATCGACGGGGTCGAGGTCGTCGCCGTCACCGGCAACTCGATGGGTTGGTATTCCGCGCTCGCCTGCGGTGGCGCGCTGACTGCCGAGGCGGGCTTCGAGGTCGTGAACACGATGGGCACCCTGATGCAGGAGGCACTGATCGGCGGCCAACTCATCTACCCCTTCGTCGGCGAGGACTGGGCACCGGATGCCGGGCGGAAGGCCGAACTTCTGGCTTTGGTTGCGGAGATTTCGGACCGCCCGGACCACGTCCTGACGCTCTCCATCGACCTCGGCGGGATGCTGGTGCTTGCGGGGAACGAGGCGGGCCTCGCGCGCCTTCGAGGCCGCCGTTCCGCCAGTTCAGGGTCGATTCCCGATGCGACTCGCCAATCACGCGGCTTTTCATTCGGTGCTTCAGGCCCCCGTCGCCGAACGCGGCCGCAAGCGGCTCGATCCCGCGCTCTTCGGTCAGCCGAACCTACCGATGATCGACGGGCGGGGCGCCATCTGGTGGCCCGGCGCCACCGATCCGCACGCGCTCTGGGACTACACACTCGGGGCCCAGGTGACGGAGACCTACGATTTCACCCATGCGATCCGAATCGCGGCGAGGGAGTTCGCGCCCGATCTCTTCATCGTCACTGGCCCCGGCACAACGCTCGGCGGCGCGGTGGCGCAGTCACTGATCCTCGCGGATTGGCGGGGCATGCGGTCCAAGATCGATTTCCAGACACAGCAACAGGCGGAACCTGTGCTGATCTCCATGGCAATGGACGATCAGCGCGGGGCCGTCACCAAGGGAGACTGAGATGAGCCACGACGAGATCCTCAAGGCCGCTGGCCTGACCAAGGCCGACCTGACCGGCGGCACGCTGGCGGTGCATTCGCCCATCGACGGGGCGGAGATCGCTAAGGTCCGTGAAACCGATCCGGCCGAGATGGCGACGATCATCGCCCGCTCGCAGCAGGCGTTCAAGGCCTGGCGCGCAGGTGCCCGCGCCGCGACGAGGCGAACTGGTGCGCCTGCTGGGCGAGGAACTGCGCGCCGCCAAGGCCGAACTCGGCGCCGTCGTGACGCTCGAGGCGGGCAAGATCACCTCCGAGGGCCTCGGCGAGGTGCAGGAGATGATCGACATCTGCGACTTCGCCGTCGGCCTGTCGCGCCAGATCTACGGCCTGACCATCGCCTCCGAACGCCCCGGCCACCGGATGATGGAAACCTGGCACCCGCTCGGCCCCTGCGCCGTCATCACCGCCTTCAACTTCCCCGTCGCGGTCTGGTCCTGGAACACGGCGCTGGCGCTCGTCTGCGGCGATCCGGTGATCTGGAAGCCGTCGGAAAAGACGCCGCTGACCGCGCATGACCTCGATGAAGATCATGGAACGCGCGCTGAAGCGGTTTGGCGACGCGCCGGAGGGGCTGGTGCAGCTGGTCATCGGCGGCCCGGCCATCGGCGAGGCGCTGGTGAATTCCAAGGATGTGCCCATCGTCTCGGCCACCGGCTCGACCCGGATGGGCGGGATTGTCGGCCCGAAGGTCGCCGCGCGCTGCGGGCCGGCCGATCCTCGAACTTGGCGGCAACAACGCGATGATCGTCGCGCCTTCGGCCGATCTCGACATGGCGGTCCGCGCCATCGTCTTCTCCGCCGTCGGCACGGCGGGCCAGCGCTGCACCTCGCTGCGGCGCCTGATCGCGCACAACTCGATCCGCGCCGATCTCGTCGCGAAGCTGACGAAGGCCTATGGCGAGCCTGCCGGTCGGCGATCCGCGCAAGTCGACGACGCTCGTCGGCCCGCTGATCGACCACGTCGCGCGCGACCGGATGCAGGCGGCCCTGGAGAAGGCGAAGTCCGAGGGCGGCACCGTCCACGGCGGCAAGACCGTGACTTCGGGCGTGCCGCAGGGTGGCGCCTATGTCGAACCGGCGATCGCCGAGATGCCGAAGCAGACCGACACCGTCCGCACCGAAACCTTCGCGCCGATCCTCTATGTCATGGGCTACGAGACGCTGGACGAAGCGATCGCGATCCAGAACGACGTGCCGCAGGGCCTCTCCTCCTGCATCTTCACTCTGAACCTGCGCGAGGCCGAGGCGTTCCTGTCCTCTGCCGGCTCCGATTGCGGCATCGCCAACGTCAATATCGGCCCCTCGGGCGCCGAAATCGGCGGGGCATTCGGCGGCGAAAAGGAGACGGGCGGCGGACGCGAGAGCGGTTCGGACGCCTGGAAGGGCTACATGCGGCGGCAGACCAACACGATCAACTACTCCGCTGAGTTGCCGCTGGCGCAGGGTGTGAAGTTCGATTTCTGAAGGCGCGCGACGCCGTCCCGGACTTGATCCGGGACCTCGCACCAAACACATGAGGCCCCGGATCAAGTCCGGGGCTTCGGCGTTTCCAGGCTGCTGCCCCACCTCGTGATGCAGCATCCGGGGAGCGGGCGTTTCACGAACGATTCAACCTGACGTTCCGCGTCGTTTTCCCACGCTGCGAAGGCTATGGGCTTTCCGAGAACACCTTTCGGTGCCGCGAAGCCCTTTGCGCAATCCTACACCGCCTCAGAAGTCTAGGTTCTCGACGTTCAGCGCGTTTTGCTGGATGAACTCCCGCCGCGGCTCAACCACATCGCCCATGAGCTTGGTGAAGATGTCGTCAGCCTCGGCCACATCGTCCACCTTCACCTGGTTGAGCACCCGCGCCGAGGGGTCGAGGGTGGTTTCCCAGAGCTGTTCGGGGTTCATCTCTCCGAGGCCCTTGTAGCGTTGGAGCGTCAGCCCCTTCTCGCCTTCCTGCAGGATCGCGGCGAGCAATTCCAGCGGTCCGTGGATCAGCTGTTCGCGATCCTTGCGGACGAGCTTCGCCAGGGCGCCGTATACATCCTGAAGGTTCTGCGTATGGCTCGCGAGCCGCCGCGCCTCGCCCGAGCGCAGGACCCCGCCGTCGAGCGTCCGCACCTCCTCTACCCCGCGCAAGCTCCGCGAAAATCGCAGCCCGTGATCCTGCGTCGGCCGGCCCTGCCAGCCGCGCTCGTACTCGACCGCGACTTCGTCCAGCCGCTTGGCGACCGCGTTCGCCACGCCCTGCGCGTCGGCATCGATCCGGCCCGGCAGAAGCGCGCCGGCGATGGCGGACTGCTCGAGGATCCGGGTCGGGTAATGCGTCGGGAACGCCATCAGGCTGCGGCGCACCACGCGTGCCTCCTCGACCACCCGGGCGAGATCGGCGCCGTTGATCTCCTCGCCGCTGCCAAGGCGCAGGATCGCCCCCTCGATGCCCTGCTGGATGAGGTATTCCTCCAGCGCCGGCTGATCCTTGAGGTAGACCTCCGACTTGCCGCGCGCGACCTTGTAGAGCGGCGGCTCGGCGATGAAGAGGTGCCCGGCCTCGATCAGGTCCGGCATCTGCCGGAAGAAGAAGGTCAGAAGCAGCGTCCGGATATGGGCGCCGTCCACGTCGGCATCGGTCATGATGATGATCTTGTGGTAGCGCAGCTTGTCGAGGTTGAACTCGTCGCGCCCGATCCCGGTGCCGAGCGCGGTGATCAGCGTGCCGATCTGGTCCGACGACAACATCCGGTCGAACCGCGCCCGCTCCACGTTCGAGAATCTTGCCACGCAAGGGAAGCACCGCCTGGTTCTTCCGCTCGCGCCCCTGCTTGGCCGACCCGCCGGCGCTGTCGCCTTCGACGAGGAACAATTCCGCCAGCGCAGGGTCTTTTTCCTGACAGTCGGCAAGTTTGCCGGGCAGGTTCGACACGTCCATCGCCGTCTTGCGCCGCGTCAGCTCGCGCGCCTTGCGCGCTGCTTCTCGCGCCAGCGCCGCCTCGACGATCTTGCCGACAATCACCTTGGCCTGTCCGGGGTTTTCCTCGAACCATTCGCCCAGCTTTTCGTTCACCAGATTCTCGACGGCGGGGCGAACCTCGGAACTGACCAGCTTGTCCTTGGTCTGGGACGAGAACTTCGGATCCGGCACCTTTACCGACAGGACGCAGGTCAGCCCTTCGCGCGCATCGTCGCCGGTGAAATCGACCTTTTCCTTCTTGGCGATGCCCGAGGTTTGGGCATAGGTGTTGATCGTCCGCGTCAGGGCGCCCCGGAAGCCGGCAAGATGGGTGCCGCCGTCGCGCTGCGGGATGTTGTTGGTGAAGGGCAGCACCATCTCGTTGTAGCTGTCGTTCCACCACATCGCGACCTCGACGCCGATGCCGCCGCGTTCACCGGTGATGAAGATCGGCTCGGGCAGGGCCGATGCCTTGTGGCGGTCGAGGTACTTCACGAACTCCCGTACCCCACCTTCGTAGAAAAGCTCGGTGCGCTGCAATTCCGCGCCGCGGTTGTCCTCGAGGATGATCTTCACCCCGGAATTCAGGAAGGCCAATTCGCGCAGCCGTGCCTCGAGCGTCTTGAAGACGTAGTCGAGGTTGGAGAAGGTCCCGTCCGGGTGATTGGTCTTGGCCGAGGCGAGGAACCGCACCTCGGTGCCCTTCTCGCCGGGCTGGGCGTCGCCCACGACGCGCAGCGACTCCACCGTGTCGCCATGCTCGAAGCGGGCGAAATGCTCCTTGCCGGCCCGCCAGACGCGGAGCTCCAGCCAGTCGCTCAGCGCGTTGACGACCGAGACGCCGACCCCGTGCAGGCCACCCGAAACCTTGTAGCTGTTCTGGTCGAACTTCCCGCCGGCATGAAGCTGGGTCATGATGACCTCGGCTGCCGAGACGCCCTCCTCGGCATGGATATCGGTCGGAATCCCGCGCCCGTTGTCGCGGACCGAAACCGAGCCGTCGGCGTGAATGCGCACCCGGACGAAGTCGGCATGCCCGGCCAGCGCCTCGTCGATGCCGTTGTCGACGACCTCGTAGACCATGTGGTGCAGGCCCGAGCCATCATCGGTATCGCCAATATACATGCCCGGCCGCTTGCGGACGGCCTCCAACCCTTTGAGAACCTTGATGGAATCCGCGCCGTATTCGGCCGGTTGCTGCGCGTCGTCGGTCATGCAAGCCTGTCCTTGTTCTTGTGCGCATTTTATAGGCCTTCGGGCCGGGATTGTCACGCCGAAGACACAAGATTTGGTGGTTCGGCAGGCGTGGTGCGGAAGTAGTCTGGCACCGGCATATCGGGGATCCTGCCGAGCGTGGCGGCGCTATCGCTCGGTCGCGCCTTTTCCGGCAAGGATGTGGCCGCGGAACTTCGCGATGCGGGCGATCCGGGTTTCGGGTTTCTTCGCCGAGTTCAGGTTGATCGCATAGCTGCGCTGGCGGCCCGGAGTCAGCGCCTCGAAGGCTTCGGCCAGTTCGGGATCGGTGTCGAGAGCGTCGATCAGCTCGTCAGGCAACGAAACCTCTGTCCGGCGTTTCGGCGGCCTCGTCCCCGCCTCTGCATGGCCCATTGCCTCGCGCAGATAGGAGAGGATGACGGGTTGCGCGGCCTGCACTTCCGCCAGATCGGCAAACCGGATCTGGCAGGGTTGCGCGCTGTTGGGCCCGGGCCGCTCCAGAACACCCCCGGTGTCTTTCAGCAGCGCTGCGTTGAGGAAGGTGATGCGGACATCGCCGCGAAACGCCCCCAGAAGCGCGATGTTGCGGCCGGCATGCATATAGCAGGGATGGCCCCATTTCGCCGTCTCGGTCAGCCCGGCATGGCGACATGTGTCACGCAGCAGCGCCAGTTCCCCAGCCCATTTCCGGGTCGAACAGCCGGGCGTGTCGAACCTCTCGCACCGGCCGCAGCCTTTTGCGAAATAGTCTTCGGGGCTGGTGATCATTTCAGGCATGCCTCCGAGCCTACGTCGTCTCGCACCACCGCTCAAGCGGCCCTCAGATCCTGACCAGCCCGATCACCAAACCAACCGCGATCAGGAGCGCCCCGGCTCCAACATTCATCCGCCAGAGTGCCCGGGGCGATTTCAGGAGTCCCCGCGCCTGGCTGACCAGCGCCGCAAGAAAGAGGTTTCCCACCAGCGGCACCGTCATCGACGCGCCTGCGATCACCGCGATGTCCGCACCGGTCACATGGCGCAGATCGAAGAAGCCAGGCAGCACCCCCATGTAGAAGAGGATCGCCTTGGGATTACCGAGGATCGCCGCGACCCCGGCCGAAAAGCCCGCCCAGCGGCCGGGACGAGTCAGTCTCCCATCTGTCGAGACCGGCTGCCCGGCATGGCGAATCAGGAGCCATCCCATCAGAACGAAGATCGCCGCCGCGACATGGCGCATCACGGTCATGAAGGCGCCCCACTGATCGACGATCCAGCTCAGCCCGAAAATCGCGACGAGCGGCCAGACGAGATCGCCGAGCGTCACGCCGAGCGCCAGCGGCCAGGCGCTCGCGAAGCCGCCGGTCAGCGCCCGCGCGGTGATCGCGACCCAGACCGGGCCGGGGGTGATCCAGAGAATCCCGAGCGCCCCGAGATAAAGCAGCACAGCGCCAGCCGAGAGTGTCATGTCAGCCTCGCCATTCCTGCGACCGCACCCGGCCAGCGACCGTCGTGTAGTTTCGAATGAATGTCCGGTTTTCGGAGCAACCTTATTCTTTTTCTTTCAGTCGGTTGGCCTCGTTCTTACGGGTGAGAACCGCCCCTTTCACGCCCCGTCAGGCAAGGTGAGGCTGCCATCCTCTCCAAGCGGCCAGAAGAGGTTCATCGCGACCTCCCAAACATGGCCGTCCGGATCGGCATAGTATCCCGAATAGCCACCCCAGAAGACCTTTTCCGGCGTCTTCAGCGCCGCCGCCCCGGCGGCGACGGCCGTTTCCCAGGCAGCGTCCACCTCGGCCTCGGTCGCGAAATTCTGGGCGAGCGTCATCGCCCCGGTCCCGAGCACGGCCTGCGGCCGCCCCTGATCGGCCGCGAGCGCCGCCTTACCGAACAAGCCGAGGACCGCGCCGTGGATCTGATAGAACACGACCTCCTCCAATACCTGCGCAGGAACCCAGCCGAGGGCTTCATAGAAGGCTCGCGCCCGGCCAATATCCTCCACGCCGAGGGTGATCAGGGTCACGCGCTGCGGGGTCATGGTGTGGTCCTTTCAATGACGGAGGACAGACCCTCCGCCTCTGTGACTTCGAAGACCTGTGCGCGGGATCCGAGCGTGTCGAAAAGCTCCACTCCGGTCCCGGTCATGAAGGCCTGCGCCCCTAGCGCGCAGATCTCGTCATAGAGCGCCGCGCGCCGTTCGGCGTCAAGATGAGCGGCGACCTCGTCGAGAAGGAGGATCGGCGGCGCCCCGAAATCCTCCGCCAGAGCCCGGCCGTTGGCAAGGATGAGCGAGATCAGGAGCGCTTTCTGCTCGCCGGTCGAGGCCTGCGCCGCCGGCACCCCCTTCGCCGCATAGACCGCGCCCAGATCGGCACGGTGCGGCCCGACCAGCGTCCGTCCCGCCGCCATGTCGCGACCCCGGCCGGCCGCAAAGGCCGCCGCAAGCGCCTCGGCGCCTTCCGGCGCCTCCTCGCCCTCGGGCCCGAGGATCGTCAGGTCGGCCACCGGAAACGCCGTCTCCGCGCCCGCCTGCGCCGCCGCGACGCGGGCGACAGCCGCCGACCGGTTGGCCCGCATGACGCGCGCCCGCCTCGGCCATCTGCGCCTCGAGCGCGCCATACCAGCCGGCATCGCGGATCTCGTCGCGCAAAAGCCGGTTCCGCTCCCGCATCGCCTTCTCGTAGGTCAGGACCGCCTCGGCATGGCCCGGCTCGAAACTCAGCGTCATCCGGTCGAGAAACCGCCGCCGCCCCTCGGCCCCTTCGATCCAGAGCCGGTCCATCGCCGGCACCAGCCACAGCATCCGCGCAATTCGCCCGAGCGCCGCCTGCGGCGCCGCCTTGCCGTCGATCAGGACCGATCGGGCCGCGCCAGGCTCGGCGAAGGTCTCGACCTCGTGGGTCTGATGCAGACTCACGATCCCGGCTTTCAGCTTCCACCCGACGGCTTCCGGCCGCCGCGCGATCTCATCCGGCGCCGCCCGGCGCAAGCCCCGGCCCGGCGAAAACATAGACACCGCCTCGAGCACATTGGTCTTGCCCGCCCCGTTCGGCCCGAAGATCGCCACGGGACGGCCGTCGAACGCCATCTCGGTCCGCCGGTGCGAGCGGAAATGCGACAGAAGAAGCGATGTGACGGCAAGCGCTGGCAAGACCCCAAAGTCCTTCATCTTGCCGGAAATATCCCCGCCGGAGGCTCCGGCGAAGCCGGATCAGACCCGCATCGGCATCACGACATAGACGGCCGAGGTGTCGTTGCCCTCGCGCATCAGGGTCGGATCGCCCGAGGAGTTGAAAAGGAAGACCGCGTTCTCGCGGTCGACCTGGCTCGCGATCTCCAGCAGGTACTTCGCGTTGAAGCCGATCTCCAGCCGCTCGTCGCCATAGGCCACGGCCAGTTCCTCCTCGGCCGCGCCCGCATCCGGCGCGTTGACCGAAAGGACCAGCCGGTCTTCGTCGAGCTGCAGCTTCACCGCGCGCGAGCGCTCCGACGACACGGTCGCCACCCGGTCCACCGCCTTGGCGAACTCCGAGGCGTCGACCTCCAAGCCGCTTGGTGTTTCCGACCGGGATGACCCGCGTGTAGTCCGGGAAGGTGCCGTCGATGACCTTCGAGGTCAGCGTGATCGCCGGGGTCGCGAAGCGCACCTTGGTTTCCGACACCGACACCGCGATCTGCATTTCGTCATCGTCGAGAAGCTTGCGCATCTCGCCCACCGTCTTGCGGGGCACGATCACGCCCGGCATGTTCGCGGCCCCCTCCGGCAAGGGCGCGTCGATCCGCGCCAGCCGGTGCCCGTCGGTCGCGACGCAGCGCAGGACCGGGCCGTCCTCGCGACTGGGCCACATGCATGTAGACGCCGTTGAGGTAATAGCGCGTCTCCTCGGTCGAGATGGCGAATTTCGACTTGTCGAACAGCCGCCGGAGGACCGGCGCGGGGGCCGAGAAATTCGACGTGTATTCCGACGACGCCATTACCGGGAAATCTTCCTTCGGCAGTGTCGCGAGCGAAAACATCGAGCGCCCGGCCTGCACCGTGAGCCGCCCGGCGGCGCTGTCATCGGCGAGCTGCACGAGCGCGCCGTCGGGCAGCTTGCGCACGATCTCGTGCAGCATCACCGCCGAAACCGTGGTCGATCCGGCGCGCTCGACCTGGGCGGGGGCCTTGTCCACCACCTCGATGTCGAGGTCGGTGGCGCGGAAGCTCGACGGTATCGCCGTCGGCCTCGATCAGCACGTTGGCAAGGATCGGGATCGTGTTGCGTCGCTCCACGACCGATTGGGCCTGACCCACCGCCTTGAGAAGCGTCGCGCGCTCGATGCTGATTTTCATATCCGTCCCCTTGAGGTCGCCGGGAGGGGAAAGTTAGCAACTTTCCCCTCAGGCTCAAGAATTTTCGGGAATGTCCAATGGATTGGACAGAGGGTCAAGGCCGCTCGCGCGCCTTCAGGCTTCCAGAAGCCGGCGCAAGCAGGTCGATATCCTCGGCCAACTGGCTGTCGGTGGCCTTCAACTCCTCGACCTTGCGGACGCCGTGCATGATCGTGGTGTGATCGCGCCCGCCGAAGCGGCGGCCGATCTCGGGCAGCGACCGCGTCGTCATCGACTTGGCCAGGTACATCGCCACCTGACGCGGCCGGGCGATGGTGCGGACCCGCTTCGGCCCGATCATGTCGGACAGGCGGATGTTGTAATGCTCCGACACCTTGCGCTGGATCTCCTCGATCGTGACCTTGCGGTCCGAGGCGCGCAGGATGTCGGCAAGGCAGTCCTGCGCCAGGTCGAGCGTGATCTCGCGCCCGACGAGCGAGGCGAAGGCGAAGAGCCGGGTCAGCGCGCCTTCGAGCACGCGGACATTGGTGGTGATCCGGTGGGCGAGGAATTCCAGCACGCCGTTCGCGATGCTTCAGGCCGGGATACTGGCCACGGTAATGCTCGGCCTTCTGCTGCAGGATGCCGAGGCGCAGTTCGTAGTCGGTCGGGTGCAGATCGACGACCAGGCCGCATTGCAGGCGGCTCTTGATCCGGTCCTCCAGATCCTTGATCTCGCCCGGCGCGCGGTCGGCCGAGATGATGATCTGCTTGTTCTGATCGACCAGCGCGTTGAAGGTGTGGAAGAATTCTTCCTGCGTTGAATCCTTGCCGGCGATGAACTGCACGTCGTCGACCATCAGCACGTCGACCGAGCGGAACATCTCCTTGAAGTCCATGATCTGCCTTCTCGCGCAGCGCCTGGACGAAGCGGTACATGAACTGTTCGGCGGACAGATAGAGCACGCGCAGATCGGGCTGCGGTTCTGCAGCTCATGCGCGATGGCATGCATCAGGTGGGTCTTGCCGAGGCCGACGCCGCCGTAGAGGAACAGCGGGTTGAACGTGACCGGCCCGCCTTCGGCGACGCGGCGCGCGGCGGCATGGGCCAGTTCGTTCGGCTTGCCGACGACGAAGCTGTCGAAGGTGAAGCGCGGCATCGAGCGGCGCGCCCGGCAGCTCGCCTCGTCGCCCTCTGCGGGACGCCGGTCCGGGATGCGGCTGCGTGCGCGGCGCCGGCGACCTGTCTCGATCGGGGTCGGCACTGCGGCGCGGCGACGGGGAACTCCACCCGCTCGACCACGATGTCCGGCCTTGGCCAGATGCTGACCGAATCAGTTCGGCGAAGTTGCGCGACACCCAGTCGCGCATGAAGTTGGTCGGCGCCTCGAACCGCGCCACGCCGTCTGCAGATGCGTCAAGCGTCAGCGGCTCGATCCAGGTCGTGAAGTTGTTCTTGCCAACCGTCTTGAGAAGTTCATCTCGCACCCGCCCCCAGGAGTTTTCTGTCATTTGGTCTTTGCCCACGTCTTCATGTCACTGTCCCGCACGTGCAGCCTGCGCCGACACATCTGCATTTCGTGGCGATCCCTCCTGCCCGCCTCCGACGCAACAACGGTCAAGTCCGCGAAGCATCGCTCCGGCTCTGGCCGCTTCCAACGGGAAGCGCGGGTGTTCTGGACATGGCAGCGGCCGGCATAGCCGGCTCTGCTCTGCCGGACCGCACGGCAAGTTGCCTGCGTCCGAACCGAACCCTGCACGCCGAACAGATCGGCGCGCATTCCGGGCATCCGCAGGGTGCAGCTCCGCTTCGACCCGTGAGTTACCGCATGTCCCCCCAAGACGATGTGAATCGCCCGGACGCTAGCAAGCGCGCGGGACGAGCGCCGCAACCGAACTTCGCGCTTGACTGCAGCCTTTGTCGGAGCGAATCTCGCGAGGCCTGTGCAAATGGCGGCACAGGGGCTGCACGCGCAGAGGTCTCGCAAACGCGAAAAGGCGCGCCCAAGAGTTGCGCCCTTGCAACGGCGTCGGTCACGCGCGCTCGGTATCAGGCGGCAGAGCGCCTTCACCCGCGCGGACGAGGCGCGACATCTTGCGCGCGACGGTGTTCTTGTGCAGCACACCTTTGGTCACGCCGCGCACCAGTTCCGGCTGGGCGGCGCGCAGCGCGGCGGCCGCGGCTCCTGGTTGCCCGAGGCGATCGCCTCTTCGACCTTGCGCAGGAAGGTGCGGATGCGCGAACGGCGCGCCTTGTTGACGTCGCTGCGGCGCTCGTTCTGGCGTGCGCGCTTCTTGGATTGGGGCGTATTGGCCATAAGTCGAGTCTTCCGCTTTCGGTATCGGGTAAATCTGAAGCCGCGCTTCTAGGCGCGAGCTCGGGGATCAAGTCAACCGGCTGCGCGAGCGAGGTTTTCGGCCGCGCTACTTGTCGCGGAACTGCGGCTCGCGCTTCTCGAGGAAGGCGCCCATGCCTTCCTTCTGGTCCTCGGTGGCGAACAGCGCGTGGAACAGCCGGCGCTCGAACAGGAGCCCTCGCGCAGCGTCGTCTCGTAGCTGCGGTTCACCGCCTCCTTGACCGCCATCACCGCCAGCGCCGATTTCTCGGCGATCTTGCTGCGCCGCCGCCATCGCCTCGTCCATCAGCTTCTTGGCCGGCACGACGCGGCTGACCAGGCCCGACGCGCTCGGCCTCGGCGGCGTCCATGAAGCGGCCGGTCAGGTGCATGTCCATCGACTTCGACTTGCCGACGAAGCGGGTCAGCCGCTGGGTGCCGCCGATGCCCGGCGATGACGCCGAGGTTGATCTCGGGCTGGCCGAATTTCGCGGTGTCGGCGGCGATGATGAAGTCGCACATCATCGCCAGCTCGCAGCCGCCGCCCAGCGCATAGCCCGCCACCGCCGCGATGATCGGCTTGCGGCAGCGCAGCGATCGCCTCGGTTTCGGCGCCGAAGAAGTCGTCGGTGAAGACATCGACGAAGCTCTTTTCGGCCATCTCCTTGATGTCGGCGCCGGCGGCGAAGGCCTTTTCCGAGCCGGTCAGGACGATGCAGCGCACCTTGTCGTTGGCTTCGGCCTCGGCCAGCGGCCTCGCCGAGTTCGCGCCAGCAGCTTGCGAGTTCAGCGCGTTCAGCGCATCGGGCCGGTTCAGCCGGATCAGCGCGACATTGATCTTCGATCTCGACGATCAGGGTCTCGTAGGCCATGGGCGGTGCCTTTCGTGCCGGTGCTGAGGCCAGAGTTCCTAGCAGCCCGACGGCGCGGGTTCAAGTCATCTTTGACAGCGCGGGCAGTAGAAGGTCGACCGGCCGGACTGCACGATCCGGCGGATCGTGCCCGCGCAGCCGGGCGTGGGGCAGGCGTGCGCCCTCGCGGTCGTAGACCCGGAACGTGTGCTGGAAATACCCCAGTTCGCCGTCGGCCTGCCGGTAGTCGCGCAGCGACGACCCGCCGGCCTCGATCGCCTCGGCCAGCACCTCGCGGATGACCGGCACCAGCGCCGGCGACCCGCGCCGCCGCGATCTGGCCGGCCTTGCCGGCGCGGATCGATGCCCGGCCCGGTACAGCGACCTCGCAGACATAGATGTTGCCGAGCCCCGCGACGATCCGCTGATCGAGCAGCGCCGCCTTGATCGGCGTCGCGCGGCCCTTGAGGCGGCGACCAGATAGTCCTCGTCGAACTCGTTGCCCAGCGGTTCCGGCCCGAGGCCGCGCAGCAGCCAGTGCGGCTCGGCCCGCGTCGGTCGCGCACAGGTCCATCGCGCCGAACCGCCGCGCGTCGTTGAAGGTGACCCGCGCGCCGCCCTCCATGTCGAGGACGACATGGTCGTGCTTTTCCGGCGCGGGATGGTCGTGATGGAACTCCGCCGAGCAGTCCGCCCGGAGACCAGCATCCGCCCCGACATGCCGAGATGGATGATCAGCGTCTCGCCCGGTCGAGATCGGCGAGGATGTATTTCGACCGCCGCCGCAGCCGCGCGACCCGCGCGCCGGTCAGCCGCTCGGCCATCCGGTCGGGGAACGGCCAGCGCAGGTCGGGCGCGGCGGACCTCGGCCGCGCGCGATCACGCGCGCCTTCCATCACCGGCAGCAAGGCCGCGGCGCACGTCTCGACTTCGGGCAGTTCGGGCATCGTCCGTTCCTGTGCGTGAAGGCCGCATTGTCTCGCCGGCCAAGGCTCCTATAAGAAGGGACGAGTTTCACGACGGACGGCAAGGGCCGATGACCGACGACGACACCGCGCACCACCCATTTCGGCTTCAAGACCGTGGCCGAGGACGAGAAGGCCGGGCATGGTCCACGGCGTCTTCACCCGCGTCGCGTCGAAGTACGACATCATGAACGACGTGATGTCGGTCGGCATCCACCGGCTGTGGAAGGACGCGATGATGGACTGGCTGGCGCCGCGCCGGGCCAGCAGCTGCTCGATGTGGCCGGCGGCACCGGCGACATCGCGTTCCGCTTCCTCAAGCGCGCGCCGGGGGCCAAGGCCACCGTGCTCGACATGACCGAGTCGATGCTGGTCGAGGGCCGGAAGCGCGCCGAGGCCGAGCACATGGCCGACCGGCTCGACTGGGTCGTCGGCGACGCGATGGCGCTGCCGTTCGCGGACAACAGCTTCGACGTCTACACGATCAGCTTCGGCATCCGGAACGTGACCCGCATCCCCGACGCGCTGTCCGAGGCCTTCCGCGTGCTGCGGCCCGGCGGGCGGCTGATGGTGCTGGAGTTCAGCCAGCTGCCCAACGCCGGCGATGCAAAAGGTCTATGACCTCTATTCCTTCAACGTGATCCCGCGGATGGGCCAGATCATCGCGAGCGACCGCGACAGCTACCAGTATCTGGTCGAATCGATCCGCAAGTTCCCCGATCAGGAGACCTTCGCCGCGATGATCCGCGCGGCCGGCTTCGAGCAGGTGAAGTACCGCAACCTGACGATGGGCATCGCCGCGCTGCATTCCGGCTGGAAGCTCTGAGGTGCGCGGACCGCACAACATCTGGCGGCTGATCCGCACCGGCGCGACCTTCGAGCGCACCGGCGCGATGAACGTCGTGCTCGAGGCGATGGACGCGCCGCCGCCGCTGCGCGTCGCCGCGCGGATCTTCGGCTGGCCGTTCAAGTGGCTCGGCTAGCGCGGCGACCCGGCGCTGCCGCCCGTGACCCGCGCGCTGACGGCGCTGGGCCCGGCCTACATCAAGTTCGGCCAGATCCTCTCGACCCGGCCCGACGTGGTCGGCGACGAGCTGTCGCGACCAGCTGCGCGTATCTGCAGGACAAGCTGCCGCCCTTCCCGACCGCGGTCGCCAACGCGACGGTCGAGGAGGAGCTCGGCAAAGCCGGTCGACGAGCTTTTCTCGGAGTTCTCCGACCCCGTCGCCGCCGCCTCGATCGCGCAGGTCCACCGCGCGCGGCTGGCCGAGCACCGGCGAGGAGGTGGCGGTCAAGGTCCTGCGGCCCGGCATCGAACGCGCGTTCCGCACGGATCATCGACGCCTTCTACTTCGCCGCCCGGCTGATCGAGACGCTGTCGCCCGCCTCGCGCCGGCTGCGCCCTCGCGACGTGATCGCGCATTTCGAAGGCGTGGTGATGGGCGAGCTCGACCTGCGGCTCGAAAGCTCCTCGGCCTCGGAATTCGCCGCCAACACCGCGAAGGACGAAGGCTTCCTCGTGCCCAAGGCCGCACTGGTACCTGTCGTCGCGCCGGGTGATGACGCTGGACTGGGCCGAGGGGATTCCGCTTGGGCGACGTCGCGGCGATCGAGGCCGCCGGGCACGACCGCGTGGCGCTCGGCCGAACGGGTGCTGCAGCTGTTCCTGAGCCATGCGCTGCGCGACGGCTTCTTTCACGCCGACATGCATCAGGGCAACCTGAAGGTCGCGGCCAACGGCGACATCATCGCGCTTGATTTCGGGATCATGGGGCGGATCGACGAATACACCCGCCGGGTCTATGCCGAGATCCTGATCGGCTTCATCCGCAAGGATTACCGCCGCGTCGCCGAGGTGCATTTCGAGGCGGGCTACGTGCCCGCCGACCGCGACGTCGACGAATTCGCCCAGGCGCTGCGCGCGGTCGGCGAGCCGATCTTCGGCATGGATGCGACCCGGATCTCGATGGCGCGGCTGCTGGCCTATCTCTTCGAGGTGACCGAACGCTTCGGGATGGAGACGCGGACCGAGCTGATCCTGCTGCAGCGCACGATGGTGGTGGTCGAGGGCGTCGCGCGCTCGCTGAACCCGCAGCATCAACATCTGGCAGGTCGCGCAGCCCGGTGGTCGAAGACTACATCCGCGAGAATGTCGGGCCGCAGGCGCTGGTGCGCGATCTCGTGCGGACCGCGCGGGTGCTGGCGCGGTTCGGCCCGCGCCTGCCGCAGCTGGCCGAGGCGCTGCTTGTCCGGCAGACCGAGGCGCCGCCGCCCGCCTCCGCGGCGATCGCTGGCGGGGTCGCGTGCTTCTGGTCGTGCTCGGGGCCGCGATCGCCGGCGGCGGGTTCGCGCTGGCGACGCTTCTCTGACGTCACGGGGCGGCCGGCCGCGCAGGCCGATGTCGGACGGGGCGACGGTGCCCCCGCCCTCCATGCACCAGAACCACGCCGCCGGTACCGTTGCGCACTTCCTCGATTCGGCCAAAGGCTTCGACCGCCGTCGTCTCGACCAACTTGCCCTCGCTGTAATTCTCGAGCCGGAAGGTGTAGATGCCCGACGGCAGCGGCGCCCCGTTCGCGTCCGTCCCGGCCCATGTCGACCGGATCGGCGAGACCGGGACCTGCGCGCTCGTGACCTCCTGCCCGTCCGCGTTCAGAGACGACCAGCACCGCCTGATCGGCCTCGGTCGCCGGGTCGGGATCGAGCGTCAGCGGCGCGCCGTCGAACATCACCGGGGCCGCCACCCGCGCCTCCATCCCGACCCAGGACGCCATCTGCGCCATGCCCGACATCCCGAGCTGCGCCGACATGGATTCGATCAGCGTATTGGTCCGCACCTGCTGCTCGACGCCCGAGAAGGTGGCGAGCTGGACCGCAAAGTCCGAGGAATTCGATCGGATTCAGCGGATCCTGGTTCTGCATCTGCGTCGTCAGCATCAACAGGAAGGTCTGGAAATCGCTGTTGATCAGCGTTCCTTGCTGGGTCTGGCCCTGCGAATTCGTGGTTCCCGTCTGGGTCGTGGCCGACGTCACCGCATCCATCTTCGGTTCCTTTCACAATCTGAGGTCAAGCCCGCCGCCCTCGGTGGCGAGCCGGACGCGGTCGCGGCCGGGCGCTTCGGTCGCGGCGATCTCCGGAAGCGCATCACTGCCGGGCGCGATGTTCGTGACGACCGCATCGGGGGGGTGCCATGGGTCGCGGTCCTGCCCGAAGCTGAAACTCAGCTCCTGATAGCCGAGATCGCGGAAATCCTGCGCCAGCGAGTCGATGTTCCGGCGCATGAGATCGAGCGTTTCGGGCCGGTCGGCCTGGATCATCATTGTCAGCGCCCCGTCATGGGTCGTGAGCGTCAGGCGGACACGGCCAAGCTCCTCGGGTGAGAGCGTGATCTCGACCGGGCGGTCCGGAAACTGGCTGACGGCCTCGGCCAGACGATGGCCGAGCCCCGGCCGGCAAGGCGCCGGTCGCCGGATGGCTGGCGGCCACGCGGTCCGCACCTCGCGAGAGCGGCGCGGCGTCCGCCGTCGATGCGAGCGGGTCACCAGGCTCGATCCGTATCTCGGCTGGTTCGGCATCGGTTGCGGCCGGGACTGGCGCCGGCGCCGTCGGCGGGCTGGGCCTGCTCCTCGCCCGGCAACGACGGTCGGCGAGGCGGCAACGGCGTAGCGGCCGCGGCGTGGCGGCATCTTCCCGACCGGCGCCGGCCGGGGACGTGCCATCGGTGCGTGCGACCTGCGGCTGTCCGCACCGCCGTCGCGGCTGACAGGGGCAATCCGGCCGGACCGCGCGATTCTCTGCACCCCTGCCGGCCGCGTTCCGGCGTCACCGGTGGGACCTGCCGGTCGGCGCTTTCGGACACCGGAGGTTTCGGTGGTGACGAATGGACGCTGTGTCGCGGCAGTGCTCTCCGCCGCGGCGGAGGTAGTTGGGACCGTGACCGGGCGAAGACCCGGCGCGGCGGTCGCCGTCCGTTCGCCGCCGGGAAACGCGGCGCATCGTCGGACGCCGGCACCGGAATTCCGGAGCCCCGCAGCGCTCTGATCCTGCCGCGGCATAGGCGCGCCCTTGCGCCTGCTCTGCCCGGCTCACGGTGTATCCTGTGGAAACCCGCTCTCCAATCCGGAGATCCGGCGCACCCGGGATCGCCCGACTTCGCCCTCCGGCGTGTCCGCGGGCGCGCATCGTGCACTTCGGCTCTGGCTATCGCGGCCTGCGCGGGTGTCACATCCGATTTCGCACCGGATTTCACCTCGCGCGCCGGTCGTATTGTTTTCGAATCCGTGGCGCGGTCACTGCATCTTCGTCCCGCCGCCAACCGGCAGGCTGCCGCCGAGAACCGGAGGCAGGCCGGACATGTCCGTTCGCCGGGCGAGGACGTCCGAAGCCGCTTGCGGCCCGTGGGCGGTGTCGGGCGGTGGATCGTTCGGCCGCGTGGCCGGCATTGCTGGCGCACCGGTCTCGGCCTCGGCGATCCCTGCATCGGGCGCTGCGATGACCACCCCGGTTAGCGCCGGTTCCGGCAAGACGCCTATACGCGGACGATGGCGCCTCAGTCACCGGCCCGGCAGAGGCATCCGGCGTGCCGGAGGTCTCTTTGGTTGTGTCGTCAAAAAAGGGAATCGGTATTCCGGAACCGGCGACCACCTCTGCCCGCGCCCCTGCCGGTGCGGATTGCCCGCCTGGCGTCGGGGTATTGCCGGCAATATCGCCGAGGACCGATAGGAAGGCGGCCAGCGCACCGGCGATCCCGGCCTCCGCCGACGGGTCGTCACGCGGTATCGTCTTGTTACGGATGGGATCGGTGAGGGGAATCAGGTCCATAGGCTCACGACTTCTGTCTGTGTGCGGCGGACTATTTCAGCATGAGGTTACCGATCCTTTACCTCGATCCCTTCATAGTCCCCGAAATGTCCGCAATTGGAGGGATCGCCGATGGACGGGATATCCGCCGTGACGCCCACCCCGAATCGAGCCGGGCTCGCGAGGGACGACGCCCTGCACGTCGCCGCAGAGGCGCTCGAGGCGCAGTTCCTGTCCGAGATGCTGAAATCTGCCGGCCTCGGCGAGGCGCGCGAGGCGTTCGGCGGCGGCGTTGGCGAGGAGCAGTTCGCGTCCTATCTGAGAAGCGAACAAGCGACCGAATTGGCCCGCGCGGGCGGCATAGGACTTGCCGAGAGCATTTTCGAGGCGTTGAAGCGGAGGGTCGACAATGTCGACTGAAGCGCCCGCCCTCATCGCGTCCCTCGACACGCTTCTTCGCGCCGAGGCGCAGGCGATCCGGCAGGGCGATTTCGGCGCGTTCGCCGCACTGACGGAGCGAAAGTCGGATCTCGTCGGCCGTCTGATGGGGTTGCCCCGCCGCGACGCCGCACCCGCGCTCGGGCGGCTGAAGGCCCGTGCGGAGGCAAATCAGACGCTCCTGTCGGCGGCGCTCCAGGGGGTCAAGGCGGCGCGCGCACGGGTCGAGGCGATCCGCCGGGTCGGAACCCGGCTCGATACTTATGACAGCGCCGGGCGCGCGCAATCCGTGACCTTCGGCGGCGGCGCCGTCGAGAGACGCGCCTGAGCCAGGCGGATTTGTCTCAAAATGCCGGTAATGAACGGCTTGGCTTAGCGAACTTTTAGATTTTGAGCCGCATGGTCGGCCCTGCATCCGAAACCCGGATGGCGCGGAGGGGGCGGATCCTCGGAATCCGCATCGGTCAGAACGCCACCGGCGCCGTCACGCGACGGCAAGTGAAACGCGGCGCAAAGCGCCGACCTATGAAGGACGTAACTATAGCAACCTTCCACGCCCCACCGTGGTGCCCGCCGCCGCCGACGACCTTCTTGCGCTTGATGATGACTGGTGCCGCGTTCGATTGCGCACCCATCCCACCAACCTCTTTTCACCCAAGGTCAGGGATAGCAGCCGCATCTTAACGCCGCCCTAATCCCGGGCGACGATCGGCAGGGGCGGTGGACGGGATCGCGGTGTCGGGCGGAAAGACTAGCGTCAGCCGCCGCAGCGGTTCGCGGCCTCGTCGAGTGCCGCGCTGACGCCGAGGAGCGAGAACGTGTCCTTGGTCTGGGTCCCGCGGCCCGACCGTGCCGTCAGCACCGCCGAGGTGCCGGCCTTCAGCGCCGCGACGATCTTCGCGTCGTCGTCCTTCGACCCTGACCAGGCCCATTCCCCGTCGGTGAAGAGCTCGAACGTGGTGCCGCTGATGTCGAGCGCCACGGTCGAGCCGCCCGCAAAGGGATAGCCGCCGGTGAAGGACACCTCACCCTCGGCCGATCCGGGCCGGTAGGTCACGAAGAGCAGGATGTCGCCGCGCCGGACCGAGACCGCCTGGCCGTCCTTGGTGTTCACCGTCTCCTTCGGCGCCGAGACGCCCCAGCATTCCTTGGGGTCCTCCTCGACGAAGACGCTCCAGTCGGTATTGGCGGCCACACGATTCGTGGATACCTGCCCGACGGCGCCCGTCGCCATGGTCAGTGCCAAGAGAAATGCGCCCGTCGCGCGCCAGCTCGGTGAAGTCATCTTTGCCGCAGCCTCCAGCTGTCTTTTGTCCCGGCAGTCCCGGCCGGTGCCGCTTGGGTCGCGGCAGCATTTGGCATGGCGGGACGTCCGTCAACTCGATATGCACGTCTTAACGCGAATCCGACAGGGCCGAAAAGCCCCGGAGGCAGAAATTCGCGCAAAGGTGAGGGGACGATGCCGGCGTACCGATGATCGAACTGTGGCGGGGCGGGATGCTGGAGAGCCTGCATCTCGGCCATGCGGTGATCTGCGATGCGACGGGCGGGATCGTCGAGGCCTGGGGTGATCCCGAGGCGGTGATCTTCCCGCGCTCGTCGTGCAAGATGATCCAGGCGCTGCCGCTTATCGAAAGTGGCGCGGCCGAGGCCTTCGGGCTGACCGAAGCGCAACTGGCGCTTGCCTGCGCCAGCCATAACGGCGCGGCGATCCATACCGGGCCGGTTTCGCGCTGGCTGGCCGATCTTGGCCTCGGCGAGGCCGATCTGCGCTGCGGCGCGCAGATGCCCGACGATCCGGCGGCGCGAAAGGAGCTGATCTGTTCGGACAGCTCGCCCTGCCAGATCCACAACAACTGTTCGGGCAAGCATGCCGGCTTTCTGACCCTGGCCAAGCATCTGAAGGCCGGGCCGGAATATATCGAGGTCGACCACCCGGTGCAGCGGGCGGTGCGCGCCGCGTTCGAGGAGGTCACCGGCGAAGCCTCGCCCGGCTACGGCATCGACGGCTGTTCGGCACCGAATTTCGCGACCAGCGTGCACGGGCTGGCCCGCGCCATGGCTTTCTTCGCCGCGGCCCGTCCCGAGGGCGACCGCGCGCGAAGCGCGCCGCCGCGCGTCTCGTCGAGGCGATGACCCGTCATCCCGACCTCGTCGCGGGCGAAGGCCGGGCCTGCACAGAACTGATGCGCGCGATGGACGGCAAGGTTGCGGTCAAGACCGGCGCCGAGGCGGTCTTCGTGGCGATCCTGCCCGAACAGAAACGCGGCATTGCGGTGAAGATCATGGACGGCGGCACCCGCGGCTCCGAGGCGGCCATCGCGGCGCCTGCTGCGCCGGCTCGGTGCCATAGCGCCGGCCGACCCGGTTCTCGTCGCCCTATCTGACCGGCCCGATCACCAACCGGCGCGGCCTGGCCGTGGGCGAGATCCGGCTCGCCCCGGGCTTCGCTGACTGAGCGAAGTTCAACCGGCCCGATCCGATTGAGCGCCCGTTCCGGGCGCCAGCCTTTGGTCTCGCGCCCGCCGCATGCGCGCCGGGCACTCGGGTCGCCTCCGGCGGAGGTATTTCGGAACAGAAGAACGGACGGAGTGTGTCTTCTGCGTCCCAATACCTCCCGCAGAGCGGAAATCGCACGACGTGCCAGAAGGCGTGTTCCGAAGGCGCACAACCGGATCGCGGCAACGCCTCAGGCGAAGTCGTCCGCCGCATAGCCCTGGATGTAGAGCAGCGCCGTCAGGTCGCCGTGGTTGATGCGGATCTCGCACTGGGCCGCGACCGAGGGCTTGGCATGCAGCGCCACGCCGGCGCCGGCGAGGCCGAGCATGCCGAGATCGTTGGCCCCGTCGCCGACCGCCATCACCGCGTCTGGACGATGCCGAGCCGGGCGCTGATCTCCCGCAGCGCCGACATCTTGGCCTCGCGCCCGAGGATCGGGCGAGCGACATCGCCGGTCAGCCTACCGTCTTCGGCAGAGAAGCGTGTTGGCGCGGTGTTCGTCGAAGCCGAGATGCGCGGCGACCGCCTTGGTGAAGGCGGTGAAGCCGCCCGAGACGAGCGCCGCATAGCCACCATTGGCCTTCATCGTCGCGATCAGCTCCCGCCCGCCCGGCGTATAGGTGATGCGTTCGGCCAGAACCTGAGCGATCGACGCCCTCGGGCAGGCCTTTCAGCAGCCCGACCCGCTCGAGAAGCGCGGCTTCGAAATCCAGCTCTCCGTTCATCGCCCGCCGCGGTGATCTCGGCGACCCGCGCGCCGACGCCGGCCATGTCGGCCAGTTCGTCGATGCATTCCTGTCCGATCATGGTGGAATCCATGTCGGCGAGGAGCATCGTCTTGCGCCGCCCCTCGGCCTGTCTGCACGACCAGATCGACGCCGATCCCCTGCAGCGCCTGCCCAGATGTCCCAGCGGTTCGCCGGCACCGTCCCGACCGCGAATTCCGCCGCCACGCCGGGGTCCAGCCAATTGCGCAGCGCCGCCGCCCCAGGCGTCGCGCAACGCCTCCACCGCCGCGCGGTCGAGATCGGCGCGGTCCGGGTTGGCAAGAAGCGTGGCGATGAACATGGCGAAGTTTCCGATAGTGGACGGGCGGTGTCGGTTTTTGTGGCTCGAGCGGCGCTTTAGATCACTTTTCCAGCTTGTGCCAGTCGCCGGCCATCTCTATTTCCGGCGGCGGGACACCCCTCCCCAACGAGGGGCGTATATCTGGAAGGATACCAGCAATGGTCAAGACGACTCCGGCCGCGCGGCCGGCAAATCCGCGCTTCTCTTCTGGCCCCTGTGCCAAGATCCCCGGCTATTCCCTCGACATGCTCGCCGACGCCCCTTCGGGCCGGTCGCACCGTGCCGCCGTCGGCAAGGCGAAGCTGAAAGAGGCGATCGACCTGACCCGCGAGGTTCTCGGCGTTCCCGCCGACTACCGCATCGGCATCGTGCCCGCCTCCGATACCGGCGCCGTCGAGATGGCGCTCTGGTCGCTGCTCGGCGCCCGACCGGTCGAGATGCTGGCCTGGGAAAGCTTCGGCGAGGGCTGGGTGACCGATGTCGTCAAGCAGTTGAAGCTCGACGCGACCGTGCGCAAGGCGCCCTATGGCGAGATCGTGAATTTGCCGAGGTGGATTTCGACAAGCGACGTGGTCTTCACCTGGAACGGCACCACCTCCGGCGTGCGCCTGCCGAACGGCGACGCGATCCCGGCCAGTCCGCGCCGGCCTGACGATCTGCGACGCGACCTCGCCGCCTTCGCGATGGACCTGCCGTGGGACAAGCTCGATGTCGTCACCTTCTCCTGGCAGAAGGTGCTGGGCGGCGAGGGCGCGCATGGCGTCCTGATCCTGTCGCCGCGCGCGGTCGAGCGGCTGGAAAGCTACACCCCGGCCTGGCCGCTGCCGAAGATCTTCCGCCTGACCAAGGGCGGCAAGCTGATCGAGGGGATCTTTCGACGGCGAGACGATCAACACGCCGTCGATGCTCTGCGTCGAGGATTACCTCGTGGCGCTGAAATGGGCCCGAGGCGATCGGCGGATCAGGCGGCCTGATTGCGCGGGCCGAGGCCAATGCGAAGGCCGTTCGACGACTTCATCGCCGACAAGGACTGGATCGCCAATCTCGCGGTCGATCCGGCGACGGCTTCGACCACCTCGGTCTGCCTGAAGTTCACCGATCCGCGGATCATGGACGGTGCAGCCTTCGCCAAGGCGGTCGCGAAACGGCTGGAGAAGGAGGGCGTCGCGCTTCGATGCCGGCGCCTACCGCGACGCGCCGCCGGGTCTTCGGATCTGGTGCGGCTCGACGGTCGAAACCGCCGATGTCGCGGCCCTGATGCCCTGGATCGAATGGGCGTTCATGGCCGAGATCGACGCTCAAGTGGTGGCGGCCTGACGCCACGCTCGAATCTTTCCGAATTTCCCGAAAATCAAGGAGCCTGTTGAAATGGCACCCAAAGTTCTCGTTTCCGACAAGCTGAGCGAAACCGCCGTCCAGATCTTCCGCGACCGCGGGGTCGAGGTCGACTACCTGCCCGACCTCGGCAAGGACAAGGAGAAGCTGCTGGAGGTGATCGGCCAGTATGACGGCCTTGCCATCCGCTCGGCGACCAAGGTCACCGAAAAGATCCTCGCCGCCGCGACCAAGCTCAAGGTGATCGGTCGCGCCGGGATCGGGGTCGACAATGTCGATATTCCCGCCGCCTCGAAGAAGGGCGTGATCGTGATGAACACGCCCTTCGGCAATTCGGTCACCACCGCCGAACATGCCATCGCGATGATGTTCGCCGTGGCCCGGCAACTGCCCGAGGCCTCGACCTCCACCCATGACGGCAAGTGGGAAAAGAACCGCTTCATGGGTGTCGAGCTTTTCAACAAGACCCTCGGCGTGATCGGCGCCGGCAATATCGGCGGCATCGTCTGCGACCGGGCGCTGGGCCTTCACATGAAGGTCGTGGCCTATGACCCGTTCCTGAGCGAGGAGCGCGCGAAGGCGATGGGCGTGACCAAGGTCGAACTCGACGAACTTCTGGCACGCGCCGATTTCATCACGCTTCATGTGCCCCTGACCGACAAGACCCGCAACATCCTGTCGAAGGAGAACATCGCCAAGACGAAGAAGGGCGTGCGGATCATCAACTGCGCCCGTGGCGGCCTGGTGGACGAAGCGGCGCTGGCCGAGGCGCTGAAATCCGGTCATGTCGCCGGCGCCGCTTTCGACGTGTTCGAGGTGGAACCGGCGACGGCAAGCCCGCTCTTCCACCTGCCGAATGTCGTCGTGACCCCGCATCTCGGCGCCGCCACGACCGAGGCGCAGGAAAACGTCGCCCTGCAGGTCGCCGAGCAGATGTCGGACTACCTGCTGACCGGGGCGGTGCAGAACGCGCTCAACATGCCCTCGGTCACGGCCGAGGAAGCCGCCGTGATGGGGCCGTGGCTGAAGCTCGCTGAGCATCTCGGCGCCTTTGCGGGCCAGATGACGGACGAGCCGATCAAGGCGATCAACATCCTCTACGACGGCACGGTGTCCGAGATGAACCTCCAGGCGCTGAATTGCGGCGCCATCGCCGGGATCATGAAGGCGACCAATCCCGACGTGAACATGGTCTCGGCCCCGGTCGTCGCCAAGGAGCGCGGCATCCAGATCTCGACCACCCGGCAGGAGAAAAGCGGCGTCTTCGACGGCTACATGAAACTGACGGTCGTCACCGAGAAGCGCGACCGCTCGATCGCCGGCACGGTCTTCTCCGACGGCAAGCCGCGCTTCATCCAGATCAAGGGCATCAACATCGACGCCGAGATCGGGGCGCACATGCTCTACACCACGAACAGAGGACGAGCCGGGGATCATCGGCACACTCGGCCAGACGATGGGCGAGAACGGCGTCAACATCGCCAACTTCACGCTCGGCCGCTCGTCACGCGGCAAGGACGCCATCGCGCTTCTCTATGTCGACGATCCGATCCCGCAGCCGGTGATCGAGAAACTGATGAAGACCGGACTCTTCCAGCAGGTGAAACCTCTGGTCTTCGACGTCGCCTGACACCCCGAACCGGGCCGCTTCGGCGGCCCGGTTCATTTCGGCGGCGGGTGGCCCTCGTCAACCATGCGTCGCCGCGATGGCGATCTGGTTTCGCAGCGCTGACCTCCCATCCCATCTCCATTTTCGGGCGAGGCGGGCAGGAAACGACCTCTCAATGTCGCCCGCGATTGCGTCAACAGCGCGACTTTTCGTGAAAGCTCGGCCCAATCCGCCTTGTTGAGAGGTCGCGCCTATGCATGCACCGGAATTCGATGCGCTGCTTCAGGCGCTGGCCGCGATTTTTCGGGACGAGGGGCGCGAGCCCGCCGACCGCACCGCGCAGGCGCTTCTGACCACGCCCGCCCCCGAAGCCATCACGCCGCAGCCGCCCTCGGCGCTCGACGCCTGGATCCGCTCGCTTCTGGCCGGTTCCGACCACCCGGCAGCGGCGGCGATCCTCGCGGCACAGACCCTTATCCCCTGGGGCACCAACCCGGTCGCCGACCGGATGAGCGACAGCGCCGCGGCGATCTGTGCCGTGACCACGCTGATGGGCCCCGACGGGCCGATCCCGGCGCCCGACCTCCGCCTCGGCCTCTTCTACCAGCGGCCCGACAGCTACTACGCGCTCCACAATCACGATGCGGATGAGACCTACGTGATCCTCGCCGGTCAGGCGCTCTGGACCGCCGGCGAGGATACCCGGATCCGCGGCGCGGGCGAGATGATCCATCATCCGAGCCTGATGCCGCATGCCTTCCGCACCGGGCCGGAAGGCGTCCTCGCGCTCTGGCGCTGGAGCGGCGACGTGAACACCCATTCCTATGCCTTTCTGCCGGACCCGCAGGCCCTGGCCGGTTGAGATTGCCGCATTGCATCCCCCGAGGGGCCCGCGATAGGGTCCGCCCGATTTCAGGACGGGACGAGACATGCGCACCTATGCGATCGGCGACATTCACGGTCATCTCGACAAGCTCGAAGCCGCGCACCGGCTGATCTCGGCCGACCGCGCCGAGACCGGCGATGCCGAGGCGCCCGTAGTCCATATCGGCGATCTGGTGGACCGCGGCCCCGACAGCCGAGGGGTGGTCGAGTTCCTGATGCGCGGGATTGCCGGTGGAGCGCCCTGGGTCGCGCTCAAGGGCAATCACGACCGCATGTTCGCACGCTTCCTCGGCGATCCCGACAGCCACGACCCGGGCCTGCGCGAAAGCCTGCACTGGATCGACCCGCGCCTCGGTGGCGTCACGACACTCGCCTCCTACGGGGTGGAGGGCGCCGGCGAGCGTCTGCTCTTCGACATTCACGAAGAGGCTGTCGCCGCCGTGCCGAAGACCCATGTCGCCTTCCTTGGCGGGCTGAAGCTGCATTACCGGCGCGGCACGGCACTCTTCGTCCATGCCGGCATCCGTCCGGGCGTGCCGCTCGACCGGCAGAGCGAGGAAGACCTGCTGTGGATCCGCCGGGACTTCCTCGACAATACCAGCGATCACGGGATGCTCGTCGTGCACGGCCATACCCCGGTCGAGGCCGCATCGCACTACGGCAATCGGCTCAACATCGACACCGGCGCCGGCTACGGCAAGCCCCTGACCGCCGTTGTGATCGAAGGCGACCGGGTCTGGCAGCTGACCGGGGACGGCCGCGCGCCGATCCTGCCGGCGGTCTGAGGACGGGGCTTGATGCCGGGCCGCATACGGTGCTTGATCGCCGCCATGACCGCGCGCGCCCTCCCGATACCGCAATCCGCCCCAGACGGGGCAGGCGGATGAGCGCCGCCGACCGCCCGCGCCGGCGGCACGGCCCGCTGACCCTCTTCAGCCATCCGCGCCTCGTCCGGCATCGGATCGCCGATCCCCGCTGGACGCTTCCGGACATGACCGTCGCGGTGCTTTCGGATTTCCATATCTGCCGGCCCTGGACGCCGCTCTCGGCGCTTCGGCGGATCGTGGCGATGACCAACGCGCTGAAGCCCGACCTGATCCTCCTGCCGGGCGACTTCATCGCCGACCGCCTCCTGCCGGCCCGCAGCGTCCCCGCCGCCGCCATCGTCGCCGAGCTCGCGCCGCTTGCCGCGCCCCTGGGCGTCGCGGCCGTTCTCGGCAATCACGACTGGTGGGATTGCGCCCTCTCGCGCCAGACGGATTTCGCCCGCAACTCGGTGGCCGAGGCGCTGGAGGCGAGCCGGATCGCACTTCTCTCGAACCGGGCGATTCGCGTCGACTTCGGCGGCGGCAGCTTCTGGCTCGCCGGTATCGACAGCCAGCGCGCCCTGCGCCGGCGCGGTCATCCCGGCCTTCACGACCCCGACGCCGCCTTCGCCGAGGTCCCGCCCGGCGCGCCGACGATCCTCATGGCGCATGAGCCGGACTACTTCGCCAAAAACAGATTCGCGCGCGTTTCTTCAGGTCAGCGGCCATACCCACGGCGGCCAGGCGAATCTCGGTGGCTGGAGACCGCTCACGCCGTCGGCTTTCGGCTCACGCTACGGCTGGGGTCATATCAGCGAAGGCGGGCGGCACCTCGTCGTGTCGGGCGGGATCGGCTATTCCGGCCTGCCGCTGCGAATCCTCCAGCCACCCGAGATCACGCTAGTCATGCTGCAGCGCAGCGTGTAGATTGGGAGCGGATTTACCTGAGGGGGAAAGACATGAGCGACGATATCGTAATCCTTTCCGGAGCGCGCACCGCGATCGGGACATTCGGCGGGGCGCTGGCCGGGATGGCGCCGATCGACATCGCCACGGTGGCGGCCAAGGCCGCGCTGGAGCGGGCCGGGGTCGAGGGCGATCGGATCGGCCATGTGGTCTTCGGCCATGTGATCAACACCGAACCGCGCGACATGTACCTTTCCCGCGTCGCCGCGATCCAGGCCGGGGTGCCGAACGGCACGCCGGCGATGAACGTCAACCGGCTTTGCGGGTCCGGCGTGCAGGCGATCGTCTCCTGCGCCCAGTCGCTGATGCTCGGCGATGCCGATTTCGCGCTTGCGGGCGGAGCCGAGAACATGAGCCGCTCGCCCTATGCGCTGCAGGCCGCGCGCTGGGGCCAGAAGATGGGCGACACCAAGGCGCTCGACATGATGACCGGGGCGCTGACCTGCCCGTTCGGGACCGGCCATATGGGTGTGACGGCCGAGAACGTCGCGAAGGAACACGACGTGACCCGCGCGGAGCAGGACGCCTTCGCAATGGAAAGCCAGAGTGCGGGCGGCGAAGGCGATCGCTGAGGGCCGGTTCAAGGACCAGATCGTCCCGGTCGAGATCCAGAGCCGCAAGGGCACCATCGTCTTCGACACCGACGAGCACCCGAAGGCGACGAGCCTCGAGGCGCTGGCAGGCCTGAAGACGGTGTTCCAGAAGGACGGCACGGTGACGGCGGGCAATGCCTCGGGCATCAACGACGGCGCTGGCGCGGTGGTTCTGGCGCGGGCCTCTGCCGCCGAAAAGGCCGGGTTGAAGCCCCGCGCGCGGATCATCGGCTACGCCCATGCCGGGGTGCGCCCCGAGGTAATGGGCATCGGGCCGGTCCCGGCGGTCGAGGCGCTTTTGAAGCGCACCGGTCTTTCGGTCGGCGATTTCGACGTGATCGAATCGAACGAGGCTTTTGCGGCGCAGGCGCTCGCGGTGTCGAAGGGTCTCGGCTTCGATCCGGCCAAGGTGAACCCCAACGGCGGCGCCATCGCACTCGGCCATCCGGTCGGCGCTACCGGCGCGATCATCACCGTGAAGGCACTTTACGAGTTGGAGCGCATCGGTGGCAGGCGGGCGCTGATCACCATGTGCATCGGCGGCGGTCAGGGCATCGCGCTCGCCATCGAGCGGCTCTGAAGCGGGCAGGCCGGGGGTCTACCCCCGGACCCTCGCGGTATTTTCGAACAGAAGACATCAGGGGCGGAGGGTCACGGTCGAAGTGGCGCTCCGCCCGTTGCCGTCGATGACGGACAGGGTGAGATAGCCCTCACCCGGCGCGGTGAGGGTATTTTCGCGGCTGCGGGTGGCGAGGATCAGCGGTGTGCCATTGGCGAGCCAGGTGAAGGGTGGTTTGCCGCCCCGGACCTTGAGGGCGAGGCGGTCGGGCGTCTCGACCTCGGCCCCGTCGGGGGGGAAGGCGATTTCCGGGCCATCCGGGGCGGCGGCGAAGACCGCACCGCGCGGGCGAAAGCGTTGCAGCGGCTGCGGCAACCGCGCGTTGGGCAGGATCAGCGTCGCGGGCGGTGGCGGAGGCAGCGGGTCGAGCGCGGGTTTCACCCGTGCGAAGGTCTCGAAAAGGATCGGCGCCGCGAGGTCGCCGCCAAAGGCGCCGGGGACCGAGGCGCCGTCGGCCCGTCCCAGCCAGACCCCCGCCACATGCCGCCCGTCGAAGCCGATCGCCCAGGCGTCGCGGTGGCCGTAGCTCGTCCCGGTCTTGTAGGCGAGCCGGTTGGCCGGCGCGTTGGGCGGCGGCGGCAACCCGGCCAGGATATCGGCGGTTAGCCAGGCCGCCTCGCGCCCGAAGAGCCGCTGATCGAGCGGCCCCGCCTGTCCCGGCTCGGCCGAGAGCAGGACCGGCGCGCCGAGCCGCGCGAGTGGCGGCGTAGCCCTGCACCAGCTCTTCCAGCGTCACGCCGACGCCGCCGAGCGCCACGGCGAGACCGGGCTGGCCGCCGGGCACGACCGGCGCGGCGCCGGCGCGTTGGAGCGTGGTGAGCAGGCGCGCAGGGCCGAGCGCCTCGGTCAGGCTCACCACCGGGATGTTCAGCGAGAGTTGCAGCGCCTGCCGTACCGGGATCGTGCCGCGGAATGTCCGGTCGAAGTTCTGCGGCGCGTAGGTGCCGAAGGCGGTGGGACGGTCGTCGATCAGCGTCTCGGGATGGGCGAGTCCCTCGTCGAAGGCGAGCGCATAGACGAAGGGCTTGAGGGTCGAGCCGGGCGAGCGGATGGCGCGGGTCATGTCGATGAAGCCGGCGCGCCGGTCGTCAGTCCAGTCGGGCGAGCCGACCGACGCAAGGATCTCGCCGGTCCGGTGATCGGCGACGAGGATGGCGAGCGATGTGCGGTTGGCGGTGCCCGTCGACCGCCCGCGTCGCCAGAGCTTCGAGCCTGCGTTGCAGGCGCGGATCGATGGTCGTGGCGATCCGGGCAGCGCCGGGATGTTCCCGGCGCAGACGTTCGGCGAGATGCGGGCTGAGCGCGGGGAAGGACCGGCGCGCCGTTGGCACCGCTTCGCTGAGCGCCGCAGCCGCACGGTCTGCGCCGATCGTGCCGCCCTCGACCATGCGCGCGAGCACCCGCGCCCGCGCCGCGCGGGCCACCTCGGGATGGCGGTCGGGCCGCCGGGTTTCGGGCGATTGCGGCAGCGCGACCAGAAGGGCGGCCTCGGCCGGGGTCAGCCGCCGCGGCTCCTTGCCGAGCCAGGCGAGCGACGCCGCGCGGATGCCTTCGAGGTTGCCGCCATAGGGCGCCAGCCTGAGGTAGAGACCGAGGATCTCGTCCTTCGTCAGCCGCCGCTCCAGCGCCAGAGCCACCCGCATCTGCCGGAGCTTGCCCTCGACCCGCCCGGTGCCGCTTTCCTCCAGAAGTCGCGCCACCTGCATCGTCAGTGTCGATCCGCCCGAGACGATCCGGCCATGCGTGGCGGCCTGCCATCCTGCGCGGAGGAGAGCGAGCGGATCGACCCCGGCATGATCGCGGAAGCGCCGGTCCTCGTAGCCGATCAGCAGGTCGAGGAAGAGAGGGTCGACCGGCCCGGGTTCGAGCCGCCAGCGCCCGTCGGCCACGGTGAAGGCGCGAAGGAGCGTGCCGTCGCGGGCCACGACCTCGGTGCCGGTCTCGATCCAGAGCGGCGGCAGGTCGGTCCGCGCGACCCAGAGATCGAACCCGTCCCGCGCGCCCGCCCCGAAAAGGAGGAGCGCGGCGAGGAGGAAGGCAGCGTGACGCCTCACTCCGTCACCGTGATCCGGCCCGTCGCGGTCCGAGCACGGTAGTCCGGCCGGTACATGTCCTCGACCGACGCCGCCGGCTGGTGGAACCTTCCGGGCGAGATGGCGCGGACGATGTAGGCCAGCCGGAACGGCGCATCCGAAGTCCAGTCGACGGCGGCGAGGAAGCGGTCTTGCCGGAACTCCACGTTCCGCGTCTCGACCGTCTCGATCCAGTCGAGCGCCGCGATATCGCCGGCCCGGATCAGCGACGGGTTGTCGATCTCGAACCCCGCCGGCAGGGGATCGCTGACCATCAGCCGCGCCTCACCGGAGCCGTGCGGCGTGACCTCTACTACCGCGACAAGGCGGGTGCCTTGCGGGACCGCGGCGATATCGACCGGCGCGCCCTCCATCGTGTAGTAGCGCCGTTCGATGGAATAGCCCTTGCCGCCCGCCGGTTCCGGTTCCACCGGCACGCCGAAAGTGGTGAGCGTCACCGTCGCCGCGCGGTCAGTGCCGTTGGCAATCACCTGCGCGGTCGCGGCCTCGGCCTCGAGCACCCGCACGAGGGGGCCGGTGACGGGTGCTCCGTTCACCGTGAAGCCCTCCGCCCCTGGCCGGTCGATCAGCGCATGGGTAGCCAGAAGCGCCCAGCTCGCCTCTTGCGTCGAGAGCCGTTGGCCGGCAATCCCCGCCGCCACCCGGTCGCCCAGCTTGTCCGGATCAACAGCCGTCGATCCCGCCTCCGAGGCCAGCGCGAGAAGCGCCGTCGCGTCGCGCAGATCGGTGCCGTAGTCGGCACGCCATATCTGCGTCTCGGGGCCGCGCCGCGCCAGCAGGTCCGCAGCCCGCGCGAACATTGCATCCGCCCGGCGCTGGTCGCCATAGGACGCCAGAGCCGCCCCAAGCTGCGCCGCCGCGATGGGCGTGTCGAAGGCCTCGGCCTTCACATCGGCATAGTAGCGCAGGTCGCCCACTGCCGCCGCGCCCTCGCGCGCCAGCACCATCAACGCATAGGCATAGGCGCCGCCGCCGTCGTCGAAATCCGGCGCGTAGTTGATCTGGTTCCTGAGGTTGTCCATCGCGTTGCGGAACGCCACATCGGGCACCGCATAGCCCTGCGCCTTGGCCCGGCTGAGGAAATCGGTGACATAGGCGTCGAGCCACAAGTCCCCCGCATCCGCGTACCAGAGACCGAAGGCGCCGTTCGAGGACTGGTTGAGCAGGATCTCAGCGATACTCTCCTCCACCCGCTTGGCGATATCCTCGCGCCCGCCCGCGCCCATCGCCGTCGCCACCTCGTCGAAATAGAGCAGCGGCAGCGCCTTCGAAGTGAGTTGCTCGGTGCAGCCGTAAGGATAGGCGTCGAGCGTGGCGAGAAGCCCTGGCGCGTCGAACCGAGCCAATGGCCCGACAGCCAAAGTTGCCCGACCCGACCCCGGCAGCAGCCCGGCGAAGACATTCGCGTCGAGGGTGAAGCTCGCCCCGGCCGCCAGCTCGAACCGGCTCTGCCGGGCGATCTCGGGATCGTTGGCCTGCACCGGAATCGTCAGGTCCTTCACCAGCTGTCGCCCGTCCGGCGTCGTCAGCGCGACGCGAACGGTCCCGATCCCCTCGGCCGCCCCAGCCGCCACCGGCACCGTGACTGCCGCCTTGCCCTTCTCGGCGATATCGACGCCCGACGGCGCAGCAACCGAGCGTCAGCCCCTCGGCGCTGACGTCGAGACCCATCCGCCCCGCCGGCCCGGTCGCATGGACGATCTCCAGAAGCAGCCGCGCCTCGTCTCCGGGCGCAAGGAAGCGCGGCACCGACGCCGTGACCACCACCGGATCGCGCACGAGAACCTCCGCCTCGGCCTGCCCGACGGCCTTGCCGGACCAGGCCACGGCCATCAGCCGCACTGTGCCATTGAAGCTCGGCATCTGGAATTCGGTCCGCGCATAGCCGTCCGCGCCGACCGTCAGCGGGCCGGAGAAATAGGCGACCAGCTCCTCGGTCGGCGGCGGCGCCTGCATCCTGAGGCCGGTCGCCGCATCGCCGCCCGACCGGACCGCGCCGATGACCCCGGTCCGCCCGTCGATCAGCCGGCCGTAGAGGTCGCGGATGCCGATGCCGAGCTTCCGCTGCCCGAAGTAGTGCCCCTCGGGGTCGGGCGCGGTGAAGCCGGTGAGGTTGAGGATACCGACATCGACGGCGGCGATGGTGGCGAAGACCTCGTCGCCCGGCGCAGCGCCCTCGACCTTCAGCGCCACCGGCAGCGGCCCGCGCGGATCGGCCTCGGCCGCCACCTCGAACGACGCCGAGAGCTTCCGCGCTCCGGGATCGACCGGCGCATAGGACAGGCCGAGCGCCCGCGCCGGAACCCGCCCGGCTTCATCTGCAAGCGGTCGGATGACCGAGGCGGTGACATAGGCGCCCGCGCCCCACTCGTCGGTGACCGGCAGTTCGATCACGTTCTCTCCCGCCGTCACCTCGACCGCCTTCATGTCGATCAGCCGGTTCGACAGCACCGTGACCAGCGCCACGCCTGCCGCCCGCGGCTCGATCTTCAGCCGCGCCGTGTCGCCAGGCCGATAGGCGTGCTTGTCGAGCGTGACGGTCAGCGTGTCCGGAGTCTCGGCCGCGTCGGCGGGCGCGTACCAGCCCGCGTAGAATTTCATCGACGCGGCAGAATAGGCGCCGTCCGTAGCCTCCACGACCAGCTCGTAATTGCCCCAGCCGACGGCGGCGGAAATCCCCGTGGCGCCAGCCGCCGTGAGGCTCGCATCACCTTCGGCGATCCGCGAACGGGTCGTCGTCACCTCCCAGTTCCAGTTGCCGTAGAGCGAATACCATTGGTAATTCGTCTCGATCCGATTGAGCGTCCAGTGAACCTGCCGCGCCGCCAGAGCCTCGTCCGGCCCAACCGCTATCAGGTCGAACCGCGCCTCGGCGCCTTCGGGAACGGTTCCGTCGTCGAACAGGGGCTTGATTCCGATCACCGGCGCGTCGGGCAAGATGCGCCGCGTGATCTGGCGCTCGACCGGCCGGCCCGATCCTTCCTTGAGCCTGACCGCGATCCGCGCCTCCAGGGGCCGGTTCGCCGCCTCGCCGAGGTCGGGGAAGGCGACCGGAACCGTGGCCTTGCCCTGTTCGTCGGTCGCCCCAGTATCGTAAAGCGCATCGCGGTAGGGCGAGAACGGCTCGTCATACCGGCCGAAGACATAGCCGGGGAAGGCGTCGAGCGCCGTTAGCGCCGACATCCGGATATCGCCCTCGACCTCCAGCCCCGCCCCCGGCGCGCCGAACAGGTAGCGCGCATCGATGGAAAGCGGCGGCGTGTCCGACAGCCGGATCGCGCCCTCGGGCAAGGCAAGGTCGAAGTCGATCCGTTCGGGCAGGAAATCCTCGACGAGGAAGCTCTGGCTCGCCAGCACCTTGCCCTCTTCCACGAACCCCTCGATCCGCCAGGTCCCGCGCGGCGCGTTGCCGGCCAAGGGTATTGTGGCGACAAACCCACCCGCCCCAGCCCCGGCCAGAAGCGCGCGCGAATATTCGACCCCGTCCGGCCGCATCAACCGCGCCGTCATCGGCAGCCCGTCGAGCGCGTCCATCTTCGCGTCGCGCGCCAGAAGCGTCGCATTCACTACCTCGCCTGCCCGGTAGGCGCCCCGGTCGGTCGAGAGGAAGACGTCGATCGGCGGTGCCGCCTCGCGCCCCGCGACGCCTCGGTCGGAAAGATCGAATTCCGGCTCGGTCAGCGACAGGAAGGCGAAGTCCTCGCCCTTCGCGACTGTCACTAAGGCCGGCGCAGCGCCGCCGGTCCCGGCGGTCATTCCCGGCGCGAAGCGGGCATAGCCTTCCGCATCCGTCACCGCCGTGCCGATCACCGCGTTTGCCCGCGACACGAGCGTCGCGGTCACGCCTTCGACAGCATCGGCATCGCCAAGGCCGCGCACGAAAAGATGGAGCCCGTCCGTCCCCTCCATCGCCGTCAGCCCGAGGTCCGAGATCACGAACCACTGCGTGGCGGCGGGATGATCGTAGGGATCGAGGCCCGGCACCGCGGCCTGCAACGCATAGATCCCCGGTCCGAGATCGGCCATCACCCCGCCGAGTGGCAGAAGAGTCGTCACGTCGCGATTAAGCTCCTTCGCGACGTCGCCCTTGCCCGTCCAGACCTCCTCCGTCACCTCGTTCTTCAGCTGCTCCGACGACCAGTAATCCAGTGGCCGGCCGAAATAGTCGCTCTGAATCGCCCGGACGAGGTTGCGATCCGAGATCCGCAGCAGGGTGAGGTCGAGCGTGTCGGCATTCACCGTCTCGACCGGAATGCCTGTCTGTCCGACCTTCGGCAGCACATAGGCCCGGCCGGGAAAGCGCACGGCGGGCGCCCGGTCGCGGACATATTGCGTGACGGTCACGTCCGCCGCCAGCACCTCGCCCGCCGCCGACGGCAGCCCCTCGCGGAAGGTCAGCGCGTAACGGCTGCCATGAGCGACGCCGCTCACGCAGATCTGCCGGCCGGAGGCATCGACCGACAGCCCCACCTCGGGCAGCTTGACGAAGGGCGCATAGTCGACGCCGGCGCGCACGAGGTCTTCGGTGAAGACCGCGCAGATGCGCGGCGCGGCGCTGTCGCTCTCGACCTGCGTCTCGGCAATGCGGAACCCGTATTTCCCGATCGCATCCTCCAGCGCCGCCGCCGTATCGTCGCGCGGTTGCAGGCTCTGCGCGAGCCGCAGCGCCGGGACCATGTCGCGGCCGCGCTCGACCCGTTCGAATGCCTGCGCCAGCGTGCTGAGCGCCGTCGCACGCAGCGCCGCGTTCTCGGCCCGGAGATAGGCGTTGACCGCCGCCGACGCCGCCCGCCCGGCAAGGCCACGCCGCTCCCCCGCATCGTCCGTCCGGATCGCCAGCAACACCGCGGCATAGTCCGCCCATTGATCCGGCGCGTCGGAGAGGTTGAGCGCCGCGCCCGGTATACTCCGCCACCCCGTATCGATCGCCTGCCGTCCCGGCCTCTCGCGCGGCGGCCAGAAGCGCCTCCTCGGTCCTGCTGCCGGTCAGATGTTGCAGGCCAAGGCCCTTCGCCTGCTCCAGCGCCGCGTCAAAATCCTCCGGTCGCAGGAAGGACAGCTCCGCCGCGCGCGTCCCGGCAGCGGCCAGAGCGGCGGGATCGGTGCCCCGGACCCAGCCCGACAGCGCACCCTGATAGGCCTGCTGATCGACCACCTCCGATTTCGGGAAACACGAACTCGACCGGCGGTTATAGGTGAAGGCCTTGCAAGCGCTGTCGGCCAGACAGGCAGCCTCGCAGGCCTCGAACCCGACATCGAAGATCGCCCTGAGGTCGGAGCCGTAGAAGTCCAGATCCTCGACCAGTACTGCCCGCCGCTCGGGGATATAGGCCCGGTCCTGCGCTCCGGCACCGGCGGGAAGGAAAAGGCAGGCCGCAAGGGCCGCGATCTGAAGCATCCGCATCGAAATCTCCTGTCACCGGCAATCCCGGAATGCTGACACGGGCCCCGCCGGATTGGCAAGCGCGACGCAGCCGGCCCGGCCAGATTAAACTTTCATTCATATCGTTTCGTCATGGTTGGCCCGGCGCGCGGGGGCGGCGCCGCATGGGGCGAAGCGGAGACGATCTTGAGCGTTGCCGAGAAACTGGCGAAGGAACGGCGGGCGCGGCTCGCGGCGGAGCGTCTTCTGGAACAGAAGAAACGCGAACTCTTCGCCGCCAATTCGCATCTTTCCCGACATGCGCGCTGCCTCTCCGACCAGATTGTCGAACAGCGCCAGGGGCTCGAACTGGCCCGGACTGAGGCCGAATCGCTGAAAGGCCAGAACAGCCAGGTCCTGCACGATCTCGAACGCGCGAATTGCGAGGCGGCGGCGGCGCAGCGGCGGCTCTGGGAGGCGATGGAGACGATCGGCGACGGCTTCGCCGTCTTCGATGTCGATGCCCGGCTGGTCATCGCCAATCAGGTCTATCTCGACCTCTTCGCAACTGCCGGCATCTCGCTCGGCGACAGCTATCACAAGCTGCTCGAGATCCTCTCCGACGAGGTGGCCGAACTCGACGGTGAGGATGCGCAGGACTGGCGCCACGAGATGCTCGAACGGCTGGCGCGGGACGAGATCGAACCGAAGGTGATCCGCCTCGCCGATGGCCGCCATATCCGATTCGTCGATCACCGCGGCGAGGCGGGCGAACTCGTCTCGATGGCGCTCGACATCACCGAGGCGATGGAGCGCGAGGCCGAACTCGAGGAGGCGCGCGCCAAGGCCGAGGCGGCGAACCGCGCCAAGTCGGCCTTCCTCGCCAATATGAGCCACGAGATCCGGACCCCGATGAACGGCGTCGTCGGCATGGCCGAACTTCTGTGCGAGACCGAGCTGACCGAGGAACAGCGACTCTTCGCCGAGACGATCAAGTCCTCGGGCGAGGCGCTTCTGGTGATCATCAACGACGTGCTCGACTATTCCAAGATCGAGGCCGAGAAGATGCGGCTCTACCCCGAGCCCTTCGATCTCGAACGCTGCCTCCATGAGGTGATGCTGCTCCTGCAGCCGAGCGCGCGGGAGAAGGAGCTGAAGCTGCTCGTCGATTTCGACCTGTTCCTGCCAACTCGCTACATCGCCGATCCCGGCCGGATGCGGCAGATCCTGACCAACCTCGTCGGCAACGCGGTGAAATTCACCGCCGAGGGGCATGTGCTGGCGCGCGTCGTCGGGATCGAGCGGGCCGATCACGATTACGACCTGCATGTCACGATCGAGGATACCGGCGTCGGCATCGCGGCCGACCACGTCGACCATATCTTTGGAGAGTTCAATCAGGTCGAGGATCAGTCGAACCGCAAGTTCGAGGGGACAGGCCTCGGCCTCGCCATCACCCGGCAGCTGGTGGAGCTGATGGGCGGCACGATCTGGGTCGACAGCGAGCCGGGGCAAGGATCGTGCTTCGGCTTCAAGGTCACCTTCGCCCCGGCGGAGCCGGCTGGCGCCGCGATCCAGACCGACCGGCCGGTCCTGCTGAAGCGGGCGCTAATCGTCGACGACGTCCAGATCAACCGGGTGATCCTCGAACGCCAGCTCCAGACCTACGGGCTCGAGGTGACGAGTTGTCGGACCCCGGCGGAGGCCTTGCAGGCGCTGGCCGCCGGCCCCGCCTTCGACGTGATCCTGACCGATCACGACATGCCCGAGATGGACGGGCCGGAGCTGGCCCGCCGGATCCGCGCGGCCGGCGTGACGGCGCCGATCCTGCTCCTGTCGTCCCGGACCGACGAGGCCGCGGACCGGTCGCCCGAGATGGCGGCGGTGCTGCAGAAACCGATCCTGAGGAGCCAGCTTCTCAAGGTGCTGCAGGACCTCTCGCATCTCGCCAAGGCCGCCGAATTCGTGCCGATCGCTGCCGCGCCCGCCGTCCCGTCCGGCGACGCGGCCCGGACGATGCGGGTGCTCGCAGCCGAGGACAACCGCACCAACCAGCTCGTCTTCCGCAAGATGGTCGCCAATTTCGATATCGAGCTTCAGTTCGCCGGCAATGGCCGCGAGGCGGTCGATTTGTGGCGGAGCTTCCGGCCCGACATGATCTTCATGGACATTTCCATGCCCGAGATGGACGGCCGCGAGGCCGCCCGCGCGATCCGCGCGATCGAAGCCGAACGCGGCCTCGCCGCGGTGGCCATCGTCGCGCTGACCGCGCATGCGATGGAGGGAGACCGAGCCTCGATCCTCGCCTCCGGGATCGACCACTACCTGACCAAGCCTTTGAAGAAGGCCGCCATCGCCGCCATGATCGCCGAGAATTGCCCCGCCACCGCCCGCCCCGCCGTTCCCGCAGCCTCAGGCGAGCCCGCCTGAATGCGGGCCTCGCGACACCTGAAAGTCAGGTTTCGAGTCAACGTCGGACGGGGCCTCCTTTAACATCGGTAAGGACGGCCGTTTTCACGTCTGAAAAGGGCCGGGTGTCTCGCCCTCACCCCTCGCCGATGATCGCGAGGAAGGCTTCCCCGAACCGTTCGGCCTTCTGCTCGCCCATCCCGCCGACGCGCCCGAGCTCGGCCAGCGATCGGGGTCGCGATTCCGCGATCTTCTTCAGCGTCGAATGAGTGCAGGAAAGGTATTTCCCGGTGCCGTCCTCGCCGCGCGAAAGGTCCGCCTGCGCGACGAGAAGCCGGTCGAAAAGCGCCCCCTCCGCCCGCCCGGCGAGCTTCATCCGCGCCGGATGGACGGCCTCCGCCGCGCCGGTGATGACTTCCAGGAAGGCCGCGCCGTAGCTTTCGAGTTTCTTCGCGCCCACCCCGCTCACGCGCGCCATCTGGTCGAGCGTGGCGGGCCGCGTTTCGGCCATCTCGATCAGCGTCCGGTCGGGGAAGATCACATAGGCCGGTACCCGCGCGGACTCCGCCAAAGCCCGCCGCTTCGCCTTCAGCGCCGAGAGGAGCGGCGCATCCTCGTCCGACACGAGCGTCTTCACTGCCGGCCTGCCCACCGCCTTGCGGATCGTGTCGCGTCGGAGCGTGATCGAGGCCTCGCCCCGCAGGATCGGCCGGGCCGCTTCAGTCATCCGGAAGGCGCCGTGCCGCTCGGGGTCGGGCCGGATCAGGTCGTGCCCCATCATTTGCCGGAACACCGCCTGCCACTGGGGCTTCGGCAGGTCGCGCCCCACCCCGTAGGTCGGCAGCTCGTCATGCCGGCGTTCGCGGACCTTTTCCGTCCCTGCGCCGGTCAGGATGTCGATCAGATGCCCTGCGCCGAAGCTCTCACCCGTGCGCAGGATCGCCGACAGCGCCTTCCTTACCGCCTCCGTCCCGTCGAAGATATCGGGTGGCGCGTCACACATGTCGCAGTTGCCGCAAGGCTCCGCCGCCTCTCCGAAATAGGCCAGGAGCCGCTGGCGTCGGCATCCCGTCGCCTCGGCCAGCCCGAGAAGCGCGTTCAGCCGGGCGTGGTCGGCGGCCTTGCGGTCGGCCGGCGCCAGCCCCTCGTCGACCTGGGTGCGGCGGAGGCGGATATCCTCGGGGCCGTAGAGGGTCAGCGTCTCGGCCGGCGCGCCGTCGCGTCCGGCGCGGCCGATCTCCTGGTAATAGGCTTCGATCGACTTCGGCAGGTCGGCATGGGCGACCCAGCGGATATCGGGCTTGTCGATCCCCATGCCGAAGGCGACGGTCGCCACGACGATCAAACCGTCCTCGCGCTGGAACCGTGCCTCGACCTCGCGCCGGTCGTCCGCATCCATGCCGCCGTGATAATGGCAGGCGGAATGGCCGGCCTCGCGCAGGGCGGCGGCGAGCGTCTCGGTCTTCGCCCGGGTCGCCGTATAGGTGATGCCGGACTGGCCCTTGCGGGCGGCGGCGAAGGCAAGGATCTGCCGGCGCGGCTGGTCCTTCACCTCGAAGGCGAGGTGGATATTCGGCCGGTCGAAGCCGCGCAGGAAGGTCTGTGGTTCCGCCCCGTCGAAGAGCCTTGTGACGATCTCGGCCCGCGTCTCCTCATCCGCGGTCGCAGTGAAGGCGGCCAGGGGCACGTTCAGTGCCCGTCGCAGCTCTCCGATCCGGAGGTAGTCCGGGCGGAAATCATGCCCCCACTGGCTGACGCAATGCGCCTCGTCCACGGCTATGAGGCTGGTGCCGATGCGTCGCAGAAGCGTCAGCGTGCCACCCGAGGCGAGCCGTTCGGGCGCCATGTAGAGAAGCTTCAGCCGGCCTTCATCGAGGGCGGCGAAAACCCCTTCGGTTTCTTCTTCGGTGTTGCCGGAGGTCAGCGCCCCTGCCTCCACCCCGGCCTCCCTGAGGGCGCGGACCTGATCGCGCATCAGCGCGATGAGGGGAGAGATGACGACCGTCACCCCCTCGCGCATCAGAGCGGGAAGCTGGAAGCAGAGCGACTTGCCGCCGCCCGTCGGCATGATCGCAAGCGCGTTCCGCCCCTCGGCCACGGCCGAGACGATCTCGGCCTGTCCGGGCCGAAAGGCGGAGAATCCGAAAACGGAGGAGAGGAGATCCTCGGCGCGGGTCATGGCTCGCGGTTTCTTGTTGCTCGATTGGCCGCGACCCTGTCACAGCCACCCGCCGCGGGCAAGGCTCAGTAGCCGTAGAAGAAGCCCGCGTTGTTGATCAGCACACGCTGCAGAATGATCAGCGCGATGAAGGCGACGAGCGGCGCGAGGTCGAGCCCCGGCGTCTGCGGCAGAAACGCGGCGGATCGGCGCATAGATCGGCTCCAGCAGCCGGTTCAGCCCGTACCAGATCTGGCTGACCATCGGCTGGCGGATGTTCAGGACCTGAAAGCTCAGGAGCCAGGACATGATGATATGCGTGATCATGATGAACCAGACCACGTTGAGGATGATCATCAGTGCCTCAAAAAGCGAACCCATGGGTGTCTCCGGCCGTTAGTGTCGGACCAGAGGTAAGCGGCAAGCGCCGCGTTCCGCAACCATCTAACGCAACGTCGCCGGTTGACCTGCGGCGTCAGCCCTGCGCCACGCGCTGGCCGGCATCCGCTGAAGGAGCCGCCGATGTATCCCTTTGTCCGCATGGCGAAAGAGATCTGGAAGAACCGCCGCGCGGCGCCGCTCGGCCTCACCGAGGCCCATGTCTCGCACCACATCTGCTGGCCCTGGGACCTCGATCTCTGGGCGGAGCTCAACAACGGCCGGACGCTGACGCTTTACGACCTCGGGCGCATTCCGCTGGCGATGCGGACCGGGCTCGGCGATGTCATTCGCAGGCACCGCTGGGGGATCACGGTCGCAGGCAACACGGTGCGCTATCGCCGCCGGGTGCGCATGTTCGACCGGGTGGAGATCGTCAGCCGCTGCATCGGCTGGGACGCGCGCTTCGTCTACATGGAGCAGAGCATGTGGCGGGCGAGCGAGTGCACCAGCCATATGCTCCTGCGCTCTGCCGTCACCTCGAAAGCCGGGATCGTGCCGCCGGCTGAGGTGCTGGCCGCTCTGGGCCAGCCTGAGCGAAAGCCCCGACCTGCCGGGCTGGGTCCAGGCCTGGATCGCGGCCGATGCCGAACGGCCCTGGCCGCCCCGTCGCTGAACCCCGCGCCGCCGCTGCCGGCCGCAGAGTAACCCGCGCTTGCGCCTGAACGGGTTTTCGGGCTTCATCCCGCGCAACAGGCGAGGGCAGGTGAATGACGGTATCGGCGAAGAAACGTATCTGGGGCTGGTGGTTCTTCGACTGGGCGAGCCAGCCCTTACAACACGCTCTGCCTGACCTTCGTCTTCGGCCCCTATTTCGCCGAGGTCGCGCGCGGCGCATTTCATCGGCCAGGGGCTCGATGCCGAGGCCGCCGGGGCGCGGCGCAGGCCTATTGGGGCTGGGGTCAGACCGTTTCGGGCATCATCATCGCCGTTCTTGCGCCGATCCTCGGCGCCATCGCCGACGGGTCGGGCAAGCGCATGATCTGGATCTGGATCTTCTCGGTCTTCTATGTCGTGGGCTCCTGGATGCTCTGGACGCTGATGCCCGGAGAGCCGGATCTTCTGCGCGCGATGATCTTGTTCGGCATCGGCCTGATCGGCATGGAATTCGCCACGATCTTCACCAATTCGCTGATGCCCGACCTCACCGGCGACGCGGAAATGGGCAAGGTCTCGGGCTCGGGCTTTGCCTTCGGCTATGTCGGCGGGATCGTGGCGCTGGTCATCATGCTTCTGTTCTTCGCCGAGAGTGGCGCGACCGGAAAGACGCTGATCGGGCTCGACCCGCTCTTCGGCCTCGATGCGGCGACGCGCGAGGGCACGCGGGCGGTCGGGCCGCTGACGGCGGTCTGGTACATCGTCTTCATGATCCCGTTCTTCGCCTGGGTGCGCGAACCGAAGGGACCGGCGCGCAAGTTCAGCTTCGCCGCCGCGATGGTCGATCTCTGGCAGCTCCTGAAATCGCTGAAGGCGGCGGCAAAGCCTTGCGGCCTACCTCGTCGCTCGATGTTCTACCGCGACGCGCTGAACGCGCTCTACGGGTTCGGCGGGGTCTATGCCTCGGGCGTGCTCGGCTGGTCGGTGACCAAGATCGGCATCTTCGGCATCGTCGGCGCGATCTCGGGCGCGCTCTTCGCCTGGCTCGGCGGCAAGATGGACAGCGCGTGCGGGCCGAAACCGGTGATCAAGATCGCCATGATCGTCCTGATCGCGGTCTGCCTCGTCATTGCCGGCATGTCGCGCGACGCGCTTCTACGGCATGCCCTTCGCGGACGGCTCGGCGCTGCCGGACTATATCTTCTACGTCTGCGGCATCCTGATCGGCGCGGCAGGCGGTGCGATCCAGGCGGCGAGCCGGACGATGATGGTGCTTCCACACCACGCCGGAACGCGCGACCGAGGCCTTCGGGCTCTACGCGCTGTCCGGCAAGGCCACGTCCTTCATCGCGCCGTTCTCCATCGCGCTTGTTCACCACGATCAGCGGTTCGCAGCAGATCGGCATTTCATGCCGCTGATCGTTCTCTTCCTCATCGGCATGATATCCTGAGACTGGGTCAAACCATACGGAGAAGCGCATTTGAGACGGACCAGCCTGATTTTCGCCCTTTGCGGCGCTGTCCTTCGGCGGCGCCGGCGGGGGCCGAACCGCTGGCAAACCAGCTGTTCGGCGCGAAGACGGCCGCCTCGCGCGCAAAAGCCGCAGGCGATCGGAACCTATGCCAAGGGCTGCGGCGCGGGCTTCGTGCAGCTGCCCGAAACCGGGCCGACCTGGCAGGCGATGCGGCTTGTCACGCAACCGCAACTGGGGCCATCCGGAGCTGGTGCAGTTCGTCGCCGGATCTGTCGGCCACCGCCCGACAACTCGGCTGGCCGGGCTCTACATCGGCGACATGAGCCAGCCGCGCGGCGGGCCGATGACCTCGGGCCATGCCAGCCACCAGATCGGGCTCGACGCCGATATCTGGATGCTGCCGCCCAAGCGGCTGAACCTCAGCCGGGACGAGCGCGAGAAGATCAGCTCGATCTCGGTGCGCACCGAGGACCAGCGCGCGGTCAACGGCAACTGGACCGCGACGCATCACCAGCTGTTGCAGGCCGCGGCCTCTGACCCGCGGGTCGACCGCATCTTCGTCGCCGCCGCGGTCAAGGTCGAGATGTGCAAGACCGCGACGCGCGTCCGACAAGGCATGGCTGCAGAAGATCCGCCCGCTTTACGGCCACAACACCCATTTCCATGTCCGGCTGAAATGCCCCGCCGGATCGCGCGAACTGCGCAGACCCAGACGCCGACGGTGGCCGAGTTGTCGAAGGGCGGAGACGGCTGCGACGACACGCTGACCTGGTGGGTGACGACCTATCTCGACCCGCCGAAGAACCCGCCGAAGAAGACCAAGCCCAAGGGGCCGCGCAAGAAAGGCGCCGCGCGAATTCACCATGGCCGATCTGCCCCGACAATGCTCCGCCGTTCTGGCCTCGGACTGATCCTCGCTGCTGGCCGTCGCCCTGCGGGCGGCGTCTCGGCACGCCGCGGCCGACTATGTCGGCACCTTTGTCTGGACGCGAATCCGTACGCCGCAGTTCGGCGGCTTTCCGGCCTGGACCTCGCCGCCGACGGGCTCAGCTTCGTCGCCGTCTCGGATCGCGGCGCCTCTCGACGGCCGCTTCACGCGCGGCGCGGATGGCGCTGTGATCGCGGTGGAGGCCGAGGCCGCCGGTGATCCGCTGCTGTCGCGGCACGGAACGCCGGTGCAGCGACCCGATGGACGATGCCGAAGGGCGTCGCCTTCGCGCCCGGATGGCGGGCTCTACGTCTCCTTCGAGACCGAGGACCGGATCGTCCGCTACGGCCCGGACAGGCCGGAAATGGCTGTCCGAGGACTGGCCCGAGCGCCTTCGCATGGCTTCGAGATCAACGCCGGCCTCGAGGCGCTGGCGATCGATGCAGTCGGGCGCGCTTTACACGATGCCCGAACGGCGGTCCGCGCGGAAACGCCGATTCCGGTCTATCGCGGCTCGGAACGGCGTCTGGGACCAGCCCTTCGCGCTGCACCGCGACGGCAGCTGGCTGCCGGTCGGGGCGGATTTCGGCCCCGACGGGCGGCTTTACCTGCTGGAGCGCGACTACTGGGCCTCTCATCGGCTTCATGAGCCGGGTGCGCCGCATCACGCTCGCCGGCGGACCGGGTGCGGCCGACGAGGTGCTGCTGCAGACCGAGGCCGGCACGCATGACAACCTCGAAGGGCTCGCCGTCTGGCAGGACGCAGCGGGCGCGATCCGGCTGACGATGATCTCGGACGACAATTTCCTGCCGACCCAGCGCACCGAAATCGTCGACTACCGCGTCGACCGAATGACTTGACCGGCACTGCGCGGGGCGTAGACGGCCGCGCGTTCCCGCAGGCCGGGGGCCAAGTCTCCGCAACCTTGTAAAAAACGGACATGAGCATGACCCGCAACCTGATCCCTGGCATTCTTGCCATGGCCGCCATCGTGGTGGCCTCGAATATCCTCGTGCAGTTCCTCTTCGGCCAGTGGCTGACCTGGGGCGCCTTCACCTATCCCTTCGCCTTTCTCGTCACCGACCTGACGAACCGCCTGCAGGGGCCCGCCGCCGCGCGCAAGGTCGTCGTCGCGGGCTTTGTCGTCGGCGTGATCTGTTCGCTGATCGGCACCCAGATCATGGGCGAATTCGGCCCGCTCGTGACGCTGCGCATCGCGCTCGGCTCCGGCCTGGCCTTCCTTGCGGCGCAGACTGGTGGATGTCGCAGGTCTTCGACCGGCTGCGCGACGGCGGCTGGTGGCGGGCGCCGCTGGTCTCGACGCTGGTCGGCGCGTCGCTCGACACCGCGATCTTCTTCACGATCGCCTTTTCGGCCGCGCTGATCTTCCTCGAACCGGCCAATGACGTGTGCTGGGCGGGCGAGGTGCTGCCGCTGCTGGGCCTCGGTCCCGCACGTGCCGCTTTGGGTGTCGCTCGGCCACCGCCGACTGGCTGGTCAAGCTGTCGCTGGCGATTGTGGCACTGGTGCCGTTCCGCATCATTGTTACGAAGATTGACAGCAAAAGTTGCGTAAAAACTTTTGACAAACACAAAATCTGTGGCAGCCTGTGGATAACGGCAACGCAGAGAAAGGAGGTGATCCAGTGTCTAGAGTGATATTGGAGAGAGGTGTCGGGACAGTCAGGGGGGCCGTGGCCTGAGGGCAGACCCTAGGGTTTCAAACCCTGACTGGGCCTAGTCGATCTTCGACACCCTAACTGGCCCATCTCCGTAGATCTCGGAGGGCCGCTCCAACCCGGAGCGGCCCTTTCCGTTTGCGAAGCCGCCCGAAGATCGCGTTATCTTCCCCTGCCGACCCATCCGAAAGCTGCCCCGATGCTCCAAATCACCGACGAGATCACCATCGCCGACTGGGAGCTGACCGAGAGCTTCATCCGCGCCTCCGGTCCGGGCGGGCAGAACGTCAACAAGGTCTCCACCGCCGTCGAATTGCGGTTTGAGGCCGAGCGCAGCCCGCATCTTGACCCGACCGGTCAAGGCGCGGCTGAAGCGGCTTGCCGGTCGGCGCTGGACGGCCGACGGCGCGATCGTCATCCGCGCCGAGGAAACCCGCAGCCAGGCCCGCAACCGCGAGCTTGCGCGCGATCGGCTGGCCGGACTTGATCCGCGCGGCGCTGGTCGCGCCGAAACGGCGGATTGCGACGCGCCCGACCCTTGGCAGCAAGAAGCGCCGTCTTAAGGCGAAGACGGTGCGCGGGACGGTCAAGTCCTTGCGCGGCAAGGTCGAGGACGAGGACTGAGTCCACGCGGTCCGCTCGGGCGGTTTCAGATACAGTCGCGCATTCAGTGGCCGATTTCCCGCTGATCCCGGCGCAACTTGCCGTTAACTCGAAGTCAAGCCTTGCGGTTCGGGGCGTTCGGGCCGAAAACTGCACCCGCCGACAGATGAGGTCGAGACAGGCGAAACATGCTGAAGAAAGCCTTCATGCTCGTGTCCGGCAACGCCTTCGGCTCGGCGCTTTTGCTCTTGCGCAACCTCATCATCGCGCGCCTGATCAGCCCCGAGGATTACGGCGTCGCCTCCACCTTCGCGATCGCCATGTCGATCGTCGAAATGCTGTCATATGTCGGGCTGAACCAGATGATCGTCGTCGACAAGGATGGCGACGATCCCGGCGTTCAGAAGGCGATGCAGGGCTTTCAGGTGCTGCGCGGCCTGACGTCGAGTGTCCTTCTCTTCGTCATCGCCCACCCCTATGCGCGGTTCCTCGGCATCGAGCATGTCGCATGGGCCTATCAGGCCATTGCCTTCATCCCGCTCGTGAACGGCTTGCAGCATTTCGACATGCACCGGCTGAAGCGACATCTGAAATTTACGCCCTGGATCGTTACTCAAGCGCTGCCGCCGCTGATCTCGGTCCTCTCTGTCTGGCCGCTGGCGCTTTACTACGGCGACTACCGGATCATGCTGGTCGCGCTTTTCGTGCAGGCCGGGGCGATGGTGATCCTATCGCATGTGATGGCTGAGCGGCGTTATGGCCTGACCTTCGACTTCGCGCTGATCCGGCGGGCGACGGTTTTCGGCTGGCCGCTTCTTCTGAACGGGGTCCTCCTCTTCGGCGTCTTCAACGGCGAGCGGCTGATTGTCGGGCGTGAGTTGGGGATGAGCCAGCTTGCCGTCTTCTCCATGTCGATCACGCTGACGCTGACGCCGACGCTGGTCCTGGCCGGGGCGACGCAATCGCTCTTCCTGCCGCAACTCAGCATGGCCCGGGACCGCGACGCATCGTTCCGCTGGCTCGCCGTCGCGGCGACCGAGGCGGGCCTCGCCATCGGCGTCCTTCTGGTCCTTGGCGTCGTTCTGCTCGGCGGGCCGGTGATCCATCTGCTACTCGGGCCAAAATACGTGGCGATCCTCGACATTCTTGTGCCGATGGCAGTGGTACAGGCGGTGCGCGTGGCAAAGACCGGCGGATCGACCGTGGCCTTGTCGAAGGAGAGGTCGGGCAACGCGGCAGCGGCGAACCTCTTCCGGGTCGTGTCGCTGCCGATCTCCTGGTATGCGTTGACCCATACCGGCACGGTGATGACGGTGATCTTCATCGCGATCAGCGCCGAGACGCTCGGCTACCTCTTGTCGCTGAAACTCGCCGCGCAGCGGACGGGTCTCCTCCTCGGACCGCTGGTCCTGCCTTCGGTACTCACGGCAATGGCCTGCGCCGCCGCGTTGATCGACGCCTGGGTCCATCCGCCGCAGACCGGCTTCGCCGCGCATCTCGACTGGTCGCGGTGGGCCGTTGCCGCGCTCTGCCTTGCGGCGCTCGCCTCGATGTCGGCGCTGAGGGGCTATGTCTGGCGGCGCTTCTTCCGCTGACTAGGTGCGCATCTTCACGACCTTCGCCGGCACGCCGACGGCGATCGCCCCCGCCGGCACGTCCTTCGTGACGACCGAGCCTGCCCCAATCACCGCGCCGTCGCCGATGGTTACGCCTGAAGTCAGGATCGCCCGCGTGCCGATCCAGCAATCCTCGCCGATGGTGATGTCGCGCTCCACCATCTCCTGGTCGGTGATGCGGGTGCCGGCGGCTAATCCGTAATCGGCAGCGGTGACGAAACATTCCGGCCCGAACGTGGTGCGCGCGCCGACGCGGATCCAGCTTTTCGACTTGCCGGCCCAGAGCGAACACCGCGCGCCCACCTGCACCTGGTCGCCAAGTGCTATGCGTTCGCCATTGGCGAAGGAGGCGTTGGGCGCGAGCCGCACGTCGCGGCCGAGCGTCAGAAGCCGGCGTTGCTTCACATGGGTATAGCCGTAATAGTGCAGGATCCGGAACGGATGGATCAGCACGCCGGGGTCGAGAAACGACCGGACCGCCCGTGTCAGGCGCGATAGCAGCGATCTTCTGGCAACGGCCATGTCGGTCTCCTTCAGGGATCGACCCGACATTAAGCATTCCCGCGCCCGCCGCGCAATTCCGCAGGCCTTTCGGCACTGGCCCGTTCCCGGTCAAATTGCTAACACTTTAGCGGGTTACCCCGCCGGAGAATCTGGCCCTGAGTGAGTTGACATGCCCGAACCTGACTTTCCCATCGGCGTGATCGTCGTCGCCTTCCAATCGGCGGACGTGATCCTCGGCTGCGTGGAAAGCCTTCTGGAGCAGGAGGGCGGGCGGCAGGCAGTGATCGTCGTCGATAACGCCTCGACCGATGACACGGTCGCCACACTGCGCGGTTGGGCGGCCGCGAAGGGCGTGGATCTGCGCGAATTCGACGTCACCGAAAGGCCCGCGCTGGCAGATGCGGGCGCAGTGACGCTCGTCCATTCCGGCGCCAACCGGGGCTTCGCGGGCGGCGTCAATGTCGGGCTGGCCGTGGCGGCGGCGATGCGCGGGCTCGACCACTTCTGGGTGCTGAACCCCGACGCCTTCGCCGACAAGGGCGCCTGCCGCGCGATCCTGCGCGCCGCTGCAGAAACGCCCGGCTACGCGCTGATGGGAGGGCGGGTCTGCTTTGCCGAACCGCCCCATCGGGTGCAGATCGACGGCGGATTCGTCAATCTCTGGACCGGGGTTTCCGGCAACGTCAATCTCGGCCGGGCGGCGGCCGAGGCGGTGATGCCGAAAGGCCAGGACCTCGATTTCATCACCGGCGCCAGCATGGTCGCCTCGCGCGGTTTCTACGAGGCCGTGGGGCCGATGCGCGAGGACTATTTCCTTTACTACGAGGAGGCCGACTGGGCGCTTCGTCGGGGCGACATGCCCCTTGTCGTGGCGCCGGAGCTCGTCGTCTATCACCATGCCGGCACCGCGATCGGCTCGCCCACGCTCGAACGCCTCGCCTCGCCGTTCTCCTTCTGGTTCAAGTATCACAGCCGGATGCTCTTCGTGCGCCGCTTCAACCCGGTCGGCCTGCCGGTCGCGATGGTTTATGCGACGGCGAAGGCGGCGCAACTGGTACTGAAGGGTGCGTTACCGCAGGCCGGTGCGCTTCTGCGCGCCGTCTGGGGGCTCGGGCCGCCGAAAGCGGTGCGCGAAAGGCTCTCGCCCGAGGCGCGGCGGATCGCGTTCGGCCGTGCGGGGAACTAGCTTCACGGTCGGGCTGGTGGCCTGCCTGATGGCAGCGGCCGCCGGCGCCGCCGACCTCATGCCGCGCGGCACCTACGAATGGCAGGAGGATCGCGACGGGTTTGGCGGCTTTTCCGGCCTCGCGATGGACGAGGACGGCGCCTCCTTCCTCACGGTCAGCGACGAGGGCGAGATGGTCCACGCAAGCGTCCGCCGCGACGACAGTGGCCGGATCGAGACGGTCGAGAGCGACTGGCACGCCCAGCTTCGCGACAATTCCGGCAAGCCCGTGAGCGGCTTCACTGCCGATGCCGAGGCGCTCGCCGTGGGGCCGGACGGCACGGTCTATGTCGCCTATGAGAGCTATACGCGGATCACCTCCGTCACCCTGCCGGACCTGATGCCGGTGACGCTCCATGCCTGGGACAGGTTCCGCGACCTCTGGGGCAATGCCGGGTTCGAGGGGCTGGCGGTGCTGCCGGACGGAACGCTGATCGCCATTCTTGAAACGCCTCGGGACGGAGCGGCCTTCACCACCTTCGTCGGCCGGAACGGCGACTGGCGGCCCGGCCCGCCGCTGCCCGCCGATGACGGTTTCGACGCGGTCGACGCGACCTTCGGTCCGGAAGGAAAACTCTGGCTTCTCGAACGCCGGCTGGCCTCCGCCGCCGGCTTCGCGACCCGCATCCGCCGCTTCGCCTATGACGGCGACAGCTTCGGCGCGACGGAGACGCTGCTCGAGACATCCCCCGGCACACTCGACAACATGGAAGGGATGAGCCTCTGGACCGATCCGGAGGGCCATACCGTCGTCAGCCTGATTTCGGACGACAATTTCCTTTTCGTCCAGAAAACCATCCTCGCCGAATACGAGCTTCGCGAATGACGAATCCGGGGCACAGATCGGCGCCGAGGCGGGCTTGCGCGGCGCTTCGGCTTTGCGAAAGGACCGTGAAACCGCTATCAGCAGGACCGGACGGCCGAGGCAGGAGTGAATCGATGACAGCGCAGGCGAAACGGCGAGTCCTGATCGTCGTCGAGAACCTGCCCGTGCCGCTCGACCGCCGGGTCTGGCTGGAGGCGACGACACTGACCCAGGCGGGTTACGAGGTCAGCGTGATCTGTCCGACCGGGCGCGGCTGGGACAAGCAGTTCGAGGTCATCGACGATATCCACATCTACCGCTACCCCGAGCCGGACGAGGCGCATTCCGGGCGCCGTGGCCTATGCCAAGGAATATCTCTGGTCGCTCTGGCACTGGTTCCGGCTGGCCCGCCGGGTGCGGCGCGAACGCGGCTTCGACGTCATCCACGGCTGCAACCCGCCCGACCTCGTCTTCCTCCTGGCGCTGCGTTACCGTCTTGCCGGTGTGCGCTACCTCTTTGACCATCACGACGTCTGCCCCGAGCTTTTCGAGGCGAAGTTCGCACGCAAGGGCCTGCTCTACAGGATCATGCTGATCTGGGAGCGGATGACCTTCGCCTGCGCCTCCGTCTCCATCGCCACGAACGAAAGCTTCCGCGAAATCGCGATCCGGCGTGGCCGGATGGCGCCGGAGGATGTCTTCGTCGTTCGCTCCGCCCCGAAGATCGAGAAGTTCCAGATCGGGCCCGCTGATCCGGCGATGCGCAAGGGGGCGGGGATCGTGCTTGGCTATGTCGGGGTGATCGGTCAGCAAGAGGGGATGGACCTGCTCGTCGCCGCGGCTGACCACCTGATCCGCCGGATGGGCCGGCCGGACGTGCATTTCATCATCGTCGGCTTCGGCCCGGAACTGCCGAACGTGGAGGCCGATGTCGGCGCGGCGCGGACTCGGCGAATACTTCACCTTCACCGGCGCGCTTTACGACGAGGACATGCTTCGCGCGCTCAACAGCTGCGATATCGGGGTGAGCCCGGACCCCAAGAACGCGATGAACGACATCTCAACCATGAACAAGGTCATGGAATACATGACGCTGGAAAAGCCGGTGGTGCAGTTCGACCTGAAGGAGGGCCAGGCATCGGCCGGCGAGGCGTCGCTCTACGCCCGGCGCGAACGATCCGGAGGATTTCGCCGCGAAGATCGCCGAGTTGATGGACGCGCCGGAGCGGCGGGCCGAGATGGGCCGGATCGGCCGGACGCGGGTGACGGAGCGTCTGAGCTGGGCCCATTCTGTGCCGCATCTTCTTGCCGCCTACGACAGGATCTTCGCCAGGATGGGGCGCGACTGAGCCTGCGTCATCAGGCGTCGGCCGATCTCACGGTCCGGCAACACCAGCGCCACGACCCAACCGATGAGAAAGCCGCCGAGATGGGTTTCCCAGGCGAGCCGCCCGGCGGTGATCCACCATATCAGAGCATTGCCGAGGACGAGGCCGGCGGCCGCGCCGGCAAGCGGGCCGACCGGGCGCCCGTCCGCGATCCGCCGCCTGAACTCCAGTGACATGTAGCCGCCGACAAGACCGAAGAGCGCCCCAGAGGCGCCGACCATCGGAGCGGCCGCGCGCGACAGGGCCGCGAAGCCGAGGGCGCCGCCGAGAAGCGAGACGCCGTAAAGCACGAGGAACCGCCCCGTTCCGATCCGGGCGACGAGCGGCGGCGTCAGCGCGAAAAGCGTGGTCATGTTGAGCGCGAAATGCCACAGGCCGGCATGGAGGAACCCGTAGGTGACGAACATCAGGATGGGCTGGAACGAATAGTTCGGCCGCCAGTTCCCGAGGAGGCCGACCCAGAATCCGGCATATTCATAGGCGACCGTCCGCCACCAGGGGCGCCCCCAAAGCCCGAAATCGGCCCCGAGAAGCGCCAATTCCGGCAGGGCCGACAGCGCGAAGATCGCCCAGACCGCGCCAGGAATGCGGCCTCTGCCCGCCGGTAAGGTCATGCCGGCGCTCCGCAAGGGCGGAGCGAATACGGGCACATTTTCCGCATCGTCTTCAGAACGGCACAAAGCGTGGCAGGTCGGCAAGGCTCAGCATCATGAAGCGCATCAGCCGCGCCTCGGCCTCCGCCTCGGTCTCGTCCGCCTCGATCGGGGTGACGAAGCGCACCAGCGCGCCGTCGGTCCGGCCGAGCGTCACGCTGTCGGCCAGCACGCTGAGTTTGGCGCGGAAGTCGTTCGCCACCCGTTTACCGCGCCCCTCGAACCAGTAATAGACGATCTGCTTGGACAGCCCCTTCTGAATCACCGCCCGATTCGCCCGGAAACTGCCATAGCCGACGGCACCAAGATCGAGAGGCACCTCTTCAAGCGAAAACACCTCCCACCCGCCGGTCGGCAGGCAGACCTCGGGTGAGTGGATGCCCTGACCCTCGGTCTGCTTGGCATACCAGGCGACGAAGAAGCTGACGACGCTCTTTTCGCCCGGCTTCTGGTAGAAGGCGTTGAGGTAGTCGTCCGCACCAAGGACCCTCTCGACATCCGGCTCCAAATCGACGGTGTAGCTCTGCCAATCCTCGACATTGCGCGGGAAGAGCAGGAGCGGATCGCGCGCCGGCACCACGGCCTCGGGCGCGGGCAGCGTGTGCCAGGCGACGGATGCCGCCCCGGTCAGCACCACCGCGAGCGCCAGCGCCGGCGCCGCGCGGATCGAAAGGACGCGGGCGAGGATGCCGCCAAATCCCTCGAAATCCAGGTCAATCGCCTCGGCCAGCGGCATCGGCTTCGGCGTCAGCCGTTGCAGCGCCATCGCCATGCCGAAGAGGATCGCGACGCAGATGAGGAATATCACCCAGCCCTCGAAGAAATGCAGGAAGCCTTCCGCCTGCTCGATTCCGTATCGGTCTACGAGGACGCCGATGATGCCGATGCGGACCGAGTTCATCAGGACCGTCAGCGGCGCCGCCGACAAGAGGAGCACCGCCTTGTGCCATAGAGGCCCTCGGTAAAGGATCGCGAAGAGGTAGGAGAAGCTCAGGATCGGGAAGAGGTAGCGCAGGCCCGAACAGGCCTCCGCCACTTGCAGCTTGTAGATACCAAGGTCGATCACGTTGCCTTCGAGGTAGACCGCGACGCCGGCGAGGCTGACGAACCAGACGCCGAGCGCCGAGGACACCCATTGCAGGAAGATCGTGAGCTTCCAGTAGAGCATCTGCGGCAGGGGAAGCATGAAGACCAGGTGGAAGACGGGCAACTGGTGGCGCCGGCCGCGATCCCAGCCGAAGACCGTCAGCACAATGCCCGAAACCCAGAAGATGAAAGCATAGGTAACGATGTCGGGCACCCGCATCAGGTTGCCCAGCGCGGCCAGCGCGAGAGCGCCGGTGATGACGATGAGGCCGGGCCAGCGCAGCCGCGCCCGTGGGTCGGGCGGCGGCATCCGGCGCTGTTCGCGCAGGAAAAGGTAAAGCGAAATCAGCGGGATGAGGGGCCCGTGGCTGTATTCGGCCGTGGACCAGGCCTGCGCGAGTGAGACGAAGCCTATCCAGAATATCGGTAGCGACGCGGCAAGCAAAAGCACGAACAGCCCCAGACCCGCCGGGCGGACCGCGGCGGGCACAAAACCGGCGCTCTGGTCAGGACTGGTTGACTGCGTCATCTTCCGATTGCCCGCCGATAATACTCTGCAACTGCCTTGAACCTAAGGGAAAACACCGAACGGCGCGACCGTATTTCGCACCACACCGATCACGATGCCGAACACGTCGCTCACGTCTGGCCGGTGCCGGCGTGACGTCATGGGCGGAAGTTGAAGGTCCGGTCGAGGCTCAGAAAGACCGAATTGAACTCCGAGTCGCCGACGATCGAGGAATCCGAGCGGTTGCGCAACTGAACTCCGCCGGTCATTGCCCAGTCCTGCGTCAGGTCGCGCGAATAGGAGGCACGGAGCGTCGTCCGCTCGATCGTCGGGGCGGCGCCAATCCCGGCGCTTTCCGACCGGCCCCAGTTGAGCGCGAGGTTGATCCGCGAATCGTTGTTGATCTCATAGCCGTAGCCGATGATCAGGCGCGTATCGAGAACGTCCTCGTTCACATTGTTGGTCGAAACGGAGCGGTTCAGCGACACCGAAATGTCCGAGGATTTCAGCTGCCGGCTATAGGCCACGGTGGCGATGACATAGGTCTCACCGCCCGGTGTCTTGGCGCCGCCGACGGAGGCGCGCAAGTTCCCCAACGGCAGTTGCAGGTCGCGTCCGAAACGCAGGGTCGTGAACGTGCCGTTCTGGTTGAGTGTCGAAATCGAGCGAGGCAAAGGCCGTGCCGTTCGGCATTGTCTGGGTCAGCGTGACTGCGCCGGTCGCACCGTCGCGCCGCGTGGTTCCGAGGATCGTGTCGGTCTCGACCTCGGTATAGCCAACCTGCGCGTCAAGAACGAGAACCGGGTTGATGTCCTGCACGACGCCGATGGCGTAGTCCGTGGTCTGCCGCCGGGTCCGGTTCGTGTCCTCAGCGCTGTAGTCGGTCAACCCTGCGCTGAAGCGCAGGCTGGTCAGCGGCGAGAGCTTGATCGCTACATTCGCGTCGATGCTGTCGGTCTCGGTATTGAAAAGCCGGATGTTGGAGGCGATCGCCGCCGCGTCGTAATCCTTTTCGTCATGCGTGAGGTCGACAGTGAAGGTCAGCGGGTCGTTGATCCCCGTGACATAGTTGAGCGCGGCGTTCTTGAACGTGACCGTGCCACCGCCGGCATAGAAGCCGTTGAAGTTCGTTTCTTCCTGCTCGATCTGGAACGGATCGAGGAATTCGCGGTCGACATAGCGGTAGCGCCCGGTAAGCGTCAGCTGGCTGTTGACGCCATCGAGCCGGTATCTGAACCGCACCGTCGGATCCTCGAAGCCAGAGATGGAGCGGCCGGGAATGTCGGCATAGCGGAAGACGCCGGATCCGGCCAGGCTCAGGTCCTGCACGCCGGTCACGCTGCTCAGATTGAAATCCAGCCGGTTGTCCCAGATCGTCGAGGTGCCGCTGCTGGTAGTCTGGAGCTGGAAGTTGTCATCCACAGTCAGTTTCGAACTGACGTCGATGTCGAACTGAAGACCGCCCCGCGGCGGAGCGGCGGCGGTCGTGCCCGTCGCCGCGGTGGCGGCGGTTGTCCCGGTCGTGGCCGTGGTCCCGGCGACATTCGTGCCGGTTCCGATTGTACCAGCGCTCCCCTGAGGGAGCGCGGCGTTGGGCCAGAATGTCGAGAATGCCGCGATTACCGCGATCGTTTTGCTGCTCGTCCCCACCTTGTCCGCCTCTTTATTCGAAGAGTTTGCGCTCCGGTACCACGATCACGTCGCCTTCACGCAACACGATCACCGGTGCTTTGGCGCCCGCCTGCACGGCCTTGAAATTGTATCTGTACACCAACTCAGTCCCGGTCTTCTTGTCGGCACGGCGAAGCTGGATGCGCTTGGTGGCCGCGAACCGGGTCAGGCCGCCGCTTTCCGCGAGGAACTGCAGTAGCGTGGTGCCCGGTTTGACGTCGACGCGGCCCTGGTTGGTGACTTCGCCCAACGCAAAGACCGAGAGGGTGCCGTAACCGTAGGTGCCAACATTCGCGGCGGCGGCCTGCGCGACCGCGCTGTTGACGGCCGAGGTGACCGGATTGAGTTGGCCCACCGACAAATACACCGTCGGTGGCGAGGCGAAGTTCGACGACAGTGCAGTCGAAATCGCGCTGCGCAACCCTTCGACGCTCTGGCCCGATGCGCGGACCGTGCCGACGAGAGGCAGGCTCACCTTGCCGTCAGGCAAGACCAGAAGGCTGCGGTTGAGGCTCGGATCTTCCAGAACCTCCATCTGCAGGACGTCGCCCGGCTGGATGCGGTAACCGCTTTGGGCCCACGCGGCAGGAACAAGAAGAACGGCCAGAAGAAGGCCCAGCAGGGCTCTAAACATTTCGGATCCCCAATCACATTCGAATCGAAGGAAAGATTACGGGGGATCGGCACGGAATCAAAATGTTAACTTGCGAAGCTCACGCGCAAACGGGCGCTCTGTCCGCCAAAGTGCCCCCACTGCAACAGGCATCGTGATCAGTTGCCGACGGTTACGCCTTCTGTTTCCAGCCGCTGAGCCTCTTTCCGGGCGGTAGCAACGAATTCGCGCGAATCGTCGTCGAGCACCCGTGCCAGTGCTTCGCGAAACTCGGCGAGCGCTTCGGGTTTGCGGTCGAGCGCGAGGTAGGTCATCGCCAGATGGTAGCGCACCATCGGGTCTTCACCGAGACCGACGACCGCCTTTTCCAACTCACCCGCAGCGTCGTCATAGTGGCCGCGCTGATAGGCGATCCAGCCGTAGGTGTCCTGATAGGGTGCCAGTGTGCTGCCGCGCAGTCGGCGGGCGATGACCTCGGCCCGGGCAAGGCTGTCGGGATCGGTGCGATAGGTCGACAGCAAGCTCGCCAGATTGTTTGCTATGATCGGATTGGCGCTGTTCTTCTTGTAAAGTTCTTCGTAGATGGCAATGGCGCCGTCGATGTTTCCGGCGCGCTCCAGAAAGCCGGCCTTCGCCCATTTCAGCTCTCCTGAATCCGGAAGTGCGGCGAGCGCGTCGTCAATCAGTGCCGACCCCTCGCCCATCCGGCCCGGCGTGGAGACGAGGATGCGAGCCAGCGCCAGCCAGACCGGAAGACGGCTCTTGTCCTCCTCAATGAGGCTCCGGTACGCGGCTTCCGCCTCCGCCGTCTGGCCGGTCAGCGCCCGCACGGAGGCGTCGATGAAGCGCAAATCGGGATCCTCGGGGTTCTCTGCCAGAAGGCTCTCAGAATAGGCCAGCGCCTTGTCGTTGCGGCCGCCCGCGAGGTGGGCGCGCAGGATCGCGACCTTGGCGTCGAGCCCGCCGGCGCCCTGGTCGACGAGGCCCTGGAGATAGCCGATCGCCTGGTCTGTATTCTGCTGGCCCGACAGGATCGCCGCGCGCAGAGCCTGTGCTGAAGACCGCGCGTCTGGATCGTTCTGCGCCTCGAGCTCGGCGGCGACGGTTTCGGCGCGCGGCCAGTCCTGCACCTGCACGTAGATCTGGCCTAGCGGCACCAGAAGCGATGTGGTGCCCGGCGCGATCCTGAGCGCGTCGATGATCACTCCTTCGGCCGGAATCAACTTGTTCTCCGAGGCGAGGAGCTGCGCGTAGCGCAAGGATTCCTCCGGCGCCCGGTTCGAGGCCGCCACGGCGAGCGACAGCGTCTCTCGCATGAGGTCGCGGTTGCCATCGCGCTCGTAGGCCTGTGCCATCAGGGTCAGGATCGAGGCGTCGCGCGGATTCTGGTCGTAAGCCCGGCGCAGGATCGCCACCGCTTCTCCGACCTCGTCGTCGAGGATTAACCAGCTCGCCTTGAGTTTGAGCGCCTCGACGTCGCCGGCGTCCTCGGCCAGGACTTCCTCGACCAGCGCCCTGGCGCCGACGGCATTGCCGGTAACCGTCAGCATCCGGGCGAGGCCGACTTTGCTGCGCCGTTCCTCCTCGGAGGGCGGGGCGTCTTTGACGATGTCCTGCATCTCGGCGATGGCGGCATCCCTCTGGCCGAGGTCGAAGATGAACCCGGCCCGCGCGGCGCGGTAGATCGGCGATGCGGAGCCCGAGGCGATCACCTGCTCAAGCTCGGCGACCGCGGCTTCGGGGCCTCGCTGTTCGGCGAGAAAGCGCACAAGGTCCAGGACCGGCGCCGGATCCTCGCTGCCCGGCTTGATCTGGGCGCGCAGATACGCCTCGGCCTTGTCGGTCTCGTCCCGCGAGACATACCAGCGGACCAGCGCCTGACCCATCTCAGGTGAGTCGGGAAACCGCGCGACCATGTCGATAAGCGCTTCTTCGACCGCCACGTCATCGCCGAGCGCGGCATGAACGGACAGACGCTGAGCCAACAGCGAGCGGTCGTCCGGGGCGACCTCTATCGCGGCATTCAGTTCGACAAGCGCTTCGTCGTAGTTCTGGCCGCGGATCAGGTCGTCGACTATTATTCGTGCAAGAAGAAGGTTGCCGGGCAGCTTTTCCCGAAGGGCGCGCGCGCCCTTCGCGGCTGCGATCTGGCCGCTGACATCGTTGCCTTCCGTCGCCTGGCCGTAATCTGCCGCGACCTTGACCGCCTGGATCGTCAGTTCACCCGGGGCTTTTTCCAGAACCGCGGCCGAATAACGGGACGCCGTGGCCCAGTCGCCGCCCTGCGCCGCGACCTCGGCGAGTGCGCGCAGCGCGTCCATGTCGTCGGGATACTGCTCGGCCAGCCGCAGATACTGCGAAAATGCCTCGCGCAGGTTTCCGCGGCCGCGTTCGGCCTCCGCATAGGCGCGCCGTGCCTCGCGGTGCTGTCCATTCAGTTTGAAAACATTGCGGAACTCGACCAGCGCCCGGTCGATATCGCCGGCCTCAAGATATTCCAGGCCCGATTGGTAGAACTTCTCGGCACGTTCGTCAGCCGAATCGCATGCCGCTAGGACCGTCAGGCTGATGCTCAGCGCGATGGCTGTCAGGGTTTTGCGAACGGCCATTCCTCGTCCTCAATAGATGCTGCGATTCCTATGCCGTGAAACTGGGGCTATTCCAAGGCCATTTATCCCGCGGCGAGAGTCAATCACGCGGCTCCTGCCCGAACTTGGCAGCGATGGTCAAATCAATATCCCGTGCCTTTGAAGACGACACGCACCGTCGCAAAGAGCAGCTTCAGATCGGTGCTCAGCGACAGCGTCTCGTCGTATTCGCGGTCGAATTCCGCGCGTTTGGAGAATTCGGCCTCGTTGCGGTCCGACACCTGCCACGGCCCGGTTATGCCGGGGCGCAGCGCGTAGTAAGCCATTCCAGTATAGAGCGCGCGCTGGTTCGGCATGATTGGCCGCGGCCCGACCAGCGACATGTCCCCGATCAACACGTTCCAGAGCTGCGGCAGTTCGTCGAGTGAGGTCTTGCGAAGCAACCGGCCCACCTTGGTGATCCGGGGGTCTGATTTGAGCTTCTGCGTGCTGTTCCATTCCAGCCGCGCCTCGGCGTTGCGCGACAGGTATTCCTCCAGAAGGCGGTCCGCGTCGGGCACCATGGTGCGCAGCTTCAGCATCCTGAACGCCCGCGCGCCCCGCCCGACCCGGTCGTTCCAGTAGAACGGCGCCGATCCGTCGAGCGCGACAAGAATTGCCAGCACGGCGATGACCGGGACCACGATGATGCTCACCAGAAGGACGGCCGCAACGTCAAGCATGCGCTTGAAGACATTGCGGTAGAGCCCCCGGCGGTTCGAAATGTTCACAAGACCCACCGGAGCGCTTGCCATGCCAAAATCGTCGGAGAGGTCATTGATCTGAAGCGTCATACCCAAAGTTCCGCTCGGAACACCTACTACTCACCCACAATCGAATGTTTTCGGACGCGACCGTTGCGTCCGGCGAAGAAATCTCGATTCCCGGATGCGGCAACATCCACCCGCTCATTCTTAACATCATATGGCCGGTCGAGGAATCAAGATTTCAATTCTAAAGGGTTTTTGTGCTGTCAGCGCGCGAAACACGGTCCGTGGCCGGCGCCGGACAGGACATAGCCGCTGGGGATCGGGGAATGTTGTTTCCCCTTTCGCAACAGTTTCTTGCTTTTCGCCATTTGTCGTGTCTCGCACGCGATTGCGTTGCATCATGGGGACATCGATTCGATGTGCATATAGAAAGCGGCTATATAGAGCGTCGGTTGCACCGACGAAGAACGCCATTAAGTTGCCGGAGTTGTGTGGCTATTTACCCCGTGAGTTCCGGGCGCCCTCGGGGTAACAAGTCATATGCGGCACGGGCCGGGACCGATACGGCCCCGATACGGCATTGTGTGAGATGGATTGCGGATGAACAAGGTCGTGGAGACCAATACGGACGAGACCAACAGCGTCGGCTTCTACATGGATTTCTTCGGGTTTCGCGAGCGCCCCTTCACGCTCGTTCCGGACCCGGATTTCCTGTTCTGGTCGGCGCAGCATCGTCGTGCCTATTCGGTTCTTGAATTCGGCATCCTCAGCCGCGCGCCGATCACGCTGGTGACAGGCGGGGTCGGCTGCGGCAAGACCACGCTCCTGCGCGAACTTCTGCGTCAGTTCGGGTCCAAGGTTACGGTCGGGCTCATCTCGAACGCCCAGGGCGGGCGGGGCGAGCTGATCCAATGGGTGCTGAACTCGCTCGGCCTTCCGTTCGAGACTGGCGTCGGCTACGTCCAACTCTTTCAGAAGCTCCAGGATTACCTGATCGAGGAATACGCCGCCGGGCGCCGGGTCGTCCTGATCTTCGACGAGGCGCAGAACCTCTCTCCAGAAAGCCTTGAAGAGCTGCGGATGCTGACCAATATCAATTCCGGCAAGGACGAGGTGATTCAGTTGGTGCTGGTCGGCCAGCCTGAATTGCGCGACATGGTTCTCGACCCCGCCCTGCGCCAGTTGGCCCAGCGGATCGCGGCGAGTTTCCATCTCATGCCGCTCGACGAGGCGGCGGTGATCGAGTTGATCGCGCACCGGCTGAAGGCCGCCGGCGGAACCGGCGAGGAAGTGACCGAACCGGCGGCGCAGATGGTCTATCGTGTGACTCACGGCGTTCCGCGTCTGGTCAATCAGTTGTGCGACATGGCATTACTTTACGCTTGGAGCATGGATAACCACCACGTCGACGAACACGTGGTTCAGTCCGTGCTGGATGATGGGGTGTTCTTTGCCGCCCAGATCGCGGCCGAGGAAGAGAAGCGAAAATGAACCTGGACCTGTCTTTCTATTTTGCGGTCTTCCTGCGTCGGCTGCACTATTTCATCATCATCTTCGCGCTGGTCTCGGCCGCCTCCATCGCTGCGGCCTTCCTGCTGCCGGCGGTCTATACGGCGAACTCCGTGCTCCTGGTCGAAAGCTCGCAGATCCCCGGCCCGCTTGCCGCGCCGACGGTTCAGGCGCAGGCGCTGGAAAAGCTCCAGACGATCGAGAACCGGCTGATGACCCGCACCAACCTGCTTGAGATCGCGCAGAAACTGAAGGTGTTTCGCGACATGTCGAAGATGTCGCCGGACGACATCGTGAGGGCGATGCGCCAGAATACCCGCATCGGCAAGAATGCCGGCCGTGGGCAGGCGACGATCATGACCATCGCCTTCGACGGCGAAACCGGGCCGATCGCGGCGGGCGTGGTCAACGAATACGTCACTCTGATCCTCAAGGCCGATGTGGAACTCAGGACCGGCAACGCCGAGGACACGCTGGAATTCTTCAATCAGGAAGTGAAGCGGCTCTCGGGCGAGATCGACATCATGAGCGAGAAGATTCTCGACTTCCAGACCAAGAATTCCGACGCGCTTCCCAACACCTATAACTTCCGGCTGAGCCAGCAGACCCTGCTTCAGGATCGGCTCGCCACGGCCGAACGGGACATCGCCACGCTGAAGGACCAGAAGGCACGGATGATCGCGATCTTCGAGTCCACCGGACAGATCAACGCCGCCGCAACGCCGAACCAGACGCCGGAGGCCCGACAGCTCGACCAGTTGCGCCAGCAGCTGAATGGCATGCTTGCCGTCTTCACGCCGGAGAACCCGAAGGTGAAGATGCTGCAGTTGCAGATCAACCAGCTCGAAGAGGTGGTGAAGGCGCAGCTGCCGCCGGACTCGACCGGCAATCCGGCGGCGACCATGCTCGACGTGCAGATCGCCGACCTCGACACCCGGATCCAGATCCTTGAGGAGCAGCGGGCGCAACTGATCGAACAACTTGCCGTCCTGAAGGACTCGATCGACCGGACGCCCGCGAACCAGGTGGCGCTCGACGCGCTGAACCGCGACTATTCGAACATCCAGCAGCAATACAACACGGCCGTCGCGCGCCAGTCGCAGGCCGCAGCCGGTGAGCGGATCGAAGTGCTTTCGAAGGGCGAACGCATCTCCGTCGTGGACGCCGCGACTGTTCCCGACCAGCCGTCGAGCCCGAACCGGGTGCTGATCGCCGGCGGCGGCATCTTCTCCGGCGCGGCGCTCGGCATTGCGTTGATCGTGCTCATGGAATTGTTGAACAGCGCAGTGAGGCGGCCAAAGGATCTGATCAGCAGCTTTGGCATCACCCCGATCGTGACGATCCCCTACATGCGCACACCTTCCGAGACGATGATGCGGCGCTCGGGCTTCGCCGCGCTGCTGCTTCTCGCGGTCGTCGGCATTCCGGCGATCATCTATGCGGTCCACGTCTACTACCAACCGCTCGACTTGATCGTCGGCAAGATCGCGGCGAAGTTCGGCATCAGGCTGTGACGGCAGGTTTTTTCAAGGGTAGGCGCAGGGGTAACGGGAACGATGGAAAAGCTTGAGGCCGCATTGGCCAAGGCACGCGAGATGCGCAAGGCTGCCCTCGGGGCGCCGGAAACCGTGCGCGAGAACGTGGTTCAGAAGGACGGACGGCGGGCAGCCTCCTGGGAAGGCCTGCGCGAAATCACGATTTCACCGGGTACGACCATGCGCAACCGCATCGTAGCGCTTTCCGGCGGCAAGGACGCGACGCCCTATGACATGCTCCGCTCCCGCACGATCCGGCAGATGAAGGAGAAGGGTTGGAGCCGCCTGGCGATCACCTCGCCGGGGGCGGCATGCGGCAAGACCACGATCGCGATCAATCTGGCTCTCAGCCTGTCGCGGCAAAAGGATCTCAAGGTCATGCTGATCGACCTCGACCTGCGCCGCCCGGCTCTCCACAAGGTATTGGGGCAGAACCCGTCGGCGTCTTTTCACGACGTCCTCGACGGCAATATGTCTTTCGACGATCTGGCAGTGCGGATCGGCCCGAACCTGATCGTGGGCATGAACGCGACCGCCTGCCGGCATCCGGCCGAACTCCTGCAAAGCGCCGGAACCCGCGATAAGCTCGACGAGATCGAGCGGCGGTGGCAACCGGATATCATGATATTCGACATGTCGCCGATGCTGGCGAGCGACGACAATGTCGGCTTCCTCGGCAATGTCGATTGCGCGCTACTGGTCGCGGCGGCGGAAAGCACGACCTTGCCGAACATCGACATCTGCGAAAAGGAACTCGCGCAGCTGACCAATGTCCTCGGCGTAGCGCTGAACAAATGCCGGTATGCCGACGACTCGGTGGGCTACAGCTACGGCACTTACGGCTGATCGGCTCGCTCCGGGTCGGCTCTTCGGATTCTGCACACATGGGCACAACAAAAAAGGCCGGGCAATTGCCCGGCCTTCTCGAATTCTGGTTGCCGGTTCAGGCGGCCTTGCGACGGCGGCGGCGCAGCGCCGCGAGGCCACCGAGACCGCCGAGGAGCATGGCACCTGCGGCCGGAACCGGGATCGGGGCGATGCCCACACCCGCCAGCGCGCCATCGGCATAGCCGAAGCTGTCGTTGGAGCTGAGCACGGTAAAGCGGATGACCGTAGCGTATATCGGCGCGAAGGTCGTGCCGACAAAGCCCGGCCCGCCTTTGCCGGCGATATCGGTCGCCGCCAGCGTCACGATCGGGTTGCCGCCGTCTATCGACGCCTGGCCGACCTCGCCCGAGGACCGGTTCGGCGCGACGAAGAGGTCGAGGAAATAGATCGCGTCGATCAGCACCGGGGCGCTGAAGGTAAGCTCGATCCATTCCTGCCGCATCGGCGAGGTCGTGATCTCGTCGTCATGAGCGCCCACGCCGTAGCCGTCGGTCTCGAACGACAGACCAGTTCCGGACGGCGTCGAATTGCCGTCGAAGCTCTGCGAGTTGTTCAAAATCCCATTGGAGGTCAACGTCCACGAAACAGCGCCCTTAAAGAGGGTGCCGGACGTTCCGGTCGACGCATCCGTAAAATCAATAACGTAGGCGTTTGCTACCGAAGCGCCCGCTGCAAGTGCCAGACCCGCGAAGGCCCCCGCGCACCACTTCATCCCAAGCATTTCCACCCCTTCATATCCAAATTCAGCATTACACATTACCCTGCGGGTATTTGTATCACGTTTTACCCCCTTTGGAACATATGGCCGCCATTTTTTCTCCATCTTTTCCAAACTTCAACCTCAAGTTGATTCGGTTTCGATCTCGTCGGGTTGACCGTTGGAAATCGGACAATCGTTGCAAAATTGAAGACAATCAGTGGTGCCAATTTGTGCAACAGTTAGATTGTGAAGCGATCATCGTTTCGCGGCAACGGGTTCGGGCTTCTGTCCGGCGCCCGTGACGTGGCAGGACTGGACCGCCGGCAGGAGAATCAAACCGCGCATGACCGCCGATCACGTCGTCATCATTCCGCACTACAACGACGCCCTGCGTCTGCGCCGCTGCCTCGCGGCCCTGACCGCGGCCGACACCTCTGGTGTCGAACTCCTCGTCATCGACAACGGCTCGACCGAGCCGCTCGCCGATGTGAAGGCGGAATTCCCGCATGTCCGCTTCGTGACCGAGGCTGGCAAGGGCGCGGCGCTGGCGCGGAACAGGGGGGTTCTGGAAAGCCGCGCCGATTGCCTCCTCTTCCTCGACGCCGATTGCGTGCCGGCGCCCGGCTGGCTCGCCGCGGCGAAACGCGCCTGCGGTCGGACCGACATCGTCGGGGGCGCGATCGATGTTTTCGACGAAACCCCGCCGCCCCGTTCCGGCGCCGAGGCGTTCGAGACGGTCTTTGCCTTCAACTACAGGGAATACATCGAGAAAAAGGGCTTCTCGGTCACCGCCAACCTGGTTACGACGCGGGCTGTCTTCGATGCGGTCGGGCCCTTCGTCAATGGCCTGTCGGAAGACGCCGAGTGGTGCCAGCGCGCCCGATCAAAGGGCTTCGCCCTCGCGCTGGACGAAACGCTCCGGGTCGCGCATCCGACCCGTTCCGACTGGCCGGCGCTCGAACGCAAGTGGCGCCGCATCGCGCGCGAGATGCATGCCTTGCACGAAGCCGCGCATGGTGGTTCGGGCGGCCGGGTCCGCTGGGCGCTCCGGGCGGCCGCAATGGCGGCGAGTGCGCCGGTGCATTTGCCGAAGCTCCTGCTCAGCGCGAAGCTCGACGGTGCAGGAGAGAGGTTGCGGGGGGCAGCTGTGCTGATCCGGCTTCGGCTTCTGCGCAGCGCCTGGATGCTGCGTCAGGCTTTCGGCGGCAAGATCTGATATTGAAAACGGAGAGCCCCGCCGGCAGGGCCGGCGGGGCGGAGCAATTGCGGTCGGAGAGACCGGTCAGAAGTTTTCGTAGGCGCCTGCGTCAGGTGCCTTGCCTTTAGGTCGCGGCGCACCGGCGATGTCCTTCTTGGGCGCATAGGCCGGGTCACCAGCATCGACGCCCTTCGATGTGGACTTGAGCGTGAAGTCCCGGTTCGCGACCGACGTGAACTCGTTCGAGGTGTTGGTCACGATGAAGTTGTTTGTCTCGGCAACATTGTTCGTGGCGTTGTTGTAGACATGCATTGCCGACGTCATGTTGTTGGCGACCACCACATTCTTCGGGGGCGTGCCATTCTTGTGCGCATTGACCTGGATCCACGGAAACTTACCGGCAACACCCCCTGCGTGGACCACAGTGTTGTTGGAGATCACCGTGTTCAGCGGCCCTGCCAGCGTGATCCCGTGATAGGCGGTTATGGCTATCACGTTATTGCGGATCGTGACGTTGTCATACATGCCGTCGAACATTCCGATGCCTTGAAGCTGGCAGCGCAGGGGATTTGAGGTCGGCAGTGTCCATTCGAAGAACTTGTTGTCTTCGATCGTGAGGTTGTGGACGGTGCCAGTTCCAGCCTTGCCGCCAGCCCCGCGCGAGAACGACTGGAAAGCGTCCGCGTGGTTCCCGTTGATCTGGAAGCAGTTCTGAACCTTGTTGCGGCGCACGATCGAATTGTCGCCAAGCGCGCGCATGCCGTCGCCGGAAAAGCCATCGATGATGTTTTCCTCGATCAACGCATTCGCGCCCACTGCCTGGATGCCATGGTAGATTCCCGTCACCCGGTTTCGGGCAATCGTCACCCGGTTCCCGTCGGCAAAAATGCCCAGGCGTTGGTTGTTGGTCCAGTCGGTCTGGGTCCACTGCGCGTAGTTGCCGGAAGTGGCAACGGCACGGACATCGAGATCGGTGAAGGCAATGTCGCTGGAGTTGGAATAGGACCGCACCAGCGCACCGTTGCCGGCATTCGTTGAGCGTGCCCAGACTTTCAGTCCCTGGACATAGACGTTGTGGGAGTTGTTGATCATGATCGAGTTGACATGCGCCACCTCGCCCGTGACCGGCGCAATCACAACCGGAGAGGAGAAGTTCTGGTCGCGGATCGTCAGCGGACCGTGATAGCCGTCCATGAGGAAGATGCGGTCGCCGCCGGCGACTTTCCCGGACTGCATCAGGATATCGAAGCTCTGATAGACCGTGCCCGACGTATTCGTGGGCGAGGTCGGCGTTGTCGGCGTCGGCGTTGTGGGCGTCGGCGTCGTGGGCGTCGGCGTCGTGGGCGTCGGCGTCGTCGTGGGCGTTGGCGTCGTGGGTGTCGGCGTCGGGGTCGTGGGCGTCGGCGTATTCGGGTTCGTATTGGTCTCCGTGTTGGAACCGGTGGTCGAACCCGTTTCCGAGCCCGCGCTTGTGGACGTCTCGGTGCTGGTGGACGTTTCGGTGCTGGTGCCCGAAGACGTCTCGGTTCCACCGGTCGTCTCACCGGTCGTCCCGCTCGTCGAGCCTTCGCCGCTGACGAAACCGATCGAGCTTCCGCCCGTCCCCGTCTCGCCGCCAAGCGAACCCCCGCCGGAGGACCCTTCGCCGCCGTTGCCACGCTTGGCCTTGCCAGGCGCGCTGACCCATTTCCCGGCCCTTTCGGTGACGGTCGTCTCGTTGCTGGTCTTCAGCCGAACCGACTTTTCGACCTTCCGGGAATTGCCGGTCGCCAGCAGAGTTGAGTTCTCTGTCGTCTCCTTGTCGGTCTTCAGCCGAACCGACCTTTCGACCTTTCTGGAATTGCCGGTCGCTAGTAGGGTAGGGTTCTCGGTCGTCTCGCCGGACTGCAGCGTGACGATCGCCAACGGCGTGCCACTGACCGGGCCGGGAGTAGTCGCCTTCACGTAGAAATCAGTTGCACTGACGTCTGACGCATACAGAGCCGTGCTCAGCCCGAGCAGGATGAGTGAGCGAGCAAGTTTCATAACAGCTTTCCTTCGCATCGCGAGTGTATCGACAATCCGAACAATGCGGGACAACGTGGCAAAGATTGGGCACAAATGCAGTTGGTCTGTGTCCTAGACCGTCAATTCGGCGGGCTCCGTAAGGGTATTGTTAAGGAAAACGGCACGATTCCGCCGACCACGGTGAATCCCGCTCAGATCGTGGGAAACAATGATCAGCGCACGGTTGTTTGCTCCGATCTTAACACACGCGCACCATAAATTGGTATTTGGGCAGGGACCGCGACGGTCCTCCGCCCGCACTTGGCCACGCAACACCCACGCCTCGCCGGATTGCGGGACCTGGCCGGAACGCCCGGCTGCCGCGCATCCGGAAGGCAGGGCGATCAGGATGAGACACATGGATAAATTTTCCGACTACCCGACGAGCCTGACGGCTCCGGCGCGCGACGCTCAGGCGGTCGCACCGAACGATGCGACCGACCTGCCGATCCTGCCGCGGGCATTCTTCGTCGGTCAGACCGGTAGCCTTTCGGCCCGCCTGGCGGGCGGGCAGAGCGTGGTCTTTCAGAACGTCCAGGGCGGCACCGTCCTGCCGATCCGCGCGACCCGCATCAATGCAACCGGCACCACTGCCACCGGGATTGTTGCGCTCTGGTAAAACAATGGCGCCGCCGAAGTTAACGCTTGGCGGCGGCGTCTTTCGCGGGTCGTGACAGAGCGGCAGAATAAGGGGCCTCGTGGCCCCTTATTTTTTTGTACCTAAAACGCCCCTCAGCTGGCGTTGGTACCGAGCTTCCAGGGATCGGCATTGGCGACGCTGGCCGGCCCGAGGATCGCTTTGAAAGGAGTCGTCGCGGGCGGCGCACCCGTCCCGGTGGCGCTGTGCCAGACGCGCAGGTATTCGACATCGCCAATATACTGCACCGACCCGTTGTTGCGCCCCAGGAAGCTGATCGCGCGGCTGCTTTGAAAGAGCCCGTTGCCTGTCGCGGTGAAGGGTATGGTGGCGACCAGCGCGCCGTTGACCGACACCCACAACACCTTGGCGACTTGGTCCGCCGCGCAGACGATGTCGTACCAGACGCCCGAGACGAGCACGATCGGGACGATGCTAGACGACAGCATCTTGGCGCCGGTCCCGTCTTCGATCGTGACCCGCAGGTTGCCGTTGTTCATCAGCTCGACGTCGAACCCGGTGCTGGCCTGGGCGAAGAGGACGTAGGTCGTATTGCTCGGCAGGGTGAAGCGAAACCGGCCAGCGTAGGTGATGGCCGACACGCCGGAAGGCAAGTTTGCCGGGTCGAGGTAGTAGGGGCCCGTGGCGGTGGTGGTGAAGCTTGGCGCGCCGGCGGGAAGGGTGTTCGCCAGCACCGCCGGATCGGCAAGCGGGCGGACAGGCACACCATCAAGGCCCGCTGCGCCGACATCGACAATGGGCAGATTCTTCCAGGTCGCGGCGAAGAAGTCCTCCGGGAAGGCGATCATCCCGGTCGCCCCACCCTCGCCGTACTGGATCGCGTCGGCATGGGTGAAACTGCCGCGGTTCGGGAAGATGCGGACTCGGCCCGCGACGATCTGGGTATTCTCCGCCGGCATCCCGTTGATCTGGAAGCCCATCACCTCGGTCCAGTGCGGCTGCGCTGTCCCGATCGGCGCCTCGGCCCGCGCCAACCGCGTCGTCGTCACCGGCCCGGCAGAGGACCAGACCTCGACCCAGGCGCCTGTCGCCTCCCAGAGGCAATGGTCGAATTCCGGCGCAGCCCAGCCCGAGAGCCCCGATGATTGCAGAATCGCATGGGCGGTCAGGCGGGCCCAAGTCGAGGTGCCGTCGGGCGTGTTGCCGGAGGGATGGGCGAAATCGGCCCATCCGCCCGCGCCGTCGTCGTAGCCGTTGACATAGGTGATGGGCTCGATCGACAGCGGCAGAAACATCGTCGCGGCGGGAAGCGCCAACATGTCGCGCCAGCTCTTGCGGACAAGCTCCTTGTTGACGAGGTTGAACTGCTGGCTACCGTCGCTGTAGTGGGTCGCATCGCGCATGTCGGCGTCGATGTCGAACCGGTGCGGCCCGTAGGGGACCCACCGCGTCTTGGCATAGTCGTAAAGCTCGCCGAACCAGTGATCGGCATGATAGCTGGGACCCGCGCCGTAACTGATTGTCGCCGGGAAGGTAATTGTCGCCCCTGCGATGGTCTTACCGGCGAAAAGCGGGAGCATCGCCTCGCCGTAGCTCGATCCGAAGCTGCCAGGCGACGCGAACCACGACATCGCGACGAGGCCAACATGCTGGCCGTCGGCGGTCGCGTAATCATGTAGCGCCTTGTCGTCGGCCCAGTTCCGGGTGAGGTCGCCGTCGTTGACGAGCCCGCGCGGGTCCGTGCCGGGGACGGTGTGGAAGATAACGGCAAACTTTTCGCCCGGACGCTCGGCGATGAAGGTGCCCGCCATGGCCGCGATGGCGGCGGTCAGCGGCTGCGCGGTGGTGATGAAATGCCGCGCGGGCGTCGAAGCCGCGCCATCGAAAACCTGCACCGCCTCGGGGTCGGCAACGGCGGAGGCGGGGGTGTTGTCATAGAAGGTAGAGAGGATGCGGTCCGGCTCCGACTGGCCCCAGATCGCGATCACGTGGCCGACGCCGAACCGGTTCGCCCCCTGCGCGGCGACGCCGGGCTGGGCCTTTAGCCGCACTTCGGGTCGGAACCACGACGCACTTCGCGGTGCCGTGATCGTTCCGGCCCAGTTGCCCCCGCCGTTCACCGTCGCGACATCCACCCAGGTCGTGGTCGTGGCCCCGCCATCGTCGAGCGAGACAGCCCGCGCCTGCACCACCTCGCCCGCCGTGCCGGTGCCTGAAAGCGGGATATCGGCCACGGCGAGGCCGAGGCCCGCTCCGCTGTCGAAGATCGTCCGGTCGCGGCTGAACGCGACGACGGAGACCGTGCCGGGCAGCGGCCCGGGCCCGGAGGACCCTGAGGGCCTCAGGTTGAGCATCACGGCAGAAAGCGATATCATTGTATATTCCCGTCTTGCGGGACGGTGCCGCCGGTCCGACCGATCTTTACCGGAATTGCGGGCGGCGCTCGTCCGGTGGCCTCAACCGTCCCGGGGCCGGACCCGCCTCCGCTGCAGCGGCGGAAGTTCCGTCCACGCCCGTGCCGGCAAATTGTCCCCGAGGACTACCACAGGGGGCAAGCGCGTTGCGCCTGGCCGGGTTCTGGCGCGCGCAAAGGGAAGGGCCGGTTCAGGATTGCGTGGTGCCGCCGCCATCAGCCTCGCGAGGGCCTATTCCCAACACGTGCGCCTCAGCGCGCGGACGATCATCTCTCGTAGAGGTGCCACGTATATCTCCGCTTCGCTTGCGGGATCGGGATGAAGGCCATCCGGTAGCGCATCCGGGCCTGGGCTGGCCTCAAGCCAGCGCGCGGTCCCGTCGAAGAAGCTCACGTCCAGTTCTTCGGCCAGCGCCGCGTAGTCGTCGTAATAGGCCATCAGTTTCGGCCGCTTAAACCGTTGGAGGCCCGTGACCGGGTTCGTCGCCATCAGGATGATGACGATCCCGGGATAGCGCTCCCGGAGCGTGGCGATCATTTTGCGGTGGTTGTCCTTGCTCGTGGCGCGCGACACGCCGTCGATGAGGTCGGCGTCGTTGATGGCGTATTCGAGGATGGCGACGTCGCGCCGCTTCGTGCGGTGCCCCTCGACGATGGCCAGCCCTTCGTCCGACCCGGCGCCGGCCTCCGCCCTGATCTCGGTGGAAGCCACTCCACGGTCGCAACGTGCCAGCCTGAGCTGACGAGGCCAGACCGCCCGCTTGGACAGGCTGCTGCCGAAAACCGTGAGGAATATTTCGTCTTGCTCGGCGGCGGCCACGTGCGCCACCCGGTCGCGGATGGCGGAAGGCGGCGACGCTTGCCAAAAGACCGTTGTGGCAACTCCGGTCAGAAGGATAAGACCCGCAAGCGCCACGTTCCACCGCACGGCTTAGGTCAGCCCCTGTTCTGCCAGCGCGCTCTCGGTCGCATCGGCATCGAGAAAGCGGCCATATTCGCCCACCTCGATCCCCGACCGGATGACCTTGGCCGGATTGCCCGCGACTATGGAGCGGGGCGGAACCGATTTCGTTACGACCGAGCCTGCGCCGACGACGCAATTGTCGCCGATCTCAACGCCCGGGAGGATCAGGCTGCAGCCACCGATGAAGCAGTTGGCGCCGACCCGCGTATGAAGGTAGAGCCCGCGTGTGCGGTCGTGTGTCAGGATACGGGCGTCGAAGGCGACATAGCTGTGCGGCCCGACATGGACTCCGATCGGAAAGGTCCGGTCGAACTTTGCCGAGAGCGAGAATTGCGCCGTCGGATGGATATCCATTCCCCAGACCCGCCGATACCATTGCCGCTTTGCCGAAACGAGCAGGTTTCTGACCCCGCCGAGTCGGTTCAGCCCGCGCTTCCGCGCCTTCTTAATGACCGCTGCGCTCATGATTTCGGACCTCCTGCAGCGACCGCGCGCGGACTCACCTGTGTCTCCAACCGCCGACCGAAGACCATCAGCGGCGCCTCGAACCAGGTGAAGGACATCCAGGCCGCGACATAGGTCGCGGCCATGCACAAGAACCCCATGGCCCAGAACGGCGGCAATCCGAAGCCGAGTTTTGCGGCCAGCATGAACAGCGCGTAGAGAATGAAGAAGTGGAAGAGGTAGATGAAATAGGAATAAAGCCCGACCCGCGCCGCCGCATCGAGGAGCCGACTGCGCAGACCGCTGACCACCGACTCGCAGGCGGCAATGGTGGTGCAGGTCGCCAGCGTCACCGTTGTGAAAAGCGCGGCAGATCCGACCGGCCCGCCCGCCTTCCACACCAAAGCCGCGGCGACCATCCCAACCGCCAGCATCGCCCAGAGATGCCGCGCCCTTCCGATCAGAAGCGCAACCAGCCCTCCGCTCGCGATGCTGTCGAGCCGGGCGAGCGGGAAGTAATAGATGTTCTCGTATCCCTCCGCATAGAGATGGACCCGCAGCACGAATGGCGCGACGGCGAGAAAGACGAGGATCGCCGGAAAGGACCGCCGCAGAAGGAAGGCGGAAAGGCCGAAGAGGATATAGGCGAATTCCTCGACCGACAGCGACCAGGTGATCGTGTATGGTATGCTGTCCGGCCCAGAGAAGTATGCGAACCAGCCAGTGAGGAAGAAGTAAGTCACCCAGATCTTGTCGAGAGTCTCGGTTTCGTACTGCGTAACAGTTGCCGCGATGAAGAAGATCGTCACCGCAACGACGTAGAGCGGCACAATCCTAAAAACCCGGCGCAGGAAGAAGGCCTTGATCGAGCCGCGCTCGCTGTGGCCGAGGAGAAATCGGGTGATGAGAAAGCCGCTCAACGGATAGAAGATATCGACGCCGAGAAAGCCGTAGCGCAAGAATTGCCGGGCAACGACATCCAGTTCCTCGACCGGATAGCGGGTGGCGACGTGGAAGAGCACAACCATCGTCACCGCGATGGCCCGGATCGTGTCGAGAAGGGTCGACCGGTTGGCGAATAGCGCGGGTTTCATCGGTGTCCTTTTTCGGCCTGGTGCCGGGCAGGCGGGGCGGTGTCCTTGCGGGAAAGCTCCGGCGCGAAGCGCGAATAGGTCGGCCCGGACCGACGGTCGTCCTCTGCCGGCGGGGCTTCTTCGCCCTCCGCCGCCTCTTGCGCGTGAAGCATGAACACGCCGCTTCCGATCATGAACATCACGAGCGAGGCGACCTCGCTCCAGATGAACACGGTGGCGAGCGTGAGGGTCAGGCTAACGAGCATGATCCCCCATCCTAGTCGCGCATTCGAAAGCCCGCCGCCCTGCTTGAAGGCGCGCCTACCGATGCCGACAAGGCCAGTGACGACGGCCCCGAAGAGAAACAGAAACGCCGGCAACCCGAAGATCAGCGCGATGGCGAGCCAGAAGTTGTCGAGGCTGCCGGTCATCCACGAGGGCAGGTCCCACTGTCGGAACCCGATCCCGAAAATCGGCGTCCTCATGATCTGCGCCATGCCGTATTCAAACAGGATGAACCGCACGTTCGCGGTCGAGGCTGAAAAGGTGAGAAGCGACATCAGCGCCACGATCCCCGGCCGGTTCGACCCAACCTCGATCACCGCGTAGAAAAAGCCGAAGGCCAAGCCGAAATAGAGCCAGCGCTTTTCGACATTGCGGAAGAGATGGGCATACACGATCAACCCGACCTGCGCCATCGCCGACAGGAACGGTCCGCTCGATACTGACATGAAGCAGCACGCGACGATGATAAGCATCCCAGTCCAACGCCAGAAACCGGAAATGATCCCCCGCAGCGAAACGAAGTACACCGCCAGAGCAAGCGAGCAGAACAGCCCGTAGTGGATTGGATGTGAGAAGACGAATTGCACCCGGTCCATCCCCATCCGGCGCTGGTAGTTCACATCACTCACGCTGTCGATGCCGGGGATCTGTTCGAACAGGTAGGGAATCACGAATTTCCCGGTGATCGTTTCATATACCGCGAATGGAAAGCTGAATATGACGAAGGCTGCGAGCACCTTGGCCATCCATTGGAAATCCTCGGCCGTACGAATCGTCGCACGGCCGGCAAGGTAGCCGCCGAGGAAAATGACCGAGTTCGACCCGGCATATTGCAGCGCGACCTGAGGATTGTGGATGAACGGCACGAAGGTTCTCCACGCCATGTAGCCGAGGATCAGCCAGTCGATATAGGTGATCTTGCCATATTGCCCGCGCAGCAATCCAAAAAGCTGGATCGGTAGCAGGACGAGGAACAGCGCCCGCGACGGCGACATGAGCCATGTGCCCATTGAGAAGGTCACCGGCAGCATCAGAGTGATCAGCGCGATCGTGGCAAGAACCGGTCGGCCCGATCCGGCGGAGGCCGGTCGGCTGGCGCGCATCTCGCGCGCCGGAAGTCTGGCGGTCGCGTCGCTCAAGAAGGCGGGCCCTTTCAACTTGCGCCCCAATGACTAAATGAGGGCGTCGCGGCTGTCCATCGCGGTGCCCCGACCGGCGCTTTCCCGCCCCGATCCACGCCGCTTGTCGAGAATTGAATGACAATCCGGCCGCGTCGTCGCGATCGGCCACGCACCGGAACCGTCGGTCCGATTTTCGTCTCGCCATTGCTTTTCATTCTCGCGGCGGGGCGTTAGATGAGATCGGACTTGTTGAGGAGCGCCCTTGAGATGATCGCTGCCCGTCACGTCCGGGTCACGCTCGCGAAGGACTAGGCGGCCGATGCCGAAGCTCTCCCGCCCCGGCCGCGCGGTCCGGACCCTGATGACGATGACGTGCGAGGATGTGGGCGTCGGCCGCACCTGCCGGTCGATTCTCGCGGCCTCCCGCGCCGCGGGCGTCGACTGCGATCTCTTCACGCCGTTCTTCCTCGGCGACCGACCCGCCGGCCTGCCCCTGCATACCGTGTTGCCCCCGGCGCTCAGGCGTCTTCCGTTCGGTTTCGTCCGGCACTTTGCCGAACCGGTGCTGCACAGCCACTATTTCGAGGCCCTCGGCGACGGAGATATCGCCTATCTCTGGCCCTCGGTGCCGCTTGCCGTCTATGAAGGACTCGCCCGTCGCGGCGTCCCGATCATAGCGGAAACGGTGAACACGCGGATGGAGGCGGCGAAACCGGTCCTCGACGACGCCTACGCCGCGCTCGGCCTGCCGCCCGCCCACGACATCACCGAGGCGCGCATCGCCGAGCAGAACCGAGGTCAGGCTCTCTGCACCGCGATCTTCGCGCCGAGCCCGGCTGCCGAACGCGCGTTTGCCGGAACCGCCGTTGCCGACCGGATCGTGCCTTCGTGCTACGGGACATGGGTGCCGAAGGCCCTGCCGGCCCGTCCGCCGAAAGAGCAAGGCGCGCCCGTGGTCTTCGTCTTCGTTGGCGCGGTCTGCGTCCGCAAGGGTGCGCACCTTCTCCTCGAGGCGTGGCGGCAACCGCCCGAAGGGGCTGTTCTGCGGCTCGTCGGCGGGATCGAACCGGCGATCCGCGCCCGCTTCGCCGATGTCCTCGCCAGCGACACGGTCTCCTCCATCGGTTTCAGCCACGACGTCGCGACGGAGCTTCTGCGCGCCGACGTGGCCCTCCTTCCCTCGCTCGAAGAAGGCGATCCGATCGCCACCTACGAGGCCGCCGCCCACGGCCTGCCGGTCATTGCCTCCGAGGCCGGCTCCGGCCGGATTGGCGCCGAAACCGGGGCGATCACCGTCGTCGATCCCGTCGATATAGAGGCGTTGCGCAGCGTCCTCGCCCGCTTCGCCGGCTCCGAGGAGTTGCGGCGCGACCGCGGCGCGGCCGCGCGACAGGCGGCGCTCGGCTACGACTGGTCGCGGGTGGGGCCGCTCCGGTTCGCCCGTCTTTTCGAGAAGCTCGGCTGGTCGTAGGGGTCGGGCCTCCACCGGCCCCGTCGTCCTAGACGCCCTGATCCTGCGGGCCGATATGGCGCTCTCCCCGCGCCGCGGCGAGGTCCACCTGCCGCTGGCGCTCGCGGAACCGCGCGCGGTCAGCCTCGGAATGATCGCGGATGCAGGACGGGCAGGACACGCCCTCCTCGTAATCCCGATGACCGAGGTCTTTCGGCGCCAGCGGCCGGCGACAGGCATGGCACATGCGATGCCCGCTCTCGGCCAGCCCGTGGCCGACGCCCACCCGCTGGTCGAAGACGAAGCAGGCGCCCTGCCACCGGCTCTTATCCGCTGGCACCTCCTCGAGATATTTCAGGATGCCGCCCCTGAGGTGATAGACCTCCTCGACACCCTCCTTCAGAAGGAAGTTGGTCGATTTCTCGCAGCGGATGCCACCGGTGCAGAACATCGCCACGCGCTTGTTTCCGAACCGGCCGGCATTCTCGCGCCACCAGGCGGGAAACTCGCGAAAGCTCCTGGTGCCGGGGTCGATGGCGCCCTCGAACGTGCCGATGGCGACCTCGTAGTCGTTGCGCGTGTCGATCACCACGACATCCTCGGCGGCGATCAGGTCGTTCCAGCCGGCGGGGTCGACATAGCGCCCGACCGCCCCGGTCGGATCGACCTCCGGCTCGCCCATCGTCACGATCTCGCGCTTCAGCCGCACCTTCATCCGTCCGAACGGCATCTCGGCGGCCGGACTTTCCTTCCAGTCGAGGTCGGCGCAGCCGGGCAGCCCCCGGATACGGGCGATGACCGCGTCGATCCCAGCTCGGGTTCCGGCGATGGTGCCGTTGATCCCCTCGCGCGCAAGAAGAAGCGTGCCCCTCACCCCGGCCGCCTCGCAGGCCGCCAGCAATCCCGGGCGCAAGGCTGCCGGGTTTGGGAAGGCGGTGAATTTGTAAAGCGCCGCGACGGTGAACATGGGCGCCCTGATACGGGGCGGGGCGGCCACAGGCAAGTCAGCCCGCATCGGCAGTGCAGTGCGCCAGACCCCGCACGACGGCGGTGAAGACATCCGACTGCTCCGCCTCCGCGCTTGGCAGGGCGGCGCGGACCTCGGCCTCGACCACAGCAAGAAGGCTCGACCCGCCGACGAAGATCACCCGCCCAACCGCATCGGCACCGATCCCGGCGATTGCCAGCGTCTCGTCGATCGCCGCCCGGATCACCCGCACCGAAGGGTGAAGCGCCGAGGCAAGCTCGCCCCGCGTCAGCGCCGGCCGCAACCCCGGCTCGACGAGGGCAAGGTCGATCCCGGTCGCGGCGGCGTCATTCGCGGCGATTTTCGCGGCCTCGACGGCGAAGGCGACATCGTGGCCGATCTCGTTCTCGATGACTCGGACTAGCCGGTGCAGCCGCCGCGGCTCCACCGCCAGCCGCGCCATCGCCTTCGCGCTCCGCAACGTGGCGGGACCGTAGAGGAAGGCGATCTTCTCCCAGCTCGCGAGGTCGTGGAACAAGGCACGCGGCACGTCGTGCCGCCCCGGCCCGATCTCGTTGCAGAGCTCGCCACCAAGGCCGAGAAGCGGCATCGTCTTCTCAAGGCTCAGCACCCGGTCGAAATCCGTCCCGCCGAGGCGAATGCCATGGCTCGCGAGGATCTTCACCGCGCCGCCCCGGCTCTCGAACAGCGTGAAATCCGAGGTTCCGCCACCGATATCGACGATCAGCCCGATGCCGCGTCCTGGGCCCGCCGCGCGTGCCGCCGCCTCGGGTTCGTTGACGAAGCGGACCTCCTCGAACCCGGCCGCGTAGTAGCAGTCCCGCAGGTCCACCTCAGCCTGCGCGTTGCGCGCGGGATCGGCGCTGTGGAATCGCACCGGCCGGCCCGCGACGACGCGCCGGACCTCGGCGCCCGTCGCCGCTTCCGCCCGTTCCCGGATTTCGCCCAGGAACTCCGTCACGATTTCCAGAAGCGTCAGCCGTCGGTTCAGGAACTGCCGCTTCTCCCGCGCCAGCGGCGTGCCGAGGATGGACTTCAGCGCCCGCATGAACCGTCCGTCCTGCCCGTCGATCATCGCCCGCACCGCAGCGCTGCCGAAGACCGTGCGCCGCGCGGCATAATCGAGGAAGATGGCCGTCGGCAGCGTCTCCTGCCCGGCTTCGAGCGGGACGATCCGCACCGCGCCGTCCCGCAGGATCGCGGCGGCGGTGTTCGAGGTGCCGAAATCTACGCCGATCGCGGGGGACATGGGAAACCTGCACGAGGACGCTTGGGGAGCGCGCGTGTAGCAAGCACCGCGCCCCGCCGCAAGGCCGGGTCACGTGCCCGGGCCATTGACCTGACGACGGGCGCGGCCTAGCAACGGAACATGCCGGATAGGGGGAAACCATGCGCTCGAACCACGAAGCCCTGATCGTCATCGACGTGCAGAACGATTTTTGCCCGGGCGGCGCGCTGGCCGTCGCCGGCGGGGACGAGATCGTGCCGCGGGTCAACGCGCTGATGGCGGACTTCGCGGTGAAGGTCCTGACCCAGGACTGGCACCCGGCCAATCACGCCTCCTTCGCCGCGAACCATCCCGGCGCGGCGCCCTTCTCGGTGACGGAGATGCCCTACGGACCGCAGGTGCTCTGGCCCGCACATTGCATCCAGGGCACGCACGGTGCGGCCTTCCACAAGGACCTCGCGGCCGACCCGGCCGACCTGATCATCCGCAAGGGTTTCCGCCCGGCCATCGACAGCTACTCGGCGTTTTTCGAGAACGACCACGAAACCCCGACCGGGCTCGAAGGCTATCTGAGGACGCGCGGAGTGCTCGAGCTGACGCTCGTCGGCCTCGCTACCGATTTCTGCGTCGCCTATTCGGCCATCGACGCAGCAAAGCTCGGCTTCGGCGTCACCGTCCTCGAAGAGGCCTGCCGCGCCATCGACCTCGACGGCTCGCTCGCGGCGGCGCGCGACCAGATGCGCGCCGCTGGCGTCCGCCTCGCCTAGGCCGCGCCGCGTTGCATCGCGCCGGGGCCTGCCTGCCGGACGATATCGGCGGTGCGGTCGCGAGCCTCCTTCTCGGCGAACTCGGCTGGATGACCGCCCGGTGGATCGAGGTTTCGGACGGCCAGAGCCCCTGACCCTCGCGGCCGGGCGGCGCTTGCCCCGCCGTCCGGCGTCATCTAACCATGCGTAATGCCGAACGGAGCACCGCATGGTCGATATCGCAACCCGCGTCTATAACCACAACTTCAAGATCGACCCGATCATCCGGTCGCTCATCGACACCGATTTCTACAAGCTCTTGATGTGCCAGTCGGTGCTGCGCAAACGGCCCGACACCAATGTCACCTTCAGCCTCATCAACCGCTCAACGACGATCCCGCTCGCCGATCTCGTCGACGAGGGCGAGCTCAGGGAACAGCTCGACCATGTCCGCTCGCTCTCGCTGGCGCGCGGCGAAAGCACCTGGCTGCGCGGCAACACCTTCTACGGCAAGCGGCAGATGTTCTCCTCCTCCTTCATGGAGTGGTTCGACAACCTGCGCCTGCCGCCCTACCACCTTGAACGCAAGGGCGACCAGTACGAGCTGACCTTCGAAGGAAAGTGGCCCGAAGTGATGCTCTGGGAAATCCCCGCCCTCGCGATCCTGATGGAGCTGCGCTCGCGCGCGGTGCTGGCGACGATGGGCAAGTTCGAACTTCAGGTGCTCTACGCCCGCGCGATGACACGGCTCTGGGAGAAGATCGAGCGGCTGCGCGGGATCGAGGGCCTTAAGATCGCCGATTTCGGCACCCGCCGCCGGCACTCGTTCCTCTGGCAGGACTGGTGCGTGCAGGCGATGGCCGAGGGGCTCGGCGATGCCTTCGTCGGCACCTCCAACTGCCGCATCGCCATGCGCCGCGACATCGAGGCCATCGGCACCAACGCCCACGAACTGCCTATGGTCTATTCCGCTCTCGCCGACAGCGACGACGAACTGCGCGAGGCACCCTACAAGGTTCTCGCCGACTGGCACGAGGAACACGACGGCAACCTCCGGATCATACTGCCCGATACCTACGGCACCGAAGGCTTCCTCGAGAATGCGCCCGACTGGCTGGCCGGCTGGACCGGCATCCGCATCGACAGCGGCGACCCCGTCGTCGGCGCCGAAACCGCCATCCGCTGGTGGAAGGAGCGGGGCGAGGATCCGCGCGGCAAACTCGTGATCTTCTCCGACGGCCTCGACGTCGAGAAGATCGAGGAACTGCACGCCAAGTTCGCCGGAAGGGTCAAGGCCTCCTTCGGCTGGGGCACGCTCCTGACCAACGATTTCCGCGGCCTCGTCGCGGGCGACCGGCTCGCCCCGTTCAGCCTCGTCTGCAAGGCGGTCGCCGCCGACGGGCGGCCGACCGTGAAGCTCTCGGACAATCCCAACAAGGCGATGGGTCCGAAGGACGAGATCGCGCGCTACAAGCGGATCTTCGGCGTCGGCGAGCAGGAAAGGCTCGACGTGATCGTCTGACTGGCACGCCAGTCCCGTCGTCTCGGTATTGGAGGTTTCATGTCGTCTCATCCCCACCGCACCCCCTCGGGCAAGCTCCGCGCCGCCGGGCTCGGCCTGCAGTTCGACGGGCGGCCGGGGCCGTTGAACGCGATCACCGATGTGCCGGGCGTCGGCGTCGGCTACGCGACGATCATCGAAGGCGCGGGCAAACTGACGATTGGCAAGGGCCCGGTCCGCACCGGCGTCACCGCGATCCTGCCGCGTCCAGTCGACGATGTGCAGGTCCCGGTCTTCGCCGGTTTCCACAGCCTCAACGGCAATGGCGAGCTGACCGGCGTCCACTACATCGCCGAGGCGGGCAAGTTCGCCCTGCCGGTCACCATCACCAACACCCATTCCTGCGGCCTGACGCGCGATGCAACGATCCGCTGGGCGATCCGCCATTTCGCCGGCCGCTTCGACGAGGATTTTGCGCTGCCGGTCGCGGCCGAGACCTATGACGGGTTCCTGAACGACATCAATGGCTTCCACGTAACCGACGCGCATGTGTTCGAGGCCATCGACAGCGCCACGACCGGCGCGGTCGAGGAGGGCAGCGTCGGCGGCGGCACCGGGATGAAATGCTTCGGCTTCAAGGCCGGCTCGGGCACCGCGTCGCGCCGTGTGACTTACGGAGGGCAGGACTACACGCTCGGCGCCTTCGTCCAGGCGAATTTCGGCGCGCGCGGCGACCTGACCGTGCTCGGGCACCGGATCGGCGGGGCCTTCGACGACCTGACCGTGCGGCGCATGACGCCCGATCCCGACCTCAGCTCGATCATCGCCGTGATCGCCACCGACGCACCGTTCCTGCCGCACCAGTTGAAGCGGCTCGCGCAGCGGGCGGGGATGGGCGTCGGCCGGATGGGCGGCTTCGGGCGGCACGGTTCGGGCGACATCTTCCTCGCCTTCTCGACCGCGAACCGGGCGATCATGGGCGGCACGTCCGAGGGGCTTCTATCGGCAAGCTACGTGCCCGACGAGGATATCGACACCTTCTTCGAAGCGGCCGTGCAGTCGGTGGAGGAGGCGATCCTCAACAGCATGATCGCCAATGCCGACATGGAGGGTCGCGACGGCAATTTCGTCCCCGCGATCCCGCATGACCGGCTCCGCGAGCTTCTGGGCATTGCGCGTCCCGAGTGAAGAACCCGGTCTTGTTTCGCGTCCGCGTCAATCTGCTCTGAAGCCATTTGCAAGGATCGAACTTCTGCTCCTTTTCGCCCGGAGCAAGCCGAAGGCGCCGGGCAGGCGCGCGCCCGGCTCGAGATGCAACTGCGGTCAACGCCGGCACACACGGCGTCGAAATATGGTCGGGATGTTCCTCTCAAAGTGCTTCTCGCCGCCCGGAAGATCCGTGATAACGGGCTTCCCCGCCCACCCCCGCTCCGGAATCGGCGGCATGACCTCGTCCGGCATCGGGCAGCGATAGGGCTCTCGCGCCAGATGCGCCACATGCTCGGCCTTCGCCGCCGCCAGAAGCTCTGGCCGCTCGAGCAGGTCGCGCCCCGTCGTCGCCATGATCTTCGCGGCATGGACCATGCCCTTGTGGGCGGCCGGCGCCTTGCCCTGTGCGGTCAGCTGCCAGGAATGGAACGGCGTCCCGATGGCGCAGGTCGCGACCCAGGCCTGCACCGTGGGCACCGCCCAGCTCACATCGCCCACATCCGTCGATCCCATCGCCGATTGCGGCGCGGCGTCCAACGGCACGACGAAGTCGCAAAGTGCGAGGCCCGGATCGACCGGACGCCCCGTCCGTCGGAACGTGTCGGCGATATGTTCCTCGGTCAGTGTCGCCCGGATCGCCTCGGCGAACGGAATATCGGCCGCGTCGAAATCCGTCGGACCGAGGCGGTCCATGTTGACCTGCATCGCCTTCTCCAGCACCCGGTTGCCGAGCAGGTCCGACACCGCCGAGACCACCTTCGCTTCCACCCGAGTCTCCGTCATCAGCGCCGCCCCCTCGGCGATCTTGCGCACCCGCGCCACCAGCCCGTTCAGGTCGCGCAGCCGCCGCGTCCGGATCAGCTGTCGCACCGTGGCCTTCGCCGGCACCACGTTCGGCGCCGTGCCCCCGGCGTCGAGATAGGCGTAATGCACCCGGGCATCGTCGGGCATATGTTCGCGCAGGTAGTTCACGCCCACGTTCATCAGCTCCACCGCGTCAAGCGCCGAGCGCCCCAGCTCGGGCGAGCCCGCCGCATGGGCGGCGCGGCCGTGGAAGGTGAAGTCGATGCGGGTATTGGCCAGCGAATTGGCCTCGAAGACTCCGGTATAGTCCGCAGGATGCCAGCTGATCGCGGCGTCCACGTCGTCGAAAAGCCCCGCGCGCACCATGAAGGTCTTGGCCGCACCGCCTTCCTCTGCCGGACAACCGTAGTACCGAACCCGGCCCGGCAGGCCCTTCTCCGCGAGGTAGTCCCGTAACGCCACCGCCGCCATCAAGGCGGCCGACCCCAGCAGGTTGTGCCCGCAGCCATGACCGAATCGGCCCACCGGCCGCTCCTCGGCCACGCCAGGCTCCTGGCCAAGTTCCGGCAGCGCGTCGTATTCGCCGAGGATCGCGATCACCGGCCTGCCGTCCCCCCATTCGCCCATCACCGCCGTCGGGATGCCGGCGAGGTCGCGGGTGATCCGCGCGCCGGTCGCCTCAAGCATTTCGGCATGGGCACCGCAGCTTTCATGTTCCGTATAGGCGACTTCAGGCGTGTCGAAGACCCGGTCGGCCAGCCCGGTGAAGGCCGCGCGATGGGTCTCGACGATCTCCCAGAGCCTGTCGCTGTTCTTCATTTCCATTTCCGACCTCCTATGCACCAAATCCAGACTGCCGCGTCCGTGCACCGGGCGCCAGACGCGAATTCCCCTTGCGGGTGGCCGCCGTCCGGTCAAATATACATTTGTATAATTCATGGTGGAGCACCAGCCGGAATGCCCTCCCAACGGCGGAAATTTACCCGGGAAGAGCCCGAAAGCCGGCGCGCCGATCTCATCGCCGCGACGCTCGACCTCATGGCCGAGGCCGGGCCGGCCGAGACGACGGTGCGCGCCATCGCCGAGGCGGCGGGTCTGTCGCAGGGGATGATACGCCATCACTTCCTGTCCAAGGAAGACCTGATCAACGCCGCCTATCAGTCCCATATGGCAACCCAGCTCGAAGGCAGCGTGAAGGCGGTCGCCGGCACGACGGCGCGGGCGCGGCTCGCGCGCTTCGTGTCCGCCTCGCTGACCCCGCCCGTCGTCGATCCGCGCGCGCTCTCGCTCTGGGCGGCCTTCCTCCACATGGTCCGGCGCGCCCCCGCGATGCGCGCGACGCACGAGGAGAACTACCTCGCCTACCGCGACCGGCTGGAGGCGCTGATCGCCGACGCCTTCACCGAGACAGGCCGCAAGGCCGGCAAGGCGGAGCTCCGGCGCCTCGCCATCGCCTGCAACGCTGTGATCGACGGGCTCTGGCTCGAAGGCGGGGCGCTGCCCGACGCCTTCGGGCCGGGCGAGATCGAGGCCATCGGCCGCGCGTCCGTCGCCGCGCTTCTCGACCTGCCCTTGGGGGACGCGGAATGAAATACGCCCCGATCCTCGACCGGCTCGCCGGCCTCGGCGGCGCCAAGTGGGAACTGCACTTTGCCGCCACTGAGGCGCAGCGCGCCGGCCGCGACGTGATCGACCTCACCATCGGCAATCCCGACGTGCCGACGCCTGCCGCGCTGGTCGAACGCGCGGCCGAGGCGATGCGCGCCGGGCGCACCGAATATTCGACCGGGCGCGGCGAGGAAGCCCTGCGCGCCAGTCTTGCCGTCCGCTACGCCGCCCGCGCCGGCCGGCCCGTCGGGATGGATCAGGTCCTCTGCTTTCCCGGCACCCAGACCGCGCTCTACGCGGTGATGATGGGCGTCGCCGAACCGGGCGCAGAGGTGCTGGTCGGCGATCCGATGTATGCGACCTACGAAGCCGTCATTCGCGCCAGCGGAGCGGTGCCGGTCCCCGTGCCGCTGCGCCCGGAAAACGGCTTCCGCATCGCCGCCGAAGATATCGCCGGGCGGATCACCGATCGCTCCCGCGCGATCCTCCTCAACACCCCGCACAACCCGACTGGCGCGGTCTTGACCGTGGCCGATATCGATGCGATCGGCGCGGTGGCCAGGGCGCACGACATCTGGATCGTGTCGGACGAGGTCTATGAGGAGCTGGTCTTCGATGGCGTCGCCTTCGCCTCGCCCTTCGACCGGGCGAACCTCGCGGAGCGGACCGTCGCGGTCTCCTCGATTTCGAAGTCCCATGCCGCGCCCGGCTTCCGCTCCGGCTGGGCGGTGGGCTCGGCCGCTTTCGCCGACCGGCTCCTGCCGCTTTCAGAGACCATGCTATTCGGCAACCAGCCCTTCATCGCCGACATGACCGCAGACGCCGTCGCCACGCCCTCGGTGGTGGCCGAGGGGATGCGGACCCGCTTTGCCGCGCGGGCGAAATACCTCGACGAGCGGCTGGCGCAGGAAACCCGGCTCCGCGTCCACCGGCCCGAGGCGGGGATGTTCGCCCTCATCGACGTGAGTGCAACCGGTCAGGGGGACCGCGACTACGCGCTCGGCCTTCTCGACGCGGGCGGGGTCGCGGTGATGCCGGGCTCGGCCTTCGGCGAGACATTGAACGGCTGGGTCCGGGTGGCGCTGACGGTGGACAACACCCGGTTCCGCGCCGCCTGCGACCGAATCGTCGCCCATGCGGCGGAACGAACAGGGGGAAAACCGAAATGACAACTGTTGGCGAAAAGCTGGTCAAGGTGCTCGAGGCGCGCGGGGTCCGTGTCGTCTTCGGCATTCCGGGCGTCCACACGGTAGAGCTTTACCGTGGCCTCGCCGGCTCTTCCATCCGCCATGTCACCCCTCGCCACGAACAGGGCGCGGGCTTCATGGCCGACGGCTATGCCCGCGTCTCGGGTCAGCCCGGCGTCGCCTTCGTGATCACCGGGCCGGGGCTGACCAACACGCTGACGCCGATGGGGCAGGCACGGGCGGATTCGGTGCCGATGCTGGTCCTGTCCGGCGTCAACCGGCGCGATACGCTGGGCAAGGGCCTAGGCTACCTGCACGAACTGCCCGACCAACGCGGGATGACCGCGCTCGTCGCCCTCTCCTCCGACCGGGTGGAGGAACCTGCGGACCTTGGCCCCGCCCTCGACCGCGCCTTCGCGGGCTTCGCCACCGGCCGCCCCGGCCCTCGGCATATCGAGGTGCCGACCGATGTGATGGGGCTTGAGGCCGAAACCCTCGTGCAGCAATCGGCGCTCGAACCGACTCCTGCCCTCCGCCGAGACCATCGCCGAAGCCGCAGCCTTGCTCGTCCGCGCAAAGACCCCGCTGATCCTCGCCGGCGGCGGCGCGAAACGCGCCGGAGACTGCCCTCCGCGCGCTCGCCGAACGGCTCGGCGCGCCGGTTGTGCAGACGGTGAACGCGCGCGGCCTCATGCACGGCCATCCCCTGACCGTCGCCGCCAGCCCAAGCCTTGAACCCGTCCGCGACCTCATCCGCGCCGCCGACACGGTCCTCGCCATCGGCACCGAATTCGGCCCGACGGACTACGACCATGTATGGCGGCGAGATACCCCGGCCGATGCACTTGATCCGGGTGGACATCGACCCGGCCCAGCTTGCCCGCCACCCCGTGGACCTTGCGCTCCAAGGTCATGCCGAGGCGATCCTGCCCGCCCTTGTCGCGGCGTTGCCCGCTGGCACACCGACTGACGGCGCGGCGCGGGCCGAGGCCGCCCGCACGGGCGCCTGGGCGGCGCTCGACGACGCGATGCGCTCCCAGATCGCAGTCCTGAACGCGATCCGCGATGCGGTGCCCGGCGCGATCTTCGTCGGCGATTCCACGCAAGCGATCTACGCCGGCAACCTCTACTACGACCACGACCGCCCCGGCGGCTGGTTCAACGCCGCGACCGGCTTCGGTGCCCTCGGCTACGCGATCCCCGCCGCCATCGGCGCCGCCCTGGCCGACCCGGACGCGCCGGTCGTCTGCCTCGCCGGCGACGGCGGCGCACAGTTCACCTTGCCGGAGCTGATGACGGCGGTGGACGAAAATCTGCCCATCGCTTTCCTGATCTGGAACAACTGCGCCTATGGCGAGATCGCCTCCTCGATGGAAGCGGTGGGCGTCGGCGTCATCGGCTGCCATCCGACTCCCCCGATTTCGAGGCCGTCGCGCGCTCCTGCGCCATGCCCTACCTGCGGACAACGGCGAAGCCCGACAGCGTCGCCGCCGCGCTTCGCGACGTCAGGCACGCTACCGGCCCGGTGATGATCGAGATCGACGCTGGCGGCTGAACTCAGCAGCCCTCGCGGAACGCCGAGATGATCTCGATCGCCTCCTCGGCGGTCTCGACATAGTCGAACGAGCGACAGGTCCTCTGCGGCTGATCGTGCCGGCCTCGGCCAGCGCCTCCCAGTTGATGATCGTCGTCCCAGAACTCCCGGCCGAACAGGATGACCGGCATCCGCCGCATCCGCCCGGTCTGGATCAGCGTCAGGCTCTCGAACATCTCGTCGAGCGTGCCGAATCCGCCCGGAAAGAGCACGATCGCCTTCGCGCGCATCAGGAAATGCATCTTGCGGATCGCGAAATAGTGGAAGTTGAAGCACAGCTCCGGGGTGACATAGTCGTTCGGCGCCTGCTCGTGCGGCAGCACGATGTTGAGCCCGATGCGATTTGCCGCCCACGTCGCGCGCGCCGCGGTTGCCGGCCTCCATCACGCCCGGACCGCCGCCGGTGACGATGACATTGCTGCGTGGCCGTGTCTCCATCGCTCTGCTCGAGCATGATCCGGGCGGAACTTGCGCGCCTCGTCGTAGAGTGCGACAGCCGTGGCGCCTTGGCCGCCTCGGTCCTGGCGCGCCGGCGGTCTCGTTCGCGGCGGCTCTGCCGAACGGCTGTCCGGTCGGAGCGGGAATGCGGGCGCCGCCGAACATCACGACGGTCGATTCGATGCCCCGCCTCGTGCATGATCATCTCGGGCTTCAGCAGTTCGAGCTGCAGCCGCACCGGCCGCAGTTCGTCGCGCACGATGAAATCGAGATCGTCGTAGGCGAGCCGGTAGGCCGGCGAGCGGGTCTGCGGCGTGTCGGGAGTCTGGTCGCGCGGCCTCCCGGTCCTGGCCGGAATCGGCGGAACGGGATGGCTGCGCGGGTCGTCGTTCATGCTGTCCTCGGTCTCGTTCGTCTCAGACCTACCCGTTCCGGGTCGGGCAGGCCAGCATTGCGGCGCCCGATGGCGAAACTGTGACGCACGAGGTCGCATTGCCTCAAGGGCCGCCGCGCCCTATAGGGCATCCTGAACCGCAATCATCCAGGGGAGACCCCGATGTCGAATGCCCAGCTCGAAGCCGCCATCGAAGCCGCCTGGGAGGCGCGCGACACGATCTCGCCCGCCACCACCGGCGAGACCCGCGAGGCGATCGAGGACACGCTGACCGCGCTCGACAGCGGCAAGCTGCGGGTGGCCGAGCGCCAGGCCGACGGCGACTGGCACGTCAACCAGTGGGCCAAGAAGGCGGTGCTGCTGGGCTTCCGGCTCAAGGACATGGAGATGCAGATCGGGCGGGCCGCAGGGCGGCGGCTGGTGGGACAAGGTGCGATTCGAAGTTCGACGGCTGGGGCGAGAACCGAGTGGAAGGCCGCCGGCTTCCGCGCCGTGCCGGCTGCGATCGTGCGCAAGTCGGCCTATATCGCGCCCGGCGTGGTGCTGATGCCGTCCTTCGTCAATCTCGGCGCCTATGTCGACGAGGGCACGATGGTCGACACCTGGGCCACCGTCGGCTCCTGCGCCCAGATCGGCAAGAACGTGCACCTGTCGGGCGGCGTCGGCATCGGCGGCGTGCTGGAGCCGATGCAGGCCGGCCCGACGATCATCGAGGACAATTGCTTCATCGGCGCGCGCTCGGAAGTGGTCGAGGGCTGCATCGTGCGCGAAGGCTCGGTGCTCGGCATGGGCGTGTTCATCGGCAAGTCGACCAAGATCGTCGACCGCGAGACCGGCGAGGTGATCTATGGCGAGGTGCCGCCCTATTCGGTGGTGGTCGCCGGCTCGATGCCGTCGAAGAACGGCGTCAACCTCTATTGCGCCGTGATCGTGAAGCGCGTCGACGAGCGACCCGCTCGAAGACCGCGATCAACGAGCTGCTGCGGGACTGATCCGGCGAAGCCGGCGAAGGGAAAACGCCCGCAGCAGGTCTTCACCCTGGTGGTCGAGGTCGGCCGCAAGGCCGGCGACGGGCTGCCCGAAGGGCGCGACCGGGGCGGCGCTGATGTGTCTACGCCTCCGGCGTCGACGAGGCCGAGGCGGTGCGCGAGACGGTGGCGGTGCTGAAGCAGGCCGACCTCGCGCCGCTCGACGTGACTCGGGCTACGGCACGCTCGACGAGCGGCTGGCGCAGGGCCACGAGATCGAGGACGAGGAGCGCGCGCTGATGGACAGGGCGCTGGCCGAGAACGCGGTGATCGTGGCGCAGGTGACGCCGTTCTTCGACAAGGGCTGATGCCGGTCGCATCCGGGCGCGCGGGCAATGCCTCCGGCGGGGATATTTCCGGCAAGATGAAGCGGCTGGCTTCGGCGCGGGATGCCCCTTGGCCTTTCGGCCCCGCGCTCATATAGGGGGCAACACGAAACAAAGGGGGCGGACATGCTCGAATTCGGTCAGGCAAAGGATACGGCGGCGGCCGGCGATCTGATCCGCGACGTGAACGAGGCCAGCTTCATGGCCGATGTCATCGAGGCCAGCAAGGAGGTGCCGGTCATCGTCGATTTCTGGGCGCCGTGGTGCGGTCCCTGCAAGACGCTCGGCCCGGCGCTCGAGGCGGCGGTGACGGCGGCCAAGGGCAAGGTCCGGATGGCCAAGGTCAATGTGGACGAGAACCAGGTGATCGCGGGCCAACTGCGCATCCAGTCGATCCCGACGGTCTATGCCTTCTGGCAGGGCAAGCCGGTGGACGGATTCCAGGGCGCGGTCCCGGTCTCCGAGATCAAGGCCTTCGTCGACAAGCTCGCGGCGCTCGCCGGTGACGGCGGCCTTGGCGAGGCGCTCGATGCCGCCGATGCGATGCTGGCCGACGGCGCGGCGGTCGACGCCGCCGAGACCTTCGCCGCGATCCTCGGCGAGGAGCCGGAGAATGCCCGCGCCTATGGCGGCCTCGTCCGCGCCCATCTGGCGCTCGGCAACGAGGAGCAGGCCGAGGGACTTTTGGCCAACGTGCCGACCGCGATCGCCGGATCGGCCGAGGTCGAGGCCGCGAAGGCGCAGCTCGCGCTTTTGAAACAGGCCGCGAAGGCCGGGCCTGTGGCGGAACTCCTCGACCGCGTGCTCGCCCATCCCGACGATCAGTCAGGCGCGCTTCGATCTCGCCCAGGCACTCCATGCCGCCGGCAAGGTCGAGGGCGCGGTCGAGGAGCTTCTCGAACTCGTCAAGCGCGACCGCGAATGGAACGACGGCGCCGCCAGGAAGCAGCTCTTCACCATTTTCGAGGCGCTGAAGCCCAACGATCCGGTGGCGCTCAAGGGCCGGCGGAAATTGTCTTCGTTGCTCTTTGCGTGACCCCCGCTGCCCGCTAGGATCAAGGCCATGAAGCTGCATGGCGATCTGCCCGAGAAGATCCCGCTCTTCCCGCTTCCGGGGGCGCTTCTCCTGCCGCGGGCCCGGCTGCCCCTGCAGATCTTCGAGCCGCGTTACCTCGCGATGCTCGAGGATGTGCTGAAAACGCCCGAGCGGCTCATCGGCATGATCCAGCCGCGCCCAGGCCCGGATGGCGAACCGCGCCTGGCCCGGATCGGATGCGCCGGCCGCGTGACCACGTTCTCAGAAACTGATGACGGGCGCTACATGATCACCCTCGCCGGCGTGTCCCGCTTCCGCCTCGGCCGCGAGATTTCGGGCTTCGCGCCCTATCTCTCGGGCGAGGTAAGCTGGGACGACTTCACGCGCGACCGCGGCCCGGTCGAAGAGGACTCCGGTTTCGACCGCGAGGCTTTTCTGAAACTCCTCCGCCGCTATTTCAGCGCCGAACAGCTCTCCACTGACTGGGACAGCCTGAAGGAAGCCGAGGACGAGCTTCTGATCAACTCGCTCTCGATGCTCTGCCCGTTCGAGCCGGAGGACAAGCAGGCGCTTCTCGAGGCGCCGTCCCTGCAGACCCGGCGCGAGACACTGGTGACGCTTATGGAATTCGCCCTGAGGGGCGGCGACGAGGAGGTGCTGCAATGAGCGATGAGGTGAAGCCCGACCGGCGGATGCTGGAGGCGCTGGTGTGCCCGCTGACCCAGGCACCGCTCAGCTACGACGCCGAGGCGCAGGAACTGATCTCGAAACCCGCGAAGCTGGCCTTCCCGATCCGAGGCGGCATCCCTGTGATGCTTGTGGACGAGGCCCGCAGGATCGAGTGAGGGGTGAGGTCCGCTCTGCGGGGAAATGCCGGCTCTCGCTGCATTATTTACGAATGGCTGCTTTTGAAGTGGCTAACCGAGCAATCGGCGGAGGTGGCGTGCGGCGCGTTCTGAGCGTTCAATACAGAAGGCTTTCGATGGGCTTGGCAGGCGGCCAATAACGCGCCTGATCTGCTGATCCCCAATCAACAGATCGAGGTATAGACCGACGGCTTCGGCTGACCGCTCGAAGGTAAGCTGGCCTTGACTTCGGGCACGCAGCAGCACTTGTTCCAGCAGCGGAAAGACCGCGTCACGGCCAGCCTGCGAGAGCGTTGCACCCAACTCGCCGCTGCTGTCCGCCGCCGCAGCCCGGTTCAGGGCAATAGCGCGGTCGCCGGTGAGCAGTTCAAGCAGTTTTGGACCAAGCGTGCCCAGAATCGACAGAGCATCGTGGTCGGTTTTCAACTCGGCATTAAGATGGCCTTTCACTTCCTCTGCATTGCGGGTGACCAGCGCCTGAAACAAACCCTGTTTGTCGCCGTACCAATTGTAGAGCGTTTCATTTGACGCTCGCGCCTGTTTGGCGATGCCGAGCATCGAAGTGCCGCCATATCCCTTGGCCTCCAATACCTCATAGGCCGCTTTTTCGATCTGCTTCTGGCGGAGCGACCGCTTTTCTTCCCGCAACTCGTTGCCTCCTGCTGGTTGACAGTACCCGTAACTTAAATTACGGATATGTACAGCCGTAACTACGAATACGGATTTTGGAGATGGTGAAATGACCCAACCGGACCGCCATGCTTATGCCGCCCTTGCTACACTGACCCTGCTGCAGTTGATTATGCTCTCCGCGCTCTATGCGGGGGTCAGGCCGCATCCGCCCGAGGCCACGCCGCTGTTTGGTATCGCGCCGTTCCTTGGGGCCTCGGTGTCTATTGCACTCTCAGCCCTGATCGTTCAGCCGCTGGCAACCAGTGTTGGCCGTACTCTGAGTGTTTTCGCCGGGCTGATGGCGTTGGTCTCGTTCGGGCCACAAAAGTACTTTGATGCACAGTTTGGCTTGATATGGCCTGCGGTCGTCCTCGGCCAAATTGCCGCTTTGGTGATTTTCGTCCGGGTGTCGGGCGCGATCCGCGAGCGTAGTGAGATCGGTCTGACAACAAAAGCAAGCGCAGGGCGGACGTGATGGGTCGTTTGCTTGTACCAATGTCGATGCTCTCGCTTCTGAGCATCGGCGCCATTTTCGGATTCTTCTATGCCTGGGTCTGCTCCACCATGTGGGGGCTCGACACAGTGGATCCGAGGATCGCAATTTCCGCGATGCAGGCCGTGAATGCCGCCGTTCTGAACGCCGTCTTCTTTCCTGCCTTTTTTCTGACCCCCGTCATTCTGGCGATGACTGCCTTCATTGCCTCCAGACAACATCGAAAACGCGCAGCATTTTTGTTCGCGGCGAGTGCGGGTGTCTATGTGGGCGGCGCCTTCCTTGTCACCGTGTTGGCCAACGTGCCGATGAATGAAGCGCTCGCGCAAGTCACAATTCCAGCGAGTAGCGACGACGCGCGCCAGATCTGGCAGGACTACTCGGCCCCCTGGCAGTTCTGGAACACCCTCAGAACCTTGTTCAGCGGCCTTGCGCTGCTGCTGACGGGCTTTGCCATCTTGTCCCTGAATACGGAGAACGCTTGATGGAATTCTCGCTTTTGACATTTGCCGTGATGGCACTGGTTGTCGTCATGACGCCGGGGCCGACGGTCCTGCTGGCGCTGTCCAACGGGTCGAAGTTCGGGCTTGGTCGGGCTAGTTATGGGATACTGGGCGCAGCGCTTTCTGACGGCGTCCTGATCGGAGCGGCTGCTCTCGGGCTTGGCGCACTTCTCGCCGCTTCAGCCCTCTGGTTCGCTGTCGTCAAATCGATTGGCGTCGCCTATCTTGTCTGGCTGGGTGTCCAGATGCTGCGGTCTTCCGGAGCGCTTGGATCGGTACCAGTCCCGACAACCGGAAACAGATCGGGCGACACCGGCCGTTCACTACCGCTTTTCAGGAAGAGCTTTCTCGTGGCAGCAACAAATCCGAAGGGATACCTGTTCTTTTCCGCCTTTCTGCCGCAGTTCCTAGTTCTGTCGAAGCCACTATTCCCACAATATTTCACGCTGGCGCTGATCTTTGTCGCCGTCGATGTCACGGTGATGGCTGCCTATGCCGGCCTCGGTGCCAAGGCGATGCGGTTTCTGAGTTGTCGAGGCGCGCTCTGGATCGATCTGGCAAGTGGTGGTTTCCTGATCGCCCTCGGCTTTGCTCTGGCATTCGTGCGTCGCAGCGAGGTTTGATATGCGAGGGAAACCGAGCAGAGCGGATTCTGTTGCGGCTCGCAGCTTTACGCGATCTGGGCTCAAACCGCCCGTTGCCGTGTCCTCAGAGAGGCTGACCCTTCAGCAGTTTCGGGGGCGCACCAGCCAATCCTGCCGCCTGCCGGATGAAGGCGCGGCGCAGGCCGGGCAAGGCGCCGACGACGCCCATGCCAAGGTCGCGGGCGGTCCGCAGGATCGGATTGTCGTTTGAAAAGAGCCGGTTGACCCCGTCCATGCCAAGCGCGAGCGTCGTCGCGTCGAAGCGCCGCCAGCTCTGGTAGCGCTCCAGCACGTCCGCCGCGCCAATATCCTCGCCGCGCCGATGCGCCTCGACCAGCACCTCGGCCAGCGCGCCGACATCGCGGAAACCGAGGTTCAGCCCCTGCCCGGCGATCGGGTGGACGCCGTGGGCGGCATCGCCGACGAGCGCGAGGCGCGGCGCGACGTAGCTGTTGGCGAGCGTGAGGGTCAGGGGATAGGTGAACCGCCCGCCGGCCAGCTCGATCTTGCCGAGGAAGTCGCCGAACCGGGGCCGCAGAACCTCCAGGAACTCCTCGTCGTCGAGCCCCGCGATGGTCTTCGCCTGCGCGTCCGTCTCGCTCCAGACGATGGAGGAGCGGTTGCCCTTCAGGGGCAGGATCGCGAGCGGCCCGGAGGGCATGAAGAACTGGTGCGCGATGCCGTCGTGGGGCTTTTCATGCGCCACGGCGCAGACGAGCGCGGTCTGTCCGTAGCCCCAACCGGTGCGATTGATGCCGGCGCGGATTGCCGTACCCGATTGCCGCCCGTCGCAGCCGGCAAGCACCCGGCCCGTCAGGCTCCGCCCGTCCGACAGCGTCACCGTGATCCCGGCCGGTCCGGCCTCCTGTGCCGTCACCGTGGTGGCGGGCAGGTGGGTGATGTTCGGCTCGGCCTTCATCGCCGCAAGGAAGGCCGCGTAGAGGTGGCGGTCCTCGACCATGAAGCCCATCGGGCCTTCCTCGATCTCGGCCGCCTCGAAATGCAGGAATAACGGCGAGGGACCTTCACCCGGCCGCCCGTCCGAGGTCTTGATCTCCAGCATAGGCTGGACCTCGACCGCGACCCGGTTCCAGACCCCGATCGCGGTCAGGAGACGCTTCGACGCGATGGCGAGCGCATAGGCCCGGCCGTCGAAATTCGCCTCCGCCCGGGCGCGGGCGGGCTGAGCGTCGATGACCGTGACTGAAAGCCCCGCCTGCGCCAGCGCAAGTGCCAATGCCGGGCCATTCAGCCCGCCGCCGGTGATGATCACATCCGCATCGTATCCCATGCCCGCCAGTATCCCCGCCCGCACGGGATTGTCCATGCGCGGCGGTGCCGCACGCGAGCACATCCGCGACCGCCCCAGCGCCCGGAGCATCTGCTACGGCAGCCAGGACGGCGTTCTCGGCTCGAAGATCAGCCGCCTTCTGGAAACCGGAGAGATCTGCGAAATCAACGTGATCATCGAAACGTCGCGGGACGAGGCCGAAGCGCACTGCAAGCGCTGGCCGCTCCTGTCCGGTTGCAATCCGCCGCTTTCCAACCCGGCGCCCCGGCGTTACCGTCACGGGCGTAGCGACGGAGGCTTGAATGGCGGAATGGCGGCGGATGACCGCGGGCGAGCTTGGCCGCGCGATCGGACGGGGCGAGATCGACCCGCAGGAATTGACGGCGGCCTTCCTCGACGCGATCCGGCAGCACGAATACCGGGACCGCATCTACGCGCGGCTCACCGAGGACCGGGCGCTCGCGGAAGCGGCGGCGGCGTCGAAGCGGGCGAAGGCGGGATTGCGCCTCTCGCCCCTCGACGGGGTACCGATCTCGTGGAAGGACCTCTTCGACACGGCCGGCGTCGCGACCGAGGCCGGCTCGCGGCTCCTCGAAGGCCGGGTGCCGGCGGCCGATGCGGATGTCCTGCGCAACGCGACCGCGCAGGGCCTCGTCTGCCTCGGCAAGACCCACATGACCGAACTGGCCTTCTCCGGCCTCGGCCTCAACCCGATGACGGCGACGCCGCCCAACGTCAACGATCCGGCGCTGGTACCCGGCGGCTCATCCTCGGGCGCGGCAACCTCGGTCGGCTTCGGCCTTGCCGCCGCCGGAATCGGCTCGGATACCGGCGGATCGGTGCGCATCCCGGCCGCCTGGAACGACCTCGTCGGGCTCAAGACCACCTCCGGTCGGCTCTCGCTGAAAGGCGTCGTTCCGCTCGCCGAAAGCTTCGACACGGTCGGGCCGCTCACCCGCACGGTCGAGGACGCGGCCCTCCTTCTTGCCGCCCTGGAAGGCGGCAAACCCGCCGACCTCAAGGGCGCGACCCTCAAAGGCGCGCGCTTCCTCGTTCTCGACAACGTCGGCCAGGACAACATCCGCCCCGAACCGCTCGCCGGCTTCACCCACGCGCTCGAACGGCTGACGGACGCGGGCGCCAAGCTGATCCACGGTGCGGTGCCCGAACTTGGCGACGCTATGGGCCTCTCGGCGATCCTCTTCACCACCGAGGCCTACGCGACCTGGCGGCGCGAGATCGAGACGGCGCCCGAGAAGATGTACGGCCCCGTCCGCGACCGCTTCCGCGCCGGCGCCAGCCACTCCGGCGCCGATTTCGTCGCCGCCTGGCGCCGGCTGAAGGAGATCCGCGCGGTCTGGGCCGGACGCACCACTCCCTATGACGCGGTCCTAGTGCCGACCTCTGCGACGCTGCCGCCCGATGCCGAACGGCTGATGGCCGACACCGACTATTTCGTCACCGAGAACCTCCTGGCGCTCCGTAATACGCGGATCGGAAACCTCATGGGGCTCTCCGCGCTGACGCTGCCGACCGGGTTGCCGATGACCGGGATCATGCTCCTCGGCCGGCCGATGGGCGAGGAGAAGCTCCTGCGGATCGGGGCGGCGGCCGAAAAGGCGCTCGTCTGAGGACCGAAATGCCACAATCGGCCGGCTCCAGCCCCCGTAAAGCATTGCTTTTTCTGGACCCGCGCCCGCGACCCCGTTAATCTGTCCGCAAAACGGGGCATGAATGACCCCGATGATTGAGGCAGCAATGGCGTTTCCAGAGCGGTTTTCGAACCTGCCAGATTACGCGTTTCCGCGTCTGCGGAAATTGCTCGACACCCATGAACCGGGTGGCGAGCCAATTGCCATGACAATTGGCGAACCGCGCCACGCGATTCCCGACTTCGTCGCACCCACTCTTGCCGCGCATGCGAACGAGTTCGGACAGTATCCGCCGAACGACGGCACGCCCGGCCTTCTCGCCGCCATCGCCGGCTGGCTGCGTCTGCGCTACGGCGCCGATCTCGGGCCGGAACGGATCATGGCGCTGAACGGCACCCGTGAAGGGCTCTTCGACGCCTGCATGGCGCTCTGCCCCGAAGTCAAGAACGGCCGCCAGCCGGTCGTGCTGATGCCGAACCCGTTCTACCAGCCCTATGCCGCCGCCGCCCTGTCGGTCGGGGCCGAGCCTGTCTATGTGCCCGCGACGGCGGCGACCGGCTTCCTGCCGGACTATGCCGCGCTGCCCGCCGACATCCTCGACCGCACCGCGCTCGCCTATCTCTGCTCGCCCGCGAATCCGCAGGGCTCCGTCGCCTCGCGCGACTACATCGCCGGGCTGCTGCAGCTGGCAGAGAAACACGATTTCATCTTCCTCGCCGACGAATGCTATTCCGAGATCTGGCGCGACCATCCGCCGGTCGGCGCGCTCCAGGTCGCTGACGAAGTCGGGGCCGACCTCGAGCGGGTCGCGGTGTTTCATTCGCTTTCCAAGCGCTCGAATCTGCCGGGCCTCCGCTCCGGTTTCGTCGCCGGCGGGCCCGAAGCCATCGCCCGCTTCCGCCAGCTCCGCGCCTATGGCGGCGCGCCGTTGCCGTTGCCGGTGCAGCGGGTTTCCGAAAAGGCGTGGTCCGACGAGGCGCATGTGGAGGCGAACCGTGCGCTCTATCAGGAAAAGTTCCGCATCGCCGACAAGGTCTTTGCCGGTCTGCAAGGCTATCAGGGGCCGGAGGGAGGTTTCTTCCTCTGGCTGCCGGTCCCCGATACTGTCACCGACGGCGAAGAGGCGGCGTTGAAGCTTTGGCGAGAAACCGGGGTGCGCGTGCTCCCCGGCGCCTATCTCGCCCGCGAGGTTCGCGGGCACAATCCGGGGAAGGGTTACATCCGCGTTGCGATGGTAGCCCCAAAAGAAGAAATGCGGCGCGGGCTCACGAAGCTCCGCGACTGCCTCTACGGTTGAGGGACGAGGGACATATGGCATCCTACCAGGCAAGACAGCGCGATCCGCTTCTGGACCAGAACATGCAGGCCGCGATCGAGCGGCGCGGCAAGGAACTTCTCGGCGCGGCACTGATCGTCCTGGCGGTTCTGACCGCGATGATGCTGGCGAGCTATTCGCCTGACGACCCGAGCTGGCTCGCCGCGACGGATGAACCGGCGCGGAACCTTCTGGGCCGCTTCGGCGCCGCCATCGCCTCGCCCTTGTTCGTCATCGCCGGGCACGGCTCCTGGGGCATCGCAGCGATCTTCGCCGCTTGGGGCATGCGGTTCATGCTCCATCGCGGCGAGGAGCGCGCGCTCGGCCGGGTTATCTTCGCGCCCATCGCCGTCGCCCTGATGTCGGTCTATGCCTCGACCATGCTCGCGGGGCCGGACTGGGCGCACAGCTTCGGCCTGGGCGGTCTTTTCGGCGACACCGTTCTCGGCGCGATCCTCGGCGTGGCGCCGGTCTCCGCGACCTTCGGGCTGAAGGTGATGTCAGCCCTTGTCGGCGCCGGAGCCCTCGTCATGGCGCTTTTCGTCCTCGGCTTCGACATGCGCGAGGTGAAGGCGATTGGGCACTTCCTTCTCGTCGGCACCATCGTCGCCTATGACTGGCTCCTCCGCGCCCTCGGGCGCGGCGCCGTAGCGTCGCTTCGGGGCGCCCAAGCGCTTCAGGACCGGAACCGCGCCCGCCGCGAGGCGGCGCTGGAACGGGCCGAGGAAGCGGCCGCCTGGGCCGAGGCCGAGCGTGCCGACGGCATCGTCGCCACGCCGCGCCATGGGGCTCAGGTCCTCCGCGCCGATCCGCGCTTCGCCGACCCGGTGGCGCCGGAACGCGCGCCCGTCCGCGAGAAGCGCGGCCTTCTCGCACGGATGACCGAACTGGCCCGCCGCCCGGCCGAGCCCGACTATGCAGGCGATCCCGAGCCGGAATTGGTGGAGCCGCACCTCTCGCGCTGGGCCCGCAATGCCGAAGCCCCGTCCGAGGACCGGATCAAGGCCCGCATCGCCGACGCGGTGAAGTCTCGCGGCGCCCAGCCGATGGCGGCGGATCCGGTGCTGCGCACCGAACCACCGCTCACCGCCACCGCCACCGCCACCGCCCGGATCGCCGGTACCGCCGCCGGTTCCGCAGCCAATCCCGCCGAGCCGCGCTTCATGCCCGCCTCGCGCCTGCCAGGCGGCAACGTCTTCACCCCCGAGGCCGGGACCGATCCCGCCAGCGCCCCGCTGACCGCCGAACCGCTCTTCGACACCGAGGACGGCTTCGACCGCAACGCCTTCACCGATCTCGACGGTGACGGCGTGGCGGCCACCCACAAGCCGATCGTCCAGCACACCCCCCGCAAGGCTCCCGCCCCGTCGCGCCAGGCCCTCGCCGAAGCCCAGCCGCGCCTCAGCTTCGAAGAAAAGGCCTCCGACTACGAGATGCCGCCGCTCTCGCTCCTCGCCAGCCCCTCCTCGGTCCAGCGCCGCCCGCTCTCCGACGAGTCGCTCGAGGAAAACGCCCGGATGCTCGAAAGCGTGCTCGACGATTACGGCGTCAAGGGAGAGATCATCTCGGTTCGCCCCGGCCCCGTCGTCACCATGTACGAACTGGAACCCGCGCCGGGCCTCAAGGCCTCCCGCGTCATCGGCCTCGCCGACGACATCGCGCGCTCCATGTCCGCCCTCTCCGCCCGCGTCTCCACCGTTCCCGGCCGCACCGTCATCGGCATCGAACTGCCCGAACGCCTTCCGCGAGAAGGTGGTGCTGCGCGAGATCCTCTCCGCCCGCGACTTCGGCGACAGCGGCCTCCGCCTGCCGCTCGCCCTCGGCAAGGACATCGCCGGCGAACCGGTCGTCGCCAACCTCGCCAAGATGCCGCACCTTCTCATCGCCGGCACCACCGGCTCGGGCAAGTCCGTCGCCATCAACACGATGATCCTTTCGCTCCTCTACAAGCTCACGCCCGAGGAATGCCGGCTGATCATGATCGACCCCAAGATGCTGGAACTCTCCGTCTACGACGGCATTCCGCATCTCCTCTCCCCCGTCGTCACCGACCCCAAGAAGGCCGTCGTCGCGCTGAAATGGACCGTCGGCGAGATGGAGGAGCGCTACCGCAAGATGTCCAAGATGGGCGTGCGCAACATCGAGGGCTACAACGGCCGCGTGACGCGAGGCGCTCGCCAAGGGCGAGATGTTCAAGCGCACCGTCCAGACCGGCTTTCGACGAGGAAACCGGCGACCCGATCTTCGAGACCGAGGAGACGAAGCCCGAGGCGCTGCCCTACATCGTCGTCATCGTCGACGAGATGGCCGACCTGATGATGGTCGCGGGCAAGGAGATCGAGGCCTGCATCCAGCGCCTCGCCCAGATGGCCCGCGCCTCCGGCATCCACCTGATCATGGCGACGCAGCGCCCCTCGGTCGATGTCATCACCGGCACGATCAAGGCCAACTTCCCGACCCGGATCTCCTTCCAGGTCACCTCCAAGATCGACAGCCGCACCATCCTCGGCGAACAGGGCGCCGAACAGCTTCTCGGCATGGGCGACATGCTCTACATGGCCGGCGGCTCCCGCATCACCCGCATCCACGGGCCGTTCGTGTCGGATGAGGAGGTCGAGGAGATCGTGAACCACCTCAAGTCCTTCGGGCCGCCCGAATACATGTCCGGCGTGGTCGAGGGCCCGGATGAGGACAAGGAGAGCGACATCGACCTCGTCCTCGGCCTCGGCGGCGACGGCGGCGAGGACGCGCTCTACGATCAGGCCGTGCAGGTCGTTCTGCGCGACCGCAAGGTCAGCACCTCCTACATCCAGCGCAAGCTCGGCATCGGCTACAACAAGGCCGCGCAGGCTCGTCGAGCAGATGGAGGACGAGGGCGCTGGTCTCGGCCGCGAACCATGTCGGCAAGCGGGAGATATTGGTGCCGGAGGGGTAGGTGCGCTTTCGTGCGTACCACTTTCTTGCCTCAGAACAACAGACGCAGCACTAGTCTTACGAGACCATCTAGCGTCGCAATTATTCTGGCAAACTTGAAACTTGCGCTGTCGTGTAACTTATGAACCAGTTCTGATGGCTTTCGAATGGCTATTAGCATCCGCGCTGAGCGCCCAAATACACGCACTGCCTCATCGCGACCCGAGCTAATCCCGTCAGACTTTGTTACTCCTGGCAGTCGTGGCGGGCCTGCGCGCATTTTTTCCGTGAGGAAATAAACGTCTTCTTGCATTTGTTCTCGCAGGCTGCCTTCGGTAATCGACTCCAGAACAGGAGCAGCCTCGGAAATCTGTTTTAGTGCTTCTTGAGATAACTCGCTAAGTGCCTGCTCCTGCAATATCCGACGGTTTTCGGCAACTTGTTGATCAGTGGCGCGGATTTCTTGCGCGCCCTCCAGAAGGCTAGAAATAAGAGCAGAGTTCTCCTCAGATGCAGGAAGTTCACCTACTCCTATTTGGCGGGTCAAGCTACCGTGAACGGTTGTGAAATCCATCTCAATCCGCTGTGGATCATTGGAGTAACGCGCCAATGAACGACGGAGTTTTCTGATCTCGAGGGAATTGTCGCTCAAACCATTCGTCGCATTCGCCAAAACGTCGTCGATAGCGTCGGCGACCTGTGCTAACGTAGCGCCCAGCAAGTCCGGCTTGACGATTTCCTGCGGACGAGCGTTGAAGGCACCTGTTTCAGGGTTTTGAAGGAGTTCTTCGGCAAGCGGCATTCGGCTGCTGACGACATTCTCAACAGAAGTTCCGAAATCACGCCACGCTCTCACTCGAAGATCATATGCGTCGTCATCCAAATTTCTGAGATAATGCAGTAATTCGTCGATACCCTCGCGCGTATTTAAATTGAACCGCTGGAGTTCAGGGTCGAACTCGAGTGCGCGAGTAAGGTCAAACTGAATGATATTTAAACCAATTCCAGGTTCATCGGTCCGAAGATCGATGTTTCTTAGCGGCCGAAGATCGATTACATTATCCGATGTTTTTAAGTTGATCGATCTGAGCGCCGTAAGCGATGCAAGAGGGGAAATGTCGCTCAATCCTAAATAGGCGAGATCTAGCCTCTGCAAGTTGGTCAGGCCCGCAAGTGGTGTAATGTCCCGAACTTGAGTATTCCACATAGACAGCGATCTCAATGATTTGAGATTAGCAAGTGGTGATATATCTGAAACTGGTGTATTTGAAATATCCAGCGACTCCAGTTTTGTTAATTCACTTAAGGGGGTAAGGTCAGAGTAGCTTGAATTCGCAAGACTCAGTCTTTTCAGATTGGTAAAACCAGCAATCTCGTCAGGAAGTCTGCTTTCAGTAGTGTGATCTAGGCTGAGCTCAGTTGCCCCCGCAGCGATTGCCTGCAAGATCTTTTGCCTATCGTCCTCGGATTGCACGGTTTCGCTTTGCAACTATAATTTGGTGGCTGATGTCTCAAACCTGACGCCCGCCTAGGGACTAGTCAACTGTTAGCGTTGGGTGGGTGGTGCCGCGCCTCCGCGCGGAAACACACGGCGCTACCGGGAAAACACACTGCCTACTGCCCCAACCGCGCGTCCGTAAGCGCCGTCAGCCCCTTCACCTTCTCGCGCATCTCGGCGTCGTGGTCCTTGGCCTCCCGCGCCTCTGCGACCGCCACCGCATGGTCGAGGATTTCGCGGCGCAGCGTATAGGCCTGATCCTCCAGCGAAGGCTCATACCGAACATCCTCCGGCCCCGTCACGATCCCGGCGAGGCGGGCGAGCATGAAGGTCCTCAGCACCGTGTTCATCCGGCTCAGGTGCCCCATCCCCATCGCGCGGAAGAAGGCGATCACGTCCTCGTCCAGCCGGACCGGCACCTGCCGCGTCGCCGATGCTGCTACCGGTGCTCCCGACCGGCCGAACGTCCGGCGTTTCCCCGGCGACCCCGGTGTGGAGCTTGCGCTGCCAGCGGCGCTTTCGAAGGGGTTGACCAATCGCGAACTCTCGCGTGAATTTGACATCGGGACGGATACCGTCAAATTCCATCTGTCGGAGTTGTTCGAAAAGCTGTCGGTGAAGAACCAGTCCCAGGCCATCGCCCTCCGCGATGCCAACCGCGGGTCGAGAGGGGATATTTTTGAGCGCATCTGATGACGGGAACGCCGTGACAATCCTGTTCTTGGCAGAAAAGGTTGCTTTCGCAGATGGCCAGTAGCCAACCCCGGTCGCCCAAACGCAAGGAGCGTTGAGATGTCCTTCCACGTCATACAGCAGTCGCCTGCCCGTTTGAGCCGCGGCGAACCGGCCGTTCCCGGAAGAGTGGCGCAAATGGTTGAAAAGGCATCGCCATCCGAAGCCCGCGCGATCTGTCTCGACCTCGAGGACGCGAAGGGCCTGAAGAAGCGGATCGGGTTCGGGCACATCATCGGGACCGCTCTCCGGATGCAGAACGTGGCCGCGATCGCCGGGGCATCCAGGCGCATCGAAAGCCTGCATTTCGGCGTGGCCGACTGTGCCGCCGAGGGCAAGGGCGCGGTGTCGCTCGACGACCGCCTGATCGATAATGCGTCGATCCATCAGGCCGGGGTTCGGGTTGAGAAGGCCGGACAGATTGCCGGGTCGTGACCAGGTAACGGCCCTGCGCGAAAAGGCGAAGAACCTTTTCGCGCGGGCCTGTGCGGCGGCCGACCCGGCCCGCGCGCTGGCCGCCTCCCTCGCCGGCGCCCCCCTGCCCCGCCCCGATCCGGGCGGAGTTCTGGCGCATCGTCTCGATCGGAAAAGCGGCCGTCCCGATGACGGCCTTCCTGCTGGAGAAGTTGTCCGGCGCGCCGGTCGAGGCGATCGTGGTCACGAACCGCGAGAACGCCCGCCCCCTACCCGGCGCCACGGTGCTTGCGTCGGGCCATCCGGTGCCCGACGAGGCCGGGGCGCGGGCGGCGGAGGCGGTCGAAAAGTTCCTCGCACCCGCAACTGAAGCGGACCGGGTGATCGCGCTCATCTCGGGCGGCGGCTCCGCTCTGCTTCCCGCGCCGGTTGCCGGGCTGGGGCTCGCGGACAAGGTGGCGGTCAACCGACTTCTCCTTGCAAGGGGGTTCGAGATCACCGAGATGAACCTTGTCCGGCAGCAATTGTCGCGGCTCAAGGGCGGCGGTCTCCTGCGGGCGGCGGCGCCCGCGCCGGTGACGGCCTACATCCTGTCGGACGTGATCGGGGACGATCTGCGCGTCATTGCGTCCGGCCCCACCGTCGCCCCGATCGGCGGCAAGTCCGAGGCACGAATGCTCCTGCAATCGCGCGGTGTCTGGGACGAGTTGCCCGGTACCGTCCGGGCAGTTCTCGACCGCAGGGACGCACCATCGGCCCCCTTGCCGGCAGCGACGAACATCCTCGTCGGATCGAACCGCAAGAGCCTCGACGCCGTTGTCGCCGCGGCCGGGCCGGAGGCGTCGATTGCCGACGACCGCCTGACGGGCGATGTCGGCGACGCGGCGGCTAAGATCGTCACGGCGGCGAGGAACGCGCCCTCCGGCGGGCTGATATGTCTGGTTTTCGGCGGGGAAACGACCGTGACCCTGAGGGGGAAAGGCCTCGGCGGGCGCAATCAGGAGCTCGCTCTGCGGGTCGCGCTCACCATGCCCGCGCTTGGACGCGACTGGGTGTTCCTCTCCGGCGGCACCGATGGCCGCGACGGCCCGACCGACGCGGCGGGCGGTGTGGTCGATGCCGGAACCGTCGGGCGCATTCGTGCGAGCGGCGGCGATCCCGATGCGCTACTGGCCGACAACGACAGCAACGCGGCGCTCTCCCTCTCCGGCGATCTTCTGGTGACCGGGGCGAGCGGCACTAACGTGGCCGATGTGCAGATCCTGCTGCTCGGGCAGGGGCGGGGCTGAACAGAGGCCTCGGGACTAAGGCTTCCGCTACTTTGGTGACGCAACTGCCGAGTGGAAAGCGGATGCGCGGGCTTTGGTAGCGTCGACAATTTGCGGGGGCGCTGCGACGATCAAAGCTGGCAGCGCCCATTCGAAACCAGAACCGCATCAGAGACCAAGCCACGACGGAATCCGTCAATTTCCCGTTCCCATACCTGCGCGTTCCCGGCTGCCGACCTCGCGCACGATTGCCCCGATCTGCATGAGCTGATCTGAAAGCGGGTTGGTCGCCCTCCAGATCATTCCGATGGTGCGCGATGGGCGGGGGCTTGAAAACCGGCAAACCGAGACGTCCGCCGAGCGGGTTTCGAGACCGACCGCCATTTCGGGGATCAGCGTGACGCCCATGCCGGCGCCGACCATCTGGACCAGCGTCGAAAGCGAGCTGCCCTCCATCATCTGACGCGGCTGGCTTTCTGCGAACTGGCAGAACGACAGAGCCTGATCGCGAAAGCAATGCCCTTCCTCAAGAAGGAGCAACCGCATTGTCTGCAGCATCTTGGGACTGGGAACCGGCTTGTCCCTCATCCTCGGAGGGGCGCACCAGGACGAAATCTTCCTCGAACAGCGCGAATTCCCTCAGCGCCGGCTCCGACACCGGCAGCGCAACGACGGCGAGATCGAGGCGGCCTTCCTGCAGGTCATGGATCAGTGTCCCGGTCACTGCTTCACGCAGTTCGAGATCCAGTTCGGGGAAGTGCTGCGACAGCGCGGAAATGATGTTGGGCAGAAGGTAGGGCGCGACGGTCGGAATGATCCCGAGCCGAAGACGTCCGGCCAGCGGCCCTTTCGATGCGCGGACGAGGTCGTCGAGCTCTTCCACGGCCAGCAGGATCTGCGCGGGCTTTCTGCAACAATCCCTCTCCGACAGGGGTCAGGCGGATCTGGCGCGCGCCACGCTCGACCAGGGGCGCGCCGAACATGGCTTCCAGCTCCTTGATCTGCAAGCGAGAGCGCCGGCTGGGAGATCGAACAGGCTTCGGCGGCGCGTCCGAAGTGCTGGTACCGCGCCAAGTGCTTCGAAATAGCGAAGCTGTTTGAGGGTCAATCCTATCATTAGCTCAACTTATCACAGTCTTTTGGATATCCAATTGGAGTTAATGCACTGCACGTTGTTAGAAACGTTCCAGATCGAGCGATCTGCTCTGACCAGATTCACCAAAGGGAGAGAACCATGGACGGAAACAACATCGATCCGACCGGCGGCTGCCCCGTCATGCATGGCGGCAATACCGAGACCGGAAACAGCGTCACCAAATGGTGGCCAAACGCGCTGAACCTCGACATCCTGCATCAGCATGGCGCGCGCACCAACCCGATGGACCCGGACTACAACCATCGCGAGGCGGTCAAGGCGCTGGATTTCGAAGCGGTCAAGGCCGACGTCAAGGCGCTGCTGACCGACAGCCAGGACTGGTGGCCGGCCGACTGGGGTCACTATGGCGGCCTGATGATCCGCCTCGCCTGGCACTCGGCAGGCTCCTACCGCATGGGCGACGGCCGCGGTGGTGCAGGTTCGGGCAACATCCGTTTCGCGCCGCTGAACTCCTGGCCGGACAATGCAAGCCTCGACAAGGCGCGCCGTCTGCTGTGGCCGGTCAAGAAGAAGTACGGCAACGCGCTGTCCTGGGCTGACCTGATCATCCTGGCCGGCAACATGGCCTATGAATCCATGGGTCTGAAGACCTTCGGCTTCGGCTTTGGCCGCGAGGATATCTGGGGGCCCGAGACAGGACGTCAACTGGGGCGCGGAAAACGAATGGCTGGCGCCGTCCGAAAACCGCTACGACGATCTCGACGAGCCATCGACCATGTACAACCCGCTGGCCGCGGTTCACATGGGTCTGATCTACGTGAATCCCGAAGGCGTGAACGGCAATCCCGATCCGGCCCGCACCGCCCTGCACGTGCGCGAAACCTTTGCACGCATGGCAATGAACGACGAAGAAACCGCGGCGCTGACCTGCGGCGGTCACACCGTCGGCAAGGCGCATGGCGGCGGCGCACGTCGACAAGATCGGCGCCGAGCCCGAAGGCTGCCCGGTTCAGGCGCAGGGCTTCGGCTGGGCCAATCCCGGCCATGATGGCAAGGCGGCAAATGCCTTCACCTCGGGTATCGAAGGCGCGTGGACCCAGCACCCGACGCAGTGGGACATGGGCTATTTCGACTATCTGTTCAACTACGAGTGGGAGCTGACCAAATCGCCCGCCGGCGCGAAGCAGTGGGAACCGGTCGACATGCCGGAGGAGCGACAAGCCGGTCGATGCCTCCGACCCGTCGATCCGCCACAACCCGATGATGACCGATGCCGACATGGCGATGAAGGTCGACCCGATCTACAACGAGATCTGCCAGAAGTTCATGGCCGATCCGGACTATTTCGCCGACACCTTCGCTCGCGCCTGGTTCAAGCTGACCCATCGCGACATGGGCCCGAAGGCCAATTACTACGGCCCGGACGTGCCGGCCGAAGACCTGATCTGGCAGGATCCGATCCCGGCTGGCTCTACCGGCTACGACGTGGCTGCGGTGAAGGCGAAGATCGCCGCACAGCGGCCTGTCAGCGGCCGACATGATCGCCACCGCCTGGGACAGCGCCCGCACCTTCCGCGGGTCTGACAAGCGCGGCGGTGCCAATGGCGCGCGTATTCGTCTGGCGCCGCAGAAGGACTGGGTAGCCAACGAACCCGAACGTCTGGCCAAGGTGCTCGGCATTCTCGAGCCGATCGCCGCCGAGACCGGCGCCTCGGTGGCCGATGTGATCGTGCTGGCCGGCAATGTCGGTCTGGAACAGGCGATCAAGGCCGCAGGCCACAACGTCGCCGTGCCGTTCGCACCGGGCCGTGGCGACGCGACCGATGAGCAGACCGATGCCGGACAGCTTCGACGTGCTGGAGCCGCTGGCCTGACGGGTTCCGCAACTGGCAGAAGGACAAGTACGCGGTCGCGCCGGAGGAGCTGATGCTCGACAAGGCGCAGCTGCTGGGCCTGACCGCGGCCGAGATGACGGTGCTGCTCGGCGGCATGCGCGTGCTGGGCGCCAACCACGGCGGCTCCAAGCATGGCGTGTTCACCGACCGTGAAGGCCAGCTGACGAATGACTTCTTCGTCAACCTGACCGACATGGCCAATAGCTGGCACCCGGTCGAGGATGGCACCTATGAGATCCGCGACCGCAAGACCGGTGCGGTCAAGTGGACCGCGACCAGCGCCGATCTGGTGTTCGGCTCCAACTCGATCCTGCGCGCCTATGCCGAAGTCTACGCCCAGGACGACAATGCCGAGAAGTTCGTGCGCGACTTCGTGGCCGCCTGGACAAAGGTCATGAACGCCGACCGGTTTGACCTCGTGGCATGAGACTACGGTCCGGGCAGCTCGGCTGCCCGGACGCCCTTCCCGTTCGCGATCCCGTCGGTCGGATCGAATTTGCGCCTTGTTCAAAATAACGCCTGAACCGGGCTCTTCTTCGAGATTCAGCCAGAGCGAGTTGACGATCCGTCGCGACTTTGAAAAGCCCCTTTCGCACAATCCAATTCTAGGCGGAGCTCTGCCTTTTCACAGGGCACGCAAGCGCCCAATCTGTGTTGCCCAAAGATGCCCAGGTGGATCGTCCGGGGCGGGATCAGCTCCGGATCTGTGTGGATCCCGACCAGTTCGGTTTGAATCGATTGTGCAATCCTTACCCTACGGACGTGATCATCCTCGTCGCGATCACGATGTCGAATGTCGATATCCCAACAATGCTGGCGCCGAAGCGGGAAGATCGCAGGATGGGCAAGCTCTTCGAAAGGCTGCGGGAGACGCCTGACCTGCTGACACTGGCTTATGCTCTCATCACGCATGGCGGCGCTGATCTGGCACGTCATCCTGAACCGGACGCGCCACGGGTTTGCGATGCGAATGATCGGCTCGAACATCCACGCCGCGACTTATTCGGGGGTCAATTCCAAGCGCATTCGGACGCTGATCTATACCCGTTCAGGGGTGATGTGCGCCCGTACCGGTATCCTGATGCTTGCGCAGTTCAACTCGATCAGAGTTGGTCACGGCGAGGCGCTCTTGCTCTTGCCGGTGTTCGCCTGTTTCATGGGCGGCATGGATCCCTTCGGTGGCTTCGGGCGGGTTTTGCCGGTCATGGTCGCGTTATTCGTCTTGCAGGTGCTGTCTTCGGGGCTGAATCTGCTCGGGGCCAATCAGCATCTTTCGACGGCAGTGTGGGGCTTGTTTCTGATCGAAGTGATGGTCCTGCACTGGACGGCGGTAAAGCTACGTCAAGGCCACACGGAGAGGGACTAGATCATGGAAGGTTTCGGCGTTCATACAAGCATGTGGACCATGAACTGGGACCGCGCCGGAGCAGAGCGGACCATTCCCGCGGCTGCCGCCTACAAGATGGATTTCATCGAGATCGCGCTCCTGAACGCGCCGATGGTCGATGCTCCACATACCCGCGCGCTTCTTGAAAAGCATTCGATGCGGGCGGTGGCCTCGTTGGGGCTGCCGAAACGCAACTGGGCTTCGGTCAATCCGGACGGCGCCGCAGAGCATCTCTGCGTGGCCATCGACACGGCCGCAGAAATGGGCTGCGAGGCCCTCTCCGGCGTCACCTATGGCGGCATCGGAGAACGCACAGGTGTGCCGCCGACAATGGCGGAATACGACAACATCGCTCGCGCCCTGACGGCCGCCGCCAAACACGCGAAAACGCGCAATATCGCGTTTGGCATCGAACCGGTAAACCGCTACGAGAACCATCTGATCAACACGGGCTGGCAGGCCAAGTGGATGATCGAGAAGGTCGGCGCCGACAACATCTTCATCCACCTCGATACCTATCACATGAACATCGAGGAAAAGGGCGTCGGCAACGGCATTCTCGATGCACGCGACCATCTGCGCTATATCCACCTTTCGGAAAGCGATCGCGGGACGCCGGGCATGGGGACGTGTGACTGGGACGAGGTCTATGCGACTCTGGCCGCGATCGGGTTCAAGGGAGGGCTGGCGATGGAAAGCTTCATCAACATGCCGCCGGAGGTGGGTTACGGTCTGGCCGTCTGGCGCCCGGTTGCCGAGAGCTTCGAGGAGGTGATGGGCAACGGGCTTCCCTTCCTCCGGAACAAGGCGAGGCAGTATCGGCTGATCTGAGGAGACTTATGGCGGCACCATACATAGAACTTTCCGATCTTGCGGACCTGCTTTTGGCGCGGACGGCGGGTGGCGCGCGCGTCGTCGTGGCCCTCGCAGGCCCGCCCGGTTCGGGCAAGTCGACGCAGGCCGAAAGGCTGGCGGAGCTTCTCGGGTCGCGACAGGCCGGATCCGCCGTCGTCCTGCCGATGGACGGCTATCACTATGATGACCTCTATCTTGTCCCGGCGGGTCTCCGGTCACGAAAGGGTGCACCCGATACCTTCGACATCGGCGGATTGTATCATACCCTTCTGCGTATCCGCGCCCGCGACGAACCCTTCGTCGCCGTCCCGGTCTTCGACCGCAAGCTCGAAATCGCCCGCGCCGGTGCGCGGATGATCGCGTCCGAGGTGCCCATCATCATCGTCGAGGGGAACTACCTCCTGCTCGCGCGGGAACCCTGGTCGCGCCTGCGGCCCTTGTTCGCTGTGGCCGTTCTCCTGGACGTTCCGGATGCCGTTCTGCGTGAGCGGCTTTCCGAGCGGTGGCGGCAGCACAACCTGGCCCCGGAAGAGATTTTTACCAAGCTCGAGGAAAACGATCTCCCAAACGGGCGCCTCGTCATGGCCGAAAGCCTCGGTGAGGATTTCCGCCTCGCGAATGGGTAAGGCCATCTCTGGGGTCGAATCGGTCGCCGTCCTCGACATCGGCAAGTCGAACATCTAGCTTTCGGCCTGCACCTCGAACGGCGAGGGGCTGAAGACCCCGTCGACACCCGACCTCGTGCTGCCTGGACCGCCTTGGGCACACCGTGACCTTGTCACGGTGAACCGTTGGGGGCTTGACGGCCTGTCCATCCTCGGCCGCCGCCACTCTTAGCTGCTTGTCATCGTGTCGGGTTACGGATCGGGCGGCATTCAGATCGGCAGGGACACCGACGCCGGAGACGACAAGAAGGTGCTGCCACGGATCGCCAGCGAATAGTCCTTGCCGAATTGACTTGCCTAGGGCGGCGCCCGGCAAAATTACCTAGAGCGCCCCGTCGAAACTCGAAACTACCGGCTTTGGCGATACGGACTTGGTTCGCCATCAGTCCTATTCGGGTACCCGGCCTTGCACCGAGAGGGCACTCCAGGCAACTGATTTTCTTGAGAAACTGTCGCTTTTCGCCTGAGAAGTGGTGCCGGTGAAGGGACTTCGAACCCCCGACCCCATCATTACGAATGACGTGCTCTACCAGCTGAGCTACACCGGCACTTCTCTCTGCAAGGCCCCGACTGGGCCCGCCTGGTCGCGATCCGCCCGTTTGGCTTGGCAGGTCGTCCGAGGGCGATCCACCTTGCCGGCGGGGTTGCCGCGGCCAAGTGGCGGGCTGATAGCATCAACTCGGGCGGGTGTGTAGCCCCAAAATCAACTGCGCTGACCGACTTCCTCATCGAGGATAACCGCCTCTTCGGGCTCGTCCGACGCGGGTTTCTCCGGCAGGTCGGGTGCGGGCTCCTCCTCCGGCTCGGCGGCGCTGCCGACGATCAACGGCAGCATATCGGCGCCGTTCGGCATCGGGGTGGCGCTGTTTGGCGGTTCACGCCAGACTAGCGTGTCGAAACCACCGCAATTGTCACAGGTCGGCGCCCAATCGGCCTGGACGTTGTGGCACTTCTCGCACATCCATTGCGGGCCGCGGCTGGCGGTCAGCGCCCGCGTCAGCCAGCCCCGCACGATGGCGTCGTCGGCGCCTTCGCCGCGCGCGATGGCCGCCATCACCGTAAGGCTGCGCGAGGTCGGATGGGTTTCTGCCAGATCGCCCAGCGCGCGGCGTGCGGCGGGGAAATCCTCGGCCCCGATCAGCAGTTCCGCCCGAAGCAGCTTCGATTCCTCGTGGCCGGGATTGGTCGACAGTAGCGTCTCGAACCGCTTCAGCCGGGCGGCAGGCGATTCGTCCGGGACGATGGCAGCGAACGCGGCGGCGAGGTCGGGATGCGGCTGCGCCTCCCACGCCTTCTTCAGAACCCGGGCGGCATATTTCGGCTTGCCGGACTGAACGTAGCCCCGCGCCGCGAGGACGGCGGCCGGGATGAGGTCGGGCGACAGGCGGTTGGCGGCGATGGCCGCCTCGCGCGCCTCGATCGGGGCGTCGTCGGAAAAGACCTCCTTCGCCTCCTGCAGCGCCAGCACCGCGTCACGACGCTTGAAGACATCGCGCGGCAGGAGGCCCTGTTTCAACTTCGCGCCAAGGACGTTCCGCGCGCCCTTCCAGTCGCCCTTCTCGGCCTGAAGCTGCAAAAGCGCGTCTTGAACGCCCTGATGTTTCGGCTTCAGCGAGAAGGCTTTCTCAGCGAGTTTCAGCGCGGTTTCGGTGTCGCCATCCGCAAGCTTTTGCTTCATCAGCCCACGCACGCCCACGAAGCGGGTCCGATCGTCGGACAGAAGTCGCTTGTAGACTTCCGTCGCGCGCCTCGTGTCGCCAGCAAGCTCGGCCGCCTGCGCCGCAATCAGGTTGGTCAGCTCCGGCCGGCCGAGATATTTCTCCGCCTTCGCCGCCTGCGACATCGCTACCCTGCCCTCGCCCGAGGCAATCGCCATCAATCCGTCGGCCAGCGCCTGGAAGCCCTTGCGTTCGCGGTTGCGGTCGAAATAGCGGCTGAGCGCGGTCTCGTCCCCGTTGAGGAACCGCAAGACCGCGACAACGAGGCCGACGAGTTTCAGCAGAAGCCAGAGCGCGAGGATCGCAATGAGAACCGCGATCACCATCTGCACCGGGCCGAGGGTGAATTCCATGTTCGCGAGCGAGATGCGGACGCCGCTGCCGGTTTCGGCAAGATAGCCCGCACCGAGCGTCAGCCCGGCGACGATGGCGACGAAAAGGACAATTTTGACGAAGGACCAGATCATAGTTTCCTCACTGAAGTTCCTTCGCGAGCGTCGCCGCCGCGTCGGTGGCGGCGATCCGGCGTTTCGCCATATCGACCCATTCGGCCATCCGGGCCTGACCGCCCGGCGGCAACTGCCCGATCTCCTCGATCGTGCCTGCAAGCGCCCCCGCGCTCAGGGCCGCCTCGGCCCGCGACAGGACCGCATCGGGATCCTCGCCGGCCCGCGGGCTGAGCGAGCGCGCGCCGGACTGGCTGCGCAGAAAGGCCGTGACCCGGTCCCAGGTCCCCCCGCCGGCGGTCTCCTTCAGCGAAATCGCCAGCGCCTCGCGCGCCGCGGACGGGAAGGCGGCGCGCAAGGATTCAAGGCTCGGCACGCCCTGCCCCTGCTCGGCGAGCGCCTGAGGGACCTCGACTCCCGCCGCGCGCAGGTCGTCGAGCGCGCTTTCGAGCGCGCTGCCGGATTCGAGGGCGGCCTGAATCCGGCTGAGGGCGGCGCGGGCGGCACCCTGCCTAGACACGGCCTCGGCTTCGTCGCGCAGACGGCTCGCCTCGGCCTCGGCGGCGGTGATCTTCTCGGTCGCGGCAGAGGCGGTGGCGGCGATGTCCTCCTGAGCCTGCGTGGCGGCCTTGCGCTGCGCGTCGATCTCGGCCCTGAGGTTGGCCATCTCGCGCCCGAACGCTTCCAGCGCGGTCGCCGAGGCGGCTCCCCCCTCGACAGGGCGCTTCTCGATCTCGGCCAGGCGCGCGTCGAGCGCGTCTGAGCGCCCGGCCTCCTCCTGCAAACGACCGTCGAGTGCGGCCAGCGCCGTGCGCAGCGCCTCGATCTCGCCGGTCAGGGTTTCAGCCAGCGTCGGAAGCTCGGCGGCCAAGTCCTTCGCCGTCGTATCGGACTCGAGTTTGCCAAGATCGTCATCCACGCTGGAGATTCGCGCCGATTGCGCGGCCAGTTCGTCACGCAGCGTCGCGATTTCGGCGGTCGGCTGCTCCGGCGTCCAGAACCGGGGAAGGACATATGTGGCCGCGCCGAACCCCAGTCCGGCCGCGACCGCACCGCCGAGGACCGTCGGGACGAAACCACCCTTGCGGCCCCCCCCGTTATGTTCCGGCGCCGGATCCGGCGAAACCGTGTCCGGCGACCCGGTTTCGGCTGCGGCCGGTTCGGTCAGGACGACCGTCCCTTCGCTGTCGGAACGTGTGTCTGCCTGGCTTTCCTCGGCTGTTGGGGATTCGGCTTCGACTGGCTGGGCTTCGGTGGGCGCGGAGGATTTCGGCGGGCTCGGCCGCCCCGGGCTTCTCGCCCTCGTCCGTCTTGTCTTTCTTCGCTCTTGCCACCGGCATTCTCCCCTGGGTCAGCACCGGACCCTGTCCGGACGCCGCGCTTTCGTTCAATCTAGGCCCCGCCGCCCCGTGCCTCAACCCATCTTTGCTGCGTCAATAAGCTCGCCGATCGCGTCGAGCATCGCTTCGGCGTTGGGCCGCACCGCGACGACGCATCTTCGAGCGACGAGCGCCGCCGCGGCCGTGGCTGTCGCGTCGCTGATCGCAGCCACCCAAAGCGGGGCCCTGTCCGTCGCGAAAGCGCCGGCCGCAAGCGCGGCGGAACGGGGCGAGAAGAGCGGCAGGAGGACTGGTGCAGCGCCCGCCATCAGTCCCAGTGCCTCGGGCGTCGGCGGGCGGGACTTCTGGTCGTAGGTAAGGATAGATTTTGTCTCTATTCCCGCCGAATTGAGCCTTTTTTCGAGGTTGCCGGCGGCATGGACCGGGCGCGGGTAGAGGAGGCGGGCGACGGTGCCGTCGGCGACGATTGCCCCGAAGAGGCCGGAGACGTCGCCGGGGCCTGTGCGGGTGCGGAAACCCGCCGCAGCAGCAGCAGCAGCAGTGCGGACACCGACGCACCAGGCGGTCGCGGTCCGCCCGGCGCTCAGACGCTCGAACGCCCGGACTGCGTTCTCGGAGGTGAAGATCACGTCGGGCCAGTCGCCGGCCGGCAGGTCCGGAGAAAGTTCGACGATTGCCGTCAGGGGAGAGATCACGATCGGCCAGTCCGCCCCGAACCGCGCACGGAACGCGGCGGCGAAGCGCCGCGATTGCGCCTCGGGCCGGGTCAGGAGCAGGGTCGGACGGGTCGGAGTCCACGGGGCCCTCGGGATTGTCTGGCGTCGCCCCCGGTGTTACCTGCCGGGGAACCCTTGCGCAATCGGCCGGGACATGAGCGAGACGATCACCATTCTTGGTCTGGAGAGCAGCTGCGACGATACCGCCGCGGCCGTCGTCCGCTTGTCGGGCGGATCGAGGCCGAGATCCTGTCCTCCGTCGTCGCCGGCCAGACCGAGCTTGCACGCGGCCTTCGGCGGCGTCGTGCCCGAGATCGCCGCACGCGCCCATGCCGAGAAGCTCGACCATTGCGTCGAAGAGGCGCTGGACGCAGGCCGGGCTCGGGCTCGGCGATCTCGACGCGATCGCGGTGACCGCCGGGCCGGGGCTGATCGGCGGGGTGCTGGCCGGCGTGATGTGCGCCAAGGGCCTTGCTGCCGGCACCGGCTTGCCGCTGATCGGCGTCAACCATCTTGCCGGCCACGCGCTGACGCCGCGGCTGACCGATGGGCTCGCGCTTTCCCTACCTGATGCTGCTGGTGTCCGGCGGGCATTGCCAGTTCCTGATCGTCGCAGGCGCCCGACCGCTTCACCCGCCTCGGCGGCACGATCGACGACGCGCCCGGCGAGGCCTTCGACAAGACCGCCAAGCTTCTCGGCCTGCCGCAGCCCGGCGGCCCCGCGGTCGAGGCCGAGGCCGCGCAACGGGCGATCCGACGCGGTTCGGCTTTCCGCGCCCGCTGCTCGACCGGCCCGGATGCGACATGTCGTTTTCCGGCCTGAAGACGGCGCTGCTGCGCGCCCGCGACCAGGTGGTCGCCGAGAAGGGCGGGCTGACGGCCGCAGGACCGCGCCGATCTCTGCGCCGGGTTCCAGGCCGCCGTCGCCGACGTTCTGGCCGAAAAGTCCCGCCGCGCGATCGACGGAATATCTGAGCCAGGCACCTGCCGAACCCGTCCTTCGCCGTCGCCGGCGGCGTCGCCGCGAATGCCGCGATTCGCGCCGGGCTGGAGACTGTTTGCCGCGAAGTCGGCGCTGCGCTTCGTCGCGCCGCCGCTCGCGCTTTGCACCGACAATGCCGCGATGATCGCCTGGGCCGGGATCGAACGCTTCCGGCTGGGCCTGTTCGACGGTCATCGACCTCTGCCGCCCGCCCACGCTGGCCGCTCGACACAGCCAGCCGGCGCTGCTCGGATCGGGCAAGAAGGGGGCCAAGGCATGAGGATCGCGATTCTGGGCGCGGGCGCCTTCGGCACCGCGCTGGCCGTGACGCTGGCCCGCAACGGGCGCCGAGGTGGGGCTCTGGGCGCGCGATCCGGACGCATGCGGCGGCGATGCGGCGAGAGGCCGCAAACGCGCGCCGGCTGCCCGGCGTGGATCTGCCGGAATCCGTCGTCTGTTTCGGCCGAAATCGGCGATCTTGGCGCGGCGCCGACATCTGCTTCTGGCGATGCCGATGCAGCAGATGGCGGGGTTTCTTGTCGCCCATCGCGGCGCGCTCGACGGCAAGGCGCTGGTCGCCTGCGCGAAGGGGATCGACCTTGCCACCGGGCGCGGCCCCACGGCGATCATCGCGGCAACCTGCCCGCATTCGGCCGCCGCCGTGCTGACCGGCCCGAGCTTCGCCGCCGACATCGCGCGCGGCCTGCCGACCGCCCTGACCCTCGCCTGCGCCGACGACGCGGAGGGCAAGGCGCTTGCAGGACGCGCTCTCCACCCCGACGCTCCGGCTTTACCGCACGACCGACACGGTCGGCGCCGAACTGGGCGGCGCGCTCAAGAACGTCATCGCCATCGCCGCCGGCGTCGTCATCGGCGCGGGCTCGGCGACAGCGCGCGGGCGGCACTGATGACGCGCGGCTTCGCCGAGATGAACCGGCTGGCGCAGACGTTCGGCGCGCGGGCCGAGACGCTGGCGGGGCTCTCGGGCCTTGGCGATCTGGTCCTCACCTGCACCTCGCTGCAATCGCGCAACTTCCGCTTCGGCCACGCGCTCGGTGCCGGGGACGCTTTCGATCCGAGCGTCACCGTCGAAGGCTGCGCGACGGCGAAAGCCGTCTCTGATCTTGCCGAAAAGCACCGGATCGACATGCCGATCGCGACGATGGTCGCGGCCCTCGTCGACCGCAAGATCACTGTCGAGGAGGCGATCACCGCTCTTCTCGCCCGCCCGCTCAAGAAGGAGTGACTCATGCTGTTTGCCGTCATCTGCCGCGACAAGCCCGGCCATCTGCAAACCCGGCTCGACGCCCGCGCCGCCCACCTGGCCTATATCGAGAAGACCGGTATCGTGACGATGGCCGGACCGTTGATCGAGGACGGCGCAGATGTGCGGCTCGCTCATCGTGCTCGACGCCGAGAGCCTCGCGGCGGCGCAGGCATGGGCAGCCGGCGACCCCTACAAGGCGGCGGGCTGTTTCGATAGCGTCAGCGTGATGGAATGGAAGAAGGTGATTGGCTGATGGCGTACTGGCTGTTCAAGTCCGAACCGGACGCCTGGGGCTGGGACCAGCAGGTCGCCAAGGGCGCGGCCGGCGAGGAATGGAACGGCGTGCGCAACTATCAGGCGCGCAACAACATGCGGGCGATGAAGCTCGGCGATCTGGGGTTCTTCTACCACTCGAACGTCGGCAAGGAAGTCGTCGGCATCGTCGAGGTCTGCGCCGCGAGCCACCCCGACAGCACGACCGACGATCCGCGCTGGGATTGCGTGGACATCAAGGCGGTGAAGCCCGCTGCCCCGTCCGGTGACGCTGGAACAGGCCAAGGCCGAGCCGCGGCTGGCCGACATGGCGCTGGTCAAGAACACGCGGCTCTCGGTCCAGCCGGTGACCGAAGCCGAATGGAAGGTGGTCTGCGAACTCGGCGGGCTGTAGACCGACCGCGCGTTTGGGGGCAGGATGCGACCGTCCAACAACGCGCGAGGGACCAATGGAACTCATCAACGTGATCGTTGCCGCGGTTGCGGCCTATGCGTTCGGTGCCGTCTGGTACATGTCGCTGTCCAAGCAGTGGATCACGGCGTCGGGCGTCGCCTGCGACGCGAACGGCAAGCCGGCGAACAAGAGCGTGACGCCCTTCATCCTTTCGGCGGATCGCGATGCTGGTTGTCGCTGGCATGATGCGGCACATGTTTGGGATGGCAGGCATCGACACCGTGGCTAAAGGCCTCGTGCTCGGGCTTCGGGCTCGGCGCCGTTCATCGCCCTGCCATGGATCGTGATCAACTACGCCTATGCCGACCGACCGAAGGCGCTGACCTAGATCGACGGCGGCTACGCGGTGATCGGATCGACGATCATCGGCACGATTCTGACTCTTGTTCTAAAAGAAAAGGAGGTCCCGGACACCCCGACCGGGACCCTTCGCCACCCCACGTGCTCCCTTCGCACCACGCGTGAAACTGATAGGTCTCGGCCATCCTGGCCTGTTGAGATCAACCTAGACGCGGCGCCGGATTCGCGCAACCGCCGTCTTTCGACAATGCCATTCAAAATCAATTAGTTAAGATAAGGCTTTGTTCACCAGACTTGGCGGGCCACCCGCATGAAGCGGGCGGCCCGGCCAGCGAAGCGAGGCTCAGCCGTAGACGGCTTCCTTGCCGAAATGCTTGACCAGCATGTAGTAGACGACGGCGCGGTACTTGTTGCGCTCGGACTTGCCGTAGGTCTCGATCACCGAATTGATCGCGGCCATCAGCTGCGGGCCGTCCTTCAGGCCGAGCTTCTTGACCAGGAAGTTGTTCTTCACCGTCTCAAGCTCGCAGGCCTGACCGCCGGCGACGGTCGATGCATCGGCGTCGTAGATCGACGGGCCGCAGCCGATCGTGACCTTGGTCAGCAGCGCCATGTCCGGCGTCATCCCGCATTTGTTCTTCAGATCGTCGGCGTATTTCGCGATCAGTTCGTCACGTTTACCCATGGGTATCTCCAACTATCCCTGTCTTGTTACCAGAAACGGGCGGTGTCCCTCTGCCCGATCCGGGCGAACGGTTAACGTCGAACCGCCCGCGCCGGGCAAAGGAAAACTCCTTTTCGTTCCGATTTCGAGGGGAATTCCGGGAAATTCGACGCAAAATCCGGACGCGTGCCCGCGGCAGATCGGCGACGGGTCGCCGAAGCGGCCGCGTCCGCGCGTCAGTAGCGGTAGTGGTCGGACTTGAACGGGCCCGCAACGGCCACACCGATATAGTCGGCCTGATCCTGGCGCAGCTCGGTCAGCTTCACGCCGATCTTCGCCAGATGCAGCCGCGCGACCTTTTCGTCGAGATGCTTTCGGCAGGATGTAGACGCCGGGCTTGTAGTCCTTGCCCTTGGTCCAGAGCTCGATCTGCGCCAGAACCTGGTTGGTGAACGAGGCCGACATCACGAAGGACGGGTGCCCCGTGGCGTTGCCAAGGTTCAGCAAGGCGGCCTTCGGACAGAAGGATGATGCGATTGCCCGAGGGCATCTCGATCATGTCCACCTGGTCCTTGATGTTGGTCCATTTGTGGTTCTTCAGCGCTCGCGACCTGAATCTCGTTGTCGAAATGGCCGATATTGCCGACGATCGCCATGTCCTTCATCGCGCGCATATGCTCGATCCGGATCACGTCCTTGTTGCCGGTGGTGGTGATGAAGATATCGGCGCTGCCGACGACATCCTCCAGCACGACGACTTCGAACCCGTCCATCGCCGCCTGAAGCGCGCAGATCGGGTCGATCTCGGTCACCTTCACGCGGGCGCCGGCACCACGCAGGGACGCGGCCGAGCCCTTGCCGACATCGCCATAACCGCAGACGACGGCGACCTTGCCGGCCATCATCGTGTCGGTGGCACGGCGGATGCCGTCCACGAGCGATTCCTTGCAGCCATACTTGTTGTCGAATTTCGACTTGGTGACGCTGTCGTTCACGTTGATCGCCGGGAAGGGCAGGAGGCCCTTCTTGTGCAGATCATAGAGCCGGTGAACGCCGGTCGTGGTTTCCTCCGAAACGCCCTTGATCGCGTCGCGCTGCCTGGTGAACCAGCCGGGGCTGGCCTTCAGGCGCTTCCTGATCTGGTTGAAGAGGCAAATCTCCTCGTCCGAGGTCGGAACCTCGATCAGGCCGGTTTCGCCCGCCTCGACCCGTGCGCCGTAGAGGATGTAGAGCGTCGCATCCCCGCCATCATCGAGGATCATGTTGCAGGTGCCTTCCTCGAACTGGAAGATCTTGTCGGTATAGGCCCAGTAATCCTCCAGCGTTTCGCCCTTGATCGCGAAAACCGGCACACCGCTTTCCGCGATCGCCGCCGCCGCGTGGTCCTGGGTCGAGAAGATGTTGCACGAGGCCCAGCGCACTTCGGCGCCGAGCGCCGTCAGCGTCTCGATCAGCACGGCGGTCTGGATCGTCATGTGCAAGCTGCCGGCGATCCGCGCGCCTTTGAGCGGCTTGGCCGCGCCGAACTCCTCGCGGAGCGCCATCAGGCCCGGCATTTCGGTTTCGGCGATGTCGAGTTCCTTGCGCCCATAGCCGGCGAGTTTGATATCCTTGACGATGTAATCCTTCGGCATGTGCCGCACTCCCGCGAAATTAAGGTTAGCGGTCAGATAGCATTGCCGTTGCCCAGCGGCAATCAATCCGGCGGATTGTGTCGGACCGAGGAACCAACCTTACCGCGTAGCAGCAACTGGAGCGCGGCCGGTGTATGGTCGAGAGCCTGGCCGAGCCAACTCGCGAGCGCGAAGATCGCGACCGGCGCGCCGAGGTAGAAGACTAGGTAGCTCCGCTGATCTTCGTCGCCGACAAGCTCTCGCCAGGCTACCCAGAGGATGCCCATCGCCGGGACATGCATCAGATAGGCAAGGAAGGCATGCCGCCCGAGCCCCGCGAGCGTGGTCCGGGGAAAGAGCGCAAGGAAAGCCGAGGAATAGGCCAGCAGGAGGAAGCCGATCCCGGCGCGGCGCAAGAGGAGCGGCAAGTGAAGGAACTGAAGCTCGGGTATGCCAGGGTCAGTGATGGCCGCGAAGCCCACCACCGTCATCAGGTAACCGAGCGATAGAGCGACGAGTGGCCGAGATAGCTGCGCGATTGTGTATCCGAGCCGTGCGGCGATCGCGCCGAAGAACAGGAACTGCAGGATGTTCGACCGATAGATCACCGGCGCCAACGCGTCGCTTGAGGCGAGAACGAGGATCGCAAGCGCCGCGACGGCAGGCGCGCGCTCGATCAGCGGAACGGCGGCGCGCAGGATCAGCGTGGCGATGAAAAGATCGCGGAGGAAGAAGAGCGACTGGTTCGCCGTCGGCCCGGCCAACCCGCTCCAGGCGTCGATCAGCGGCCAGAACCGCAGTTCCACATCCGCCACCGCATTCGCGCCTTCGCCAGTCACCCATTCCTTCGCAAAGGCGAGCACGAGGAAGATCGCGCTCCAGACCAGCATCGGGACAATCACCGAGCGGAACCGGCGGAGCGCAAGGCGCCCGAGGCTATCGTGGCGCAGGCTCCCCCAGATCAGGTAGCCACTGATGAAACTCAGAAGCGAGACACTGATCCGGCCGAGCGTGTTGCCGAAGACCGTGCCGACCAGATGATATTCGCCCGCGGACACAATGGTCGGCGTGGACAGTCCCGGATTGACGTGGACCCACATCATCGCCGTGATGCACAGGACACGGAGAATTTCGATCTGACGGCTTTCCCCGGGCTGCATGTCTTCGCGCTGGCGTCCCTACCTCTGCGGGAGGATGGATCCTAACCCGGTCCCCGGCCAGACAATATGGCGCGGACTGCGCTTTTTCCGCCGGGCGTCGCGCCGTTGCATCGCCCTGGCGGGCAGGTACGGATCGCGTCGAAGCCGCATTTTCAACGCGGCCCGGTTTCGGGTAAGAGGTTTTCGACCGGACGCCCGACGGCTGGTCGCGTCAACGACCCCGGACGGGCCGGGCTTCAGTCAGGGATCCGCGCCACGATGGCACAGAAACAGAAACGCGCCTGGCAACGGATGCTTTCGGGCCGCCGGCTCGATCTTCTCGACCCGACGCCGGTGGATATCGAGATCGAGGACATCGCCCACGGGCTTGCCTTTGTTGCCCGCTGGAATGGGCAGACGGTCGGTGATTTTCCGTTCTCCGTGGCCGAGCATTCGCTTCTGGTGGAAGAGATCTTCACCCGCGCCAATCCCGGCATTCCGGCCCGCTGGCGCCTGGCGGCCCTGCTTCACGACGCGCCGGAATATGTGATCGGCGACATGATCAGCCCGGTGAAGGCGGCCGTCGGACCCGGCTACGGCGCGCTCGACGAACGTCTGACGGCGGCGATTCATCTCCGCTTCGGTCTACCGGGCCAGTTGCCGGCGCCGATCAAGAAGGAGATCAAGCGCGCCGACCGCGTATCCGCCTGGCTCGAGGCGGTGCAGATCGCCGGTTTCAGCCGGGCGGAGGCGGACCGCTTCTTCGGCGTCCCGGAAGAAGCGATGGTGCGCGGACTGACGATCCGGCTGCGCGCGCCGGTCGATGTGCGCGCAGACTTCGTCGCCCGGCATGCGGCGCTTCTCTCGGCGGCATCCTAGAGGTGCAGACCCCTGATCCAGCGCCTGCCGCGGCGCTTGCACTTCTGTTCGGCAGGGGCGGTGGTGCGGCTTCGGCACCGATCAGGACAATCTCGGCTATTACATCGTGACGCCGCCCGGGCCGCCTCGCGGTTCGGCCCGGACGTTCCTCCGGTGGCTGAGGAGCGCAATCTAGATTGCGAGGTCGTCCAACGTCTTGCCGGCCTTGAGCGCGGCTTCGGCCCAGCGCGGCTTGCGGCCCCGGCCGGTCCAGGTTTCCGACTTGTTCGCCGGATTGGCGTATTTCGGTTTCGCGGGTTTTCTTTTCCGCGGCGCGCCGGCGCCGACGAGCTCGGTCAGGGAATAACCCAGCGTCTTCGCCTGTTCTTCCAGAGCGGTCAACGCTTCGCGCTTCTTGCGCTCTTCAAACCCCTCGATCTTTTTTGCTACCTGCGATTGAAGGCTTTTAAGCTCTTTCAGCGTCAGTGAATCGAGATCCATTTTCACTCTGTATATCCTCTTTGTTTACTGTCACTCGTCAATTAATGACGTCGAATCGGGAATGGCAAGAGGACTGAACTCTTATTTATTCGTGTTTTAATGATTTCTGGTCTATTTGGGGCTGCGTTTGGCCAGAATTCGCTGAAGTGTTCGGCGGTGCATGCTGAGACGGCGCGCGGTTTCGGAGATATTACGGTCGCACAATTCGTAAACCCGCTGGATATGTTCCCAGCGCACCCGGTCTGCTGACATCGGATTTTCCGGCGGCGGCGGTAGCAGATCGCCGCGTGACAGAAGCGCATTGGTGATGTCGTCGGCATCGGCGGGCTTCGAAAGGTAATCCACCGCGCCGATCTTGACCGCAGCGACGGCCGTCGCGATTGCACCGTATCCGGTCAGGACGACGACCCGGCAATCCGGGCGACGCTCGCGGAGCACCTCCACGACGTCGAGGCCATTACCGTCGCCGAGGCGCAGGTCGACGACCGCATAGGCCGGGGGACGCGACTGCGCGGCGGCCCGCCCCGCGGCGACGCTTTCCGCGGTCTGAGGGTCGAAGCCACGCTTTTCCAATGCGCGCGCAAGTCGATTGATGAAGGGTGCGTCGTCGTCGACCAGAAGCAGCGTCCTGTCCGGGCCCATTTCGGCGAACTCGTCTTCTGCCATTCTCATCCCCTGTTCCCGAGCGTCCATCGGTTCTAGGGCGTCAGGCCCCGGCGGTCAATTTCACTTCGCCGCGGCGTCGATGAAGCAGGCTGTGCGATTTGCCATGTCCTCTGGCGTGTCCTCGCGGGAAAAGAACTCGACAAAGCCGAAATCGGGAAGCATCAGATAGGTCTGGGTCATGTGATCGACGATGTAATATTCGTCGGTCGGGTTTTCGGGCACCTTGTAATAGGTCCGATACGCCTTCGCGACCGATGCGATTTGTTCCGTCGTTCCCGTCAGGCCGACCATTTTCGGATGGATGTATTCGGTCCATTCCTTGAGGACTTCGGGCGTGTCGCGGCCAGGGTCGACGGAAATGAAGACCGGCGTGACGTCATATCCCTTCTCTTCCAGCGCATCTATGGCCTCGGCATTGCGGGCCGTGTCCGTCGGGCAGATATCGGGACAGAACGTATATCCGAAATAGACGAGGCTCGGCCCCGCCAAGACGTCCTTTTCGGTCACTTGGCGCCCGTCCTCGTCGGTCAGGGTGAAGGGTCCGCCGATCGCACCCGCGCCGCCCGAGACAGCGCTGCTCCGGCAGGGTGCGAAGCGGTCTTCACCGCCATTGCGGGTGTATTGGTAGATTGCGATCATGAAGATCGCCGCGACCGAAACCGCCGCAACGGCATAGCTCTTCGTTGAAACAGCCATTTATGGCCCCCTATTCGTTGTGCCGCCATTGATCGCCCATCGTGCGCCGACTATCAATTCGGAAGCGCCGGAATGCGACAACAGGACCCGTAATGAGCCAGCCGGCCCCAGTTTCCCAGCCCTTGTTCCCGAACGGCGCCTTCGCCGCGCGGATCGGGCGTAGCGACTGGGTTCGTCTGCGCACGCTGATCGTCCTGCGCTGGATGGCGATCTTCGGCCAGGTCACGGCGATCCTCGTGGCGTGGAAGTACTACGACATCGACATCGATATCGTCCTCTGCCTTCTCGTCGTCGGCGCCGCCGTTGTCGCGAATGTGATTGCGGCCTTCGCCTTTCCCGAGAATACGCGGCTGAGCGAGTCCGGCGCGAAGCTGACGCTGCTTTTCGACACGCTGCAGTTGTCGGTGCTGCTCTTCCTGACCGGCGGGCTCAACAACCCCTTCGCGCTTCTGATCCTGGCGCCCGCGACCATCGCCGCGACCGCGCTTCGGACCCGCGCCACGGTCTTCGTTGGGCTGGTCACGATCATGCTCGTGACGCTGGTCGCCTTCCTCCACGTGCCGCTCCGGACTCTGGACGGCGTCCTGATCTCCGTGCCGGCGATCTTCGAGTTCGGCTTCTGGCTCGCCATTGTCATCGGCGTGGTGTTTCTCGGGCTCTATGCGCGCCGGGTCGCGTCGAAATCCATGTCATGGGTGAGGCGCTTCTGGCGACACAGATGGCGCTGGCGCGCGAGCAGAAGCTGACCGATCTCGGCGGTGTCGTCGCTGCTGCCGCGCATGAGCTTGGCACGCCGCTGGCCACGATCAAGCTGACCAGCGCGGAACTCGCCCGCGACCTTGCGGACCAGCCGGACCTTGCGGGCCGATGCCGAGCTGATTCGCGAGCAGGCCGACCGCTGCCGCGACATCCTGCGGTCGATGGGCCGCGCAGGAAAGCAGGACCTGCACTTGCGCTCCGCCCCGGTCTCCGCCGTGATCCGCGAGGCGGCCGAACCGCATCTCGACCGCGGAAAGGAACTGCACTTCGATCTCGGCGACGCGCCCGGCGCCGGCCGCCAGCCCGAGATCCTGCGCCAGCCCGAGATCATCCACGGGTTGCGGAACCTGATCCAGAATGCTGTCGACTTCGCCCGCTCCCGCGTCTGGATCGACGCGGCATGGAGCGACCGGGCGCTGACGATCCGTATTGCCGACGACGGAGAGGGCTTTCCGCCACACCTGATCGGCCGGATCGGCGACCCTTTCCTGCCGCGCCGTCGCGGCGACGATTGGCGAAGCGCCGCCGAATACGACGGGATGGGCCTCGGTCTCTTCATCGCCAAGACGCTTCTCGAACGCACTGGCGCCCAGATGCACTTCACCAACGGCTCCGACCCGTTCCTGACCGAGGAGGAGCGACCAGAGCGTTCCGGCGCGGTGGTCGAGGTCATCTGGCCGCGGTCGAAGATCGAGACGGCCACGACCGAAGGGCTCGGCGAGAACCGGCAAATCGATTCATAAGATTTGCCATCAATTCGCCAAAAGGTTGCACAATTAACGCCCCGTTAACCCAATAGGTGAAACCTGTGGATAAGAGGCAAAGACCTCTACGGGAAGAACGGATTTGACATGATTACACCGCTGATGCTTGCGGCCGTCGTCGTCTCGACGTCGATTGCCGCCGCGCTGGTCGCTCTGCTGTTGTTGTCGGCCGTGCCGCAACGCAAGGGGAAGAAGCCGGGGTTGTCGCAGCTCGCCGCGCCGCTCGAACAGGCGATCTTTCTCTTCGACGACCGCGAGCTTGTCGATGCGACAAGTTCCGGGCGCGCGCTTCTCGGTGCCATTCCCGGCCCCGGTTCCGAATGGGCCCGGCTCGCGGGTTACCTGTCCCAGCGCCTGCGCGGCTTCGAGTCCGAGATGGGCGGGCTCGCGGAACGCGGCGAGGTGGAAATGCGCGGCCAGGATAACGACGGCTTCCGCGTTCGGGCCGAATGGCTCGGCCAGCTGGCGCGGCTGACGGTCACCGATCTGTCGGTCGAGGGGCAGGGCGTGCTCGTCGACGGGCTCAGCCATCGGGCGCAGGAGGCGGAGCTTTCCTCCTTGCGCGAAACCCTCGCGACTGCACCGTTCCCGGTCTGGCGGACTGACGGCGACGGCGCGGTCGGCTGGGCCAACCATGCCTATCTCGATTGCGTCGCCGAACAGGGCGGCGGAGAGGAAGGGGAAATGACCTGGCCGGTTCCGGCGCTTTTTCCCGAATGCAGCGCGAACCCGACCGGTGGGTCGCGCCGCAAGAAGCTCGCCTCGGCGGATGGCGGGGTAGGGCACTGGTTCGAATGCAATTCCTTCCCGGCAACCGGGGGCAGGCTCCACTTCGCCCTGCCAGCCGACACCGCCGTCAAGGCGGAGACCGCGCTGCGCGAATTCATCCAGACCCTGACCAAGACCTTCGCCCACCTGCCCATTGGTCTCGCGATCTTCGACCGCCAGCGGCAGCTCGCGCTTTTCAATCCTGCGCTGGTCGACTTGACCTCCGCCGGGGCTGAGTTCCTGTCCGCGCGGCCGACGCTTTTCGCCTTTCTCGACCGGCTGCGCGAAGTGCAGGTGATTCCGGAGCCGAAGGACTACACGAGCTGGCGCCAGCAGATGCTCGACCTCGAAAAGGCGGCGGCGAGCGGGCTGTACGAGGATACCTGGACGCTGCCGTCCGGCCAGACCTACCACGTCACCGGCCGACCCCATCCAGACGGCGCGGTTGCCTTCCTGATCGAGGATATCACCGCCGAGATCGCGCTGACCCGTCGCTTCCGTTCCGAGATCGAACTCGGCCAGTCGGTGGTCGATACACTCGACGAGGCGATCGCGGTCTTCTCTCCGGCGGGGGAACTGATCCTGTCGAACACTGCCTACGAAGATCTCTGGGGCGTCGAGCCCAGGCTGACGCTCGGCACCATGACGATCATGGATTCGCTCCGCCATTGGCAGGAACTGACGCGACCGAACCCGACGCTTGGCGATATTCGCGACTTCGTGACCACGATGGACGAACGGGCGGAGTGGACGGCCGAAGTGCCGCTCGCGGCGGGGGGCGCGCTTTCGTGCCGGATCGTGCCACTGTCCGGAGGGACCACGCTCGTGGGATTCGAACGGATCGCACCCGACCGTCCTGTTGTGCGCCGCACCCGCCGTCACCGCCACGACACCGCCCCCACCGGCGAAACCGTCCGGGTCTAACCGGCGACGCGCTATCGCCTTGCGGGCGGGGCCGAGGGCCGTCAGAATCGCGCCATGAACGACGCGACGCCACCCGCCCTTTCGATCCGGCTCGACCTGCCGACACCGGAGGCCACCGCCGACCTTGCGCGGTGGCTCGCGCCGCGACTCGCGGCCGGCGACGCGATCCTCCTCGACGGGCCCATCGGCGCCGGCAAATCGCATTTCTGCCGCAGCCTGATCCAGGCCCGGCTCGCGCAGCTCGGCCGGATGGAGGATGTTCCGTCGCCGACCTACACGCTCGTACAGGTCTACGAGCTTGAAGGGGTGGAGATCTGGCACACCGATCTCTACCGGCTGACGACGGCCGAAGACGCCGCCGAACTCGGCCTCGACGAAGCGTTCGAGCAGGCGATCTGCCTTGTCGAATGGCCCGACAGGCTGGGAGACTTGGCACCGGAAACCGCGCTCCGCATGCACTTGACGCCCGGTGCAGAGCCGATGGCGCGCAGCGCCCGGATCTCGGCGCGCGATCCGCGCTGGCGGCCGGTCCTCGACGGCCTCGCGGCCGGCGAATGGCGTCGGCATGAATGACCGGAGCACCCTTGCGGCGCGCTTCCTCACCGAAGCGGGCTGGGGCGCGGCCGTGCGCGCACCGCTTGCCGGCGACGCTTCGGCGCGGCGCTATGAACGGCTTGCCCTGAACGGGCGGAAGGCCGTGTTGATGGATGCGCCACCCGGTCTCGGGGAAAGCACCGCACACTTCGCCCGAATGGCGCGCTGGCTGTCGGACCACGGCTATTCAGCGCCCGAGATTCTCTATGAAGACCACGCGAAGGGCTTTCTCCTCCTCGAGGATCTCGGCGACGCGCTTTTCGCGCGTCTCCTCGCCGCCGATCCATCGCGCGAAGCAGACCTATACGCCGCCGCGACCGATTTTCTCGGCGACCTGCACCGCCACCCTGCCCCGGATTTCATCGCCCCGCTCGACGCGGCCGGCCTCGCTGACCTCGTCGCGCTGATGCCGCGCTGGTATCTGCCCGGCATTGGCGAGGCCGGAAACCCGGCCGCCGACGCGGTGCCGGACCTGATCCGGGTGACTTACGACCGCCTCGGCGACGGCAGGATCGTCACATCGCTCCGCGACTTTCATGCCGAGAACCTGATCTGGCTGCCCAAACGGTCCGGTCATGCCCGTCTCGGGCTTCTTGACTTCCAGGATGCGGTCGCGACCCATCCGGCCTATGATCTCGTCTCGCTCCTGCAGGATGCGCGCCGGGACGTGTCGGAGGCCACCGAAGCCGCGATGATCGCGCGCCATGTCGCGGCCAGTGCGCTCGACCCGGCAGCCTTCAGTGCGTTCTATGCACTTCTTGGCGCCCAGCGCGCGCTGCGGATCGTCGGAATCTTCGCGCGGCTCACGCTGCGCGACGGCAAGGCCCACTATCTCGACTACCTGCCGCGGGTCTGGCGGTATCTCGACCGCAACCTCACCCATCCCGCTCTTGGCGATCTTGCCCGCGCGGTGCATGAAGGCCTGCCGGCACCCACCGCGGAGCGGGTTCAAAGGATCAAGGACCAATGCGGACGACACCCGACGCTCTGATGCTCTTCACTGCCGGCCTCGGCACAAGGATGGGCGCGCTGACCGCGGAACGGCCGAAACCCCTGATCGAGGTCGGCGGCCGGGCTCTTGTCGATCACGCGCTGGCGCAGGTTGACGGGGCGGGGATCGGAACGGTCGTCGCCAATCTACATTACCTCCCCGACCAGATCTCGGCCCACCTCTCCCAGCGGAGCAGCGTCCGCTTTTCGGCTGAAACAGAGACGATCCTTGAAACCGGCGGTGGATTGCGGAAGGCGCTGCCGCTTCTCGGCGACGGCCCGGCCTTCACGCTCAACACCGACGCGGTCTGGACTGGCGCCAACCCCCTGGCCGAGCTTCGCGACGCCTGGGATCCGGCGCGGATGGACGGTCTGATGCTTCTCGTCCCGGCGGAAGGCGCGACCGGCCATGCCGGCCCCGGCGATTTCGACCGCGACGCCGACGGCCGCCTGAGGCGGGGGCGGGGCTTCGTCTATACCGGCGCCCAGATCGTCACGACGACCGGCCTCGCCGCAATCCCGGAGCGGGTGTTTTCGCTCAACGTCCTCTGGGACCGGATGCTGGCGGACGGACGGCTCTTCGGCCTCGTCCATGACGGCGGCTGGTGCGATGTCGGCCGGCCCGAGGCGATCCCACTCGCCGAGGCGCTCTTGCGCGAGGCAGCCGGTGTTTGACCCCTCGCCCACACCCCGCCTCTTCGGCCTGCCGCCGGGCGCCGACTTTCCCCAGGCACTCGTCGGCGGATTGATCTCACGGATGGCAGACGCGCCGCCCGAGGCGATGGCGCGGGTGACGCTTTTCCTCAACACCGCGCGGATGCAGCGCGCGGTGCGGGCCACGTTCGACGGCCGGGGCGCCCGCTTCCTGCCTCGACTGCGCCTGATCACCGATCTTGGCCGCGATCCTCTGCCGGATCTTCCACCGGCCGTTCCCCCGTTGCGGCGGCGTCTGGACCTCGCCCGGCTGGTAGCCGAACGAGTCCGCCTTGACCGCGATTTCGCGGCCCGCTCGGCCATCTTCGATCTTGCCGACAGCCTCGCCCGGCTGATGGACGAGATGCAGGGCGAAGGCGTGGACCCGGCGAGGCTGGAGGCGGCCGACCTCGCGGAGAACCACGCCGCACATTGGGAACGCAGCCTCGATTTCATCCGCATCATCGCCCGCTATTTCGACGCTGACAGCGCGCCTGACCCCGAGGCCCGCCAGCGCCGGGTGATAGAGGCGTTGACCGCCGCATGGCAAGCCTCGCCGCCGGCGGATCCGGTCATCGTCGCAGGCTCCACCGGTTCACGCGGGGCGACGCAAGTGCTGATGCAGGCCGTCGCCCGTCTTCCGCAAGGCGCGATCGTGCTTCCGGGTTTCGACTTCGACATGCCGGATCGCGCCTGGGACAGTCTCTGTTCCGGCCAGATTCCGTCTGAAGATCACCCGCAATATCGGTTCCTGCACCTCTGCCGGGCGCTCGGGATGACCCCCGGAGCGGTTGGCCCGTGGTCAGATGTCGTCGCACCGGCGCCCGGGCGGAATCGAATCCTGTCGCTCGCGCTTCGCCCGGCGCCGGTCACGGACCAGTGGATGGCGGATGGGGTCGAACTCGGCCCGCTCGGTCCCGCGACCGCCGGCCTGACCCTGATCGAAGCGCCCTCGCCGCGGGCCGAGGCGCTGGCAATCGCCGTCAGGCTCCGCAAGGCGGCCGAGGACGGGCAGCGCGCCGCACTGATCACGCCCGACCGGATGCTCACCCGCCGGGTCACCGCCGCGCTCGACCGCTGGGGGATCGTACCCGATGACAGCGCCGGCCTGCCGCTCGTTCAATCCGCACCGGGGCGGTTCCTCCGCCATGTCGCGGCGCTGATCGGCCGCCCGCTGACGGCCGAGGCGCTTCTGACCGTGCTGAAGCATCCCCTGACCGCGACTGGCGCCGGCGATCGGGGCAACCACCTGCGCTTCACCCGCGATCTGGAACTGTCGATTCGCCGCTTCGGGCCGCCATTCCCGACGGAGGACGATCTGCACAGATGGGCAGAGAAGGCAGGAGGTGCGGAGAGAACCGTTTGGGCGGACTGGATCGCACGGAGTCTCGCCAGCAGCGCCGAGCCCGGAGATCGGTCGCTTTCCGCCTTCGTAGACACGCATCTCACCGTGGCAGGCACCCTCGCCGCCGGACCCGCAGGCACCGTCGAGGTCAGCGAGCTCTGGCGGGAGGAGGCGGGTCGGCTTGCCTACCGCACGATGGCGGAGCTTGTGGCCGAGGCCCCAAACGGCGGCGCCTTCCGTCCGTCCGATTACAGCGACCTCGTGACTGCGCTCCTGTCGCAGGGCAGCGTCCGGCAGGCCGCCGCTTCGCATCCGCTGATCGCGATCCAGGGCACACTGGAAGCGCGGGCGGGAGGAGCCGACCTCACGATTCTTGCCGGGTTGAACGAGGGAATCTGGCCCGCCAGTCCCGCGCCCGATCCCTGGCTCTCGCGGCAGATGCGACTGAAGGTTGGGTTACTGCTGCCCGAACGTCAGATCGGTCTTTCCGCGCACGACTTCCAGCAGGCGGCAGGGGCGGCCGAAGTCGTGCTGTCGCGCGCCGTCCGGGACGAGGAGGCGGAGACCGTCGCCTCCCGCTGGCTCGCCCGGCTGACGAACCTACTTCAGGGCCTGCCCGATCAGGGCGGGGCGGAGGCTTTGCGGGCGATGCGGGAACGCGGGGCGGAATGGCTGCGCCTCGCCCAGACCCTGGAGACTCCGAAGCGCATCGCGGCAGCGCGGCGGCCCGCCCCGCGCCCGCCGGTTGGGAAGAGGCCGCGCGAACTGCCGGTCACGGGTATCCGCACCCTCATCCGCGACCCCTACGCAATCTACGCGCGCACGATCCTCGGGCTTTACCCCCTTGATCCCCTGCGGGCCGAGCCCGACGCCCGCAAGCGCGGCACGGTCCTGCACAAGATCATGGAACGCTTCGTCCTCGACCGTCCCGAGGGAGAAACCGAGAAGGAGGCGGTCCGCCGCCTGCTGACGCTCGCCGAGGTGACGCTGGGCAAGGAGATCCCCTGGCCCGCAGCCCAGCGCGTCTGGCTGTCCCGGCTCGGCCGCATCGCCGATGGTTTCGCGGCCGCCGAGGCTGAGCGCACCCGGGTCGGCCGGCCGGTTATCCTCGAGGAAAAAGGCTCTGTTCCACTGGAAACCGCCAGTTTTACGCTGACTGCCCGGCCCGACAGGATCGACCTTCTGGAAGACGGCCGAGTTCACATCTACGACTACAAGACCGGGAAACCGCCATCCGAGAAGCAGGAGGAGGCTTTCGACAAGCAGCTTCTTCTGGAAGCCGCGATGGCCGAGCGGGGGGGCTTTCCGGCGCTTGGCAGGCGGGAGGTCGAAGGCGCGACCTATCTCCGGATCGGCGGCGCTGGTGAAGAGAGAGCGATCAAGATCGAGGGCGCGGTCCTTTCCCAGACCTGGGACGGGCTCGTCCGCCTCATTGCCTCCTACCACCACCGCGCAACCGGCTATACCTCGCGCCGTGCGGTCTTCTCCGCACGGATGGATGGTGACTACGACCACCTTGCCCGCTTCGGCGAGTGGCAGATGGGCGACCCGCCCGAGCCGGAGGATGTCGGATGACCCGGTCTGCGGCGAGCGAACGGCAGGTCCAGGCGGCGGATCCCGCCCAGTCCACCTGGCTCTCGGCGAATGCCGGGTCGGGCAAGACGCGCGTTTTGATCGACCGTGTGGCGCGGCTCCTCCTCGGCGGGACGGAGCCGCAGCGCGTCCTCTGCCTGACTTATACCAAGGCAGCGGCGAGCGAGATGCAGAATCGGCTGTTCCTGCGCCTCGGCGAGTGGGCAATGCTGACGGAGCCGAAGCTCCGCGACGCATTGAGGGAGCTGGGCGTCGACGGTGGCATCGACGCCGATACGCTCGTCCGTGCTCGCCGACTTTTCGCCCGCGCGATCGAAACGCCGGGCGGGTTGAAGATCCAGACGATTCATTCGTTCTGCGCCGGGCTCCTGCGTCGATTTCCGCTCGAAGCCGGCATCTCGCCGGATTTCACCGAGATGGACGACCGGGCGGCGAAACTCATGCGCGACGAGATCGTCGAAGAGCTTGCCGCAGGCGCTGACGTGGCGGCAGTCGATGCCATCGCCGGCATCTTCTCCGGCGACGACCTGTCTGGTCTTCTGGGCATTTTGTGCCGGAACAGTGACGCTTTTTCCGTTCCATTAGACAAGGCAGAGGCACTCGGGCTCTTCGGTTTGCCGGCCGGATTTGACACCGACGCGCTCATCGGCGACACGATTCAGCCTGGCGATATGGATGCGCTGCGGAACCTGATCCCGATGCTTCTGGCAAGCGGGTCACGGGATGCGGGCGCCGGTGGAAAACTCGACGTGGCCGTGGCCGGGCCGCTCACGACCGGGACGCTGGCGGCGCTCGAAGATGTCCTGCTCTACGGCGCCAAGGCGAAGGCCGGAGCGTTTGCGCCAAAGATCGGCGATTTCCCGACCAAGGGGCTGCGTGAGGGTCCGGCGGCCGGGCTCATGCCGGGGATCGACGCGCTGATGCAGCGAGTCGCTGACGGCCGGAACCGGCGGCTGGCGCTCGCCGCCGCTGAGAAGACCCTGGCGCTGCACCGCTTCGCCGGTGCTTTCCTGCCGCGTTACGAAGCGCGCAAGGCCGAGCACGGCTGGCTCGATTTCGACGATCTCATCTCCCGCTCCGCGCGGCTCCTTTCCGATCCCGGCGTTGCGGCATGGGTGCTCTTCCGGCTCGACGGTGGGATCGATCACATCCTCGTCGACGAAGCGCAGGACACCAGTCCGGGCCAATGGCAGGTGGTCGAGAGGCTGGCCGACGACTTCACCTCGGGCGAGAGTGCCCGGGGCGCCCTGCGGACGGTCTTCGTCGTCGGCGACAAGAAGCAGTCGATCTATTCCTTTCAGGGCGCCGATCTGGCCGCTTTCGACCGGATTCAAAGCCATTTCGCGACGAAATTCGCCGCTGTCGGCATCGGATTCCAGCGGCTGGAACTGGAACACTCCTTCCGCTCCTCCGACGCCATCCTGAGGGTTGTCGACCTGACCTTTGACGAGCGGGTCAACCGCGGCCTCGGCGGCGATCCGAAGCACCTCGCCTACCATGCCGACTTGCCGGGGCGGGTGGACGTCTGGCCCGCGATCCCGAAGGCCGAAAAGCCCGAGCCGGAGAACTGGTACGACCCAACCGATATCCTGCCCGAGGAGCATGAGACCATCGTCCTCGCCCGCCGGATCGCGGCCGAGATCCGGCGAATGATCGACGCAGGTGTCTGCATCCAGACGAAGCAGGGGCCGAAGCCGGTCGACGAGGGCGACTTCCTCATCCTCGTCCAGCGCCGCTCCGACCTCTTCTTCGAAATCATTCGCGCGTGCAAATCTGCCGGGCTCGACATTGCCGGCGCCGACCGGTTGAAGATCGGTGGGGAACTCGCGGTCAAGGACCTCGGTGCGCTCCTGCGGTTCCTCGCCACGCCCGAGGACGACCTGTCGCTCGCCGCCGCTTTGCGTTCGCCGCTTCTCGGCTGGTCGGAGGGTGCGCTTTACGATCTCGCGGAAGGGCGGGGCGACGCCTTTCTCTGGGCGGCCCTGCGCGATCGGGCGGAGGCGCATCCCGAGACACTGGCGGTGCTGAACGACCTTCGCGACCAGGCCGACTTCCTCCGGCCCTACGATCTTATTGAGCGGATGCTCACCCGGCATCGCGGCCGCGACCGGCTGATCGCGCGTCTCGGGCCCGAGGCGGAGGACGGAATCGACGCGCTCCTCAACCAGGCGCTGGTCTTCGAGCGGTCGGACGTGCCGAGCCTCACCGGCTTCCTCGTCTGGATGGAAACCGACGATGTCGAGATCAAGAGAAGGCTCGATTCCGCCTCGAAATCCATCCGGGTGATGACCGTTCACGGCGCGAAAGGGCTGGAGGCCCCAATCGTCATCCTGCCCGATACGGCCAAGCGGCGCGACGACCCGCGTGACGAGATCTTCCTTCTCGACGGCCATCCGGTCTGGAAGACCAAGGCCGACGAAAGCCCCGCCCCGATCGCGGCGGTCCGCACCGAGTTGCAGGAGCGGCAGCGCGAGGAACGCATGCGGCTTCTCTATGTCGCGATGACGCGGGCCGAGGTGTGGCTGATCGTCTGCGGCGCGGGCGATGTGGGGGAGGGGGCGGAGAGCTGGTATTCGCTCGCCGCCGAGGCCGTCGAAAAGGCAGGCGCGGTCGATCTCGCGATCGAGGGCGGTCGCGGGCGGCGGCACGAATGCGGCGCGTGGCCGGCGGATCAACTGCACCGCCCGGCTGCGACCGACGCATCGGCAGTCCTTCCCGCTTGGGCCGGCACGGATGCCGCGGCACAAGCGACTCCAGAAGTGCCATTGTCGCCCTCCGGGCTTGGCGGGACCAAGGCTCTGCCGGGCGAAGAGGGGCTCGACGAAGACACCGCGAAGCGGCGCGGGACCTGGCTGCATCTTCTTCTCGAACACCTGCCGCTCTGGCCCGGCGCCGACTGGCCGGCCATCGCGGCTGCGCTTCTGGCGACCGGCGACGAGATTGCGACACCGGCCGAGACAGAGGCGCTTCTGGATGAGGCACGGCAGGTGCTCGGATCACCCGGCATGGCGGAACTTCTGGCTCCGGGCGGGCTCAGCGAGGTGGAACTGACCGCGCCGCTCGACGAACTCGGAGGGCGCATCGTGCACGGGACGATCGACCGGCTTCTGGTTGAACCCGACCGCGTTCTCGCCGTCGACTACAAGTCCAACGCGGTCATTCCCGCGAGTCCCGAAGTGGTCCCCGACGGCATTCTCAGACAGATGGGCGCTTATGCGGCGATGTTGGAGCGGATCTATCCCCGCCGCCGGGTCGAGACCGCGATCCTCTGGACGAAAAGCGGCGCGCTGATGCCGCTGCCTCGCGACATCGTGAGGAATGCCCTGTTGCGCACCACCATCCCTTGACGGCACCCTCGGCCATTCATACGTTCTTGCCAACGCATCCCGAACCTGGAGAACCGACATGGCCACCGTCGCCGTCACCGACGCCACCTTTGACGCCGAAGTCCGGCAGTCCGACATCCCCGTCGTCGTCGATTTTTGGGCGGAATGGTGCGGCCCCTGCAAGCAGATCGGCCCGGCGCTGGAGGAGCTTTCGGCGCAATATGCCGGCAAGGTCAAGATCGTGAAGGTGAACGTCGACGAGAATCCCGATTCGCCGGCGCAGATGGGCGTCCGCGGCATCCCCTCGCTCTTCATGTTCAAGGGCGGCCAGATCATCTCCAACAAGGTCGGCGCGGCGCCGAAAGCCGCGCTGCAAAGCTGGATCGAATCGGCGATCTGAGCCGTCAGGATCGCTTCGGCGCCCGACACCGCAAACTAAAATGGCATTCCGCCTTCGGCGAATGCCTTGGCGATGCGGTCGGGCGCCGAATCCTGCCAGGCATTGACCGCCATCTGCTGCAGGAACCACCACAGATAGCCGTCGAAATCGGGTAAATCGCCTTGAACACGGCGAAACGCCTCCGCTTCCCCCAGATGCGGGACTGAAGCGGCGATGTGGTGAAAATCCGCCTGTGCAAACAGCACTGCGGGTTTGCGGAAGAAGTACCCGGCGAATGCGACCGAGGAATTTTCGGTCACGACCATGTCGCAGCCTTGCAAAAGCTCTTCGCTCGGTGCTGTCCCAATTGTCAGGTCGGGGTGAGCCGCGACCATCTCGTCTAGCGCGGCGCGTTCTTCGCGCGAGTAGAATTCCTTGGGATGCAGTGTCGCGACGATCCGACGCCCGGGAAGGCGCCTGATGACGGCGGCGAGCATTGCAAGAGGTGACGCCGCCTGGAAGCTGCGGTGGTCGAGGAGCTTTCCCTGTAGCGGCGCATAGATGAAACCATCCCGGCGGGACGCCTCCGCCCGGCCCTTGAAAAGTCTTTCCCGGGCGTTCGCGGCGAACCGGCGCGCGGCGGCGTGGTCGATTTCCGCCGCCGCGAAGGAAGCGCGGGCGACGGTCGATTCCCATCTCTTCTCCGACCGGTCGATCCGCCAGAAGGGGAAGAAGTAGACCTTTCGGTAGGTGAAGCCGCGCTCGTCGAGAGGGGGTTGGAGAAGCCGAAGCGTCCAGACCATCCGGCGCCTCGCGGACGCGAGCGTTTCGACACTGTTCCGGCGGAATTCGCAGCCAAAATCGCGCCCTTCGAGCGTCTGGACGACGAGGTTCAGGAAGTTGTTCTCACCCGCGATCGCCCGCGCGTATTCCTCGGGATCGAGGCAAATCCAAAGCGACCTATCACCCTTTTCCATGCGGTCATTCCTAGACTGGAGCACGCATCCCGAACAAGTCTCGCCTTGTGAAGAGTAGCTCAGCATTCCATATGGAAAGACGAACAAGGAGCGATGAATGGCGGACGAACAATTCCCCGGCTGGCACGGCACGACGATCATTGGCGTGCGGCGCGGCGGCGAGGTCGTGGTGGCGGGCGACGGGCAGGTGAGCCTCGGCCAGACCGTGATCAAGGGCACCGCGCGCAAGGTGCGCAGGCTTTCCCCCGGCGGGCGCGACGTGGTCTGCGGCTTCGCCGGATCGACGGCGGATGCCTTCACCCTGCTGGAGCGGCTGGAGAACAAAGCTCGAAGCAGCGCCCGGTCAATTGATGCGCGCCTGCGTGGAACTGGCCAAGGACTGGCGCACGGACAAGTACCTGCAGAAGCTCGAAGCGATGCTGATCGTGACCGACGGGACGACGCTTCTCGTCGTCACCGGCGCCGGCGACGTGCTGGAGCCGGAGCATGACGTGGCCGCCATCGGCTCGGGCGGGAATTTCGCGCTCGCTGCCGCGCGCGGGCTGATGGAGACCGACCTGTCAGCCGAGGAGATCGCCCGCAAGGCGATGGCCATCGCCGCCGATATCTGCGTCTACACCAACGGCAACCTGACCGTGGAAACCATCCGTGGCTGACGAACCCGCGATCTTCGGCCCGGCCGACCTGCGCGCCGCCGTCGCCGCCGGCCTCGTGACCGAGGCGCAGGCGGCGGGCATCACCGCGCTGGCGCATGACCGTTCGGGCAAGCGCGCGGCCTTGCCGGCCGAGGACGAACCCTTCGAGTTCTTTCGCGGCTTCGCCGAGATCTTCATCGCGCTCGGCCTTTCCATCCTCCTCGGCGGCATCGCGCTCTTGCTCACGATCATCGGCGGCGTAACGATCCTGATCGCGATCCCGGCAATCCTCTCGCTGATCGCCTGGTGGATGGCCGGGTACTTCACGCTGAAGCGGCGGATGAACCTGCCGTCGATGGTGCTGGTCAGTGCCTTTTCGAGCGGTATCTACGTCTCGGCGCTCACGTTTCTCGGGCAATCGTCGATGGGGCTCAAGGGCGTCGCCTTCGCCGCCGCGGCCCTTACCGTCGGCGCCACGGCGCTCTGGTTCCGGCGCTTCCGGCTGCCATTCTCGATGTTCGTCCTCGGCATCTTCGCGCTTCTTGCGACCTACGCGCTCTTCGTCCGCTACAATCCCGGCAGCGACCTGTCGTCCATCGACGGCTGGGCACGGGCCTTCGTGCCTCGCGCCAACCTGACGCTCGCCTCGCTGACCTTCGGCATCGCCGCCTTCGTCGGCGCCATGTCCTTCGACCTGCGTGATCCGCACCGGGTCGGGCGGCATTCGGCGACCGCCTTCTGGCTCCACCTTCTGGCCGGCGCGGCGCTCGTCAACACCATTGCCGGACATCTCTACGCGGGTGGCGGTGCGCAGAACGTGCTGCCGACCGCGGCAGCGCTTTTCGTCTTCGCGCTGATTGCGCTTGATCATCGACCGGCGCTCCATGCTGACGGCGGGCGTCGCCTATATCGCGGCGCTGATCTACTGGGCGGTCGCCGGTGACGGCGAGGCGAGTCTGCACGACTGGGCGACGATCATGATCATCCTTGGCACCTTCTTCACCGTTCTCGGCACCTGGTGGGTCCAGCTGCGCGCCGCCCTGATGCGGGCGCTTCCCGACTTTCCCGGCAAGAACCGGCTTCCGCCTTATTCGGAGACCCCATGACCAATCTGACCCCGCGCGAAATCGTCTCGGAGCTCGACCGCTTCATCATCGGCCAGAAGGACGCCAAGCGCGCCGTCGCCGTGGCCCTGCGCAACCGCTGGCGGCGCAAGCAGCTTGCCGACGACCTGCGCGACGAGGTCTATCCGAAGAACATCCTGATGATCGGCCCGACCGGCGTCGGCAAGACCGAGATCTCGCGGCGGCTGGCCAAGCTGGCCAAGGCGCCCTTCATCAAGGTCGAGGCGACCAAATTCACCGAGGTCGGCTATGTCGGCCGCGATGTCGAACAGATCATCCGCGATCTGGCCGACGCCGCGATGATCGAGACCCGCGAGCGGATGCGCGAGGACGTGAAGGCCCGCGCCCATCAGGCCGCCGAGGAGCGGGTGATCGAGGCGATCGCCGGCACCGATGCCCGCGAACAGACGCGCGAGATGTTCCGCAAGAAGCTCGAAGAAGGGCGAGCTCGACGACACCGTGATCGAGCTGGAGGTCGCCGACACGTCGAACCCGATGCCGATGCTCGATATCCCCGGCCAGCCCGGCGGCATGGGCGCGATGAACCTCGGCGACATCTTCGGCAAAGCCTTCGGCGGGCGGAAGATCCGCAAGAAGATGACCGTCGCCGACAGCTACGAGGTGCTGATCTCGGAAGAGGCCGACAAGCTTCTGGATGACGAGGCGGTGAAGGTCGCCGCGCTTGAGGCGGTTCAGGAAAACGGCATCGTCTTTATCGACGAGATCGACAAGGTCTGCGCCCGGGCCGAGACGCGCGGCGCCGATGTCAGCCGCGAGGGCGTGCAGCGCGATCTTCTGCCGCTGATCGAGGGCACGACCGTTCAGCACGAAATACGGGGCGGTGAAGACCGATCATATCCTGTTCATCGCCTCGGGCGCGTTCCACATCGCCAAACCCTCGGACCTGCTGCCCGAACTGCAGGGCCGGCTGCCGATCCGGGTGGAGCTGCGCGCGCTGACCGAAGAGGATTTCGTGCGCATCCTGACCGAGACCGACAATGCGCTGACCCGGCAATATACCGCCCTGATGGCCACCGAGGAGGTGACCGTCACGCTTCACCGAAGACGGTATCGCCGCGCTTGCCCACATCGCCGCCGAGGTGAATCGCAGCATCGAGAATATCGGCGCGCGACGGCTCTACACCGTGATGGAGCGGGTGTTCGAGGAGCTGTCCTTCACCGCGCCGGACCGCGCCGGCGACAAGGTGACGGTCGATGCCGCCTTCGTCGAGAAGAACCTCGGCGACCTGTCGCGCTCCGCCGATCTCAGCCGCTACGTGCTCTGAGCCGCTGGCGCGCTCGTACCGGTTGCGGTATTCAGGGCGCGGAAGCGGACAGCGGGCGGGAAAATGGGCCGGACCCTTGCGACATCTACTGATCGTCCTTGGCCTCGCCGCCTGCGAACCGCGCGGCGAGATCGTCATCGCGCCCGAGGCAGCCCGGGCGAACGCGGTGGAGACGGTGTTCGTCGGCACCACGCGCGGGGTCGATCCCGAAACCGGCAACGCCTTCAGCAAGACGCGCAACCAGTTCACCCGTTACGCCCGGCTCGACATCGCGATTCCGCCCGAACGCGAACCCAGGCGAGATCCGCTGGACGCCGCCCCGACGTGCACCCGATCCGCAGACCGAGTTCCTCACGACGCGAGAAGAGCTCTACTCCGAGCGCCCCCGAGTTTCCGCGCCGATCTTGCCCGGGCACTGGCGCAAAAACGGCGCGGCACGCGCGAGGCTGTCGTGTTCGTCCACGGCTTCAACAACACCTTCGCCGAAGGCGCCTACCGCCTGGCGCAGCTTGGCTATGACCTCGATCTCGGCGGGGTGCTGGTGCACTATTCCTGGCCCTCGCTCGGCCATCCGCTCGGCTATGCCTATGACCGCGACAGCGCGCTTTTCGCCCGCGACGGGCTCGAATCGCTTCTCGATCAGGTTGTGGCGGCGGGGGCAGAGCGGGTGCTGATCGTCGCCCATTCGATGGGGTCGGCACTGACAATGGAGACGCTGCGACAGCTCGCCATCTCGCGCAAAACGGGCGTGCAGCGGCGGATCGCCGGCGTCGTCCTGATCTCGCCGGATATCGATGTCGATGTGTTCCGGGCCGAGGCGATGCGCATCGGCACCTTGCCCCAGCCGTTCCTGATCTTTACCTCGAAGAAGGACCGCGCGCTGGCGCTGTCGGCCCGGCTGTCGGGCCAGCGCGACCGGCTGGGCAACGTCACCGACGTCGCAGAGATCGCCGACCTCAAGGTCACGCTGCTCGACACGACGGCGTTTTCCACCGGCGTGGGCCATTTCAACGCCGGCAACTCGCCGGCTCTTCTGGCCATCCTCGGCGGTATCGCGGATGTCGACGCGGCGCTTGCGGCCAGCCAGACGGGCCGGACCGGGCTTCTGCCCGGCGCGGTCCTGACGGTGCAGAGCGCGACGCAGATCGTGCTGTCGCCGGTCACCGCGATCTCCGGAGTATCAGCCCTAACGCGCCCGGCGCAGATAGACGTAGAAGGCCCCGCCGCCGCCATGCTTCAGATGCGCCGGCGCGACCTGAAGCACCAGCGCGCCGAGCGGCGGCTGGGTCAGCCATTGCGGCACCTGATGGCGCAGCACGCCGACGCGCTGCGGGATCGGCCCGTGATCTTCGCCGCGCTTGCCCTTGCCGGTGATGACGAGAACCAGCCGCTTGCCGGCACCGTGGGCGTCCAGGACGAAGCGGATCAGTTCGGGATGCGCCTCGGCCAGCGTCATGCCGTGCAGGTCGATCCGCGCCTCGGGGCGGAGCTTGCCGCGCGTCAGCTGCTGATGCGTACGCCGGTCGATCCGCACCGGCTGCGTCGCGAGCCGCTCCTCCTGCGTCGGGACAAGGTCATGCGCCGCCGTCATCGGCCGGGCCATCTGGCCGATGTGGAAATCGGATGGCAGCGGCTTGGGGTGAACCGGTTTCTGCTTCGGCTTGTGACCGAAGTCGGCGGTTGGCGACTGCCCCGGCCGGATCGGCCGGGCGAGGCCGCGACGCGCGCCCCAAAGGTCACGCTCTTCGGGCGTCAGCCCCCGCTTACGCCGGCTCACGGGGCGCACCCGTCGGCCAGGGCATGAGGCAAGAACGTCACCAACCTGCCCGAAATCCGCATCCGTCCGGCCGCGTTCCCCGGCATTCGAACCGGAGCCACAGAAGATGTCACCGCGCTGCGCGCCCTTGATCGCGCTGCCCTTGTCCTGCGCGATCATCAGCCGGTCCGCCGCCCGCGCCTCGACCCAGACCGGGGCACCGAGCGGAATGTGCTCGGGATCGACCGCAATCGTCCGCCCCTCGCGTCACCGGCCGATCCATGCAGCCGAGCGGTCCGGAACCCTCGGGCAGGTCGAGCGCCCGGAAGAAGACGAAGGACGGATTGTGACGCAAAAGCTCCGGCACCCTCTCGGGATGGCGCGCGCACCAGTCGCGGATCACGTCCGCCGTCATCTCGGCCTCTGCGATCTCGCCGCGCCGCATCAATTCGGCACCGATGGAGCGGTAGTCGTGCCCGTTCCGGCCGGCAAATCCGAACCGCCTGACCCGGCCGTCCGGCAGCCGCACCCGGACCGAGCCCTGAACCTGCGCGAAGAACGCCTCGACCGGGCTGTCGAGCCAGACCAGTTCGCGCCCGGCCAGAAGGTTTCCCGCCTCGATCTCGGCGCGGTTGTGCCAGGGGCGGTCGAACGGCAGGTCGTCAGGCGGGGCGTAGAGCGGATGGCGGAAGCGCGCCGCCCGGCGCCTCGGCGCCCGCGACTTCCGGCTCGTAATAGCCGGTCAGAAGCGCAGGTGGCGTGCCGGTCAGGACCGGGCAGAAAGTGGCGCTCGAAGAAGGCGCGGGCGTCGCCGCCCTCCGGGCGCGGCCAGTCCGGCCGAGCAGATCGACGGTGACGGCATAGGCGACCAGAGCGGCGGCGTGATCATCCTCGGCCCAGCCGGCCAGCCGGGAAAATGCCAGCCGCCGCGCCGCCTGCATCACTCGCCGGTGGCGACGAGCTGCCAGTTCGGGTCGTTCGACGCCCATCTTGCGGGCAAAGGTCCAGACGTCGCGCTGGCGGCGGACCTCCTTCGGATCGCCCTCGACCACCTCGCCCTCGGCATTGCGCGCAACCGAGATCAGTTCGCCTGCGAACCGCACCGTCACTTCGCCTTCCGCGGCTCACCGGATCGAACTCGGCATCCTGCAAGCCCAGCTCGCGCATGCCCATGAATTCGGCCTTGACCGTCAGGCCCCGTGCGGCGCGCGGCAGCCACCACCTCTGCGAAGGTGTCGTAGACCTCGTCGGACAGGAAGGGCTTCACCTTCGCGAGATCGCCCTTCTCGAAGGCCATCAGGATCATTTCGTAGGCACCGCGCGCGCCGCGAGGAATTCCGAGACCGGAAAAGCTCGGCTCGGCCTGCTTCATCGCGGCCAGCGCCTTGCGCGGCATCGCTGCCTTCGGCGACGTGATCGGTGATGTCGCGGTCCGGCCCGCCCTCGATCACCTCGAACTTGCCCTTGCGGGCATCGGGCAACGGCGTGCGGAACGGGCGGCTTTTCGAAGCCCTCACGGGTTCCCAGCACGCTTTTCAGCCGCAGGATCAGGAAAATCGCGATCCCGGCAAGGACCAGCAGCTGGATGACGGCATTGGACATGTGGTTGGGCCTCTTTTGTCGCGAACGGATTGCGGCAGGGTTGGTATCTTCCGAACTCTCCACTTATGTAAGTCACGGGTGGGATCAAGTCCACTCCACGACCCGGAAAGGAGATGCCATGTGGCTTCTGATCGCGTTCATCGCGGTTCCCCTGATCGAAATCGGCCTGTTCATCAAGGTGGGCGGCCTGATCGGGCTGTGGCCGACGCTGGCGATCGTGCTTCTCACGGCGATCGTCGGAAGCTGGCTGGTGCGGATGCAGGGCGCCGGCGCTGGCCGAGCTGCGCGGAGCTCGCTGAACGAGCTTCGCGATCCGACCGAGCCGATGGCGCATGGCGCGATGATCCTGCTTGCGGGCGCGCTGCTGCTGACGCCGGGCTTCTTCACCGATACGATGGGCATCCTGCTGCTGATCCCGCCGGTCCGGCCGCGGTGCTGCGCTATCTGGCCACGCGCGTCACGGGTCGAGCGCTTTACCGTCGGCGGCCGCCCCCCCGCGCCGGGAGCCGCATCGGCCCGACGTCATCGACGGCGAGTTCCACGAGGTCGACCCGGACGAAACCCCGCCGCGCGCGGCCCATCCGGCTGGACGCGGCATTGAGGCGCCCGCCGCAAGGTGCTACACCGCTCGCCAACTTGGGTCTCCTTGGGAGAGTACCGACATGGCCGAGAACGGCAACGGGGCCGCGCCCGAACAGGCGCCGCAGGTGAAGATGCAGGTGCTGGGGCAGTTCGTCCGCGACCTGTCGTTCGAAAACATCGTCGCGCAGAAGGGCATTTCGAACGCCGATGTGCAGCCGGACATCCAGGTTCAGGTCAGCCTTGATGCCCGCAAGCGCTCCGTCGATCACCAGTACGAGGTGATCACCAAGTTCAAGGTCACGTCGAACAACAGCGCCGACAAGGCGCCGCTTTTCCTGCTGGAACTCGATTACGGCGGCGATCTTCCATGTCGAGGGCGTCCCCGAGGACCAGCTGCACCCGTTCCTGCTGATCGAATGCCCGCGCATGGTGTTCCCGTTCGTGCGGCGCATCGTCTCGGACGTGACGCGCGACGGCGGCTTCCCGCCCCTCAACATCGACACGGTCGATTTCCTCGCGCTTTACCGCCAGGAACTCGCCCGCCGCGCGGCGGCGCAGAAGCCGGCGCAGCAGGTGTCGTGACGGCGCCCTACGGACCTCATTCCGGTCTGGATCGAAGGGCGTCTCGCGCCCTTCGACAAGCTCGCCGCGCATCTCGAAGGCCTCCGCCACAAGGCGGTCTCGGTCTTTGTGCTGGACGGCGACACGGTGCTGATCCAGCGCCGGGCGTTGGGAAAGTACCATACGCCCGGCCTTTGGGCGAATACCTGCTGCACCCATCCGCATTGGGACGAGCCGCCCGAGGCCTGCGCCCTCCGCCGCCTGCGCGAGGAACTGGGGATCGAGGGGCTGACCCCGGCTTCGCCGATCAGGTCGAATACCGCGCCGATGTCGGCGGCGGTATGACCGAACACGAGGTGGTCGACATCTTCACCGCCCGCGCGCCGGACCGGCCTGCGGTCGTGCCGAACCCGGCCGAAGTCATGGAGGTGCGCTGGATCGCGCTGCCCGCACTTCTGGACGAGGTCGCCGCAACGCCGGAACGGTTCACGCCCTGGCTGCGGATCTACCTTGCCGATCACCGTCAGAGCATCTTCAAGGCCGCCTGACCCCCGGGGGCGCTGCCCCCGGACCCCCGGGATATTTGACCCAAGTGGAAGCTCAGTCGATCTGAAGCTCTTCCAGCAGCACCGCCCAGGCGGCGCCGTGCATGTCGCGGTCGGCGCGGGTTCCCTGCACGGCAGGACGGGGGAGGGAGAA